>NZ_JBIUZN010000011.1:1906-4332 GCF_044745045.1 Curtobacterium sp. NPDC087082 | reverse complement strand
GACTCCACGAACACTAGCGTGCCCGCTTCACAGTCTCCCACCTATCCTACACAAGCCACACCGAACACCAATACCAAGCTGTAGTAAAGGTCACGGGGTCTTTCCGTCCTGCTGCGCGTAACGAGCATCTTTACTCGTAGTGCAATTTCGCCGAGTTCGCGGTTGAGACAGCTGGGAAGTCGTTACGCCATTCGTGCAGGTCGGAACTTACCCGACAAGGAATTTCGCTACCTTAGGATGGTTATAGTTACCACCGCCGTTTACTGGGGCTTAAATTCAGAGCTTCGCCCAAAGGCTAACCCTTCCTCTTAACCTTCCAGCACCGGGCAGGCGTCAGTCCGTATACATCGTCTTGCGACTTCGCACGGACCTGTGTTTTTAGTAAACAGTCGCTTCCCACTGGTCTCTGCGGCCTTCAACGCTCAGCGGAGCAAGTCCGCATCACGTGTCCGGCCCCCCTTCTCCCGAAGTTACGGGGGCATTTTGCCGAGTTCCTTAACCACGATTCTCTCGATCTCCTTGGTATTCTCTACCTGACCACCTGAGTCGGTTTCGGGTACGGGCGGCTGCAACCTCGCGTCGATGCTTTTCTCGGCAGCATAGGATCACTGATTTCCCCTTACGGGTACGCGTCGGATCTCAGGCATACAGACGACGGATTTGCCTATCGTCAGCCCTACATCCTTACACCAGGATCACCTTACGGATACCATCGCCTGGCTCAGCTACCTTCCTGCGTCACACCTGTTCATACGCTAACCGCACCAGCATGGGGTCGAGCGTTAGACCGCACGCCATCACCCCGAAGGGATCCGGTCAATGCGGGTTAGGACTCTTAGCACCACTGGATTAGCTTGGGCGGTTGTTCGCCGGTACGGGAATATCAACCCGTTGTCCATCGACTACGCCTGTCGGCCTCGCCTTAGGTCCCGACTTACCCAGGGCGGATTAACCTGGCCCTGGAACCCTTGGTCTTTCGGAGGACGGGTTTCTCACCCGTCTTTCGCTACTCATGCCTGCATTCTCACTCGTGTAGCGTCCACGGCTGGATCACTCCGCCGCTTCACTCGCCACACGACGCTCTCCTACCACTCCGCACGACTGAACCACGAAGGCTTATCGAGTGTGCGAAATCTACAACTTCGGCGGTGTGCTTGAGCCCCGTTACATTGTCGGCGCGGAATCACTTGACCAGTGAGCTATTACGCACTCTTTCAAGGGTGGCTGCTTCTAAGCCAACCTCCTGGTTGTCTATGCAACTCCACATCCTTTCCCACTTAGCACACGCTTAGGGGCCTTAGTTGGTAGTCTGGGTTGTTTCCCTCTCGACGATGAAGCTTATCCCCCACCGTCTCACTGCTGCGCTCTCACTCACCGGCATTCGGAGTTTGGCTGACGTCAGTAACCTGTTGAGGCCCATCGGCCATCCAGTAGCTCTACCTCCGGCGAGAAACACGCAACGCTGCACCTAAATGCATTTCGGAGAGAACCAGCTATCACGAAGTTTGATTGGCCTTTCACCCCTATCCACAGCTCATCCCCTCCATTTTCAACTGAAGTGGGTTCGGTCCTCCACGACGTCTTACCGTCGCTTCAACCTGGCCATGGATAGATCACTTCGCTTCGGGTCTAGGACATGCGACTGAATCGCCCTATTCAGACTCGCTTTCGCTACGGCTGCCCCACACGGGTTAACCTCGCCACATATCACTAACTCGCAGGCTCATTCTTCAAAAGGCACGCCGTCACCCCTACAAGGAGGCTCCGACGGTTTGTAAGCAAACGGTTTCAGGTACTATTTCACTCCCCTCCCGGGGTACTTTTCACCTTTCCCTCACGGTACTTGTCCGCTATCGGTCATCTGGGAGTATTTAGGCTTATCAGGTGGTCCTGACAGATTCACACGGGATTTCTCGGGCCCCGTGCTACTTGGGATACACATCCGGCCATAACACCATTTCGTCTACGGGGCTGGCACCCACTACGGCCCGGCTTTCAAACCGGTTCGACTATGATGCGCTGTAACCGCCCCAGTCCGGCAGAACTGAGCGACGTGTCCCACAACCCCGACCATGCAACGCCCGCCGGCTATCACACATGATCGGTTTAGCCTCATCCGCTTTCGCTCGCCACTACTCACGGAATCACATGTTGTTTTCTCTTCCTGTGGGTACTGAGATGTTTCACTTCCCCACGTTCCCTCTACCCGCCCTATATATTCAGGCGGGAGTCACCAGGTCACAAAAGCGCCCAGCGGGGTTTCCCCATTCGGAAATCCTCGGCTCACAGCTCGATTATCAGCTCCCCGAGGCTTATCGCAGATTTCTACGTCCTTCTTCGGCTCCAGATGCCAAGGCATCCACCGTTTGCTCTTAGAAACTTGACCACAAAGATTAAAATTGCGATCGACTCGAACAATCACCAAA
>NZ_JBIUZN010000011.1:0-1809 GCF_044745045.1 Curtobacterium sp. NPDC087082 | reverse complement strand
CAGGCCCCAGTCACGGCTCAACCCCCGACCACACTCGGCCGGGAAGCCTGGTCCCTCAGGACCCAACAACGTGCACCAGCCGACCCGCTCACCCCCAACCCGTTCCAACCCGAACCACGAAGGCCCCGGCGTACTGAGGTCAGAAGCTGCGCTCCCGACTGCACTGTCAATGTTCCACCCATGAGCTACCGGCGAGAACGTTCGTCTCGATCCGGCGCCTGGACCCACCGTCCCCCGAAGGACACGACGAGCCAGATGCTCCTTAGAAAGGAGGTGATCCAGCCGCACCTTCCGGTACGGCTACCTTGTTACGACTTAGTCCTAATCACCGATCCCACCTTCGACGGCTCCTTCCACAAGGGTTAGGCCACCGGCTTCGGGTGTTACCGACTTTCATGACTTGACGGGCGGTGTGTACAAGGCCCGGGAACGTATTCACCGCAGCGTTGCTGATCTGCGATTACTAGCGACTCCGACTTCATGAGGTCGAGTTGCAGACCTCAATCCGAACTGAGACCGGCTTTTTGGGATTCGCTCCACCTTACGGTATCGCAGCCCTTTGTACCGGCCATTGTAGCATGCGTGAAGCCCAAGACATAAGGGGCATGATGATTTGACGTCATCCCCACCTTCCTCCGAGTTGACCCCGGCAGTCTCCTATGAGTCCCCGCCATAACGCGCTGGCAACATAGAACGAGGGTTGCGCTCGTTGCGGGACTTAACCCAACATCTCACGACACGAGCTGACGACAACCATGCACCACCTGTACACCGACCACAAGGGGGCGACCATCTCTGGCCGTTTCCGGTGTATGTCAAGCCTTGGTAAGGTTCTTCGCGTTGCATCGAATTAATCCGCATGCTCCGCCGCTTGTGCGGGCCCCCGTCAATTCCTTTGAGTTTTAGCCTTGCGGCCGTACTCCCCAGGCGGGGCGCTTAATGCGTTAGCTACGACACAGAAACCGTGGAAAGGTCCCTACATCTAGCGCCCAACGTTTACGGCGTGGACTACCAGGGTATCTAATCCTGTTCGCTCCCCACGCTTTCGCTCCTCAGCGTCAGTTACGGCCCAGAGATCTGCCTTCGCCATCGGTGTTCCTCCTGATATCTGCGCATTCCACCGCTACACCAGGAATTCCAATCTCCCCTACCGCACTCTAGTCTGCCCGTACCCACTGCAAGCCCGAGGTTGAGCCTCGGGATTTCACAGCAGACGCGACAAACCGCCTACGAGCTCTTTACGCCCAATAATTCCGGACAACGCTTGCACCCTACGTATTACCGCGGCTGCTGGCACGTAGTTAGCCGGTGCTTTTTCTGCAGGTACCGTCACTTTCGCTTCTTCCCTACTAAAAGAGGTTTACAACCCGAAGGCCGTCATCCCTCACGCGGCGTTGCTGCATCAGGCTTTCGCCCATTGTGCAATATTCCCCACTGCTGCCTCCCGTAGGAGTCTGGGCCGTGTCTCAGTCCCAGTGTGGCCGGTCACCCTCTCAGGCCGGCTACCCGTCGTCGCCTTGGTGAGCCATTACCTCACCAACAAGCTGATAGGCCGCGAGTCCATCCCCAACCAAAAAATCTTTCCACCACCAGACCATGCGGCCGGTAGTCATATCCAGTATTAGACGTCGTTTCCAACGCTTATCCCAGAGTCAGGGGCAGGTTACTCACGTGTTACTCACCCGTTCGCCACTAATCCACCCAGCAAGCTGGGCATCATCGTTCGACTTGCATGTGTTAAGCACGCCGCCAGCGTTCGTCCTGAGCCAGGATCAAACTCTCCGTAAAAAATTACAACCAACACCCGAA
>NZ_JBIUZN010000010.1:0-14842 GCF_044745045.1 Curtobacterium sp. NPDC087082 | reverse complement strand
GGTCACATTCCGAACCCGGAAGCTAAGCCTCTCAGCGCCGATGGTACTGCAAGGGGGACCTTGTGGGAGAGTAGGACGCCGCCGGACTCAACGTTGCAACACCAGGGAACCCCTGACCACCACGTGGTCAGGGGTTTTCTGCGTTCGCGGGTCCTCCACAGCCTCTCGTGGCGGTCGGTGCCGGGCCGGTAGGATCGTCGTGTCATGACTGCGCCATTCACCACCGCTTCCGGTTCCGATGTCCGTGTCCGCTTCTGCCCGAGCCCGACGGGGACGCCGCACGTCGGACTCATCCGTACTGCGCTGTTCAACTGGGCGTACGCGCGGCACACCGGCGGCAAGCTCGTCTTCCGCATCGAGGACACCGACGCCGCCCGTGACAGCGAGGAGTCGTACCAGCAGATCCTCGAGGCACTGCGCTGGCTCCGGCTCGACTGGGACGAGGGCGTCGAGGCCGGCGGCCCGCACGGTCCGTACCGGCAGTCCGAGCGGACGGACGTCTACGAGGACGTCATCGCGAAGCTCAAGGCCTCCGGACACGTCTACGAGTCCTTCGTTACCCACGAGGAGATGGAGGCCCGCAACAAGGCCGCCGGGCGTGACCCGAAGCAGGGCTACGACAACCACGAGCGCGACCTCACTGACGCCGAGCGTCAGGCCTTCCGCGACCAGGGGCGTGAGCCGGCACTGCGGCTGCGCGTGCCCGACCGTGACCTGAGCTTCGAGGACCTCGTGCGCGGTGAGATCACCTTCAAGCAGGGCACCTTCCCGGACTTCGTGGTCGTCCGCCCGAACGGCAAGCCGCTGTACACGTTCACCAACCCGGTGGACGACGCGCTGATGGGCGTGACGCACGTGCTCCGCGGCGAGGACCTCCTGTCGTCGACGCCGCGCCAGATCGCCCTGTACGAGGCGCTGTACGAGGTCGGTCTCGCCGAGTTCATCCCGGTGTTCGGGCACCTGCCGTACGTCATGGGGGAGGGCAACAAGAAGCTCTCGAAGCGCGACCCCGAGTCGAACCTGTTCCACCACCGTGCCGCCGGGATGATCCCCGAGGGGCTCGTCAACTACCTCGCGCTGCTCGGGTGGTCGATCGGTCCGGACCGCGACGTGTTCACGGTCGACGAGATGGTCCAGGCGTTCGAGGTCTCCGACGTCAACCCGAACCCCGCGCGCTTCGACCACAAGAAGGCAGAGGCGATCAACGGCGACCACATCCGCCTGCTGGACGCCGACGACTTCCGCGGGCGGCTGCTGCCGTACCTGTCGGGCATCGTGTCGGATCCGGTGACGCCGGAGCAGCTCGAGGTCCTCACGAAGGCGGCGCCGCTCGTCCAGGAGCGCATGCAGCTCCTCGGCGAGGCACCGGGGCTCCTGGCGTTCCTCTTCACGTCGGACGACGCGCTCGAGATCGACGAGGACGCCCTGGGGACCCTCAAGGCCGACGCCGGTGACGTGCTCCGCGCGAGCATCGCCGCGCTCGAGCCGCTCGACGACTGGACGACGGCCTCGATCGAGGGCGCGCTCCGTGCGGCGCTCATCGACGGTCTCGGCCTGAAGCCCCGCGTGGCGTTCGGTCCGCTGCGCGTCGCGGTGTCCGGTCGACGGATCAGCCCGCCGCTGTTCGAGTCGATGGAGATCCTGGGCAAGGAGTCCACCGTCACGCGCCTGCGTCGCCTCGCGGACCGCTGACGTGGCCGAACGGCAGGGTGACGCGGCCGAGCGGCTGACGGTCGACGTCGTCGTCGTCGGTGCCGGCCCGGCCGGGCTCAGTGCCGCCCTCAACCTGGTCCGTGCGAAGCGCACCGTACTCCTCGTGGACGCCAACCGCCCCCGGAACGCCGCCACGCTGCGGTCGCACGGGTTCCTGACACGCGACGGTGTCTCACCCCTCGAGCTCCGGAAGCTCGGGCGCGCAGAGGTCGAGGCCTACGCCGAGGCCACGGTCGTGCAGACGGTCGTGGACCGGATCGCGCCGGAGGGCGACCGGTGGCTCGTGCACGGTGCCTGGCGCGGCACCGAGGTCGAGGCGACGGCCCGTGCCGTCGTGCTCGCGACGGGCCTGCGCGAGGAGTTCCCGGCGCTCCCGATGCTCCGCGCGTTCTACGGCACCGCGGTGCACAGCTGCGTCGAGTGCGATGCCTACGAGAAGGCTGGCGAGCCGTTGGCGTTCCTCTGCGAGACGGACGACGTCGTCGATCGCGCCCTGCTGCTCGCGGCGTGGGCGGACGACCTCATCGTGTACACGAACGGCATCGCGCCGCTCGACGACGCCGGCCGTGCCCGCCTGGCCGCAGCGGGCGTGCGCGTCGACGAGCGGGCCGTGGCGGACCTCGAGGGGGACCGCTCCGGGATGACCGGCGTCCGCCTCGCAGACGGGCACGTGGAGCCGCGGACGGGCGGGTTCGTCCGGCCCCGGTGGCACGCCGACCTGGACTGGGTCGACGCGGACCTCCGCCGCGACGCCGAGGGGCTCGTCGTGGTCGACCGCTCCGGACGGACGAGCGTGCCCGGGCTGTACGCCGTGGGCGACGTGACGCCGCCCGGACCGGAACAGCTGATCGTGGCGGCCGGCCACGGGGCGGTCACGGCCGCCGCGGTGCACCGGGATCTCGTCGGTGGTCTCACGGACCTCCGGGATGCTGTACAGTAGTTGATCGTGCCCCGGGCAACCGGGACCGAAGGCCTCCGGGCCTTTGGGGTATGGTGTAATTGGCAACACAGCGGTTTCTGGTACCGTCGTTCTTGGTTCGAGTCCAGGTACCCCAGCACTCGTAGAACAAGCCCCCGGGATCTCCCGGGGGCTTGTTCCGTTTCCGGCGCAGAAGCCGCGTGACACGCCAGGCGACGAACCGCCAGGCCACAGCCCGACACGGCGACGGCCCGACACGCCAGGGCGGCCGATCAGGTCAGGACTGCACCCTGCTCTTCCGGTACGCGACCACCCAGTCCACGAGCACGTGCCCGGATGCGTCGGCCGGCACCTCGGCGTCGTGGATGATCGTCTCCGCCTGCAGCGTCACGCGCATCGGCGTCGTGGGCACCGCGCCCGTGACGGTCTCGAGCAGCTCGTCGTCCCAGTAGAAGCGCACCGCGTCGGCGGTCCACTCGACGGTCGCGACGTGCCAGTCGGTCTGCCCGCCGGACACCACCGTCGGGTCCTCGGGCAGGAACGTCATCGCCTCGGTCGTGGGGTCGTAGCTGCCCGGGATCGCCGACACCGGGCGGACGTCGCCGGTGAGGTCGCCCTCGGGCCAGTCGATCTCGCCCTCGTTCCAGTCGCCGGACAGCGGCCAGAGGATCATGACGAACTTGTAGCCGGGGACCTCGTCGGCGCGGTACCGGATCGAGACGCGCTGGTGCGTGTACGCCCGGTAGCCGGCGGGGAGGACCGTCGCCACGAGGGGCTGGGACCCGTTGCTGCGGAGGTGGAAGTCGAGCACCGAGTCGTGCACCGACACCACCTGGTCGGGGGAGTAGAGCCCCTTGCCCGACGTGTCCCGCATCCCGCTGTACTCCGCCATCCGCGGGTACACCGCGAGGAGTTCGCCGAGCGCGGCGTCGAGGTCGAAGTCCTGCGCGAGGTAGGGGACCCACCGCGTTCCCTCGGACTCGAGCGCCCCGGTGGGCATGCGTTCGGCGCGGGCGGTCGAGTCACCGGCACGCGTGGGCAGCACGACGGCCGTGGTGCCGGCGACCACGGCGACCCCCGCGATGCCGGCGAACGTCGCGCCGCGGCGCAGGAAGGATCGCCGGGTGGTCATCCGGTGACGTGCCCCGGGCTCATGCTGCATCGCGCACCTCGTAGATCCGGACCCCGTCGCGGTCGTAGCGGAGGGTGCCCTCGTCGGCCACGGACCGCTCGATGGCGTCGATCTGCGCGCCGGTGAGCGTCCCGCGGGTGACGGCGTCGGCTCGCTGCGCCGCCGAGAACACGAGCCAGGAGTGTCCGCCCTGGTCGCGGTCCTGCAGGACACCGGTGAGGTCGTCGGCCGTCATGCCCTTCGGGAACCACGCGGCCTCGCTCTGCAGCGAGTCGACCTGGCCCCAGTGGCGGAGGAAGTTCTCGTAGTTCCCGCCGATGATCGACGGGAAGCTGCCGACGGTCGTGAGGGTGTCGTCCGCCTGGAACCGGCCGTCGAGCCACTTCGCCGCGGCCACGTCGGCCGGTGCGGTCTGGTTCGCCTGCTCGGTCTGGAACGTGGCACCGAGGAACAGCGCGGTGGTCACGGTCAGCACCAGGGCCGTGGCGGCGATGCGGAGTCGGCGGCCGTGGAAGGCGTGGACGGCTGCGATCGCCAGGAACGGCGCGGAGAAGAGGACGACGCGGAACTTCGCCTCGCCGCCGTAGCTCTGCCCGAGCACGAGCACGATCGGGCAGGCCGCCAGCCAGAGCACCACGAGGGCGCGTCGGGCGTGCCCACCGCGGACCATCCGGACGAGTCCGATGACGGCGCACACGGCGACGAGTGCCGTGATCCCGAGGACCGCGCGGGACTGCAGTGTCGTCGCGATCGACGGGATGGCGATCGACGTCGACGCGGCGGTGACGTTGCTCACCGGGTCGAAGCCGGTGGTGAGACCGAACTTCTCCTGGATGTAGTCGAGGTTCGGCACGAGGTAGAGCAAGGGGAGCAGCGTCAGCGGGACGGCGAGCCACCAGGGGCGGAGGAAGCCGAGCACGAGGAGCGGCACGAACGCGGCGACGACCACGAACGGGGTCAGCTGGTGCGAGGCCGTGATGACGAACTGCAGGACGACGACGAGCGCCACCGCCGCGACCACGGCGGCCCGCGTCGGCGTGGCGACCGCCTCGGCCACGGGGGAGCGGCGGGCACGGAGCAGCCGGCCGGTCAGGGTCGCGCTCCACCGCCCGATCACGTTGGGCTTGCCACGGAGGACGGTCAGCGCGACGAGGACCGCCGCGAGGAACAGGAAGAACGCGAACGCCTGCGGGGAGTAGTAGTCCTGCCCGACCCAGTTCGCGGCGCTGAACAGGACCGCGGCGACGTACGCCCAGCGGCCGTTCGCACCGAGTGCCCGTGCGATCCCGAGGACGAGCGCCCCGTCGGCGAGGGCGAACGCGAGTTCCGTCCAGCGCACCGGGTCCGCCGCGTCGAGCGTGCCGGTGGCGGCGCCGATGAACGCGCTGAAGCTGAAGAACCCGGGCCAGCGGTTGTAGATGTCGATCGACGGGTCGACGGCGCCGTGCTGCAGGATGTACGCGGTCACCGCGATGTGCTTGAACACCCACGGCGGTCGGGGCTCGGCGGCGATCAGGTTCGAGGTGCCGTACATGACGAGCAGGAGGACGCCGGAGGACACCGCGCGGACCACCACGTGGTGGCGACGGTCGACGAGCGTCACCAGGGCGACGACGAACACCAGGGCGGCGCCGGCCCACCAGACCGCGGGCAGTGCAGCCAGGAGGCCCCACTCGCCCAGTCCGGTCGAGTCCGTCCGCGCGACACCCACCGCCCAGAGCGCGGCTCCGGTGACGAGGACGCCCGACGCGGCGACGGTGCGGACCAGGACAGCGGTCGGCAGGGCCGACCGCGTGCGGGCCGACCGGGGCGCGGTGCGTGCGGTCTGGACGCCCTGGCCGAGCGACACCCACCCGGCGACGAGCAGGAGGAGCCCGGCGGCGGGCAGCGGGACCCACTGCCCCGTCCAGACCATCGCGAGCCCGAGGATCGCGTCGATCGCGGCACTGGACGCGACGACGAGTCCGGCGCGCCCGATCGGCTCGCGGAGCCCGAGCAGCCGGACCACCGGCAGACCCGGGACGACCAACAGCGCGACGAGCACGACGGCCGTGCGGAGCGGACCGGACGCGTCGGCCGCGATGAGGGCGGCTCCGGCGAAACCGAGACCCGCGGCGACGAGGGACGGCACCGGTGAGGTCGGCAGCACGCGGGTTCCGTGGCGGAGCGACATCCTGGTGGGGGTCGTGGTGGCGGTCACTGCTCGACCACCGCGATCGACTGACGCATCGAGCGTCCCTTCGGGTCTGGGCCGGCGACTGGCAGCGGCCTTGCGGGTGTCACGACGGTAACCGGGGGCCGAGGGCGCACGGGAGAGCGGTCACCGGGAAGTGCGGAGGGCCTGCGGCATTGCGGGATCACGCACGCGTGGCGGCCGTCGTGCGAGGAGAAACCGCACGGTTCCGCCTGCTCGTTGACCCCCGCCGTCCCCGCAGCGACGGTGGGATGGCCGGCTGCGACCGCGCACGTCCCCCGACACGAGACAGGCTCTCCCATGACCGACACCATCCAGCGCTCGCTCCCGCCCCGCGTCGAGCTCGCCCGCCCGATGTCGAGCGCCGTCGACCCCACCTGGGGCGGTGCCGTGTGGGTCGGTGCCGTCGACCTCGCCGAGGTCCCCGGGGACGACGCCGGCACGGTGGGGCTGCACGACGCCGCCGGCCACCGGTCGGCCAGGCTCCTCGTCCGCGACGGCGTGGCCCCCCTCGGGTTCGTCGACCTGCCGGTGTCCGACGAGACGATCGAGGTCGCCGCGCTCCGTGCCGCCGTCGCCGCCCTGCCCGCCGTCCCGCAGCCGCCGATCCCGGTCCGCCTGCCGAGCACCTCCGTCGTCCTGTGCACCCGTGACCGCGCCGACCAGCTCGGCGCCGCCCTCGACTCGCTGCTCGCCCTGGACCACCCCGACTTCGAGGTCGTCATCGTCGACAACGCGCCCTCCGACGAGTCGACGCGCGAACTCGTCGAGGCCCTCGACGACGACCGCGTGCGGTACGTCCGCGAACCCGTCCCGGGCCTCTCGAGCGCACGCAACGCCGGCGTCCTGGCCGCGCGGCACGAGATCGTCGCCTTCACGGACGACGACGTCGTGGTCGACCGGGCGTGGCTCCGTGCCGTCGCCTCGGGGTTCTCCCGCGGGGACGACGTCGTCTGCGTCAGCGGACTCGTCGCCAGCGGTGAGCTCCGCACCCCCACGCAGCGGTACTTCGACGAACGGGTGACCTGGTCGCGCAACCTCGTGCCGCGCGTGCACCGCCTGTCGGCACCGCCCGTCGACCGGCCGCTCTTCCCGTTCGCGGTCGGTGACTACGGCACGGGTGCGAACTTCGCGATGCGGCGGTCGGCGATCACCGACCTCGGCGGCTTCGACGAGGCACTCGGCGTCGGCACGGTCACCGGCGGCGGCGAGGACATCGACATGTTCTCGCGCGTCGTGCTCTCGGGCGCCGCGCTCGTCGTCGAACCCGCGGCGCTGGTCTGGCACCGGCACCGTGCGGACCTAGCGGCGCTCCGGAAGCAGGCGGAGGGCTACGGCACCGGACTCGGGGCCTGGCTCACGAAGATCGCCCTGCACCCCCGCACGCTCGGGATGGCGCTGCAGCGCGCCCCGCGGGCCGTGCGCCACCTCGTCTCGGGCACCGCCGCCGAGCCGGCCGTCACCCCGGCAGCGGCACCGGTCGCCGTCGGCACCGCGGACGCGCCGCTCGACGACGCCGCGTTCCTCCGCGAGGTCGGACGGATGCGCTGGGTCGAGCTCCTGGCCGTCGGGCGTGGTGTGCTCCGCTACGGGCGGTCCCGCCGCACCGTCCGCGCCCGCGAGCGCACAGCGAACCGATAGGTCCGTCACCGGGGATCCACGGCGGATCGCGAGGATGCGCCAAACCGCAGGTTCCCCGCACGGCGGTCCCCGGCCCCTCGATCGCGGGCGTCCGGTCGGCTTACCGTCCTCCAAGCACCAGCAGCGCACCACCGGCCCGCACGACCCAGGGGAGAAGCAATGCGTCCGACACACCCGACAGCGCGTCACCGGACGGTCGAACCGGCCGTGCCGGCATCCGACGACCTCTCGGTCCTCGACCGGTGGACGCGCGTCGTCGCAGCGTTCCCCGAGTCCCCGGCGCTCGCCGGTGCCGGGACCGCCCGCACGTTCGCCGAGACGGACCGGACGGTCCGGGCGCTCGCCGCACGGCTCACCGAGGTCCTCCGGCCCGACGACCGCACCGGCGCCGGCGTCGGACCCGAGCGCACCGGCGCGTCGGTCCCGGTGGGGATCATGGCCGGGCACACGACCGAGACCGTGGTGGGCATGCTCGCGCTGATCGCCGCCGGGCGGACGATCGTCGTGCTCGACGACCACCTGCCCGAGGCGCGCCTGCAGCACGTCGTCACGCTCGCGGGGATCGCCGAGGTGCTCGCCGACGACACCCGTGCGGACCTCGCCGCCGCGGTCCTCGGCCCGGACGGCACCGTGCACGACCTCGACGCCCTCATCGCGACGAGCACCGAGCAGGCCGCGACCGGCAGCGCGACCCCCGCCGGCACCGCGACCGGCACCGGCACCGCAGCGACCGCCCGCCCCGGTGGCACCGACCCCGCCGCGATCGTCTTCACCTCGGGCTCCACGGGCCTGCCGAAGGGCGTCGCGATGACGCACCGACAGCTCCTCCGGAACACCGAGCAGAGTGCCTGGAGCGCCGACTACCGCCCGGGCGACCTCGTGGGCGTCGTGCTGCCGCTGTCCTTCGCCGCCGGCATCCTCACCACGCTCGACAGCATGCTGAGCGGGGCCGCCGCGGTCCTGCTCGACGCACGCGACCTCGGGACCGAGCGACTCCTCGAGGGCATGGCCGCCGAGCACGTCACCGCCGTGGTCTGCACGCCGCACCTGCTCCGGTCGGTCGTCTCCACCGTGCGCGACCGCGGCACGGACCTGCACCCCGCGCTCGCCGGACTCCGACTCGTCATGACGGTCGGCGAGCCGATCACCGGCACCGACGTGCACGCCGCACGCCCGGTCCTCGGCGCCCGCACGGTCCTCTGGAACGGGTTCGGGTCGAGCGAGATGGGGGCGGTCTCGTACTTCCCGGTCGGTCCGGACGACGCCGTCCCGAACGGCGTCGTGCCGGCCGGGTACGTGCCGCCGGGCAAGACCGCCCGGGTCCTCCGCGAGGACGGCACCGCCGCCGCGACGGGGGAGACCGGCCAGCTCGTGGTCATCGGAGACGGCATGACCGCCGGCTACTGGGGCGCGCCCGAGAAGACCAGCGAGCACCTCTCCGTCGACGAGGACGGCACCCCGCTGTGGCGCCAGGGCGACCTCGCCCGCGTCGAGGAGGACGGCTGCCTGGTCCTGCTCGGCCGCGACGACGACGCCGTGAAGGTCCGCGGGTACCTCGTCGAGCCGAGCGAGGTCGAGGCGGCGCTCCGTGCCGTCGAGGACGTGCACGACGTCGTCGTCACCGCCCTCGTCGACCCGCCCGCCGTCACGCGCCTCGTCGCCTACGTCGTCGGCCGTCCCGGTCGCCGCACCCCGGCGCCGGCGGCCCTGCGTCGCGCACTGCGGGCGAAGCTGCCCGAGTACATGGTGCCGGCGGCGATCGTCCCGATGCCCGAACTGCCGCGCAACGAGCGCGGCAAGGTCGACCGGGCGAAGCTGCCCGGTGCGCCGTCGCTCGAGGTCGAGATGGTCGAGGGCGAGTACGACCAGTGGGAGCTCGTCGTCGGGCAGATCTGGGCCGAGGTGCTCGGACTCCGCGGCGTGCACCTCGACGAGGACTTCACCGCGCTCGGCGGCGACTCGCTCTCCGCCGAGGAGATGCTCGCGATCGTGCAGGCCCGGCTCGGCGTCGACCTCCGCGCGTCGGAGCTCCTCGAACAGCCCACCCTGCGCGCCTTCGCCCGACGGGTGCGCTCGGGGGCGAAGTCCCTGCCGAGCCACCCCGACGTCGTCAAGGTCTCCGAGGCCCGCGTCCCCGGGCGCCCGCCCGTGTTCTGCCTCAGCGGGGCCGGAGCCCTCGGCCTGACGTTCCTGCCGCTGTCCCGCTACCTGCCCGAGCACGACGTGTACGCCTTCCAGCAGCACGGTCTCGAGCGACGGGCGATCCCGGACTGGAGCATCCAGCGCACCGCGCGGCGCACCGTCGAGCTCATGCGCATCGTCCAGCCCCGCGGCCCGTACCTGCTCGTCGGGCACTCCCTCGGCGGCCTGGTCGCCCTCGAGGTGGCGAAGCTCCTCACCGAGGGCGGCGAGCGGGTCGAGCACGTCGCGATCCTGGACAGCTACCTGCCGCGCAGCAGCACCGAGCAGGCGCAGCTGCACTTCGGCCGGATGGCGGAGAGCCCGGTGCGCAACCCGGCGCTCCGAGCACTCAAGCGCGGGCTCGACCGGGCGGCGAAGCGCATCCTGCCCGCCGGCGTGCCGGTGGGCGAGGAATTCGCCAAGCGCGTCCGCGCCTACGGTGCCGGCGTCCTCCGCTACGGCGGGCAGAAGGACTTCGACGCCCTCTTCGACCAGGCCACGATCGTGACGCGGCGGCACACGCCCTCGCCCTACGACGGCACGGCGACGTTCGTGCTCGCCGACGGCAACCCCGACGTGGACGGCTGGAACGACGTGCTCCGCGGTGCGACCACCACGGTGCGCATCGAGAGCGAGCACAGCTCGCTCCTCCGCGAGCCGCACGTCGCCGAGCTGGCGACCGCGTTGCGCGCCGCCTTCACGACGCACGAGTCGCGTCCCTGACGTGACCAGCGAGGGCCCTGGAGGCGCGTGGCGGGCCCGTCCCGCGCCTCCAGGGCCCTCGTGCGTGCCGACACGCCACCCGGCCGCGGCTTGCGGGTTTCCGTATCCGCACTCGGGGGTCCGCAACCAGTGCCCACCCGCATTGACCAGCCCCGTCCGCCGGACGATGGTTGGTCCAAGCCCAGGGAACGGTGTACCCCCGTTCCGACGCCCACCCAGCGCCGGGTCCTCCCTCGACCACTCCCGCATGCAGCCTGAACCCGACAGGAGCACCATGTCCGCCAGCACCGTCCGACCCCGAGACCCCCGCGTCTCGGTCGTCATCCCCGCGAGGAACGAGGCCCGCAACCTCGAGATCATCCTCCCGCAGCTCCCGCCCGTCTACGAGGTGATCCTCGTCGACGGCAACTCGGTGGACGACACCATCGCGACGGCGCAGCGCCTCATGCCGACGATCAAGGTCGTGCAGCAGACCCGCAAGGGCAAGGGCAACGCGCTCGCCTGCGGCTTCGAGGCCGTGACCGGCGACGTCGTCGTCATGTTCGACGCCGACTGCTCCGCCGACGCCGCCGAGATCCCGCGCTTCGTGCAGGCGCTCGTCGACGGTGCCGACGTCGCGAAGGGCTCCCGCTACGCACCCGGTGGCGGCAGCGACGACATCACGATCATCCGCGGCCTCGGCAACAAGGGCCTCAACATGATCTCCAACGTGCTGCTCCGTGCGCGGTACACCGACCTCTGCTACGGCTACAACGCCTTCTGGGCGGACACGCTGCCGACGATCGGGCTCCTGTCGTCGACGCTCCCGCAGCCGACCGACGGCTCGATGCGCTGGGGTGACGGCTTCGAGATCGAGACGATCCTGACCTGCCGCTGGTCCGCCGCGGAGTTCGCGATCACCGAGGTGCCGAGCCACGAGAAGCTCCGCGTGCACGGCACCAGCAACCTCAACGCGGTCAGCGACGGCATCCGTGTCCTGAAGTCGATCATGCACGAGCGTCGTCGTGCCCGCGAGGCCAAGGCCCGCATGCGCCTCATGCCGACCCCGGTCTCGGGCCTCGTGGTCCCGGCCGCCGTGCCGGCGATGGACGAGGAAGCGGCGTGAGCGTCGCGACGGTCGCCGTCGTCATCTGCGCCTACACGCAGCAGCGCTGGGGTGACCTGCAGGACGCGGTCGAGTCGGCGAAGCGCCAGCCCGACGCGACCGAGGTGATCGTCGTCATCGACCACGAGCCGGAGCTGTTCCGCCGTGCGGCCGCCCGCTGGCCGGAGCTCCGCGTCGTCGAGAACGCCGAGGACCGCGGCCTCTCGGGTGCGCGCAACACCGGCGTCGCACTCACCGAGGCCGACGTCGTCGCCTTCCTGGACGACGACGCGACCGCTGACCCGGACTGGCTGATGCACCTCGTCGAGGCGCTCGAGCTGCCCGACGTCGTCGGTGTCGGCGGCCGGGCGACCCCGTCGTGGCCGACCGCGACCGGCGCCGGGCCCTACCCGGACGAGCTGCTCTGGATCGTCGGCTGCAGCTACACCGGCCTCCCCACCACGTCCGCGGACGTCCGCAACGTCATCGGGTCGAGCATGGCCTTCCACCGTGACGTCGTGCTCGCCGCCGGCGGCTTCCGCTCCGGCATCGGTCGCGTCGGCAACCACCCGCTGGGGTGCGAGGAGACCGAGCTCTGCATCCGCATCGCCCGGATCCGTCCCGGCGCCCGCATCCGCTTCGAGCCGCGCTCGAACGTCTCGCACCGGGTCTCCCCGGACCGCGTCACGATGCGGTACCTGCGACGCCGGAGCTACTACGAGGGCATCTCGAAGGCCGTGCTGAGCCGCCGGGTCGGTGCCCGTGACTCGCTCTCGAGCGAGTCGACGTACCTCACCCGGGTCCTGCCCGGCGCGGTGCTCCGCGAGCTCGGGGCCCTCGGTCGCGGTGGGGGCCTCCGTGCCCTGGCGATCGTGACCTCGGCGGTCTCGACCGTGTTCGGCTACGCCGTCGGCCGTGTCTTCGGCACCGTCGTGGTCCGTGCACCCGCCCCGGTGTCCGCGCCCGTGCAGCAGCCCGTCGGCGCTCCCTGACCGACACCCACCCACCCGACCCACCCACGCACAGAAGACGACATGCAGCGAGACGCCCCGACCCCGAGTGCCACCATCCGACGCCGTTGGAAGGTGGCACTCGCGGTCGCGGCAGCGGTCATCACGGGCGCCACCGTCTCGGCGCCGAGCCTCCTCGCGCCGTCGAGCGCCG
The DNA here is from genome assembly GCF_044745045.1 of Curtobacterium sp. NPDC087082. Taxonomy (NCBI): domain Bacteria; kingdom Bacillati; phylum Actinomycetota; class Actinomycetes; order Micrococcales; family Microbacteriaceae; genus Curtobacterium; species Curtobacterium sp. NPDC087082. The sequence goes on along the minus strand of NZ_JBIUZN010000010.1, from coordinate 2,091 downwards.
GTGCGGCGACCACCGCGGACTGCAGCGCGGGGAAGGTCCTCACCGTCGTCGCGCACGCCGACGACGACCTGCTGTTCGAGGGCACCGAGCTCCGCAAGGACATCGACGCGGACAAGTGCGTCCGCTCGGTCATCGTCACCGCCGGGGACGCGGGCAAGTCCGCCACGTACTGGAAGGGCCGGCAGACGGGCCTCGAGGCCGCCTACGCGAACCTCGCCGGCGTCACGAACGCCTGGACCTCGGGCTCGGTCAGCGCCGGTGGCAAGACCCTCGTGACGCGCACCCTGACGGCGGACCCACGGCTCAGCCTGGTCTACCTGCAGCTGCCGGACGGCAACATCGACGGCTCCGGGTTCGCCGCTACCCGGTACCAGAGCCTGCAGAAGCTCTACCAGCGCTCGATCACGAGCATGAGCACGGTCTCCGGTGCGACCTACGGGACCACCTACACGCTCGCCCAGCTCCAGGCCACCGTGCTCGCGCTGATGAACGGGTACGGGCCGCAGGAGGTGCACACCCTCGACCACGTCGGCACCTACGGCGACGGCGACCACAGCGACCACCACACCGTCGCGTACCTCACGAAGTCGGCGCAGCAGCAGCTCACGACGGCGAGCACGCTCACCGGGTACATGGGGTACCCGATCGCGGACAAGCCCTCGAACCTCACCGCGGCGCAGACGCAGGCGAAGGGGAACGCGTTCTTCGCCTACTCCGCGTACGACGCCGAGACCTGCGCCTCGGTGGCGTCGTGCTCGTCGCGTCCCGAAGGCTCGTGGCTCAGCCGTGAGTACACGGTCGGCACGCAGACGCCCACCGACCCGGGCACCGGTTCGGGTGGGTCCGTCGGAGCCGACGTGACCGCCGGTGCGGCCGTCACCGCGAGCAGCGAGAACCCCGCGGACGGACAGACCGCCGTGAAGGCCGTCGACGGGGTCGCGAGCGGCTACCCCGACGCGCCGACCGCCGAGTGGGCGACCCGCGGGGGCGGCACCGGTTCGTGGCTGCAGCTCGCGTGGTCGAGCCCGGTGACGCTCGGCGCCGTGGACCTCGCGGACCGTCCGAACGCCGACGACCAGGTCACGGCCGGCACGCTGACGTTCTCCGACGGGAGCAGCGTCGCCGTGCCGACGCTCGACAACGGCGGCGCGTTCACCCGCGTCACCTACTCGTCGCGGCAGGTCAGCTGGGTGAAGTTCACCGTCACCGGCGTCAGCGCGACGACGCGCAACGTCGGCCTGGCGGAGATCCGGACGTTCGCCCCGGGCACCACGACGCCGACCCCGACCCCGACGCCCACGCCCACCCCGACCCCGACCCCGACCCCGACGCCGACGCCGACGCCCGGGGGCGCGACCGACGTCACGGGCTCGGCGACCGCCACCGCGGCGTGGGACGACACCTCGACCGGGCAGACCGCCGCCAAGGCGATCGACGGGGTCATCAGCGGCTACCCCGACAACACGACCGCCGAGTGGGTCGCTCCCTGGGGCACGACTGGTGTCTGGTTGCAGCTCGACTGGTCCTCGTCGAAGGCGTTGAGCCGGGTCGTCCTGTACGACCGACCGAACGGCGACGACCAGGTCACGAGCGGCACCCTGACGTTCTCCGACGGCAGTCAGGTGGCGGTCGGGACACTCCCGAACGACGCGTCGCCGCTCACGGTGGACTTCTCGGCGCGCAACGTCACGTGGGTCCGGTTCACCGTCACCGGGGTGTCGGCGAGCACGCGGAACGTCGGCCTGGCCGAGTTCCGGGCGTTCACCGGCTGACCCGGGAGCACTCGACGGACGGGAGGCGCGGTGCCGGTGGGCACCGCGCCTCCCGTCCGGCGTCCGCGCGTCCGCGCGTCCGCGCGCGTCGCGGGTCGCGGGCGCAGCGTGCGAGGTTCCGCGTGCGGTGCGGCCCGCGAGGCGTCCCACCGTGCGCGCGACCTCGCACGCTGGTGCGGCGCTCGCCGCCGCGGGTGACCGTCGCCGTCAGCGTGACCACGTGGCGGACGGGAGGCGCGGGGGCGGGGGGGCCCCCGCCCCCCCGCCCGCCCCCCCGCGGGGGGGGGGGGCGCGGGGGCGGCGGGGGGGGGGCCCGGGC
>NZ_JBIUZN010000009.1:0-23493 GCF_044745045.1 Curtobacterium sp. NPDC087082 | reverse complement strand
GGGCCCCGCGGGCGGGGGGGGGGGGGGTGGGGGGGGTGGGGGGGGGGGGGCCGGGGGGGGGGGGGGGCGCGGGCGGGGGGGGGTCCCCCCCCCCCCCCGGGGGGGGGGGGGGGGGGGCCCCGGGCCCCCCCCGCCTCCAGTCCGTCTGTGGATGCGTCTACCGCGCGTTGGCCGCGCCGTCTCGCTGGACCACCTCGGTCAGCCACGCGAGGATGCGGGCGTCGAACCAGTCGGCGTCGTGGTTCCAGAGCTTGGTGTGCCGGGCGGTCGTCTGCACCTCGAGCCGCACGATGTCGGGCCGGGCCTCGGCGAGGGCGTGCGACGCAGAGGACGGGACGAACCCGTCGTCGTCGCTGTGCATGAGCAGGATCGGCACGTGCAGCTCGTCGGCCCGCGCGACCATGTCGAGCTGCCGCAGGTCGACCGGCTGCCGCAGGCCCGTGAGCCGGTGCAGGACCGGGGTGCGGAGAAGACGCTGCGCGACCTTCCGGACCGGCCGCGGCAGGCGGAGCAGCTGGCTCTGCGACTTGAGCACCGCGTGCCAGTCGACCACGGGCGACTCGAGCACGACACCGTCCACGAGGTCCGCGAACGCCGACCGGAGCAGGGTCTGCAGCACGACCGCGCCGCCCATCGACCAGCCCATCAGGACGACGCTCGACGCGCCCTGCCCGGCGAGCCAGCGGAGGACCGCGTCGATGTCCTCCCACTCGGTGCTGCCGAGGCCGTAGCGGCCGTCGACGCTCCGCGGGGCGACGCCGTCGTTGCGCCAGCTCGCCAGCACCACGGAGTACCCCGCCGCCCGGAAGACCGGCACCGCGCGGATCGTCTCGGCGCGGGTCACGCCACGACCGTGCACGAGGACGGCCCACGGCGCGTCCGGGTCGTCGGCACGGACCACCCAGGCGGGTGCGGGGCCGTTCGGGGTGGGGACGTCGATGTCCTCGACCGGGACGTCGAGCTCGCCCGGGGTCAGGTAGAACCAGCCGCCCCACCGACCCCGGCGGGCCGCGGTGGGGTCACCGGCGTCGATCGCGATGATCCGGCGGGTGACGGTCGTGTCGGTGGTGCCGAGGACCTCGCCGACGCGCATGTGCCCGGTCCCGCCGCCGAACCAGAGGCTGTAGCGGCCCTGCAGTTCGGTGTCCGCGGTGCGCTCGAGTGTCACCGTCCGCCGCACGGGGTCGACGGCGTGGATCGGGACGCGTTCGGTGCGTTTGCGGTCGGGGGTGACCACCGCTCGGGCCACCGCCGCGACGAACCCGCCGATCACCGCGGTGGTGACGGCGGCCGCTGCGATGCCCGCTCCCAGTGCGACGAACCCGGCCGATCGTGCGGTCTCCTGGACGACGTCCTCGGCGGGTCGCGCGGATCGGGACATGGTCCGGAGCCTAGTCTGCATTCGTGTCCGAAACCCGAGAGCCCGACGCCTTCGCGCGGCTCCGTGCGTTCGTGGCGTCCGGTGGCGCGCGCGCCGAGACGACCGTCACCGAGATCCCCTCGCCGTCGCGCATCGCCCCGTTCTCGATCGCCCTGGCGGCGGACGTCTCGGGTGCGGCGCACGGCATCGACTCCGACCTCGGGACGGGCCGGTTCATCGCCCTGCACGACCCGGACGAACCCGAGGGCTGGGGCGGGTCGTTCCGCATCGTGACCTTCGCCCAGGCACCGCTCGAACCCGAGATCGGTGTCGACGAGTTCGTCGCCGACGTGACGTGGAGCTGGCTCGTCGACGCCCTCGCGGCGCACGGTGCGACCTACGACCACGCCTCGGGCACGGCGACCAAGATCATCTCGCGCGGCTACGGCGACCTCGCGGCGCAGGGCGACGGGGCGCAGCTCGAACTGCGCGCCTCGTGGACCCCGCGCGGGGACGACCTCACCGCGCACGTCGAGGCGTGGGAGGAGATCGTGGCGATGCTCGCCGGTCTCCCGCCCGCGTCGGACGGCGTGACCCTGTTGGCCCCGAGGAGGCTCGCACGTGACTGACCCCGCATCTCCGGCCGGGGCGTCGCCCGCTGTCCCGTCGGCGTCGCCGGCTGTTCCGCCGTCGGCTGCTCCGTCCGCGGCGTCGCCGGCGTTCGAGGCGTCGCACGACGCGGTCCACGTGATCGCCTCGCGCGAGGAGTACCTCGACGCCGTCGCCGCCATCGCGGCGGGCCACGGCCCGGTCGCCGTCGACGCCGAGCGCGCGAGCGGCTACCGGTACTCGCAGCGGGCGTACCTCATCCAGGTGTTCCGCCGCGGTGCCGGCGCGTTCCTCTTCGACCCGATCCCGATCGGCGACTTCTCCGAGCTCCAGGACGCGATCGTCGACGAGGAGTGGCTCTTCCACGCCGCGTCGCAGGACCTCCCCTGCCTGCAGGAGGTCGGCCTCGTCCCGACCCGCATCTTCGACACCGAGCTCGGCGCCCGCATCGCCGGGTTCCCCCGGGTCGGCCTCGGTGCCGTCGTGGAGCAGCTGCTCGGGATCACGCTCGCGAAGGCCCACTCCGCCGCGGACTGGTCGACCCGGCCGCTCCCGCAGTCGTGGTTGGTGTACGCGGCACTCGACGTCGAGCTGCTCCCCGACCTCCGTGACGCGCTCGCGGCGAAGCTCGACGAGGCGGGCAAGTCCCGCATCGCCGAAGAGGAGTTCGCCGCCGTCCTGACACGGGCGCCGAAGCCGCCGAAGGCCGAGCCGTGGCGCCGCCTGTCCGGCATGCACGCCCTCCGTGGCTCCAGGGCACTCGCGATCGCCCGGTCGCTCTGGACGGCACGCGACGCCTACGCCCGCGAAGCCGACATCGCGCCGGGTCGCACCATCCCGGACTCGGCGATCGTCGCGGCCGCAGCGGCGAACCCGGCCTCGAAGGGCGAGCTGAGCGGGGTGAAGGCCTTCACGGGTCGTGCCAGCCGGTCCGAGCTCGACCGCTGGTGGGCCGCCGTCGACGAGGGCCGCACGACCGAGGACCTCCCGCGGCTCCGCGGCACCGGCGAGGCCACGCTGCCGCCGCCCCGGGCCTGGGCCGACCGCAACCCGGCAGCCGACCGCCGGTACAAGGCCGCACGGGCCGCCGTGGTGCAGCGCGCCGAGGAGCTCGACCTGCCCGTCGAGAACCTGCTCACGCCGGACACCCTCCGCACGGTGTCGTGGGAGCCGCCGATACCGATCGCCACCGAGACCGTCGGTGCCGTGCTCGCCGCGCACGATGCCCGCCCCTGGCAGGTCGAGGAGACGGCGTCGATCATCGCGCACGCCTTTGTCGCTGCTGCACAGGAGCCTGCTGCCGAGAGCAACACCGAGTCGTAGGAACGCCCCAACGGGCATGCGTCCGCACAGGCTCGGGGCATAGCGTCGCTGGTGCACGCCGGGTCGGACCCGGCCGGGCGGGGCGGGACGCGCCCAGCCTGATCAACGAGGATCTGGAGGCCCAGATTGCCAAAGGCAGCAGACGTCGTCTTCGTCGACGGAGTTCGGACACCGTTCGGACGAGCCGGGGAGAAGGGGGTGTTCTGGAAGACCCGCGCGGATGACCTCGCGGTGCACGCGATGCGCGGACTCCTCGACCGGAACGCTTCGTTGGACGGGGCCGCGGTGGACGACGTCGCCGTGGCGGCCACCACGCAGCAGGGCGACCAGGGGCTCACCCTCGGCCGGACGGTCGGGATGCTCGCCGGACTCCCGAAGACCGTCCCCGGGTACGCGATCGACCGCATGTGCGCCGGTGCCATGACGAGCGTGACCACCCTCGCCGGCGCCATCGCGTTCGGTGCGGCCGACGTCGCCATCGCCGGCGGTGTCGAGCACATGGGGCGCCACCCGATGGGCTTCAACTCCGACCCGAACCCGCGCTTCATCGCCGAGCGCATGGTCAACGGCGACGCGCTCGTGATGGGCAAGACCGCCGAGCGCCTGCACGACCGCTTCCCCGCGATCACCAAGGACCGCACGGACGCCTACGCCGTCCAGTCCCAGCAGCGCTACGCCGCCGCGTGGGCCGCGGGCAAGCTCCAGCCGGACCTGGTGCCGGTCGAGGTGAACACCGGCGAGGGCTGGGACATCGTCTCCAGTGACGAGCCGCCCCGCCCCGGAACCACGCTCGAGGCCCTGGCAGCGCTGAAGACGCCGTTCCGCTCGCACGGACGCATCACCGCCGGCAACGCGGCAGGCCTGAACGACGGTGCCACCATGAGCCTGCTCGCATCGGCCGACGCGGCGAAGCAGCACGGGCTGCCGACGAAGATGCGCATGGTCTCGTTCGCCTTCGCGGGCGTCGACCCCGAGGTGATGGGCATCGGACCGGTGCCCGCGACCGACAAGGCGCTGGCGAAGGCCGGGCTGTCGATCGAGGACATCGGGCTGTTCGAGATCAACGAGGCGTTCGCCGTCCAGGTGCTCGCCTTCCTCGACAACTACGGGATCGCCCAGGACTCGACGAACGTGAACGCCTGGGGCGGCGCGATCGCCGTCGGGCACCCGCTCGCCTCGAGCGGCGTCCGCCTGATGACCCAGCTCGCTGCCCAGTTCGCCGAGCGCCCGGACGTCCGGTACGGCATCACGACGATGTGCATCGGGCTCGGCCAGGGCGGCACCGTCATCTGGGAGAACCCGAACTTCAGCAAGTCCGCGGCACGGAAGGCGGCGTGACCATGACCATCGTCGACAACGACCAGCTCCTCGCCCTCAGCGAGGACGAGGTGGTCACCCACTCGTACCTGAAGCACGTCGCGCTGCCGTCCGGTGGCACGCTCGCGCTCATCACGCTCGACAACGGCAAGGACTACAAGCGACCGTCGACCCTCGGGCCGCGCACGCTGCACGAGCTCTCCGGGGTCCTCGACACCCTGCGGACCGAAGCGTCCGCCGGGACGATCCAGGCCGTGGCGATCACCGGCAAGGAGTACTGCTTCGCCGCCGGTGCCGACCTCTCGCAGGCCGCCTCGGTGCCGTCGCGGGACGTCGCCCACGACCTGGCCGCCCTCGGACACGCGACGCTCCGGAAGCTCTCCGACCTCGGCGTCCCCTCCTTCGCGCTCATCAACGGGATCGCGCTCGGCGGTGGCCTCGAGATCGGGCTGCACTGCACGTACCGGGCGTTCTCGTCGGCCGCGCAGGGCATCGGGCTCCCCGAGGTCTTCCTCGGCATCATCCCCGGGTGGGGCGGCGCGACGCTGCTCCCCCGCCTGATCGGCCCCGAGAAGGCGCTCCGCGTCATCGTCGAGAACCCGCTCAAGAACAACCGCCTGATGGACGGTCCGGCCGCGGTCGAGCTCGGCATCGGCGACGCGCTGATCCCCTCGGTCACCTTCCTGCCGTCCGCGGTGGCGTGGATCGACGGCGTCGTGTCCGGTCGCACCAAGGTCGTGCGGAAGAACGAGCCCGGCATGATCGAGAAGGCCGCGTGGGGCACCGTCGTCAAGGTCGCCCGCAGCCAGGTCGCGTCGAAGATCGGCACGGTCCCGAAGTCGCCGTTCCGGGCGCTCGACCTCGTCGCCGCGGCGAAGTCCGGCTCGCTCGACGAGCGGTTCGCCGACGAGGACGACGCCCTGGCCGACCTCATCTCGGGCGACCAGTTCGCCGCGTCGATGTACGCGTTCGACCTCGTGCAGAAGCGCGCGAAGAAGCCGGTGGGCGCCCCTGCGGACGTCTCGCCGCGCCCCGTCACGAAGGTCGGCGTCCTGGGCGCAGGCCTGATGGCGTCCCAGTTCGCGCTGCTCTTCGCTCGACGCCTCGGCGTCCCGGTCGTCATCACCGACGTCGACCAGTCCCGCGTCGACGCCGGCGTGGAGCGCATCCGCGGCGAGGTGGACAAGCTCCTCGACAAGGGCCGGGTCTCCCCCGACGACGCGAACCGCATCAAGGCGCTCGTGTCCGGGTCGGTGTCCTACGACGCGTTCGCGGACGCCGACTGGGTCATCGAGGCCGTCTTCGAGGAGATGAGCGTCAAGCAGGAGGTCTTCCGGAAGATCGAGCAGGTGATCGCTCCGGACGCGATCCTCGCCACGAACACCTCGTCGCTGTCGGTGTCCGAGATGGGCTCCGTGCTGTCCGACCCGTCGCGACTCGTCGGGTTCCACTTCTTCAACCCCGTCGCCGTGATGCCGCTGCTCGAGGTCGTGCGCACCGCCTCGACCTCCGACGAGACCCTCGCCACGGCCCTCGCCGTCGCGAAGACGCTCAAGAAGACCGCGATCATCACGGCCGACCAGCCGGGCTTCGTCGTGAACCGGGTGCTCGCCCGGGTCCTCGGCGAGGCGATGCGCGGCGTCGAGGAGGGCACGTCGTTCGACGTCGTCGCCCAGGGCGCTGCGCCGCTCGGCCTGCCGATGTCCCCGTTCGAGCTGCTCGAGCTCGTCGGCCTGCCGGTCGGTGCGCACGTGCTCGACTCGCACCACGCCGCCTGGCCGGAGCGCTTCTACCCGGGTGACGGCCTGAAGAAGATCGCCGAGTTCGGACACATCCTGACCCGCGACAAGAAGGGCACCGCGACCGGGTACGACCCCGCTGCCGTGAAGCTCGTCGCACCGTCGAAGAAGGACGCGAAGCCGGTCGACGCTGCCGAGATGCAGCGCCGCTTCGAGGACGCCCTCGCCGACGAGCTGCACCGCATGCTCGAGGACGAGGTCGTCCAGCACGTCGAGGAGATCGACCTCGGGCTCATCCTCGGCGCGGGCTACCCGTTCCAGGCCGGTGGCATCAGCCCGTACCTCGACCGCTCCGGTGCGTCTGAGCGAGTGTTCGGTGGGGCGTTCCACGAGCCGCTGATCGTCGGGCCGGCCTCGCGCTAGCTGCGGCCGCTCGGCTCCGCACAACCGAAGTCACCCCGAACCGCGGCGATCCGTGGTTCGGGGTGACTTTCGTTGTGCGGCGTACGGTCGAACCATGGCACAGGAGTGGTGGGCACCGAGGACGACCGGGCACCCCAGCGTCGTCGTGCCCGTGCCGCTCGACGAGGTCCCGGAGCTGCTCGACCGCGCCGTGCACGCCGTCCCGGGTGCGGCGGCGATGGAGATCCGTCCGGACGGAGCCGTCATCGGCCGCCGGACCTCGTTCGCCGTCCGCGCCGAGAACATCGTCATGACGTTCTCGCGCGAGGGGCCGACGTCCTCGCGCGTGGAGATCATCCGCGAGGGCCGCGACGGCCTGTCGTACGGCCAGGTCCTCTGGGTGACGCCGATGGCCCGCGCGATCCTGCGCGAGCTCGTGTCCGCGGCCGCCGCGCCGCCCGCGCGGCACTAGCCCCGCCCGCGCCGCGCCCGCGCCGCGCTCGCACAACGAAAGTCACGCCGAACCACGGCGATCCGCGGTTCGGCGTGACTTGCGTTGTGCGCCGGCCGACCGAACCGCGTGCCGCCGGGCCGCGCCGCCGGGCCGAGCCACGACCGGCGCGCCGCGCCGGGCCGGCGCGCCGCGCCCGGGCCGCTCAGCGGTCGGCGGACTCCCGGGAGCGCGACGCCGCCCGCGCCGGCTTCGCCTGCGGCAGCTTCGTCCCGACGACCTGGTCGATGACGTCCCGGGCGATCGCCTGCGCGGTCAGCCCCACGTCCTCGAGGATCTGGGACCGCGACGCGTGGTCGATGAACGCGTCCGGCAGCCCGAGCTCGTTCACCCCGGTGTCGACACCCGCAGCGCGCAGGTCCTGCCGTAGCCGCGTCCCGACGCCACCGACCCGCACGCCGTCCTCGAGCGTGATCACGAGCCGGTGGTCACGCGACAGGTCGATGAGCGACGCGGGGATCGGCACCACCCACCGTGGGTCGACGACCGTCACGCCGATGCCCTGGGACTCGAGCAGCGCCGCCGCGTCGAGCGCCACCGGCACCATCGACCCCACGGCGACGAACAGGACGTCGGGCTCCTGGTCGGACGACGGCGACCGCAGCACGTCCACCCCGTCCGGGAGTCGATGCTCCGCGACGATGTCCGGCCCGACCTGTCCCTTCGACCAGCGCAGCACGGTGGGTGCGTCGTCGACGGCGACGGCCTCACGGAACTCCTCGCGCAGGGTCGCGGCATCTCGGGGTGCGGCGATCCGGATCCCGGGCACGACCTGCAGCAACGCGAGGTCCCACATGCCGTGGTGCGACGGCCCGTCCGGCCCGGTGATGCCCGCGCGGTCGAGCACGAAGGTGACGCCGGCCCGGTGCAGGGCGACGTCCATGAGCACCTGGTCGAACGCCCGGTTCAGGAACGTCGCGTAGAGCGCCACGACGGGGTGCAGGCCGCCGAACGCGAGCCCGGCCGCGGTCGTCACGGCGTGCTGCTCGGCGATCCCGACGTCGATCACGCGCGAGGGGTGCTGTTCCTGGAAGAGGTGCAGCCCGGTCGGGCGGAGCATCGCCGCGGTGATCGCCACGATCTTCTCGTCCGACGCACCGACCTCGGCCAGCGTCGAGGCGAACACCGAGGTCCACGACGGCCCCGACGACACGTCGAGCGACTCGCCGGTCTCCGGGTCGATGTGCCCGACCGCGTGGAACTGGTCGGCCTGGTCGCGCAGCGCGGGCTCGAACCCGTGCCCCTTCTCGGTGATGGCGTGGACGATCGTCGGCGCGCCGTAGGCCTTCGCCTGGCGGAGTGCGGCCTCCATCGCCCGCTGGTCGTGCCCGTTCACCGGCCCGATGTACTTGATGTCGAGGTTCGAGTAGAGCGCCTCGTTGTTCGTGAACCGCGAGAGGAACCCGTGCAGCCCGCCGCGCATCCCGCGGTAGAGCGCCCGCCCGGGAGCGCCGAACCGCGCCGCCGCGGCCTGGGACTTCTCGAACAGCGCCCGGTACTCGCGGCGCGTGCGCACCGAGCTGAGGAACCGCGCCATACCGCCGATGGTCGGCGCGTACGAACGCCCGTTGTCGTTGACGACGATGACGAGTCGACGGTCGTTGCCGTCGGAGATGTTGTTGAGGGCCTCCCACGTCATCCCGCCGGTGAGCGCACCGTCGCCGACGACCGCGACCACGGTCCGGTCGGCCTGGCCGGTCTGCACGAAGGCGCGGGAGATGCCGTCCGCCCAGGACAGCGACGAGGACGCGTGCGAGGACTCCACGATGTCGTGCTCCGACTCGCTCCGCTGCGGGTAGCCGGCGAGGCCGCCCCGCTCGCGCAGCCGCGAGAAGTCCTGCCGCCCGGTGACGAGCTTGTGCACGTACGACTGGTGCCCGGTGTCGAAGACGAACGGGTCGTGCGGCGAGTCGAACACTCGGTGCATCGCCAGCGTGAGCTCGACGACGCCGAGGTTGGGGCCGAGGTGGCCGCCGGTCTTCGCGACCTCGGCGACGAGGAAGCGTCGGATCTCGGCGGCGAGGTCCGTCATCTGCGCGTCGGAGAGACGCTTCAGGTCGCGCGGCGACGTGATGCTCGAGAGCAGACTCACGGGCGCTCCTTTCGTGGGGCTGTCGGCCCACTCTATGCGCGCGACCCGACAACGGACGGGAGGCGCGGTGCCAGCTGGCACCGCGCCTCCTGTCCGTCGGACGGGTGCGTCAGACGAGCGACCGCAGCACGTACTGCAGGATGCCGCCGTTGCGGTAGTAGTCCGCCTCACCCGGGGTGTCGATGCGGACGACCGCGTCGAACTCGATCGTCTCCTTGCCGGCGGGCGAGTGCTCGCTCGGCGCAGCCGTGACGTGCACCGTCTTGGGCGTACGGCCCTCGTTCAGCTCGGTCAGGCCGGAGATCGAGACGACCTCGGTGCCGTCGAGCCCGAGGGACTCGACCGACTCGCCGGCGGGGAACTGCAGCGGTACGACGCCCATGCCGATGAGGTTCGAGCGGTGGATGCGCTCGAAGCTCTCGGTGATGACCGCGCGGACGCCGAGCAGGTTCGTGCCCTTCGCCGCCCAGTCGCGGGACGAACCGGAGCCGTACTCCTTGCCGCCGAAGATGACGAGCGGGATGCCCTGCTCCTGGTAGTGCTGCGAGGCGTCGTAGATGAACGACTGCGCACCGTCCGGCGTCGTGAAGTCGCGGGTGTAGCCGCCCTCCACGCCGTCGAGGAGCTGGTTGCGGAGGCGGATGTTCGCGAACGTGCCGCGGATCATGACCTCGTGGTTGCCGCGACGAGAGCCGTAGGAGTTGAAGTCCTTGCGGTCGACACCGTGCTCGGCGAGGTACTTGCCCGCCGGGCTGTCGGCCTTGATCGACCCGGCCGGCGAGATGTGGTCGGTCGTGACCGAGTCGCCGAGCTTCGCGAGCACCCGGGCGCCGGAGATGTCCGACACCGCGTCGGGCTGCATGGTCATGCCCTCGAAGTACGGGGGCTTCCGCACGTAGGTCGACTCGGTGTCCCACTCGAACGTGTCGCCCGTCGGGGTCGGCAGGTTCTTCCAGCGGTCGTCGCCCTCGAACACGGAGCCGTACTCGTGGGTGAACATCTCGGTGTCGATCGACGCGTCGATGACCTGCTGGACCTCGACCGCGTCGGGCCAGATGTCCTGCAGGAAGACGTCCTTGCCGTCCTGGTCCTGCCCGAGGGCGTCCTTGTCGAAGTCGAAGTGCATCGACCCGGCGAGGGCGTACGCGATGACCAGCGGCGGGGACGCCAGGTAGTTCATCTTCACGTCGGGGTTGATGCGCCCCTCGAAGTTGCGGTTGCCCGAGAGCACCGCGGTGACGGCGAGGTCGTTGTCCTGCACGGCCTGCGAGATCTCCTCCGGCAGCGGGCCCGAGTTGCCGATGCACGTGGTGCAGCCGTAGCCGACCGTGTAGAAGCCGAGCTGCTCGAGGTAGGTCGTGAGACCGGCCTTCTCGTAGTAGTCCGTGACGACCTTCGACCCCGGCGCGAGCGTGGTCTTGACCCACGGCTTCGCGGTGAGGCCCTTCTTCGCGGCGTTCCGGGCGAGGATGCCGGCGGCCATCATGACCGACGGGTTCGACGTGTTCGTGCACGACGTGATCGCGGCGATCGCGACGGCACCGTGGTCGATCGTGAACGGGTCGGCCCCGTCCATCGCGACCTTCGTCGGCTGCGAGGCCGTCGACGGGGCGCTCGAGACGTACACGTGCTCGTGCAGCGCGGTGTCCTCGTTCGTGGAACCGGCGGCGATCGGGTCGGAGGCGGGGAAGGTCTCCTCCACCGCGTCGTCGAGGTCGGTCTGCTCGCTCGGCGTCGTGTAGTTGCCGAGGTCGACCTCGAACTGGGTCTTCGCCTTCGAGAGCTCGATGCGGTCCTGGGGGCGCTTCGGGCCGGAGATCGAGGGGACGACCGTCGAGAGGTCGAGCTCCATGTACTCGGAGTAGTTCGGCTCGACCGCCGCGTCGTGCCAGAGGCCCTGGGTCTTGGCGTAGGCCTCGACGAGGGCGATCTGGTCCTCGGAGCGGCCGGTGAGGCGGAGGTAGTCGAGCGTCACGTCGTCGACCGGGAACATCGCCGCCGTGGAGCCGAACTCCGGCGACATGTTGCCGATGGTGGCGCGGTTCGCGAGCGGGACCTCGCCGACGCCCTCGCCGTAGAACTCGACGAACTTGCCGACGACGCCGTGCTTGCGGAGCTCCTGCGTGATGGTGAGCACCACGTCGGTCGCGGTCACGCCGGCCGGGATCGACCCGGACAGCTTGAAGCCGACGACCTTCGGGATGAGCATCGACACCGGCTGCCCGAGCATCGCCGCCTCGGCCTCGATGCCGCCGACGCCCCAGCCGAGCACGCCGAGCCCGTTCACCATCGTGGTGTGCGAGTCGGTGCCGACGAGGGTGTCCGGGTAGGCGTAGGTCTCGCCGTCGAAGTCACGCGTGTAGGTGACCTTCGCCAGGTACTCGATGTTGACCTGGTGCACGATGCCGGTTCCGGGCGGGACGACCTTGAAGTCCTCGAACGCGGTCTGGCCCCAGCGCAGGAACTGGTAGCGCTCACCGTTCCGCTCGTACTCGAGGTCGGTGTTGCGCTGGAGTGCGTCCTCGCGACCGAAGAGGTCGGCGATGACGGAGTGGTCGATGACCATCTCGGCCGGCGACAGCGGGTTGATCTTGTTCGGGTCGCCGCCGATCTCGGCCATCGCCTCGCGCATGGTGGCGAGGTCGACGATGCACGGGACGCCGGTGAAGTCCTGCATGACCACGCGGGCCGGCGAGAACTGGATCTCGGTGTCCGGCTCGGCGTCGGGCTGCCACGACCCGAGGGCGCGGATCTGGTCCTCGGTGACGTTCTTGCCGTCCTCGGTGCGGAGGAGGTTCTCGAGCAGCACCTTCAGGCTGTACGGGAGCTTCTCGTGCCCGGGCACCGTGTCGATCCGGTGGATCGCGTAGTCGACACCCCCAACCGACAGCGTGTCCTTCGAGCCGAAGCTGTTGACTGCAGCCACTGTGCCGCCTCCCTGGTTGATCGGTGTGCCCCCATCCAAGCGGGGCGCGAGGCGTCCCACCAGCAAGGCAAACCTAAACCCGCCAGCCCGGGAAGGGCCGCGGGGAATTATCTCGATGTCGAGACAACTCTACACCCGGGTGGCGTCACCCTCGCGCTTGAACACCGTCCGGACGAGCAGCCAGGTCACCCAGAGCAGGGCGGCGTAGAGCGGGACGCCCGTGATGAGCTTGATGCCGGCGAGCAGTTCCACCTGGGCGGTCAGGTACAGCGGCACCTCGATGAGGAGCCGGATCGCGAAGAGTCCGACCCAGAGCCAGGTCGCCACGGTGAGCACACGGCGCTTCGCCGGGTCGCGACGCCAGTCCTGCGGGGTGCCGTCCTCGTTCGGCGGGAGCAGGAACCCGACGACCAGGCCGATGAGCGGCTGCCGGATCGCCAGCGTCACGAGCAGCCCGACGAGCCACACGGCGTTGATGACGATCCCGGGGATGAAGTTGCTCTCGGCCCGCCCGGTGATGAGCGCGAGGCCGGCGGAGATCGCCACGCCGAGGATCCCCGCGAGGCTCATCACGAGCGACTGGCGCTGCAGCAGGCGGAGCACCACGAACACGACGCCGATCGCGACCGGGATCAGGACGCTCGGGACGACCTCCTTCGTGATCGCGTAGACCACCAGGAACGCGAGCCCGGGCAGGACGGACTCGACGAGGCCGCGCACGCCGCCGATGGCCGCGACGAGGGCGTGCCCCGACGGCGCCTCGCCCGGAGCGACCTTGCCGAGCCCGGTGTTGGCGACGGCGGCACGCATCTGGTCGCTGAACGAGGGCAGCGCGTCGGGCGCGTCCGCCTCGGGACGGGTGGTGTCGTCGTGGTCCGGCACCGTGCCTCCTGGTTCGGGTCGCCGGTCAGATGGCCGACTGCGTCGACTTCGGCATGTGGAGCGGGATGAGGTCGCGCGGCGGCATCGGGGTGGTCCCGCGGACCACGACGACGCTGCGGAACAGGTCCTCGATCTCGGCCGCGTCGTCGGGCTGCTCGGCGGCCTTGCCGGCGATCACACCGCGCAGGAACCAACGCGGGCCGTCGACGCCGATGAACCGCGCGGGGCGGGCCCCGTCGGTGACGCCCGTGCCGTCGGAGACGACCGGGACCTGGGCGCGGAGCTCGGGGCCGAACGGACCGTCGACCTCGGACACGATGCCGCCCTGGCGCTCGATCTGCTCGGCGATCTGGGCGCGGATCTCGTGCCAGAGCCCGGTGGAGCGCGGTGCGGCGAACGGCTGCACCTGCAGCGTGGACTCGTCGTAGTCGAGCCCGACCGCGACGACGCGCTGCGAGCCCTCCTCCACCTCGAGCCGCAGGTGGAGCCCCTCGCGCGGGAGGACCTTCACGCCGCCGAGGTCGACGTACGGACGGACCAGGTTCGCCTCGGTCTCGTCGTGCGGGCCGCTCTCGGCACGGTCCTCGGGCGCGGACTTGTCGGTCGGCGCGACGGCGTCCACCTCGTCGAGGTCGGCGTCGGCGTCGATCGCGATGTCGACCTCCGGCGTCGTCTCGGCCACCTCGACCTCGTCGGGGACGGCGTCCGCCACCTCGACCTCGTCACGCTTGCGTCGGCCGAACTTCATGCGCGCGTTCCTTCCTGAGCGTTGTCCGCGGCGCCGCTGACGGCACCGCTCCGGTCACCGTAGCCCGACGAGCCGAACCCGCCCTGGCCGCGGACGCTGTCGGGCAGCTCGTCGACGCGGGTGAACGACACGCGCGGGACCGGCATGACGATCATCTGGGCGATGCGGTCGCCGACGTGCACCTCGTGCGCGGCGGCCTGGTCGGTGTTGAGCAGCGCGACCTTGATCTCGCCGCGGTACCCGGCGTCGACGGTGCCGGGCGCGTTCACGATCGTGATGCCGTGCTTCGCGGCGAGACCGCTGCGCGGGACCACGAACGCGGCGTACCCGTCGGGCAGCGCGATCTTCAGGCCCGTGCCCACGAGCCGACGCTCGCCGGGCTGCAGGACGAACGCCTCGGTCGAGACGAGGTCCGCACCGGCGTCACCGGGGTGGGCGTATCCGGGAGCGTTCTCCCCGGTCCAGAGCACGTCGACTGGTTCGGTCACGTGTCGAGGGTAGTGCAGACCGTGACCGTTCCGTGACCTGCCCGGAGTCGTGGTCGAATGGTGTCGTGACCCTGTACCGCGAACGACTGTGGGCTCCGCCCGTCCTCTACCTGGCGACGGCGCTCGTCATCCCCGCCAGCCTCCTCGTGTTCCTGCCGATCAGCGTGCTCGCCGGCGTCCTCGTGGCGGTCGGCATGTACCTCGGCGTGCTCGTGCTGCTCTGGGCGCTGGCTCCGACCATCGAGGTCACGGAGACCGAGTTCCGCGCCGGTCGGGCGCACCTCCCGCGGACGCTCGTGGGCGACGTCGAGGGCTACGAGGGCGCCGAGGCCACCACGCAGCGCGGGCCGAAGCTCGACGCCCGCGCCTGGACGCTCTTCCGCGGCTACGTGCGCGGGGTCGTCAAGGTCGAGGTGCAGGACCCCGCGGACCCGACGCCCTACTGGCTGGTCAGCGTCCGCAACCCGTCGGCCGTCGTCGCCGCCCTGCGGTCCTGAGTCCCCACCTGCGATCCAGGAGGCGCGGTGCGGGCCCGACCCGCGCCTCCTGTCCGGCACGGCGCGCGCCTGCCCGCCCAGCGCACGCAGAACGGCCCGTCACCTCGCGGTGACGGGCCGTTCTGGTTTCGTGCGTTCCCTAGAGCGCCGCGCACTCCGCGCAGACCGGGCCGAGCTTCGACTCGTGGTCGAGCTGCGAGCGGTGCTTCACGAGGAAGCACTCGACGCAGGTGAACTCGTCGACCTGGGGCGGGAGCACGACGACGTCGAGGTCGACGTCGCTGAGGTCCTGTCCGGCGAGCTCGAAGCTGCCGGGGTTGTCGGAATCATCGTCGACGACCCCCGACATCTTGTCGGGAACGCGCTCCTTGAGGGCCTCGATCGACTCCGAGTCGGAGTTGTCGTCGGTCTTCCGGGGGGCGTCGTAATCGGTGGCCATGCCCATCCATTTCTCGTATCGAGAGGTCGTCGCCGGTGATCGGCGGCGACAGTTTGCACCACGTCTCGCCAGAGCGCAAACCGAAGTCTCCGGCGGGTCGTTCTGGCGCTGCAACCCGTGTGCCCGCCCGTCCATTCCCGCTGTCCGGAAACGCTCGCACGGGAGTCCACGGCACGCCCGTGCGCCTCCGCGGGATCGGGTCCGGACGGCTGCATACTCACGGGGTACGAGGCACGACCGTACGCGACGCTCGGAAGGCGGAACCATGCAAGACGTGAGAGTCATCGGGGTGGAGTCCGGGGCACTCCTGCTCGCGACCGACGGCGGGACCGAGTTCCGACTGCCCGTCACCTCGTCGCTGCCCGGTCAGGTCCGGCAGGCGAACCCCGAGTCCGGTCCGCACAAGCGCGTGTCCCCCAAGGACGTGCAGGCGCGGATCCGCGGCGGTGCCGACGCCGCCGAGGTCGCCCTGGCGCTCGACGTCGACGTCGAGTACGTGCGGCGCTTCGAGGGCCCCGTCCTCGCCGAGCGTGCCTTCATCCTCGACGCCGCGCACCGCGTGCCGGTCACCCCGGTCGACGACGAGTCGCCCGACAGCTTCGGCGAGGCGATCACCGCCAAGCTCGAGGCGGGCGAGGCCAGCGGGATCGCCTGGGCGTCGTGGAAGCACGTCGAGAGCGGCTGGCAGGTCCGCGTGCACTACACGGCCGCCGAGGTCGAGCACGACGCACAGTGGCGCTTCGACCCGAAGACGTCGACGCTGACGCCGGACAACGGCGACGCGCACCGGCTCTCGCACACCGAGGACGAGGGCATCGCGCCGCGCCTCCGTGCGGTCGAGAACGACCACCAGGACACCGACGGGACGCGGTTCGACTCCGGCGCGTTCCGGGTCGACGAGCCCGACGAGGACGTCACGAACCCCGAGGTGCAGGAGCGTCCGCTCCGCGCGCCGCTCCCCCGCATCGGAGCCGCCGTCGAGGAACGCGCCCCCGGCAACGAGACGGCCGACCTGCTCGAGGCGCTCCGCCGCCGCCGTGGCGAGCGCGAGGCCGCGGCCTTCGGCGAACAGCCGCAGGACGACGGACGACGGACCTCGATCAGCGTCGTCGACATCCCGCTGCAGGGGTTCGAGGACTCGTCGGACACCGCGCCGCAGCCGGACGCCCGACCCACCTCCGCCCCCGAGGCCGAGGCCGGGCGGCAGGACCGCAAGAAGCGGAACCGACGGTCGATGCCGAGCTGGGACGAGATCGTCTTCGGGACGCGGCCGGACGACGACCCGGCCTGATCCCCGGGCGCCGTCGGGCTCGTGCTACTGCGCGAACGCCCCGGCGAGGCGCAGCGGCACCATGGTCTCCTCGTCGGTCATCGCCCCGTGCTGGCCGATCATCCGCTTCGGTGACTCGCCGTCGCGCAGGGCCCGGTCGTCGTTGAACGCCCAGGACCCCCGTGCCACGAGCACGACGTCCCCGATGCGCGGGACGACCTCGTCCGACACGTCGCCGAACCAGCCGGCGGCGATCGCCTCGTCACGGCTCGCGACGGACGCCTTCTTGCCGTAGCGCGCCCGGAACTGCCCGACGAGGGAGCGGACGTCGGTGCCCGGTGCGACCGTGAACTGCCGGCAGCGCGGGTCGCCGGCGACCCCGATGACGTCGGTCAGCAGGAGCGGGTCGAGCGCGATGTTCGCGTGGTCGGGGACGTCGAGCACGCCGTGGTCGGCCGTCACGACGATCCCGACGTCGGCGGCGGCACGGCCCTCGAGCCGAGCGAGTTCGCCGTCGAGGAGTTCGAGCGCCGCGGTCCACCGGTCGGACTGCCAGCCGTGCTTGTGCCCGATCGAGTCGAGCTCCGGGACGTAGAGGTACACGAGCGAGCGACCCGTCGCGGTCTCGGCGAGGGCGGCGTCGACGCGCTGCGGGATCGAGTCGGCCGAGACGTAGCGCGCCCCGCCGAGGACGTTGGCGGTCATCCCCGAGGAGCGGTACCGGGCGGGTCCGACCACCACGGGGTCGACGCCGAGCGCCGGCGCCTCGGTGAACAGCGTGCGGGCGAGGAACCAGTCTTTCGGGACCTCGTCGTCCCAGCCGCTCAGCAGGTTCATCACCCGGCCGGTGTCGGGGTTCCAGCCGCTGTACCCGACCACGCCGTGGGTGCCGGGCGACCGACCGGTCGTCAGCGTGCTCAGTGCAGCCGCCGTCGTCGTCGGGAAGCCGCTGCGCAGTCGCTTCTTGCCCGCGGCGAGCCAGCGGGCGTGTCCGGCGCGCGCTGCCAGCGCGCCGGCACCGAGGCCGTCGACCAGCACGACGATCGCGGAACGGGCGGGGCGGAGGGTGATCCGCGCCTCCAGTCCGGTGGAACGCAACCAGGCGTCGTCCGCAGCGCCGAGCGCGACGAGGCAACTCGGGAAGACGTCGGCGAGGTTCGCGGTGGCGTCGGGGGCCGTCGGTACGCTTGTTCCCATCTCCCCCAGTCTCGCAGAAGGGTGCCATGGCACGCACGGAAGCAGTCGGCCTGCCCGACGGTGAACGCATCGAGGACGTCGACGTCTCCGAGGAGATGCAGGGCTCCTTCCTCGAGTACGCGTACTCCGTCATCTACTCACGGGCACTCCCCGACGCACGCGACGGCCTGAAGCCCGTGCAGCGGCGCATCCTCTACCAGATGGCCGAGATGGGGCTCCGGCCCGACCGCGGCCACGTGAAGAGCGCCCGCGTCACCGGCGAGGTGATGGGCAAGCTGCACCCGCACGGCGACGGCGCGATCTACGACGCCCTCGTGCGCATGGCGCAGCCGTTCACGATGCGCGTGCCGCTCGTCGACGGACACGGCAACTTCGGCTCGCTCGACGACGGTCCCGCGGCCGCCCGCTACACCGAGGCCCGCCTCGCCGAACCGTCGATGGCCATGACCGAGGGCCTGGGCGAGGACGTCGTCGACTTCGTCCCGAACTACGACAACCAGATCATGCAGCCGGGCGTGCTGCCCGCGGCCTTCCCGAACCTGCTCGTCAACGGCGCGTCGGGCATCGCGGTCGGCATGGCGACGAACATGGCGCCGCACAACCTCGGCGAGGTGGTCGAGGCGGCGAAGCACCTGCTCATGAACCCGCAGGCGACGCTCGACGAGCTGATGGAGTTCGTGCCGGGCCCTGACCTGCCCTCCGGCGGCACCATCGTCGGGCTCTCCGGCGTGCGCGACGCCTACGCCAGCGGCCGCGGCTCGTTCCGGACGCGCGCGAAGGTGAGCGTCGAGAACCTCACCCCGCGCAAGGTCGGCCTCGTGGTCACCGAGCTGCCGTACCTGGTCGGCCCGGAGCGCGTGATCGAGAAGATCAAGGACGGCGTCCAGTCGAAGAAGCTCGTCGGCATCTCCGACGTGAACGACCTGACCGACCGCAACCACGGGCTCCGGCTCGTCATCGGCATCAAGAGCGGCTTCAACCCCACCGCCGTGCTCGAGCAGCTGTACAAGCACACCCCGCTCGAGGACGGCTTCGGCATCAACAACGTCGCGCTGGTCGGCGGATCGCCCAAGACCCTCGGGCTGCGCGAGCTGCTCGACGTCTACGTGCAGCACCGGCTCTCGGTCGTCACACGTCGGTCGCAGTACCGCCTCGCGCGCAAGAAGGAGCGACTGCACCTGGTCGAGGGGCTGCTCATCGCCATCCTCGACATCGACGAGGTCATCGAGGTCATCCGCTCCTCGGACGATTCCGAGGCCGCGCGCTCCCGCCTGCAGACGGTGTTCGACCTGTCCGAGGTGCAGGCCGAGTACATCCTCGAACTGCGGCTCCGGCGCCTGACGAAGTTCTCACGCCTCGAGCTCGAGGGCGAGCGCGACCAGCTGCTCGCCGACATCGCCGCGCTCGAGGAACTGCTCGCGTCCGACGAGCGGCTCCGTGCCCAGGTCGCGCTCGAGCTCACCGAGGTGTCCGACCGGTTCGCGACGCCGCGCCGGACCCTGCTCACCGAGGCCGACGCCCCGGTCAAGGGTGGTCGCAAGGCCGCGGTCGACCCGGAGTCCCTGCAGATCGCCGACTCCCCGTGCCGCGTGCTGCTCTCGACCACCGGGCGGCTCATCCGCGTCGACATCCCGACGTCCGAGCTCGGCATCGTCCGGGTGCCGAAGCGGTCCAAGCACGACGCCGTCCGCTCGTCGATCGTCAGTTCGGTGCGCGGGCAGGTCGGGGCGCTCACGTCGACCGGGCGCGTGATCCGGCTCTCCCCCGTCGACGTCCCCGCCGTGCCGCCGGCCGCGGTCCGGCTCGACGCCGGCGTCCGGGTGACGGACTTCCTCGGCATCGCCCGCGGCGAGACCGTGGTCGCCCTCGTCGACCTCTCCGGCGCCTCGTCGGACTCGCTCGCCATCGGCACCGTGCAGGGCGTCGTGAAGCGCGTCGTGCCCGGAGCCTGGCCGGACAAGCCCGAGTTCCCCGCCATCGGGCTGAAGCCCGGCGACGCGGTCGTCGGTGCCGCCCAGGCGCCCGAGTCGGACGACCTCGTGTTCATCACCTCGAACGCGCAACTGCTGCGGTTCCCCGCGTCCGGCGTCCGTGCGCAGGGCCTCCCCGCCGGTGGGGTCGCCGGCGTGGCCCTCGCCGCGGGTGCCTCGGCGATCTGGTTCGGATCCGTCGCCCGCTCCGACGACGCCGTGGTCGCGACCGTCTCGGCGTCGTCCTCGGCCCTGCCCGGCACCGACACCGGCCGCGCCAAGGTCTCGGCCCTGTCGGAGTTCCCGGCGAAGGGCCGTGCGACCCAGGGTGTGCGGGCGCACGCGTTCCTCAAGGGCGAGGACGGCCTGACGGTGGCGTGGGCGGGCATCGCTCCCCCGCACGCGGTCGGGTCGGACGGCGCTGCCCGGACGCTGCCGGACTGGCTGTCGAAGCGCGACGGGTCGGGGGCGCCGCTCGACGCCGTGATCGACTCGATCGGTGGGAGTGCGGCGGCGCTCGACGGCACCGCCGGCGAGGCGTAGGCGCGCGGCGCGACCTTTCGCGTCAGCCGACAGTTCACGGGCCTCTCGCCGCGTGAACTGTCGCCCACCGCGTGAGCACGCGGACGCGCCGCGGCGGACGCCGAGACTCGGCCCCGCGGACAGAACTCGCGCCGTCGCGGCGCGAGTTCTGTCCGCCCAGCCGAGACTCGCCCTCGGGCGCGGCCGCGCCGGCGGCGGCTTTTCGCGTCAGGCGACAGTTCACGGGGCCCTCGCCGCGTGAACTGTCGCCCAGCGCGTGAGCACGCGGACGGGAGGCGCGGGACGGCCCCGCACCGCGCCTCCCGTCCACCCATGGGGACGACCACCGCCCCGACCACCGGACCGCGCTGCGAACTTTCGCGCCTGGCGACACGTCACGGCGCCAGCGCCGCGTGACGTGTCGCCCAGCGCGTGAGGTCGCGCCGCACGGCGGCGCCGAGACTCGGCCTCGCGGACAGAACTCGCGCCGCCGCGCCGCGAAAGTGTCCGCTGAGGCGAGACTCGGCGGCGCCGCGCGCGCCGGCGCCTACGCGTCGATACGGTCGCGGTCGAGGCCCTCACCGGCGAGGATGAACTCCTTGCGCGGCGCCACGTCGTTGCCCATGAGCAGCTCGAAAACCTTCGCAGCACCCTCGGCATCGGTGATGTTCACCCGGCGCAGCGTCCGGTGCGTGCGGTCCATCGTGGTCTCCGCCAGCTGGTCGGCGTCCATCTCGCCGAGACCCTTGTACCGCTGGATCGGCTCCTGGTACTTCTTGCCCTGCTTCTCGAGCTTCTTCAGCACGGCCTGCAGCTCGGCCTCGGAGTAGGTGTACAGCGTGTCGTTCGCCTTGCCACGGTTCACCACGACGACCCGGTGCAGCGGCGGAACAGCAGCGAACACCCGACCCTGCTCGATCATCGGCCGCATGTACCGGAAGAACAGCGTGAGCAGGAGCGTCCGGATGTGGGCGCCGTCGACGTCGGCGTCGGACATGATGATGACCTTGCCGTAGCGGGCCTGGTCGATCTCGAACGTCCGGCCGGAGCCGGCGCCGATGACCTGGATGATCGAGGCGCACTCGGCGTTCGAGAGCATGTCGGACACGGACGCCTTCTGCACGTTGAGGATCTTGCCGCGGATCGGCAGCAGCGCCTGGTACTCGCTGTTGCGCGCGAGCTTGGCGGTGCCGAGCGCGGAGTCGCCCTCGACGATGAAGAGCTCGGTGCCCTCAGCGTCCTGCTTGCGGCAGTCGGCGAGCTTCGTCGGCAGCGAGGAGTTCTCGAGCGCGTTCTTCCGGCGCTGGGTCTCCTTGTGCGCCCGGGCCGAGATGCGCGTCTTCATCTCGGCGACGACCTTCTCGAGCAGGGTCGCCGCCTGGGCCTTCTCGGTGCGCTGCGTCGACGTGAGGATCTCGGTGAGGCGCTTCGACACGACCTGGTCGACGATCTTCCGGACCGCCGGGGTGCCGAGGACCTCCTTCGTCTGGCCTTCGAACTGCGGCTCGGGCAGGCGGACGGTGAGCACCGCGGTCATACCGGCGAGCACGTCGTCCTTCTCGAGCTTGTCCTGCCCGACCTTGAGCTTGCGGGCGTTCGCCTCGACCTGGGCGCGCACGGCCTTGACCACTCCGGACTCGAAGCCGGCCTGGTGCGTGCCGCCCTTCGGAGTCGCGATGATGTTGACGA
Organism: Curtobacterium sp. NPDC087082; assembly: GCF_044745045.1. Taxonomy (NCBI): domain Bacteria; kingdom Bacillati; phylum Actinomycetota; class Actinomycetes; order Micrococcales; family Microbacteriaceae; genus Curtobacterium; species Curtobacterium sp. NPDC087082. The sequence continues at coordinate 1,512 of NZ_JBIUZN010000009.1, read as the reverse complement.
AGCTGCGGAACACCGTCTCGTAGCCACTGCCCCATCGCAGTGCGAGGTCGACCTCGCATTCGCGCGACACCGAGGTCGACACCATGTGGCCCTTGTCGTCGAGCATCGGCACGGTCTCGGTGAAGGTGCCGGTCCCCTGGATGCGCCAGACGTCGGTGACGGCGGAGTCGAGGGCGAGGTGCTCGACGAACTCACCGATCCCGCCCTCGTACCGGAAGCGCTCGACGACGGGACCGGGCTCGACAGGAGTACCCGTGGCCTCCGCCCGCGCGGCCGCTGCCTCGATCGAGGCGGGCCGCGCATCCGTGATGGTGATGCCGAGCCCTGGCACGAGGAAGGCCGTCTGGCGCGCTCGGCTGACGAGGTCGCTGGTGCTGAACTTCGCGTCGGAGGTGAAGATCTGCCGGTCCGCCCAGTACCGCACGCGGGACCCGGTCACGCCCTTCTTCACCTTGCCGGCGACGCGCAACTCGCTGCCGGAGGTGAAGGGGGTGAACGGCGCGTCCGGCCCGTCGCCGGCGAACGTGCCCGGCTCGCCGCGGTGGAACGACATCGCGTAGGTCTTGCCGCCGCGGTCGACCTCGACGTCGAGGCGCTCCGACAGCGCGTTCACGACCGAGGCACCGACACCGTGCAGCCCGCCGGACGCGGCGTACGACCCGGAGCCGAACTTGCCACCGGCGTGGAGCTTGGTGAACACCACCTCGACCCCGGTCAGACCGGTCTTCGGCTCGACGTCGACGGGGATGCCACGAGCGGTGTCGCGCACCTCGACCGAACCGTCGGGGTGCAGCAGCACGCCGATCTCGTCACCGTGCCCGGCGAGGGCTTCGTCGACGGAGTTGTCGATGATCTCCCACAGGCAGTGCATGAGCCCGCGGGAGTCCGTCGACCCGATGTACATGCCCGGACGCTTGCGGACCGCCTCGAGCCCTTCGAGGACGGAGAGATGGCGTGCAGAGTAGTCGGAGCTCACCTTCCGATGCTAGCGAGCCGCACCGACACCACCGCGCGGACACTCGGACTGGGGACAGCCGATCCGCGCTGAGCGAAACGGGCGATCACAATGCGCCACTCTCAGGCATCACGTGTTGAAATAGGTGGACCAAGCCGCACCACCTGCGATCCGTGAGGAGCACAGCAATGACCCAGACCGTGCAGGACCTCTCCATCGACGAAGTCAGCAGCCACCAGCTCACCGCTGCCGACCGTTGCGACAGCTGCGGCGCGCAGGCGTACATCCGGGCCACCATGGCCAGCGGTGAGCTGTACTTCTGTGCGCACCACGGCGCCGAGTTCAAGGACAAGCTCGCGGCGACCGCCATCGAGTGGCACGACGAGAGCAGCCGACTCTACGAGTCGAAGTAGCGCGCACAGACGCGAGCGCTGAACAGACAGGAGGCGGGGGGGGGGCGGGGCCCCCCCCCCCCCGGGGGGGGGGGGGGGGGGGGGTGGGGGGGGGGGGGGGGGGCGCGCCGGGGGGGGGGGGGGGGGGGGCCCCGGGGGCCCCGC
>NZ_JBIUZN010000008.1:0-129887 GCF_044745045.1 Curtobacterium sp. NPDC087082 | reverse complement strand
GCCCGGTCACATTCCGAACCCGGAAGCTAAGCCTCTCAGCGCCGATGGTACTGCAAGGGGGACCTTGTGGGAGAGTAGGACGCCGCCGGACTCAACGTTACGAATACCAGGGAACCCCTGACCACCACGTGGTCAGGGGTTTTCTGCGTTTCCCGGCGCGTTATGATCGGCCGACGAACGAAGGGGACCGATGACCGAGCAGCTCGATCGAGCAGCGATCGACCCGGGTCCGGTGTGGCCGGTGTTGACCGATGCGACGAGGTCCGCCCTGCGCGAGATCCTCGTGCACGGTGTGCTCTCCCGTGCCGAGATCGCTCGGTCGCTCGGCCTGTCGCGGGCGAGTCTCACGCGGGCCGTGCGGACGCTCCAGGAGCACGGGTTCGTGATCGAGGTCGGCACGGGGGTGCGTGGTGCTACCGGTCGGCCGTCGGAGCTCCTCCGGACGAGCGAGGGCGTGTGGGAGTTCGTGGGCGTGAAGCTCACGCAGGACCGCCTGTACGCGGCGGTCACGGACCTCGCGGGACGGGTGCTCGCCCTGCACGAGGAAGTGCTGCGCGACGCATCGCCCGACGCGCTCGTGGCCCAGGTCGGCGAGGTCGTCGACCGGCTCCGGGTGGCGTCGCCGGCGATCTGCTCGCTCGGCGTCTCGGTGCCCGGCGACGTGGTCACCCGTGACGGCGTGACCCTGGTCGAGGTGTCGCAGTTCCTCGGCTGGCGCGACGTCCCACTGTCGGACATGCTCGAGCGCCGGACGGGGCTCGTGACCTTCACGGTGAACGACGTCGACGCGCTCACGGCCAAGGAGCACTGGATCGGCGCCGGCGCGGGCGTCACCTCGATGGCACTCGTCACGGTCGGGGCGGGCGTCGGGTTCGGGCTCGTCACGAACGGCGAGGTGTCCGAGGGCGCCCACGGTCGGTTCGGTCGCGTCGGGCACCTGCCCGTGTACGGCGGCGGTCCGGACTGCGGGGTCGGGCACGCGGGCTGCGTGTCGAGCTACCTGCCGAGCTCCATCGTGGCGCGGAACGCCGGCCACGAGGACGCTGGGTACGACGCGGTGGTCGACCTGGCCCGCGCGGGGGACGAGCAGGCGCTCCAGGCCCTCCGCGACGCCGGCACGGCCCTGGGTGTCCTCCTGTCGACGGTGGTGACGCTGGTGGACCCGGAGACCATCGTGCTGACCGGCGACGGCCTGCCCGTGTACGACCTCGCCCGCGCCGAGGTGGACGCGGCGTTCTGGCAGGGCCTCCGCCCGTACGAGCCCGCCGTGACCATCGTCGTGCAGCCGTTCGAGTTCTCCGAGTGGGCGCGTGCGGCCGCGGTCCTCGCGGTCCGCCGACTGCTCCGCTTCTGACTTAGTTACCCGAGTTGACAAACGCCTTCGACGGGCGGGATGCTGGTCCGGTCCACCCGTCGAAGGAGATGTCGTGACCCCTGCTCGTTCCGTGCCCTGGCCCACCGAGGACCTGTCGTTCGGTGGTGACTACAGCCCCGAGCAGTGGCCGCGCTCGGTGTGGGACGAGGACGTCCGACTCATGCGCGAGGCCGGTGTGAACCTCGTCACGGTCGGGGTCTTCTCATGGGGGCTCCTCGAACGGTCACCGGGGGAGTACACCTGGGACTGGCTCGACGCCGTACTCGACCTGCTGCACGACAACGGCATCGCGGTGGACCTCGCGACACCGACCGCCGCCCCGCCGAACTGGCTGCTCACGGCGCACCCCGAGATCCTGCCCGTCGACGCGACCGAACGCCGCGAGCGTCCCGGTGGCCGACTCGGCTGGTGCCCGGCCTCGCCGGTGTTCCGCGAGCACGCGCTCCGGATCGTCGGCGCCCTGGCCGAACGGTACGGGGAGCACCCCGCGGTCCGGCTCTGGCACGTGAGCAACGAGCTCGGCGGCGGGAACGGCCGCTGCTACTGCGATGTCTCGGCAGCCGACTTCCGGCGCTGGCTCCGCGCGCGGTACGACGACGTCGACGCAGCGAACGCCGCGTGGGGCACCGCCTTCTGGGGGCACACCTACACGTCGTTCGACGAGGTCTCCCCGCCGCGCGGCGTCGGTGGGGCCCCGAACCCGGGGCTCGCCCTCGACTTCGAGCGCTACTCGTCGGACGCGCTCCTCGCCCACTTCGAGGCCGAGAAGGCCGTCATCGAGCAGCACTCCGCCGCACCCGTCACGACGAACTTCATGGTGGGCGCCGGTTCCCAGGTCGTCGACTACGCCGAGTGGGCCCGCCACGTCGCGATCCCGGCGAACGACCACTACACGCTGGTCGACGACCCCGACCGTGCCGAGGACCTCGCCGCCGCTGCCGACCGCATGCGCGGGATGACCCGCGACGGCGGTCCGTGGCTGCTCATGGAGCACTCGACCGGGGGCCCGAGCTGGCAGCAGCGGAACCGGGCGAAGGAACCCGGCGAGATCCTCCGCAACTCGCTCGCCCACGTGGCACGCGGGTCGGACGGCGCGCTCTTCTTCCAGTGGCGCGCGTCGACCGCCGGCGCCGAGCAGTTCCACTCCGCGATGGTCCCGCACGCCGGCACCCGGAGCCGCGTCTGGCGCGAGGTCTGCGCCCTCGGCCGCGCACTCCGCGCCCTCGGGCCGGTCCAGGGCGCCCCGGTCGAGCGTGCCCGCGTCGCGATCGTCGTGGACGAGGCGTCCGGCTGGGCGCTCCAGTCCGGGCTGAAGCCGCACCGGGGACTCCGGTACGGGCACGAGCTCCGTGCCTGGCACACCGCGTTCTGGCGCCGCCAGGTCCTGACCGACGTCGTCCCGCTCGACGCCGACCTGTCCGGGTACGACGTCGTGGTGCTTCCGACCCTCTTCGTCGTCGACGACGCGGCCGCGGCGCGGATCAGCGCCGTCGTGGAGCACGGCGCGACGCTCCTGGTGACCTACGCCTCGGGGATCGTGGACGAGACCGCGCGGGTCCGCACCGGTGGCTACCCGGGTGCGTTCCGCGACGTGCTCGGCGTGTGGTCGGAGGAGTTCACCCCGCTGCAGCGCGACGAGCGCGTCCTGCTCGACGACGGCACGGTCGTCACCGACTGGGCGGAGGACGTGGTCGTCGAGGACGCCGACGTCGTCCTCCGGCACGTCGACGGGCCGCTCGCGGGCCGCCCCGCGGTCACACGCCGCGCCGCCGGCGGCGGCGCCTGGTACGTCTCGGCGATGCTCGACGCGGACGGGGTGCAACGGATCGTGGACCGGATCGTCGAGGAGCGAGCGATCGCGCGGACCGTCACCGCGCCTCCAGGCCTGGAGGCAGTGCGTCGCGTCCGGCAGGACGGCACCGGGATCCTGTTCCTCCTGAACCACCGCACCGACGACGTCGTCCTGTCGGCTGCCGGGACCGACCTGCTCGACGGCTCCGGGCACGGCCCGGAGACCGTCGTGCCCGCCGGCGGCGTCCGTGTGCTCCTCGAGGAGGCGACGGCATGACCGTCGTGGACGGCGAGGAGGCGCGGGCAGCCGTGCCCGCGGCGGTGACGCGCGTCCGCGCGCTGCGCGCAGCCGGGGTGGGTGTCGTCGTCGCGACCCGTGTCGACGGCCTGCCCGAGGTGCTGCACTGGGGGCGGGACGTCGGCGAGGTCGTGCCGGAGGACGCGGACGACCTCGTGCTCGCCGTCGCGCGGGCGGTCTCACCGAGCGCGTTCGACGCCCCGTGGCCGGTGACGATCCTGCCCACCGAGCAGGACGGGTGGGAGGGTCGGCCCGGGATCGCCGGACAGGTCGGCGGTCGTCCGCTGGTACCGGTGTGGCGCGACGTCGTGGTGCACGTCGAGGGACAGCTGCTCGTGGTCGACGCCGCGTCGGACGAGGTGGCGCTGCACAGCGAGTTCGCCCTCGACGACGCCGGGGTCCTGCGGGTGCGGCACGCGCTGACGAACAGCGGCACGGCCGACGTCGAGGTGCAGGCGCTCGAAGCGGTGCTGCCGGTGGGGGAGCGTGCCGCCGAGGTGCTCGACCTCGCCGGACGGTGGACCCGCGAGCGGACCCCGCAGCGGCGGGCGATGACCGACGGGGTGCACGTGCGCGAGAGCCGTCGGGGGCGGACCGGGCACGACGCCCCGACCCTCACGGTGCTCGGGACCCCTGGTTTCGACGACAGCACCGGCGAGCTGTGGGCGGTGCACCCGGCGTGGAGCGCGGACTCCGTGCACCGGTACGACCAGCTCGCCGAGGCCCGTCCCGTGCTCGGCGCGGGGGAGCTCCTGCGCGCGGGCGAGGTCGTGCTCCGTCCGGGCGAGACGTTCACCACGCCCGACACCGTCTTCGTCTGGACCGACGCCGGGCTCGACGGGGTCGCCGCCCGCCTCCACGACTCCCTCCGCGCGCGCCCCGGGCACCCACGGACCCCGCGTCCCGTCGTGCTGAACACCTGGGAGGCCGTCTACTACCGGCAGGAGCTGGAGCCGCTGCTCGCACTCGCGCGGGTCGCTGCGGACGTCGGTGTCGAACGGTTCGTCCTCGACGACGGCTGGTTCACCGGACGCCGCTCCGACACCACGGCCCTCGGCGACTGGACGGTCGACGCCGACGTCTGGCCGCAGGGCCTCGGCCCGCTCGTCGCCGGTGTCCGAGCGCTCGGCATGGACTTCGGGCTGTGGTTCGAGCCGGAGATGGTGAGCCCGGTGTCCGAGCTCGCGGTCGACCACCCGGACTGGCTCCTGCAGGACCCCGGGCGCACCCGGACGTGGCGGCACCAGTACGTGCTCGACCTCGCCCGCGCGGACGTCCGCGAGCACGTGCTCGACCGGATGTCGGCGGTGATCGGCGCGCACCACGTCGACTTCGTGAAGTGGGACCAGAACCGCGACGTCGTGCAGACCGTGCACGCCGGCCGGGTCGGCCTCGACGCGCACACCCGTGGCGCCTACGCGGTGATGGACGAGCTCCGTCGCCGACACCCCTGGCTCGAGATCGAGGCGTGCGCGTCCGGCGGCGCCCGGGTCGACCTGGGCGTCCTCGAACGCACCGACCGGGTGTGGGCCTCGGACTCGAACGACGCGATGGAACGGCTGCCGATCCAGCGGTGGACCGAGCTCCTGCTGCCGCTCGAGCTCATCGGGTCGCACGTCGGCCCGGAGGTGTCGCACACCACCGGGCGGCACCTCGACCTCGACTTCCGGATGGCGGTGTCGCTCTTCGGCAGCGCCGGCATCGAGACCGACGTCACCCGGTGCAGCCCCGCGGAGCTCGACCGGCTGCGGGAGTGGACCGCGCTCTACAAGCGGGAGCGGGGACTGCTGCACTCCGGGCGGCTGCACCACGTCGAGCTCGGGGACCCCGGGCTCGCGACGACGGCGGTCGTCGCGCGCGATCGGTCGCGCGCCCTCGTACGGATCGCCCGGACCGTGACGGGTCCGCGGTCCCTGGCCGTGCCGCTGCGCCTGCGCGGACTCGACCGGGAGCGCCGGTACCGGGTCGCGCCGGTGACCGGGCTGCGGGTGCCGAAGGGGGTCGACGTGACCCGGACGCCGTGGATCGAGCGGGGGAGCGTCGAGCTGTCCGGCGCGGTGCTCGAGGACGTGGGGGTGCGGCTGCCCGCGCTGGCCCCGGGGACCGCGCTCGTGCTCGAGGTGCAGGCGACCGGCTGACCGGGGCGGACGGGCCGGGCCCGCGCCCGGCCCGTCCACGCCTCAGGGCAGGAGGTCGCCCGCGTGCCGGAGCACCAGGGGCCCGGCCAACGCCTCCACGTCGATGCCCGCCGCGCGCGTGACCTCGAACACCGCCGACTCGCCGGGCAGCAGCGACACCAGCCCCTCGTCGACCCGGGCCGTGGCGACCACCCGGTCCGGGAACAGCGCGAGGTCCCGCACGTACGCCGTCGCCGTGACCTCGACCCGTGCACCGTCGGTGGTCGCGACGGCCTCGACGGTGAACGGCCGGCGCGCCAGCCGCTGGCCGACGACGTCGGCGAAGTCGTGCACGCTGCGGCCCGACGCCGACCCGGTGACCACGAGCACCTCGACCGCGGGGTCGTCCGGCCTGCCGACCTCGGCGGGGAGCGTGATCCGGACCGCGTCCGCCGGGTCGACCGAGACGGTCGCCGTGGTCGTCGCGAGCACCGTGCCGTCGAACGCGCGGCGCTCGACGACGACCTCGTCGGTGACGGGCGCACCGCCGGCGTTCACGACGACGACGTCCAGCCCCGCGGCGTCCCGGGCGGCTGCGGCAGCGGCGACCTCGGCGGCCGGAGCCCACGGGTGCGGTTCCGGCACGGGCGTCGGCTGCACGGTCGAGAGGACGGGCCGGTAGGCCTGTCGGACCGCGTACCAGACCGGCTTCCGGTGCCCGGCGTGGTCGACGAGTGCCCAGGACACCACGGGCCAGTCGTCGTTGAGCTGCCAGACGACCATGCCGGTGTTGTCCGGCGTGCGGGACCGGAACCACTCCATGCCGAAGCGGATCGCGTGCGCCTGGTTGAGCTGCGCGGCCCAGTGCCAGTCCTCGATGGTCGTCGGCGCCGGGAGGTGCCCGCGCATGCCGTCGGCGAGCTTCCGGTTGCCCTCGTGCGCCTTCTGGTGCACGAGCATCTCGTGGCCGTCCGGGTCGAGCGGCTCGTCGTGCACCACCGCGGTGAGGGTCGACCACGCGGGCGGCCCCTGGAACCCGAACTCGGCGACGAACCGCGGCTGCCAGTCGGCGTAGGAGCGGTAGTCGAGCCGGTTCCAGACGTCCCAGATGTGCACGCTGCCGTTCCGCTCGTCGTTCGGCGTCAGGTACTCGTCGAACGAGAACGGGCTCCCGGGGGTGTACGGCCGGGTCGGGTCGAGCTCCGCGACGATCGCGGGCAGCAGGGAACGGTAGTACCCGTTGCCCCAGGTGCGACCGACGAGCGACGGCCGCCACCCCCACTCGGCGTACGCCACGAGGTTCTCGTTGTTGCCGTTCCACACCACGAGCGAGGGGTGGGGACTGAGGCGGGTGACGGCCTCGCGGACCTCGGGCTCGACCTCGTCGGCCAGCCAGGGTTCCTCGGCGTAGGCGGCGCAGGCGAACAAGAAGTCCTGCCAGACGAGGATCCCGAGCTCGTCGCACCGGTCGTACAGGTCGTCGGACTCGTAGATCCCGCCGCCCCAGATCCGGAGCAGGTTGACGTTCGCCTCGACCGCGTCGTCGATCCGCTCGGCGTAGCGCTCGGCCGTCATCTCGGTGAGGTACGCGTGGTCCGGGATCCAGTTCGCCCCGCGCACGATGACGGGCCGGTCGTTGACGCGCAGGAGGAACGGCGCGCCACCGGCGTCGGCAGCCGTGTCGAGGGTGACGGTCCGGAACCCCACCCGGCCGGTCCAGACGTCGTCGCCGACCTCGACCCGGACGTCGTACAGGGGCTGGCCACCGTGGCCGCGCGGCCACCAGACGGCGACCTCGGGGACCTCGAGCCGCACGACGGCGGAGCCGGTCGTGCGGTCCGGGCCGGTCGCGACGGGGCGCGCGCCGACGACCCGGCCGGCGGGGTCGGTGGGGCGGACGGGAGGCGCGGTGTCGGAACCGGGGTGCGCTGCGGACGCGTGGTGCGGGGCCAGGGTGATCCGGGCCTCCAGTCCGGCACCCGTGTCACCACCTGCGGACGCGACGGGCGCGCTGCCGATGGCCTGCGAGAAGGCGCCGGAGGAGCCGACGAACTCGACGTCGACGTGCGCCGTGAGCACGCCGGTGGTGCCGTCGACGTCGACGAGGGGGCGGACGGCCGCGATGCGGACGCCGCTCCAGGACTCGATGCCGATCGACTTCCAGATGCCGCTCGTCGCGACGTCGACGCCCCAGTCCCAGCCGAAGTTCGACGCGTTCTTCCGGAGCGCGTTGTAGGGGTGGTGGTTGACGTGCGGGAGCTCGCCGCCGTGCAGCTCGGAGAGCCGGACGGCCGCGGGCACGGGCGCGTCGAACGTGACGACGAGCTCGTTCGCGCCCGGTCGGAGCAGGTGTCCGACGGGGAATCGGTACGAGCGGTGCTGGTTCGCGGTGGTGCCGACGACGATGCCGTTGAGCTCGATCGTCGCGAGCGTGTCGAGTCCGTCGGCGACGAGGTCGTGGCGGCGCTCCCCGGTGCCGCCGGCCCAGTCGAACGTCCGCCGGTACCGCCAGACCGTGTCGCCGATCCACTGCGTCGCGGCCTCGCCGTCACCGTCGAAGGGATCGGGGATCCTGCCGGCGCGGAGCAGGTCGGTGTGCACGCAGCCGGGCACCACCGCCTGCACCGGGTCGCGGTGGGCATCGGCCTCCGGTGGACCGGCCACCGCCTCGAGGGTCCAGTGGCCGTCCAGTGTCGTGCGCTCCATCGCGCCTCCTCACGTCGTCGTGCAAGCTCTTGACCGGGTTAGTTTAGCCGTGTAACAATCGCGGTCACAACGACCAGGCCTGCGACGGAGCAGACCGAGAGGACAACGATGTCAACACCAAACCGTTCCCGGCGGCTCGCCATCGCGGCCGCGGCCATCCTCACCACCGCGGGACTCGCCCTCACCGGCTGCAGCTCGAGCGGGACCGCGGCGTCGTCCGACTCCGCGTCGACCCTGATCGCGTACACCGGACAGTCCGGCGACTACCAGATCAACTACAACCCCTGGTCGCCGTCGAACATCGGTGGCGTCGGGACGATCTACGAGGGCCTGTTCTTCATCACGAACGTGAACACGAAGGACCCGAAGCCGCTGCTCGGCAAGAGCTACGAATGGAACGCCGACGGCACCCAGCTGAGCATCACGCTCCGCGACGACGCGAAGTGGAGCGACGGGAAGCCCTTCACGGCGAAGGACGTCGTGTTCACCCTCGACATGCTCAAGAAGTACAAGGCGCTCAACTCCATCGGGTACGACGGCACCGCGAAGGCCGAGGGGGACGACAAGGTCGTCGTGTCCTTCGCGAAGCCGTCCTTCGTGCTCGGCCCGAACCTGCTCGGCAAGACCTGGATCGTGCCGGAGCACCTCTGGAAGGACATCGACCCGACCACGGACGTCGTGCGCAAGCCCGTCGGGACGGGCCCGTACACGCTCGGCACGTTCAAGGCGCAGGCCTTCACTCTCGAGGCGAACAAGGACTACTGGGGCGGTGCCCCGGCCGTGAAGACGATCCGCTACCTGTCGCTCTCCGGCAACACCGCGGGTGCCGACGCCCTGTCGCAGGGCTCGATCGACTGGCAGACCGGCCCCGTCCCGAACATGGACGACATCCCCGGCCACTACCAGGGCTACGACGGCATCACCGTCGGCCAGAACCAGATGGCCCTGCTGACCTGCTCGTCGACGGCGCTCGGCTGCTCGGGCCCGCAGACCGACCCTGCCGTGCGGCACGCCATCGCCGACGCGATCAACCGCAAGCAGCTCAACTCCCTCGCGTTCTCGAACACCGCCAGCGAGATCTCGCCGACGTTCGCCCTGACGACGACGCAGAAGGACATGATCTCGAAGGACGTCTCGCCGGCCGTGATGCCGTCCGGTGCCGACACCGACGCGGCAGCCTCGACGCTCGAGGACGCCGGGTACGCCAAGGGTGCCGACGGCATCTACGCGAAGGACGGCAAGAAGCTGTCCCTGACGGTCGAGGTCGTCACCGGCTGGACCGACTACATCACCGCGATCGACACGATGACGCAGCAGCTCAAGGCCGCCGGCATCGAGCTCAAGGCACAGCAGTCGTCGTGGAACGAGTGGACCGACAAGAAGACCAAGGGCAACTACCAGCTCGCGATCGACTCGCTCGGCCAGGGCCCGACCGCGAACCCGTACTACCTCTACAACAACTACTACTCGACCGCGAACACCGCGAAGGTCGGCGAGGCGGCCCCGATGAACATCGCGCGCTACAGCAACCCCGAGGTCGACGCCGCGCTGCAGAAGCTCGCGACGATCAACCCGGAGGACACCGCGGCGACCCAGCCCGAACTCGACGTCATCCAGCAGCACGTCGTCGAGGACATGCCGTACATCCCGATCATGACCGGCGGCACGACGAGCGAGTTCCACGCCGCGAAGTTCACCGGCTGGCCGACGAAGGACGACCTGTACGCGTTCCCGGCGGTCTGGGCGAGCCCGGACAACGCCGAGATCTTCAAGGCCCTCAAGCCCGCCAAGGGCTGAGGCGAGGACTGCGACCGAGGAGCGCTCGTATGCACTACTTCCTGCGCAAGATCGGCTTCTACATCGTGGCCCTCTGGGCGGCGTTGACGCTGAACTTCATCATCCCCAGGCTCCTGCCCGGGAACCCCGTGGACATCCTGCTCGCCAAGCTCCAGCAGCGCGGCGGGCAGGTGACCCCGGCGACCCGGCAGGCGTACGAGCTGCTCCTCGGTGGCAACTCCTCGGAACCGATCCTCGCCCAGTACGGCCAGTACCTGGGCAACGTGTTCCGCGGTGACCTCGGGGTGTCGGTGAGCTACTTCCCGGCACCGGTGACCGAGGTCATCGGGAGCTCCCTCCCGTGGACGATCGCCCTCGTCGGCATCGCCACCGTGCTCGCCGCCGTCATCGGGGTCGCCCTCGGCGCTTTCGTCGGGTGGCGACCGGGCACCTGGCTCGACTCGTTCGTGCCGGCCACCACCCTGCTCGCCGCGGTGCCGTACTTCTGGCTCGCGCTGATCCTCGTGTACTTCTTCGCGACCGGACTGCACCTGTTCCCGGCCCAGGGCGGCTACGACGTCGTCCTCACACCGGGGTTCAACGGCGAGTTCCTCATGTCGGCGATCAAGTACGGCGTGCTGCCCGCCGCGACGATCGTGCTCGCCTCGCTCGGCGGCTGGTTGCTCGGGATGCGCAACATGATGGTGTCCACGCTGTCCGAGGACTACATCACCACGGCGCTCGCGAAGGGCCTGCCGCACGGCAAGGTCCTCCGCAACTACGCCGCCCGCAACGCCGTGCTGCCGTCGGTCGCCGGGTTCGCGATCTCCCTCGGGTTCATCGTGTCCGGGTCCGTCGTCACCGAGCAGGTGTTCTCGTACCCCGGCATCGGGTCGAAGCTCCTGTCCGCGGTGACGAACAACGACTACGCGCTCATGCAGGGCATCTTCCTGTTCATCACCCTGGCGGTCCTCGGCGCGAACCTCGTCGTCGACCTGCTCTACGGGCTCATCGACCCGCGCACCCGGGCCCGGAGCTAGGAGGACACGACCATGACCAACATCCAACAGGAGACCGAACCCACCATCGGCGCCCTCACCGAGGAGGTCGAGGCCGATTCCACCCGGAGCATCGCGACCGCTCGTCGTGGCCGGCCGAAGGGCGGCGTCCGCCGGTTCCTCCCCACGCTGACGCCGTGGCTCGTCACGGGCATCGTGCTCATCGTCGGCGTCGCCCTGTTCGGGCTGCTCGGCCCGCTGCTCGTCGGCGACCCGAGCGCCATCCGCGACTCGGGCATGCAGCCGCCGAGCGCCGACAACCTGCTCGGGACGACGCAGACCGGGCAGGACGTGCTCGCCCAGCTCGCGTTCGCCACCCGGGGCAGCCTGCAGATCGGCCTCATCGTCGGTGTCCTCGCCACGGTGCTGTCGGCGTTCTTCGGCATCCTCGGCGCGTACCTCGGCGGGATCATGGACGAGGCGTTCTCGCTCTTCTCGAACGTGTTCCTCGTGATCCCGGGCCTGCCGCTCGTCATCGTCATCTCCGGCCTCGTCCCGCAGGAGGCCCGAGGCCTCTGGACCATCGCCATCGTCCTCGCGATCACGTCGTGGGCCGGGTCCGCCCGGGTCCTCCGCGCGCAGACGATGTCGATCCGGAACCGCGACTACGTGTCCGCCGCGCGGGTCGCCGGGGAACGACCGTGGCGGGTCATCGCGGTGGAGATCCTGCCGAACCTGCTGCCGGTGCTCGCGTCGCAGTTCGTGTTCGCCGTCATCGCCGCGATCCTCGGCGAGGCCGGGCTGTCCTTCCTCGGCCTCGGCGCCTCGAACTCGTCGACGCTCGGCACGATGCTCTTCTACGCGCAGAACGGCTTCGCACTCGCCCAGGGCGCCTGGTGGTGGTTCGTCCCGCCGGGGCTCCTCATCGCACTGCTCGGCATGGGCCTCTCCCTCGTCAACTTCTCGATCGACGAGGTCATCAACCCGCGGCTCGCGAACGTGCGGGCGCAGCGACGACGTGAACGTCGCGCCCGTCGTGCGGCCCGCCGTCCCGGCCCAGGAGGCGCGGCTCGCCTCACCGAGACCACCACCGACCGGAAGGGGGTCGCCCGATGACCCGGGACGCCGTCCTCACCATCGACCACCTCGACGTCGTCTACGAGACCGAGCACCCCGTGCACGCCGTCAAGGACGTCTCGCTGACGCTCGCGCCCGGGGAGATCCTCGGGCTGGCCGGGGAGTCCGGCTGCGGCAAGACGACGCTCGCCTACGCCATCACGCGGCTGCACAAGCCACCGGCGAAGGTGACGTCGGGCAGCATCACCTTCCACGACCGGGACGGCAGCGACGTCGACCTGCTCGGCCTCGGCGACGAGCAGCTCCGTGCCGTCCGCTGGTCGAAGCTGTCGATGGTGTTCCAGGGGGCGATGAACGCGCTCAACCCGGTCACCACGATCCGGGCACAGCTCGACGACGCGCTCGTCGAGCACCGCCGCGGCATGCCCCGCAAGGAGCGTCGGGCGATCGCGGAGGACGCACTCCGCCGGGTCGGGGTCGACCCGTCCCGCATCACGGCGTACCCGCACGAACTCTCCGGCGGCATGCGGCAGCGCGTGATGATCGCGATGGCGATGCTGCTCGAGCCGCAGGTCATGATCATGGACGAGCCGACCACCGCGCTCGACGTCGTCGTGCAGCGGGAGATCCTCCGCGAGATCGTCCGCCTGCGCGACGAGCTCGGCTTCGCGGTCGTCTTCATCACGCACGACCTGCCGCTGCTGCTCGAGATCAGCGACCGGATCGCGATCATGCTCCGCGGCGAGGTCGTCGAGTGCGCCACCGCCGACACCATCCAGCACGACCCGCAGCACCCCTACACCCGGCGGCTGCTGCAGTCCTTCCCGAGCCTGTCCGGCGCCCGCGGCGACTTCATCCGCACCGGGGCGAGCATCGACGGCTCGGACCTCGACACCCAGGAGGTCGTCCGATGACCAGTGTGACCGTCAGCCACCTCGGCAAGGACTTCCACACCCGGAAGGGCCTGCGCCGGACCACCCTCCGCGCCGTCGACGACGTGTCGTTCGAGCTCCTGCCCGGACGCACCGTCGCCCTCGTCGGGGAGTCCGGTTCGGGCAAGTCGACGATCGCCCGGATGCTCGCGAAGCTGGAGAGCACCACGCGCGGCTCGATCGACGTCCGGCTCGAGGACGGCACCCCCGTCGTCGGCAGCATGTACCGGCGGCACGTGCAGATGGTGTTCCAGGACCCCTTCGCGTCGCTCAACCCGTTCCACTCGATCGAGCACCACATCGCCCGCCCGCTGCAGCTCCACCACCGTGCGCGCGGCGCCGAGGAGACCGCCGAACGCGTCCGGGAACTGCTCGGCCGCGTGAACCTCGACGAGGACTTCGCGTCCCGCCGCCCGCACGAGCTCTCCGGCGGGCAGCGACAGCGCGTCGCGATCGCCCGGGCCCTCGCACCCGGGGCGCAGGTGCTCATCGCCGACGAGCCCGTGTCGATGCTCGACGTGTCGATCCGGCTCAGCGTGCTCAACCTCATGGGGCGGCTGCAGCGCGAAGACCACCTCGCCGTGCTGTACATCACGCACGACCTCGCCACTGCGCGGCACTTCTCGGACGAGATCCTGGTGCTGTACCGCGGCCGGGTCGTCGAACGGGGACCCTCGGACGCGGTCATCCTCGACCCGCAGCACGACTACACCCGGCTGCTCGCCGAGGCCGCCCCCGACCCGGAGCGCACCGACCGCCGGGTGACCTCGGGACCGGCACTCGACCGCTCCACGATCGACAACACCACCTGCTACGACCACACCCTGGGGGACTGGGTGACGAGTTCGCCGGCACCGGTCGGGGCGGTCCGGGCCGCGACGCCGTGAGTGCGTTCGTCGACTGGGTCACGCCCGGGTTCTCGGCACGGTTCCGGATCGCGTCGGACCGACCGGTCGCCCTGGTGTCGTTCGTGCCGACCGGCGGGGCGCTCGCCGACGGCCCCGACGACCCGCAGCCGCTCGTCGAGCTGACCACCGTCGGCCACGGCAGGTTCCCCGGCGGGTTCCGGCACGTCGACTCCACCATCGGCGCACGGCTCCGGTACGTGTCGCACGACGACGCCCCCGTGTCCGCGGGCGGGACCGGATCAGGGCCCGCGGACACGACCGGGGCGGTGGACGGGACCGACCTGTGGTTCCGGATCGTGCAGGAGGACGCGGCCACGCGCCTCCAGGTCGCGTCCGTGTTCCGCGCGCGCGACGGCGTCGGAGCGTTCCGGACGTGGACCGAGGTGTCGGCGCCGGAGGGCGAGCACGTCGTCGACTTCGTCTCGTCCGTCGCGACCGGGGCGTTCCTGACCGACTCCGGTGCGACGGTCGACGAGCTGTCGTTGACGCACGCCGAGAACGACTGGGCAGCCGAGAGCCGGTGGCGCACCGATCCGCTGCGGTCGATCGGGCTCGCCCGCATCGATCGCGAGGCGCAGCACCACCCGCCCCGCAGCCGCGCCGTCGTGCAGAACCGCGGCTCGTGGTCCACCGGGGAGGCGCTGCCGATCGGTGTGCTGCACGCTGCCGACTTCGCGCTCGTGTGGCAGGTCGAGCACAACGGGCCGTGGCTGTACGAGCTGGGGGAGACCCGACGGCACGCGTACGTGCTGCTGAGCGGACCGACCGACCAGGAGCACCAGTGGAGCGCCGTCGTCGCTCCGGGACAGCCGTTCGTGTCCGCGCCGGTGTCGGTCGGGATCGCCGGCTCGGTCGGCGACGCGTTCGCGGTGCTCACCCGGCAGCGTCGGGCGTTCCGGCACGTGCGCGACGCCGATCGCGCCCTGCCGCTGGTCTTCAACGACTACATGAACACGCTCATGGGCGACCCGACGACCGAGAAGCTCCTGCCGCTCATCGACGCGGCCGCCGACGCCGGTGCCGACCTGTTCTGCATCGACGCCGGCTGGTACGCCGAGGGGCACTGGTGGGACACCGTCGGCGCGTGGGAGCCCGCGGCGTCGCGGTTCCCGACCGGGCTCGGGTCCGTCCTCGACCACATCCGTTCGCGCGGCATGCAGGCCGGGCTCTGGCTCGAACCCGAGGTCATCGGGATCCACTCGCCGTTGGCGTCGTCGTTGCCGTCGTCCGCCTTCGTGCACCACCGCGGGGTGCGGGTCGCGGAGCACGGCCGGCACCTGCTCGACCTGCGCTCGCCGGATGCCCGGGCGCACCTCGACGCGGTCGTCGACCGGCTCGTCGGGACGCTCGGCGTGACGTTCTTCAAGATGGACGACAACACGATGACGGGGCCGTTCGCGGGGCAGCTCGAGCACCAGAGGGCGCTGCTGGACTGGCTCGACGACGTGCAGGCCCGCTACCCGTCGCTCCTCATCGAGAACTGCGCCTCGGGAGCGATGCGCGCCGACTTCGCGATGCTGTCCCGGTTGCACATGCAGTCCACGTCGGACCAGCAGGACCCGGTGCTGTCCGCCACGATCGCCGCCGCAGCGCCCGCGGCGATGCTCCCCGAGCAGGCGGGGAACTGGGCGTACCCGGCGACGTCGATGTCGCCCGATCTCTTCGACCTGTCGCTCGTGAACGGGGTGCTCGGGCGGATGTACCTGTCGGGGTACCTCAACGAGATGTCGACCGCGCAGCTGGGGGTCGTGGCCGCGGCGATCGAGGCGCACCGGACCGTGCTCGCGGACGTCTCGTCGGCGCTGCCGGTGTGGCCGCTCGGGCTGCCCGGGTGGGAGGACACCTGGATCGCGCTCGGCCTCGACGTGCCGGACGGGGACCTGTACCTGTCGGTGTGGGCGTTGCCGGGGGCGTCGTCGTCGGTGTCGTTGCCGCTGCCGGCGCTCGTGGGGCTGCCGGTGGAGGTGTCGCCGCTCTTCCCGACGGCGATCGGGGCCTGGGAGGTCTCGTGGGACGCCGACGCGGGGGTGCTGCACGTCGACCACGGCGGGGCCACCCCGACGGCCCGGGTGTTCCGCGTCCGGCGAGACCCGGGCGTCCGGTCGGGCGGGGCCGGCGCGGGGCGCTGACCGGGGCGGGCGCCGGATGGCAGACGGTGCACGTTCCGGGACGGGGGCGCGGTGCGGGCAGGCGCCGCGCCCTCCCGTCCGGTGGGGCGGAGGTGGGCGCGCGGCGCGGCGCGGTGCGGTGCGGTTCGGTGTGGTGCGGACGGGATCGTGTGGTCGCCTCTGACCGTTCTGGTTCGGGATCCCCGGGGATCGCGAACCGGAACGGTCACGCGCTCAGGAGTCCGGGCGAATCCAGTCCGTGAGGGGCTCGAAGGCCGCCGGCGGCAGGACCTCGTCGGGCTCGGCGGCCCGCACACCGGTGACGATCGTTGCCGCTCCGTACTCCAGGGACCGGCGGACGACGCTGTCGCGCTCGTCGACCACCAGGGTCGTGCGGACCGCCGGGTCCCCACGGTGCTCGGACGTGACCAGGACGGAGTGCCCGACCCCAGCGGAGCATCAGTTCGGGAACGGCCATCCGCACGACCGTGCCGGCGACCGTGTTGAGCTCGAACGAGTCCCCGAACCGGCCGTCGTCGTCGTGCAGGACGCCGTCGCGGTAGGAGACGGTGGGCTGCTCCGATCGGTCGAGCGTCCACGTCTGCCGGGCCTCGTCGATGTCGAGCCGGAACTGCCAGTGCTCCCGCGGTGACTCCTGGTGGACGCCGTCGATGACGGTTCGTCCCCGTCGTCGGAGGGCGGCGAGCTCCTGGGCGACCGCGGGACCGTCGGGGCAGGGTCAGCGCAGCAGGCCGAGCTCCATCGCGCGGGTCACGGCGCGCGTCCGGTCGTTCACGCCGAGCTTCTCGAACACGTGCCCGAGGTGCGTCTTGACGGTGGTCTCGCTGAGGAAGAGCGTGCGGCCGATCGCCGGGTTCGAGTTGCCCTGCGCGACGAGCTGCAGGACCTCGAGCTCGCGCGGTGACAGTGTCGGCCCGGTCGTGGGCTTGCCGGTCGTCCGGCGGACCAGGGCAGCTGCGGCCGAGGGCGCGAGTGCCGTCCCACCGCATGCCGTCGCGCGGAGGCCCGCGAGGATCTCCGACTCCGGCGCCGCCTTGAGCAGGTACCCCGCGGCACCGGCCTCGATCGCGGCGAGGATCTGGTCGTCCGACTCGTAGGTCGTGAGGATGAGCACGCGGACGCCCGGCTCGCGGGCGAGGATCCGCGCGGTCGCGTCGTCGCCGTCGAGGCCGGGCATCCGGAGGTCCATCAGGACGACGTCGGGTCGTTCGGCGAGCGTGATCGCGACCGCCGCCTCGCCGTCGCTCGCATGCCCGACCACCTCGACGTCGTCGGCGTCCTGGAGCAGCGCGACGATGCCGGCGCGGACGATGGGGTGGTCGTCCGCCACGACGACGCGGATCACCGGTGCACCTCCGTCAGTGGTGCGTCGACTGCCGGGAGGCGCGGCTCGGCCCCGGTGGGCAGCGTCACCTCGACGACGGTGCCACGTCCGGCCTCGCTCGTGATCGCGCAGGTGCCGCCGGCGAGGGCGAGCCGCTCGCGCAGGCCCCGCAACCCGTGGCCGGCGGTCGGGAGGGACGCGTCGAAGCCGACGCCGTCGTCCGAGACCCGGAGGCCGACCTGATCGGCTTCCACGTGCAGTGGGACCCGCGCCGTGGCGGCGTGGGCGTGCGCGCGGACGTTGGCCAGTGCCTCCTGGGCGGCGCGGAGCAGCACCACCTGCGCGTCGCGGTCCAGCGCGCAGTCCGCTGCCTCGACCGTGACCGGTATGCCGGTCTCGCGCGTGAACCGCTCACCGAGGCGGTGCAGGGCGGCGCCGAGCCCGTCGCCCGCCACCCCGGCTGCACCCGCCGCGACGAGGGTGCGGGACTCTTCGAGCGCTGCGCGGGCTGACTCCTCGAGGATGGTGAGTCGCTCGTCGAGTCGGTCGACGCGTTCGGCCGCGAGGTCCCCGCGGGCGCGCTCGGTGAGCATGACGATGCCGGCGAGGTTCTGTGCGACGGTGTCGTGGATCTCGCGGGCGAGGCGTTCGCGTTCGCTCGTCACGCCGGCGCTGCGGTGCGCCTCGGCGAGGGAGTCCTCGGTCGCGCGGAGTTCGTCGAGCAGGCGGCGTCGTTCGTCGGAGAGCTCGGCGATCCGGGTGATCCAGAGTCCGAGCGCGCAGGCACCCGCGATGCTGACGCCCTCGATGAGGACCGTGCTGACGAGGTTGTCCGGCCCGCTCGCGATCTGGAGCCCGATCCCCGCGGCGACGCCGATCGCGACCGAGACCACCACCGCCGTCCGTGTCCGGTCGATCTGGCACCACGCGACGGGGAAGAGGATGCACTGCACGAGCGCGGTGCTCGGGACGACCGCGGGGAGTACGAGCGCCGCGAGCACCAGCAGCGGGACGAAGCCGACGGCAGCGCGGGGGACCTCGTAACCGCGCCAGCCGTACGCCGCGTAGGCCACGGCGAGGACGCCGAGCATCGCGAACGCCGGCCAGCGGTCCGCCCACGGGGACCACCCGAGCACGGTGATCACCGTGACGAGGGCGATCGTGACGCCGAACGCCACGTGCAAGCCCCAGTTGCGGTGCGCCGTGATGCGGTCCATGGCCTCAGCATCCCATCGCCCGGATGCCGCCGAGCGGTTTTCCACAGGCCGGATCACGCGTCCTTGCGATTCCACCGGAACGTCAGCAGGCAGGCCACCGTGCCCAGGACCAGCCACGCTGTCAGGACGAGGGCTCCGAGGCCGAGGTGCCACGCGCCTCCTGGCTCGGCGGACGCGAACGCGTCGGGCAGGAAGACCGACCGCATGCCGGACGCCATCCACCGCAGGGGGAAGACGGACGCGACGTTCTGCAGCCAGTCGGGGAGCTGCGTGAAGGGGAGGTAGACGCCGGAGATGAACTGGAGGACCAGGACGATGGGGACGATCGTGGCGGTGGCGCGGCGGCCCTCGCGGGGGAGCGCCGAGATCGCGATGCCGAGGACGCAGCTCGTCGCGACCCCGAGGAGCATGATGCCCGCGAAGTGCGCCCACGCGCCGCCGTCGGTGGGCAGGTCCACGCCGAAGACGAGGCTCGCGATCGCCAGCAGCAGAGCGGTCTGCACGACCGTCGTGACGAGGACCATGCCGATCTTGCCGATGAAGTAGCTCACCACCGGCAACGGCGTGCCGCCCAGACGCTTCAGCGTGCCGTCGCTGCGTTCGCCCGCGATGTCGACGCCGAGGGACTGCGTGCCGGACAACAGGATGCCCGTCGCGACCAGCCCGGGGAGGTAGTACGTGGCGTAGTCCACGCTGACGTTCGGGCCCGCCTGGATGTCCGGCGCGCTGCTGAACGCGACCGAGAACAGCGCCAGCATCACGATGGGGAAGAGGAAGGTGAAGAAGACGGCGTCGGGGGCTCGGAAGTACGAGCGGAGTTCGTAGCCGATGCGGTGCGCGCCGATCGTGGCGGTGTTCGCGGTGGTCGTGTTCGTCGTCGTGGTGCTCATCGGTGGCCGACCATTCCGAGGTAGACGTCCTCGAGGGACGGGCGGATGACTTCGAGGTCGTGCATGGGTTCCGGGGTGCTCCGGATCAGGGCGGTCGGTTCGTTCGTCCGCCGTTCGTGGGGTTCGCCGACGTCGTCACGCCACCTGACGCGTGGGGTGCGGGCCTCGGCGCCGCCGATCTCGTCGATCGGGGCGATGTCGAGCAGCCGGCCGTCGGCGATCACCGCTGCCCGGTCGGCGAGGTGTGCGGCCTCGTCGAGGTAGTGCGTGGTGAGGAGGATCGTCGTGCCCTCGCGCTTGACCTCGTCGATGAGGTCCCAGAAGCGGCGCCGGGCCTCCGGGTCGAAGCCGGTCGTGGGCTCGTCGAGGAAGAGGACCTCGGGGCGGCCGATGATGCCGAGGGCGACGTCGACGCGGCGACGCTGGCCGCCGCTCAGTCTGCTGATGCGGGTGTTGCGCTGCGGCTCGAGCCCGGTCTTCTCGAGGAGTTCCTCGACGCTGCGGTGCCGCGGGTACAAGGTCGTGAAGTGCCGGAGCTGTTCCGCGACGGTGACGTTGGGGGACTCGGCGCTGGTCTGCAGGACGATGCCGAGGCGCGCGTTGTGGCTGCGGCTCGTGCGGGCGGGGTCGTGGCCGAGCACCCGGACGTCACCGTCGGTGCGGGTGCGGTAGCCCTCGAGGATCTCGACCGTGGTGGTCTTGCCGGCGCCGTTCGGGCCGAGGAGCGCGAATGTCTCGCCGCGGGGGATGTCGAAGGAGACGTCGTCCACGGCGCGTTTGCCGGTGGCGTACTGCTTCGTCAGGTGGTGGACCTCGATGGCGGGGGTGTCGGGCATGGGTCCAGCCTGGCCGCTGGATGCGATGAGGGGATCGGCCGGTGCGGTGGTCGTCGCATCCTCCGATCGGAGGATGGCCCGACGGACTGGAGGCGCGGTGCGGCCTGGCCGTGCACCGGTCGTCCACAGGCTGGTTGCGTCCCGCAACGCGCGTGATATGTTGCCGGTGGGGGCGTCGCGGTGGGTGCGACGTCGGAAGGGGGAGACGATGGCCGACCTGCGGGTCTCGTACAGCACGCTCGACGGTGTGTACAACGCCCTGGACTCGGCGACGGAGACGTTCCGCAAGGCTCCGATGCCTTCCGACGGCGGAGCATTCGGCGCCGATGACGTGGCCGCAGCGTTCGCGACGTTCCGTGCCGCGCAGCAGCGATCGGCCGCGTGGCTGGGCGACACCAGTCGCACGCTCGGGCAGTACGCGCACGACACGAAGTTGCTCGTGCAGGACGCCGACGACGACCTCGCGGGCAAGGCCGGGGGTGCGGGATGACGGCCGACCCGCTCGCCGGCGACCCGGCCGCCGTCACGAAGCTCTCCCGCGCACTCGCCGACCGCCAGGACGACCTCCGCACCGGAGCCACAACGGTTGCTCGTGCCGCCGATGACGCAGCCGACTGGGAGGGCGCGTCGAAGGACCGGTTCTCCGCCACCGTCGGCACGATCGCACCCGCAGCACAGCGCATCATCGGTCGACTCGACGCCGCCATCGACGTGCTCGGTACCTACGCCGACGAAGTGCAGCGGATCCAGGACGAGGCCGAGCGCATCCGTGCGTCCCAGTTGACCACCGCCATGGACTCGGCCATCACCGCCCTGTCCCTCTCCGCGGCGAAGCTGGCCGTCTCGGCGAAGGACGCTACCGATGCCGACGCGCGACAGGCTCGCCGGCTGCAGTCCGACGCGGACGACCTCGCAGCGACCGCATCCCGTCTCGATGCCGAGTGGGATGCACTCGTCCGACGACGGGCCACGGCGGACCGTGCTGCGTCGGCCGGGCTGTCCGCCACCGACGTCCTCGGCGTGGCGCCTTCGTACTCGGGGACGCTCGGCAGGATGAGCGACGCCGACTTCCTCGCTGCCGTCGCCGGGATGCCGCCCGAGGTCCTGGCGGCGCAGGACCGGTCGGTCGGTGACCGGCTCGCCGGGATGCCGCCCGAGACCGTGCAGGCGTGGTGGGACGGACTCGGTGGTCGGGGGTCCGCCGGCGAGCACTCGGCGGCGCAGGACGCGCTCATCACGGCGTTGCCGGCGGTGATCGGGAACCTCGACGGGGTGCCCTACTGGGCGCGGGACCAGGCGAACCGGTTGAGCGCGCAGCGTGCCTACGCGCAGGCACAGGACGACCTGCGGGTTGCGAGGAGACGCTACACACGGGCGATCGGTGGCCATGGGCAGGTCGCGGCGGGGCACGCATTGAACGCGGCACTGCTGCGGTACAACAAGCTGAACAACTTCGTGGCCGGCGCGAGGACCGACCTGAACCTCCGGTATCCCCTGCCGCGACAGATGGTGGCCTTCCGCGACGGCCAGCCGCCGTTGGGCGCGTTCTCGGTCGGCGATCTGGACAGCGCGAGCAGCGTCACCTTCCTCGTCCCCGGTATGGGGAGCTCGCTGGCCGACACCACGCAGTACATGCGGACCGGATCGACCGTGCAGCAGTCGCAACAGCAGATGAGCGGCGATGCCAGCGCGTTCGTGACGTGGCTCGGTTACGAGTCACCCCCGAACTTCCTCGCAACCGGTGACACGGCCGTTCTCCATGAGGACTCTGCCCGAGCTGGTGCTGCGACGCTCAGCGCAGACCTGGCTGGTGTCCGCGCCACCAGGCCGGACGTCCAGCTGAACGTCGTGGCCCACTCGTACGGTTCGACGACTGCCGCGCTCGCGCTCGCGAGCGACAGCGCCTTGAACATCCACTCCTTCGTCACGCTCGGATCGGCGGGCATCCCCTCGTCCGTCCCCGACGCCGCAGCGACCCACGCTGCCCACATGTATGCTGCGCAGGCCAACGAGAAGTGGGGTATCGCCGCGTTCGGGCGCACGTTCAGTGACCCGCACCGTGCAGACCCGACACAGGGTTTCGGCGCGACGGAGATGCACACGGATGGAACGAGGACGGTGAACGTACACGACCTCGCCGCCGACCCGGATTCCCGGAACGTCGGGTACCTCGACAGCGGCACGAAGACGCTGTTGGGAACTGCGAAAGCGACGATGCCGTGAACAGCTTGTCGAAGTCGTTCCTCGGGTTCGTCGCCGTGGTCGGCCTGCTCACGACGGCGACGGCCTGTGCTTCGAACGGGGGAGACAAGATGCAACCAGATGAGGCGAAGCAGAACGCCGTGGCGTTCCTGCGAGAGACGATGGGCCACGAGCCGCTCGCATGGCCCGAGGTTCCGGACCCGGTAGCCACGCGGTGCTCCGACGGCGACGACGGGGTCCGGTTCCAGTACCTCGTGACGATCGACCAGAAGACCGATCCGAAGGAACTCGCCACTTCGTTCGAGGAGTTCTGGAGGGCAAAGGGGTTGGACGTGCGACCCTCGCAGGAGGACTTCGGGAAGTACGGCGTCGCGTACTCGGCAACCGCGCGCGCAGACGGGAAGCCCTGGGGATCGTTCCAGTTCAGTCAGCGTGGCATCAGCCTCTACGTCGACTCCCAGTGCGCCGAGGGCTCGCCGGACGACTACGAGGACTGATCGGTGCGGTCGAGAACGATCGGCTCCCAGCGGAAGCGGATCGCGCCGGTGCTCTCCGTGAGCTGTCTGACGATCTCCCTGACGGGATGCACCGGGACGGCTCTGCAGCCCCCGGAGCAAGCCCGAGCCGCGGCCGTGGAACTGCTGCTGAAGACCGAGGCCGCAGTCGACGTGCCGTGGCCGGAGACACCGGAGCCGTCTGCCGAGAGGTGCCCGGGCGGCGTCCGCTTCGGCTACTTCGTGCCGGTGAAGACCGAGACGGATGCCCGATCGGTCGCACAGACGTTCCAGCGCCTGTGGAAGTCCGAGGGGCTGACGGTCGAACCGTCGCAGAAGGACTTCGGCGGCGAGGGCGGGATCCTCTACTCGGCGACGGCCGATGCTGACGGGGCCGCAGGTGCCGCCTACCAGGTGAACGCGACCTCGGTCGTCGTGCGGATCACGTCGCCGTGCGCCAGCGGGTCCGTCGACGACTACGACGAATGACGTGGGTGGTGTGAGCCGCCCGGGCCGAGCCCTCGCGGCGCTCGCCGGTGCTGCCAGCCTCGCGCTCTCCGGGTGCGGGACGACGAGAGCGGGACAGCCCATGACGATCGAAGAGGCACGATCGCAAGCGATCATCGAATTCCGGTCGGTGCTCGAGCTGGCTCCGGACACGTGGCCGCAGGAGGAGCCGAAGGCAGCCGCGTACGACTGTCGAGTCGACGGGGTGCGGGCCGTGCAGTTCGGGTACTACGTCGAGGTGGACGCTCCGGACGATCCTCGAACGCTCGTGGCACGGGCAGGTGAGCACTGGGAGCGCGAGGGCTACGAGTTGTCGAAGACACAGACGGAGATGGACCCGGAGACCGGTCAGGTCTACGCCGTGGTGGCGCGAGCCGATGGCAAGCCCCGTGCTTCGATGGCAGCCACCAAGGTCCGCGCGCACGTCAACGTCGACTCGCGCTGCGTCCTCGGCGACCCGGACGACTACCGGTGACGGCCGGGGAACCCGAGTCCACCGCCGGGGAGAGCGCGACGGCTGACGACCTGCGGCTCACCGCGAGGCTAAGGCCGGCCCCCGGCCGCCGACGCCGTGATGGCGCGCGAACAGCTGGCGTTCGCCCCCGCCGTGTAGCCGGCCCAGTGCCGGACTGGAGGCGCGGGTCGGCGGTGATCCGCGCCTCCAGTCCGACGGATGGTGCATCCCGACCACCGCCACCGGCCCGCTCGCTGGGTGCGGCCGAGCGACGTCCGGTAGACCGGAACGGTGAAGGTCGTAGGAGTCGAACAGTTCGGAGGGCCGGAGGCCCTCGCCGTCCACGAGGTGCCGGAGCCGCACGCTGGTGCGGGATCCGTGCGGATCCGGGTGCGAGCGTTCGCGGTGAACCCGACCGACACCGGTGTGCGCGCCGGTCAGCGGGACAGCTCGCAGGCGGCGCCGCCCTACGTGCCGGGGATGGACGCCGCCGGGGTCATCGACGAGGTCGGACCGGACGTCTCCGGGTGGGAGGTCGGCGACGAGGTCATGGCGATCGCGCTGCCGCTCAGCGCGCACGGGGGCGCGTACGTCGAGGAGCTCGTCGCGCCGGTCGGGTCGTTCACGCGGATCCCTCGGGGGACGTCGCTTCCGCTCGCGTCCACGGTGCCGATGAACGGGCTGACGGCGTTGCAGATCCTCGCGCGGGCGGGGCTCGCTCCGGGGCAGACGCTCGCCGTGACCGGGGCTGCGGGGTTGCTCGGGAACTACGTCGTGCAGCTCGGTGTCGCTGCTGGACTCACCGTCATCGCCGATGCTGCTCCTGCGGACGAAGCGCAGGTCCGGTCGCTCGGGCCGTCGCACATCGTCGCGCGCGGGTCCTCGTTCCCCGTCGCTGTGCGCGAGCTCGTGCCGGACGGGGTCGATGCGCTTGCCGATGCTGCGGTGCAGCGGGCTGCCGTGGTCGACGCCGTGCGCGACGGGGGAGTGTTCCTCGACGTGCGGGGGTGGGAGGGCAACGGGGCTCGTGGGATCCGGTTCGAGCAGATCGCCGTGTTCGCGGAGTACCGGTCGTTCGACAAGCTCGAGCAGCTGCGGCATGCGGTGGAGAGTGGGACGGTGACGCCGCGGGTGGCGGAGGTGCTGCCGGCCTCGCGGGCGGGGGAGGCGCATGAGCGGCTCGAGGCTGGGGGGACGCGGGGGCGGTTGGTGTTGACGTGGTGAGTGCTTCCCGCCTGGGGCCGGATGCCGTCGCGATCAGTTGAGCACACTGATGCCGTCGATGAAGTCGTCGATCTCCGGTTCGATGACGGCGAAGCTCTCCGGAGCGTTCGCGACGGTCGCGATGCGTACGTCGGTGCCACCCGCGCGGAAGACCCACACCACGGCGACTTGCTCGCCGCCCTCGCCGTCGTCGGTCGTGGAAGTGCCGCGGGTGCCGACGCCGAGTCCGCTCGCCTCGCGGCAACGCACCAAGTCCGGGACACGTACGGTGCCGTCCGTGTTGTCGATTCTGAGGAACTCCGTCGCTTGTTGCGCCGGGGCCCGTGCTTCGAGAGGCAGGCCGTCGAGCGTGAGGAACGGGCCGCCTAGCTCACGGAGGAAGAGGTAGAGCGCGGACTCGCCTGAGGTCGGCATCGTTGCGAGGCGTTGCAGCGTCTCCCGGAGCCGGGCGCGGAACTCTCTCGTCGCCACGCTCGCTGCAGCAGCCAACGGTGGGACCTTCGCTGAACAGTTGAACGCGCTCACGCGCGCGCAGAACGCGCCTCTTAGGATGCGCAAGGCCTTCTTGGCTCTCGGATATTTTGAGCATGTCGTGAGCTTCGACACCCGCACTCAGGATGGCGCTTGTCGCTCTCGAGTTGAGCCTTCTGCGGACGCGCATTGTCGGACAACTACACGCCTACTCTCACAGCGAAGAGACACACATTGGCCGTCCGCGACAGCCAAGTGAGGCGATGGCGGTCGTCGGTGTGATACTCGAAGTTACGGCACTGCTCGACACAGATCACTTCAACTCGATGTGCGCAGTTCTTGAACTCGAGGTTGCGCTACTGAGGTCCGCGCGAGCGGCATCGGCCTGGAAGGGCACTGCCCCCACGCCTGGACGACTGAGTCTCGTTAACACGGAGTCTTTCGCAGGGCGGCGTTGTATCGCCTAGGCACCGGTCGACCCGCCAGGAGTGGTGTTGTGGGAACAAACCTTTAGTTTGGCTTGCGCGAACATAGATCGACGCTAGTGTGGTTTCGTGTCCCGGAGTGAGACGATCCAGACGTTGGTCAAGGCCCTATCGAACGAAGGCGAGTCGCTCGCTTACCCTGACCATCCGCTCGTTCTCGATGGTCCGACACTCTTGACGGTTTCCGACTCGAAGCTCACCGCGTCGTTCGTTTACACGGACAAATCCAGGCCCGTCAATTCGATTGCAGAGCAAGCTCGAATCTTATTAGCACGTCTGGCCTATCCTGGTCATACGCTCTTTGAAGCCATCTTCGTAAATGCGGCCTACGATGGCGACGTACCGGAACTATTTGATCTTTTCCGAGTCCAGGACTCACGGTCCCTCTCACGTCCCGACGGTGACATTGATAGAGTGAGTCCCGTAACCTCCGCCATGAAGGCCGTACGCGAGCCGCATTTTGCTCGATTCGCTGCGAATCAGCTAGGCCGGGAAAGTGAACAAAAACATGGTTTTCCGTCTTTCGCTCGTTTCGCTTTCGAGGGGGCGATGAACTAAATTTGTGAGGCCAGAAGAGCGGCGCCTCGCCGCTAAAGTGCCTACTGGAACACGCGTGCGCACGAGCAATCGAATTCAGAGGGTCGCTGAAACTTTTGCGATGAACGACTATGGGCTATCATCGGGTGTTTCAGGCTTTTTGGACGTAGCCGGCTCGTTGGATACAAATACCTACCTCGAGCAGCACTTGGTGGAAGCCGATTTGAGCTTCGAGCAACGACGCAGTGGAGTGGATATGGGAAAGCCGCTCCGCGCGGCGCAATTCGGGGGAGGCTTGGTGATGAACTCGTGGTAAGCGAGAAACGTGTCCAAACGTTGCGCATGTTGGTGGGCTCTCATCCACAACTGGTCAACGACCCACGAATGAGCGATATAGTTCGAGAGCTCAAGAGGGTCATTGAGACGAAAAGTATTGCCGGGGATGGGCGCTGGCTTTTGCAGGTGCTCCATACCACTCGCGCGCTGGATACTTGCCTTTCGCGCGTGCTAGTGCAACGTGGCGTGCCTGTGTCCCAGCCTTCACTTGGGAAGTATTTGGTTGCGCTGAGAGATCAAGGCGTTATAGGTCCGATGCAACGTAATCAATGGCAAGCGAAGATAGTGAACCCTCGCAACAATTACATGCACTCTGCCAATCAAATGCCTCCGCAAAGTGCCGCACATGACTTGCTCGGAGAGATGGACTCTTGCATGTCGGTGGTTCTTGCAGCTACCTAGGCAGTTCGAAAGACAATTATAGCCAGGGCCCGCTGCGCGGGCGATGTATCTGGGTGCTCACAGTGAAGGACGGCGTCAGAGTACAAGTCCTAGCTCGGCTCGGCCATCCCGCCGATCGCCGCTCGTAACAGTTCTCGGCGTTCCGTTCGTGGAACTTCGACATCGCAGTGTTCGTGGTCCTCGACGCGCGGACCGACGACATCATCTGGGCGCGAGAGGTCACGAGCATCGATGCACAGCAGCTCGGGAGGCGCGTCGAGCACACCAACTCCTCGGCAGTCCTCGTGTGCCACGTCCCCGCCGCCGGTTGGGACGTGTCGCAGGCCATGACCGAGGCGTTCGGTAGCCCGGACGAGCCCGGCCGAGGCACGGTGCTCAGCGACTGCTCCCCGCCCCACTCCGGACCCCGACCCACAGCCCGTCCCGCGCCCGCGTCATCCCCACGTACAACTCCCGCCGGCCGCGCTCCCGCCGCTCTCGATCCGTCTCGGACGGCTCACCCGTCACCGGATCCAGCAGCCGACGATCGACGTGCGCCAGCAGCACCTGCTTGAACTCGAGCCCCTTCGCCCGCTTCACGGTGCCGACCCGTACGGCGTCGGACGTCCTGCCGGAGTACTCGTTGAGCATGATCACGGGGATGCCGGCATCCAGCAGGACGCCCCGGACGTCGTCCGCCTGCCGCTTCGTCGCGGTGAGGATCCCCACGTCACCGTGCCCCGTTCCGATCAGCCGCAGGACGTCGGTCAGTCGCTGGAGCATCACGCGATCGTGCTCGGCGCGGCTTGCGAACCGGTGGAACGCCGGCACGGGACCGGAGCGCGAGACGTCGGACACCGTGTCGCCGGCGCCGTCCACGCCCTCGATGTCGACGAACTGGTCGTCCGCCACCATCTCCTTCGCGAACTCGAGGATCTCCGCCGTGTTGCGGTGGTTCACGTCGAGGACGACACCGCGTCCGGAGAGGCTGATACCGACCTCGCCGAGCGTGTACCCGCCCGGGTAGATCGTCTGCTGGCCGTCCCCGATGAGTGTCAGCCCGTCGGCACGATCCCCGACGAGGTGGTGCATCAGCGAGACCATCGCGCACGACAGGTCCTGCGCCTCATCGACGATCACCGCGTCGTACCGCTCGAGCGGCACCGCCGCGACAGCGTCGCGCGCGAGCAGGACGATATCCTCCCAGTCGTGCGCGCGCCGATCGCGCAGCCCGCGCGAGTACGCCTCGTACAGATCCCACACGGCCTGCCGCGTCTCCGCGGGCAGCGCGTGCTTGCGCCCGAAGCGCGCCAGGTCGGCGTACTGGTCGAAGCGCGTCAGGCCGCGTCCCTTGATGACGTGCTTGATCTCGTCCTCCCAGTAGGAGCGCGAGAAACGCGAGGACCGCAGTGGACTGGAGGCGCGGATTGCGTCCCATGCGTCGTCGAACGCGAGTCGCGCCTCCCGTCCGGGTGTGCGGAACGCGATCCCGCGTTCCTTCAGCAGGCGCGTGGCGAACGCGTGGACGCCCATGAAGTCGACGCGACCGACCATGTCGGGCGCGAGGCGCTCGAGGAGCGACTCGAGGACCTTCGGCAAGGTGCCGATGTACGTCGTGAAGAGGATCCGACCGCCGGTCGAGCGTGCGAGGTACGCAGCGCGGTGGAGGCCGACGACGGTCTTGCCGGTGCCAGCGGCGCCGCGGATGCGTGCCGGGCCGTTGAAGCTGCGGCGGACGAGTTTTGCCTGGGCGGGATCGAGGAAGGCCATCCAGTCCTCGATGGGTGCCTCGAGGACGCCGTCGAGGAGCTGGTCCGTGAGCTCGTCGTCGAGCGTGGCGATCGTCGGTGCGGGTTCGCGGGGGAGGACCGCCGCTGGGACGACGATCTGCGGCGGTATCGCTGCGTCCTCGCCGATCACGGGGAAGTGGGTCAGCATCGCGGCGAGGACCTCGTCGACGCGTGACGCCGAGAGCCGTGCGCCGCGCTTCGTGATGTGGCCGACGAGGTCGTGCGTGCCGATGACGTCGACCGATGCGACGCGGGCGTGCATGCGCTTCTGGCCAGCGAGTGCTGCGACGGCGTGGACCTCGCCCGGCGCGAGCCCGATGTCCGCGAGGGCGGCCTCGGTGCTGTACGCGAGGTCGGCGAGGCGGGCGATGTCGTCGGTGACGTCCTCCTGGCCGCGGGTGATCCGGTCGCCGTGGACCGCGACCTCGCGCCAGGCCTTCGTGTCGACGATGAAGACGCCGGCGCGGCCGACGACGACCATGTCCACTTGGGCTGTGCGGCTGCCGGGCCAGCGGCGGTCGGCGAGGAGGTGGTAGCCGATGCCGGCGAGTGGGGCGAGGAGCTGCGCGGTCTCGCTCTCGGTGCGCTCGGCGATCTCGAAGCGGTCCGCGCGTTGTTCGGCGTCGTGTGCCTGACGGCGGAGCTCCTGCGCGTGGCTGCGTTGGCGGCGTGCTTCGACACCTGCCGATTCCCCGGCGATCGTCATGGTGTTGTCCCTCGGGGGAGTCCCTGGTCCTCGGTGCCGCTCGTCGTCCCCGGGACGAGTGGTGTTGAACCATCCTCGTGGGTAGGGACGTGGGGCGGGAGTACCCGTTGGGGGGGACGAGCTCAGTCCTCGGTGGGCTCCTCGGCCTTCCGACGCATTCGGGCTTGCAGCCCGACCAGACGGTTCGACAGAGCTCCGGCTGCACTGGCGGCGTGACCGACCGCCTCACCGCTCAGACGCTTCGCGACGTCGACCGAGTCGGCGCCCACATCGAGCGCACGGTCGCGTGCGTCCGTCGCGACGTCGTCGACGGCGTCCCGCCACTTCTTCGAACTCAGCGCAGAGCGCTCATGCTCGATGCCGAGTCGCGCGTGGAAGTCGACAAGCCCGGACGCAACGCGGTTCGTGCCCTCGACGACGCGACGGGAATCGATCGGGTTGAGCAGCACCTTCATGTCGCTCATCCCTGCAGCCGAATCCATCCGGTCGATGAGTCGCTTCGTCGTGGCAGCGATGGCATCCCGTCGCTGCGCTCGTGCCACCTTCAGGCCGGTGCGGTGGCGGTCGAGTTCTTCGGGCGATGTCCTGAGGACTCGGTCGATCTCGAGCACCGCAAGACCATCTTGGAGCTGGAAGCACCGCGCCAGGACCGCCAGCCATTCGCTCGCGGCGGACTCAGCCTCGGCGGTCAGGACGGCGAGATCACCGACCTTCGTCGTCTTCTCGAGTTTCTCAGCGAGTGCGTCCAGCGCTCTGAGCGCGTACGACTGCACTGTCAAGATCGTCTGGCTCGCACCCTGGAGCTTCGACCAGGTCACCTCGTTGACACCGCCGACATGCTCCCGGATCGTGAGCGCCTCGTTGATGAGCAGATCGACACCGATCATGTCAGCGAAGACGTGGTCCTTCTGGGCACGGAGGACGTCGTCGAGCTTCGCATCGATCTTGGCCAGGTAGTCGGTGATCTCGTCCATGGCCTGCTGCATTGCAAGCTGCGCCATGACACCGGCGGCCCCGGTCAGGATGGCCGGGTTGGTGAGGACGGAACCTGGCGTCTTGACGAACTGCAGGATGCCCTTGATCTTCCCGCCGTCCGTGACGATCGCACGGCTCACGGAAGGGTTCGACCCCTTCATCGTCGGGAAGTCCTTCAACGCCTTGGCCGATTCCTTGGTCAGCTTCACCCATCGCCCTGACGCGGCCATTCCGGCACCGGCCTGCGACGCCATCGACCCGGCGCTGGAAAGGTGGCTTCCTCGTGGGAGGTCGAGGTGACGTGAGGGAAGACCGTTCGACGACAAGAAGCGTTCGATGGCCGCAGGGTCGCCGATCACCGCGACGCCGTCGTCGTCACGGACGATCTCGATCTCATCAGTCATGATGCTCCTCACCATTGGTCGAGCGGCAACCCGCCGCGTCGACGTCATCATGCCTTGCGTGCCGCGCAGTTGCGGTATGCAAGCATCGGTCGGGTCAGACGGACGGGGCTGCCGGCGGAACCGGCGGCGTTCCTGACTGGATGTGTTCGGTCCACTGCACCCCGTCCCACCAGCGGTTCGCGCCCTGCGCGTCCGGGTACCAGCCGGGCGGCGGTCCCTGCGGCGCGGTCTGCGTTGCAGTCGGCTGCTGCACGGTCACGGTCGGCTGAGGGGTCGTCGCCTGCGCGCCGAGGTGCAGCGACATCTTGTGACCGCAGCCGCGGCAGGTCTTCGTGAACCCCATCGCCAGCTCGGAGATGCCGACGGTCATGACCGCGGTGCTCGCGCGGACGCTGTTCCTACCCAGGTTCGCCGCAGCGCTGTTCGTGCACTTCTTGCAGTCCCGACATCCGGTCTCGACTCGCTTCGCCAATGGGTGCCCCTCTCGTTCCTCGGGAAGCGTACGAGAGCGGTGGGCATCCCAACCATCTCCTGTTCGGGGGAGTTGCGGGATGGCGCACGTGTTTGCGGCGGTGGGAGCCGCGGCCACACGCTCGACGCCGTTCGGTGATGCCTTAGCATCTGGAACGTGAGGGCTCCTCCCGAAGGCCCGCAGATCAGGAGCAGCCGGTGTCGGACCAACGAATGCAAGACGAGCGGCTGATGGCGGCACTCCACTTCCTCGTGGACCATCCTGAGCCGGTTCGTCGTCGAGCAGTGTGGGACGCTGTCGTCGATCACATCCCGATGACCGACACCGAGTCGACGTTCGTCGCATCACGGCCCGAGCCCCGTGGAAGGAACGCGTTCTGGTTCGGCACATCGATGCTCGGCCGCGCGGGATTCCTGCGGAAGTCAGGTGACGGTCTGTGGACGATCACTGACGAGGGCCGTCGCGTCGTGGAGCAGAACACCGATCCGACCGAGTTCCGCAAGGAAGCCGCTCGCTCAGCGCGCGAGACGACCAAGGCACTGATGGCCGATCGTGCTGCTCGGCTGAGCGTCGCAATCCTCGCACCCGACGCGGGCGCAGAGCGGGTCCGAGAGGCGTCCGAGCGGTTCCGAGAGCGGGGCCTCCTCCAGCTTGCATCGGTCTTCGCGGAGCACCGCTCGGTCTGGCGCCCAGAAGTCACCGCGGAGCTGATTCGCTGTCTCGTCGAGCGCGAGGAAGTGCCGGGTGAAACGTTCCTCGACAAGCTCCGCAGCCAGTTCGCCGATGCGAGTGACGATGCACGCCTGCTCATGGCTGAGCTCGTCGCGTGGCAACTCCTCCCGTTGCAGACTCCGGGCGAGCGGAAAAAGCGCGAACGCGTGGAGACTCTGTTGAGCCTGATGCGCGAGCCGGTCGTCATTCCGGCTGACGTCGACCAAGCCTTCCGCTCGTGGTCGTTCAACCCCGGCCAGGGGATGGCGCAGGGGATCCACAACGCACTCTCGATCGTGGTGCGACTCGTGGACCAGTGGGTCTCGCTCGCCGATGAGGAGCGCGAGACGCTGCTCGACGACCCCTGGGCATGGCGGGACTTCGTCGCAGCGGTACCGGGGACACCGTTCCCGACATTGCGCAACGAACTGATGTACCTCGTCCACCCGGACTCGTTCGGGGAAGTGATCTCCGCTGTCGATCGCGAGCGGATCAGATCGGTGTTCCGCGGTGAGGTCTCCGGGGACGTCGATGTCACGGATGTGACTGACGACCCCGACCGGGAGTTCCTCGAGATCACGCTGGCTCTGCAGACAAAGGAGAACGGCCCTGCCGTCTACTATCGCGATCCGCTGAGGTCGCGATGGACTGGAGATTCCACGCATCCGCCCGCACCAGAGAACGAAGATCCGGAGACTCAGTCGACCGACCCCGCACCGAAGCAAACGCGGACGTCGTTCACCCCGGTGAACAGCCGGCTCGCCGCCGCCCTTCACATGCCCGAACGCTGGCTCCAGGACACCCTCGACCTCATCGAGCACCGCAAGCAGGTCATCCTCTACGGCCCTCCCGGCACCGGCAAGACGTTCCTCGCTCAGGCGCTGTCGAAGCACGTGACGGACGGCACGGACGGCGAGACCACCATCGTGCAATTCCACCCGACGTACTCCTACGAGGACTTCTTCGAGGGCTTCCGCCCTGTCGCGAACGACGACAGCGGCAACCTCGCCTTCAGCCTCCGGAAGGGGCCACTTCGACGCCTTGCCGACAGCGCCGCAGCCAATCCCGAGGCGAACTACTTCCTCGTCATCGACGAGATCAACCGGGGCAACATCGCGAAGGTCTTCGGCGAGCTGTACTTCCTGCTCGAGTACCGGGACAGCGAGATCTCCCTGCTCTACAGCGACGAGCCGTTCACCCTGCCGAGCAACATCTTCGTCATCGGCACGATGAACACCGCAGACCGCTCGATCGCGATGCTCGACGCTGCCATGCGGCGGCGCTTCGCGTTCATCGAGCTGCACCCGGAACGCGACCCCGTACAGGACGTGTTGTCGCGCTGGGTGGTGAGCAAGGGCCTCCAGGATGATCGCGCGGACCTGCTGACTAGACTCAACGCGCAGATCCAGGACCACGACGCGAAGGTGGGCCCGTCCTTCCTGATGCGCGACCTGGCCGGGACCGGCCTGCAGGACGTGTGGCGGTACGAGATCCTGCCGCTCCTGGCCGAGCACCACTACGGCGAAGGCGTCGACCTGGAGGCGCGGTACGGCCTGAAGACGCTGCGTCGCCAAGCGACGCCCCGGGTTGCGGACGGGGCCGAAGGTGCTTCCGTCGACGATTGAGCTGCGGGAGGCGGACCAGCCGGTCGTGCACCGACTCCCGCGGGCGGTGGCTGTCGGGCTCGCGGCCGCGAACATCGCGTCGGTCGCGCCGACGCTTGGCGCCGACGAGTACCGCGTCAGTGGCGTCCGCAAGGTCGGCGTCGTGCGGATCGCCGGGCACACCGTGTGGCTCAAGCCGAAGACGCCCGTCCGACGGCTGTTCGCGATGCTCGGGTACGCTCGTGCCGGGAGTGCGATCTGGACCGAGGACGACCTCGAGTTCGAGGAGGACGAGGACCTCGTGCCGGCGCTGGCCCACGCGTTCGTGCGGCAGGCCTCGCGGGCGCTTGCCGGCGGGCCGCTCCGCGGATACGTCACGCGGGAGGATGCGCTGCCGCTCGTGCGTGGTCGGTGGCGGATCGGGGATCAGCTGACGCGGCGGGGCGGACAGCCGCTGCCGGTCGAGGTTTCGTTCGACGACTACGTCGAGGACATCGCCGAGAACCAGCTACTGCTGACCGCAGCGACGAGGTTGCTGCGGTTGCCCGGCGTGCCGGCGGACGTGCTCGGGGCGCTGCGGCGGCTCGTGCGGGTGCTCGATGGAGTGTCGGTGATCCCCGTCGGGGCGCCGGTGCCGGTCGTCCGGTCGGATCGGCGGAACCAGCGGTACTCGTCGGTGCTGGCATTGGCTTCGCTCGTGCTCTCGGGATCGTCCGTCGAGCAACGTGCGGGGTCGGTCGTGGCGTCGGGGTTCCTGGTCGACATGTGGTCGGTCTTCGAGGACTTTGTCTCGGCTGCACTGCGAGAGGCGTTCAGGCCGTACGGGGGAGTGCTGGTGTCGAAGTACCAGTCGACACTCGACGTCGAGGGGACGGTGAAGATCGCGCCGGACCTCGTGTGGCTCGTCGACGGGGAAGTGCGCGCATGCATGGACGTGAAGTACAAAGTCGAGAAGCACGGGCAGTATCCGAACGCGGATCTGTACCAGATGGCGGCGTACTGCCGGCGCTTCGGGTTAAACGAGGGGTGGCTCGTCTACGCAGCTGGTGAGTATGACGGCGGGGTGGTCGACGTGATGGACGGACCGACCATTCAGCGTGCAGCGCTGGAGTTGAACGGCGAGAGCACCGACCTCCGCAACTCACTCACTCGCATCCCACGAGGCGCAGTGTTTCATCGGCGGCCCCAAGTTTGAACGGAGGCCGCTTCGAGCACATCCGGGACTGTTTCGACACGCCCGAGGCAAGACATCGAGGTGAAAGATGGCCTCGCTGGGCGTCGAAGAAGTGAGGGTCATACCGATGGGTTCAAGTTCCGCCGGTACCGCCACAGAAAACCCCCTTCATACGGGGTTTTCTTCTTTTACGGAGCGTCCTTGGTGTATCTCTGGTGCACTCTCCAGAGCGCCGGACTCCGTACCGTGGCTGCCTCCTCCTCGGCAGCGTGCTCAGCCAGACTTGGTCGAACCCGGCGGCCCAAGCACACTCGCCCGTTCCCTGAGTGTGCGCAGCGAAGCGCAAGCCATCCCGTCCGTCTCCACTAGCGGGCCTCGCCGCTGCGTTGCACCGCTGAAGCTCTAGATCAGCGCAGAGATGTGTGGCAGTTGCCCGAGGGGCCCCTGAAACCACAGGCGCACAGCCAGCCGCGACTATGGCGCTGGACTGTACCCCGGTACAACTCCGTTTGGTGCCAACTCAGCAATTTAGCCCTGAGCGACTCGGACACAGGCGCACGGGTCGAAGGAGCGCCTGGCGAGGTGACGGGTCACGACGAATCCCGCTAATCTGATTGCATCACACTTGATGCAATCGAAGGACTGTCAGTGGAAACAGAAGACCAGGTCAGGGACAAGGCGAGCAAGCTCCTCGGGCTTGCGGGTGTTTCGCCCAAAGTGGCACAGAGCGGTGTCGGCCAGATCACGACCATGAAGCAGCTTGGCTTCGGGGGGGAAGGTGCATCCAACAAGCCGGACGGCTGGTACCTCCCAGCCGACAAGGGTGAGGTGGCACTGGTGCTCGAAACCAAGGCGACTGGTTCCGTGCCGATCGATGCACCCGCCCTCCGCACTCAGGTCGAGAAGTACTGTGCGACTGTCCGCAGCCAGTACGACCTGGTCGTCGGGCTTGTCTACGACGGCGACCGCACAAGGGCTTACGTAAATGGCAAGTCTCTGGACGTGCCAGACGAACTCCAGGCCAAGGAATTTTACTTCTCGAAGCTGACGGATCGCCCGGTTGATAAGGCTCGCATCTACGAACTCACACAGCGCATCAATAACTCGCTGCACAGTGATTTCGGAATCAAGAACCTGTACCACCGAATGATTTTCACCGCGTGTGCACTCGTTGCCCGGCGCTACGACGCCATTCTTGTTCGCGGCATGGATTATAACGCATTTCACAGCGGTATCCTTAATGCTCTAAACAAGGCGATCAGGTCCGACGTTCAGCAGAACGCAAAACTGGCTCTCCTATCCGAAGTGTACTCGGACATTAAGATGAATGTCTCAACAGACGAGGACGACCCTCGGGCTGTCACTCGACTCACTAACCTAATCGGCGAGTTTATCGACTGGGTCACGGAAATCTCTGGGCTTATCAATTCCAACGCCTGGAATGGTGAAGACGTGATGGCAATCTTCTTCAACGAGTTCAATCGGTACAAGAAAAAAAGTGAGTCGGGTCAAATCTTTACTCCGGACCACATCACGGGCTTCATGTACCGCCTTCTTGGTGTCAATAAGGACGACCGTGTGCTTGATGCGTGCGCCGGTTCCGGTTCCTTCCTTGTCAAATCTATGAGCAACATGATTCGCGAGGCCGGTGGGGTGAACACGACCAAGGCTAGACAAGTCAAGGCCAGGCAGCTCTATGGCATCGAATTTGACCGCGAAATTTATGCGCTCGGCTGTGCAAATATGCTCATCCACAAGGATGGCAAAACCAACCTCGCTCACATGGATGCGCGCACAGAGTCCGCCGGAGCCTGGATTGAACGGACCGGCGCCACAAAGGTACTCATGAACCCGCCATACGAAAATAAGTTCGGGTGCATGAAGATTGTCGAAAACGTCCTCGATCACGTCGACCGCGGCACTCTTTGCGGATTCATTCTGCCCGACAAGAAGCTCGAGAAGACAAGCAAGGGTCAGATGTCGCGCCTTTTACGCCATCATCGCTTGCTCAAAGTCGTCAAGCTCCCTGAGAACCTCTTCTTTGGGGTCGGCGTGACTACAAGCATTTTCATCTTTGAGGCGGGTAGGGCGCAAGATGGAAAGAAGTTCTTCACGGTAAACATTGAGGAAGATGGTCTGGTCACCGTCAAGAACCAGGGTCGTCATGACATTCGCAACAAATGGCCCGCCATCGAGGATTATTGGATTGACGCGGTTGAGCGCAACGATGACAGTCAGTACGGGACCGGTCAGTGGCTGGATCCGGCGCAGAATCTTAGTTGGCAGGCACCTAGCAAGCCATTCACGCTGACGCATGAAGATCTCGCACGCGCCGCCATGGAGTACGCGTTGTTCCGTCGTGGAATCGACGCGAGGGCTCTGCGCGAGCGCCTCGGACAAGCGGCTCTCTATTCGGCCGATGTTCAAAAATCGGACACCACCATCACACTGGCGGTGGAACGGTGAGGGAACTTGACACCTCGGAATGGGGCGAATTCCTTATCAAAGACCTTTTTGATGTGGTGAAAGGTTCCCGTCTAACGAAGGCGGACATGCACGACGGCTCGATCAGGCATGTCGGGGCGTCGCGGTTTAACAATGGCATAACCGCGTTGATCGGAAATGAGGATAAGCTACACCCGGGAAACTTATTGACCGTCTGCTATGACGGACCCGTAGGCACTACATTTTATCAGGCGCAGCCTTTCTGGGCTACGGATGCCGTGAACGTGCTGTACCCCCGATTCTCGCTCAACGAAGCGCGCGCCATGTTTCTAATCCCGGTGATACAACAGGCCGGTTCGCGCTTCGATTACGGTGAGAAGTGGGGTATGGAAATTATGAAGACGACCCCAATTAGGCTCCCGATCGCGACAGACGGTACCCCAGACTGGGCGCACATGGAGTCAACCATGCTCAGGGTAATGGGCGAGCGGGAGCAAGTGTTTGAAGAATTGGCAGCGATAGGCGATGCCCGCGTCGGTGTGCTCGATACAACCGCCTGGCGTGAGTTCAAGGTCGGTGAAC
The DNA here is from genome assembly GCF_044745045.1 of Curtobacterium sp. NPDC087082. Lineage (NCBI taxonomy): Bacteria > Bacillati > Actinomycetota > Actinomycetes > Micrococcales > Microbacteriaceae > Curtobacterium > Curtobacterium sp. NPDC087082. The sequence continues at coordinate 91,559 of NZ_JBIUZN010000008.1, read as the reverse complement.
TATTCGAGGTAGTGAATGGGCGCAAGTATCCGTTGTCGTGGCGGGTGCCAGGAAAAATACCTCTTGTGAGTACGTCAGCCGCCGGTAACGGCATCTCCGATATGGTTAGCTTCCCAGACTGGTCAGACTATACGACGCACGCGGATGTTCTCACGATCGCTTACTCAGGCAGCGTCGGCTCTACGTTCTATCATCGCGAACCGGTGTTCATCGGGGAGACAGTCATGGGTCTCCTTCCAAAGGGCGTCACTAGACTGGGTAGCGAAGGTGTCGGCCTATTTATGTCTGCGGTCATCGAAGCTGCAATGCGAGAGTTCACCTACACAATGAAGGTGAAGGTTTCCGATGTGCGAGACCGTATCTCGATCCCGCTCCCTGTCACTTCAACAGGCGACCCTGACTGGGAGTACATGGATGCAATGATGCGCGAGGTCATGGTGGACCGTGAGCGAGCGCTCGGGGCTCTAGCGTCGTTAGAGGAGAGCCGATGAGTAGGCCACCCGGGGAGGCTCAGGGATTCGGCAAGGTGATTCAGTCCACTCGGCTCGAGCGTGGCTGGTCACAGACCGATTTAGCCAAGGAATCAGGCTTGTCGCGACCCACGATCTCGCGAGTCGAACTCGGCGAAGCCTCTTCTACTCAGACGCTTCGCTCTCTTGCGGAAGCCCTCGGGCTTGTCCTCGATGTCCATGTAGGGGACGAGCAGTAGGAATGAAGCCGCGTGCGTCCTGACATATATCGGCCCGAAGCAGAACAGACGGCCGCGCCGAGGTGCGTCCGGCTGGCCGCTGAGGGACCGGCGTCAGTGCGGCTTTGTGAGCGTCGCGGACGAGGTGGCTGGTGCGGCACGGCTGAGGACCTTGCAAGAGGTGCGGGCAGCCCTCCGCGCAGTTGGGTGAGCGCCTTATGCGGCGGGACTCGTTTGAGTCGACACATCACTGGATGAGGTGGGGGCAATAGGTGGCGCCTGGATCTGGGTGCGCGAGGCTTTTGCTGCCTCGGTCTTCCCGAACGTCTGAGCGACCGACGCTGTGCAGCGCCGTTGCGCGAGCGCGAACTCCAGGCTGAGGCCATTTGGTGGTGCTGGGTGAGGCCGGGGCTTGAAGCCTGGCGCCATTTGGTGGCGCTAGGTCAGGCCGGTGGCTCGAGCCCCGGAGCGACCTGGTGGCAGTCATGCTCCCCTGGCCGACCACGTCGTGCTCCACCATTGCCGAGGCGCCGTCCTGCAAAGAACCGTCCGGATACGCCTCGACGTACGCCCGCCGTCCAGCAAAGATCGACGTACCTAGCTTGCGACGTCCGCGTGTGGTGACGCAGGTCACATAATCCGCGACTTCGATGCGGCCGAAGTGAGTGCACCCGTCAGAGTTGGGCCGAATGCTTGATGGAGTCGACAGTCACAGGAGATAGCTCAGCAGGATGTCCACGAGGGGCTGCGCGTCCTGGCCGGCTGCGAGCCACTCGGTCAGCGAGACTGGGCAACCACTGACGCGAGTGCTGCTGTGCGGAGTTGTCATGAACCCCAGGATGCTTGCCGGATTGAGCCCCCCCCCCCCCCGGGGAACGCCTCCCCGAGTTTCGATAGCTGCGCGAGCACCGGATGGCCGGTGGCGTTGCTGAACTACGAGGTTAAATAGTGAAGTTTGGCGTTAGCGACGAACGCGAACAGCCCGCCAACGCCGAGCATCCACCGCCGCTCGTTCGAGGGCTTCACGGTGCGATTGGGTGGCGCTACTTTCGAGGGGAGTCAGATCACGATCGGAGCCCGAAGCCTCGCCATCTCGCGGCCGACCGACCGCTCGCTGCGTTTCGTTGCGGTGGCTGCGGCGACGAGTACCCGACGCACCTGCGGAATCGGAAGTACTGCACGAATGAGTGCCGCCTGCTGTACCTGGCGGCGCACCGGCCGCTGCTATGGCTGCCACGCGGCGATCGCGTTAGCCTTCGATGACCAGTTCCTCGCTCGCGTCACGGGCGAGTGGGAAGCGGTCTCGACCGTGTTCGCAGCCCCGCATGACGGCTGCCGACGGATCATCATCAACGAGTCCGGCCGGCCGGCCGTGGATGCTCGGTGTGCCAACGAGCCCGAGGTGACGCTGCCCCGAGACTCCGCCCGGCTCCCCTCGAACGCGCGAGGGGTTAGTTGACCAGCTGCGGGAGGCGATCAGCGAGGACCCTGATGCGGATTCCGCATACCGATGTCACGTCCACGGATCCAGCGAACGGCTTGCTTCCTGGGTCACCGCCACCATCGGAAGATCTCCCAGCGCTCGTACCCGCCGTTCTGTTTCACCTAGGCCCTCGCCGAGCGGCCCACGCCGCACGGAATCCCCGGCGATGAACACCCCGATGCGCCAGCCGAAGGACCGGGCGACAGCGACGGACGACGCCACCGAGAACAACGCCAGTCCGGGCCACTCCCGTGGGCGGAAGTTGTGGATCAGCTCGACGTCCAGGTCAGCGAACGGCGCAAGGTCGGCGGCACGCAGCGTGCTCGCGTTGAGGGTGATCGGCAGGACGGCAGCGATCGAGAGGATCTCAGGGACCGAGAACCCGGAGTCGATTCGCGCCCGAGCCACTCCGATCGACCGCAGGAAGTCGCACGGCGAAACACCGAGCAACCGAGCGGTGTTGGCGGAGACGTCGGCGACGACGGACAGCCCCGAGGACGTAGCAGCCGATACGGTCGCGGTCGCAGCGGGTGGGGCGCCCGAACGCGAGTCCTCCGGGATGTGCAACGAGGTGAACGCGAGCGTCGCACCCGCGACCGCGGCGGCCTCGAGGTCGGACCAACCAGCGGACCGTGCGCCAGCTACGCGATCGCGCCCAACCGCATCAACGCGCAGCTCCCACAGAGTCAGCTGGCGTGACGTGCACGTCGAGCGATGCGTCCGGAGCGACAGGGTCGCCGGGTGCGGAGGCCGACTGCGCCTCGAGGTCGGCCCGCACCGACGCGGACACTCCGAACACCATCGTCGCCACGAACCCCACGACGTACGCCACCACGAGCCCCGAGCCGTACCCGAGCAACGCCCAGCCGTAGCCGGACGACCCGTTCAACAGTGGGATGAGCGACAGGTCCGACGCCCCGATGGCGATCGCCCCCACGGAGTGCCCGAGCTGGTCGAACAGCCCGACGACCCCGCCACCGAACGCCCCACCGATGCACGCGGTGATGAACGGCCGCCCGAGGGGGAGCGTCACACCGTAGATCAGCGGCTCGCCGACCCCGAGGAACCCAGCCGGCAGCGCCCCACGGATCGTCCGCACGAGTGAGGCGTTCGACCGGAACCGCACCCACAGCGCGATGCACGCGCCGATCTGCCCGGCACCACCCATCGCGAGCACGGGGAGGAGCACGGTCCACCCGGTCTGCTCGATGAGCGTGGCGTGGATCGGGATGAGCCCCTGGTGCATCCCGGTCATGACGAGCGGCAGGAAGAGCCCGCCGAGGATGAACCCGGCGAAGGCCCCGCCGTTCGCGAGCAGCCACGCGGCAGCCGTACCGATGGCGACCGAGACGACGCCGGCGACGGACATCAGGATGCCGAGCGTCACGGAGCCGGCGACGAGCACGGTCACGGTCGGCACGACGATGAGCGCGATGACGTCGGGCGTGACCTTTCGCATGAAGCGCTCGACGTAGGCGGCCAGGATGCCGCCGGCCAGTGCTCCGAGCACACCGCCCTGCCCGGGCGCCAGGGTCTCGCCGAACACGGTGACGTTCGCGACCCCGGCCGCGACGATGATGCCGCCGACGGCACCGCCGAGGATGGGCGTCCCGCCGAACTCCTTCGCGGCGTTCATCCCGACGAACACGGCGAGCAGGGACAGGAACCCGGAGGACAGCACGCCGAGGAACGGCGTCACCCCGGGCAGCCACCCGAGGTTCGTCAGGATGCCGTTGATCCCGGCGATGAGCCCGCAGGCGATCAGCGCGGGGATGAGTGGGATGAAGATGGCCGAGATGCGACGGATGGCACGCATGGTGCGGCCGTCGGAACGGGCACGGGCGGATGCCTTGATCGACGCGCCCCGTGCCGCCAGCTCCTCGGGCGACACCGAAGCCGAGGACGCATCCGGAACAGGAGCAGCACGCAACGACTCGAGCGAAACAGCCACCCGGTCCACCAACCCCGGCCCGAGCACGATCTGCAGGTTCGACCCGGCGGCGATCGCTGCCATGACGCCCTCGGTGGCCTGGAGAGCGGGCAGATCAACAGACGAAGGAGAAGCCACCTCGACCCGCAGCCGGGTCATGCAGTTCTCGACGTCGGCGATGTTCGAGGACCCACCGACGGTGTCGAGGATCTGTTGTGCGAGTTGCTGTGCATCGGTCATTGATGGTGCTCCTCGGGGGAAGGAAGGACGAACGAGAGAAATCAGGAAAGAACGGCGCGCAAGGAACCGTCAGCAGCAGCGAGCCGAGAACGGACGACGGACTCCGACGACCCGGTGAGGATCATCGCGATGGCCGTCTTGACCTCGCCGTCAGCAGCATCGAGCGCTGCGGCGACATCGGCCGGAGCGGCCCCGGTCACGTCCTGCACGAGCGAGAACGACCGCGCGACGAGCTTCTCGTTCGTCGCACGCACGTCGACCATCCGGTTGCCGTACGTCTTGTTGCTGCGCACCATCGCCAGCGTGGTGAGCATGTTGAGGACGAGCTTCTGCGCGGTCCCCGCCTTCAGGCGGGTCGACCCGGCGATGAACTCGGGACCGACGACCACGTCGATGGCGATGTCGGCTTCCCGCCCCGCGGCCGAGTCGGGGTTGCACGCGACGGAGACGGACAGGGCGGACCTGCGCCGCGCCTCCAGGATGGCCGCGATGACGTAGGGCGTCCTGCCGGACGCGCTGATCCCGACGACCACGTCGTCGGCCGTCAGGCCGAGCGCGTCGAGGTCGCGGACGGCGGCTGCTTCGTCGTCCTCGGCGCCTTCGACGGCGGTGGTGAGGGCGACGGAACCGCCGGCGATGACGCCGACGACCTGCGCGGGGTCGGTGCCGAAGGTGGGTGGGCACTCGCTGGCGTCGAGGACGCCGAGCCGGCCCGGCGTGCCGGCACCGACGTAGATCAGGCGGCCGCCGCGCGAGAACGCTGCGGCGATCGAGTCGGCGGCGAGGGCGATGGCCGGGAGGCACGGCTCGAGTGCCGCGGGCACGCTGCGGTCGAGCGCGTTCATGCGCTGGGCAGCCTCGAGGGTGGAGACGAGGTCGATGTCGTCGAGGGACGAGTCGGTGGCCTCGGTCGCGAGGTGCTGCAGCTCCTCGCGGAGGTCGTCGTGGTGGTGCATGGTGCTCGATTCAGGAACGGTGGTGCGTGCGGACCGCGTGGCGGCTGCGTGCGAGGAGCGGGCGGGAGCGTTCGTCGGTGCGCTGGGCGACGACGATGAACAGGGCATCGACGATGGCGAGCTGGCTCATCCGGCTGCCCATCGCGGCGGGGCGGAGGTCGCTCTCGGCACCGGCGACGCCCAGCAGGACGTGGTCGGTGTGGTGGGTCAGCGGCGAGGTGGCGTGGCCGGTGATCGCGACGACGGTGGCGCCGCTCCCGCGCGCGACGGCGGCGACCTCGAGCGCCTCGACCGTGGTGCCGGAGTGGCTCGTGATGACGAGGACGTCCTTCGGGCCGAGGACGCTCGCGAGGGTCAGAGCGTTGTGCGGGTCGTCCGCGATCGAGCTCGCGATGCCGATGCGTTCGAGCTTGAGGTGGAGGTCGCGGGCGACGATGCCGCTCGCGCCGACGCCGTACAGGACGACCCGCCGGGCCTCGCTGATGCGGACCGCTGCGGCTTCGAGGGCGAACGGGTCGAGCGTGGCGCGGGTGTCGCTCATCACGGCGCGGACGTCCTCGGTGACCTTCGCGATCACGGTGGTGACGTCGTCGTCGACGCTGACGCCCGCGTGGATCTCGGTCTCGCGCCGCTCGTGGATGCCCCGCTCGACAGCCCGGGTCATGCTGCGCTGGAGTGCGGCGAAGTTCGCGAACCCGAGGTGCTGGGCGAAGCGGGAGACGGTCGCGGGGGACACCCCGGCGCGGTCGGCGAGTTCAGCGGCGCTCGTGGTGGCCGCGGTGCCGGGGTCGTCGAGGACGGCGTCGGCGATCGCGCGCATGCTCGTCGGCATCGCGCCGGACTGGGTCCGGACGAGGGCGAACGCGTCGGCGCGGTCGGTACGGTCAGCGATCGTCATGCGCTCCATGAAAGCGCATTGCACCGACACTCGCCAGTGCTGCAAGTTACTTTCGTGTTTCGTCGGCGCGTTCCGTGAGCAGAAAGTGTCGGGTCGGCGCCTCGGACCCAACTGTTTCTGCTCACCAAGCAGGCGGCCTCAGGCGCGCCGGTAGCGGGTCGCCGGCTTGCCCGGGCCCGCGGCAGCGCGCGACCCCGTGTCGACGAGCAGCGGCAGCATCGCCCGGCGGAACGAGTCGGGCAGGAGCCGCTCGCCGCGGACGGCCTCGTGCACGTGCCGCAGCTCCGACATCGTGAACGGCTCGGCCAGGAGGCCTCGCGGATCGGGTGCCGCAGCGTACGACGCCCGCAAGGAGGCCACCGCGAACGCCACGATGTCGTCGTGCCCGTGCACCATCCCCGTCGCGGTCTCGACCGGGATCAGCCGCGCCTGTGACGGGCTCAGCGACGACGACAGTGCGGCGAAGGGCACCACGTCGAGGTGCGCCACCGACAGCACCCACCCCCGGTCGTCCCGTGCGGGGTCATCGAACACGTGCAGCTGCGTCGGCGCCAGCCCCGTCACGCCGGCCTTGTCCGACAGCGAGCGCAGGACCGCCGAGGCCAGCCGCTCGCCCTCGTGCACGAACGTCCCCGGCAGTCGCCAGTCGCCGTCGGTCGCGTCGCACACCTGCAGGACGGAGAGGTCGCCCCCGGTCCCCACTGTCAGCACAGCGGTGTCGACGGCGACGGATGGCCGCGGGTAGTCGGTCAGCCGCTTGCCGCTCGCGTCGCGGTACTGGTTCGCCATGGCAGCGAGTTTACGCACACTTGCGCAAACTGTGACGATCGTGCAGACTCAGGTTTACGCAATTCCGCGCAAACCTGAGGAGGCGGCCATGCTGACCACCGAACAGACCGACCGGGCGATCGGCGCAGTCATCGGCTCCGCCGCGGGCGACGCGCTCGGCGCCGGCTACGAGTTCCGCCCCGCCGTCCCCGAACCCACCCCGATCCGGATGGCCGGCGGCGGCTCGTTCGGATGGGCTCCGGGGGAGTGGACGGACGACACGAGCATGGCCGTCCCGATCCTCCGCACGCTCGCGCGCGGCGGCGACCCGGCATCCGAGGAAGCGCTCGACGGCCTCGTCGCGGCCTGGGCAGCGTGGGCGGTCACCGCGCCCGACGTCGGCATCCAGACGCGCAACGTCCTCACGGGTCTGGAGGCGCGGGTCGCCTCCCACGCACGCGCTGCGGCCCGGCAGGAGCACGAGTACAAGGGGCAGTCGGCCGGCAACGGATCGCTCATGCGGACGGCACCGCTCGTGCTCGGGTACCTGACCGGTGCGGCCGACGAGGCACTCCGGCTCGCCGAGGCCGCCCGGGCGATCAGCGACCTCACGCACTACGAGTCGGACGCCGGGGACGCGTGCGTGCTCTGGTGCGTGGCGATCCGGCACGCGGTGCTCACCGGCGAGCTCGACGTGCTGCGGGGCCTCGACCTGCTCGACCTCGAGAAGCGTCGGCTGTGGGTGGACCGGCTCGTCACGGCGGAGCACTCCGAGCCGGTCGACTTCACGGACTCGAACGGGTGGGTCGTGTCCGCGATGCAGGCCGCGTACTCGGCGGTCAAGCGGAGTTCGTCGCTCGAGGACGCCCTCGTCCGCGCGGTCCGGACCGGGAACGACACCGACACGGTGGCTGCGATCGCCGGTGGCCTCGCGGGTGCGCTGTACGGCGCGGGCGCGCTGCCGGCCGAATGGCGCGAGCTCCTGCACGGGTGGCCGAGTCTCCGCGCGGACGACCTGGTCGCGCTGAGCGAGCAGGCGCTCGCGACGCACTGAGCCGTCGCGCTCTCGGGTCGTGGCGGCGGAGGATGTCGTGGGGGGATCCTCCGCCGCCACCTGTGGGGCGGAGGCGAACCGCGCCTCCAGTCCGTCCGTTCAGAGCGCGCTGCGCGCCTGCTCGACCGCCTCGATGAACCGGGGGATGCCCCACATCAGGAAGGTCGGCTCGATCCCGCTCCGAAGGGTGATCCGGACCTTCTTCCGCAGGCCGCTCGACACGTCGTCGAGTCGGGCGATCTCCTCGACGGGGATCCCGAAGTCGGAGCGGGCGAAGTTGAGCGGGTGGGCGGTGAACCAGATGACCGCGGGCGTGAGGGTGAGGCGTCCGCCGACCTCGATCCGGCGGCTCGGGCGGGAGCTGGCCGGGGGCGCGTAGCCGGGGATGATGTCGGCCGCGCCGGAGTTCTCGTGGTCGGCGAGGTAGGTCGCGACCTTCTTGAGCAGTGGTGTGCTGTGGTCCCCCATGCGATCAGCCTACGAGACGGGGCACGGATGCCAGGAGGCGCGGATCACCTCGACGACGCGGCCTGCGTCGCGGGGGTGGGTCGCGCCTCCAGGCCCGCGGTCAGACCGCGGACCGCCGGCGGAAGACGCCTGCGCGGACCAGCCACACGTAGAGGAGGCAGCCGATGCAGACGTCGAAGACGGCGTTGAGGAACGCGGCGACGAGCGCGATCGCCGCACCGACGGGGGCAGCGTACGGGACGCCGACGAGCGCGAGCACGAGGGCGAGGGCCGTGATGACGAGGCCGACCTGCTGGGCGAAGGTCGGGGGTTCCGGGGCCTCGAGTTCGGCGGGCGGGCCGAGCCTCGGGCGGACGAGCCGACGGAACAGCGCGCCGTAGGGGTGGCGGCGGATGCCGGCGATGCCGCCGATGGCGAAGAGCACGACGATGACGGCGAGCAGTGCGATGCCGATCGGCCACGTCGCGGGGATCAGGGAGAGGACGATCGTCGCCGCGAGGAGGACGGTCGTGATGGCGGCGCCGAACCTCGGGGAACGGGGGTCGATGCCGCGGGCGGGGTCGTTCGTGGCGGTCATGGGGACTCGTCTCCGGGGGTCGTTGCTGGTGCTGCTAGGGCGGTGTCGAGCGCGGCGGTGAGGTCTGCGGGTCGTGGCGGGCCGCCGAACCGGGTGTGCACCGCGCGGCCTCGGTCGAGGAGCAGGACCGTGGGGGTCTGCATGACGGCGAAGCGTCGGGCGAGCTCGGGGCGTTCCGCGAGGTCGATCTCGAGACGGGTGACGCCGGGGTGCTCGGCGGCGAGGGCGTCGAGCTGGCGACGGGTGGCCGGGCAGCGGGCGCAGGTGGGCGTGGAGAACTGGACGAGGGTGGCCTCGGTGCCGAAGGCCTCGGCTGGGGCGAGGTCGGCGGTCGTCGGATCGGCAGTGGTGGTGCGGGTGTCGTTCGTCCGCGTGGGGCGGGCCCGGCCGGTCCGGGCGCGCAGGAGGAGGCCGAGGGCCGTGGCGAGTGCGAGGACTCCCACGAGGACGGCGACTGCTGCGGCGACGGTCATGTCGAGACGGTAGGTCCTCGGGTGCTCGGGAGCATCGACATGACCGCGTGTGACGAGCTGCGGCAGGTGGGCCGCGGCGTCCGAACCGGTCGGGTCAGGTGCGGGGCTTCGGCAGCAGTCGGCCAAGCGTGCCCTGCAGGACCAGGAGGAGCACCCAGTACAGGCCGACCGACGGGAAGATCATCGAGAGGACGAGCGCGAGGGCGAGCAGCACGGCGGCGATCGGACCCTTCCGCCAGTCACCGAGCGGCGAGGACAGCAGCTCCGGGGAGCGGCGGAGCTCCCACTCGATCGCGGTCAGCGTGAGGCTCGTCACGACCATGCTGCCCAGGTAGAGGGCGTGTGCGACCCGGTCGCCCTCGACCTCGGTGTTGAGCAGGTTGGCGGCGAAGGGCAGGAACGCGATGCTCACGAGCCACACGAAGTTGAGCTGCATCACGCGGATGTTGTACGAGCGGACGTGCTCGAACACCTGGTGGTGCAGCGTCCAGAAGCGGGCGATGACCCAGAAGGTGATGAAGAACTCGAGGAGCGCAGGCCAGTGCTCCTGCAGCAGGTCTCCGGCACCCCGACCCCCGCTGAGTTCGCCGGCCAGGTCGACGAGCGGGAGGATCAGGATCGTGATCGCGATGGCGACGGTCGCGTCGGAGAAGTTCACGAGGCGGTCGAGACCACGTTCGGTGCGTGCCGGCTCGGTCATGGAGCCGAGTCTAGGGACCGCGACGGCCCTAGCATCGGGAGCATGGTCGACGACGTGACGCCTGGACGGTACCGGCACTTCAAGGGCGGCGAGTACGAGGTGGTCCTCGTGGCGCGGGACGTCGAGACCGGGGAGCCGGTGGTCGTCTACCAGGCGCTCTACGGGGAGCGGGGGCACTGGGTGCGGTCGCTCGCGGACTTCACGGCGTGGGTGTCCCGGGACGGCTACGAGGGGCCGCGCTTCGTCCGCGTGGCCGCTGTCTGACGATCTGATCGTCAGCCGTCGCCCGCGCCGGCGTCGGTGCGGGCGACGGGCTGTGCGTGCCGTCGCTCAGGGCCGACGGTTCCTCCGGCGGCGGATCGCGCTGCCGGTGGAGACCATTGCGAGGAACAACGCGATCGCAGCCAGTGCTGGTCCGTACCAATGGTCGGCGGTCGCGGGCCACGTCGCCGACACCGAACCGAGGACGACCAGGCCCACGCTGGTGATCAGCGCGAACGGCAGGCTGGTGACGAATCGGCGCACGGCGCTCGCACGCCTCAGGCGCATCGCGGCTTGACCTTGCCGCCAGCGAACGGGTAGACGCGCAGCTGCTTCGTCCCGCAGCGGATCGCGCCGCTGCCCGTGATCGCGACCGTGACAGCCGTCAGGATCGCCCCGACGACGACGCAGAACGTCCCGCCGCTCACGGCGCAGACCGCCGCGCCGAGTGCGAACGCGGAGCCGCTGATGATCATGTTCTGGTCGGTGGCGTTGAAGCTCACGAAGGTTCCCTTGGAGTCCCTGCCGGCACCGATCCGCTGCGTCGTCGGCGCCGTCACGAGGTCGAAGACGAACCCGTCCCCGAGGTCGATCGTCGTCACCGAGCCGTCCGGTGTCGCCACCGTGCTCGTGACTGCGCCCACCGCGCGCGCTTCGGTGATGGCCTGATCGATCTGCGTGGGAGTGAGGCTCGTCACTTCGCGCACCACGCCGTGTGCCGCAGACGTGTCATGTGGTTCCCCTTCTTCGACGGAGCCGCGACGGTCGCGGATCCAACAGAACTATGGACTGCAGTACCAGAATGTCGCAATGCATATTTCACTTCTGCATGGTGGTGTCGGCGGGCGGGCCTAGGCTCGCAGGGCACCGAGGAGACGGGGGAGACGCATGCAGATCGGCGGCGACGGGCAGGTCCTGCTGAGCCCGAGCGACCTCTCGACGTGGGCGGCCTGCGAGTGGGCGTTCCTCCGGCGCATGGACGTGAAACTCGGCCGGGGCGAGCCGCTGCCCGAGTCGCACGACGACATGCTCGAGCGCACCGCACGCATGGGGGACCAGCACGAGCTCGACTACCTCGCCATCCTGAAGGACACGCGGGACGTCGTCGAGTTCGACCGACCGGCGCCGGCCGAGTACCCGTCGGCAGCGGCGGCCGCGCTGGACGCGATGCGCACCGGCGCGGACGTCCTCTACCAACCGACCTTCTTCGCGCCGCCGGCGGCAGAGGCGCCGGGCTTCATCGGCTTCGCGGACTTCATCATGCGGAACGACCGCGGCCAGTACGAGGTGTACGATACCAAGCTCGCCCGCCACGCCAAGATCAGCGCCCTGCTGCAGCTGGCCGCGTACGCCGAGCAGATGCAGGCGCACGGCATCCCCACGGGCGAGCAGGTCCACCTCGTGCTCGGCGACCGGACGACCACCACGCACGACCTCGCCGACATCGCACCGGTGTACCGGACGCAGCGCGCCGAGCTGCAGCGGGTGATCGCTGAGCGCCTGGCCGAGACCGAGCCGCTGCAGTGGGCCGACCCGCGGTACTCGTCGTGCGGCCGGTGCGACGTGTGCACGACACAGGTCGCCGAGCATCGTGACCTGGTCCTCGTCGCGGGCATGCGACTCGACCAGCGGACGAAGCTCATCCGGCAAGGGGTGCGGACGATCGACGAGCTGGCTGACCGGACCACGGCCGTGCCCGGTCTCCCGCGCGGGACGCAAGCGCGGCTGGTGCGTCAGGCGCGCCTCCAGGTCGACACCGAGCACGCGCGGACCGCAGCCGACGGTGCCCAGGCGACCGGGCCGACCAAGCCACTCTTCGAGGTGCTCGACGCCCGAGCGCTCGACGCGATCCCGACGCCGGACCCGGGCGACGTGTTCTTCGACTTCGAGGGGGACCCGCTCCACACCGAGGACGGCGTCCACTGGGGACTCGACTACCTGTTCGGGCTCGTCGACCCCGAGGCGCGCTTCACGGCGTTCTGGGCGCACACGATCCGCGACGAGCGCCAGGCGCTGCTGGACTTCCTCGCCTTCGTCGAGGTTCGGCGGCAGCAGCACCCGGGGATGCACATCTACCACTACGCGGCGTACGAGCGGACGCACCTGCTGTCCCTCGCCGCCCGGCACGGCGTCGGGGAAGAAGCCGTCGACGACCTGCTCCGCGCCGGGGTCCTCGTCGACCTGTACCCGATCGTGCGCAAGGCGCTCGTGGTCGGCAGCCGCAGCTACTCCATCAAGAAGCTCGAGCCGCTCTACATGGGGGACGATCTCCGCGAGAGCGACGTCACGAACGCGGCGGACAGCATCACGGCGTACGTCGACGCGATCGAGGAGCTCCGGAACGGAGACGCCGTCGCCGGGCAGCACATGCTCGACGAGGTCGCCGACTACAACGCCTACGACTGCCGGTCGACCCTCCGGCTCCGCGACTGGCTCCTGTCGCTCCGAGCGACAGCGCGCGCGTCCTCGTCCGCGCCCGTCGCTGCCGAGCCGGACGAACTGCTCCCGCCGATCCCGGTCGACCGCGAACCGAACCCCGTGTACACGGCGCTCGCCGCGCAGCTCGACGGGGTCGACGCCCTCGACCGGACGCCCGACCAGACGGCGTTGGCGCTCGCCGCAGCCGCGATCGACTACCACCGGCGCGAGGCGAAGACCTTCTGGCAGGACCACTTCGACCGCTTGCGGAACCCGGTGGACGAGTGGGCGGACACCCGCGACGTGCTGGTCGTCGAGCGGGCGTCGGTCGAGCGCGACTGGGACACGCTGCCGCGTGCCCGGTCGCAGTCCCGAGAGATCCGGTTGTCGGGGACGCTCGCGCCCGGTTCGCGGCTCCGTCCAGGAGGCACGCCCCACCTCGTCTACGACGACCCGCTCCCGCCGTCGATCGCCGCTCCGGCGCCGGGTTCGAAGGGCGCGTCGGCTCGCGCGGTCGTGCTGGACGCGTTCGAGGACGGTGACGGCTTCGAGGTGCTCGTGAAGGAGAGCCTGCCGGTCGGCGGCTCGCCGCACGAGGACTTCCCGGTCGCCCTCGCGCCGGCAGCACCACCGCGGGCGAAGCCCCAGCCCGAGGCGATCGCGGAGTGGGGACAAGCAGTCCTCGACGCCCTGCCCGCCATGCTGCCCGATCCGGCGCTCGACCTGCTCCGCCGGGTCCCGCCGCGGGGGCCGATCGTCCCCGTGCAGGGGGACGACACGGTGTCGGCCGTGGTCGCGACGCTGCTCGGCCTCGACCGGTCGTACCTGGCGATCCAGGGCCCTCCGGGGACGGGCAAGACGTACGTCGGGTCGAACGTCGTCGCGCGGCTCGTGCGCGAGTACGGCTGGCGCGTCGGGGTCGTCGGGCAGTCGCACGCGACCTCGGAGAACTTCCTGGCGTCGGTCGTGCAGGCCGGGGTGCCCGCCGACCGCGTGGTGAAGGTGCCCCGGGCGGGAGCGGACCCGGACGACGTCGAGTCGGCACCGTGGACGCCCGTGAAGAACAACGCCGCCGTGGCCGCGTTCCTGTCGTCCTGCGCCGAGACCGGCAGGGGCGGGGTCGTCGGCGGGACCGCGTGGACCTTCGCGAACGAGGGCACGATCCCCCGCCGCTCCCTCGACCTGCTCGTGGTGGACGAGGCCGGGCAGTTCTCCCTCGCGCCGACGATCGCGTCCTCGATCGCGGCGACGCGTCTGCTCCTCCTCGGGGACCCGCAGCAGCTGCCGCAGGTGTCGCAGGGGTCCCACCCGGAGCCCGTCGACGAGTCGGCCCTCGGCTGGCTCGCCGACGGCCAGCACGTGCTGCCGGACGCGTTCGGGTACTTCCTGGCGCGGACCCGGCGGATGGAGCCGGCACTCACGGCGTCGGTGTCGGCACTGTCGTACGACGGGCACCTCGCGTCGATGGTGTCCGGGCGACACCTCGACGGCATCGACGCGGGCGTCCACCCGGAGTCGATCGTGCACGCCGGCAACACCACGTCCTCGGTGGAGGAAGCGGCTCGGGTCGTCGCCCTCGCGCAGGACGTCGTCGGTCGGCGCTGGTTCGACGGTGACACCGAACGCGTGCTGACGGACGAGGACGTGATCGTCGTCGCGCCGTACAACGCCCAGGGCGCGGTGATCCGTGACGCCCTCGACCGTGCAGGACTTCGGGGGACGCAGGTCGGCACCGTGGACCTGTTCCAGGGGCGCGAGGCCGTCGTGTCGATCGTGTCGCTCGCGGCGTCGAGCGCTGCCGACATCCCGCGCGGGCTCGACTTCCTGCTCATGCCGAACCGGTTGAACGTGGCGCTGTCCCGGGCGAAGTGGGCGGCGTACCTCGTGTACTCGCCGGCGCTGGCGACGGGCTTGCCGCCCTCGATCGCCGGGCTGTCGCTGCTGTCCCGGTTCATCGAGCTCGTCGAGCCCGGTCCGAGCAGCCGCTAGGCGACGGGGTCAGCCCTGGTCGGGGTCCCCGTCGAGGTGGACACCGCTCTGCATCTGCGCGCGCATGCCCGCGAGGACGTCGGCGTGCAGGAAGTTCGCCTCGGCGGCACTCGTGGGGTCGACCACGATGCCGAACTCCTCCGGCAGCGCCGTGACGAGCTCGGACATCGACACCGGGCGGCCCTCGGTGTCGGGCAGACCGGCGGCCAGTTCGGCGGGGTCGGTGAACACGGGGACGAACGGCTTCTCCCGGATGACCACGTGCGCGACGCTTCCGCCGTCCGGAGCGTCCGCGGGTCGCCACGGCACCCAGGCGGCGCTGCGGAGGAAGCCGGCCGGCGAGGTCGCCATGCGCCGCCGGAGTTCGGCGGCGGCGGTCGGCGGGGTCTTGTCGACGCCACGGCCGAAGGCTGATCCGGTCTGGTCGTTGGTGCTCATGCGGGTTCCCTCCCAGGGGTCGTCGACCATGCTGTCACGGCCGACGGCGTCGTCACGACGTTGCAGCACGGCGACCGGGGACCGGGGACCGGGCACGCTGGCTGACCGTTCTGGTTCGCAGAGGCCGGGGATCGCGAACCGGAACGGTCACGGGCCCGGAACGAAACGTGCTCGCGCTGCGCCGACGTCGGCGGTCGGGCTCAGCTCGAGGAGATCGTCGCCGTCGTCGCGGCGGTGCTCGCCGCCACCGTCGCCATGATCGCCGCCGTCTGGATGTCCTCGAGCACGGCCTTGACCGCGGGGCTGGCCCAGCCGCCCGAGGTGACCTCCTTCACGAGCGCCCGGTCGACCTTGCCGAACTGCTTGCGGAGCGTGCTGGTCGCGTCGAGCAGGCCGATGACGGCGGCGGCGAACGGCGTGGGTTCGGCGCGCCCGGCGAGGACGTCGCCGATGCCGGCGCGGAGGAGCGCCTCGGGGCCACCGTCGCGCTCCGGGTACTTCGTGGTGGGGAAGATGCCGAGCGTCTTCCCCTGTTCGAGCGTGATGAGGCCGCGTGCGATGAGCCCGGCGAACACGTCGTCGCGCAGCGGTCGCTTGCCGATGCGGGTGATCCACCACTTCGCCTTGCGGGGCTTGTCGGCGGCGGCGATGGTGCCGACGACGCCGTCGAGGACCGGGTCGCCGGTGGCCGCACCGTTCACGACGGTGACGAAGCCGTCCTGCAGCGAGACGACGCCGCGCAGGGCGAGGTCCGCGAGGACGGCTCCGGCGAGCCCGGCGTCGAGGGTCTGCACGTCCGTGGACTTGCGCCCGTCGGACTCGATCTGGAGGAGCGCGAACGCCTGCGGGACCGTGAGTTGCTCAGCCATGTCCGCAGCCTGCCACGCGGGGCGGGGGTGCGCCGCGCCTCCAGGCCGATGCCCAGCGCACGTCGAGGTGGCCGCGCGCCGGGCTGCGTGACTCAGTACGCGGCGGACTGCCCGCCGTCGATCGGGACGACCGTGGCGTTGACGTACGAGGCGTCGTCGGACAGCAGGAAGGCCACCACGGCGGCGATCTCGGGCGCCTCGCCGTAGCGCTTGGAGGGGTTCACCTGGATGAACTCCTCGGCGGCCTTGCGGGGGTTCTCCGGGTCGAGCTGCTTCATCGAGTTCTCGACCATCGGCGTCCAGATGGCGCCGGGGGCGATGGCGTTGATGCGGATGCCGTAGCGGCCGTACTCGACGGCGGAGTTGCGGGTGAGACCGACGACCCCGTGCTTGGCGGCGGCGTAGCCGGACTGGTTGCCGATGCCGCGGATGCCGCCGACGCTCGCCGTGTTGACGACCATGCCGGAACCCTGCTCGCGCATGATCTTCAGGACCTTCTCGAGGCCGAGGAACACGCCGCGCAGGTTGATCGAGACGACCTTGTCGAACTCGGCGGCGGTGAACGACTCGGTCGGGTTCTGCTTGCCCTCGATGCCGGCGTTGTTGAAGAAGCCGTCGATGCGGCCGAAGCGCTCGGTGGTGGCGGTGACGTACGCCTCGACCTGGGCCTCGTCCGAGACGTCGGCGACGGTGGTGAGGACCTCGGCGTCGGGGGCGGTCTCGAGCACGGCGGCCTTCGAAGCCTCGAGTCCCTCGGAGGAGACGTCGACGAGGGACAGCTTCGCGCCCTCGACGGCGAGGCGGACGGCGGTCGCACGGCCGAGGCCCGAGCCGCCGCCGGTGATGAGGACGACGCGGTCGGTGAAGCGGGTCGTGGGGGAGCTGGTTGCGGTCATGGGGAGGCCTCCTGAGGTCTTCGACGGTGAAGGGCTCGGGGTCCGCGGTGGAGCAGCGAGTCCGAACGATGCATTCGCATCGACGGGAGATAGGCTACACCTGTTGTCTTGCGGCCGTGCTCAGCAGGTCCGCAGGATCCGCGCCATTGCGTCGTGCTCGGCGGGGGCCACCCACAGTCGGTACTTCGTCTTCACCGCCACCTGGTGCTCGATGTACGTGCACCGGAACGACTTGTCCGCCGGCAGCCAGGTCGCGGCGTCGCCGGAACGCTTCTGCGCGTTCGAGTGCTGGTCCACTGCGAACAGGTTCGCCGGATCGTTGGCGAGCGACTCCCGCTCACGCTGCGAGAGCTGCTGGGCCCCGGTCCGCCAGGCGTTCTCGAGCGCGACGACGTGGTCGATCTGCACGAGCGTGGAGGTCGTCTCGCCGCGCACGAAGCCGATCGTCGCCCCGGTGTACGGCGACACGAGCGTCCCGGTGAGCACCCGGCAGGGGCCCTGGCGGGTGATCGCCGAGAGGTCCCGCGCCAGCACGTCGTTCCGCGTGTCGCAGCCGTTCCGGTCGACGTCGAGCCACGCGGTGCCGAAATCACCGACCCGGTCGTACCCGGTGGCGGGGGCCTTGCCCTTGACCGGCAGGGCGGCGAGTTCCGCCCGTGCGGTGGCTGCTGTTGCGGCGTCGGTGTCGGCGTCGGTCGCGGTCGTCGCGTTCGTCGCGGTCGTCGCGGTCGTCGCGCTCGGCGCGTCGGTTCGGGAGGCGCGGGTCGTCCCCGGCGCGCCCGGTTCCGTCTCGATGGTGGGGGCGTCGGTGCCCGTGGGCGCGCTGGTCGACGCCGGTGCGGCTTCGGCGTCGGGCGCGATGATGCCCGCGGTGTGCAGGGCGTACCCGCCGACGGCGAGTGCGAGGACGACGAGGACGGACGTGAGGCGGGTGCGGGTGCGGCGTCGGCGGGACGTCATGCGTGGGTGGAGCTCCTGGTGGTGCGGTGGTGCGGTGGTGCGGTGCACCGACGATGATGCCGGACACGTCGGACATCGCCCCGGACTCCGGCGGAGGGTCGGCCGCCCGGCCCGCCGGAGTAGCGTCCACGAGGTGGGCACCGCACTCCTCGTCATGGACTACCAGAACAGCATCGTCGAACGACTCGGCACGGACGAGGCCCTGGCTGCGGCGACGGCAGCGGTCTCGGCCGCCCGGGAGCGCGGCATCCCCGTGGTCTTCGTCCGCGTGGCGTTCCGGCCGGGCGCACCCGAGGCCGCGCGCACGAACAAGATGTTCGGCGGGATGCGGGAGCGCATCGGGTCCCAGACTCCGGGATCGACCGACGTGCACAGCGCGTTCGGGGTCGGGGACGACGACCTCGTCGTGACGAAGCTCCGCGTCAGTGCCTTCGCCGGGTCGGACCTCGAGGTGCTGCTCCGCGGCCTCGAGGTCCGCGACCTCGTGCTCGCCGGGATCGCCACGAGCGGCGTCGTCCTCTCGACGCTGCGCCAGGCGGCCGACCTCGACTTCGGTCTGACGGTCCTCTCGGACGCGTGTGCCGACGGCGACGCGGAGGTCCACCGCGTCCTCACCGAGAAGGTCTTCCCGCGGCAGGCCGAGGTCGTCACCGTCGCCGAGTGGACCGCCTCGCTCTGAACCGTTCCGCGGGCACGGCGTAGACACGGATGCATGACCGATTACGCGAACCCGTCCGTGTCCGTCACCGGTGGGTCGATGCCGCTCCTCGGCTTCGGCACC
The DNA here is from genome assembly GCF_044745045.1 of Curtobacterium sp. NPDC087082. Lineage (NCBI taxonomy): Bacteria > Bacillati > Actinomycetota > Actinomycetes > Micrococcales > Microbacteriaceae > Curtobacterium > Curtobacterium sp. NPDC087082. The sequence continues at coordinate 72,712 of NZ_JBIUZN010000008.1, read as the reverse complement.
TGGCAGATCCCTGACGCCGAGGCGCCCGCCGCCGTCGGCGAAGCACTGGCGGCCGGGTACCGCCACATCGACACCGCCACCGGGTACCGCAACCAGCGCGGCGTCGGGAAGGCCGTCGCCGAGTCCGGTCTCGACCGCGACGAGGTCTTCGTGACGACCAAGTTGCCGCCGGACAACGCCGACCGCGTGCGGGAGACCATCGAGGAGAGCCTCGACCAGCTCGGCCTCGACCACCTCGACCTCTGGCTCGTGCACTGGCCGCCGAACGGCGGGGCACGCCCGGACGTGTGGGAGCAGGTCGTCCAGGCGCAGTCCGACGGCCTCACGAAGGCGGTCGGGGTGAGCAACTACTCCCTCGCGCAGATCGACGAGATCACCTCCGCCACGGGGACTGCCCCGGCCGTGAACCAGATCAAGTGGAGCCCCGTCGAGTTCGACCGCGCCGTGGCGGACGGGCTCGCGTCCCGCGGGGTCGTCCTCGAGGGCTACAGCCCCTTCAAGGCGAGCAATCTGCAGGACCCGACGCTCGTCGACATCGCGACCGCACACGACGCGGACAGCGCGCAGGTCATCGTCGCGTGGCATGTCGCGCACGGGTTCGTCGTCATCCCGAAGTCGTCGAACCCCGAGCGCATCCGGTCGAACGCCGCCGGTGCCCGGATCGAGCTGTCGTCCGATGAGGTCACCGCGATCGACGCCCTCGCCCGCTGACCCTCGGCCGCGTCAGGCCAACAGGGAGCGGATGTCGTCGGCCGTGAGGTCCTCGGCGAAGAGGGCGTCGTCGTCGATCATCGTCGCGAACAGCTCGGCCTTCTTCGCCGCGAGCGCGAGGACCTTCTCCTCGATGGTGTCCTCGGCGATGAACCGCTGCACGTTCACCGACCGGGTCTGGCCGATGCGGTGCGTCCGGTCGACCGCCTGGTTCTCGGCGGCGGGGTTCCACCACGGATCGAGCACGAACACGGTGTCCGCCTCGGTCAGGGTCAGCCCGAAGCCACCGGCCTTGAGCGAGATGAGGAACGCCGGGGCGGTGCCGTTCCGGAAGCGGTCGATGACCTCGGGGCGGCGCCTCGTCGAGCCGTCGAGGTACTCGTAGCCGACGCCCCGGTCGTCGAGGGCGGTGGCCACCATGCGGAGGAACGACGTGAACTGGCTGAACACCAGGGCGCGGCGACCCTCGGCGGCGAGCTGTTCGAGTTCGTCGAGCAGCAGGTCGAGCTTCGCGGAGGACAGGTCCTCTCGCGAACCGTCGACCAGCGCCGGCGACAGCGCGAGCATCCGCAGCAGGGTCAGTGACCGGAACACGATCATCCGGTTCCTCGCGAGGTCGTCGATGAGGTCGAGGACCTTCAGGCGCTCCCGGTTCAACGTCGTCTCGTACAGGGTCCGGTGCGCGGGGTCGAGCGTCACCCGGACGACCTGCTCTTGCTTCGGCGGGAGGTCGGCGGCGACGCTCTCCTTCGTCCGCCGGAGCATGAGCGGCCGGATCCGCCGTCGGAGCCGCGCGGTGAGCTCCTGGCGGGCGGCGCCGCGGAGGTCCGGCGAACCGAGCGGCTTCACGTAGTCGTCCCCGAACCGCGACCACGACGACAGCAGCCCGGGCGCGACGATGTGGAACAGCGCCCAGAGGTCCGTCAGCCCGTTCTCGAGCGGCGTGCCCGTGATCGCGAACTTCACCGGCGCGCGGAGGTCCACCGCCACCCGGTGCGTCTGCGACTGCGGGTTCTTCACGAACTGCGCCTCGTCGAGCACGAGGGCCGCCCACGGCAGGTCGGTGTACGCCTGCGCGTCGAGCCGGAGCAGCGCGTACGAGGTCACCACGATGTCCGACGCGGCAGCAGCGCGTGCGACGAGCCCGGGGTCCTTGAGCGTCGTCGCGCCGATCGTCGTGACGCGCAGCGACGGCGTGAACCGGGTTGCCTCGGCCGCCCAGTTGCCGACGACCGAGGTCGGCGCGACGACGAGGAACGGCGGCGCGTCCGGCGAGGACTCCCGCGCGGCGGCGATCGTCGTGAGGACCTGCAGCGTCTTGCCGAGACCCATGTCGTCCGCGAGCACCCCGCCGACCCCGTGCGACAGCAGGAACGACAGCCAGGCGTACCCGGTGTGCTGGTACGGCCGGAGCTCGGCGTGCACCGAGTCCGGCACGAGCACCGACTCCGGTGGCGTCGCCCCGAGCAGCCCCGCCGCGATCGCCTCCCACCGCTCGTCGTGCGAGGTCTCGTCGGCCAGCTGGTCGAACTCGGACCACAGCCCGGCCTGCAGCGGCGTCACGGTCATCGGCTGGTCGGGCTCCCACTCGTCGAGGTCGCGCGCCTCGTCGATGAGCTCCTTCAGCCGGTCGAACGCGGGGTCGGACAACGACAGGTACGAGTTGTCGATGAGCTTCATCCGCCGGTCCCGCTTCGCGAGCGCCCGGAGCAGCGGCGTGAACGGCACCTGCTTGCCGTTCACGGACACGAAGATGCCGAGATCGAACCAGTCGTGCTTGTCCGACGGCATGGTCGTCACGCGGATGTGCGGCCGACCGGTCAGCCGTTCGTAGTCGACGCGTTCGCCCTGCACGACGGTGCGGACGCCGAGCGCCGGCAGCGCCGGCAGCAGCTCGTTCGCGAACACCGCGACGTCGGCACCGTCGATCGAGCCGTCCTCGAACCACGCGAGTCCGCCGCCGGGTCCGGTCGGGCCGGCCGTGTCGTCGGCCGCGCGCAGCCCGAAGAGCTCCGGGAGGGGTCCGTGCAGCGCGACGGGGTCCTTCCGCCCATCGACGTGCCAGCGCCACTGCAGGTGCACGCGGTCGTCCGTGCGGGGCGCCCGGGCCGGTTCGAACGTCGTCGTCAACACGAGTTCGGGCGGCGTGCGCTCGGGCAGCTCGACGGAGCCGTCGGCGCTGACGAGGCCGAGCGCGCCACGGAGCCGTGGGGACCAGTCGGCGAGGAACTCCGCGACTTCGGGCTCCGGAACGGTGATCCGGGCGCCGTCGACGAGCATGCGCCGCTGGTCCTCCGGCACGGGGGTGGTAGTCGGGGCGAACGCAACGTGGAACTCGGGGCTCTCGCGGAAGACGTAGACGCCGTGGTCGCCGATCGTCCGGGCCGTGCCGGGAGCCGCCGGTCGGCCGTCGAGGACAGCGCTCGCACCGATCACGAGCCCGCCGTCCTGCCGGGCGACGTCGAGGAGCACACGTGCCTCGGCACCGAGCACGGCGCCGCCCTCGCGCTTGCCGGTGACGAACGCGATGCCGAGGGCCGGTGCCTGCGTGAGGAGCGGCCAGAGCAGCGGACTGCCGAAGTCGTCGAGGTGGATCCATTCGGCCTCGCCCGGGAGCCCGGCGAGCTGCCCGGCGCGGTGGAGCGCGGCGAACTGGACGAACCAGGCGTGCTGCTCGGGGGAGAGGCCGAGCCGGTTCATCGAGTAGGGGAGCGTGCCCCACGTCAGCTGCCCCCGCACCCAGTTGCCGGCGTCGCTGCGGGTCACCGGGCGGACGCCGAGTCGCACCGACCGCGAGGCCGTCGGCAGCGCGCGACCGGCGGCTCGCGCACGCGAGGCGAGCCGGGCGGAGACCGCGTCACGCAACTCGAACTGCAGCCCCATGGGGGTGCCCTGCGGCTCGGCCACCTGCGCGTCGTCGCCGGCGAGGCGGGCGAGGTCGTGCCTCCAGTCCGAGGGCGGCGGAGCCGGCTGTTCCGGCTTCGGGCCGGCGGCCGCGGCGAGTGCGCGGGCGTTGACGGTGAGCAGGGCGGCGGCGACGTGCTTGCAGTCGCCGCCGAGCGGGCAGGTGCAGGTGCTGCGGACCGGACGGACGAACTCGCCGCGGGCCGGGGTGGTCTCGATGCGGAGTTCGTACGGGTCGTCGGCGGAGCCGGACACCGTGGCGGTGACGGTGCCGTCGTCGTCGTGCCAGACGACGTCGTCGACCAGGCCCGCCCGGACGAGGTCCCGCGCGCGGCCGAACGCCTGCGGCCCGACGAAACGGATGACGTCGACGGCGTCGATCATCGGGGCGGCTGGCACGGGTCAATCGTGCCAGGTGCCACCGACCTCCGGCGCTCGCCGGGTCAGCGGATCGACCAGGTGCTGCCGGCGTTCAGCTGCAGGACGGACGGGCCCTTCGACAGGGTGATCCGCTTCGAGAGGTCCTTGCCGGAGCCGTTGTCGCTGGCGGGGATGGTCTCGTAGTCGTTGCGGAGCAGGGTTTCGCGGAGCATGCACGTCGCGACTCGAGTCGTCGTGCACCGGAACTGCCGGGCGGCGGAGGAGCCCCAGTAGAGCATCACGTTGTCGCCGTGCCCCGACGTCGTCAGGGCGGGGGCGCTCGAGACCTGGCTGAACCGCAGGGTCCACTGCCCTTTGGCCTCGACCTTGAGCGCGGCGGGCTTGCGCCACGAGTCGGTGCCGTAGGCGACGCGGCCCGTGTACTTGCCGCCCTGGCCGATGGGGTTCGACCCGGTCGGGCCGCCCTTGCTGTTCAGCTCGTGCACCTCGAACTCGGTGTGCTCGGCATCCGCCGGGGTGAACGTCGCGACGATGATCCCGCTGCGGGCGTTCTGCGGGAGCACGATCGTGGCGTTCCGGCTGCCCGACTTCGTGAACGGGGTGAACGTGCCGTACTGGTGGTCGTACTGCGCCTTCATCGCTGCGGGCATCCCGACGGCCTGCGCCGGCGCGACACCGACGAGGGACGACACCACGGCGGCGACGCTGACGACGAGTGCGGCGGTGAGGGTGGTGCGGCGCATGGGACTCCTCCGGATCGGCGTTCCCGATGATGGCGTGCGGCACCCGCGTGCGACAGACCCTGTCCGGGGGCCGCGATACTGGGTGGGTGACGACACTGCGAGGAGAACTGCGCTCGACCGCGACGACGGAGGCCGAGGGCAGCGGCGAGAACATCGAGGCGGCGCGCACGGCGGCGGTCGAGGCCCTGGACCTGCACGGGTTCGAGCTGCAGCAGGTGAACGCGGTCACGAGCAAGGCGACCGGCGAGACCACCGTGCGTGCGATCGCCCGTTCCAAGGAGACCCGGCCGCACGAGGCGACCGGGCAGACCTACGAGGAGGCGCTGCAGGCCTTCCGCGCGTCGATCCCCGAGGGGTGGCAGGCCCAGAACATGCGCGAGATCCGGTCGTAGGACGTCCGGCGTCCCGTTCTGGGGGAGTCGCGGGCGCGCGGGAGCGGGCAGGATCGACGGCATGCTGCAGTCACTCGTCTACATGAGCGCGGCCACGGAGCCGTTCGACGACGACGCCCTCGACGAGGTGCTCGCCCACGCCCGTGCCCGGAACACCGCCGACGGTCTGACCGGGCTGCTCGTGCACCGCAACGGGCGGTTCATGCAGCTGCTCGAGGGACCGTACGAGCAGGTGTTGTCGACGTACCAGCGGATCCTCGCGGACGAGCGCCACGACGAGGTGCGGCTCCTCGCCGAGGAGTCCATCCACACCCGGCGCTTCCCGGAGTGGTCGATGGCGTACGACCGCGACGTCGAGGGCGCTGCGACGCCGGAGGGCTTCAGCGACTTCCTGACCTCAGGGGACCAGAGCGCCGACACCGGCCGGTCCCGGGAGCTGCTGCGGTGGTTCCGCAACCACCCGATGGCCGACCCGACGGCGGCGAAGGGGAAACACCGCCGGGACGCGTAGGACGTCCGGTCAGACGATCGGCTTGCCCGTCGCCTCGCCGGTCGCCAGCTTGCTGTGCCGGCGGGAGTAGCCGAAGTACACGCCGAGGCCGATCGCGAACCAGACCGCGAAGCGCACCCACGTCTCCCACTGCAGGAACGTCACGAGCCACAGCGACGCGATGACGCCGATGATCGGGATCACCGGCATGAACGGCAGCCGGAACTGCCGGTCGAGGTCGGGCTGGCGGTAGCGCAGCACGATCACGGCGGAGCAGACCACCACGAAGGCGAGCAGGATGCCGATGTTCGTCAGCTCGGCCACGACCCCGATCGGGAGCACGCCGGCCAGGATCGCCGACGCGATGCCGAGGATCCACGTGACGCGGGTCGGCACGTGGCGCTTCGGGTCGGTCTTCGCGAACCACTTCGGCATGAGGCCGTCGCGGCTCATCGAGAACCAGACGCGGCTCGCACCGAGCATGAAGGTCACGAGCACGGTGATGATGCCGACGATGGCGCCGATCGCGATGATGTTCGCCACGCCGCCGAGGCCGACCGAGGCGAACGCGGACGAGAAGCCCGAGGCGGGGTCGATGTCGGTGTACTTCTGCATCCCGGTGAGCACCAGGGTCGCGAGGACGTAGAGGACCATCGAGATGCCGAGCGACAGCAGGATCGCCTTGGGCATGTGCTTGCGGGCGTCGGTGGACTCCTCGGCGGCGGTGGACATCGCGTCGTAGCCGAACACCGCGAAGAACACCGTCGCGGCGCCCGTCATCACGCCGCCGAAGCCGAACGGGAAGTACGGCGAGTAGTTCGCGCTGTTGATGTGGAACACGCCGAGCACCACGATGAGCACGACGAGGGCGACCTTGATGCCGACGGCGACGAACTCGAACCGTGCGGCGCTGCGGATGCCGCGGGTGAGGACGAACGCGGTGAGCAGGCACAGGATGATCGCGAACACGTCGATCACGTGGCCGTCGCCGGTGCCCGGTGCGCCGAGCATCCAGGCGGGCAGGTCGATGCCGAACTGGCCGACGAGGAACCCGACGTAGCCGGAGATCCCGATCGCGACCACCGCCACGATCGCGGTGTACTCGAGCAGCAGGTCCCAGCCGATGAACCAGCCGACGATCTCGCCGAGGACCGCGTAGCCGTACGTGTAGGCGCTGCCGGCCTTCGGGATGAGGCCGGCGAACTCGGCGTACGACAGGGCAGCGGCGGCGCTCGCGACACCCGCGACGAGGAAGCTGATGAGGACCGCGGGGCCGGCGACGCCGTTCGCGACCGTGCCGGCGAGGGTGAAGATGCCCGCGCCGATGATGCCGCCGATGCCGATCGCGGTGAGCTGCCAGAGGCCGAGGTGCCGTTTCAGGCCGCCGTCGCCACCGGTCTCGTCGTCGATCGTCTCGATCGGCTTCCGTCGGAAGAGGGTGCGTGTCGTCGTCGTCACGCGCCCACTCTGCACCCTGCGGGGGCCGCGCGTCCGCCGCGCCCCGCGCCCCGCGCGACCACGGACGGGCCGGGCCGGCGGGGCGGGGGCGAGCCGCGCCTCCAGGCCTGCGGGCAGGGAGGCGGCGTAGACGTGACCCATGCGCCGACCGAACCGTACCGAGCCCGCCCCCGGCCAGGAGTCCGTGTGGGACTACCCGAGGCCTCCCGCCGTGGAGCCGGTGCCCGAACGCGTGGTCGTGCGGCTCGGCGGCGAGGTGGTCGTGGACACGACGGACGCGGTGCGGGTGCTCGAGACCTCGCACCCGCCGGTGTACTACGTGCCGATGGCCGACCTCGAGCTGCGGCCGGCCGAGGGGTCGAGCATGTGCGAGTTCAAGGGGCGCGCGCGGTACTTCGACGTGGTGGGCGGGGACGTGGTCGCTCCGCGGGCGGCGTGGAACTACCCGACGCCCGAGCCGGGCTACGAGCAGCTGCGCGACCGGGTGGCGATCTACCCTTCGGCGATGGACTCGTGCGAGGTCGGCGGCGAGGTGGTCCAGGCGCAGGAGGGGGACTTCTACGGCGGGTGGATCACCTCGCGGGTGGTCGGACCGTTCAAGGGTGCGCCGGGCACGCTCGGGTGGTGAGGGGCCGCGTCAGCGGTGGGCGTACGGCGTCCAGAACGGGGAGGGGAAGGCGCCCCCGGTCACGATGACGAGCAACTGCCACACGAGCATCACGAGCCCGAGCACGCCGAGGACGATCCCGATCCACGACCAGACCCGCACGCCTCGTTGGGTCCGTCGTGCGATCGACAGGGCGCGCCAGCCGCTGGCGATGCACACGATGCCGAACACCGCACCGAGCACGACGTGCCGCCCCATCGAGGCCGCGGGGACGATGAACCCCATGTAGAGCGCCATCGGACCGAGCAGTGCGGCCACGGCGGCGGGTGCTGCGGGTGGCTCGTGGTCGCGGGAGGCTGTTCCCATGCGTCCGAACCTAGCGGGGCGGTGGCGGTCCGGCACGCCGTGCGGCGCGTGCGGTGGCCGTCCGGCACGGGCACGATGGAGGCATGCGATCCTTCCTCCGCGTCCTGCTCGGCCTCGCGCTCGTCTTCGCCGGCACGAGCCACCTCACCTTCGCCCGGCAGGACTTCCGCGCCCAGGTGCCCGACTTCGTCCCGCTCGACGAGGACACCACGGTCCTGGCCTCCGGCATCGCGGAGATCGGCCTCGGCAGCGCCCTCGTGCTCGCACCCCGTCGCTCGCGTCGCTTCGTCGGCACGGTCGCCGCGCTCTTCTTCACCGCGATCTTCCCCGGGAACATCTCCCAGTGGCTGAACCGTCGCGACGCCTTCGGGCTCGACACGGACGTCAAGCGCATCGGCCGCCTGTTCGGTCAGCCGGTCCTCATCGCCTGGGCCCTCTGGTCCACGCGCGGGCGGCGAGGGTGATGGAAGCCCCCGTGGTCGCGGATCCGCTCGGGTCCGGTCCGGCGGCCTTCGGACGGGAGGCGCGACACCCCCTGGCAGGCGGCCGTCGCGTCGCGGACGTGGTCGCCACGGTCGTGCTGCTGGTGCTGTTGGCAGCGGAGTCGGTGGTCGCCGGTGGCGGGATCGTGTTCCTGTCGCTGGCGTTCAGCTCGTGCGGCGCTCCCGGCAACTCCTGCGACGAGACCCTCGGTGGCGCGGTCGTCTACGTCGGGCCGGTGCTCGTCGCCCTCGTGCTCGTCGCGGCGCTCGTGGTGTGCGTGCTGCGACTGGTTCGGCGGCGGCTCTCGTGGCCGTTCGCCCTCGTCGGCGTCGCGGCCGTCGTGGCGGTGTTCTTCGGCGCAATCCTGCTCGTCGACAGCGCGATCACCCACGGCATCTGAGGGTCGTTCCTCCACAGGGCGGCCCCGCGCGGCGGTCGTCCACAGATGGGCGACTGGTCGCCGTGCGGTGCGGTGGTGTCGGCGACGCTGAGGGCATGCCAGACACCGACATGCTCGACCGCCTCATCCGCACCCCTGCCCGCACCGACGACGACGTGGTGGACCTCGTGACCGCGCTCGTCGAACGCCCGATCACCCGGCAGTGCTGGGTGCTCTTCCTCGACGAACGGGCCGTGCCGGTGTCGTTCGTCATGCCGATCTCCGACCTGCCGTGGCAACCCGACGAACACGTCGAGGACTTCGCCGCGCTGGTCGGGGACGTCCTCGTGCAGGTCGGCGCGGCCGAGGTCGTGCTGGTCTGGGAGCGCCCGGGGGAGTCCCGGCTGTTCCCGGTCGACTGGGAGTGGGTCGACGCGTGCGCCTGCGCGTTCGAGGAGCACCACGTCCGGCTCCGTGCGCAGGTCGCGGTGCACACCGGCGGGGTCGCGATCGTGTCGCTCGACGACGTCGAGCCGGTCGAGCCGGTGGACGACGGTCCGCTCCCGCTCGCCTCGTGACGTGCTGGTCAGCCCTGGGGTGCGGTGTCGGGGACGGTCTCCCCGGTGAGGCCCTCGACGACGGACTTCGCCTCGGGCCAGAACTTCGCGTAGTGGTCGGGGTCCGAGTTGATCTGGACGGCATGTGCCATCTGGGTCGGGGTCATGGTCTTCCACCCGGGGATCTTCACGAGCTTCGTGTAGAACATCGACGCCGCGGTGTACGGGTCCATCCGCTGCTCGTACGTGCCCCAGGCGCCGTTGTCCCGCTGCTGGAAGAGCCCGCGGCTGTCGGGTCCGGCGGCGTCCCCGTGGTCGAGGTTCACCAGGCTCGACTCCCCGATGGCGGTCATCACGCCGACCGCCTGGGTGTGCGGTCCGATGCCCATGGCCTGTGCGGCGCTGATGACGTACGCGGCGTTGACCAGGCGGTCCTGGCAGAACCCGCCGATGGGGCCCGCGGGGACGACGATGCCGCCGATCGTCCTCGTCGCGACGTCCGGGCAGGTCGGGGTCGGGTCCGCGACGACACCCTTGGCGGCACCCGTCAGCGAGTTCACCGCGATGACGATGACCACCACCACGCCGATGCCGATCGCGACGACGCCCGCGCCGAACACCGACGCGAGGGTGATGCCGACGCGGCGCATGGCGGGTCCTCTCGAGCGGGGCGGGTCAGGCGGAGCACGAAGAGGCTACGTGCGCCGCCTGGGAACCGCACCCGCCCGATCGGGGGTGTCCGAGGACCGGCTCGGTCGTCCGTGGGTCAGACGTCGCGGTGGTCGTGGTCGTGCGTCTGCGCCGGCTCGTTCGGACGCTGGACCTTCGTCGGTTCGGTGACGAGACCGGTGGGCGCCTTCTCGGTCTGCTTCCGCCCGTGGGTGAACCACGTCACGATCCACAGCAGGATCCCGAGCGCGAGCAGCGCGCCCGCGATCTGGTACTGCTGCGGGTCGCGGCCGGACGAGAAGGGCAGCACGAGCCACAGACAGGTGACGACACCGATGATCGGCACGATGACACCCGCCCGGAAGTGCTTGTGGTCGACCTTGTCCCGGCGCAGCACCAGCACCGACGCGTTCACGACCGCGAACACCGACAGCAGCAGGAGCGAGGTGGTGCCGCCGAGCACGACGACGATGGGGGAGTCGGGGTCGAGCGAGACCCACCCGATCAGCAGCAGCGAGATGAGCGTCGTGAAGACGATCGCGGTGGACGGGGTGCGGCGGGCCGGGGAGACCTTGCCGAGGAAGCCGGGCAGGACGCCTTGCTTGCTCATGCCGTACAGCAGTCGCGACGCCATCATCATGTTGATCAGCGCGGTGTTGGCCACGGCGAACATCGAGATGAACGGCAGCAGGTCGGCGATCGGGAAGTCCGGCGCGGCCGTCTGCACGACGGTGACGAGCGGCGTCTCGTTGCCGGCGAGCTCACCGATCGGCACGACCGCCACGGCGCAGATGGACACGAGCACGTAGATCACGGCCGTGATGCCGAGGCCGGTGAGCATGACCTTCGGGAAGATGCGGGAGGGGTCCTTCGTCTCCTCGGCCATGTTCACCGAGTCCTCGAACCCGACCATGGCGAAGAAGGCCAGCGACGTGGCGGTCGACACCGAGAGCAGGAGCGACTTGTCCTCCGGCGTGTCGAACATGACCACGCGCGAGAAGTCCGCGTTGCCGCCGGCGATCGCCCAGAAGCCGATGAGGATCACCATCACGAGACCGGACAGCTCGACCAGGGTGAGGACGACGTTCGTCTTCACGCTCTCGCTGACGCCCCGGAAGTTGATCGCCATCACCGCGAGCATGAAGCCCATCGCGATGAGCATCACGACCGCGTTCGGCAGCTCCAACCCGAAGCCGGCGCCGAGGTTCGCCGCGAACGCCCGCGAGGCCGTCGACGCCGAGGTGATCCCCGAGCACATCACGATGAACGTCACGATGAAGGTGACGAAGTGGATGCCGAACGCCTTGTGGACGTACAGCGCCGCACCGGCCGTCTGCGGGTACTTCGTGACGAGCTCGAGGTACGAGAACGCCGTCAGCAGCGCCACGGCGAACGCGATGAGGAAGGGGAGCCACGCTGCTCCGCCGACCTCAGCAGCGACCTGACCCGTGAGCGCGTAGACGCCCGTGCCGAGGATGTCCCCGACGATGAAGAGCAGGAGGAGTTTGGGACCGATGACCCGCCGGAGCTCTGGCTGCTCCTGTTGCGGGCGCTCTGTGTTGGTGGTGGCCATGCGTCAGCCTGTTCCGCTTCGGGTCATCCTGTCCAGTCTCACAGGCAAATCGCCGCAGATCGCAACATGCTCGTGCTCCGTCGGACACGTGCCACCGCCCCTGGGCGCTCTCGGGTGGCGACGGCTACGCTCCCAGCCATGCACGACGAGACGAACACGACCGAGGAACCCGTGGAGTTCGCCGACTTCAACGCGAAGCTCCTCGTGCTCGACGTGCTCTGCTACGACCTCGACGTCCTCCAGCCCTACGCCGGGGACGACGACGAGAGCGACGAGGACCTCGACGTCGAAGGGCAGGACGACCGTGCGCGCGAGTACTACGACGACCTCGACCTCCTGCCGTCGCAGCTGTCGCTCGTGACGGAGCTGACGGTCGACTCCGACCTCGAGGTCCTGCAGGACGTGCACCCGGGGTGGGACGGCTCGGACGACCGGTACGACCCGCAGAACTGGGACGACGTCCTCGACCTGCCGGCCCTCGGCACCGTGTACGCCGCGGCACCGCTGCCCGCGCACGTGGTCGAGCGGCTCGCCGCGAAGGGCGTCGAGGTCCGCTCCGCCTGAGCCGCGCCGCGCCGCGCCGCGCTGCCGGTTCCGTTCGTCGCCGCACAACGCAAGTGCGTCCGAACCACGCCGATCCCCGGTTCCGATGCACTTGCGTTGTGCGAGCGCGCCGAGCGGCCGCGCCGCGCGCCCGCGCCGCGCCGCGCGCCCGCGCCGCGCCGCGCGCCCGCGCCGCGCCCGCGCCGCGCCGCCGCGCCCGCGCCGAGCGCCTGCGCCGCGCCGCGCCGCGCAGCGCCCGCGCCGCGCCGCGCAGCGCCCGCGCCGCGCGGTCAGCGGCGGAGCGCCAGCACCTGCTCCGTGAACTGTGCGGCCCCGCCCTGCGCCGGGTGCCGCACCGCCACGGCGTCGATCCCCGCCAGCGCCAACGCCCCCTGCGCCTTCCGCCCCACCGCGACGACCCGCACGTCGTCGCCGGCCGGACCGGCCTGCATCGCATCGAGCAGCGCGAACGCGACGGGCGCGCCCTCCCGGACCTCGGCCGGCCGTGGCGTCCGGTTCGTCAGCCGGTCCGGAGCGGCGAACGGGTGGTGCGGGAAGATCGCCCACGTCATCGGGAGCGCACCGTGCCACGACGCCAGGGCAGCCTGCACGACACGGGACGACGCCTCCCACGGGGCGGTCGGCTCCGGCGGGACGAGGTAGTCCGGCCCGAGCTCCCGCATGCTCGTGAACGGCACGCCCGTGTTCGTCATGCCGCGCCAGCCCGGGGCCTCGGCGACGAGCACCGTGTCCGCCCGGGCCCCGACGGTCGAGAGGTACCGCTCGAGGTTCGCCCGACGCAGCCGCCCGGCAGCGGTCGACACGTCGTACAGCGCCTCGGCGTCGTCCGCGACCGGCACGGCGTCGAGCGCTGCCCAGAACGCGTCGAACCGCCCGCCGCCGCTCACGCGCGTCCCAGCACCCGGCGGTACACGTCCTCGAGCCCGGCGGCCGAGCGCTCCCAGCTGAGGCGCTCCGCGTGTTCCCGTCCGGCCGCGGCCAGCGACGCCGCGTACGACGCGTCCGTCAGGATCCGCTCCGTCTCCGCCGCCCAGACGGCCGGGTCGCGGGACTCGAGCACGACCCCGGTCTCGCCGTCGACCACGGCCTCACGCAGTCCTCCGGCCGCGGCGGCCACGACGGGCACACCGGACGCGGAGCCCTCGAGCGCGACGAGGCCGTACGTCTCCGAGTGCGACGGGACCAGCACGGCTGCCGCGCCGCGGAACAGGAACGCCAGGTCGGCCCGCGACTGCGGACCGACGAACGTCACGCGGTCGGCGATCCCGAGGCGGGCCGCCAGCCGACGCAGTTCGTCCACGTAGTCACCCGCCTCGCTCGAGGCGTCCCCGGCGATGACGAGGGTGGGTCGCGCCTCCTGGCTGATGCCGGCGATCGCCTCGATCGCGAGGTCCAGCCCCTTCAACGGCTGCACCCGCGCCGCGGCGACCACGTACGGGACGTCCGCGCGGCGGGCACCGGCTGCGGACGGACGGAACACCGACCCGTCGACGCCCGGCGGCACGATCCAGATGCGCCCGGTCTCGCCGCCGAGCCGCGTGCGGACGGTGTCGGCCTCGGCCGAGGACACGACGACGACCGCGTCGGACTCGTGCGCGAGCATGCGCTCGCCGGCCATCCGCCCGTCGGACTCCGGACGCTCGCCCTCGGACAGCGGCGTGTCGCTGTCGGCGGCGATCGAGTGGAAGGACTGCACGTGGGGGATGTCCCGCTCACGGGCCACGGGCAGTGCGGCCGCGCCGGAGAACCAGTGGTGCGAGTGGAGCACGTCGAACGGGCCGAGGTGCTCGAGCTCGTGGCGGAACGGCTCGATGAACGCGTCGTGCTCGCCCTTGGGCACCGGCTCGGCCGGCCCCGCCGACAGGAACCGCAGGCAGACGCCCGGCACGAGCGACACCGAGTCCGGCTGCGTCGGCGACGAGCGGCGCGTGATGATGTCGACGTGGTGGCCGCGGTCCGCGAGGGCCTCGGCCTGGTGGCGGACGACGACGTTCATGCCGCCGACCTCGCCGGAGCCGGGTTCGTCGCCGGGGGAGGTGTGCAGCGACACCAGCCCGATGCGCAGGGGTTCGGTGGTGGTGCTCACCGCGCAAGCCTATCCGCGCGTCGGCCGCTGCGACGGGCGCGCGGGCGCCACCACGACGGGCCGGCGGCCCGCCTCGTCCACGGCGTCGGACGGGAGGCACGGATCGCCTCCCAGGATCTGCACGCGGTCGTCGCCGTGTCGCTCCCAGAACGCGGCCGTCCAGGCGCAGAGGGCCCCGTCGAGCAGGTCCTCCCGGTGCTTGTGCGTCGGCCCGTGGATCCCGGAGGGCTCGGCGAGCGCCCGGGTGAGCGGATGCGTGTCGAGCCGGAGCGGAGGGTCCAGCGGCGTCTCGTGCAGCCGACGCACGAGCTCGTCGAACGCCTCCGCCCGTCGTGCCCGGGCCGTCGCCGGCGGGACGTGCAGGTCGAGACGCTTGTACCGCGGCCGCTCGACGTCGTAGCCGAGCTCCTCGACCCCGACGAGGGTCGTGTACGGGTAGCACTCGAACACCGCCGGACCGGTGCGCTCCCGCATCGCCGCGGTCGACGACACGTACCCGACGCCCAGGGCCGTGAGCCGCTCGAGCAGTCGGGCCCCGGCGCTCGCAGCCGACGCGAGGTTCGTCGGGTTCGCCGCGACCTTCCACCGGCCGTAGCGCTGTCCCACCTGCCGTTCGGCCTCGCGGATGCCGGTCGGGTTCGTCACGACGAGCGAGGCGTCCACGGCGATGAGGGAGCGCTCGCCGAGGTGTCCGGCGATCCAATCGGTGACGGCGTCGACGCCCCGGGCCCAGCCGGCGTCGGTGACCGCTCCGTCGGTCTCCATCGCGACGAGTCCGGTCTCGTTCGGTGCGCGGGTCGCGGTGCCGAGTCCCCATGCCAGGTCCACCCCGAGGTACGCGTTCACCCGTCCATCGTGCACCCGGGCGGGCGGGACATGCCGCGCGCGGTTCGCCGAGCGGGCGGAACCGGCCGGTGCGGCGCGCCGAGCGTGACGTATTTCGCCCGCTCGACCCCGACCCTGCCCCCGGCCCCGACCGGCCGGGGCTGCGGCCGGGCCCGGGCCCGCTCGTGTACGGTCCGCTGCATGGCGAGCGAAGCGACGACGCTGACGGTCCCGGGGCCGGACGGCGACCGGGAGGTCCGGATCAGCAGCCCCTCCCGCGTGCTGTGGCCCGAGCCCGGCATCACGAAGCTCGACCTGGCGGAGTACCTCGTCGCCGTCGGTGACGCGTTCGTCCGGGCGAACGGCGACCGCCCGATCTCGCTGCAGCGGTTCCCGGGCGGCGTCGACGGCGAGCAGTTCTTCTCGAAGAACCCGCCGAAGGGCGCGCCCGAGTACGTCCGCGCGGTCACCGTCACCTACCCGAGTGGCCGGCAGCACCCGCAGCTCGTGGTGGACGAGCCGGCCGTCGCTGTGTGGGCCGCGCAGATGAACACCGTCGTGTTCCACCCGTGGGCCTCGCGCGCCGGGGACCCCGACCACCCGGATCAGCTCCGCATCGACCTCGATCCGCAGCCCGGTACCGACTTCCACGACACCGTCCCCGTCGCGCACGAGCTCCGGAAGGTGCTCGACGAGGTCGGGCTGACGGCGTGGATCAAGACGAGCGGGAACCGCGGGCTGCACGTCTTCGCGCCGATCCTGCCCGAGTACGAGTTCCTCGACGTCCGGCACGCGGTCATCGCCGCCGCACGCGAACTCGAGCGACGGATGCCGGACCGGGTGACGACAGCGTGGTGGAAGGAGGAGCGCGGGGAGCGCGTCTTCGTCGACTTCAACCAGGCGAACCGCGACCGGACGATGGCCGGTGCCTACAGTCCCCGTGCCCTCGCGCACGCGGCCGTGTCGACGCCGATCGCGTGGGACGAACTCGACGACGCCGATCCCACGGCGTTCACGATCCGGTCGGTGCCGGAGCGGCTGCGGACCACGGGCGATCCGTGGCAGGCGATGCACGACGACCCCGCGAGCATCGCACCGTTGCTGGCGTGGTGGGAGCGCGACCTGGAGAACGGCGAGGGCGAGCTGCCCTTCCCGCCGGACTTCCCGAAGATGCCGGGGGAGCCGCCGCGCGTGCAGCCGTCACGCGCGAAGAAGGCCTGAACGGGTCAGACCGCGGCGCAGTCCTCAGCCCGGCCCTCGGGCTCGGCGACGCGCGTGGTGTGTGTCGGGAGCGAGACGCTCGCCGTGTGCAGACGCGTCAACCGGGACCACGTCCCGCGGTGGGCGTCGCTGATGCCGTCGATGATCATGTCCCGCTCCCGTCTGCTCGATGCGGATGCATCCGCATGGAAGAAGTTACCTAGTTAGCCTAACTACATCAATCGTCGAGCGTCAATCGGACAGCAGCACGTCGTCGAGGTCGTACGCAGCCGGGACCTCGAGCTGGTCGAAGCCGCACGAGGCGGCCTCGCGGTCGGGACGCCACCGCTCGAACTGGACCGTGTGCCGGAACCGGTCGCCCTCCATCTGGTCGTACCGCACCTCCAGGACCAGCGACGGCGCCAGCCGGACGAACGACGTGTCGCGACCCGACGAGAACCGCGAGCGTTCCCCGTCACCGGTGACGGGCCTCCCGTCCGCATCCCGGAGGACCACCCGGTCGAGCTCGTCCACCAACTCGACCCGTCGCTTGTCGGAGAAGGCGGACACGCCGCCCACCTGCCGGAGCTCGCCGTCGTCGCCGTACAGCCCGACGAGCAGCGAGCCGACGCCGGTCCCGCTCTTGTGCACGCGGTACCCGATCGCGACGACGTCGGCCGTGCGGTGGTGCTTGACCTTGAGCATGGTGCGCTTGTTCGGCTCGTACGGCTTCGCCCGGGGCTTCGCGACGACACCGTCGAGCCCGGCGCCCTCGAACGTGGTCAGCCACTCGCGGGCGAGGTCGACGTCGAGCGTGGTGCGCGTGACGAACAGCGGGTCGGACATGTCCAGCGACAGCGCGTCCAGGCGCGACCGACGATCGTCGAACGGTAGGTCCAGGAGCTCGGTGCCGTCCGCCGCGAGCAGGTCGAACGCCACGAACTGCGCGGGAGTCTCGGCGCTGAGCTTCGCGATCCGCGAGGCCGCGGGGTGGATCCGCTGCGACAGCGCCTCCCAGTCGAGCCGTTCCGCGCCGGCGTCCCCGGAGCGCAGGATCACCTCGCCGTCGAGGACCACCGGGTGCTCGCGGCCACCGAACTGTGCGCGGAAGGCCTCGACGAGTTCGGGGAAGTACCGGGTGAGGGGCTTCGCTCCGCGGCTGCCGATCTCCACGTCGTCGCCGTCGATGGTCACGATGCCGCGGAACCCGTCCCACTTCGGCTCGTACCGGAGTCCTCCGCGCACGCTGTCGGGTTCGGGGACGCTGGGGACGGCCTTGGCGAGCATCGGTGCGATCTCCATGCGTCCTGTCTACTCGGGCGGCCGCGTCCGTCCGGCAGGTGTCGGTCCGTCGTCCGGTGGCCGTGGCCCTGGAGGCGCGGCTCGGCCCGGTCGCGACCCGCACCTCAGTAGGGTGGTCGCGTGACGACCGTGCCCCCGCCGGCAGCGCCGGCACCGGAACCGATCAGCCCCGTGCAGGCCGCCGCGCTCCGCGACGGCGTCCTGCCGCCCTTGGAGGAGGTCCGCCCAGGCATCTGGACCCTCGCCGTGCCGTTCCGCTTCGGGGTGCCCGACGCGACGCTCGTGTACGTCGTCGAGGGCTCCGACGGCTCGCTCGCGCTGATCGACCCCGGGTGGACCGCCGACGACGGTCTCGACGTGCTCCGCGACGGCCTCACGGCGATCGGGCGGTCGCTCGACGACGTCGGGCTGGTCGTCGTGACGCACCTGCACGCGGACCACCTCGGCGCCGCGGCGGCGATCCGACGCGCCACCTGCGCCCGGGTCGCCATGCACCGGCTCGAGGTCGAGGCGCTGCACCGGGAGCGGGCGGACGCCGCGGCGAACGACGCCGACATCGCGACGTGGGGACTGCCGGAGCACCTGCGCGCCGGCGTGGTCGAGGCCTGGGGGAGCGGACGACGGATCGGGCTCGGTCGGACGGCGGAGCCCTTCGCGGACCTCCTGCTCGAGGACGGCGACGTGCTGCCGGTCGCCGGTCGGACGATCCGGACGCTGTGGACCCCCGGGCACACCGCCGGGCACTGCTGCTTCGTCGACGCGGAGGACGGCCTGCTGTTCACCGGCGACCACGTCCTGCCCCGCATCAACTCCGGGATCGGGCTCGGGGGCCGATCCGCCACGAACCCGCTCGGCGACTACCTGGCGTCACTCGGACGGCTCGACGGGTACGCCGACCTCGAGGTCTGCCCCGGCCACGAGTACCGCTTCCGTGACGTCGTCGGCCGTGCCCGCACCCTGGCTCGGCACCGCGAGGAACGGTCGCGGCACGTCGCCGAGGCGCTCGACGCCCTGTCCTCGCCGACGCTCTACGAGGTGGCGTCCCGGGTGCCCTTCAGCGGGGGCATCGAGTCGATGACGGGGTTCTTGCTCGCCAGCGCGCTGACGCAGACGGCGTTCCACGCGGCGCTGCTCGGTCGCGCGGACGAGGTCCGCCCCGCCTGACCCTGCCGGTCGCGGCGGCCTTGGCGCCGTGGTTCGCACCGCCGTCGCACAACGCAAGTGCATCCGCGCCGTGGATCGCCGCGGCGCGGATGGACTTCGGTTGTGCGGGCCGCCGCGGTCGCTGCCGCCGCCGCGGCCGCCGCGACCGCCGCGGCCGCCGCGGACCCGGGTCAGCCGAGCGTCGCGGCGAGGCGCTCCAGGGTCGTCTTCGCGTCGGCGAACTCGGCGGCGGCGTGGTCCGCGAGCGGCGCGAGATCGGGCAGCCGGTCCGCCAGGGTCGCACTCACGGTGATCGGGTACGGCTTCATGCCGAGCGCGGTCCCGAGGATGAGGTGCAGGACCGGGGAGCCGTGGTCCCAGCCCTCCGTCGGGCTCCCGGCGTCGTACGTGGCACCCCGGCTGACCACGGTGACGACCGGACGCCCGGCGAGCGGCTGCACGGCACCGGCGAGGACACCCGGCACGTGGATGCGGTCGATCCACGCCTTGAGCGTCGACGGCACCGTGTAGTTGTACAGCGGCGCACCGACCACGACGACGTCGGCGCCGAGGAGCTCGTCGATCACCTCCTGCCGGAGCGCATCGGCCTCGGGGGCCACGACCTCGTCGTCCGTGCGGTCGGCGGCGGCCCAGTGCAGCGCCGAGGTCTCGAGGTGGGGGAGCTGGTCGACGTGCAGGTCGCGGCGGACGACCGTGTACTCCGGGCCACGTGCGCGCCAGGCGTCCGCGAAGGCCGCGGTGAGGGTGCGGGAGCGGGAGTGCGCGAGGTCGGCCGAGGAGTCGATGTGCAGGAGGGTGGGCATGGCCCCCACGCTACCGATCGACACCCGCCGGATGACGGGAACGGCCCCGCCGCGCCGGTGAGGGGCGAGGCGGGGCCGAGGTGGGCCTCCCGTCAGTCACGCGGGCACGCGACTGGCGGGAGGCGTCTGGGCGTCAGCGCTGGGCGTGACGGCGGCGCAGCGTGCGCACACCGATCAGACCGGCGCCGGCGAGGACGAGCGCGAGGGCCCAGGGGAGGGCACCCGTCGCGTCGGAACCGGTGTAGGCGAGCTGGCCCTTCGCGGTGGTGGGCGTGACGACGGCCACCGTCGGGGTCGTCGGACGCACGTCGACCGCGAACGAGAGCGGCTGCAGCGCGCCGCTCGCGACCGTGAGGGTGTGGATCGACGCGTGCGGGAACGTGACGCCGAAGACGCCCTGCCCCTCGGCACCGTTCTCCTCGTAGGGCGCGACCACGTCGGTGGCGACGTCCGAGGTCACCGTCGGGACGAACGTGGGGTTGCCCTCGTCGTCGAAGTCCGACGCGTCGTTGCCGAAGCGGTCGACGGGCGAGCCGGACACGATGAGCGTGCCGCCCTGCGCCACGGTGGGACGGCCGGTCGGCGTGAGGGTGAGCTCCTCGGGGAAGCCGTCCTCGTCGGTCGACAGGTCGACGGTGTAGATCGATCCGTCGGGCTGGATGAGCCAGATGCGCTTGTCCCGCGCGGTGATCGACTTCTCGTCGGTCGTGAACGCGGTGATGCCGAACGCGGCGGCGTGGTCGACGGTCAGCTCGACGTACTGCGTGGTCGAGACGTCACCGCTCGTGGCCGTGACGGCGAAGTCGTAGAACGACGCGAGGGTGGCGGTGCCGCTCAGCTCGCCCGTGGTCGGGTCGAACGTGATGCCCTCGGGGAGCTGGTCGTCGACGGTGAAGTCGTCGTCCTCCTCGAAGCCGTACCCGATGGCGATGGAGTCGGCCTGCGACTTCGACTCGACGATCGAGTCGGCGGAGTCCTCCTCGTCGCCGTAGTACCAGTCCAGCTCGTACGTCGGCGCCGGGTACCCCTGGGCGCGGAACGTGTACGAGAACGGGTCACCGGCGGTGGCCTCGAGGGGCAGCACGTCGACGTCCGCCTCGGTGCCCTCGGTGATGGGCTTGCCGTCCGCGTCGACGAACACCGGGTCCTGCGTGATGACCGCGGACGGGTCCGAGGTCACGGTCTCCTTGCCGCCGCCCGGCAGGTCGCCGGTCACGGTCACGACGAGCTGCTTGCCCGCCTCGGTCTGGTCGACCGTGAAGGTCTTGGACTTGGAGATCGTCGTCGGCGTCGGGCCGGCGTCGGCCTCGGTCCAGACGTACTTGAACGAACCGTCCTCGTCGAACCCGGTCGTGTCCGCCGTGAGCTGCGAGCCCACCTTGGTGTCGCCGGTGACGGTGACGGTGGGGTCGGCGGCCAGCGGCGTGACCGGTGCGTCCGTCGAAGCGGCCGACGGCGTCTGGTTCCGTGCGGGAGCGGACGGTGCGGTGGTGCTCGTCGGCGTGCTCGTCGGCGCGTCCGTCGCGGTGTCGGTCGGCGCGTCCGTGGGTGCCGGGTCGGTCGGCGCGTCCGTCGGCGTGGTGTCCGTCGGCGCGTCGGTCGGCGTCGGGTCGGCCGGCGCGGTCTGCGTCGGGACCGACGTGTCGGCGCCCTCGGCGTGTGCTGCGGTCGCGGTCGCGATGCCGAGACCGGTCGTCAGCGCGATGAGCGCGGCGGTGGTCCCGAGCGCGCAGGCGCGTCGGACGGTGGAAGTGCTGCGGCGCACGTGTTCCCCCAGGTGTTCAGGTCCGGTCGGGTGCCGGATCGTAAGAATCTGCCGAGAATCCTCGGCCTGATCGGATCGTAGGGGTACGCGCGCGGGTCCGGGAGCACCGAGCACGAAATGTGACCTGGGTTGGGGGTGCGTGCGGGAAACCGCGGGTGGCGAGCTGCTCAGCGCGCCACCCGCGGCTCCCCGTGGTCGACTCAGTGCGCGGCGTGCGCCACCGAGACCGTGAACGACGTGTGCGCGTGCTCCTGGGTCACGGTGAGGCGGTGCGACCACGCACCGCTGATCGTGATCGTGTCCTGGGCGCCGGTCCGGGTGACGTGGTCCGACGTGACGTTGCTCGTGACCGTGGACACGTCGCCGCCCTCGTCGGGAGCCTTGATGACGTTGCCCTCGGCGTCGACCGCGACCCCGGTGACGATGAGCTGCTCGAGCCGGACCGCCGGGACGGTCTTGACGACCGTCGCCTTGCTCGTGGGGGTCAGCCGCTGCCGGATGACACCGTTCGGCGCGATGTACCAGATCGGCGCGGTCGTGTTCGGCTGCGAGACGTACGTCCGCACGCCGACTGCCGCCCCCGGGCGCACGGTGAGCTGCACGTACGCGTGGGCCTCGACGCCGTTGCGGAGGGCGACGACCTGGAAGTCCCAGATACCGCTCTCGACCCCCGTGCCGGACAGGACGCCGGTGTTCGTGTTCACCGAGAAGTGGTCGGACGCGCGCGGCGAGTCCGGCGTCAGCCCGGCTGGCTCGTCCATCGCGTAGGCGACCGACCCCGCCTTCGCGTTGGTGGTGAAGGTGTACGCGAACGCCTTCCCCGCGGTCGCGGTCAGCGCGATCGGGTGGGCGGCGGAGGAGCTCTGCGTGAAGGCGAGCGGCGCGGGCGTCGCCGCGGCGTGCTGGCTCGTGACCGTGGTGCTGGCGGATGCGGCGTCGACGCCGAGGACGGCGGTCGAACCGGCTGCGGCGACGGCGACCGCGACGGCGGTGACGAGGGCCGCGCGACGGCGCGACGGAGTGGTGGTGTTCATGAGATCCCCTGGTCGTTCTGTGCAGGGCGGCGATCCGCTCCTGTCAGCGACGACGGTACGACCGCAGGCGTCCCCGGGGCATTCCGGTTCACTCAGGCGTGCCGACGATGACGGGAGGCGCGGTGCCAGCTGGCACCGCGCCTCCCGGTCCGCCGGACGGTCGCGGCTCAGGCGCGACGGCGACGCAGCCGGTGGACCAGCAGTCCGCCGCCGGCGGCGAGCAGTCCGAGCGCCCAGGCGAGGGGACCCGAGGTCTCCGCGCCGGTGTAGGCGAGACGGCCGGAGCCCGTGTTCGTGGTGGCTCCCGCCGTCGCCGCGGTCGGGATGACGTCGAACCGGATGTCCTGCGTGCGGTCCTGGTACGCGACGGTCACGACGTGCGGCGAGGCGTGCTCGAACGTGACCCAGGTCGCGGCGGTGCTCGGGTCGTAGGCGATCCGGTCACTGGCGACGTCGCTCGTGATGGTCAGGTCGTCGTGGTCGGCGACCGCGTTCCCGTAGGCGTCCACCGGCACCGCGAGCACGAGCATGCGCTGCCCCTGTCGTGCGGGGACCGCGTCGACGACCTCCGAACCGCCGTCCGGGTTGATGTGCGTGATCGTGTCGCCGTCGACCGACCAGGTCTCCGACTCCGGGTCCCGGTCGGACGGCAGGACCGCGACGACGAGCTTCGCGAAGGCCGCGGGCGAGACGGTGACCTCGACGTTCGCGACGGCCTCCTGCCCGCCGCTCGTCGCGACGACCTGGAAGCGGAACGACGTCGCCGCCGTGCCGGTCCCGGTCAGCACGCCCGTGGTCGGGTCGATGGCGAGGTCGAGCCCGTTCCGGGCGTAGGTGTCGTCGAAGGGCTCGCCCTGGACACCGCGGAGCTCGTAGCGGAGGTCGGACGGGTCGGTCGCTCCCGACACGTCGAACGTCCGCGTGAACTGCTCGCCCGCGGTCGGGGCGATGGCGATCGGGGCGTCGGCGGACGACGGGTCGACGAAGGCGAACGGTTCGTCGGCGACCACGACCGTGAAGGACGTGGACACGCCGCCCTCGGAGACGGTCACCGTGCGGGTGCCGGCCTCGGTGAAGGTCACGAGGTTCGCACCCGCCGGGTCCCACACCGCACGGTCGGACGCCACGGTGCTCGTGACGGTCGACCGGGGGTAGTCGTCGTCCTGGTCGCTCCCGGTCACGCGGTTGCCGTAGGCGTCGACCGCGAGACCAGCCAGGGAGAGGGTCGTCCCGGTCGCGACGGGGACGTCGGAGACGATGCGGACTCGTCCCTTGCCGACTGCTTCCTCCCAGATCGTGCCGTCCGGCTCGACCTGCCACAGGCCGGAGGTCTCCTGCGCGGCGACCGAGAAGGTGACACCGACCGGGGCACCGGGCTTCACCGTGAGCTCGACGTACTCGACGGCGGTCTCGGAACCGCTCGTGGCGATGACCTGGAACGTGTAGGTCCGCAGGGCGTACCGAGGCGACCCGGACAGCGTGCCGGTGGTCCCGTCGAACGAGAAGTCGCTGTTGAAGTCGCCCTGGCCGATGACCGGGCTGCCGTTCGCGCCGCGCACCTTGTACGTCACGGTGCCCGACCCGCCCGTCGCGGTGAACGTCCGGGACACGGTGTCGCCCACCGTCGCGGTGAGGACCAGCGGGGCGTCGGCGCTCGTGCCCTCGGGGAAGGCGAGGGCCGCGGCGGCGGACTGGTCCGGAGCCTCCTCGGTCGGCGCGCTCGCCGCGGGTGCGCTCGCGGGGGCGGACGGCTCGGGTGCTGCTGTCGGGTCCGTGGTCGGGTCGGACGTCGGGACCGGCTCGGGCGACTCGGCGGGGTCGTCGGTGAGCACGGGGGGAGTCGTCCCCGTCTCGTCGGCGGTGGCCGACGTGGGGTCGCTCGCCGCGCCTCCCGAGCCGTCGGACGTGCCGGTCGTGACGGTGGTGGCGGGCGTGAGCGGTGTCGGAGCCTCGTCGGCCATCGCGCTCGTCGCGCCGATGCCGAACGCCGAGGAGGCGGTGACGATGGCGACGGCTGCGCCGATGGCGGCGCCGCGTCGGACACTGGCGGTGCAGGACTGCTTCATGGGATCCCCCTGGATGCTGTGCGGGGCACCGGGAGGTGCCCTCATCCTGGAGGTGTCGCGGCGCCGACGATCCTGACGACCCGGTACGTCTCGGTCCGGTAACGACGACGGAGCGACCGGTCGGTTGCGCTCGGGTCGGTCGCGCTCGGGTCGGCCGTGCTCGAGTCGGTCGCGCTCGGGTCGGTCGCCGACCGTCAGTCGCCGACGGTCGGTCGCCGACGGTCAGTCGCCGACGGTCGCGGCAGCGCGCTCGAGGGCCGAGCGGAGGGCGCGGACCGCCGGCGACGAGGACCCGGCCGCGCGGACCACCGTGAAGATCGTCCGCCGCGGGTGCTCCGGCAGCTCCACCAACCGGCACGTCGTGGTCCGGCCAGTCCACATGAGGTCCGGCATGAGGCTCGCGGCGTTGCCGGACTCGACGAGCCGGATCTGCGTCTGCAGGTCGGCGGTCTCGTACCGCACGTCGGGCTCGAAGCCCCAGCGACGGCAGACCTGCTCGGCGAAGTGCCGCGACGCGGTCCCTCGAGGCTCCATCACCCACGGCAGCGCCGCGGCGTCATCGATCGACGACACCGGCGCGAGGGCCGTGTCGACCGGGGGCAGCGCCAGACGGACGGCGTCGGTCGTGAGGTCCTCGCGCTGCAGCCCGGGGAGCCGCGGTGCCGCGTGCGCGGGGTACTGCTCGGCGATGACCATGTCGAAGTCCCGGATCCACGTCTCGTGCAGTGCGGTCTCCGGCTCGCGCTGCACCATCTCGATGCGGACGTCCGGGTGCTCGGTCGCCATCGCGTGCAGGGCGTTCGGCATCAGGGCGAGCGCCGCGGACTGGAACACCGCCACCCGGATCCGACCCTGCACGGTCGGCATGGTCTCCTCGACCTCGGACTGCGCCCGCTCGAGGACGTCGAGCACGTGCCCCGCGGCCTGGACGAGCACCTCGGCCTGCGGGGTGAGCTGGAGCCGCCGTCCGGCCTTGCGGAGCAGGGGCACGCCGGCCTCGCGTTCCAGGGCGGAGAGCTGCTGCGAGACGGCCGACGGCGTGAAGTTCACGGCCTCGGCCACGGCGGCGATCGTGCCACGGATCGAGAGCTCCCGGAGGAGGACCAGGCGGCGGACGTCGAGCATGCCGACACTTTAGTGTCGCTGATGGGTATCCGTCACGAAACATTGCTTCCGCTTCAGCATGGCGGGCTCCACACTGATGCCATGACGACCCTGCACGAGCACCCCGCCACCGACCACGACGCCCTCGCGGACCAGTCCGTCGCGCTCGTGCGACAGTGGCTCGCCGAAGCCGAGACCTACCCGGTCGACGGCTCGGCGAAGCAACTCGCCGGAGTGCTCGCCGACCCCGCCGGCCTCGACTTCGCCGTCGGGTTCGTCGACGGCGTCGTCCGCCCCGAGGACCTCGGCGTCGCCGCACGCAAGCTCCGTGCGATCGCGCCCGGTGCGCCCGGCTTCCTGCCCGCCGCGCTCCGCGGGCTCGTCCGACTCGGCGGCGGGATGGCACCGGCACTGCCCGGCGTCGTCGTCCCGATCGCCCGCCGCGTGCTCCGCGACATGGTCGGCCACCTCATCGTCGACGCGACCGACGCCAAGCTCGGGCCGGCCATCGCGAAGATCAAGCGCGACGGCGTGCGGCTCAACGTCAACCTGCTCGGCGAGGCTGTCCTCGGCGAGGGTGAAGCAGCCCGCCGACTCGAGGGCACGCACAAGCTCCTCGCCCGCGACGACGTCGACTACGTGTCGATCAAGGTCTCCTCCACCGTGCACCCGCACTCCCCGTGGGCGTTCGACCACGCGGTCGAGGACATCATCGAGAAGCTCCGCCCGCTGTTCCGCCGGGCCGCGTCGGCGTCCCCGGCGAAGTTCATCAACCTCGACATGGAGGAGTACAAGGACCTCGACCTCACCATCGCGGTCTTCACGAAGCTCCTCGACGAGCCGGAGTTCCTCGGCCTCGAAGCCGGCATCGTGCTCCAGGCGTACCTGCCCGACGCGCTCGCCGCGATGGAGCACCTGCAGGAGTGGTCCGCCGCCCGCCGTGCCCGCGGCGGTGCCGGCATCAAGGTCCGCCTCGTCAAGGGCGCCAACCTGCCGATGGAGCAGGTCGAGGCGTCGGTGCACGGCTGGCCGCTCGCCACCTGGCACACCAAGCAGGACTCCGACACCAACTACAAGCGCGTGCTCGACTGGGCGCTGACGCCGTCGCGCATCGAGAACGTCCGCGTCGGGGTCGCCGGCCACAACCTCTTCGACGTCGCGCACGCCTGGCTGCTCGCCGGGGAGCGCGGCGTCCGGGACGGCATCGAGTTCGAGATGCTGCTCGGCATGGCGCAGGGGCAGGCTTCTGCGGTCAAGAACACCGTCGGATCGCTCCTGCTCTACACGCCAGTCGTGCACCCGCAGGAGTTCGACGTCGCGATCGCCTACCTGATCCGCCGCCTCGAGGAAGGCGCGTCGCAGGAGAACTTCATGTCCGCGGTGTTCTCCCTGGTGTCCTCGCCGGCGCTGTTCGCCCGCGAGGAGGAGCGCTTCCGCACGTCGCTCGCCCCCCTCGCACTGCCCGGTGGGCTCGATGCCCCCGCATCGCACCGCGTCGCCGACCGCTACGCCGCCGTCGGTCGCCCCGGCCCGGGGCACTTCGAGAACACGCCGGACAGCGACCCGTCGGTCGCCGCGGTGCGGTCGTGGGGTGCGGCGATCACGGACCGGGTCGCGTCGTCGACGCTCGGCGTCCGTGCCGTCCAGGAGGCGCGGGTCGACTCCGCCACGGCGCTCGACACCGCGCTCGGTCGCGTCCGTGACGCCGGTGCCGTCTGGGGGACCTGGTCCGGTGCCGCGCGTGGCGCGGTGCTCCACGCCGTCGGCGATGCCCTCGAGGCGAACCGCGCAGCCCTCGTCGAGGTGATGGCGTCCGAGACCGGCAAGACCATCGACCAGGCCGACCCCGAGGTGTCCGAGGCGATCGACTTCGCGCACTTCTACGGTTCGCTCGCGGCCGAGCTCGACGAGGTCGACGGCGCGTCCTTCACCCCGGCCGCCCTCACGCTCGTCGCGCCGCCGTGGAACTTCCCGGTCGCGATCCCCGCCGGGTCCACCCTCGCCGCGCTCGCCGCCGGGTCCGCCGTCGTGCTGAAGCCCGCGCCGCCCGCCGAGCGCTCCGGTGCCGTCCTCGCGTCGATCATCGAGACCGCGCTCGACGCCATGGGCGCACCGGCCGACGTGCTCGCGTTCCTGCAGGTGTCCGAGAACGACCTCGGGCAGCAGCTCGTCGCGTCGCCGCTCGTCGACCGGGTGATCCTCACCGGGGCGTACGAGACCGCTTCGCTGTTCCGGTCCTTCCGGCCCGACCTGCCGCTGCTCGCCGAGACCTCGGGCAAGAACGCGATCATCGTCACCCCGTCCGCCGACCTCGACCTGGCCGTGAAGGACGTCGTCGCCTCGGCCTTCGGGCACGCGGGGCAGAAGTGCTCGGCCGCATCCCTCGTCGTGCTCGTCGGCTCCGTCGCCACCTCGCGACGCTTCCGTTCGCAGCTCATCGACGCGGTGTCGTCGCTGACCGTCGGCTACCCGACCGACCCCACCACGCAGATGGGGCCGGTCATCGAGCCCGCCGCCGGCAAGCTCCTGGACGGCCTGACGACGCTCGGCGCGGGAGAGTCGTGGGCCGTGCAGCCCGCGAAGCTCGACGACTCCGGCACGCTCTGGAGCCCCGGCGTCCGTGACGGTGTCCGCCGCGGGTCGGCGTTCCACCGCACGGAGTACTTCGGGCCGATCCTCGGCATCATGACCGCGCGCACGCTGGACGAGGCGATCAACATCGTCAACGAGGTCGACTACGGCCTGACCTCGGGCCTGCACTCCCTCGACCGCGCCGAGATCGGCACCTGGCTCGGGCGCATCGAGGCGGGCAACCTCTACGTCAACCGTGGCATCACGGGCGCGATCGTCCGCCGCCAGCCGTTCGGCGGGTGGAAGAAGTCGGCCGTCGGTGCCGGGACGAAGGCCGGTGGGCTGAACTACCTGCTCGGGCTCGGGTCCTGGGCGCCTGCTCCGGCCGCGTCCGGTTCGTCTCCCTCGTCCGCGGTCGCCGCGTTCGTCCGTGCCGCCGGGGTGGCGTCGCCGTCGCTCGACCGGGCCGTGGCGTCCGACGAGCAGGCGTGGGCGTCGCTCTTCGGCACGGCGACCGACGTGTCCGCGCTGACGGCGGAACGGAACATCGCGCGGTACCTGCCCTACCCGGCGGTGCGGGTGCGCCTGGCGTCCGTTGCGGAAGATGCCGTGACCGACCTCGTTCGTGTGATCGCAGCGGCGGTCCGAGCCGGCACCACGATCGATGTCTCGACCGTGTCGACCCTGCCGGCCGGTGTCGCATCGGCCGTCCGGGCGCTGCCGAACGTCCGTTCGCTGACGCAGTCGCACTCCGACGCGGCGTTCGCCTCGGCGGTGGCGAGTGGTCCGTCCGGGCGCGTGCGGCTCATCGGTGGCGACACGTCGGCGCTGTACACGGCGATCGGTGGGCGGCCGGATGTGGCCGTGTACGGGGAGCCGGCGACCGAGGCCGGGCGCCTCGAGGTCCTGCCGTTCGTGCGGGAGCAGGCCGTGTCGATCACGGCGCACCGCTTCGGCACCCCGAACCACCTGACGGACGACCTGATCTAGCGCGGCGGCCGCGCCGCGCCGCGCTGCGTCTGCCCGGCGGCGCGTCGACTGCGGCGCACAACCAAAGCGCTCCCGAACCACGCGAACCCGCGATTCGGGAGCGCTTCGGTTGTTCGGGGACGATCCGCGCCGGGCGCCGGGCGGCGTCAGGCGGTCACGGGCCCCGGTGCAGGAGCAGCTCGATCAGGGTCAGGCCGGGACCGACGATGAAGAGGCAGCCGATCACCCGGATGAAGCCCGGCGTGATGATCGAGGCCGCCCAGCGGTCGCCCTGCAGCTGTTCCAGCTTCCGGCCCCAGCGGGCGAACTGCTTCGGGAACACGAGCAGCACGACGCCGTACGCCATGAGGACGATCGAGATCCAGAACCACGAGCCCACGCGTCGAGCCTACGGCTGTCCGGTGGCCGCACGGGCGGGGCGTCCGGTCAGGTGGGGCGCGTTGCGTCGGGGTGGGCCGGACCCTGTCGGCCCCTTCCCTGAGGAGCACTCCCGTGACCGAACCGTTCGCCCGACCCACCGCACTCGCCCACGTCCGCGTGACCGTGACCGACATCCACCGCAGCAAGGCCTTCTACCAGCAGCTGCTCGGGACCGACCCGGCGATCGACTTCAGCGACCAGATCGACGAACCGGGCATCCGCGAGGACCGGGAGCGCTTCTACGGCGGCAGCGTCTTCCGTCTCGGTGACCAGGTGTTCGGGCTCCGTCCAGTCGCGCCGGCGGGGCAGCGGTTCGACTCGGAGACGGTCGGCCTCGACCACGTGAGCTTCGTCGTCGGGTCGGTGGACGAGCTCCACGAGGCGGCCGCGCGACTCGACGCGGCCGGGGTGGAGCACGGCGAGGTGACCGACCTCGGTGACGCGGGCATGGTCATCCTGTCGGTGCAGGACCCCGACGACATCAACCTCGAGCTGGCGGCGTTGAAGGGCTGACGCGAGCTATCCGGCCTTGGTTCCGGCAGTCGCTGCAGAACCAAAGTGCAAGCGAACCGCGGTTCTGCCCGGTTCGAATGGTGTTTGGTTGTGTGCGCGTCAGTCGGAGTGGACTGCCGCGGGCGTCGCCATCGTGGCGGTGACGAGCTCGCGCAGGTCGTCCGGGAGGGGGATCGGCCGACGGGCGCCCTCGCGGTCGATGATGACGTGCGCGAACTCCCCGGTCGCGAGCAGCGCGCCGTCGGACTGCCGGAACAGGCCGAACTCCCACGACAGGCTCGTGTTCCCGAGGTGCTTGGACCGCATCCCGACCTCGATGACGTCGGGCCACACCGCCGACTCGACGAACCGGCAGCTCGACGACACGAGCACCGCGATCCACTCGGACGCGAACGGGTCGAGGCCGGCTTCCTCGCGGAACCAGTAGGTGGCCGCGTTGTCCATCGCGCTGTAGTAGATCGTGTTGTTCACGTGCCCGAACATGTCGTTGTCGTTCCACCGGGTGGGGTAGAGCCGGACGAAGGGGTAGTCGGCGATGGTCATCGGGCTCCTGTCGTGGTCGGTCGGAGGACGTACTCGAACGTGGCTCGTGCGCGTTCGGGGTCCGGCGTCTGGCCGGAGATGAGGTCGGCGTACGTGAAGGACTCGGAGATCCGGACGAGCAGCCGGGCGAGCTCCTCGGCGGAGAGCGGCGTCGGGTCGAACGCGCCGGC
Source organism: Curtobacterium sp. NPDC087082 (assembly GCF_044745045.1). NCBI lineage: Bacteria > Bacillati > Actinomycetota > Actinomycetes > Micrococcales > Microbacteriaceae > Curtobacterium > Curtobacterium sp. NPDC087082. The sequence goes on along the minus strand of NZ_JBIUZN010000008.1, from coordinate 41,879 downwards.
GACGCGTTGCTCCTCGACGAGGGCGGTGACCCGGCCGACGAACCGGCTCTGCACGTCGCTCTCGGTGGTGGTCAGCAGGCGGAGTGCCCGGGCTGGCTCGCGGGTGAGGAACGACCGGAAGTAGGGCGCGTCGATCAGGTCCGCCGTGAACCGGTCGAGCACGTCGACGATGCGCGGGGCCCCGGCGAGAGCCGCCGCGGCGGCCGCCGCGTCGAACGTCGGCACGGCGAGGGACCAGAGGATCTCGGACAGCAACCGGTCACGGTTGCCCACCCACCGGAACAGCGACGTGCGGTCCACGCCGAGCGAGGTGGCGAGCGCGCCCATGTCGATGCGTGCGCCGGCGATGAAGGTGTGTCGCGCCTCCCGGAACGCGCGCAGCGCAGAATCCGATGTGTACACGCGCGCCTCCCTTGCAACGTTTCCCAGAATGATGCACGATCAGTGTATGTCACTGACGACGGCCATCCCCGCGCTCCTCGAGTCCGACTTCTACCGGTTCCAGGAGGGGTTGACCGACCAGGAGCGCGAGTCACTCGGACGGCTGCGCACCTACCTCGAGTCCGACGTGCGCCCGATCGCGGACGCGTACTGGGCGCGCGCCGAGTTCCCGGTGCAGGTGATCAAGCCGCTGTCCGAGCTCGGCATGTACGGGCCGGGGATCCCGCTCGTCCGGCAGTTCGAGAACTCGGCGGTCTACCGCGGGTGGGCGGCGCTCGAGCTCGGGCGTGTGGACGCCAGCGTCGCGACGTTCATCGGCGTGCAGTCCGGCCTGGCGATGAACTCGATCGCGGTGGCCGGCAGCGACGAACAGCAGCAGGAGTGGTTGCCGCGGATGGCCTCCGGCGAGCTCGTCGGGGCGTTCGGGCTGACCGAGCCGCTGTCCGGCAGCGACTCCGCCCGGGGGCTCCGCACGACGGCCCGGCGCGAGGGCGACACGTGGGTGCTCGACGGCGAGAAGCGCTGGATCGGCAACGCGACCTTCGCGGACGTCGTCGTGATCTGGGCGAAGGACGTCGCCGACGGTCAGGTGAAGGGCTTCCTCGTCACGACGGACACGCCGGGGTTCACGGCGACGAAGATCGAGGACAAGATCGCACTCCGCGGGGTGCAGAACGCCGACATCGTCATGACCGGCGTCCGGGTGCCGGAGTCGCGCCGGCTGCAGCACGCCGACTCGTTCCGCGCGACCGCCGAGGTGCTCCGCCTGACCCGCACCGAGGTGGCGTGGCAGGCGATCGGCATCGCGGTCGGCGCCTACGAGGCCGCGCTCGACTACGCCCGTTCCCGCGTGCAGTTCGGCAAGCCGATCGCAGCGCACCAGATGGTGCAGGACCTGCTCGTGAAGTCCCTCGCGAACATCACCGCGTCGATCGCTCTGTGCACGCAGGCGTCGGCGATGCAGGACGCCGGCACCGGTGCCGACGAGCACTCGGCGATGGCGAAGGCGTTCGCGACGGCGAAGATGCGCGAGACCGTGGGGTGGTGCCGCGAGGTGCAGGGCGGCAACGGGATCGTGCTCGAGAAGGGTGTCGCGCGGTTCTTCGCCGACGCCGAGGCGATCTACTCGTACGAGGGGACGCGCGAGGTGAACACGCTCATCGTGGGGCGGGCGATCACGGGGCAGGCTGCGTTCGTCTGAGGGCGGGCCGGGGCTGGGCCGCGGCGGGGTTGGGCGGCGGCGGGAGCGTTCGGGTGCCGCTGCGGAACGACACGATCGTTGTCGTGCGACAGCGGACGTGTCGCTGGTTGCGCGTGCAAGGGTTGCGGGCGCGCGGGTGCGACATAGCCGATGTCGTACGACAGCGACGATGTCGTTCCGACTCGGCGCCCTCCCACTGACGCCGCGCGCCCGGGCCCCGCTACCCGAGCAACTCCGGCCGCCGCCACTCGCCCCCGAGCACGTGCTGCTCGAGGAACGCGAACACCGTCTCGTACCAGACGACCGAGTGCTGCGGCTTGAGCACCCAGTGGTTCTCGTCCGGGAAGTACAGGAACCGGTGCGGCATCGTCCCGTCGTCCGCCGCGTGGTGCTCCGCCAACTCGGACCAGAGACGCAGCCCCTCGCCGATCGGCACCCGGTAGTCCTTGTCGCCGTGGATCACGAGCATCGGTGACGTGATGTCCGCGACGAACCGGTGCGGGTCGTTCTCGTGCAGCCCGGTCTCGTCGAAGATCGACTGCCAGTACTGCGACATGTCCGTCGTGCCGTTGAACTGGTCGAGCGCCCAGAGGCTGGCGTGCGTGACGATCGCCCGGAACCGGTCGGTGTGCCCGGCGACCCAGTTCGCCATGTAGCCGCCGAAGGACCCGCCCATCGCTGCCGTCCGGGTCTCGTCGACGTCGTCACGGGCGACGACCGCGTCGGTGATCGCCATGAGGTCGGTGAACGGCGCCTGCCCCCACGCGTTCCAGCCGCGGTTGATGAAGTCGAGTCCGTACCCGGTCGACAGTGCCGGGTCCGGCAGCAGCACGGCGTACCCGCGGGCCGCCGCGAGCTGCGGGTTCCACCGCCAGGACCACTGGTTCCACGAATTGAGCGGACCACCGTGGATCCAGAGCAGCAGCGGGTGCGGGGCGGTGCCGGCATCGTCGTTCGGCAGGAGGAGCCAGCCGCGGACGCGGGAGCCGTCGGCCGCGGTGGTCTCGACCTCTTCGAGGTGGCCGGGCACCTCGGGCAGCGGCGCCGGGCTCGCCAGGGTCGTCACGGTGCCGTCGGCCTCGATCCGGACGGGGTGCAGCGGCGCGGCCCAGGAGGCACGGAGCGCCACCACGGTCCCGCTCACCGCCGCCACGCGCAGGCTCGAGTACGCCCAGTCGTCGTGGGTGAGCTGTTCGACGGCGCCGCCGTCGAGCGGGAGCCGGAACACCGGCGCGCGACCGTCGTGGTCCGCCGTGGCCAGGAGCGCACCGTCGTCGTGCGCGAACACGAGCTCGTTCGGCCAGCGGTCCCACTCGGCCGCGATCCGCCGCGCGTCGGACAGCGCGGACCCGTCGAACCGGGCGACCCAGATCTCCTGCTCGGTCGCACCGCGGGGTGTGAACCGCTCGGTCCGGACCCATGCCAGCGTCCGGCCGTCGTGGCTGATCGTCGGCATCTCGTGGTCGACATCGGGGTCGTCGAGCAGCACGGTGCGCGTGCCCGTCGCGACGTCGAACGCGACGATCGTCGAACGGGACCCGCGGGCTTCCTGCACGCCGATCGTGGCGACGACGACCGAGCCGTCCGGCGTGACGACCCCGTCGACGTGTTCGAGCGATCGCCCCGGGGCGGGGGTGAGGTCGGTGAGCGCGGGGAGGTGCGCCGGGTAGGAGGGTCCGGCCTCGTCATCGGAAGGATCGGCGGCGGTCGCTGACGGTGTGGTCGCCTTCTCCTGCAGCGTGCCGAGGTCGAGCGTCAGCACGTGCGTCTCGTCCGGGCCGAGGTCGTGGTCCCAGAACCGGACCGGGTACGTCTCGTGCAGGATCGCCTGCACCTTCCGGTCCTTCCGGCGTCCGCGCAGCTCGGCGTCGGCGGCGACCACGCCGGTCCGGTCCGTGCCGGCACCCGGCAGCAGCCCGGCCGTGACCGCGACCGTGTCCGTGTGCGATGCGGTGCCGAGGACGCCACCGACCCCGCCCGCGAGCTTCGTGACCGGTCGTGCCTCACCACCGGCAGCGGGGAGGACCCAGAGCTGCGCGGCGTCGCTGTCCTTGTCGCCGTCGCCGTCGGGGCGGCCGGAGACGAACAGCAGGTCACCGGTGCGCGTGAACGAGACGCCGCCTTCGCCCTTGGCCGAGCGCGTCAAGCGCACCGGAGCGGCCGCAGCGTCGGAGGTTCCGGGGACCGCCCAGATCGACCGCCGGTAGCCCGTGCCGTCGGCGTCGAGCACGCTGACGGTCAGCGCGACCCGGGAGCCGTCCGGACTCACCGCGATCCCGTCCACGCGGGGGAGGGCTGTGTACTGGTCGAGGTCCGAGAACGGCGTCGTCATGCACCCACGCTAGCGGCGCTCCCGGAACCCGACACGGTCACTCGGCGGTCTGTGGAGAACTCACGCCCAGAACGCGGCGATGCCCTCGGCCACGGCAGCGCCCTGCGTCCGTCCGGCATCGGCGGCGGGTGCCTGAGTCGACAGCGAGAGCGAGTTCGTGCCGAAGGCCTGCTGCGAGGTGCTGTCGGCGACGACGACCTCGACCGAGCTACCGGCCGCCCGGAGCCCCTCGACCGCGACGTCGAGCCACGGCCCGAGCGGCGACGGCCCCTCGGGACCGCACGCGATCACGAGGACGCGTTCGTACCCGGCGGCGACGTCGGCGTTCGTGGCGGAGCGCATGCCCCCGTCGACGTAGGGGCGGCCCTCGATCCCGACCGGTGACCAGACGAGCGGCACCGAGCAGCTCGCGGCGACGGCGCGGGGGAGCGGCACGGCATCGGCCGCGGTGAGCACGCGGAAGGTGCCGTCGGTCGCGTCGATCGCGGTGAGGGCGAGCGGCTTCGCCGGCCACTCCGTCGACGGGAGGGTCTCGGCGAAGGTGGCCGTGCGCTCGTCGTCGGTCTGCCCGTCGGTGGTGCGCTGTGCGAGGAGGCCCAGTCGGGCGCGGGCGTCCTGGTCGGACGAGGCTCCGTCGAGCACGGCGCCGACGCGCTGCTGGAAGTCCTCGCCGTCGATCGGGACGGGTTCCTCGTAGGTCGTCGGGACGGCTGCGTGCTGCTGGTCGTACGCCTGCTGCACCGCGCCGTACCGGACGAAGGTGCCGACGACGCTGCCGGCGCTGGACCCGACGACGAGGTCCGCGGCGTCGAGGTCCACCCCGGCGTCCTGCAGGGCGGACAGCACCCCGAGTTCCCAGGCGATGCCGGCGACGCCACCACCGCCGAGGACGAGTGCTCTGGTTCCGGGCGCAGGCGTGGAGACGTCGGTCATGCGTCTTGCTTACCAGGTGCAGACGACGCGCAGGGGCGCGCAACGCGACCTGTGGAGAGCGACCGAGCGCGGCACCGGTCGTGCGCACGGGAGGTCGGGAGGCGCGGTGCGGGCCCGCACCGCGCCTCCCGACCCGTGGTGGGTGCGCTGGGTCAGACGCCCGCGGTCGAGCGGATCCAGCTGGCGGACTGGGTGAGGACGGCGTAGTTCGAGCCGGCGTGGGTGTTCGCGCCGGGGTCGGCCACGTCGCCGGTCGAGCAGACGCCGACGACCTTGCCGTTCACGACGAGCGCGCCGCCGGAGTCGCCGTGGTTCGAGGCGCCGGTCACGCCGGTGACGTGCTGCGCGCGTCCGCCGTACGCGTCCGTCGAGCTCCCCGTGAGGTTGACGGTCGCCTGGTAGAGCCCGGTCGTCGGCACGCTGTTCGCACGGTTGCCGTAGCCGAGGATCGTGCCGGTGCCGGAGCTCTTCGTGGTGTACCCGAGGTCGAGCTGGGCGTACGAGGAGAGGGTCTTCGGCGTGCTGAGGTGCACGAGCGCGATGTCCCCGGACGGCGCGGAGTAGAGCCGGTCCGCCGCGGTCGCCGCGCCCCGGTTCGTCGTGCTGTTCGAGTGGTAGACGTTCATCGCCGTGGTGCCGTCGACGCAGTGCTCGGCGGTGAGCACCCACGAGGCGTTGAGCTGTTCGCCGGTGCACCCGTACGTGCCGGTGCCGCCCTGCTGGAAGACGAGCTGCACCTCCCACGGGGTGCTCGGTGCCTGCTCGCCGCCGATGACCTGCGGTGAGACGGTGGCGGCGCTCGCTGCGGTCGCGCCGAGGCCGCCGCCGAGCAGGGTCATGGCCGCGGCTGCTGCGGCGGCTCCGGCGAGGGCGAGGCCTCTGAGGTTCGTTCGCTGCTTCATGGCCCGATCGTGCTCGCCCCCTGTTCGGGGGTCAAGTCCGCGTTGCAGGGGACAACAACGTCACCCTGTGGACAACTCCGTCAGCGTCGGTGGGGTGTCCTAGCGTCGTCGACATGACAGGGGACCAGGCCACGACGGGTCGTGGGCGACGCCGGGCCGGAGCGGTCGTCTGGCCGATCGTGGTCGCGACGGCGCCGACCGCTGCCTTCCAGCTGCCGAACCTCGTCGTGACTCCAAGGGGTGAAGGTCTCGCTCGTCGTGTTCGGGCTGGTCGTGCTCGCTGCCGCGGTGGTCGTGCAGGTCGTCCGCGCCCGACGGGCCGAGGCGTCGGTCACGGCTGCGGCGGCGGTGGCGCGGTCGACCGAGCTCGAGCAGGGGACGGCCGTCCGGTACGCGTTCGGGCAGCTCGCCACGCGGCTCGCCCGGTTCGCCGAGCTGCGCCGCCGGGACCGCCGGCAGGAGTTGCCGGCGTTCGCGGACCGGGTCGCCGTGGCCCTCGCGTTCTACCTGCTCCCCGCTGTGCCCGACGTCCGTGCGAACGTCTACCAGCTGTCGGAGGACCTGCGGGGCCTCGAACCGATCGGGCACGGGGGTGCGGAGGACACCGCCGGCGTGTTCCGGGCGGGGACCCCGTACGGCGACCGGAACCTCGACTGGGTGTTGGTCGGTGGCGGCCCGCGGGTGGTCGGCGACCGTGCCACCGACGTCGACGCCGACGAGGACCTGCCGGGGTTCGAACCCCGCTACCGCTCGTACGTCTCGGTCGTGATCCGGTCGGAGGAGTACTCGTTCGGCATGCTCACCGTGGACTCGCCGGTGCCGGACGCGTTCACCGACCTCGACGCCAAGTACGTCGCGCTGATGGCCTCGTTCATGGCCATCGCGTTCTCGCTCGCGACCCCGTTCCCGGACCGCGACCGCAACCGCAGGAAAGGCCCGTGATGCGCACACGATTTGTCGGACGCTCGACGTACCATCCCCACATGACCATCGTGACCCCCGAACCGAAGCCCTTCGGTCGGTCCCGGGTGTACACCCCGAACTGGACCGACGACACGACCGACGCCGACTACGAAGACCTCGAGGTCATCGCCGCGAACATCGAGCGGGAGCGGGTCGCAGCCCGGCGCCGCTTCGAGGCACGCCTCGCCGCTGCGCTCGCCCGCTGAACCAGCCCCGCGGCGCCGACCACCGGAGCGCTGCGTCCACCCGACCCGGGCGGACGCAGCGCTTCGTCACTCCGCGCTGACGTCGATCAGCACCTTGCCGACGGTGTCCTGCTCGACGGCGTCGTGCGCTGCCGCGGTGTCCTCCAGAGTGAACCGCACGAGCGGCAGGCCCGCGTCCTCGCCGACGGGGAGCACGCCGTCGCGCAGCGCCGCGGTGACGTCCTCGGCCGCTGCCGCGAGGGCCTCGTCGCCGATCGTGTACAGCAGCAGGAACTGGTAGCGGGCGTTGACGCTCATGTTCGGGCGGATCGGCAGGGTGGCCTCGTCGCCGCCGTTGTTCGCGTAGATCGACACCACGCCGTGGTTCGCCAGGACCTCGGCGACGAGCCCGGCGTTCTGCGGGATCGAGACCTCGACGACGATGTCGACACCGTCGGGGGCGATCTCGCGGATCCGCGCGGCGGCGTCCTCGTCGCGGTAGTTCACCGTGTGGTGCGCCCCGGCGGCGGTGGCGAGCGCGGCCTTCGCGTCCGAGCTGATGGTGGTGACCACGGTGGCGCCGGCCCAGCGTGCGAGCTGGATCGCCGCGTGTCCGACGGCTCCCGCACCGCCGGCGACGAGCACCGTCTTGCCGTCGAGGGCTCCCGGAGCGAGCCGGTCCGGACCGTGCTCGTGCGTCGTGAGGGCACGGTGCGCGGTCATCGCCGGCACCCCGAGCGAGGCGCCGACGTCGAAGCTCGTGCCCTCCGGCAGCGGGACGGCACGGGCAGCGGGCACGACGGTGTACTCCTGGGCGGTGCCGGTCGGGCGACTCGCAGCCGCCATGTACAGCCAGACGTGGTCACCGACGGACAGTCCGTCGACACCCTCGCCGACCGCGTCCACGACTCCGGCGCCGTCCTGGTTCGGCGTGATCTCGGGGAACGGCAGGCCGTCGCCGTACGTGCCGCCGGCGCGGGCCTTCCAGTCGGTCGGGTTGACACCAGAGACGACGACACGGACACGGACCTCGCCAGGACCGGGATCCGGGAGCGGACGCTCCTCGAGGGTCAGGACGGACGAGTCACCGGGCTTCGAGTAGACGACTGATCGCATGTCCCCAGGCAACCACGGCGGTCGCGCGGGGATTCCGGGGGCGTTCAGCGAGGCCGGGTGTCGTACTGCTCGCGGGAGACCGCGACGTCGTCCATGTGCGATGTCGCCCAGTCCTCGAGCGGCTTCAGCACCTCGCGCAGAGATCGGCCGCGATCGGTCAGCTCGTACTCGACGTGCGGCGGGATCTCGGGGAAGACCGTGCGGGTGACGAGTCCGTCGCGCTCGAGCGCCCGGAGCGTCTGCGTGAGCATCTTCTGCGAGACGCCCTGCACGCGGGTGGCGATCGCCGAGTAGCGTGCCGGGCCGTCGGCGAGGGTGCCGATCGTCAGGACGCTCCACCGGTCGCCGATGCGGTCGAGCAGCTGTCGCGAGGGACACTCGGCGGCGTAGGGGCTGTACTCGAGAGCTGACACGACGACCTCCGTTACGCACCGTGAGGTGCCTACTTACTCAGAGAGAGTAACGCTTGTACGGTGAGTGTCAACGTTCCACGAAAGGACTGCTCCATGACCAGCATCGTCGTCTTCGGTGGCACCGGCTACGCCGGCTCCGCCATCACCCGCGAGGCCCTCTCCCGCGGCATCGCCGTCACTGCCGTCGCCCGCGACACCTCGAAGCTCGAGCCGGCCGAGGGGCTCACACTCGCGCAGGGTGACGCCTTCGACACCGACTTCGTCGCCGAGGTCACGAAGGGTGCGGACGTCATCGTCGTCGCGCTCCACGCGGTGCAGGCGGACGGCAGCGAGCTGAAGGACGCGTTCCAGCCGTTCGTCGACGCAGCCGCTGCTGCCGGTGCGCGCCTCGGCATCGTCGGCGGAGCCGGTTCGCTGCTCGTCGCCGAGGGTGGCCCGGCGCTGTACGACACGGCCGAGTTCCCCGACGCGTTCAAGGGCGAGGCGAAGAGCCACGGTCAGGTCCTCGAGGCCCTCCGCGCGTCGGACACCGAGGTCGACTGGTTCTACGTGAGCCCGGCGGCTGCCTTCGGCGGCTACAACCCCGGCGAGCGTCGTGGCACCTACCGCACCACCGACGACGTCCTGCTCACCGACGCCGACGGCAACTCGGACATCTCCGGCGAGGACTTCGCGATCGCCTTCGTCGACGAGATCGCTTCGCCGGCGCACCACCAGGCGCGCTTCGGGGTCGCCTACTAGGCGGTTCGGGTCGCCTCCGCACAACGGAAGTCACCCGGAACTGCGCCATTGCGCGGTTCCGGGTGACTTTGCTTGTGCAGCGCGGCGCTGCGCGGCGCGGCGCGGCGCGGCGCGGCGCGGTGTGCGTGCGGGCGCGCAGCGCGCGCTCGGTGCGGAACCACGAAACCGACGTGGAACCAGGCGGCGCGCCTGGTTCCACGTCGGTTTCGTGGTTCGACGCCCCGCGGCAGCGCAGCGGCGCAGCGACTCGCACGCGCCGACGACGGCAGCAGCGACGCGCCCGCGCCGACGACGGCAGCAGCGAGCGCGCGCGCCCAGCGCGACCACGGAGCGGACGGGAGGCGCGGCGCCCGCCCGCACCGCGCCTCCCGTCCGACGCGTCAGCGGTGCCCGACGATCGACGGCACCGGCATGTGGTGCCGCATCCGCACCGCCAGGTGGAGCCCGCCGCGGCGGGCGAGCACGAGCCCGACGACGGCCGCGGCCGCGGCCGGCACGCCTCCGGCGACGACCATCCCGACGTGGGCTCCGAAGTGGTCGACCACCTGGCCCATGAGGGGGCCGCCGATCGCCTGCCCGCCGAGCAGCACCAGGACGTAGAGCGACATCACCCGGCCGCGGATCGCCACGTTCGAGGACAGCTGCACGAGCGAGTTCGACGCGGTCTGGAAGAGCAGCTGCGACATCCCGACGGCGACGAGCGCGACGGTGAACGGCGCGATGACCGGGATCGAGCCGGAGACCACGAGCAGGATCCCCGTCCAGAACACCCCGCCGACGATGGTGCGGAGCCGGACGGTGGCGCGCCGTGTCGAGAGCAGTGCGCCGGCCAGGGCGCCGATCGCGACGGCGGAGTTGAACACGCCGTAGCCACCGGCGCCGACGTCGTACACCTCGGACGCGAAGGCCGACAGCAGCACCGGCATCGTCAGCGCGAAGACCGAGAAGAACGCCACGAGGATGACCGGCATAATGATGGTCGGCTTCCGGACGGCGTAGCGGAGGCCCTCGACGAGCTGCCCCTTCCCGCGTGGTGCCGGGGGTGTGCGGTGGAGCTCCGAGACCTTCAGGAACCCGAGCGTCACCACCACGGCGACGCAGGCGATCGCGTTGACGCCGAACGACCAGCCGGCGCCGACCGCGACGAGCAGCGCTCCGGAGAGGGCGGGGCCGATCATGCCGCCGAGCTGGAAGACCGACGAGTTCACGCTGATCGCGTTGCGGAGGTGCTCGTGGCCGACGATCTCGGTGACGAACACCTGGCGCGCGGGGTTGTCGATGACGGTGACCATGCCGACGACGAACGCGATCGCCCAGATGTGCCACGCCTGCACCACCCCGGACAGCGTCAGGACCGCGAGCAGGGCCGACAGCACGGCGAACGAGCCCTGCGTGATCATCATCAGCGCGCGCTTGGAGAACCGGTCGACGAGCACTCCGCCGAGGAGCCCGAACAGCAGCATCGGCGCGAACTGGCACGCGACCGTGATGCCGACCTGCGCGACCGACCCGGTGAGCTGCAGGACGAGCCAGTCCTGCGCGATGCGCTGCATCCAGCCGGCGGTCATCGCGACGAGGTTCGTGGCGGTGAAGAGCCGGAAGTTCGGCACCGACAGGGCGATGAGGGTGTGGCGCCACGGCGGTCTGGTGGCCTGGATCGGCAGTGGTTCGGTGGGCGGGGGGAGGGTCGTCGATGACGCACTCACGAGTGGGGGTCTCCGGAGGTCGAGGTGGAGCAGGCGGGACTGTACCCACTCGAAACTAACTGCGCGCGGCCCATTCGATACCCCTATGGTGGCTATCACTCCATTGCGAAGTCGAATGGGGTCGTCACGACGAAGGGTGTCCGGTGCTGGATCCGGTTCTGCTGCAGACGTTCCTCGCGGTCGCCGAGACCGGGAGCTTCACCCAGGCCGGCGCCCGGCTCGGCATCAGCCAGCCCACGGTGTCGCAGCACGTGCGGCGGCTCGAGACGGCCGTCTCCCGGACCCTCGTCGCCCGGGACACCCGGGGCGTGGCGCTCACCGACAACGGGGACGCGATGGCCGGGTTCGCGCGGACGATCCTCGCGGCGCACGCCACCGCCGACGCGTACTTCTCGGGAGCCGCGACCCGCGGGCGGCTCCGGTTCGGGGCGGCCGACGACCTGGCGATCACGCAGTTGCCCCGGATCCTGCGGGACTTCCGACGGCTGCACCCGCAGGTGAACCTCGAGCTGACGGTGAACCAGTCGTCACCACTGCTCCGCCGGGTGCATGCGGGGCAGCTCGACCTCGTGTTCATCAAGCAGACCGCGGGGGAGTCCGCCGAGGGCACCCGTGTCGCGACCGACCAGATGGTCTGGATGGCGCAGGACGGCATCGCGCTGGAGCCCGGGGAGCCCGTGCCGCTCATCGCGTACCAGGCGCCGAGCATCAGTCGACAGATGGCGATCGACGCGCTCGAGTCCGCCGGACGCACGTGGCGGATCACCTGCAACACGCGCGACGTGAACGGGGTGCTCGCGGCCGTCCGCGCGGGGATCGGGGTCGCGGTGTTCCCGCACTCGCTCATCCCGGCGGACCTCGTGAAGGTGTCGCAGCGGTTGGCGTTGCCGGACCTCCCGGCGGTCGACTACGTGCTCATCGCGAACCCGACGGTGCAGCGGGAACCGATCGACGCCCTGACGAACGCGATCCTGTCCCGCGGGGTGGTCCGCGCGGTGTGAGGGGGGGGGCGTGGTCGTTTCGTGAGCAGGAATGGTCGGGTCGGTGGCGCGCACCCGACCATTTCTGCTCACGAAACGCGCGGGGCGCGGGGCGCGGGGGCGCGGGGGCGCGGTGCGTGGGGCGCAGCGCGCAGCGCGGCGCGCAGCGCGGCGCGCTACGGCGCGAGCGTCGGGACCGTCCCCGTCCCGGTGAGGTCCGGCAGGGTCACCCCGAGGACCGGCAGCACCGCCGAGGCCACGGCCCACAGCAGCACGAGCGTCCCGACCCCGCCGAGCACGGCACCGAGGAGCGCGAGCGGCCGCTGCCACGTCGCCTCGGGCCGCCTCAGCGTCACGATCGAGAGCAGGAGCGCGAGCACGCCGAGCACCAGCCCGACACCGTGCACCGTCGCGGGGGCGGTGAACCACCACGCGCCGAGTCCGAGCGTGGCGAGTCCGGCGAGGGCGCCGAGGACGGCCCCGGGAGTCGTCCCCACCCGCTGCGTCGTCCCGGCTGCCTGGAGGCGCGGCCCGCCCCCGCCACGCACCGTCGCGGCAGCCGGGGTGGTCGCGTCCACCGCCGGGGGCGCGTCGGTCGCGACCCTCGCGGTCGGCTTCCTCGTGCGCGACGGCCGGGCGGGCCTCGCGGCCTTCGCGCCCTTCGAGGGCTTCGTGCCCTTCGGCGTTCGTGGGCTCGTCGACCGGCCGCGTCCCGTGTCCGAGCCGCGGGTCGGCAGGTCGATCAGGGGGAGTGCTTCGGTCGGCGGCAGTGCATCCGCACGGGGAGCCGGTGTCGAGCCCGGGCCCCCGGGTGCCGGCGGAGCGATGACGGCGTCGAAGGCCGGCGACGCAGCCGGAGCGGCGGTCGCCGGAGCCGCGGCGGCCGGAGCGGCGGGGCGCTGGTGGGCGAACCGGGCGGGGGTGCGGTAGCCGATCGGTCCCGAGGGAGCCGGTTCCGACCCCTCGACGACGACGTGCTCGAGGCCCGGCACGGAGAACCGGGGCTGACCGACGACCGGGACGCTGGGGCCCGCCGGGACGACCGGCGCGGCGGGAGCGGGTGCGGCCCCCGGCGTGACGGACGCGGCACCGACGGCACCGACGGCGTCGATCGGCGAGACCGGGGCGGGGCCGATCGAGGCCGTGTCGAACGGGACCGTGTGCACCGCGGGCGAGGTCGGGGCCGGGGGCAGGAGGTGCTCCTCCGGCGGGAAGTCGGGCACCACGATGTCGTCGTCGACGAGTGCCGGTGTGGCGGGCGGTGCGGGGAGCGTGCTGCCGGGGCCGGCCGTCTCCGGAGCGGGGGCGGGTGCGACGGGGGCGGGGCGCGCCTCCAGGCCGTCTGCCGCGCCCTCGGGGGGAGCGGTGACCCAGTCGGGGACGGCGCGACGCGGCCGGTCCTCGTCCGGCATGCGATGCGATGCCACTGCGGTGCTCCCTCCGTAGGCTGATCCATCGTCAGTTCTAACGGCAACCCGTGCGGCTGGCGCAGCCCCAGTTCCGGGGTCGCCGGTACGGTCGGGGCATGACCGGAATCGAACACCGTCCTCTCGGGCCGTCGGGGCTCGTCGTCTCCACCGTCGGCATCGGCTGCAACAACTTCGGCCGACCCGGCACGCTGACCGAGACGCAGGAGGGCACGGACGCCGTCGTCCACGCGGCCCTCGACGCCGGCGTCACCCTGTTCGACACCGCGGACGTCTACGGCGGCCGGCGCGGGTTGTCCGAGGAGCTCCTCGGCAGGTCCATCGCGGGACGTCGCGACGAGATCGTCCTCGCCACGAAGTTCGGCATGGACATGCAGGGGGTGAACGGGCCGGACTGGGGCGTGCGGGGCTCCCGGCGGTACGTGCGGCTGGCGGTCGAGTCGTCGCTCAAGCGCCTCGGGACGGACTGGATCGACCTCTACCAGATGCACGGCCCGGACGACGTGACCTCGATCGAGGAGACGCTGTCCGTGCTCGACGACCTCGTCCGCGAGGGCAAGATCCGCTACATCGGCCACTCGAACTTCGCGGGGTGGCAGATCGCCGAGGCCGAGCTCACCGCCTCCATCGCCGGCACCACGGCGTTCGTGTCCGCGCAGAACGAGTACAGCCCGCTCGCCCGGGGCGTCGAGGACGAGGTGCTGCCGGCCGTCCGTGCGTACGCGCTCGGGTTCCTGCCGTACTTCCCGCTGTACAACGGCCTGCTGACGGGCAAGTACACGAAGGCCGGCGGGCCCTCTGACGGGCGACTGACCACGGCGAAGCCGCAGCTGCTGCAGGACGCGCCGTGGGAGATCCTCGAGGAGTTCCAGCGGTTCTGCGACGAGCGCGGCGTCACGATGCTGCAGGCGACCTTCGCGTGGTTGCTGGCGCAGCCCGGGCTGTCGAGCGTCATCGCGGGGGCGACGAAGCCGGAGCAGATCCGGCAGAACGCCGAGGCCGGGACGGCGTGGGAGCCGTCCGAGGACGACCTCGCCGAGATGACGCTCGTCTTCGACGGCGCCTGAGCGGGCGCGCCGCGGCCCGCGGCCGCGGCGGCCGTGGGCGTCCTCACGCGCTGAGCGACACGTCACGCGTGACAGGGCGCGTGATCTGTCGGCCAGCGTGTGAGGACGGTCGTCCTGCGGGACGGGAGGCGCGGTGCCGGAGCGACCCGCGCCTCCCGTCCCGCAGGGGTCGCGACCTACATGTCGCGGTACCGCTCCGCGGACGCGAGCGCCCCGCGCAGCTCCGCCGCGGTCAGCCGCGGGCCGTACCCGGGGGTGTCGCGCTGGATGCGCCAGCCCTCGGCGAGGGGCCCGGCGTCCACGACGTCGAACCCGAACTGGTCGATGAGGTCCGACACGACCCGCTTGGCCTCGGTGTCGTCCCCGGCCACGACGAGCGCGCGACGGTCCGGGGTGCCCGCAGCGGAGGCGTGGCCGGTGAGGTCCGCGGCGCCGATGTGGTTGAACGCCTTCACGACCCGGGCGCCGGGGAGGTGGTCCTGCAGGAGCTCCGCGGTCGTGGTGGTCTCGGAGTCGAGCGCCTCGATGCGGCCGTCGCGCTGCGGGTAGTAGTTGTTCGTGTCGATCACGACCTTGCCCTCGAGGGGGCCGGCCGGGATGGTCTCGATCGCGGCGAGCGGGGTCGTGACGACGACGATCTCGCCAGCGGCCGCCGCCTCGTCGCGGGTCGCGGCACGGGCACCCGCGCCGAGCTCCGCGACCAGGTCCGTGAGGGTCTCGGGGCCGCGGGAGTTCGCGATCACCACCTCGTGTCCGTTCCGCACCGCCAGCCGTGCGAGCTGGGATCCGATGTTGCCTGCGCCGATGATGCCGATTGTCGTCATGGTGTCCGACCAACGCCCGACCCCGATCCGCCCATTCCCGGACGCGTCCCGCGCCCGCGCCGAGGGTGCATGATGGCGGCATGGACCACGAGTTCCGCGACGAAGCCGACCAGGACCGCTACGCGATGTACGTCGGCGGCGAACTCGTGAGCGTCCTCGACTACCGCGAGAACGGCGACGCGATCGCGTTCCCGCACACGTACACGGTGCCGAAGCACCGCGGGCACGGGTACGCCGCCGAGCTCGTCGACTTCGCGGTCGCCGACGTCGAGGCGAACTCCACCCGGCGCATCGTCCCGATGTGCTGGTTCGTCGGCAAGTGGTTCGACGAGCACCCCGAGAAGGCAGACCTGCTCAGCCGCGGCGCTGCGGACTGAGCCGAACCGGAAGGCCCCGCCCATGCCGACGATCACCCCGTTCCTCTGGTACGACGACCAGGCCGAGCAGGCGGCGGAGCACTACGTGTCGCTGTTCCCCGACAGCAGCATCGACAGCGTGAGCAAGACCCCGGACGGGCAGACCCTCGTCGTCGAGTTCACGCTCCTCGGCAAGCCCTACCGTGCGATGAACGGCGGTCCGGGGCACGAGCACACCGACGCGGTCTCGTTCCAGGTGGACGTCGACGACCAGGAGGAACTCGACCGCATCTGGGACGCCCTGCTCGCCGACGGTGGCCGTCCGAGCCGGTGCGGGTGGCTCTTCGACCGCTGGGGTGTGGCGTGGCAGGTCACCCCGTCGATGATGGGCGACCTGATGACCGGCTCGGGCGACCCCGAGGCCAACGCCCGCGTCTTCGAGGCCATGATGCAGATGGTCAAGCTCGACATCCCCGTCCTGCGGGCCGCCGCGGCGGGTCACTGAGCCGACGCGATCCGTACCCGCCGGTATGGTGGCGGGACCGAACACCGCCGGCAGGTCCCGGCGCAGACAGGCTGGAGTCCGTCCGATGAGCGAACCGAGGCCCGATGTCCGCAACAGCGACATCGGACGCGCGTACACGGAACTCGCCCGCATCACCCGCCGCGCGAGCATCCGGGCACGCGGCTCGGAGGCGATCCTCAGCGTCGTCGACCAGTCCCTCGTCGACTTCGTCGTCCAGCACGAGGGCTGCATGGCGATCGACATCGCCCGGTACCTGCGGCTGAACCGCTCCACGATCTCGCGGCAGCTGTCCGGGCTGCTGGCGGCCGGGCTCATCCGGACGGTCGACGGCGGGACCGGCAACGCCAAGCCCCTCGTGGCCACCGATGCCGGCCGTGCTGCACTCGAACGCTCCGTACAGCTGCACCGCGACGCGCTCGACGAACGGCTCGCGAGCTGGTCGGACGACGACATCGCGCTCCTCGCGGGGCTCCTCGAACGGCTCGGCGCCGCGGACGAGGCGGGGCTGCCGATGCCCGGACGCACCACGCCGTGACGACCTCGTTCGTCCTGCTCTCGGACACCCACCTGCCGAAGCGGGCGAAGGACCTGCCCGCCGGGCTCTGGGCGGACATCGACGCCGCGGACCTCGTGGTGCACGCCGGCGACTGGGTGGACCTCGCGACGCTCGACGCCGTCCAGGCCCGGTCGGCGCGGTTCGAGGGCGTCCGCGGCAACAACGACGGCCCCGAGTTCGACGACCGCCTGCCGCTCGAGGCGCGCTTCGCCGTCGAGGACCTGCGCGTCGCCCTGGTGCACGAGACGGGTGCCGCGACGGGCCGTGAGCGTCGCATGACGGCCGCGTACCCGGACGTCGACGTGCTCGTCTTCGGCCACTCGCACATCCCGTGGGACACCGTCGCGCCGTCGGGGCTGCGGCTGCTCAACCCGGGTTCGCCGACGGACCGGCGCCGCCAGCCGGACCACACGTGGATGCGCGGTGCGGTCGACGGCCGCGACCTGTCGGTCGAGCTGGTGCGGCTGCCTCCCGCGACCCGCTGACGGCCTGGAGGCGCGGGTCGGCCCCGCACCGCGCCTCCCGTCCGCGACGCCCCGCGTCCCTGGCCGCGCTGCCGCCCGCCCCGCCCGCGCGCCCCGCCCGACGCGTCCGCGCGCCCCGCCCGACGCGTCCGCGCGCCCCGCCCGACCCGTCCGCGCGCCGCGCCTGACCCGCCCGCCCGCCGCGCCCGACCCGTCGGCCCGGCCGCCCGCGCCGCCCGCCCCCGCCCGCGAAAGCGACAGGGTGCCGTCGAACCGTGACGGCACCCTGTCGCTCCCGCGCCAGGGACCGCGGCGCTCAGCGGGAGCGTGTCGTTCCGGCGGCACAGTCCGTGCCCGCCTCCGGGCCCGCCCCCGCGGTCGGCATCCGGAAGAACGCGAGCTCCCACGCGGTCGACGCGCGGAACGCGCGCGTCATCGCGCCGCGCTCGGCCGGTGCCGCCGCCGCGGCGAGCCGCTCGACCTGGGCCGTCGCATCCGCGGAGGCCTCGGCGAACCCCGGGTCGCCGTACGCGCCGATCCAGTCCGCGAACGGGTGGTCCGACCCGACCGCGCCGATCTGCGTCCCGACCCACGCGTACACGCGGAAGCACGGCAGCACCGCCGCGGCGAGGACCCCGACGGACCCGGAGTCGGCAGCGGCCTGCAGGTGGGCGAGGTAGCCGGCGCAGACCGGGTGGACGGGGTCCTCGGCGTGCGTGCCGGCGAGGCGTCGATGGTGCAGGTCGCGGGCCTCGTCGGCGCAGTCCTGGGCCGATGCCTGCCAGAACGCGGCCTCGGCCCCGGTCGTCCACGAGCCGAGCAGCGCGAGGTGCCGCTCGTACGCGCGGAGGTAGTGGACGTCCTGCGCCAGGTACGCGGCGAACACCTCGGGGTCGAGCGTCCCGGCGCGCATCCCGGCGAGGAAGTCGCACGCGATCGTCTCGTGCAGGACCTCGGCGACGTCGTCCCACCAGCGGTCGGTCCACCTCGGCTCCGGCCGCTCCGCACGCACGAGCGCGCCGTGGTCGACCGGACCGTTCCCGGTGCCGACGTGCAGGGCGTCGGCGCCGCGGAGGGCCGCGGTCAGCCAGCGCTTCGCCGTGCCGACGGCCAGTTCCCAGTCGCCGTCGCGGGCCGCGAGCGTCGCGATCGCACTCGACAGCGAGCACCCGGTGCCGTGCGTGTTCGTCGTCCGGACGCGTGGCGCGCTGAACGTCCGGAGCACCCCGTCGGGCCCGACGAGCACGTCGTCCGAGGTGTCGCCGTCGTCGTGGCCGCCCTTCGCGAGCACGAGCACGTCCCAGGTGCGGGCGATCGTGAGCGCCCGGTCCTCCGCGCTGTCCGGGGCCCGTCCGTGCAAGGTGGCCAGCTCGGCGAGCACCGCGAGTTCCGCCCGGTTCGGCGTCACGAGGTCGGCGAGCCCGAGCAGCGTGGCCATCGCCCGCGAGGCGTCCTCGTCGAGCAACCGGTCCCCGCTCGTCGCGACCATCACGGGGTCGACCACCACGACCGGCGGGCGGTGCTCGCGGAGCCACTCGGTCACGACCCGCACGACCTCGGCGGTGCCGAGCATCCCGACCTTCACGGCGTCGACCACGACGTCGTCCGACACCGCGTCGAGCTGCTCGCGCAGGAAGGCGGCGTCCGGCACGTGCACCGAGCGCACCCCGTGCGTGTTCTGCGCGACGAGCGCGGTCACGACGCCCATGCCGTAGCCGTCGTGCGCCGCGATGGCCTTGAGGTCCGCCTGCATCCCCGCCCCACCCGTCGGGTCGGTCCCGGCGATGCTCAGGACGCGCGGGACGCTCATGCGTCCGCCCCGTGGTGCGTCGCGTCGGCCAGGAGGAACGGATCGCCACCACCCGACGGCCCCGCCTCCGCCCCGTGGTCGGGTCCAGGGCCCCACGCGGACACGAACGCCGCCGCGGCGGACCCGGGGTCGGCCGCGGCACAGATGCCCGACACGACCGCCACGCCCGCGGCACCGGCTGCCCGGAGCGGCCCGACGTCGTCGAGCGTCACCCCACCGATCGCCACGCACGGAACGTCCGTCGCGCGTGCGAGCCGGCCGAACCCGTGGTGGCCCAGGGCCGGCGGGTGGTCCGCCTTCGTCGTGGTCGGGTGCACCACGCCGACCCCGAGCAGGTCGACCGTGCCGCGGGGGAGTGCGGCGACGGCGGCGAGGTGCTCCGGGGTGTTCGCGGTCAGCCCGACGTGTGCGTCCGGTCCGAGCAGGGCGCGAGCGGCGGTGACGGGGACGTCGGACTGGCCGAGGTGCACGCCCGCGACCCGGTGTCCCGCGTGCCGAGCGGCCAGGGCGACGTCCAACCGGTCGTCGACCACCACGGTCGCGCGGTCGCCCACGGCGTCGGCCACCGCGGCGGTCAGCGCCAGCAGGTCACGGGCCGAGGCGTCCTTGTCGCGCACCTGCACGATCCGCACCCCGCCGTGCACCGCGGCACGGACGACCCCGAGCACGCCGATGCCGTGCCGGTCCGACAGCGCCGGGTCGGTCACGAGGTACACGCCGAACCCACCGGCGCTCACGCGGCCACCGCCGGGGACTCGACGGTGATGCGCGCCGTGCGCACGACGTCGTCCGGCGAGAGCGACGCCAGGCGGTCGAGGAACAGCGGCTGGAACGTGCCCGGTCCGCCGGCTTCGCGCGCGGCGAGCTCGGCCGCGATCGTGTGCACCGCGGTCGCGGCGACGGCGGCCGCGCCCGGGTCCTCGGGGGAGACGGCGGTGAACGCGGCGACGACGGCACCGAGCGCGCAGCCGCCGCCGGTGATCCGCGTGAGCAGCTCCGTGCCGTTCGCGACCCGCACCGCGCCGATGCCGGGCGCGACCAGCAGGTCGACCGGACCCGACACGGCCACCGCGGCCACGCGCTTCCCGTGCCCGCTCGGGCCGGACACGGCCTCGACAGCGGCCGCTCGCGCGTCGTCGGTGCCAACCGTGCTGTCGACGCCACGACCACCGGCCGAGGCGCCGAGCACCGCGAGCACCTCGGAGGCGTTGCCCCGCAGCACCGTCGGGCCGAGCGCCAGCAGGTCCCGGGCGAGGGCCGTCCGCACCGGCAGGGAGCCGACGGCGACCGGGTCGAGCACCCAGGGCGTCCCGGCGTCGACCGCTGCCGAGGCGGCTTCGAGCGACGCGGCCCGGGGTTCGGCGTGCGGCGTGCCGGTGTTCACCAGCAGGGCGTCGGTGACCCGGGCGAACGGCCCGGCCTCGGTCACGACGTCGACCATCGCGGCCGAGGCGCCGAGCGCGAGCAGCACGTTCGCGGTGACGTTCTGCACCACGGTGTTCGTGATGCAGTGCACCAGGGGACTCCGGGCGCGGACGGCCTCGAGGAGTTCGGCGGTCCGACGGGCCCAGTCGGGGGCGGGCGCAGCAGTGTGCATGGACGATCCCTTCGCGAGTACGAGCTCGAGCAGGTTCGACGGGTGTGATCTCAGCCGCTGGTTGCGGCACCCCGTGTCTCGACCGACACCGTACACGAGCGGCTCCGACGTCTCCGGTCACATGACGGGTCCCGTGTGACAGGGTTGACGGGTGCCAGACACCACGCCTCCCGGGCCGCCTCCCGGCCCCCGCGATCCCGGCGACGCTTGGGCGGTCGGCCCCGACGGCACCAAGGCCTGGGGGCGGTTCGGCGCGGCCGGACTCCTCGTCGACGACGGCTCCGGGCGCGTGCTCCTGCAGCACCGCGTCGAGTGGAGCCACCACGGCGGCACCTGGGGGATCCCGGGCGGAGCCCGCCACCTCGGCGAGGACGCCGTGACCGGGGCGCTCCGCGAGTCGGCGGAGGAAGCCGGCGTGCCCGAGGACGGCGTGGACCTCCGGCACACCGCCGTGCTGGACCTCGGGTTCTGGACGTACACGACGGTGGTGGGGCGCGCCTCCAGGGCCTTCGAACCGGTGATCGCGGACCGCGAGAGCCTCGAACTGGCCTGGGTGCCCGTCGGCGACGTCGAGGACCTGCCGCTGCACCCCGGGTTCGGGGCGTCGTGGCCGGCGCTGCGGGCACGGATCGAGACGACACCGCACGTCGTGGTGGACGCGGCGAACGTGGTCGGCAGTGTGCCGGACGGGTGGTGGAAGGACCGCGCGGCGGCTGCGTCGCGGCTGCTCGGGTCGGTGGGGGCGCTCGCCGCGGCGGGTGTGTCGGCCGAGGTGCTCGCGCTGCCGTTCGACCGGTGGTGGCCGCGGTGGACCGTGGTGCTCGAGGGGGCGGCGCGGGACGCCGTGGGCGCGGACGAGCCGGTGTCCGTCGTGCGCGCGCCGGGGTCGGGTGACGACGCGATCGTCGAGGCTGCCCGGGCCGCGGTGGACGCCGGGCACACGCCGGTCGTCGTGGTGACCGCCGACCGCGAGCTCCGGGCCCGCGTCGAGGAGCTCGGCGCCGCGGTGCACGGGCCGGCCTGGCTGCGCGACCAGTTCTGACCGCGCGGTCCCAGCTACGCGGGGATGTGCTTCCGCGACGACACCAGGATCGCCACCCACGACAGCACCCCGAGCCCGACGACCACCCACAGGATCGTCGGCACGGCCACGACGTTCGCCACCGCGGCGATGACCGCGGGCGCCAGGAACCCGGCGTACGCCGCCGCGTAGAACACCCCGGTGAGCCCGGCCAGGTCGCGTGTCCCCGCGATCCGCTGGACCTCGAGCAGGCTCGACACGAGCGCCAGCCCGATGCCGAGGCCGATCACGACGTTCGCCACGAGCCCGATCGCCACGGACTGCAGCTGGACCGCCACGACGACCACGGCGATGCCCGCGGTCATGAGCGCCACGGCCGTCAGCAGTCCGCGTGCCGACAGGAGCGAGGTGACCCGCCCGGCGAGGGGCTGCACGGCACTCGACACCCCGAGGGCGACGACGGTGGCGGCGGTGGCGAACACGAGCCCCCACGTGCCGGTCGCCCCGGCGAGCTTCGTCGGCAGGTACCCGTACCCGATCGCTGCTGACCCGAAGATCCACGGCGCGGCGACGAGCACGACCCGGGTGAACCGGCGGTGCCCGGCGCTCGGCACGGCGAGCTGCTTCCACCAGGGTCCGGGCAGACCGCCGGAGCGGCTCGTCTCCGGCGTGCGCCAGACGATCACGGCGAAGGGGACGGCGACGCAGATGTGCACGAGGAAGGGCAGGACCTCGGGGATCGGCCCCCACTGGGCGATCAGCCCCGCGACGAGGGCACCCGACGCCGAACCGAGGGTGAACGCCAGTGACGCCCGGCGTGCGCCGGAACCGGCGTCGGCCGACGGGTCGAAGCGTCCCTGCGAGAGCTCCTTCACCCAGCTGTTGCCGACCGCCATCGCGATCCCGACGGTGACCCCGGAGAACAGGCGTCCGGCCATCAGGAACCCCGCGCCGAGCGGGCCGAACGCCAGCAGCCCGCTGCCGACGACGGCCGAGACGATCCCGGCGAGCATCAGCGGGCGGCGGCCGTGCCGGTCGGACAGGGACCCGGCGACGAGGAGCGCCGGCGCGAGCCCGAGCACGTACACGCCGAGGAACACGTTCACGAGCAGCGACGAGTAGTGCGCGCGCTCCTCGTACATGAGCAGCAGGGGCGAGAACTGGTTCCCGCCCCACGAGCACACGAACACCGCGCCCCAGACGGCGACCCACGGCAGGACGCGGGCGTTCGGGACCGCGAGCGATCCGGTGGTCGGGACGCTGCCGGTGGTGGCGCTCACAGGGCGCCCCGGTGCGACGCGACGTGGGTGCGGAGGACCTCGGCGTAGCGGAGGGCGTCGCCGGCCTCGAGCGCGGCGGCCAGTGCCCGGTGGTCCTCGAGGGACGCCTGCAACTGGGACGGCTGGAGCCGCATCAGGTGGTGCCGCAGCCGCTGCTGCCGGTCGCGCAGGGTCCGGGCGAACATGACGGCGATCGCGTTCCGCGACGCCCCGATGACGGCACCGTGGAACTCCGCGTCGACCTCGATGAACCGGTCGACGTCGCCGGTCGCGACCGCCTGCTCCTGTTCCGCGAGCATCGCCTGGAGGAACGGGGTGACGTCCGCCACGCGCCCGTCGGTGACGACGCGGGTCGCCGCGGTCGACTCGATCGCCTCCCGCATCTCGAGCACGTCGGCCGCCTCGCTCGGGGACATCGGCCGGACGACGGCGCCCTTCCGGGACTCGAGGGTGAGCAGGTCCTCGGCGGCGAGACGCAGGAACGCCTCGTGCACGGGCGTCCGCGACACGCCGATCTCCTGGCAGAGCGCGTTCTCGCTGATCGCCGTGCCGCCGGGCAGGTCGCCGCGGATGATCGCGCGCTTCACGTGGTCGTAGGCCCGGTCGGACGCTGCCTGGGCGGTGGTGTTCGTGCTCGGGGTGCTCACGGTGGACGATCCTACCCCTTGCATGCAACGGTGCATGCGGTCGTGTCACGCGCTGTTCACACGTGGACCGCGACACCGGGGCGCACAGGCGGATACGCTGGGCCACCACGTCAACGGAGACGTACAACAGGAGGTTCCGATGGAGCGGATCACCAGGGCCGACGATCGCGTGCACCGCCCGGCAGGGCCGTGGACACCGACCGTGCACCGGCTGCTCGCCCACCTGCACGAACAGGGGTTCGTCGCGGCACCGGAACCGATCGAGCTCGGGCACACGCTCGAGACCGTCTCGTTCGTCCCCGGCGAAGCGGGGGAGTACCCGTGGACGGCCGACGTCGCGAGCGAGGCCGCCCTCGTCACGACCGCCCGGCTGCTGCGGCACTACCACGACGCCGCCGCCACCTTCACGCGCGACGACGACCGCGACGTCTGGTCCCAGGCGGAGCGGTACCCCGCCGAGACGATCGTGCACGGCGACTTCGCACCGTACAACTGCGTCTACGACGGCATCGCCGCGGTCGGGCTCATCGACTTCGACACCGCGCACCCCGGGCCACGGGTCTGGGACGTGGCCAGTGCCGTGTACCGGTTCGCACCGTTCACCACCGGCGTCGTCGAGGGGTCGACCGCGCCGTCGCTCGACGAACGGCTCGACCGTGCCGCCGAGTTCTGCCGCGCCTACGAGCTGGATGCCCGGTCGCGCGAGGTCCTCGCCGAGACGATCCTCGGCTCCCTCGTCGCGTTGGTCACGACCATGGAGACCGAGGCCGCGGCCGGGAACCCGAAGTTCGTCAGCGACCTGCAGCACGGGCACGCCGACCTCTACCGGGCCGACGTGGCGTACATCGAGCAGCACGCCGACGAGATCACCGCAGCCGTCGCCTGACCGCGACGGCGATGCTGGTGCCATGACGACCACACCGGCCCAGCTGCGCGCGATGCGTCTCGCCGCCCAGGGGATCGCCGTGCCCGGGCTCGGACCGACCCAGGTGGTGGAACGCATGCTCGCCGTCCAGGGGCAGGACCTCGGGCAGGTCACCTGGGCCATCGGCGTCCGCGCGCCCGGGTCCACGCGCGACGACGTCCGCGCCGCGTTCGACCGCGGCGAGGTCGTCCGTTCGTGGCCGATGCGCGGCACCCTGCACGCGATGCGCCCCGACGACCTCCGACTGCTGCTCTCCCTCACCGCCGATCGGACGATCCGCTCCATCGCCCGGCGTGCGACCGAGCTCGGCATCGACGACGACGTCCTCCGGTCCGCCCGGGACGCCACGGCCGACGCACTGTCCGGCGGTCGGTCACTCGTGCGCGGCGACCTGTTCGACGTCTACCGAGCCGCCGGCATCGACCCGACTCGAGGGCTGGGGTACCACGTGCTGCTCCGCCTCGCGCTCGAGGGGATGGTCGCCTGGGGGCCCACCGCCCGCGTCGGCCAGGGGCTCGTGCTCCTCGACGAGTGGGCACCGGCGACGGCCGACCTGCCCGACCGCGACGAGGCCCTGCGGCGGGTGCTGATCGGTCACCTGCGCGGGAGGGGCCCGGTGACCGAGGCCGACACCGCCTCGTGGACGAAGCTGCCGCTCGGCGACGTCCGACGTGCCCGAGCCGTGGCCGGTGACGCCGTGGAGGACCTCGGCGACGGACTCCTCGCCCTCGCCGACCGACCCGACCCCGGGGGTGTGCCGACCGGGCACCTCCTGCCCGGGTTCGACGAGTACCTCCTCGGGTACGCCGACCGCTCCGTCCAGCTCGACCCCGTGCACGCCGACCGGGTCGTCCCCGGTGCCAACGGCATGTTCCTGCCGATGGCCGTCGTGCGGGGTCGGGTCGTCGGGACCTGGAGCCGCACCGAGCGCACCCGCGACGTCCGGGTCACCGTCACGTCCTTCGAGCCGCTCGACGCCGGTGCGGTCCGCGCCCTTGAGGCCGCCGCCGACCGGTACGGATCGTTCCTCGCCGCCCCCGTGTCCTTCGCCGTCGCCTGACCTCCTGAGTCCCCGACGCCGTCCGCGACACCGCACCGGTCGATCGACAGGTGCCTCGTCGCAGACCCGGTGCCGGCGTACCGGACCCGACCCGTTCCTCCAGGCAGCACCCAGCAGCCACGCGGCGGACTCCGACGCTCCCTCGGGTAATGTCGCAGGGCCATGACCGACAGCCCGGCCGACGCCACCCCGTACGAAGTCCTCGGCGTCCGAGCGACCGCCGACGACGACGAACTCCGCCGCGCCTACCGCCGCGCCGCCCGCGAGTCCCACCCCGACCTCGGCGGCGACGCCCGCCGCTTCCGCCAGGTCCAGATCGCCTGGGAACGCATCGGCACCCCCGCCGCACGCCGCGCCTACGACGCGGGATCCCAGCGCGGCAGCCAGCAGAGCGCGTCCGGCCCGTCCGGTTCCTCTGCCTGGAGGAGCGACACCGGCCGCGACGCCTACGCACCCCCGGCAGCGCGTCGCGATGCACGTCCGCGCGCCCGGTCCCACGGACACCCCGGCGGGCGATCGCGCGAGGTCTTCCTGCAGGCCGAGCGCGAGTGGGTCGGCCTCGGGGACCCCATCGAGGACCCCTACGACCCCACGCTCATCCGCTCCGCGCCCCGGCACATCCGACGGCTGCTGGCCGAGGCGCTCGCCGAGGAGGCGACCGCGTCGATCGTCTCCGAGATGGGCATCGGCGTGACGGTCTGGCACGACCTCGACGCGGGGGCCGAGGGCAAGCTCGACCACGCGGTCCTCACCCCGAGCGGCCTGTGGGCCGTCGAGTCGATCGACTGGGGCGCCCCGGTCCGCGTCGAGCACGGCGAGATCACGGGGGAGACCCTGGCACCGGGGGAGCGCCCCGTGAAGGAGCTCGTCCGCGCCGCCCGCGCCGTGCAGAAGCAGACCCGGGTGCGGTTCACCGGCCGGCTGCTCGTCGTGCCGGACTCCGCGGTCGACGAGGACGTGCAGGTCGTCGGCTCCCCTCGGAAGCCCACGGCGCTCGTCGTCCGCCGGAGTGCGCTCGGGCAGGTGCTGGGTGGCGTGTGGTCGCCCGAGGGGAGCGTCGACGTGTTCGAGGTCCGCGACCGCCTGCAGCAGACCGTCCGCTTCGTCTGATGCCCGGACGGCGGGGTCAGTAGCCGCGGAGCTTCTCGAGGTCGCGGCGCTCCCGCTTGCTCGGGCGTCCGGCGCCGCGGTCGCGCATCGGGACGAAGCCGGCCTCCTCCTTGGGGAGCCGCGGCGGGGTCTTGTCCTCGAAGTGCTTCGCGGCCTCGGGGGCGCTCGTCCGCTTGAGGATGATCCCCGTGACGACGACGATCCGGTCGAACCCGTTCTGCCGGACCCGGACCTCGTCCCCGGGGCCGATCGGCTGCGCGGGCTTCGCACGCTCCCCGTTCACCCGGACGTGGCCGGCCTTGCACGCGGCGGTCGCGGCGGAGCGGGTCTTCGTGATCCGCACCGCCCAGATCCAGCTGTCCACGCGTGCCTTGGCCATCCCCACACTCTAGGCGCGCCCTACGCTGGGGGCGTGGAGGGCACCGGACAGGACGCGATCGCCCGGGCGCTGGCGCTCGGGGTCCTCCGGGACGCCGCGGTCGGGGACCGCGTGGTCGTGCGGGCGCACCACGGCGGGGGAGCGCAGGACGCGCTCGGGGTCATCGTCGCCCGGACCGCGTCGGCCGTGACGATCGACACCCGCCGGGGCCCGGTCGAGGTGGCGCTCGCCGACGTCGTCGCCGCGAAGCCGGTCCCGCCGCCGCCCGCGCCACGCCCGCGCCGCCCCTGAGTCCGCCGGTCCGACCCCGCGCGCACCGGAAGCGCGCGCGCCCGGCGAGCCGCCACTGCCCCCGCACCGGCCCCGACGTAGCCTCGTGCCATGGCCGTCCCCGTCCCACTCGGCACCGAGGACCGCACCGCCCGCCTGACCCTCCGCCGCCCCGACGCGTGGCGCCGTGAGGACTCGGCCCAGGCGGACCTGCGCGTCACCGGCGACGACGTCGTGCTCACCGTCCGATCCCGTCCGAGCGACCGGACCGTCGCGGAGGAGCACACGAGTCTGCTCGAACGCCTCCCCGGTTCGGTCGAGGGGCTCCGACTCATCGGCTCGGACCCGTGGACGACCGCGGGAGCGCCGGCGCGCCTCGTCGAGTACGTCCGGCCCGACGAGGGCGGCGACGTCGCGGGAGCGCACCTGCTCTTCGTCACCGGACGGCACCGCGTCGACCTCACCATCGAGCGGCCCCTCGCCCGGATGCTCGCCACCGACGACCTCGTGTTCGCCGTGCTCGACAGCGTCCGCGCCACCGAGCCCGCGCCGTCGCGGGTGCAGCGCGACCTCGAGGCACTGCCCGAGCCCGCACCGGCCGCCGAGCTCGAGGGCACCCACCTCGGCTCCGAGGCCCTCGCCACCCTGCGCTCGCTCGCCGGCCGTCGCTGGAACCCCACGCTCCTCCGCACGCCCGCCGGCCGCGAGCTCATCGAGTCCGGCCTGGTCGGCCGGCTCGGCACCCTGCCCGAGTCGACGCAGGCGCTCCTCGCACCGTGGGAGGGCGATGCCCAGCCCGTCACCCTGGAACAGCGGCTGCCCGACGGGCGCACCACGCGCCTCCAGGCCTGGTCGGAGACCGTCGTGGACGGGACGGACGAGACGGGCGCGGTGATCGCCCAGCTGCCGGTCGAGCGCGTGGTCGCGCTCGTGGCCGGGAGGCTCGGCATCGGTCCGGCATGGACCTTCCCGTTCCGCACGGGGTCGCTCCGGGCGGACCTGCTCGGGCGTCGGACCTCCGGGGCGGACGCCGCCCCCGACCTGCCGACGACGATCGCCGAGGCGGACCCGCGGCTCGCGCGCTTCTGGGCGGCTCCGTGGACGGTGTCGTCACTGCGGCGGCCCGGCAAGCCGAACCCGATCGTCGTCGTGCACGCGGCGGGGCAGGGCTTCGCGCGCGTCGGACGCACGGAAGCCGGAGAGACCGTCTTCGCGACGGACTCCCCGGCGAACGTGTACCGGTCGGTGGTGCGGGCGCTGCTCGGCTGAGCCGCTCTCTGCTAGGCCGCGGGGCCGGCGGTCAGGGTGACCGTGACGGTCTTCGCGGCACCGGTGCTGTCGGTGTACCCGACCGTCACCTTGTCCCCGACCGAGTGCGACTGGATCGCCGAGGTCAGCGCGTCCGAGCTCGCCACGGCCGTGCCGTCGATGCTCGTGATGGTGTCGCCGGCGGCGAGACCGGCCGACGCGGCGCCGGAGCCCTCGACCGTGCCGGCGACCGCGACGCCGCCCGTCGAGGCCGTCCCGCTGACCTCGACCCCGAGGAACGCCGGCAGTCCGATGGTGATCGTCGACGACGACTCGCCCGCGAGGATCTTGTCCGCGATCGACTTCGCCGTGGTGATCGGGATCGCGTACCCGGTGACGTCCGCCGTGCCCGAGGACGCCGCGGTGGCCATGCCGACGACCTCACCCTCGCTGTCGAGCACCGGACCGCCCGAGTCGCCCGAGACGATGTCCGCCGCGACCTCGATGAGTCCCTGCAGCGACTCGGTGCCCGTGCCCGACTCGCTCTGCACCTGGATGTCCTGGTCGGTCGCGGTCACGGTGCCCTCGGCGGCGACGAGGTTGCCGGTGCCCTCGGCGTTGCCGACGTCGGTCACGGTGTCGCCGGTGCTCGGCTCGCCGTCGTCGTCGAGCGTCACCGTGGACAGACCCGACGCGCCCTCGAGCTTGAGGACCGCGACGTCGTGGGTGGCGTCCGTCCCGACGACGTCCGCCTTGTACTCCTTGCCGGTCGTCTCGTCGGTGACCGTGATGCTCGTCGCGCCCTGGATGACGTGGTTGTTCGTGAGGATCGTGCCGTTCGAGGTGAGGATCATGCCCGTGCCGGCCGCCTGGGACGACTCGTCGTAGTTGAGGACCGTGTTGATCGTCACGACGCCCTTCTTCTGGGCGCTCGTCGCCGCGGTCGCCGCGGACTCGGTGCTCGTGCCGCTGCTGCCGTCGCTCGACCCGCTGCCGGTGCCGTCGCCCGGCACCGTGAAGCCGTTCGTGCCGCTGCCGTCGGAGCCGGTGCCGGAACCCGATCCGGTGTCCGGCAGCGTCGTGCCCTGCGACTGGCTCGAGGTCGTGGTCGTGTGCTGCGAGGACAGTCCGAGCGCGGTCCCGCCCGCCGCACCGACGATCGCCAGGGCCGCGATGCCGGAGCCGATCATCAAGCCCAGCCGCCGGGGTCGCTTCGTGGCGTGGTTCGCTGCGGCGGCGCCGTGCACCCAGCCGTGCTGGAACCCGGGGAGCGACGGGCTGCCGATCAGGAACGGGCCGCGGCCGTCCGGGGTGTAGCCGTAGGGGCCGGAGCCGTCGGGCCCGTAGAGGAACGGGCCGCTGCCGTCGAACGCGTAGGCCGAGCGGAGGGTCGACGGGTCGGCGTGCGGTGCCTCAAACGTCGCCCCGGCCTGCGGCTGCGCGGCGTCGGTGCGGGCGGTGCCGTTCTCGTCGGCGGCGGGGTTCGGGGTCTCGTTCATCAGTGCTCTCCGGTCGTCCCTCGGCTGCCCGGTCGGGCGTCGATGGGTACGAGTACAGGCCCGGTTCCCATGACGAGCCTATGAACGGACCCTGCGGCTGCTCACGGCTTGCTCGGGGGTCGCCGTACGACGTCGTCCGTTAGGGTTGCCTTACTTCCCATGCGTTCGCCGTCGCCCACCCCTCCTGCGCCCAGCTCCGTGTCCCGCCTCGTCGGCGCCACCGTGCTGGCGGTGGTCGTCCTCGTCGTGGCGGTGGCGCTCTCGGTGGCCTTCGGCTCCCGTCCGATCCCGCTCGGCACCGTGCTCGACACCGTCCTGCACCCCGGACGGAACGACGAGATCGGCCTGATCGTGCTCGGCAACCGCGTGCCCCGCACCGTCGTCGGACTCCTCGCCGGGTCCGCGCTCGGGGTCGCCGGCGCCGTCATGCAGGGCGTCACCCGGAACCCGCTCGCCGATCCGAGCGTCCTCGGCATCAACTCGGGGGCCGCGCTCGCGGTCGTCGCCGGGATCGCGCTGTTCGGCGTCAGCGGCACCGCCGCGTACCTGCCGTTCGCCTTCCTCGGTGCCGCCCTCGCCGCGCTCCTCGTGTACGGCATCGCCGCCGTGGCCCGCCGGGGGCTGTCGCCCGTCGGACTCGCCCTGTCCGGGGCCGTCGTCGCTGCTGCACTGTCCTCGATCACCACGGCGGTGCTCGTGACGAGCCAGAGCCTCCTCGACCAGCTGCGCTTCTGGCAGGTCGGAGCGCTGGCCGGCAAGGACCTCGGCACCGCCGGGGTGATCACGGTCCCGGTGCTCGTCGGGCTCGTCATCGCCTTCGCCCTCGGCCGGTCGCTCAACACGCTCGCGCTCGGCGACGAACTCGCCGCGTCGCTCGGGCAGCGGGTCGTGCTCGTCCGCGCCGTCGGGGGAGTCGTCACCGTGCTCCTCGCCGGGTCGGCCGTCGCGGCGGCCGGGCCGATCGCGTTCATCGGGCTCGCCGTGCCGCACGCCGTCCGTCGGCTGAGCGGCCCGGACCACCGGTGGACGATCCTGCTGTCGGCCATCGTCGCGCCGGCGCTGCTGCTCGTCGCCGACGTGATCGGCCGCGTCGTGGCGTACCCGGGGGAGCTGCAGGTCGGGATCGTCACGGCGCTCATCGGCGCACCGGTGTTCATCTGGCTCGTGCGGTCGCGGGCGGTGAAGGGCCTGTGACCGCCGTGCGCCGCGAGTGGCTCGTGCTCGGCGCCGTCCTCGTCCTGCTCGTCGCCCTCGTGCTCGTCGGGCTCGGCGTCGGCGAGATCCCGCTCTCGCCCGTGCAGGTCGCGAGCGCGCTCGTCGGGCACGGCGACACCGTCTCGGACTTCGTGATCGGGCAGCTCCGTGGCCCACGGGTCGCCGGGGCGATCCTCGTGGGGGCGTCGCTCGGCGTGGCCGGTGGCATCGTGCAGAGCGTCGTCCGGAACCCCATCGCGAGTCCGGACGTCATCGGCATCACCTCAGGTGCGAGCGCCTCCGGCCTGACCGCCATCGTCCTGTTCGGCGCGAGCGGCGGGACCCTGTTCTCGGTCGTGCTCGTCGGCGCCGTCCTCGTCTCCCTCGTCATCGCCGGACTCGCGTGGCGCCGGGGGATCACCGGCAACCGGGTCGTCCTCGTGGGCATCGGCGTCGCGGCGATCTGCCTGAGCATCACCGGGTGGATGCTCACGAGCGGCACGGTCACCCAGGCCGGCACCGCGCTGCTCTGGCTCTCCGGCAGCCTGAACGCCGTCGACCGGAACCTCGTCGGGGTGCTCGCCGTCGTCTTCGTCGTGTTCACGACACTCGCCCTCCTGCAGTCCTCGCGGCTCACCGTGCTGACCCTCGGCGACGAGGTGGCCTCGGCGCTCGGGCTCCGGCCGAACCGCGCGAAGGTGCTGCTCCTGCTGACCGCCGTGTGCCTGACCGCCGCCGCCGTGGCCACCGCGGGACCGGTGTCCTTCGTCGCGCTGATGGCGGCCCCCATCGCCCGGAGGCTCGTCGGGGGCGGACGGGTCGCCATCGGGTCGACCGCCGCCGTCGGCGCCGCGATCACGCTGGCGAGCGACCTCATCGCGCAGTTCGCGATCCCGGGGAACGCGCTGCCCGTCGGTGTGGTGACCGGGGTCATCGGGGCGCCCTACCTGCTGTGGCTGCTCGCGCGCGGGCGCTGACGCATCCGTGTTCCCGGTACGTTCGCTGTACGCGTTCTGCCGAGTTGTCCCCAGCCCCGTTCGGGGCTCCCGTTCGGCCGCTCGTTTCCGATACGCTGGTGCGCCAAGAGGAGGAGGTCCACGATGCCAGAACCAGTGGTCCCGCAGCCGGACGGTCAGAAGACCCCTGAGCAGCGGCTGGTCGACACCACACTGACCTTCAGCATGGACATGGGGGCGGCGCTCACTGCCGAGTCCGGTGTGTCCGCCGAAGAACGTGAAGCGATCAACGCGCTGCCCTCCGGGTCGGCGCTGCTCGTGGTCCGTCGCGGGCCGAACGTCGGTGCTCGGTTCCTCCTCGACTCGGACGTCACCACGGCGGGGCGCCACCCCGACGCCGACATCTTCCTCGACGACGTCACCGTGTCCCGCAAGCACGCGCAGTTCCTCCGCCACGGCACGAGCTTCAGCGTGAAGGACAACGGGTCGCTCAACGGCACGTACTTCGACGGCGTCCGCATCGACGAAGCACTCCTCACCGACGGGTCCGAAGTGCAGGTCGGCAAGTTCCGCCTGACCTTCTACGCCTCCCGGGTCGACCTGGCGCGCCTGGCGACCGCGTAGTGGCCGCACGGTCCGCCGCGGCCCGGGCGGGGTCCGCGGTCCCGGACCTGCTCACGATCGGGCAGGTCCTCGCACGCCTCAAGCCGGAGTTCCCGGACCTGTCGAGCTCGAAGCTCCGGTTCCTCGAAGAGCGCGAGCTGGTCACCCCGATCCGCACCGCGAGCGGCTACCGGAAGTTCTCGGCGGCCGACGTCGAGCGGCTCCGGGTCGTCCTCGGGCTGCAGCGCGACCACTACCTCCCGCTCAAGGTCATCAAGGACTACCTGGCCGACCTCGACGCCGGGCGTGAACCGGTCCTCCCCGGGGGCGGCGACGCGCCGAAGCCGTCCATCCTCGGCCGTGAGCGGCGCTACACCCGCGACGAGACGGTCCGGGCTGCCGGTGCCTCGCCGATGCTCCTCGCCGACGCGGTCTCGGCGTCGCTGCTGCCCGCTGCCGACACGTACGGCGACGACGGGGTCTCGGTGCTCAAGGCCCTCGTCGAACTCCAGCGCACCGGGATCGAACCGCGACACCTCCGCACGATGCGCAGTGTCGCCGAGCGCGAGGTCGGGCTCATCGAGTCCGCGCTCATGCCGGTGTCCCGCCGCGGTGACGCCACGTCCCGGGCGAAGGCGACCGAGCTCGCGCGCGAGATCGCCGGCCACCTCGAGGTGATCCGGTCGAACCTCATCCGCACGGCGATCGGGCGTCTCGACGCATGACGCGTGTCGTGGCTCGTCCCTCGTCGACCGCTGGTGCGCGTCGGTGGGTGGGGCGTATCCTCGACACGCCGGACGCGCCGAGTCGGATGTCCCGCGCCGGAGCGGTCCGAGTCGCTACCGTGGACCTCGGAACAACTCTCAACCCGTCATTGAACGTTCAGTTGGGAGCTCGATCGTCGTGGAAGGCAGCCTGATGAGTGGGAACGACACCCCCGGCACCGAGTCGGAGATGACCCGGTACGACCTCGGGCTGCTCTTCACCGACGGCCTGCCCGAGCACGACGAGCAGAACGGGTACCGCGGTACCGTCGCTGCCCGTGCTGCCGGCATCTCCTACCGCCAGCTCGACTACTGGGCCCGCACCGAGCTCGTCGAGCCGACGATCCGCGGGGCCGCGGGCTCCGGGTCGCAGCGGCTGTACGGCTTCCGCGACATCCTCGTGCTCAAGCTCGTGAAGCGCCTGCTCGACACGGGCATCTCCCTCCAGCAGATCCGCACCGCCGTGAACCAGCTGCGCGAGTCCGGCGTCTCGGACCTGGCGCAGACGACGCTCATGTCGGACGGTGCCTCGGTGTACCTCTGCACCTCCGACGACGAGGTCATCGACCTGGTCTCGCGGGGTCAGGGCGTGTTCGGCATCGCGGTGGGCAAGGTCCTGCGCGAGGTCGAGTCCTCGCTGGTCGAGCTCGACGCGACGCCGGCGGCCGACCCCGACGACGAGCTCGCCGCCCGCCGGGCTTCCCGCGCGTCCTAGTCCCGCGCGGCGGGCCTGCCCGCGCCCGCGTCCGCTCGAGTCGCGAGGTCGCACGTTCTGCCGCGCGCGCCCATTCCGTGCGACACGTTGTGCGACCTCGGCACGCAAGCCGTGGCGTGTTGTGCGACCTCGGCGCGCGCTGAGCATCGTGCGTCCGCGAGTGGGCCTCCACGGGCGCCACACCGCCCCGACCACGAGGTCGCACGATCTGCCGCGCGAGCCCGTTTCCGGCGGCCGTTCGTGCGACCTGGTCGGACGTGAGCCGCATGTCGAGCGACCTCGCGGGGTGAACCCGCGCGTGTTGCCCGGCGGCAGTGCGACGGAGGCGAGGCGCGCCTCCCGGTCGATGTCGTGCGCCGTGCCGGAGGCGAGGTCGCACGTTCTGCCGTTCGTGCCAGCTCCCGGCGGCACTTTGCGCGACCTCGGCGAACGCGAGCGGCGTGTTGTGCGACCTCGGCGAAGCCGAACGGCCCCACGCGCCACGCCCCAGCGGCCCGACGCGCCCTAGGCCGCGCCGCCCTCGGCGTACGGGCCGATCTTGCCCGTGCGCATGATGCGCTCGAGCAGCTGGTCGAAGTTCTTCGCCATCTCCTGCGCCGACTCACCCGGCCACACGTGCAGGGGCTTCGCCGCACCCTGCGCCTGCTGCAGCGAGGTCCGCTCGGGCAGCTGCGGCGAGAGCACGAGCGGGCCGAACATGTCGCGGAGCTCCTTGATGCGGAACTGGTGTTCGAGTGACTGCACGCGGGCACGGTTCACGATGATGCCGAGCGGCTGCAGGCGGGGGGAGAGCCCGCGACGGATCTCCTCGATCGCGCGGAGGGCCCGGTCGGCAGCGGCCACCGAGAAGAGTCCGGGCTCGGTGACGACGGTCACGCGGTCGGACGCTGCCCAGGCGGTGCGGGTGAGCGCGTTCAGCGACGGCGCGCAGTCGATGAGGACGAGGTCGTAGTCCTGCTCGACGTTCGCGAGTGCCTCTTCGAGCTTCCAGATGTCGCGGATGGACGGGTGCGGCCCGTCGAAGTTGATGGCCGAGGGCGATCCGACCATGACGTCGATCTTGCCCTGGGAGCCCTTCGTCCACCCCGAGGGGGCGATCGCCTGACGGACGATCTTCTCCTTCGGGTTCTCGAGGACGTCCGCCACGTTGAGGTGGCCGGAGATGTTGATGTCGAGGCCGGTCGAGACGTCCGACTGCGGGTCGAGATCCACCACCAGCGTGCGCAGTCCCTTGGCGAACGCGGCCGAAGTCAGGCCGAGCGTCACCGTCGTCTTGCCGACACCACCCTTGAGGGAGCTCACGCTGAGTACATGCACGGTGAGCAACGTTACCGCCAGTAGGGTTGTCTCACCTCAACCCGGGCTGAAAGGGACCTCGTGTTCAGCAAGATCCTGGTCGCCAATCGTGGCGAGATCGCCATCCGTGCCTTCCGGGCCGCGTACGAGCTGGGGGCGAAGACCGTCGCCGTCTACCCGTACGAGGACCGCAACTCCCTGCACCGCCTCAAGGCGGACGAGGCCTACCTGATCGGGGAGCGCGGACATCCCGTCCGCGCCTACCTGGACGTCTCCGAGATCGTGCGTGTCGCACGTGAGTCGGGTGCCGACGCGATCTACCCGGGCTACGGCTTCCTGTCCGAGAACCCGGAGCTCGCCGCCGCTGCCGCCGCCGCGGGCATCACGTTCATCGGCCCGGGTGAGCACGTGCTCGAGATGGCGGGCAACAAGGTCACCGCGAAGGAACACGCGGTCGCGGCCGGTGTCCCGGTCCTCGCGAGCACCCCGGCGAGCCGCGACATCGAGGAACTCCTCGCCGGCGCGGACGCCATCGGGTTCCCGGTGTTCGCGAAGGCCGTCGCCGGTGGCGGCGGCCGTGGCATGCGCCGGGTGGAGACGAAGCCCGAGCTGCGTGCGGCCCTCGAAGCGGCGATGCGCGAGGCCGACAGCGCCTTCGGCGACCCGACGATGTTCCTCGAGCAGGCCGTCATCCGTCCGCGCCACATCGAGGTGCAGATCCTCGCCGACGCCACCGGCACGGACGCGGGCACGATCCACCTCTTCGAGCGCGACTGCTCGGTCCAGCGCCGGAACCAGAAGGTCGTCGAGATCGCACCGGCGCCGAACCTCGACCCGGCGATCGCGCAGGCGCTGCACCGCGACGCCGTCGCCTTCGCCCGGTCGATCGGGTACGTGAACGCCGGCACGGTGGAGTTCCTGCTCGACACCGAGGGCGAGCGTGCGGGCCAGCACGTCTTCATCGAGATGAACCCGCGCATCCAGGTCGAGCACACCGTCACCGAAGAGGTCACGGACGTCGACCTCGTCCAGTCGCAGATGCGCATCGCCGCCGGGCAGACCCTCGGCGACCTCGGCCTGTCGCAGGACAGCGTCCGGGTGCACGGCGCCGCCCTGCAGACACGCATCACCACCGAGGACCCGACGCAGGGCTTCCGCCCGGACACCGATCGCATCACGACCTACCGCAGCCCGGGTGGCGCGGGCGTCCGCCTCGACGGCGGCACGGTCGCCACCGGCGCGCAGATCAGCCCGCACTTCGACTCGATGCTCGCGAAGATGACCTGCCGCGGGCGGGACTTCCCGGCGGCGGTGGCCCGGGCGAAGCGCGCCCTCGCGGAGTTCCGCATCCGGGGCGTCTCCACGAACATCCCGTTCCTGCAGGCCGTGCTCGAGGACCCCGACTTCGACCGCGGCGACATCTCGACGAAGTTCATCGAGGAGCGCCCGCAGCTGTTCGGCGGCCACGTCTCGAAGGACCGCGGCACGAAGGTGCTGAACTGGCTCGCCGACGTCACGGTGAACAAGCCGAACGGCGAGCGTCGCCCGCAGACCGTCGAGCCGAGCGAGAAGCTGCCGACGATCGACCTCGGCGCCCCGGTCCCCGAGGGGCAGCGCGACCGCCTCCGCCTGCTGGGTCCGGCCGAGTGGGCGAAGGCGCTCCGCGGCCAGACCGAGCTCGCCGTCACCGAGACGACGATGCGCGACGCCCACCAGTCGCTCCTCGCGACCCGTGTGCGCACGAAGGACCTCGTCGCGGTCGCCCCGTACGTCGCCCGACTCACGCCGCAGCTGCTCAGCGTCGAGGCCTGGGGCGGTGCCACCTACGACGTGGCGCTCCGCTTCCTCGGCGAGGACCCGTGGGAGCGGCTCGCCTCGCTGCGCGAGGCGATGCCGAACATCCCGATCCAGATGCTCCTCCGCGGGCGCAACACCGTCGGCTACACGCCGTACCCGACCGAGGTGACGGACGCGTTCGTGGCCGAGGCGGCCGCGACGGGTGTCGACGTGTTCCGCGTGTTCGACGCGCTCAACGACGTCAGCCAGTTGCGTCCGGCCCTGGAGGCGGTGCTCGCCACCGACACGGCCGTCGCCGAAGCGGCGCTCTGCTACACCGCCGACCTCCTCGACCCGTCCGAGGACCTCTACACGCTCGACTACTACCTCCGCCTCGCGGAGCAGATGGTCGAGGCCGGTGCGCACGTCATCGGCATCAAGGACATGGCCGGCCTGCTCCGCGCCGGTGCGGCCGAGCAGCTCGTCACCGCCCTGCGGGAGCGCTTCGACCAGCCGGTGCACGTGCACACGCACGACACCGCGGGCGGACAGCTCGCGACGCTCCTCGCCGCGGCCCGCGCCGGCGCCGACGCGGTTGACGTCGCCGCCGCGCCGATGGCCGGCACGACCAGCCAGCCGAGCATGTCCGCGCTCGTCGCCGCCCTGGCGCACACCGAGCGCGACACGGGGCTCTCCCTCGACGCCGTCGGCGACCTCGAGCCGTACTGGGAAGCGGTGCGGCGTGCGTACGCCCCGTTCGAGTCCGGCCTGCCGGGTCCGACGGGCCGCGTGTACAAGCACGAGATCCCCGGCGGTCAGCTGTCGAACCTCCGCCAGCAGGCCATCGCGCTCGGGCTCGGCGACCGCTTCGAGCAGGTCGAGGACTGGTACGCCGAGGCGAACCGGATCCTCGGCCGCCCCACGAAGGTCACGCCGTCGTCGAAGGTCGTCGGGGACCTCGCGCTGCAGCTGGCCGCGGTGGACGCCGACCCGGTCGACTTCGAGCAGAACCCGCAGAAGTACGACATCCCGGACTCCGTCGTCGGCTTCATGGCCGGCGAACTCGGCGACCTGCCCGGTGGCTGGCCCGAGCCCTTCCGGTCGAAGGTCCTCGCGGGCCGCGACGTCCGGCTCGAGATCACGCCGGTGCCGGACGCCGAGCGCGCACACCTGGACACCCCCGGCCCCGAACGGCGACAGGCCCTCAACCGCCTGCTCTTCCCGCAGCCGACGCAGCAGTTCGAGCGCGTCCGCGAGCAGTACGGCGACCTGTCCGTCGTGCCGACCGTCGACTACCTGTACGGCCTGCGCCCCGAGCAGGAGCACGTCGTGCCGCTCGGCAAGGGCGTGGACCTGTTCGTCGGGCTCGAGGCGATCGGCGAGGCCGACGCGCGCGGCGTCCGCACGGTCATGGCGACGATGAACGGGCAGCTCCGCCCGGTGTACGTCCGCGACCGCTCGATCGAGGTCGAGACCAAGGCCGCCGAGCAGGCGGACAAGACCGACCCGAAGCACGTCGCGGCACCGTTCTCCGGTGTCGTGACGCTCAAGGTCGCCGTCGGTGACGTCGTCGAGGCCGGACAGGCCGTGGCGAGCATTGAGGCGATGAAGATGGAAGCGGCCATCACGGCACCCGTCGCGGGGACCGTCGGCCGACTCGCGATCCCGGTGACCCAGCAGGTGGACGCCGGCGACCTCCTGGTGGTGCTGCAGTAAATTGACCGTCCGTCCCATCCGCCTGTTCGGCGACCCCGTCCTCCGGTCCCCGGCCGATCCGATCCGTGCAGACGCCCTCGGCAGCGCGGGCATCCGCGACCTCGTGCAGGACCTGCTCGACACCGTCAAGGAGCCCGGCCGCGCCGGCGTCGCCGCTCCCCAGATCGGTGTCGGTCTGCGCGCCTTCTCGTACAACGTCGACGGTGAGGTCGGCTACGTGCTCAACCCCGAGATCGTCGAGGTGTCGGGGGAGCCGGAGCTCATGGACGAGGGCTGCCTCTCCGTCCCAGGCTTGTCGTACCCCACGCGCCGGTACCCGTACGCGAAGGTCCGTGGCGTCGACGTCGACGGGGCCGAGGTCGTGCTCGAGGGCACCGGGCTCATGGCCGAGGCGCTCCAGCACGAGGTGGACCACCTCGACGGCACCGTCTACGTGATGACGCTCGACCCGGAGATCCGCCGCCAGGCACTCCGCGACATCCGCGCGCAGGACTGGTTCCACTAGTCCTCCGAAGTGCCCACCCTCGGTCGGGCGGCACCCTGACTCGGGGGTGAGGTGCGTGCGCACTCCTGGATACGGTGACCGCGTCGATCAGGGGAGCACCATGACACAGGGACCAGCCCGCCGCGCCGTCGTCGCCGTCCTCGGCGTCCTCGCCGTCGCCGCGGCCACCGCCGTCGGCCCGGCCACCACCGCGCCGGCCGAAGCCGCCACCGCGAGCGTGCCGACCTACACCGAGTCGCCCGACTACGCCACCGAGACCTTCGGCGACCCCTGGGACTACAGCAACACCGCCGACCAGAACACCGACCGCGTCGGCTACGGCCGCTACTCGATCAGCAAGGGCCACCTGATCGGCACCCTCGAGCGCTCCACCTACTTCTCCCCGGTCGAGACCATGCCCGGCACGCTGCCGTACGGCCGCGACGGCGCCCTCCACCCGATCGACACGAAGCGCTACACGCACCTCTCCGTCTCGATGGACCAGCCGTACGCTGGCCGGCAGATCGCGATCAGCTGGTTCACCTGCGCGGTACGATCGCTCAGCTGCATGGGCGGCGTGACGGCGAAGGTCGAGAAGGGGAACCACGTCGTCGACGTCGACCTCACCGGGAAGTCCGTCATGGGCGGGCACGTCCCCTGGACCGGTTCGAAGCCGACGCTGCTCCGCGTGCAGCCGATCGTCGTCCACACCGGCGAGAGCCCGAGCGGGAAGGTCAGCATCGACTGGACCCGGCTCCACGGCGGCTCCGCTCCGCAGGATGCCCTGCCGGCGGGCGACTACGGCACCTTCCGGGTCGTCGCCCGACCGATCGCGGTCGTGGACAGCCCGAACCCCGACCAGGGCAAGGACCTCGCCGCCGTCCAGCGCGGGCGCTCCTGGGTCCTGACGAACGGCGTCGCCGGGCGCGGCGTCACGCTGAAGAACGCCCGGTTCCGCAGCTGGAGCTCCGTCGGCCTCACCGCGCAGAACGCCGGCCCGATCGTGCGCGACCCCGAGGTCGTCTTCCCGGTGTCGGCCTTCGACGGCAAGCAGTACCACTGGCTGTCCTGGTCGATGTCGTACGACGGCGCCTACGACCTCCGCAACGCCCCCGGCGGCGGGAAGATGGCGCGCCTGGTGTGGTCGGTGCGCGGCGCGAAGGGCCTGCAGGTCAGCAACGACGTCCTGACCTTCTCCGGCGCCAACGCCACCCCGGTCGGCCCGAACGAGTCCGGCGAGAACCGCATCGACCTCGCGGCGACGAACCCCCTCGACGAGACGATGCCGAAGGGCAGCCCCGGGTGGAAGCAGGTCGTCACGAGCCTCCGCTGGGACCCGAACGAGGACCGCGGCGCCGCCGTCTGGCACCTCAAGTCGTTCCACCTCCGCGCGGACCCGGCAGCCAACGGGTGGACGCGCATCGGGTTCCACGACGCCGCCTGGACCGCCGGGACGACCGCGAAGGTCACCGTGACGCGCGACGGCACGACGACGAAGCGCGTGCTGGTGGACGGCGCGGCCGTGACGAAGGGTGCGAACAGCGTGCCGTTCGTCCTCGGCTCGCTGCCGGCGGGCAGCTACCACGCGACCGTCACGCTCCGGCACCCGGACGGCTCGACCGCGACGAGCACCTCCGCGGCGCCCGTCCGGATGTCGGCGGCCCCGGTGGGCGCCCACGACCCGCGCGGGCACGACCAGGCACCGGCGGCCACCGCGACGGGGGTCACGGTCGCGGGCTGGGCCTACGACCCGGACACGACCCGGCCGCTGACGATCCGCGTCGCCGAGGCCGGGCGGGTCCTCGCGACCGGCACGACCGGCCTCACCCGGAACGACGTCCGGAAGGTGCACCCGGACGCACCGATCGGTTCCGGCTACCGCTTCGCTGTCCCGCTGGCGAGCGGGCCGCACACCCTCTGCACGACCGCCGTCGGCGCCGGCTCGGGCATGCCCGAGACCGACCTCGGATGCCGGACCGTCCGCGTTCCGTGAACGCCGTGGTGACACCCCAACGTGGGATTGTCGCTTTGTCCTGACGAAGAGGTACCGTATCGCCGTCGGCTTCCCACCGACACCGTTTCCCACACCCCCAGGACATCCCCATGACCGCACAGAACGACGAGCTCAGCTCGCACCGCACCCGCACCAACCGTCGCCCCACCGAGGTCCAGGTCACGACCTCCTCGACGGCCGTCCTCGACGCCCCGGAGACGCAGCAACCGCAGGAGCGCTGAGC
This sequence comes from Curtobacterium sp. NPDC087082, assembly GCF_044745045.1. Lineage (NCBI taxonomy): Bacteria > Bacillati > Actinomycetota > Actinomycetes > Micrococcales > Microbacteriaceae > Curtobacterium > Curtobacterium sp. NPDC087082. The sequence goes on along the minus strand of NZ_JBIUZN010000008.1, from coordinate 159 downwards.
GCGCGGGCGGACGCGACCACGGGTCGCGCCCCGCGCGCAGGGTGACGCACAGGAGGCGGGGGGGGGGGGGGGCCGCCCCCCCCCCCCCCGGGGGGGGGGCGGGGGGGGGGCGCGCCCCGCCGCCCCCCCCCCCCGGGGGGGGGCCGGCGGGCGGGGGGT
>NZ_JBIUZN010000007.1:59561-136149 GCF_044745045.1 Curtobacterium sp. NPDC087082 | reverse complement strand
TGATAGGCCGGATGTGGAAGCGGGGACTAACGACCCGTGGAGCTGACCGGTACTAATAAGCCGAAGACTTGACAACACAACTATTTCCCACACTTTCGGGTGTGGGGCTCGCGTCCACTTTGTGGTTCCCGACAGACGATCGGGAACAAGAAACTGAACACCGCGCATGCGCGGAACAGCTTTCGAACTTCCAAGCGATTGGGTCGAAGGTGTTCCGGTGGTCATAGCGAGAGGGAAACGCCCGGTCACATTCCGAACCCGGAAGCTAAGCCTCTCAGCGCCGATGGTACTGCAAGGGGGACCTTGTGGGAGAGTAGGACGCCGCCGGACTCAATTTAGTAAGAAGATGTGGCCATCGGCCCTCCATCGAGAACTCGTAGGGGAGACCCTCGTTCTCGGGAGGCCGGTGGCTACTTCTGTTTATGCCGCACCTCGCTCGACTCGTGCGCTCGTTCGTGATGGACTGGGTTCACGCGTACGGGCGGGACAGTGCGGCGCCGACACACACAACGACACAGCGGACGATGGCCTGGGCGAGCGCTCGGGCACGCAATGAGGAGCAACGGTGGCGAACGACGACGATCAGCGGCGGAACGACGGCGATCGTGGAGACCGACGAGGCCGCGATGGCGACCGGTCCCCTCGGCGCGACGGTGGGAACCGTTGGTCGTCCGGGCCGCGCGACTTCGAGCGCCGCGAGGGCGACCGGCGCGATGCTCCCCGGCGCGACGCTCCCCGGCGCGATGGGGATCGTCCTGCTCGGGATGCTGGTTCGTCCCGTGACGGGGCGCGCTCCTACCGGGACGGCGATCGTCCGTTCCGCGATGGTGGCCGGCGGCCCGCCTGGCGTGGTGACCGTGACGACTCGAGTCGTCCTCCTCGTGGTGACGGTCCGCGCAGCTCGGATCGTCCTGCTCGTGACGGGGATCGCCCGTTCCGTGGGGGTTCCGACCGTCCTCGTCGTGATGGTGACCGTCCGTTCCGTTCGGATCGTCCGGCTCGCGATGGGGATCGTCCGCGTCGTGATGGTGACCGTCCGTTCCGTGGTGCCGATGACCGTCCGCGTCGTGACGGTGACCGTCCGTTCCGGTCGGACCGTCCGGCTCGTGACGGTGACCGTCCGTTCCGGTCCGATCGCCCCGCTCGTGATGGCGACCGTCCGTTCCGTGGGGGGTCCGACCGTCCGCGTCGCGATGGTGACCGCCCGTTCCGTGGTGGCGATGACCGTCCGCGTCGTGATGGTGACCGTTCGTTCCGGTCGGACCGTCCCGCTCGTGATGGCGACCGCCCGTTCCGGTCGGACCGTCCGGCTCGTGATGGCGACCGACCCCGTCGTGACGGGGATCGTCCGTTCCGCTCGGACCGTCCCGCCCGTGACGGCGACCGACCCCGTCGTGACGGGGACCGTCCGTTCCGCGGGGGCCAGGACCGTGACCGCGGCGGCCGCGACGATCGTCAGCGCTTCGGCGACGGCAGCCGTCACGCCGGTGCGCGGTTCGGCGAGGCCTCTCGGGACGACTGGGAGGACCGCGACCCCTACGGCACCAAGTCGATCCGCCCCCGCCACGAGGACCCGGAGATCCCCGAGGACATCCAGGCACGCGATCTCGACAAGGTCGCCCGGGCGGAGCTCAAGACCCTCAGCAAGGACAACGCCGACTGGGTCGCCCGTCACCTCGTGGCCGCGGCACTCCTGGTCGACGAGGACCCCGAGACCGCGAACCAGCACGCACTGAGCGCGGCTCGTCGAGCCGGCCGGGTCGGCGTCGTCCGTGAGACGGCGGCCATCACCGCGTACCGCCTCGGTGACTTCGCGACGGCGCTGCGAGAGCTCCGGACCTACCGACGCATCTCCGGCCGGAACGACCAGCTGCCCATGATGGTCGACTGCGAGCGTGGGCTCGGCCGTCCCGAGCGGGCGCTCGAGCTCGGCCGGTCCGTCGACCGCGCGGCGCTGGACACGGCCGTGCAGGTCGAGCTCGCCATCGCCATGTCCGGTGCGCGCCTCGACCTCGGGAATCCCACAGCCGCACTCGGCGAGCTGGAGATTCCACAGCTCGACCCGTCCACTGCCTACAGCTGGTCCCCGGCGCTCTACAGTGCTTACGCGGCCACGCTCGAGGAGCTCGGCCGGCAGGACGAGGCCGACGAGTGGTGGGCCCGTGTCGATCGTGCGGCAGCGGCCCTGGCCGAGGTCGCCGACGAGAACGCTTGGGAGACAGTTGATGTGGTCGAGGAAACGCTCGAAGTCGAAGGACCCGCAGACGAGCTCGCCGGAGCCGTCGACGACGAGCCCGACGCCGAGCTCGCCGACGAGCCCCTCGGTGACGAGCCCGACGACGACGAGCCGGCCGGAGACGAGCCCGGCGAGATCGACGACGACAACCCCTCCGACGTCGACGGGTCCGCAGCCGACTGACGTGCCGAAGCCGCCGACGGACGGTGTGGACGTCGTCCTCACCGACCTCGACGGCGTCGTGTACCGCGGCCGCAACGCGATTCCGCACGCGGTCGAGGCGCTGACCCGCGCCTCCCTGACCGCCCGCGTCGGCTACATCACGAACAACGCATCGCGCCGACCAGTCGATGTCGCGGAGCACCTCGAGCGGTACGGGCTCGAGGTGTCCGAGGACGACGTGGTGACCTCGTCGCAGGCGGGCGTCCGGCTGCTCGAGACGCTCGTCCCGGCGGGCGCGACGGTGCTCGTCACGGGTGGTCTGGGGCTGACCAGCATCGTCGAGGCAGCAGGCTTCACCGTGACGTCCAGCGCCGAGGACTCGCCGGCCGCGGTCATCCAGGGGTTCTCCCCGGACCTCGGGTGGACGCACCTCGCCGAGGCGTCCTTCGCCCTGGCCGACCCGGACGTGCCGTGGGTCGCGACGAACATGGACTGGTCGATCCCGGTCGAGCGCGGCATCGCGCCCGGCAACGGCACGCTCGTGTCCGCCGTGCACCAGGCCGTCGGTCGGATGCCCGTGGTCGCCGGCAAGCCCGAGCGGCCGATCTTCGACGCAGCCCTCGCGCGCTTCGGTGGTGAGCACCCCTTGTTCATCGGTGACCGCCTCGACACGGACATCAAGGGCGCGAACGACGCCGGGATCCCCAGCGTCCTCGTCCTCACCGGGATCGACAAGGCCAAGCAGGTGCTCGCGGCCGACCAGCGTTCGCGTCCCACGTACATCCTCGACGACCTCCGTGGCCTGTCCGAGCCCTACCCGGTGACCATCCGGCGGGAAGACCCGGACGGTACCCGCTACGCCACGGTCGGTGCCGTCACGGTGGCGATGCGCGGCCACGTCGTGCGGGTGCTCGACGACGGCGACGCGATCGACCTGCTCCGCGCCGGGACCGCCCTCATCTGGGAGTCCGGGCTCGCGATCTACGGGCTCGACGTCGACCCGAAGCTGTACGGCGGCGAGTAGCGTGACCGAGGTGTCGAACGACGAGCGGGACCCCGAGCGTGACGCCCGCCCGGGCGATCCGGACCAGGTGCGGACGGACGACCATGCCGTGACGGACGGCTTCGGGCAGCGCACCGCCGCGGCCGAATCGCTGCCGCTGGCCGAGCGCGCCGATGCGTTCTCCGCGCTGCACGACGAACTGCGGACCCGTCTCGAGAGCGGCGGCAGCACGAGTGCCTGACGAGCACGGCAACGGCGACGAGACACTGCAGGACGAACGGCCCGTCCGGCTCGATGCCCTCCTCGCTTCCCGCGGGCTCGCGAAGTCCCGCACGGCAGCGTCGAAACTGATCCAGGACGGCCGCGTGACCGTCGCCGGCACCGCGATCGTCAAGCCGTCGGCGCCGGTGCGGCCATCGGCCCCGATCCACGTCGCGGGTGCGGACGAATGGGTGTCACGTGCTGCGCTGAAGCTCCTCGGCGCGCTCGACACGTTCGGCGTCGATCCGTCGGACCGTGTCGCGCTCGACGTCGGTGCGAGTACCGGAGGGTTCACCCAGGTGCTCCTGAGCCGCGGTGCACGACGCGTGGTGGCGCTCGACGTCGGGCACGGGCAGCTCGACCCCCTGGTGGCGCTCGACTCCCGTGTCGCCGTCGTCGAGGGCACGAACGCGCGCAACCTCACGGCCGAGGCCTACCTCGCGCTCGACCCCGCCGCGGCCGAGACGAGCCTCGTGGTGGGGGACCTGTCGTTCATCTCGCTCCGACTCGTCCTGCCGGCGCTGGTCGAGTCCGTCCCCGCCGACGACTTCGTCCTGCTCGTGAAGCCGCAGTTCGAGGTCGGCCGCGGTGGTGTCCGTGAGGGCATCGTCCGTGACCCGGCGCTCCGGAACGACGCGCTCATGAACGTCCTCTGGGCAGCGTGGGACCTCGGTCTGGGCACCTCGGGGCTCGCGGCGTCGCCGATCGTCGGCACGCACGGCAACCACGAGTACCTGGCGCGTTTCCAGCGGGATGTCGGCACCAATCCGACAGAATGGATCGTCCGGGCGACCGAACTGACGGAAGGGACGGCATGAGCGACGACCGGCACATCCTCCTGGTGTCCCACACGGGCCGCCGCGACTCGATCGACGCTGCGGTCGAGGTCTGCGACCTCCTGCACGCCGCCGGTCTCGTCCCGGTCATGCCGTTCGACGAGTACGCCGACATCCGCCGCGCCGAAGCCTCGGTCGGGCAGGTCGACATCCTCGGCGTCGACGTCCAGGCCGACCAGCTCGAGATCGTCATCGTGCTCGGTGGCGACGGCACGATCCTCCGCGCGGCCGAGCTCGTGCGCGGGACGGGCGCCCCGATCGTCGGCGTCAACCTCGGACACGTCGGGTTCCTCGCCGAGAGCGAGCGGGACGGGCTGCGGGCGACGGTCGAACGAGCCCTGTCCGGCGAGTACCACGTCGAGGAACGCGTCACCCTGCAGGTGGACGTCGTCGTCGGCAACGAGGTCGTCTACTCGTCCTGGGCGCTGAACGAGGCGACCATCGAGAAGGCCTCCCGGGAACGCATGCTCGAGGTCGTGACCGAGGTCGACGGCCGCCCGCTGTCGTCGTTCGGCTGCGACGGTGTGGTCGTGTCGACCCCGACCGGCTCCACGGCCTACTCGTTCTCCGGGGGCGGGCCGATCGTCTGGCCCGACGTCGACGCGCTCCTCATGGTGCCGCTGAGCGCCCACGCCCTCTTCGCGCGGCCGATCGTGGTCGGCCCGGACTGCACCCTCGCGATCGAGGTGCTGCGTCGCACGAGCGGTGTCGGCGTCCTGTGGTGCGACGGTCGACGCACGCACGACCTCCCTCCGGGTGCCCGCGTCGAGGTCCGGCGCTCGCCGGACCCGGTGCGTGTGGCCCGCCTCAAGGACGCCCCGTTCACCGATCGGCTCGTGGCCAAGTTCCAGCTCCCCGTCGCCGGGTGGCGCGGCCCGCAGCAGGACGACGAGGACACCCTGTGATCGAGGAGATCTCCATCTCCGACCTCGGGGTCATCGGCGAGACCACGCTCGAGCTCGGCCCCGGCTTCACCGTGGTGACCGGTGAGACCGGTGCGGGCAAGACGATGATCGTGACCGCGCTCGGGCTGCTCCTCGGCGCCCGTGCTGACGCGGGGTCCGTCCGCCGCGGCGCGTCGACCGCCGTGGTCGAGGGGCGCTGGCACGTGCCCGAGCACGACGCCGTCGCCGAACGTGTCGAGGACGCCGGTGGCACCGTCGAGGACGGCGAGCTCATCCTGACGCGCACGGTCTCCGCCGAAGGTCGCAGCCGCGCGACCGTCGGCGGTCGCAGTGCTCCCGTCGCGGTGCTCGGCGAGCTCGCGGACCAGCTGGTCACCGTGCACGGACAGTCGGACCAGATCCGGCTGACTTCGGCGACCGCGCAGCGTGCCGCACTCGACGGCTTCGGCGGTCCGGCGCTCGAGAAGGTCCTCGCGGCGTACGTGCGGGCCTACGACACCTGGCAGCAGCACACCGGCGAGCTCGAGACCCTCACCCGTGACCGTGACGACCGGGTGGCCGAGGCCGAACGCATCCGCGCGGCGTCCGACGAGATCGAAGCGGCGGATCCGCAGCCCGGCGAAGACGTCGAGCTGGCCGACCGTGCCGAGCGCTTGGGGAACCTCGAAGAACTCCGGTTGTCCGCGGGCCTCGCGCACGAAGCCCTCTCGAGCGAGTCGCTCGACGGCGTGCAGGACGTCGTGGGCCTCGTCGAGTCCGCTCGGCGGGCGATCGAGCGGGTCGCGGCGTCCGACGCCGAACTGCAGCCCGTGCTCGAGCAGCTCACGGAGCTCGGCATCCAGGCGTCCGAGGCCTCCGCGAGCCTGTCGAGCTACCTCGGCTCGCTCGAGCCCGACGCCGGCCACGACCTCGAACTCATCAACGAGCGGCGGGCCCTGCTCGCCGGCCTCACGCGCAAGTACGGTGAGACCGTCGACGACGTGATCGCCTACGGGCAGCGCGCGAGTGATCGGCTGCTCGAACTGGACGGCGACGACGACCGCATCGTGGCGCTGCAGCAGGCGGTCGAGCAGGACGAGCAGACGCTCGCCGGTGCCGCCGCGGCCCTGACGACGGCACGGACCAAGGCGGCGAAGGACCTCGCCAAGCGCGTCACCGCCGAGCTGAAGTCCCTCGCGATGGCCGGGGCGACCCTCGTGGTCGAGGTCTCGGACGCGGGCGACTACCGGCGCCACGGCCGCGACCAGGTGTCGACCCTGCTGCAGCCGCACTCCGGTACCGACCCCCGGCCGATCGGCAAGGGTGCGTCGGGTGGCGAGCTCTCCCGCGTCATGCTGGCGATCGAGGTGGTCATGGCGGGCAGCACGACGGTGCCGACGTTCGTCTTCGACGAGGTCGACGCCGGTGTCGGCGGCGCGGCGGCGATCGAGATCGGTCGTCGTCTGGCGAAGCTCGCGGAACGCACGCAGGTCATCGTCGTGACGCACCTGGCGCAGGTCGCGGCGTTCGCGAACAACCACCTCAACGTCGTGAAGGACGCCAGCGGGGCGGTCACCTCGTCGAGCGTCCGTCGCCTCGAGGGCGAGGACCGTCTGCAGGAGATGGCGCGGCTCCTCTCCGGGCTCGGGGACAGCGCCAGCGGCATGGAGCACGCGCGCGAGCTGCTCGACGTCGCCGGCCAGCAGGCCTGATCGCGTCGCCGCACGCCGATCCAGGAGGCGCGGCTCGCGCCCGCCTCGCACCGGGTGGCGGACCCGGCCGCACGGCGCGACCACGGCCCGGAGACCCGGCCACACGCCCGACGCAACGCCCACGGCGAACCGAGGTCGCGCCTCCTGGCAGTTCTGACGTACGATGGAATCCCGTGGCGGACACTCTCAGCGGCGGAACCAATTCTTCGAACGCGACCCCGAAGGTGACGAAGCAGATCTTCGTGACCGGCGGGGTCGTCTCGTCCCTCGGCAAGGGCCTGACGGCGGCCAGCCTCGGCAACCTCCTCACGGCTCGCGGCCTCAAGGTCGTCATGCAGAAGCTCGACCCGTACCTCAACGTGGACCCGGGCACCATGAACCCGTTCCAGCACGGCGAGGTCTTCGTGACCGACGACGGCGCGGAGACGGACCTCGACATCGGGCACTACGAGCGCTTCCTCGACATCAACCTGTCGCAGTCCGCGAACGTCACGACCGGCCAGGTCTACTCGACGGTGATCGCGAAGGAGCGTCGGGGCGAGTACCTCGGCGACACCGTGCAGGTCATCCCGCACATCACCGACGAGATCAAGCGTCGGATGCGCGAGCAGGCGCAGAACGACCCGCAGCCCGACGTCATCATCACCGAGGTCGGCGGCACGGTCGGCGACATCGAGTCCCAGCCCTTCATCGAGTCGGCGCGGCAGGTCCGCCACGAGCTCGGCCGCAACAACGTGTTCTTCGTGCACGTGTCGCTCGTCCCGTTCATGAACGCCTCGGGTGAGCAGAAGACGAAGCCGACGCAGCACTCGGTGGCCGCACTCCGCTCGATCGGCATCCAGCCGGACGCGCTGGTCCTGCGGAGCGACCGTCCGGTGTCGGATTCGAACAAGAAGAAGATCGCGCTGATGTGCGACGTCGACGAGGACGCCGTGGTGAACGCGGTGGACGTGCCGTCGATCTACGACCTCCCGACGCTGCTGAACAACCAGGGCCTCGACCAGGTCATCGTCGACGCGCTCGGGCTCGCGGCGGGGCCGGTCGACTGGACCTCGTGGACCCCGGTCCTGCGTGCCGTGCACGAGCCGAAGAAGGACGTCACGATCGCCCTGGTCGGCAAGTACATCGACCTGCCGGACGCGTACCTGTCGGTCACCGAGGCGCTCCGTGCGGGTGGCTTCGCGCACGACGCGAAGGTCACGCTGAAGTGGGTCGTGTCCGACGACTGCACCACGCCCGAGGGTGCGGCGAAGCAGCTCGGCGACGTCGACGGCATCTGCATCCCCGGCGGGTTCGGCGTGCGCGGCATCGAGGGCAAGCTCGGCGCACTGCGGTTCGCGCGTGAGCAGGGCATCCCGACGCTCGGCCTGTGCCTCGGCCTGCAGTGCATGGTCATCGAGTACGCCCGCCACGAGGTCGGCCTGACCGACGCGTCGAGCACCGAGTTCGACCCGGAGACCTCGACGCCGGTCATCGCGACCATGGCGGAGCAGGTGGACATCATCGCGGGCGGTGACCTCGGCGGGACCATGCGCCTCGGCCTCTACCCGGCGACGTTCACCGAGGGGTCGCTCGCGGCATCGCTGTACGGGGCCCCCGAGGCGTCCGAGCGGCACCGTCACCGCTACGAGGTGAACAACAAGTACCGCGAGCAGATCGCGGACGCCGGACTGGTGTTCTCGGGCACGTCGCCCGACGGCACGCTGGTGGAGTACGTCGAGCTGCCGCGCGAGGTGCACCCGTTCTACATCGCCACGCAGGCGCACCCCGAGCTGCGCTCGCGTCCGACGGACGCGCACCCGCTGTTCGCGGGGCTCGTCGGTGCCGCGATCGAGCGGCACGAGGCGTCGAGTCTCTTCGACCCGCAGGAAGAGGAGCAGGTCGCGTAACGCGAGTGGTCTCTGACTGGAGGCGCGGTGCCAGCTGGCACCGTCCTCCCTCGCAGGCTCGGTCGGCGCGCCCCGCGCAACGCTTCGCGTTGCCGCCGAGCGGGGCGCGCCAGTGCCAGGATGGTCGCGTGACTGACGCACCCATCGCTGACGAACCCGCCTCGTTCGAGGTCACCGAGTCCACCGTCGTGTACGAGGGCGCCGTCTGGGACGTGCGCCGCGACAGCATCGCGTACCACGACGAGACGATGGTGCGGGAGTACATCGACCACACCGGTGCCGTCGCGGTCTACGCCGAGGACGACGAGGGCCGCGTGCTCGTCATCCAGCAGTACCGGCACCCGGTGCGGATGCGCGACTGGGAGCTGCCGGCGGGGCTGCTCGACATGGCGGGCGAGGACCACCTGACCGCGGCACAGCGCGAGCTGGCGGAGGAGGCCGACCTCGAGGCCGACGACTGGGAGCCCCTCGTCACCTACAACACCTCGTCCGGCGGCAGCGACGAGTTCCTGCAGATCTACCGCGCCCGTGGGGTGCGCGCGACCGCCACGGCGTTCGACCGCGAAGCCGAAGAGGCCGACATCGTGAAGCGGTGGGTGCCCCGGGCCGAGCTGGTGGAGGCGATCCTCGACGGTCGGCTGCACAACTCCGGGCTCGTCGTGGCCGTGCTCGCGGTGGACGCGCTCGAGCGGGGTGCCGCATGAGCCTCGCGGCGCTGCTCGACCAGGGGCAGTGGACGCACGAGCCCGCTGCGGCCACGCTCGACGGCGAGGTCCTGCGGGTGACGGCCGTCGAGGGCAGTGACGCCTGGCGCACGACCTCGTACGGCTTCGTGCACGACTCCGAGCACGCGCTGCTCCGCCCGGTCGACGGGGCGTTCTCGGTCGAGGTGTCGTTCGTGCTCGACTACACGGAGCAGTTCGACCAGGCGGGGGTGTTCCTGCGGGTCGACGAGCGGAACTGGATCAAGGCCGGCGTCGAGTTCGCCGACGGGACGCCCCAGGTCGGGGCCGTCGTCACGCGCGATGCGTCGGACTGGTCGGTGGCCCCCGTGCCGGAGTGGACGGGTCGGGTCGTCACGGTCCGGGCCAGCCGCGACGGCGATGCCGTGACGATCCGGGCGTGGGCGGACGACGAGCCGCCGCGGCTCGTGCGGGTGGCGTACCTCGACCCCGACGTCCACGTGTCGGCGGGGCTGCTCTGCGCGGCACCGTCCCGCGCGGGACTGACCGTCGCCTTCACCGGGTTCCGCGTGGGGGAGCCGGACGGGTCGCTGCACTGACGCTCCCCGAGCGGCGCTAGCCTCGTGGGGTGATCCCGTTCGAGCGTGCCACGGAGACGTACCTGCGGCACATCGCGATCGAGCGGGGACTCTCGCAGCACACGCTGTCGGCCTACCGGCGGGACCTGCTGACGTTCGCGTCGTGGCTCGCGACGGCTCCGGTCGTGGAGTCGGACGGCGCCGACCGTGCCGGGGGACCGGCGGTGCTCGACGACGTCGGGAGGATCGCGCGCGCGGACCTCGCGGGGTTCGTCGAGCACCTCGCGACCCGACCGTCCGGCCCGCTCGCGCCGAGGTCGGTGGCACGCATGCTCAGCTCGGTGCGGTCGTTCACCGCGTTCGCCGCCGGCGAGGGGTGGCTCCAGCTCGACCCCGGCGCATCCGTGCGGCCGCCGAAGGCCCCGATGCGGCTGCCGAAGGCGATCTCCGTGCACGACATGGAGCGGTTGCTCGGGGCCGCGTCCGCCGGGTCGCCCGACGGTGCCGCCGACGACCTCGTGGGGCTCCGGGACCGGGCGTTGCTCGAACTCCTCTACGCCACGGGAGCGCGCATCTCGGAGGCCGTCGGGCTCTCGGTCGACGACGTGACGACGCTGTCGGACGGCTCCGGTGACCTCGACGACGGGCTGTCCGTCGTCAAGGTCACCGGCAAGGGCAACAAGCAGCGGGTGGTGCCGCTCGGCAGTTTCGCGCGGGCGGCGATCGACGCGTACCTCGTGCGGGCGCGGCCGGTGTTCGCGGCACGGGGAGCGTCGACGCCGGCGCTGTTCCTCGGCGCCCGGGGTGCACGGCTCTCACGGCAGAGTGCGTGGCTCGTGATCCAGGCGGCAGCGGAGCGTGCGGAGCTCTCCGAGCACGTGTCGCCGCACACGTTCCGGCACTCGTTCGCGACGCACCTGCTCGAGGGGGGAGCGGACGTGCGGGTCGTGCAGGAGCTGCTCGGGCACGCGAGCGTGGCGACGACGCAGATCTACACGATGGTGACGGCGGACATGCTGCGGGACGTGTACCAGACGGCGCACCCGCGGGCGCGGCGTACTTCGTGAGCAGGAACGGTCGGGTCGCCTGACGGCACCCGACCATTCCTGCTCACGAAGTCAGAACAGGTGGAACTGCGCGGACGCCGCCACGGCAGCCGTCGCCACCGCGAGGACCAGGGCGCTCGCCGAAGCACTGCGCGCCAGCACCCGCCAGCCCCCGGTCGCCCCCGGCCACACGACGCCGAGCAGCCCCGCCACGATCGCCGCCGCACTGCTCGCTCCCCAGGGGTTCACCACCACGGAGGCCGCCGCGAGCAGCACCGCCAGGGTCGAGAATGCACTGAACCGGTGGACGCCGGAGCCCCCGGACGCCCAGGAACGCGTCCGGATCGCCGCCGGCTGCACCGAGAACGACGGTCCGACGGGTGCGACGACCACCGGGACGATCGGCTCGGTCCGGCTCGGCAGCACCCGTGTCGCCGCTCCCCAGGCGCGCCCGTCCCACCAGCGCAGGCGGCTCGCGTCCTGCGGATCGGGGAACCAGCCGGCGGCCGGCAGCGTCACGGGGTGCTCCTCGGGGTGCGTGGGAAGGTGCACGTCGACGCTACGGGAGTGCGGGAAGCGGCCACAGTCCCAGCCCGGGTGTCGGCAGGAAGGGGGACCACCCGCGTGCAGTAGCGTCGAGCGGGTGACCTCGACGCTCGACGACTTCTGGCGTGACCGGCGCGACGAGCGACCGGAGTTGCCGACGGCCCTGCCGGAGGCGTGGACGTTCGGCGCGACGCCGGCGCAGGCGGACGATCTGCTCGACCTCGTGCTGCGCGGGGTGAAGGACGGGACGGCGTCGTCGTTCTGGGACTACGAGGCGTCCGGGGACCGCGTGCCGGAGGTCGGGGACATCGGCATCGTCACGGACTCCACCGGGGCACCGCGGGCGGTCGTCGAGACGACGAGCGTCCGGATCGTCCCCTTCGACGAGGTCGATGCGGACCACGCGCGGGCCGAGGGGGAGGGCGACCGGACGCTCGCGCACTGGCGCCGGGTGCACGAGGCGTACTGGCGCGCCCACTCGGAGGACCCGCGCGGGTTCGATCCGCGGATGCCGGTCGTGTGCGAACGCTTCCGGCTCGTCTGGCCCGCACCGGCGACGACCGCGCCCGCACCGGCGACGTCCCCGCCCGCACCGGCGACGTCGCCGCCCGCACCGGCGACGGCCCCGCCGGCCCCTCCGACCCCGGACCCGACCGCCGTCGCCTGACCGCCCGTCAGGCCGGGACGGGCGCCGCGTCCACCTCGCGCATGACGTTCTTCACCGAGGCGAGCAGCCGGGCGTTGAACTCGACGCCGAGCTGGTTCGGCACCGTGACGAGCACGGTGTCGGCAGCCCGCACGGCCTGGTCCGCCGCGAGTTCGGCCACCAGGTCCTCCGGGGATCCGATGTACGACCGGCCGAACCGTGCGAGCCCGCCGTCGAGGTGCCCGACCTGGTCCTGGCCCTCGACCTGTGCCCGGACACCGAAGTAGTGCTGCGACTCGTCGTCGATGATCGGGATGATGCTGCGGGACACCGAGACCCGAGGGGTCCGCTCCCAGCCGGACTCGGCCCAGACCCGACGGAAGCGTTCGATCTGCTCGGCCTGGAGCTCGTCGAACGGCACACCGGTGTCCTCGGTCAGCAGGGTCGACGACATGAGGTTCATGCCCTGCTCGGCCGTCCACTCCGCGGTCGCCCGGGTGCCGGCGCCCCACCAGATGCGGTCGCCGAGCGAGTCGGAGAGCGGCGAGATCGGCAGGGACCCGACCGAGCCGGTCATCTGCGGGTTCGCGTTCGCCATCGGTTCACCGGCGATCGCCCGCCGGAACACCGACGTGTGCGCACGCGCCATGTCCCCGCCGTTCTCGTCGGAGGCGTCCGGCACGTAGCCGAACTGCTGGTAACCGGCGAGGGCGGTCTCGGGTGAGCCCCGGGAGACGCCGAGCTGCAGCCGACCGCCGGAGATGAGGTCGGTCGCAGCCGCCTCCTCCGCCATGTACAGCGGGTTCTCGTAGCGCATGTCGATGACGCCGGTGCCGATCTCGATGCGGCTGGTCTTCGCTGCGATCGCGGAGAGCAACGGGAAGGGCGCCGCCTGCTGGGGTGCGAAGTGGTGGACGCGGAAGTACGCGCCGTCGACGCCCGCCTCCTCGGCGGCGACCGCGAGGTCGATCGCCTGGACCAGGGCCTCACGACCGCTGCGCACCTTCGACCCCGGCACGTCGCGCCAGTGTCCGAACGACAGGAACCCGATCTTCGTCATGTCGATACGAACGCATCCGACAGCACGACCATTCCGGGCCGACTACGGTGTCCGGCATGGACGACCCTCGCCAGGCACTGGTCGCGGAGCGGGCGCGCAACGAGCGCCTCCTCGCGGACGTCGAGCGGAGCATGCGGGACGTCAGCGACGCCCGGCAGGACGCCAACTCCGACGACGAGCACGACCCCGAGGGCGCGACCCTCGCCTGGGAGCGCGGCTCGCTCGGCGCCGTGCGGGACGACGCCCGCGAGCGGATCCGGTTGGTGGACGCCGCGCTCGCGCGGCTCGACGCCGGAACCTACGGCCGCTGTGCGGTCGGTGGGGAACCGATCCCGGAAGCGCGCCTCGCCGCCGTCCCGTGGGCCGCGACGTGCGTGGCGCACGCGTGACGCGCCTCCTGGCCCGCACCGTCTGACGGGAGGCGCGGGTCGGCCCCGCCACGCGCCTCCCGTCACGGACGCACCGTACGTCCACCGCGCGCGCCGCGGTTTCCCAGCCGCGCGCCCTACATTGCGGCACATGGAAGGCGACCCGAACGACCGGACCGACGCGGTCGAACGTGCCGAGACGCCGCACCGGCGGTTCCAGTGGTTCCACGACGTCCGCGCCTGGATCCACGCGCGTCCCCACCTGCACCTCTTCTACAAGGTGCTCGTCGGGATCGTCGGCGGGCTCGTCGTCGTGATCGGGTTGATCCTCGTGCCGCTGCCCGGGCCGGGGTGGTTGGTGGTCTTCATCGGGCTGACGATCCTCGCGAGCGAGTTCCACTTCTTCCACCGGATCATCACGTGGCTCCGTGCCCAGCTGCACCGCTTCTGGGACTGGGCGAAGGCGCACGGGCCGCAGTGGCTCCGGAACGCCGCCGACCGCGGCAAGGCGGACGTCGACGCGGCGCACACCGGTGCTGCCCGGACGGTCGGGGTGCGCGGGCGCGGCGCGAAGCGGGCGCGCCCCGGGCACTGAGGCGAGCGCCCGTCGCGCCTACTCGGCGGGGGACACCCGGACCGAGCCGGTGCAGGTGCGCTCGAGCACCTCGGCGGCCTGCTCCTCGACGGCGGCGGCGTCCCGCGACACGAGCTGCAGCACGAGGGCGACGACCGCGGCGAGGACGATGAACGCCCCGTACCCGGCGATGACCGGCACGAGCCCGACGGTCGGCTCGAGCAGCCCTCCGACGACGGCCGGCACGCCGAACGCCAGGTAGCTGACGACGTAGATCGTGGAGAGCAGCCCCGCACGGTGCGTCGGTGCCGCGGTGGCGAGCAGCATCCGCAGCGGTGCCTGGAACCCGGCGCCGAAGCCCACGCCCGCGATCGCACTGCCCACGACGAGGCCGGGCAGGGAGTGCGCCATCACGAACGCCACCGTGACGATCGGTCCGAGCACGAGGGCGACCAAGCCGATCAGGACCGCACGACGGGCGTCCATCCGCTGCGTCGCGAGGCCGGTCAGCGCGCCGACCCCGGTGACGACGGCGATCAGGGCCCCGGCGGCGAAGTGGTTCGTGATGCCGAAGACCGCGCCGAGCGCCGAGGGGACGAGCGACAGGAACATCCCGCCGAGGGCCCAGCTCGCGATGAGCGATCCGGCGACGCTGCGGAACAGCCGCCGCGAGGACCGGGGCACGCTGATCCGGGGGACCAGGGAGCGGAGGGCACCCGGTCGCGGGGTGACCCGCTCGGGGACGACGACGAGTGCGATCACCATGAGGACGAGCAGCGCGCCGAAGAGCAGGTACACGAGCTGCTCGGGCGCGGGACCCCACTGCACGAGGGCGCCGCTCGACATGGCACCGGTCGCGAGGGCGATCGGCGGGATGACGCCGTTCAGCACCCCGGCGAGGGTGGGGAAGCGCTCGAGCGAGTTGTCGATGAGTGCCGCTCCGAGGGCGCCGATGAGCAGTCCGACGGAGACGCCCTGCACGATGCGGTCCACGATCAGGGCGCCGACACCGTCCGCGACCGCGAAGAGCCCGAGGGACAGCGCGACGCCGAGGCCGCCGACGACGAGCACGGGCTTGCGGCCGACGTGGTCGGACAGGCGCCCGGCGACGAGCAGGCTGGCCAGCAGCCCCGCGACGTAGATGGCGAACACGCCGGTGAGCATGAGCGGGGTGAGGTGCCACTCCGCGGCGTACACGGGGTAGATCGGCGAGGGGACCGCCGACGAGGCGACGGACACGAGGAGCATCGCCGCGAGGATCCAGAACCCGGCGACCGAGCGAGCTGACTGCGCCATGTGCGCCACCTTCCGTTGCGAGCGGGACAGTACGAAGAGAGTCGTACAGTATCGAGTCGTGCTGTACGACGCAAGTCGTACTACGAGCGGAACGGTGGTAGCGTCCCGTCCATGCCCGCGACCGTGGATGCTCCCGAACACCTGCCGCAGCCGACCGTGGCCGAGATGGACCTGCCGGTCGTGATGGACGCCCTGAGCGACCCGATCCGGCTCGCGATCCTGCACCGCTACCTCGTCGACGCCGCCGGTGGCATCCGCAGCTGCGGCTGGGTCGGCATCGACCGGCCGAAGTCCACGCTGACCCACCACTTCCGCGTCCTGCGCGAGGCCGGGCTCCTCGAGCAGCACCAGGAGGGGCTCACCCGGTCGAGCCGCGTCCGCATCGAGGACGTCGAGCAGCGGTTCCCCGGGCTCCTCGACCTCGTGTTCGCGTGGGAGGTCCCCGCGGCCCTCATGCGCACGGACCTCGCCGAGGGCGCCGCGTGAACGCCGCCGACTCCGCCGACTCCGCCGCGTCCGCCCGGACCCCGCACACGCTCCCGACGATCAGCGCCGACGCCGCCGTCACCGACGCGCTGCGCCAGGACCTGACCGACGCCGGGTTCACGGTCGAGCGGGTCGACGCCCTGTGGGGCGCCGAGGCCGCCGCGTCGCTCCACCGCGGTTCCCGCGTCGCAGCGCTCCGGGCGCTCGCCGCCCGCGACACGACGCCGCTCGGCACCCTCGCGACGCTCTTCGTGCTCGGGCTCCCGGTCCGCCGCGGCGATGCGGACGCCGCGTTCCCGTCCGCCGGCGTGCAGTCCGTCGAAGCGAGCGGTCTGGTCCGCGTCGGCGCCGACTCCGTCGTTCCCGCCGTGGACCTCCGCCCCTACGCCTTCGTCGACGACCTCGGCGCCGGCAGCTGGTGGATCGTCTCGGACCTCGGCGAACTCGCACTCGGCACGGCCCTCGGCGAGGAGCACGTCCTCGGCATCGGCGGTGCCACCACGACGCTCTCCGGCCTGCAGGTCCCCGTACCCGTGGGCCGCGTGCTCGACCTCGGCACGGGCTGCGGCATCCAGGCGATGCACGCCCGACGCTTCGCCGACGAGGTCGTCGCCACCGACATCTCCAACCGGGCACTCGACATCGCCCGGTTCAACGCGCAGCTCAACGGCATCGACGGCATCGAGTTCCGCTTCGGCTCCCTGTTCGAGCCGGTCGCGGGCGAGCGCTTCGACCGCATCGTCTCGAACCCGCCGTTCGTCATCACACCACGCAGCGAGGGCGTCCCCGCCTACGAGTACCGCGACGGCGGCATGGTCGGCGACGCCCTCGTCGAGACCGTCCTCACCGGACTCGGTGAGCACCTCGAACCCGGCGGGACCGCGCAGCTGCTCGGCAACTGGGAGTACCACTGGGGCACGGACGGCCTCGACCGCGTGCGGTCGTGGTTCGAGCGGGCCGACACCGACGGGCTCGGGCTCGACGCCTGGGTCATCGAGCGGGAACGGCAGGACCCGACCGCCTACGCCGAGACGTGGATCCGGGACGGCGGGACGAAGCCCAGGACGCCCGAGTTCGACCGGCTGGTCGGCGCCTGGCTCGACGACTTCGCGGAGCGTCGGGTGACCGGCGTCGGCTTCGGGTACGTCGTGGTCCGGAAGCCCCGGCCGGGGCCCACGCGGGCCGGTTCCGACGCGTCGCGGAGCCTGCGGAGCGACGTGGCGGCCGAGCCCGTGGGGAGAGGCGCGGCGCACCTCCGCCGCTTCGAGCGCGTCCCCGAGACGCTCGGCTCCAACCCCGCGGGTCTCGGCGCGACGGTGGCGCGGGTCCTCGACGCGGCCGCGTGGCTCGCCGCGCACGACGACGTCGCGCTCGCCGCCGCCCACCTCGCGGTCGCCGGCGACGTCACCGAGGAGCGCTTCTACTGGCCGGGCAACGACGACCCGACCGTGATGACGCTCGTGCAGGGCGGCGGACTCGGACGCCGCGTGGACGCCGACACCGCGCTCGCCGCGTTCGTCGGGGCCTGCGACGGGGAGCTGTCGGTGGCGGCGATCGTCGGCGCCCTCGCGCAGATCACCGGGGTGGACGAGCAGGTGCTCGCCGCCGACCTGCTGCCGGCGGCGCGCGACCTGGTGCTCGACGGCCTGCTCGTCCCGGCCGCCTGACGATCAGGCGCGGTGGTCGCGCCAGCTGTGCTCGGGGGCGTAGCCGAGCAGCTCGCGGGCCTTCTCCGACGAGAGCAGCGAGCTGACGCCGTCGATGTCCGCGCGGCGCTCGATGTCCGGCACGTAGCGCTCGACGAGCTCGATCGTCGGGGTGTCCATGACGGTGTCCGGGCTCGCGATCACGAACGCCTCGAACCCGGTGAGCTCGGCCTCGAGGGCCTTGCGCACGGCCTGGGCGCCGTCGCGGGAGTCGATGTACGACCAGAGGTTGAACGTCTTCGCCTCGGGGGTGGCGTCCCAGGGGAACGCGGGGTAGTCGGTCTCGTCCATCACGTTCGAGAACCGCAGACCGATCATCTTCAGCTCCGGGTCCCAACGGGTGAAGTGGCGGGCCATCTCCTCTTCCACGGCCTTGCCGAGCGAGTACGACGACTGCGGGCGCACCGCGAACTCCTCGTCGACGGGCAGGTACGGCGGGTGGTGCTCACCCATCGGGATGCCGAGCAGGGTCTCGCTCGACGCCCACACCAGGTTCTTGATCTTCGCGGCACGAGCGGCGTGGAAGACGTTGATCGACGACGTCACGTTGTTCGTGATGAGCGCGACGTCGGGGACCTGCCCCGGAGCGGGGACCGCCGCGAGGTGCACCACGGCGTCGACGTGGTCGTACCGGTCGTCGACGCCGAGCAGGACGTTCAGCACCTGGCCGTGGTCGGTGAGGTCGGTGCGGACGAACTGCACCCGTTCGGGCTTGTCGGGGAAGGGCACGCGGTCGACCAGGACCACGTCGTACCCGTGCGCATCGAGGTCGCGGACCACCGCTCGCCCGAGCTTCCCACTGCCGCCGGTCACCACTACACGCGTCATCGCGTCACTCCACATCGTCGTCGGGTCGCCCTCGCGGGCTGGCTCCATCCTGCCCGGCGCGACCTGACCCGACCAGGCCCTGTCCGTACCCCGTTGCCCGGGGTCAGGCGGTGGGGGCGACCTGGGCGATCGCGAGCCGTGCGACGAGCTCGACGTGCTGCGCCATGTCCCGCGACGGGTCGAACAGCCACTGGATCTGCATGCCGTCCGAGACCGCGAGCAGCACGCTCGTCAGTTCCTCGACGTCGACGTCCACGCGGAGTCGTCCGTCCTCCTGCATGGCGCGGAAGTCGGAGGACAGGTCGCGGCGGCTGCGCTCGTAGCGCTCGCGGAAGTACTCGTGCGCCGGGTGCTCCGGGTCGGTCGCGGCTGCGGCGGAGAGGTTGACGAACATCTGCACGAGGCCGGGGACCTCGGCGTTGTGCCGCACGATCGCGGCGAGCAGCGCTGCCGGGTCCGAGGCGTGCCAGTCGTGCTGCAGGTCGATCTCGTCGCGGCGCCGCAGGATCTCGACCCAGAGCTCGTCCTTCGAGTCGAAGTAGTGCAGCAACCCGGCCTGCGTCAGCCCGACGGCATCGGCGATGTCCTTGATGCTCGTGCGGCGGAAGCCCTGCGACGCGACGAGGTCGAGCGCCGTCGTGAGGATCTCCTCGCGCTTCGCGATGCCCTTCGCGTACGAACCCCGTCGTGCCATGGCAGGACTGTACCGCTCTCGGCGACCGCCCAGAAAACCTAGCCCCGGTTGGTTTTGGTGTTACGGTGGCACGAGCCGCCGACGAAGGCGTGCGAGTCGCCGACGCAGGCGGCGTCCCCGAGAAGAGGTTGCAGTGGCCAACGATGCCCTGACCGTCAACGACACCCCGACCGCCGTCGCCCCCACGCGCGGCCGGGGGAATCCGCTCATGTACACGCTCGGCATGCCGATCGCGATGCTCGGCCTGTACATCGCGCTGCTGCCGCCGGTGCTCGTCGCCATGGCGCTGAAGGTCGCCGAGATCGCGCCGGACAACCAGGCGGGCGTGCTCGGCCTGGCACTCGGTGTGGGCGCGTTCGCCGCGATGGTCGCCAACCCCCTTGCCGGTCGCTTCAGCGATCGGACTGCCGGGAGGCTCGGCATGCGTCGTCCGTGGATCATCGGTGGCACCGTGGTCGGCTTCGCGGGCCTCGTGGTCGTCGCGACGACCACCTCGACCGTCGTGCTGGTCCTCGCGTGGGGCGTCACGCAGATCGCCTACAACGCCACGATCGCGGCGCTGACCGCCGTCATGCCGGACCACGTCACGCGCTCCCAGCGCGGCCGGGTCGCGGCGCTGCTCGGGCTCTCCCAGAACCTCGCGCTCGTCGGCGGCACGTTCCTCGTGCAGCTCTTCTCGACCTCGGCGACGCAGATGATCATCCCCGGCGCGATTGGGTCGATCGTCGTCGTGCTCTACGCGCTCGTGTTCCGCGACCGCGTGCTCACCAACCGGTCGACGTCGAAGCTCAGCGTCGGGCAGGTCTTCGGGTCGTTCGTGTTCAACCCGGTGAAGCACCCCGACCTCGGCTGGGCCTGGCTGACCCGCTTCCTCATGGTCGCCGCGCAGTACACCGCGGTGAGCTACCTGACCTACTTCCTGCGCGACGACATCGGCGTCGAGTCCGAGCACGTCGCGAACGCGGTGTTCCAGGGCACGCTGTGGAACGTCGTGGGGATCGTCCTCACGTCGCTCGTCGCCGGGTGGCTGTCCGACAAGCTCGGTCGCCGCAAGCTCTTCGTCGCCGTGGCCGGTGTCGTCGGCGTGGTGGGCCTCGTGCTCATCGCGCTCGCGCCGTCGCTCGGCATGGTGCTCGTCGGGGAGTTCGTGATGGGCGCCGGCATGGGGGTCTTCTACGCCGTCGACCTCGCCCTCATCACCGACGTGCTCCCCTCCGACGAGGACAACGCGAAGGACCTCGGCGTGGTGAACATCGCGCAGGCCCTGCCGCAGTCGATCGTCCCCGCCTCCGCCCCCGGCGTGATCGCCCTCACCGGCGGGTACAGCGGCTTCTTCATCACCGGCGCCGTCGTCGGACTGCTCGGCATCGCCTCGGTGTCCCGCATCCGCGGCGTGCGCTGACCACCTGTTCTGGCTCTGAACGAAAGGACCGACCACCGTGACTACCGTGGACGACGTGACCACTGCCTCCAGTACGGCCGAGCGCATCGAGGCGCTCGTCGGCCAGCTGACCACCGACGAGAAGGTGCAGCTCCTGACGGGGCGCGACTTCTGGACCACCTGGCCGATCGAGAAGATCGGGCTGCGCCGCATCCTCATGTCGGACGGCCCGTCGGGCGTCCGCGGTGAGGTCTGGGACGAGCGCGACCCGTCGCTGAACCTGCCGTCCGCGACGGCGCTGAGCGCCTCGTGGGACCGCGCGATCGCGAAGCGCTACGGCGCCGCAGCGGCCGTCGAGGCCCGCCGCAAGGGCGTCGACGTCGTCCTCGGCCCGACCATCAACCTGCACCGCTCGCCCCTCGGCGGCCGGCACTTCGAGGCGTTCAGCGAGGACCCCGTGCTCACCGGTGACCTGGCGGCGTCGTACGTCGAGGGCGTGCAGGAGAACGGCGTCGCCGCGACCCCGAAGCACTACATCGCGAACGACTACGAGACCGACCGCTTCACCGCGTCCACCGAGGTCTCCGACCGTGCCTTGCGGGAGCTCTACCTGCTCGCGTTCGAGAAGGCCGTGACCGAGGCGCACGCCTGGGCGATCATGTCGTCGTACAACTCGATCAACGGCGTCACCGCGTCCGAGAACGAGCTGCTCGAGACGCCGCTGAACTCCGAGTGGGGCTTCGACGGCATCGTCGTCTCCGACTGGACCGGTGTCCGCTCGGTCGACTCGGCGAAGGCGTCCCAGGACGTCGCGATGCCCGGGCCGAACCAGTGGTGGAGCGAGGGGCCGCTGCTCGCCGCCGTGCAGTCCGGCGACGTGCCGATCGAGGCGATCGACCGCAAGGTCCGCCGCATCCTCACCCTCGCCGCCCGCGTCGGCGCACTCGAGGGCTTCGAGCCCGTGGCCGCCCAGCCCGTGCACGTCGAGGACGGCGTCGCGTTCGTCCGCGAGGCCGAGGCCGAGGGCACCGTCCTCGTCCGCAACACCGGCGTGCTGCCGCTCGACGCGCCCGCCGTCTCGCGCATCGCCGTCATCGGCCACAACGCCGACCAGGCCCGCACGCAGGGCGGTGGCTCGGCCACGGTCGTGCCGTCGCAGGTCGTCTCGCCGCTCGACGGGATCCGTTCGGCGTTCCCGGGTGCCACGGTGGACTACGCGATCGGTGCCGTCGTGCAGGAGGGCATCGCGGAGTTCCCGCTGTCCACCATCACCAACCCCGGCACCGGCGAGCCCGGCGCCCGCGTCGCGTTCGTGCGCGACGGGACCGAGCTGTACGTCGAGGACCGCCGTGCCACCGCGCTGTTCTGGTTCGGCGGCGACGCCCCCACGCGCGAGGCCGACCGGCTCGACATCACCACGACCTACACCGCGCCGTCCACCGGCACGGTCCGGATCGGCATCGGTGCAGCGGGCCGCTCGCGCATGTGGATCGACGGCGAGCTCGTGCTCGACGAGGACGTCCCCTTCGAGGGCGACCAGCTCGGCGCCGCGTTCCTCAACCCGCCGGCACGCTCGGTGCCCGTGTCGGTGACGGCCGGCCAGGACCTCGCGATCCGCATCGAGTACGACGTCATCCAGGACGAGACCCTCGGCGGCGTGCTCGCGTACCAGTTCGGCACCGAGCCGAGCGACGAGGACCCGTCGGTGTTGATCGACGCGGCCGTGGCCGCCGCGACCGGGGCGGACATCGCCGTCGTCGTGGTCGGGACCAACTCGAAGGTCGAGTCCGAGGGCTACGACCGCTCCTCGCTCGCGCTCCCGGGTCACCAGGACGACCTGGTCCGCGCGGTCGCCGCGGCGAACCCGAACACCGTGGTCGTCGTGAACGCCGGCTCGCCGGTCGAGATGCCGTGGCGGAACGACGTCGCCGCGGTCCTGCTCACGTGGTTCGGCGGGCAGGAGTACGGCAACGCGCTCGCCGACGTCCTCACCGGTGCTCGCGAGCCGGGCGGCCGTCTGCCCACCACCTGGCCGGTCGCGATGGCGGACGTCCCCGTGCTGGACGTCACCCCGGTCGACGGCAAGGTGTCCTACGACGAGGGCGTGCACATCGGCTACCGGGCCTGGCTCCGCGCGGGCACCGAGCCGGCCTACCCGTTCGGCCACGGACTCGGCTACACGACCTGGACGATCGACGGCGTCACCGCGACGCCGACCGTCCGCGAGGGCGACGCGGTCATCGTCACCGCGACCGTGGCGAACACGGGCGACCGGGCCGGCAAGCACGTCGTGCAGGTCTACGCGTCGCGGGAGTCCTCGGCGGTCGACCGTCCGGTCCGCTGGCTCGTCGGCTTCGCGCCCGTGCGGCTCGACGCGGGGGAGTCCACCGAGGTCTCGATCGAGGTCCCGGCCCGGGCGTTCGCGCACTGGGACGGTGCATGGGCCCACGAGTCCGGCACCTTCACGCTGCACGTCGGCGCATCGGTGTCGGACGAATCCGGCACCGTGACGGTCCAATCCGCGTGAAGTCGTCCGGTTTCCGCGCTGACGCCGTGATCATTCAGTAACATCGATCTGCGCCAGGCGGCTGGTTACCGTCGGCGCGCGCACCGAGAACTGGGTCGCCATGCGTGCGACACGGTCTCCTGATCCGGCCGATGGAGCCCTGGTGGCCCTGGTGCGTCCAGAATGCGTCCCCGCGTCCGCGCGGGGGCGCATTCGCTTGTCAGGGGCAGGTGCCAACCGGTTGACTTCCGTCAGTCTGGGAGAAACCAGTGAACGAACGTCACTTTTTCGGTCCACGAACCGCAATCCGGTGTGACAAACCACTCGGTAGGTGGAACGATGGGTGCACCATCCCGTGCGGATCAGGGACGAGATGGTCATCCGGCCGGGCTCCCGGGGAGCCTCACCACCACCTGGTGCGGGCCCGCCGGATGCCCTGCATCACCGGGCTCGGACGGCCGGTGCGACGTCCTCGGCGACGATGCGCAGGATCCGCTCGTGCGACGCGGCGTCACCGTTCGCGGGCAGGGTGATCACGAGTTCGTCGGTCGACCGCACGGCCGGGTCGGCGAGCAGCGCGTCGACGATGGCCGACGGCTCGCCGGAGACGACCTTGCTGAAGCGGAACGGCGGGTTCCCCGAGAGCGGTCGCCCCTCGTCGTCCATGCCGCTCGCGTATCCGGTGAGGAACTCCTCGTGCACGGCGCGGTCGTGGTCGTCGAGCAGCGGGACCACGATCCGGCCGACGGCGACCTTCGGGGTGCGGTCGGGGTGCAGCTGGGCGAAGCGCTCGCGGTACGCGGCGATCTGGTCCGCCTGCGCCTCGGCGAACGGCGCACCGGTGTCCTCGGTGTTCAGGGTCGAACAGTGCAGCAGCAGACCCTTCTCGGCCGTCCGCACCGCGGTGCCCATGCTGCCGCCGCCCCACCACACGCGGTCGCGGAGTCCGGGGCTGAGGGGCTGCAGCGTCAGGTCGGCGTCGGCCGGGATGCTCTCGTAGCCCTTGCCGGCGGTGCCGAGCGGCTCGCCCTGCAGCACCTCGAGCAGGCGGGACGCGCGCGCCTCGGCCTCGTCGCGGAAGCTGCGGTCGGACGCGCCGAACACCGGGTCGAGGATCGGACCGTAGCCCGCGATGCCGGTCGAGATGCCGAGCTGCACGCGGCCGTCGCTGAGGAGGTCGACCGTGCTGGCGTCCTCGGCGAGGCGGATCGGGTCCTCGTAGCGCATGCCGAGGACCGCGGTGCCGAAGCTGATCGTGCTGGTGCGCTGGGCGGCGGCCGCGAAGAAGGTCATCGGGCTGGTCAGGAACGGCTCGAAGTGGCGCCCGCGGACCCAGCCGGTGCCGTAGCCGAGCGACTCGGCGGTCTCGAAGAGCCGCAGGCCGTCCTCGAGGGCAGCGGCGGCGCCGGCCGTGCCGCCGTGGTTCGGGACGAAGGAGAGGAAGCCGAGTTCGCGCACGACGTGAGTCTATGCGGACGCATCCATGCGTGGTCCAGGAGGCGCGGTGCCGGCCCGCACCGCGCCTCCAGTCCGTCTCGTCGTCACCACCCACCTGGGAGGATGGTGCCATGACCGACGTCACCACCCAGCCCCCGCTCGTCGCCGCCCTGCCGGCGGCGGTCGACGGTGTCGTCGACCCGGACGCCGTGTACGAGGCGTTCGCGGCCTGGGCGGCCGAGGGCGGGCGCCCGCTCTACCCGGCGCAGGACGAAGCCGTGATCGAGCTCGTCTCCGGCGCCAACGTCGTGCTCTCGACGCCCACCGGCACCGGCAAGTCACTCGTCGCCGCGGGTGCGCACTTCGCCGCCCTCGCCGAGGGCAAGCGGAGCTACTACACGGCGCCGATCAAGGCACTCGTCTCCGAGAAGTTCTTCCAGCTCGTCGAGCTGTTCGGTGCCCAGAACGTCGGCATGGTCACGGGTGACTCGAGCGTCAACGCCGATGCCCCGATCGTGTGCTGCACGGCGGAAATCCTCGCGAACCTCGCGCTCCGGCAGGGACCGGACGCCGACGTCGACGTCGTCGTGATGGACGAGTTCCACTACTACGGCGACCCCGACCGCGGATGGGCGTGGCAGGTGCCGCTGCTCGTCCTCGAACGGGCGCAGTTCCTGCTCATGTCCGCGACGCTCGGCGACGTCACGACCATCGCGGACGACCTCTCGCGCCGGACCGGACGGCCCACCGCGCGGGTCACCGGGGTCTCGCGTCCGGTGCCGCTCGAGTACGAGTACGTGATGACGCCCGTGCAGGAGACGGTCGAACGGCTGCTCGAGGAGGGCAAGGCACCGATCTACATCGTCCACTTCGCCCAGGCCGCCGCACTCGAACGGGCGCAGGCGCTCATGTCGGCGCGCGTCGCGTCACGCGAACGCCGAGACCAGATCGCCGAGGCCATCGCCGGCTTCCGTTTCAGCGCCGGGTTCGGGCAGACCCTGTCCCGACTCATCCGGGCGGGCATCGGCGTCCACCACGCCGGCATGCTGCCGAAGTACCGACGGCTCGTCGAGCAGCTCGCCCAGCGCGGGCTGTTGCCGGTGATCTGCGGCACCGACACCCTCGGCGTCGGCATCAACGTGCCGATCCGCTCGGTGCTGCTCACCGGGCTGACGAAGTTCGACGGCACGAAGATGCGACAGCTGTCCGCTCGTGAGTTCCACCAGATCGCCGGTCGAGCCGGTCGTGCCGGGTACGACACCGAGGGCGACGTCGTCGCCGAGGCGCCGGAGCACGACATCGAGAACGCCCGGGCGGTCGCGAAGGCCGGTGACGACCCGAAGAAGAAGAACAAGATCAAGCGGAAGAAGGCACCGGACGGCTTCGTGTCGTGGGGCCAGGCGTCGTTCGAGCGGCTCATCGCGGCCGAGCCCGAGCCGATGGTCTCGCGGATGCGGATCACGCACGCGATGGTGCTCTCCGTCGTCGCGCGCGGCGGTTCGGCGTTCGAGTCCGTCCGGTCGCTCGTCTTCGACAACCACGAGCCCCGGTCGCGGCAGCTCGCGATGGCCCGGCGGGCACTGACCATCGCGCGGACGCTCATCAACGCGCGGGTGATCGAGAAGGTCGACGGGGAGTACCGGCTGACCGTCGACATCGCGCCGAACTTCGCGCTCAACCAGCCGCTCTCGCCGTTCGCGCTCGCGGCGTTCGAGCTGCTCGACCCTTCGTCTCCCAGCTATGCGCTCGACATGGTCTCGATCGTCGAGGCCACCCTCGACGACCCGCGGGCGATCCTCTCGCAGCAGCAGTTCAAGGAGCGCGGCGAGGCCGTCGCCCGGATGAAGCAGGAGGGGATCGAGTACGACGAGCGGATGGAACTGCTCGAGGAGGTCACGTGGCCCCGCCCCCTCGCGGAACTGCTCGAGGCCGCGTACGAGGCCTACGCGGCCGAACAGCCGTGGGTGCTCGACTTCGCGCTCTCGCCCAAGGCCGTCGTGCGTGACATGTACGAGCGGGCGATGACCTTCGGCGACTTCGTGCGGTTCTACCAGCTCACCCGCTCGGAGGGGCTCGTCCTCCGGTACCTGTCCGACGCGTACCGGACGATGCGGCAGACGATCGCCGACGAGCAGCGCACCCCGGAGCTCGACGACCTGATCGAGTGGCTCGGCGAGGTCGTCAAGCAGACCGACTCCTCGCTCGTCGACGAGTGGGAGGCGCTGCTGAACGGTGACGTCCTGCTCGCGTCGGAGGAACACGAGGAGATCGCGCCGCCGCAGCCCTCGCGGCTCACCGGGAACCCGCGGGCGTTCCGGGTGCTCGTGCGCAACGCCCTGTTCCAGCGGGTGCTGCTCGCCGCCGCCGACGACGTCGCCGGACTCGCGGCGCTGGACGGTGCGGCGGGCTTCGGCGAGGACGCGTGGGACGCCGTGCTCGAGGAGTACTACGAGGCGCACGACGAGATCGGGACGGGTGCCGACGCCCGGTCCATGCAGTACCTGGTGCTCGACGAGGCCGGGGCCACCGGGGTGTCCGGGGCGGCGGGCTCAGCGCGCGTCTGGCGTGCGCGGCAGATCTTCGCCGACCCCGCCGGCGACAAGGACTTCGGGTTCTCCGCCACGATCGACCTCGACGCGTCGGACGAAGCGGGCGAGGCCGTGGTGCGGGTCACCGAGATCGGACGCTTCGACGGCTGGTCGGACGTGGACGTCGACTGATGCCCGTGGTGCGCGAGCTCGGCGGCTCCTCGGCCGACGGTGACGTCGCCGCGCTGCAGGACCTGCTCGAGTCGGTGCCGGACTACGCGTTGCGGATCACCGGGTACCCGCCGGGGCCGTCCGACGGGCTGAGCGCGCTGCTGTCGGTGCCGGACGGGTTCGATCCGGCGGGGAAGGTCGGGCTCGGGCTGTGGGAGGGGGAGCGGCTCGTGGCGTTCGCGGACGTGCTGCTCGGGTACCCGTCGCCGTCCGTCGCGTACATCGGGCTGCTGGTCGCCCGAGGGGGCGAGCAGGGTCGGGGGCTCGGGCGGGCGATGCACGACGCGGTCGTCGAGCGGGTCCGGGTGGCGTCCGGGCGCTCGGGTGTGGGCCGCTCGGGCGTGGGGCGCTCGCGCCGTTTGCGCCTGGGGATCGTCGCGTCGAACGCGTCGGTGGCGGAGCCGTTCTGGCGGGCGCTCGGGTACGAGCCGACGGGGGAGGAGAAGCCGTACCGGTACGACCACCTCGTCAGCACGGTCGCGCTCTGGGAGCGGCCGCTCTCGGAACGGCCGCTCTGACGGTCAGAACAGGGTCGCGGGCGGGGTCGCCTCGGGCAGCGCGGCCGGCTCGGTGACCTCGACCCCTGGCCACCCCGGCCCGTGCGGCACCTCGGTGCCCTGCTGGTAGGCGGTCGCGGCACCACGGGCGCGGACGTCGGCCGCCTCGTTCATCTCGTGCCCGACGTGGCCACGGACCCACTCGAACGTGACCTTGCGCCCCCGCAGCTCGGCGTCGAGCTCCTTGATGATCTCGACGTTCAGCACGGGCTTGCCGTCGGCCTTCCGCCAGCCCTTCCGCTTCCAGCCCGCGAGCCACTCGGTGCACGCCTTGATCGCGTACTGGCTGTCGCAGAGGATGTGCAGCGGCTCGCCGGTGTCCTTCGTGGCGCGGAGCAGCTGGAGGACGGCGGTCAGCTCACCCTGGTTGTTGGTGGCGTTCGGCCACCCACCGGCGGCCCAGCGGTCGTCATCGACGTACCAGGCCCAGCCGGCCGGGCCGGGGTTGCCGAGGGCTGAGCCGTCTGCTGCGGCGACGATCGTCACGGTGGGACCTCCTGCGTGTGGCGAGTGCTGGTCAACCGTAACGGACCGGACCGACCCCCGGCGTCAGCGGTTCGCGGGGGAGATGTTGAGGGTGGCGTCCTCGTTGAGCCACTTGTCGCCGCGGAGCTCGAGGTAGGGGTTCATCCACTCGAACTGCGCCGGGGTGACGCCGAAGCGCTTCGACACCGTGGTGAGGTCGTCCCCGTGCGACACCATGTACCAGGTGGGCGTGCCGTCGACGTCCTTCACGTACCCGTACGCACCCGGGCGGGCCTTCCCCACGGTCACGCGCAGGTCCGGGTAGGGGTTCGGGATCTTCCACGTCAGCGTGCCGACCGCGAGCACGGAGCCGACCCACGGACGGTCCGCATCGCTGCTGCCATCGTCGGACGACATCGGCACCAGGACGGCGCTCGCGAGGTAGTCGGGCCGTGCGCCCGCGTCGAGCGTGTACGAGTCGGGCGGTCCGGATGCGCGGTCCCACTGCACGAACCCACGGGCGACCGCGTCGTAGCCGTCCTGGAACCCGGCGACGCGGTGGCGGAACTGGATCGACATCGGCTGCGGGTTCGTCGTCCGGTAGTCCGAGAGGTGCACCGTGAACACACCGCCGGCATCGGCCGTGACCCGCACGTGGATCGACGTGTCCCCGGTCTTCGACACGACGTCGGTCTCGGCGGCGACCGTCCCGGCAGGGAGGACCTGCTCGGGGGTCGGGGACGCGGAGGGCGTCGGTAACTCGGTGGCGTCCGGTCCCTGCACGGCCAGCCGGGTCGGACTCGGCACCGGATCGGGTCCGCTGAACACCGAGCAGCCGGTCAGTCCGATGGCTGCGACCGCCGCCAGCAGCACCACCGCAGTCGTCCGTCCCCTCGTCACCGCTCGTCGCATGATCCCCCTCGTCCCCGGCCGGCGTCGGATCTCGCCTGGCCCGCGGCGATCGTAGCGTGGGGTCGAGGCGCGTTCCGGGCCCGTGACCGGATCGGTACCGATGCTGCGGGATCGAGCGGTCGCCCTCGGGCGGACCACCGGTCGGGTGCGTCGATCGGACTGCCGGGGGCGTCGCTCGGGCAGCGGGGCCTACGGTCGGCGCCATGAGCGACAGCATCCCCGACGTCCCGGGCCCCGAGGACTCCGACGACCGCGCACGCACCGACGCCCTGCGCGAGGCCGCACACCACGAGGGCGCGAACGGCGTCGGTGAGCGTGAGCAGCGCGCGGCCGACACCTCGTACAGCCCGTCGAGCGAGCGGGAGACCGAGGCATCGCAGACGTCACAGCGCGATCGTGCCGACCTCGAGGCGGACGGCATCGACCCCTCGAGGATCGTCGCCGCTCCGGGCACGGGTGGTGCCGACGACGCGGGTGACGTCGAGCCGGAGCCCGGCGACCTGCACCTGCCGTGGCAGTCCGAGGAGGACCGCCGGGGCTAGCTCGCCACCCGGTCGAGTTCGCGGACGAGCTCCTCACCGTCGCGGACGTCCCAGAACGCGAACGGCCGCGGGCCGAATGCGAACGCGTCGAGACCCGTGTTCGCGTAGAGGCGTGCCGCTCCGGAACCGCTGACGAACGCCGGGAGCCCGGACGGCTGGCCGGTGTTCCACTCCACCGAGCAGTGCCGACGGTCCTTGCTCCACGTGATGGTCCGATCGGTGCGGCCCACCGAGACCTCTCGCGAGCCGCGGGGCGTGATGACGAGCGCTCGGCGGGACGTCACCGCGTACACGGTGGTGCGCTTCCGGTGACGCTTCAGCAGGAAACGGCCGAAGACGAAGAACAGGCCGGGCAGGATGAAGACGCCCCCGAAGACGAGGAAGAACGTCGGTGCGCCGGACGTCGCGGCGGTGACCTCCCAGTACACGGCGAACCCGCACCAGAGCACCGAGAAGGGCACCAGGAACACGTCCTGTCCAGCGAACAGCTTCGCCGGGTCGCTCGTCCCCGCCCAGTACAGGTGCTCGTCCGGCCGGAGGTGTTCACGCGCGGTCTGTTGAGGATCGTTCACCCCGAAGAACCTACGCGCGTCAGGACACCGAGTCCGGGTGGGACCCCGTGCGCTGCCCCGACTCGAGCGACGCGATCGCCGCCAGGTCGTCGTCGCTCAGCACGAACCCGTCGACGTCGAGGTTCGACCGGATCCGCGACGGCGTCACCGACTTCGGCAGCACCACCACCCCCTGCTGCACGTTCCACCGCACGAGCACCTGCGCCACGCTCACCCCGTGGGCGTCCGCGATGCCGGTGAGCACCGGCTCGTCGATGAGCCGCCCGCGTCCGAGCGGCGACCAGGCCTCGGTCACGATCCCGTGCTGCGCGTGGAACGCCGTGAGGTCGCGCTGCGGCAGCCACGGGTGCCGTTCGACCTGGTTCACCGCCGGGACCTCGCCCGTCTCGTCGATGAGCCGTTCGAGGTGCGGCACCTGGAAGTTCGATACCCCGACGCTGCGCGCGCGCCCCGACTCGCGCAGCTCGACGAGGGCGCGCCAGGTGTCGACGTAGCGGTCGTTCGCCGCGGCCGGCCAGTGGATCAGGTAGAGGTCGACGGTGTCGAGCCCGAGTCGCTCGAGGCTCGCGTCGAACGCCCGCAGGGTCGCGTCGCGCCCCTGGTGGTCGTTCCACACCTTGGTCGTCACGAAGACGTCGTCACGGTCGAGCCCGGAGGCGCGGATCGCCTTCCCGACGCCGGTCTCGTTGCCGTACATCTCGGCGGTGTCGACGTGCCGGTAGCCGGCGTCGAGCGCGAGACCGACCGCCGTCTCGGCCTCGGTGTCGTCGACCTTGTAGGCGCCGAAGCCGATGGCGGGGATCGATGCGCCGTCGCGGAGGGGGACTGAGGTGACCATGCACCCATCCTGCCGATCGTGGCGGGGGTGCGCCGCGCCTCCAGGCTGGGCGTCGCACCACGTCATCGACGTGACACCCGTCGATCGACGCACAGGACGTCGAAACACGCGTGTTTCGCGACCTAGGTGGGGATGTTCACCGGCTCCGTGTCGGGGATGGGGCTCGCGTCGCGACCACGCAGGTCGGGCAGCCAGCGCCGCGTGACGAGCGGCAGGACGACGCCCACCGCGGCCATCACGGCACCGACCATCATCCCGCCGGTCGCTCCCTGGCTGTCGATGAGGAAGCCGGCGACCGCGGAACCGCCCGCTGCACCGATGAGCTGGCCGGTGCCCATCCAGCCGTACGCCTCGGCCGTGTCGGAGAACTTCACCGTCGCCGAGACCGAGCCGAACATGACCGCGAGGGCCGGAGCGATGCCCGCGCCGGCGATGACCAGGGCGAGGCAGAGCCACCAGAAGTTCGTGCCGCCGACGGCCAGGGCGAGTCCGACGAACACGATCGACATCCGCGTCCACAGGGTGTTGCGCGAGATCGGCAGGTGGCCGAGCGTGAGGCCGCCGATGAGCGACCCGACCGCGAAGACGGCGAGGACGATGCCGGCGTTCGGGCTGCCCTCGCCGAAGACGCTCGTGACGCTCGCCTCGACCGCGGCGCAGGCCCCGATGAGGAGGAGGCCGGTGAGGGTGGCGACGACGACCGACGGCCGCTTCAGCACCACGCCGAACGCGCGCTTCGACCGCGGGATGCGGACGCGGCCGAGCTCGGGGGAGGCGATGAACCACGTGCCGCCGACCACCAGGAACACCATCGCGACGACGATCGCCTGGACCGTGCCGATCTGCGTCGCGACGAACGTCGTGATGACCGGGCCGGCGACCCAGATGAGCTCCTGCGCGCTCGCGTCGAGGGAGAAGAGGGGCGTGAGCTGCGACGAGGTCACCATCTTGGGGTAGATGGTGCGCACCGCCGGCTGCACGGGCGGGACGGCGAGGCCGCCCAGGAACCCGACGACCACGTAGGCCCACAGCGGCATGACGAAGAACGCGATGACGGCCATGCTCACGAGCGCGACGAGGCTCGTCAGGATGAGCACCGGCCGCATGCCCCAGCTGCCCATCCAGCGGCTGGTGAGCGGACCCGCGATCGCCTGCCCGATGCTCGTGGTCGCGAGTACGAGACCGGCGGCGCCGTACGAGTCGAAGACGTGCTCGACGTGCAGCAGGTAGGCCAGCGACAGCATGCCGAAGGGGAACCGTGCGGTGAGCTGCGCGGCGATGACGCGACCCACGCCGGGAGTCTTGAGGAGGGGGCCGTACGTGCTCACGAGACGAGTGTACGGACCGGACGGACGGCCCTGTCACCCGTCCGGGGGAGGTGTGGACGGCGAGCTGCCCGCGACACGCCGACACGCTGATTCCACACATGTGGATCGACGCTGTCCACGGGTGTGGGGAAGTGTCGGTGGTCCGCTGGAGAATGGCGGAATCACGGGCCTCTCCGAGCTGTTCACACTGTGGAGGAGCTTGTGGAGAACTACACGGCTGTAACACTTCCTCTTGTGGTCGGTGACTCCGCCAGCCACTAGATGTAGTGTGGAGGCATCGCAGCGGCCCCTCCCGGAACCTGCTGCACACAGGCATCAAGACAACCACCACAGCAACAGCAGAACCAGGGGAGATCATGGCCGTCACCGTCTACACCAAGCCGTCCTGCGTCCAGTGCACCGCGACGTACCGGGCGCTCGACAACAAGGGCATCCAGTACGAAGTGCACGACGTCTCCACCGACGAAGCCGCGCTCGAGCACGTCAAGAGCCTCGGCTACCTGCAGGCGCCCGTCGTCGTCACGGACGACGACCACTGGTCGGGCTTCCGTCCCGACAAGATCGCGACGCTCAGCGCCGAACTCGCGTAGTTCGACCCACGTCCGCGGGTGGTGACCCGAGCTCGTTCAGGAGGCTCGGATCACCACCGCAGGACACCCACGGTCCGTCTGTCCGCACCTTCTCATCGGAGGGGCACCATGAGCCGACTGGTCTACTTCTCGAGCGTGTCCGGGTACACCGCACGCTTCGTCGAGAAGCTCGGCCGTGACGCGGACCGGATCCCGCTCTACCCGAACGACCCGTTCCTCCACGTGGACGAGCCGTACGTGTTGGTGCTGCCCACCTACGGTGGCGGCAACGGGCAGGGAGCGGTCCCCAAGCAGGTCATCAAGTTCCTCAACGACGAACGCAACCGCTCGCTCATCCGCGGTGTGATCGTCGGGGGCAACACGAACTTCGGCGAGGCCTACGGTCTCGCGGGGGACGTCATCGCACGCAAGTGCAACGTCCCCGTCCTCTACAGATTCGAACTCTTCGGGACTCCTGACGACGTGTCAGCGGTCAACACAGGATTGGATGCATTTTGGACGCAGCAGTTGCAGACGTCGATCTGACGTCGCCGCAGACGGGGATGGACTACCACTCCCTCAACGCGATGCTCAACCTCTACGACGCGGACGGGAACATCCAGTTCGACAAGGACCGTGAGGCCGCGAAGCAGTTCTTCCTGCAGCACGTCAACCAGAACACCGTCTTCTTCCACAACCTGAAGGAGCGGCTCGACTACCTGGTCGAGAACGAGTACTACGAGCGCGAGACGATCGACATGTACTCGCTGGACTTCATCCAGAAGCTCAACGACCTGGCGTACTCGAAGAAGTTCCGGTTCCAGACGTTCCTCGGTGCGTTCAAGTACTACACGAGCTACACGCTCAAGACGTTCGACGGCAAGCGCTACCTCGAGCGCTTCGAGGACCGCGTCGTGATGACCGCCCTCGGCCTCGCACAGGGCAACGAGCAGCTCGCGATCGACCTCGTGGAAGAGATCATCGCCGGCCGTTTCCAGCCCGCGACCCCGACGTTCCTCAACACCGCGAAGGCCCAGCGCGGCGAGCTCGTCTCCTGCTTCCTCCTCCGCATCGAGGACAACATGGAGTCGATCTCGCGCGGCATCAACTCCTCGCTGCAGCTCTCGAAGCGCGGCGGCGGCGTGGCCCTGCTCCTCTCCAACATCCGCGAGGCCGGCGCCCCGATCAAGCAGATCGAGAACCAGTCCTCGGGCATCATCCCCGTGATGAAGCTGCTGGAAGACTCCTTCTCCTACGCGAACCAGCTCGGTGCGCGTCAGGGTGCCGGCGCGGTCTACCTCAGCGCCCACCACCCGGACATCATGCGGTTCCTCGACACCAAGCGTGAGAACGCCGACGAGAAGATCCGCATCAAGACGCTCTCCCTCGGCGTCGTCGTGCCGGACATCACGTTCGAGCTCGCGAAGAACAACGAGGACATGTACCTCTTCTCGCCGTACGACGTCGAGAAGGTCTACGGCATCCCGTTCGGCGACGTCCCGATCTCCGAGAAGTACCGCGAGATGGTCGACGACTCGCGCATCAAGAAGACGAAGATCAAGGCGCGCGACTTCTTCACCACCATCGCCGAGATCCAGTTCGAGTCGGGCTACCCGTACATCGTGTTCGAGGACACGGTGAACAAGGCCAACCCGATCAAGGGTCGGATCAACATGTCCAACCTGTGCTCGGAAATCCTGCAGGTCAACACCCCGACGACGTTCAACGAGGACCTCTCGTACAACGAGATCGGCAAGGACATCTCCTGCAACCTCGGCTCGCTGAACATCGCGCTGACGATGGACTCGCCGGACTTCGGTCGCACCATCGAGACCGCCATCCGCGGCCTCACCTCGGTGTCGCAGATGTCGCACATCACGTCGGTCCGCTCCGTCGAGGACGGCAACGACAAGTCGCACGCCATCGGCCTCGGCCAGATGAACCTGCACGGCTACCTCGCTCGTGAGCGCGTCTACTACGGCTCCGAAGAGGGCATCGACTTCACGAACATCTACTTCTACACGGTGCTGTTCCACGCCCTTCGTGCGTCGAACAAGATCGCGATCGAGACCGGCGAGACCTTCGACGGGTTCCGCGACTCGAAGTACGCGTCGGGCGAGTTCTTCGACAAGTACACCGACCAGGCGTGGACCCCCGCCACGGCTCGCGTCGCCTCGCTCTTCGACAACGCGAACATCACGATCCCGACGCAGGACGACTGGAAGGCGCTGAAGGCGTCCATCCAGGAGCACGGCATCTACAACCAGAACCTGCAGGCCGTCCCGCCGACCGGTTCGATCTCGTACATCAACCACTCGACGTCGTCGATCCACCCGATCGCGTCGAAGATCGAGATCCGCAAGGAAGGCAAGCTCGGTCGCGTCTACTACCCGGCGCCGTTCATGACGAACGACAACCTGGACTACTACCAGGACGCGTACGAGATCGGTGCCGAGAAGATCATCGACACGTACGCCGCGGCGACGCAGCACGTGGACCAGGGCCTGTCCCTGACGCTGTTCTTCAAGGACACCGCCACCACGCGCGACATCAACAAGGCGCAGATCTACGCATGGCGCAAGGGCATCAAGACGATCTACTACATCCGTCTCCGCCAGCTCGCGCTCGAGGGCACCGAGGTCGAGGGCTGCGTCAGCTGCATGCTGTAGAGCCTGCCGCTCTGCATTCTGGAGGCGCGGTGCCAGCCCGCACCGCGCCTCCAGGTCCACACAAGTCCATAAAAAGCTCAGGACCAGGTTCGCGAAAACCTGGTCCTGAACAGCCCCAAACAGGGACCCCAACTGAGCGCTGGAACGTCCACTGTACATGAGTCGAACTGGCCCGTCGGGCTGGGCTCTCGGGGCTGATTCAGCCCCGAGAGGAGGTGAAGACAGTGGGTAGAAGTGTCAATCGAAGCGCCGCAAGCGGCCGCTTCGTCAGCGCGGCTGCCGCCGCTCGTTGGCCGTCGAAGACGACCACCGAGCGTGTGGGCAGCGGTACAGGCAACTCCCGCACGGTGAATCGTTCCGCTGGTACTGGTCAGTTTGTGACAGCAGCAAGTGCGAAGCGAAACCCCGGTGGCACCATCACACAGCGCGTGTAGCGCTGGAGGCGGGGCAGGCTCAGGCTTGCCCCGCCCACCTCAACGACAAGCCATATCCAGGAAGAAACCATGACCCTCACCGACCCGGTCCACGCCACGGGCAAGTCCATCCCGCTGATCAGTGCGGTCAGTGCCATCAACTGGAACCGCATCCAGGACGACAAGGACGTCGAGGTCTGGAACCGGCTGGTCAACAACTTCTGGCTGCCCGAGAAGGTGCCGCTGTCGAACGACGTGCAGTCGTGGAACACACTGACGCCGGCGGAGCAGCAACTCACCATGCGGGTCTTCACCGGCCTGACGCTGCTCGACACCATCCAGGGCACCGTCGGCGCGATCAGCCTGATCCCCGACGCGATCACCCCGCACGAAGAAGCCGTCTACACGAACATCGCGTTCATGGAGTCGGTCCACGCGAAGAGCTACTCGTCGATCTTCTCGACGCTGGCCTCGACGCCCGAGATCGACGACGCCTTCCGCTGGTCCACCGAGAACGTGAACCTGCAGAAGAAGGCCCAGATCGTCCTTGACTACTACACCGGTGACGACCCCCTGAAGCGCAAGGTCGCCTCGACGCTGCTCGAGTCGTTCCTGTTCTACTCCGGCTTCTACCTGCCGATGTACTGGTCCTCGCGCGCCAAGCTCACCAACACGGCTGACCTGATCCGCCTGATCATCCGCGACGAAGCCGTCCACGGGTACTACATCGGGTACAAGTTCCAGAAGGGCCTCGAGGGCGCTTCCGAAGAGCGCAAGCAGGAGATCAAGGACTACACGTTCAACCTGCTGTTCGAGCTCTACGAGAACGAGGTGCAGTACACGCAGGACCTCTACGACGGCGTCGGGCTGACCGAGGACGTCAAGAAGTTCCTGCACTACAACGCCAACAAGGCGCTGATGAACTTGGGCTACGAGCCGATGTTCCCCAAGGAGACGACGGACGTGAACCCGGCGATCCTGTCGGCGCTGTCGCCCAACGCCGACGAGAACCACGACTTCTTCTCGGGGTCCGGGTCGTCGTACGTCATCGGCAAGGCGGAGAAGACTGAGGACGAGGACTGGGACTTCTGAGTCTGGTCTGATTCGTGGGGCGCCCCGTTGGCTTCGGCTGGCGGGGCGTTCTTCGTTGACGGGCGGAGTCGCTGATGCAGCCGGATAGGGGCGCTCATCGAGATTCGTTCCGGACGAGCTATGTGAGACGTGAAGGCCGTGGATCGCGTGCCGCGGGAGGCTGTGCCCGGTAGAGGACCGGCGATCGGAACCTGTGTTGTGAATCTCGACCTGGCTACGAAGAATCTAGCGACTGTCCTCATCTTCGCCCGGCTCCCAGTACGGGTACGCGTCGGTCTCGATCAGAGCCCAATCCGTCTCTTCGTCCAGTGCGAGCAGCTCGCGCATGTCTCGGAACTCGCGAATCAGATCCGGACCGAGGTATAGGCCGCACACCCCACAGTCGAACTCCATTGGCACACCGACCGTCTCAAGGTCCCCGACGTCGCCGCCTTGCACTGTCGGGAAAGTGGTAGATCGGGTGTAAGAGATCCACCCCGAACGTTGGCACGCTGGGCAACGGCGCTGGCGTGCGAGCTCTGGAGCTCGACTCCGGGCACCCATCTCGAGTCCGCCGACGACGGCCGCGATGCTAACGGAATCTAGACCGACGGTAAGCGCTTGGAAGCGAGCGCGCGCGCTTTCCAGACGCGCTTCAAGGAGGCGTGCGACTGCGGACGCTGCCTCGTCACGGAAGTGTTGCACCGTACCCGCGTACTGGTCAGGCCAAAACTCACGGTTGGCCGGCTTTCCTAGCAGTGGATCTAACTTGTCGATGACGCGCACCATTCGCTGTAGCAGCTCCGGCGCCGATCTATCCCGGGTCAGACCAGCGTGCACAGCAGCGTTCCGGTACGGCGCAATCGCGAGAGCATCAACTTTCACATCCTGCTCGGGGAACATGCGTTGCACGAGATCGATTTTCCGCGTCATGTCTGCGGTTCGAAGCTCGCGTGGATCGATGACCCATTCCTGGTTGTGTCGCGAGAGCATCAACATGGACGGAAGGTGTTGAGGCGCAGCCAACAACACTGGGTCGACTGTCGCGATCACCGCGGTGTGCAGGTACTCGATTGCGGCGCCAACGGCGATCGCGACTTCCCGCTCCGCATCCGAATCGTCCTGCGAGTAGCGCTCTAGCGCTCGAACTGCCTCGCGCTGCGCAAGCGCACGCAGCTCCCACCCCCATCTACCAGCACCCGCATCGGCGAAGTTGCGCCGTACCGGCGGTGCCTTCAGGTCAGGCGCTTGTTCGTCGTTCGATGACGTCGGGCTCATGTCAGCACCCCCTCCCCGAGGGCACCCCGGCATCGCAGTCATCGGCAGCGGCATCGCTGAGGGCTAGCTCGATGACCTTGTCGGCGAACGTCTGGCTTTTCGACACGCGGTCATAGGGCCACTCGAGCTCCTCGGACTCGTTGTTCCACAAGCTCTGAATGGGCGAGAGTGCCCGCCAGACCAGTTCGTCTGTGACCTGTGGCGGCGTGGAGGCGAGTGCGGCCAGCTGTTTCGGGCTCCGGATCCTGTCTCCGTAAAACTGTGTCGCGATATAGGCGCTGACGTGGAAGCGCAGGTTCGACACCACGAAAGCCTCTGCCTCGCGTGCCAGCTGACGGTCCACGCCGCGCTGCAGTTGCGCGAGCCAGAGGTAGACCGCAAGCGGAACCTCTGTGGAGAAGATCCTTGCGTACTCCTCATCGCTGTTCAGCAGCGTTGTTGGGCGAGCACGTGCCGCGTCGGGACGGCCGAGAGCGATCGCCATAGTTGCCTGTCCCAGGAGCCCAATGCTGACGATCCGTTCGGATGGTTTGCCAGCGTTGCGGTAAAAGTTCTTCCTACGGTCGTAGTACCAACCCGACCCGGAGAAGTAGCTTTCGATCTGTCGATGCAGCGGCTCGGTAGCGTGCAGTGAGGTGTCCGGCACTCTGGTTTGGCTGTTGGTAGCACGAATGACCCTGTCCCGTACGTCCTCGTCCTCAGTTTCCAGGACGCGGACGAGGATAGAACGCCGATCATCGCTGTCATCCGGACCGTTCCGGTCGGAGATAGCCGTATAGAGCGAGTGTGAGGTCTGCATGCCGTTGACGATCTGAACATCAGTCAACGTGAAGCGGCGGCCGGCAATGTGCGCCTGCGAACACAGGATCGTGACACCGTTGTTGAGCCACCAGAAGTCGTCTGTTACCTCGGGCGCTAGCGACCGCTTGATCTCGCGGTTGACGGGGTTGTTGCCCTGAAAATCTCGGACGTTCCAGTCGAAGAGATGGGATCGCATCTCACCCGACTCGTCACAGATGAAGTTGAAGTAGTCCCGCAGGGACACGAACCCCACGTACGAGCTGTCCTGAGTGGAGTACTCGCGGAACCGGAGCGGGAGATCGTAGGAGGGAGCCGCGCTGGCGATCGCCCAGAGTTCGTCGCTGCCGAGGAGCTCTACACGGGCGTTCGAGCCGAACACGTCACGCTCGAGTGCCGCGGTGAGATCATCCAGCTTCGCTCGGACTGCACGCCCGGCAGTCGCCACGTCACCCCGGGTGACGTACGTAAAGTTCACGCGAATGGACGGTGCCCGGATCCCAAGCACGCCCCAAGCACGCCGGAAGAGGCGAAACTGCGCAATGAGCTCGCGAGAATAGTACCTGGCGAGCGCGTCGTCGTCTTGCTCAAGGTCGAGCAGTCGCCCCAGGGACGACGCGGCCTTATCGATCGCCGTCTCCGTGAATGACGTCTCGCGCTTCGCTTGAACGAGGACGAGCTCGAGTTCAACGCCACGCCGAATGGCGGAGGCCTTGAAGTCGTCCGCAAAGATCGCATGATCCGCGTGAAGCAGCTCTTGGTCGAGGAAGACATGCACCGTGTCTATACCGCCGTCTCCACCTCCCCCAATT
Organism: Curtobacterium sp. NPDC087082; assembly: GCF_044745045.1. Classification (NCBI taxonomy): domain Bacteria; kingdom Bacillati; phylum Actinomycetota; class Actinomycetes; order Micrococcales; family Microbacteriaceae; genus Curtobacterium; species Curtobacterium sp. NPDC087082. Next base: position 95,748 of record NZ_JBIUZN010000007.1, on the reverse strand, counting down.
CGACCTTGCGCCACCTCTTCACCCGACAGGTTGCGTGCACGCAGCACGCAATCGGCCGCGAATAGCTCAAATGCGACGTCGGGTGTCAGGGGGCGGTCTCTAGCGCGCTGGTCGTCCTCGACGAACTGATCAATCAGAGTGCGAGTGTTGCTCGGCATGACGTCAGTCTGGCCGATTCGGGCGGCAGCCGTTCGCCCACTCGAAGGACATAGCCGATCAGGACCCGAGGCGTCCAGACAGACGATCCGCTACCGGGCGCGGCTACCGCAGCTCGGATGAGTGTCCCCGCGACTGATCCTGCCGCATCGGTGCCGAGCGCGAATACCGTCCGTTTGGCACTGTGGTCCGTGAGGACTGAACATGCGGACACTCGGCTAGCGGCTGACTGGCGATCAGCGACAAAACATCCCGTCGTGGTTCCGCTGTCTCAGCTCAGCAGGTTCGTTGCCGTCTCAGGGAGACTCGGGACGAGCGGTCTTGTGAGCTTCCTGTCGGCGCCAGAGCAGCAGGAGTGCTGCACATACGCCGATGTCGACGGTGAGGGCTGAGATGGTGAACCCGGCGGCTGGGTGGAACGCTTCGATAAAGGTGCCGGCAAGAGCTGCTCCGGTCATGCTCCCCGCGCTGCTCATCGAGGCCAGAACGGTGAACACCGTGCAGGAGCTCACCGCCTACTTGCGCGACGAGGTGCCCGGGCTCTTCGGGGCCACCACCTGACCTGCAACCCCTCTAGTTCTCCTCATCCGGGAACCGTCGCAAGGCGGGGTCGAGGTGGGTGTCGAGCCGATAGAGCAGCCGTTGACTGGAGGCAAGCTCGATACCTTGCTCGTCACCTTCGAGACGAGCACGAATCCAAGCCGCTAGAGCACAGCACGTAGCGATCGTGTGGAAGACCTCGAGGTCGAAATCCTCTGACGGTGCGCTGGTCACGGCGATGGTGCCGTCCGGCTCGGTCACGAAGTAGTCGGTAACAGCTTGGTCGCTCACATGTCCGACGCGCGAGAGCACCGAGTACGCGCGCTGGAGATACCCCGTTGTGTCCATCAGCGCGAGCATGCCCTCCTTGCCGGAGAACTTGGGCGTGCCCGGCTTCCGGGTGCCGTTCTTCGTCGTAGGGAACTGCGCCTCAATGTTGGCGATGACGCGGGCCCATTCACGGTCGGCATGATCACGGTTCTGCTTCGCGTAGTCGAGCCGCGCTCGCACCATCTTGACCTGTAGACGATCGATACCGTCAGGTGTGAGATAGGCCCACTGCGCCGTCACGGCGTGCTCAATGGCACTGCGCACCATGAACCGGCCCTCCACTGCGAAACCGCGTCGATCGAGCACGAGATAGGCGTACGCAGCACGGCGCACACGCTCCAAGACGCCGCCGAGGACACGGAAGTCCCAAGCGTTCTCGTCGTGCACCCGGATTTCGTCTGCGTGGTCTCGATCGAGGACGTATCTGGTTACCCATGGCAGAACCTCGTGCCTACTCGGCAGCGGCCGAGGGGACATCGGGCCCACGGCTATTCCTGCCCTTCCGCGTCGAGACGGTCGTACACACGGCCGTCGACAGGGGTTGCAACATTCACGTTGCCGGGCCACTCGTAGTCCAGCTGGTGCGAAACGATCAGGCGTGTACCGTCACGCTTGAAGTACCGCAGATCCCCGTTGAACAGGTAGGCATCGCAAGCGTCCATACCTAGGTCTCGCACCCAGAGCCGAACATTGAATAGCCAGTGGCGCGGATCGTCGACCGCGCCCTCTTGCTGGAGCGTCTGACCAGACACCGTCCGATTCCAGTGCAGCACCACGTCCTCCCCCGGACCGAGCACCAGCGACGTCCCGCTAGGGACCCCAGCAATCTCGCCGCCAGCGGCATCGGAGACGTCAACGCGCGCTGCGACAGCAGAGACGTTGCGAATCGAGATGTCAACACGCTGTCGGAAGGGGGGAGTGATCTCCGTCGACGGGTACTCGAGCGTCCCCTTCAGTCCGTGCCATTCGAAGTCCGCCGGACCACTCGATCCCATAACTTCCAGTCGGGGATCCGGGAGGTGGGCCTCGGCCAGCACCGTCGGCATTCGATCGTCAACACGCGCCTCGATGGCGCGGCGTTCCGACCGCAGAAGCGCATCATGTTGCTCCGCCGCCGTCTCCGTCTGCTGGGCCAGAGATGCTTCCGCCACACGCACTTGAGACTGAGCTGCCTCGGCCTGTACGTGCGCTTCCATTGTTTGCTTTCGTGCCTCGTCGACCTGCTCGCGCCCGCTGCGGGCCGCCTTCGCGGCGTAGACCGCCGCAACCACAGCGACGATGAAAGTCAGGAGCCCCGTGACGGCGATCACCCAGTTGGGGTCCACGCCAGCGTTAGCGTCATGCATGCCGCAAACGCTAGAGCACTACGACCGACCATCGCTCGTGAGCGCCAAGCCTCCCGAGGAGACACCGCGGCCGGCGTTGTGACTCCGGTCGAACAGCTCTTCAGCGCGACGACACCGCTCGAATCTGATCGTTGATTCCGAAAGCGAGAGCGATCCATCCTTGGTCGGCTCTGTCACGAGTGATGCCGTACTTCCGCTCGAGGTCGATCGCGTTGGCCCACGACGCAAACATGTTGTTGATGTCAGAGCGCTCGGCGGGAGTCCACGATCCGAGAATGCTTGCATCGAGTCCCGCGTCCTCAGCGACTTCCTCGAGGTGCGCGAGCAAATCGCCACCTTCGGCCGCCTGGCGAACCTCGTCCGGCGTGGTCCGGACCCGCTGCGTCGCGAAGTCGAGAACCACGTAGTTGAGATTTGTGAGATGAGCAACTGTCGTCATGGTCATCAAGCTACCAACCTGGGACAGGGTCGAGGAACAACCACGCACGGGAGCTCGCAGTCGACTGTCTCGATAGCCGATCAGCCCGAGGCAGGCTAGGCCCTCCTTCTAGCTAGCCTGACCAGGGCGCGTCATGCGCAAGACGCTCGGATACTGTCACCGCCGGGGGAGAAGCACGTTGGCATACCTAACAGACGACTACGACGCGACACCGATCAGCGACACCGACCGAACGACGCTCTCGGTGGCCCTCTCGGCCTTGGCCGAAGCGTTTGAGGCGCTGGTCGTCCACACCCGCGAATCGTTATGGGCAGATGATTGCCGGGCCGCTCGGTGGGTGCGCGCGTATGACGAGTTGCCCTCGCCGGCGGACGCTGGAGAGGTTCACCTGCTGATCGGCCACCTTCTCACTCGATGCTTTGCCGCAGCAGACCACGCTCGCGGAGCGTCACTTATCCTTCAACGCTCTGGGACTCATGTCTCGTTAGCGACCGTCTCGCGCGGATGCATCGAAGCTCTTGCGAAAGCGTCCTACATCCTCACCGCGCAGAGTGCTACCGACGCCATCCGCAACAACCTTCGACTTGTTCGCGCCGAGATCCGCTATCTTGGCAAGTACAGCGAGATTGACATCGATGGGGAGCCTGTCGAAGTAGACCTGGTGCGCAACACCATCGATGATGCATCCAAGAGGTTTGCGGTCACCAATAGTGCGAACGTAACAGAGCTAGCCGCCGCACTGCTGAACCGAGCAGTTCAGGTCCCCATGGGACGGCACTATTACTCACACATCTCGTCGTTTGCGCATGCGGAGGTCGACTCGATCAACATCTTCCTCACGCCCGGAAACCTGCGCCGGCCGGAACTCCCAAAGGCCTACGCCGTCGAGTGGACGGGCATGTGTATTGGCACCTTGGCGCTCTTGGGCTCAAATCTGGTTGAGTTCTTTGGCCTCAACGGTCCTGTAGCTGACCCGTGGGCGCACACTGTTGCGTCCGCGATCGCCGCCCTTCGGGCTGTCCGTTAGCCGATCGATCAGCGGACGGCGGATTTGACCACCGGGTTGACCTCGCGCCCCAACCTGATTCGGGTCGCCGATGGGCTTGACTTGCTGCCATGATCGCGGTTCACGACAGAGCCACACCGAGAAGTAGCATGCGCCTCTGGTTCCTCGCTGCGGCCTCCGTCTTCGTCGGATTGACGCTTGTCGGCGGAGCACTGATCGCAACTCAAGGACAACTCGTCGGAGGTGATAGCGCACCTAGCTGTCTAGCGGAAGGTGCGGCCGCCACTGGCGCGGCAACATCTGAGGGCATCGGGTACAGCGTCACTCCGTCATACTGGCCACTCGGCACCGACTGCACGATTGCTACCCCATCCGGGCGCGACCTCACGATTCCTGAGAACGACTGGGCGATGACGGCAGTCGCCGTGACGGGCGCCGCTCTCATCACTGCCCCAGCCCTCCTCCTGCCACTCGCGTGGCGACGCACTCGCCTCCAACGCTCCATCGGTGAGTACGACTGACCGTGTCCGATAGCCGATCCCCTATCGGCGCATAGGCGACGGTGCAGCCCCGCGGTGGCACGAGCCTAGAACTGGGGCAGCGCATGATGGCACCGGTGCCCTAGGCTCCGGTGGCACACCTAGCTTCGAATCTTGGGAGTCAAATCGATGCTTGGACTCGTCTTCAGCCTCGTGACGCTCATGTTCAACCTGCTCGTGCAATTGATGGTGCTGACCATGCGTTTCGGGTTTCTGCTCGTGCGTCTCACCATCTGGGTCGTACCGGTGTTCGCTCGAATCACAGTTCTTGCAATCCGCGTTCTATGGGCCTTCTTGCCGGTTGCTCTTGCGGCTGGCGCAGCTCTGTGCACGGCCACGGCCAACGTCACCGGCCTAGTCCTCGGCCGACTGCGACGTGGTCCACGAGACATCAGATCATCATCCACACCGGGCGGAGACGCGTCCTGACGTCTTAAGCCGTCAACGACACCATCACCTGTGTGCGGCGCGGAGCGAGCTCCATTCGCTTCCCGCCCGAGTCCGGGGCACCAGACGCCAGCGTGAGGGCGTCTGCGTCTCGCCGCAACTCGAAGGCACTAGTCGCCGTCCCGTAAGTTGATCGTCCAGCGAGCGCTTCGGCGCACGTCCGTCGGGCGGCGCTGCGCCCCGTCTCGGTAGCCGATGGTCTATTGAGGCGCCGGCCTACGCTCGACTCAAGACTTCCTAGGGCACAGCGGCGGGACTCGCCGAGGAGTGCTGCGAGAAAGCGAATGTCCGCGCTGTGGCACCATCACGCCGGCGGCGTCGTGCCTGCACCCTCGGTGTCATCCGCGCCGGCAGGCCCTGTCCCGGCCTGATCGAGGTTCTCGTTCGGGTCGCCCATGTCTCCGGTTGCCGCGCCGGCTGCGGACAACCCGAAGTGCTTGCGGACTGCGTTCGCCTCGGCGAGGGACAGGGTGTGTTCGGGGCCGAGGGAGGGTGCCGCCTGGATCGCATTCTTGGTGTACCCGACGTGCAGATCCGTGCCGTCGAGGGTGGCGTCTTCGACCGGGACGAGCGTTTGGTGCCTCCCGAGCAGCCCCGTCGCGACGCTGACGTAGGCAGCACTGCCGTCCTCGTCGGAGGGGAACACCTGCGTCACCTTGCCGACCGTCGCACCGTCGCGATCACGAACGGTCGCGCTTTCCACCTGATGGATGAGGCCCTTTGAGATCATGGGCGTAGTCAACGCCGTCCGCCTGACGCTTCGCGGCGACGCGGTCAGGCGTGTGCCACGCTGCATTTGGTACGCATCAAGATCACCTCTGTCGCCAACGAGCACGTGGAGTAGCCCGCCTTGGTCCTCACGAGGACGAACGGGTCCGTCATCACCGTTCTGAACGACACGTTCCGCCCGATCGATGACCAGACCTGGCGTGCAGGCCCGCAGGAAGTCATCGATGAGTACAGCGACTCCTACCTGCAAGCCGGCGACACGGCCGAGAAGATGAGCGTCGAGTTCCGTCGTCTCGAAGACGACGGTGAGTACCGCTTCTTCGTCGTGGGCCGAGATCACGATCTCACCGAGCCAGTCACCGAGACCATCGACGTACAGGCTGCACACGAGCCGCGGCATCCGGCAGAGCTCTTCACAGCCGACCATGCAGCATCGGTGTTCGTGCACTTCGTCGAGCACCAGACCGTTCTCGAGGGCTACACGCTCCGCGTCAGCGCCGACATGTGAGGCCAGGAGCCGCCGTCGCGTTGACGCGTGTCGCCCACGTTCCTCGGGGGGCGAGGTTGTCATCAGCGATCGGGGAAGGATCGGCGGACGGCACGGTGCGCCACCGGGATCGACAGGAGTGCACCGCCGACGAGCACTCCTGCGGCCACGAGGACGGAGACCGGACTGCGGAGCGGGGCAAGACCCATGCTGATCAGGCACCAGGTCACGGTGATCGTTCCGCTGATGATGGTTGGACGCAGCGCTGCACGATGAGCGATGCGCCATGCCTCGTCGCTGGACATCGTGATCCGTGTGCGGACGCCGGTGAGATCGTTCCGAGCCAGCGATCCGCTCGCGGCTCTCCAGGTCAGCCAGGTGACGAGAATCGCGGCACCGACCTCGAGAGACAGCGTGAACACCATTGCTCCATCCATAGGTGTGAAGCTAGTGTCTTGACATGTAAACGGCAACGTTTCAGTTACTCATTGGGTGGTGGCAGCGAGGATGGGGAGTCTGCGAGATGTTCGACCTGACCACGGCCGGGAGCGTGAACCCGCTTCTGCCGACGGTGCTGGACGGCGCGATGATGAGCGTCGCCATCGTCGGATTGGTGCTTGCTCTCGCAGCTCTCGTGTCGCTGCTCGCAGCCTCGTCACCGACGGGGTGGCCCGTGCTCGCCTGGGCCGTCCTGGTCCTGTTCGTGCCCTTCGTCGGTCCGGTCTCGTGGTTCGCTGCGAGGCGCCGCGAACGGCTGCTGCGGTTCCGAGACCTCGACCACACGTCGGGGGAAGGCCCTCATGCGGACCCCACATGAGGCATCCGGGCTCTGGCGCGCGAGTCTTCGCGTGGCGGACGGCTGGAGAACTGTGCGCGAGCCCCGCGGGCCGTACGCCACCGCTTCGATGCTCGAGTGGGGGAGCATCACGAAGGGGCTCGTCGGGACGACCGCGTGGCTCACACTCGAGGTCGACCGACCGGTCGCGTACTACCTGCCAGGGGTGGCCGACGACGAGATGACCGTGGCGGACCTCGTCCGCCACACCTCGGGGCTACCGCGGCTTCCGGCGACGATGCGTGACAGCCTCTTCGGCGACCCGTACCGAAAGGGCGTCGGCGTGCCTCTGGATCTCGATACGGCAGTGCCGGGCACGCCACGAGGCCACTTCGTGTACTCGAACCTCGGCTACGCACTCCTCGGTGCCGTGCTCGAGGGGGTGCACGGCGACTGGTTCGCCGCCGTGCACCAGCACGTCCTCGAGCCGGCTGGGATCTGTTCCGCGACGCTTGTGCCTGCTCGGGCAGAACGTGTGGTGCCGACGCTCTTCGGTCAAGCGGTCAGGCCGTGGGCGCTCGGGGAGTCGTCGTTCGCGGCCGCAGGCGGCGTCTGGTCAACGTTCGAGGACCTCTGTCGCTATGCCGAATGGGCGCTCGAGCCTGGCGCTCCGCCCTCCCGCACGGTGAGCTGGCAGCGGCAAGGGGCATCGACCTGGATCAACGGCGAGGTGCGAGCGGCAGGCGCGGTCATCGCCAACGCCGCCGGAATCACCGCGGTGGTCCATGCGCTCGCGAAGGCTCCGCATGCGGCCGATGCGATCGCCACGGCGCTGATCGAGCGGGAGGTGCGAGAGAAGTGCGACGGCTGATGCGGCGGTGATCCGGTGAGCCCCCTGTCTTCCGAGCGGACCCTCATGGGCCCATCTGCTCGGCTACTGAGACGCCTCGGTGTTGCGGATCTCGTGGCTGCCCCGTTCTGAGTCGCGTCGCTGCCGAAGTCGAGTTGCCCGCAACACGCCGGTCACGATCAGGACCGTCATGACGATCCACCCGGTGATCGCGAGCGGCCCGACAAGGCGTTGGTCGAACGGCGGAAAGAGGATCGACTGGTACGTGGCGAAGCTGTTGAGCGCCGCGTGTGCGAGGACGCAGGGCAGAAGCGATCCGCTCGCAAGCCGGAGCCAGCCGATCAGCACGCCGGCACCCACGCAGCCGATGGTCATCATGATGATCCCGAGCGGGTCACGTTGCTCGTAGTTCAGGCCGAGCAGGATCGCGGGGGCGTGCCAGAGACCCCAGATCGCCCCGCTCAGGCTGAGGGCCCACCCGGTTCCGAGCGGCAGCAGTTTCGGGAGGAGCCAGCCGCGCCAACCGATTTCCTCGCCCGTCGCAGCGATCGCCGTGATCGCTATCCCGATGGGGAGGTTCACCAGTTGCAGCAGCGCAAGGAGCGCCATCGGCATCGGCGGCTGCTCGCCCGTGACTCGAATGATGAGCTCTCTCGCCACGGACCGCTCAGGATCGAGCTGCACCCACCCGAGCAGCAGGCCGAGACCCCAGCTGCCCAGAACCAGCACCGCAGCTCCGGCGATGCCGGCGCCAGCGAATCGCCAGCCCTGACGGGTGAAGAATCCTGTCAGCCCGAGCTCCGCCAGGAGCGCTTTCCCGCGATGACGCTGGAGCATGACTGCGACCAGCAGCGCTGCGAGGCCCGGTGTGAACATCATCGCCACGGTCGCGATGTAGGCACCTGGGCTTCCGACGGGATCCGCGAGATCCGCGCTCGTCTGAACCGCTGGCCAGAGCAGCACCCACGCTGCACCGTACGCCAGGCACACGAACACGCTGACCGCACCCCATCGGGTGCCCCGCGGCCTGCCTGCCGTGGTCTCTCTGTGGTCCTTTCGCGCCGTGATCTGCATCATGGTGCCTCCTTGTCGATGCGAAGTAGCCAGTACGGAACGACTGCCCATGCCGGGCCTGCCAGGAGTGACCACCACGCTGCTGGTGCCACGATCGAGGCCGCGACTCCCGCGATCATCAGCCAGCTGATCGCCACAGTGGCGATGAACCCAGCGGTTACCGCGCAGGCGATCCGACCCTTCCGTCGATCTCGCGCGAAGGCCGATCCGACCGCCGCGACAAGAAAGAGGGTCTGCACGGCAGCGAGAAGGCTCACCGTCCCCAACGGGGTCCCGTATCCGCCTGGGCTGCCGTCCGGACCGAAGGTCGTAGCGATCCGATCGGGGAGTCGGTTCCACCACGCACTCGTGACTGCGATCTCGATGAAGACGGGGACGGCCGCGGCGAGGGAGCCAAGAGACGCGCTACGCACGTGCTGCGCGCTCACCGGACCCCAGCGCCATTCACGCTAGGGCTGTGCACGGTGGCGTGGTGCCTTCTGCCGAGGCGGGACCAGAACTGGTGCGTCTGCTCATGCGGCGTGTACGGCATCGCGGCGATGCCGACGATCGCAATCATGATCAGCCCGAAGCTCCAGAGCCCCATCGTGATGATGATCGCGCCGTGCAGCACCACGCACAGGAGCAAGGCAATCGAACGACTTCGCGGGCCACACAGAATCAGCACACCGATCGCGATCTCCGCTATCACAGCACCCCACGTCACGCCCACCGTCACAGCGGGCAGCGTCGTCGCAGCTTTTAGGACAGGAGCAAGCGGTCCGCTTGCCCCGAAGAACGGGTCCCGAAGGACGTAGTACTCGGCTGTGCCGTTGACCCATTCGGGTGCAAACAGCTTGGCGATCGCGGCGTTGAAGTAGATCGCAGTGACCTGCACTCGCATGACCATGAGACCTCCGAGCGCCACTTGTCGGCGCCAGCTCGCGACGGTCCGCGGCGGACCGAGCAGCCAGCGACGTCGGTCGGCGAAACTGACGGTGACAAGGAGCAGGGTGCACACCGCGGCCGCTTGGTCGCCCCCGTCGGGGAGCGAGATCGACCCAGCGATCGAGAACGCAACCCACGCGTGAAGGATCGCCATCACGGTCGGCGCAACCCCAGCCGCAACCCCGATGAGGATCATGACCATGGCGGATGTGACGAGCGCATCGGGCAAGGATTGTCCAAGGCAGTATGTCGAAGCGTTTCGAAGCCCATCACAAACCGGTCCGGCTCCGCTTCCCACCAGAGTCTGCATCAACGCGTCGTACGGCGTTGCCACGAGGATCGTGAGCTGAGCCAGCGCGAGAATTCCCCGGAAACCGCTGAAGCGGAGCGTCTGAAGGTCGAACCCGCGGATGGTGCGCCGCAGCCGGGGCGCGCTCACCTCAGCGAAGATCAGTTGCACGACACCTCCACCCGTGCAGCCTGCAGCACCCGGAAGTTCGGGAGATCGAAGCTACGGAACTCGAACGGCGTCGCCTTCTCCTGAGCGAGGAGGAGATCTCCGCAGAGAGTCTTCCGCTTCGCCCCATTCCTCAGAGCCTGCGGTCGCTCTTCGGCTGCCTGCCGGATGCACTTCTGAGATGCAGACTTGTCCACGCACTTCTTCCAGTTCGCCACCTGCTGATGCAGCGCTGCTAGCTCAGGACCCTGCGCACGCTGCGCGCGCGAGACGCCGAACATGTTCGCTTCTTTGCCTTGCGGCAGCGAAAGTGCCGATTCGCTTGTCTGCGTGCGGTAGGCGACGTACTGCCGGCCCTTGGACGACGCAGTGAAGAACTCCCAGCGCTGTGGAGCTATCGCCAGCACAGCATCTCGGGCCGCCACGGCGACAGGTTCACGACTCGACAACGCGTGTGGAGATAACGACTGCACGATGGTGAGCGCCGTCCAACTCATCAGCACCACGACCGTCGTTGCGAACGGCCAGAGCGCTCGTTCCGAACCCATCACCGCAGGGCGAGAGTTAGCTCCGAGGCAAAGGCAGCACTCAAATCGCGGTTTCCTGACTTCGGCCACAACTTCACCTTCACGGAAACAGCCGCCCAGACCAGGACGCCGACTGCGACGACGACGAGGCACTTGCCGTCGCCGGTGATGGTGGCAGAGTCCGAGGTGGCGATGAGCTTGGTCGCGGTTTCAAATGCGTGCAGCGCATCGAGCACCCGGTACGGGTCGCCGCTCTGCAGTGGGGCGGTGATGTTGTCGTGGAACTGCGGGTAGGCATTCTGGTACTCCGTGGTTACGGCGGAGATCTGCGCAGCTGTCAGCTTCTGCTCGCCGCTCGGTACGTACTTGACAAGCTCTGGGTGCTCAGCGATGACCCGCCCCTGCCCGGTGAACAGCTCGATCACGTTCCGATCGGAGAGCGGGGCTCGCTCGGCGGCGAGGTGATGGGTCGTCGGTGTTGCTGCCTGGGCTGGCAGCGCCGGCACTGTGATTGCAGCGGAAACGGTGACCATCACGGCCGCAGCCGCGATCATAATCTTCGACATCGAAGGTTATTCCTCTCGAGGTTCTTGTCAGTTGCTCGACGGCAAAGCAGCTGCCAGTTCGGCCGCGAACTGTTCCTCGGTGAGGGCGGAGCCGGATCGGCCAGCAACCCAGACGAGGACGCCCAGCCAGAGCGTGGCCGCGACCGCGACGGCGATCAGCAGGGCGCACTTGCCGTCGCCGGTGATGGCGGCAGGCTGTGAGGTGGCGATGCGCTCGGTCGCGGTTTGGAAGGCATGCAGCGCGTCGAGGACCCGGTACGGGTCGCCGCTCTGCAGCGGGATGGTGATGTTGTCGTGGAACTGTGGGTAGGCGTTCTGGTACTCCGCGGTCACGGCGGTGATTTGCGCAGCTGTCAGCTTCTGCTCGCCGCTTGGCACGTACTTCGCTAGTTCAGGGTGTTCGGCGATGATCCGCCCCTGCCCGGTGAACAGCTCGATCACGTTTCGATCAGAAAGCGGAGCCCATTCCACTCTGACGTGTTGCGACGTTGGCGTTGCTGCCTGGGCAGGCGGCGCCGGCACCGTGATTGCAGCGGAAACGGTGACCATAGCGGCCGCAGCCGCAATCATGAACTTCGACATCGAAGCCCCCTTCTGGCGCAGCCCCTCCGCGCCGAAGACAACCTACACATACCGAAGTGTAATGCGCAACATATCGATGCAGCCCTGGCTTCGGACCAACGCAACCTGTCAGCCGGACGACAGCCGCGCCTCCAGGCCGGATCGAGAGCCGCGCCCACGGCGGACGCAACACGAACGGCGGCTCTCCTCCTTCCGGAAGAGAGCCGCCGTGGTGTCTCGAAGCGGTCAGCGCGCCGACGGGACCGCCGCGCCGACGAGCTCCGCCCGCACGATGTCCGCACCAGCGGACAGCGCACTGAGCTTCCCCAACGCCGCACCCCGCGCCAGCGGCGCCATCCCACAGTTCGAGCTGGGGATGAGCTTGTCCGCATCCACGAACTCGAGCGCCCGCCGCAGCACCTCCGCGACCTCGTCCGGGGTCTCGACGACCTCGGTCGCGACGTCGATCGCTCCGAGCATGATCTTCTTCCCCCGGATGAGCTCCACGAGGTCGAGCGGCACGTGCGAGTGGATGCACTCGAGCGACACGATGTCGATCGACGACTGCTGCAGCAGCGGGAACGACTGCTCGTACTGCCGCCACTCGGCGCCGAGCGTCTCCTTCCACTTGTTGTTCGCCTCGATGCCGTACCCGTAGCAGATGTGCACGGCGGTCTCGGCTCGGAGCCCCTCGGTGGCGCGTTCGAGGGCGGCGACGCCCCAGTCCTGCACCTCGTCGTGGAAGACGGTGAAGGCGGGCTCGTCGAACTGGATGATGTCGACGCCGGCGGCTTCGAGCTCGCGCGCTTCCTGGTTGAGGATCGTGGCGAACTCCCACGCCAGCTTCTCGCGAGACTTGTAGTGCTGGTCGGAGAGCGTGTCGATCATGGTCATCGGGCCGGGCAGCGCCCACTTGATCGGCCGGTCGGTCTGCGCGCGGAGGAACTTGGCGTCGTCGACGAACACCGGGGCGGGGCGACTCACTGCGCCGACGACCGTGGGGACGGCAGCGTCGTAGCGGTCGCGGATCCGGACGGTCTCCTTGCGCTCCTGGTCGATGCCGTCGAGGTGCTCGATGAACGTCGTGACGAAGTGCTGGCGGGTCTGCTCGCCGTCGCTGACGATGTCGATCCCGCGGTGCTCCTGCTCGTGCACGGCGGATCGGAGTGCGTCCTGCTTGCCCTCGGTCAGGGCGGCCCCGGCGAGCTGCCAGGGGGACCAGAGGCGCTCGGGCTCGGCGAGCCAGGACGGCTTCGGCAGGCTGCCGACGATCGCGGTGGGAAGGAGAGAACTCATGCGGGTGCGGGTCCAGACGGTCAGCGGGCGGGGACGGGCTCGGCAGCGAACTGCGAGAGGAGCGCGTGGTGCGGCGTCACGAGGTGCTCCTCGGTCCACCGGCCCTGGGTGATTCCGAGGCGGCTGCGCTCCTCGCGGTCGTAGGTGACCGGGGTGGGCGTGAAGTCGGTGTGGTCGAGGGTGGGGCGGTACGTGCTGCCGGCCGGGGTGTTCGCTGCGTAGATCTCCGGGCGGTAGATCTTCTGGAACGTCTCCATGGTGGCGATCGTGCCGATGAGCTGGAGGTCCGTGTAGTCCCCGGTCAGGTCGCCGCGCGTGTAGAACGCGAGCGGGGCCGACGCTCCGGCGGGCTGGAAGTACCGGACCCGCATGCCCATCCGGCCGAAGTAGTCGTCGGTGAGCGAGGAGTGCTCGTGTTCGTACTCCGCGCCGAGGACGGGGTGGACGTACCCGGTCCGGCGGTAGGTCTGGCTCGTCGAGACGCTGATGCAGACGACGGGCTCGGCGCTGAAGCCGTCGTGGAACGCCGACGACGAAAGGAACCGCTGGAAGAGCGCCCCGTGCAGCACACCGAAGTCGGACGGCAGGCCCGGCGACGACGGCAGCAGCACCGAGAAGTCGTAGTCGCGCAGGTACGACGAGAAGTTGTTGCCGAGGATGCCGTGGTGGTGCTCGCCGGTGTGCTGGTCGACGATCGTGACGTCGAGCATCTCGAGCAGCGGGAACTCGGCGTCCGATCCACCGTCGGAGAACTGCAGTGCGGCCGAGACGATGTCGAGCTGCAGGCGGTAGCGATCACCGGCAGCCGAGAGCTCGTTCGCGCGCTCGTCGATCATCGCCAGCGCAGCACGGAGGTTCTCCTGCCGGCGCTCGCCGCGCGCCAGGTTGGCGAAGTTCGTGGTCAGCCGGGAGCTGTCCGACGGGGAGTAGTCCTCGTCGAACCGGGTCCGGGTGATGCTGAAGGTGATCTCGCTCGCCATGATGCATCGATCATGGCGGGATCCCGAGGCCATCAGGTAATACCGAGACACTATGCGGCGGTATAGCCTCAGCCTATGGCCCGGGTCTCGAACGACATCACCCTGCAGCAGCTCCGGTACTTCATCGAGGTCGCGACCGAGGGCTCGATGAGCGCCGCGGCCGATCTGCTCTACGTGTCGCAGCCGACCATGTCCGCGGCGATGAAGGACCTCGAGACACGGATCGGTCGCCCGCTCTTCACCCGTTCGGCCCGAGGCGTCGTGCTCACCGTCGACGGCGTCGAGTTCCTCGGGTACGCCCGGCAGGTCGTCGAGCAGGTCTCCCTGCTCGAGCAGCGGTACGTCGGCAGGCAGGCATCGCGTCGGTTGCTCGGGGTGTCGGCGCAGCACTACTCGTTCGCCGTCGAGGCCTTCGTCCGGATGGTCGAAGCGGCGGCCGCGGACGAGTACGAGTTCTCGCTCCGCGAGACGCGCACCTGGGACATCATCGAGGACGTCCGCACCCTGCGGAGCGAGGTCGGCATCCTCTACCGCAACGACTTCAACAAGCAGGTCCTCGGGAAGCTGCTGCGGGACGCCGGTGTCGTGTTCACCCCGCTGTTCGTCGCCCAGCCGCACATCTTCGTCTCCCGGCGGAACCCGATCGCGTCGCGGGAGCGCGCGACCCTCGAGGACCTCGCCGACCTGCCCCGACTCACGTTCGACCAGGGCGCGAACAACTCCTTCTACCTCGCCGAGGAGATCCTGTCGACGATGTCGAGCAAGCGGGAGATCCGGGTGTCGGACCGGGCGACGATCTTCAACCTCATGATCGGCCTCGGCGGGTACACGATCTCGACGGGCCTCATCAGCGATGACCTCGACCCCGAGATCGTCGCCATCCCGCTCGACGTCGACGAGCGCATCGAGATCGGGTGGATCGCCCACGCCTCGGTTCCCCTCACCGTGCAGGCGCAGGCGTACCTGGACGAGTTGCGAGCGGTGGTCACGAGTTACGGCGTCGAGCCGCTCGCGCGGTGACCAGCCTGGAGGCGCGACCCGCCTCCGTCAGGCGGGTCGCGCCTCCAGGCTCCCGCGAGGCGCGGGGCGCGACGGACCGCCGTATCCTGGCTCCCGGCCCGCGTCGACTCCGCGGCGCGGAGGGAACTGCCATGAGCATGGAAGGCGCGGCCTGGAGCTCGCTCTACAAGATCTCCACCGCCAAGGACGGCAGGAACGGGTTCTCCCGCGAGTCGCTCCGGCGCATCATGACGTTCGCGACGCCGTACCGCGCCAAGCTCGTGGTCTTCATCGCGCTCTCGATCGTCGGCGCGTTCCTCGCGGTCGCGACTCCGGTGCTCGCCGGCCAGGTGGTCGACGTCATCGCCGCTCGTGGCGCGGTCGGCACGATCGTCTGGCTCGCGGTGGTCATCGCCGTCGTCGCCGTGGCCGACGCTGCCTCGTCGCTCGCGACCCGGTGGTACTCCGCCCGCATCGGTGAAGGGGTGATCCTCGACCTGCGGACGGCGGTGTTCGACCACGTGCAGAAGATGCCGATCGCCTTCTTCACCCGGACCCGGACGGGCGCGCTCGTCAGCCGCCTCAACAACGACGTGATCGGGGCGCAGCAGGCCTTCAGCGGCACGCTGTCCGGCGTGGTCACGAACCTCGTGGCGCTCGTCCTCACCCTCGCCGTGATGCTCAGCACGTCGTGGCTCGTGACGGTGATCGCGGTGCTCATGCTGCCGCTCTTCCTGGTGCCGGCTCGCCGCATGGGTGGTCGACTCGCGGCCCTGCGTCGCGAGGCCGCCGACCACAACTCGGCGATGAGCACGCAGATGACCGAGCGCTTCTCCGCTCCCGGAGCCACCCTCGTGAAGCTCTTCGGTCGGCCGGAGGAGGAGTCCGAGGAGTTCCGGGTCCGTGCGGCGCGCGTCCGGGACATCGGCGTGCGCACCGCGATGCTGCAGTTCGTCTTCGTCACTGCCCTGACGCTCGTCGCGGCCCTCGCCCTCGCGCTCGTGTACGGCCTCGGCGGGGTCCTCGCCCTCGGCGGCCAGCTGAACACGGGTGACGTGGTCACGCTCGCGCTCCTCCTCACCCGGCTGTACGTGCCGCTGACCAGCCTCGCGAACGCCCGTGTCGAGATCATGAGCGCAGTCGTCAGCTTCGAGCGGGTGTTCGAGGTCCTCGACCTCGAGCCGCTCATCCAGGAGAAGCCCGGCGCCGTGGCCGTGCCGGACGGTCCGGTCGCGGTGGAGTTCGACGACGTCCGGTTCGCCTACCCCTCGGCGGACCGGGTGTCGCTGGCCTCGCTCGAGGAGGTCTCCACGCTCGACACCCGTGGCGGGGACGAGGTGCTGCACGGCATCTCGTTCCGGATCGAGCCCGGACAGACCGTCGCGCTCGTCGGGACCTCGGGCGCGGGCAAGTCCACGATCGCGCAGCTGCTCTCGCGGCTCTACGACGTCGACCAGGGCGCCGTCCGGCTCGCCGGCGAGGACGTCCGCGACGTGACCTTCGAGTCCCTCCGGCACACGATGGGCATGGTGACGCAGGACGGGCACCTGTTCCACGAGACCATCCGCTCGAACCTGCGGCTCGCGCGGCCGGGCGCGTCCGACGACGAGGTGTGGGACGCGGTCCGCCGCGCGCGTCTCGAGTCGCTGATCCGGTCCCTGCCGGACCAGCTCGACACGATGGTGGGGGAGCGCGGCTACCGGCTGTCCGGCGGCGAGCGGCAGCGGATGACGATCGCGAGGCTCCTGCTCGCCCAGCCGCGGGTGGTCATCCTCGACGAGGCCACCGCGGCGCTCGACTCCACCTCGGAGGCTGCGGTGCAGGCCGCGCTCAGCGAGGCGCTCGAGGGACGGACGGCGATGGTGATCGCGCACCGACTCTCCACCATCCGGAGTGCGGACCAGATCCTCGTCGTCGAGGACGGCTCGATCGTGGAGCGCGGGACGCACGAGGAGCTGCTCGCGGCGGGTGGCCGGTACGAGGAACTGCACCGGACGCAGTTCGCGGTGCAGAAGGACGTCGCTCCGGACGAGGTGGGTCCGGCGAGGGCGTAGGTGCACTCGACCGCCGTGCTGCACTACGGTCGGGGCGGGGGTTCGATGCTCCCGCCGACCCCCGAGGAGCGCACCGTGTCGTCACCGACGCCGCCAGGCTGGTACCCCGACCCGTCCGGTCAACACGCCGCCCGCTGGTGGGACGGCACCCAGTGGACCGTGCAGGTCGGCCCGCCGCCCGCGCAGCTGCCCCGCCAGCGGCTCCCCGAGCACGTGCCGACGGACACCGTGTTCGTCTGGGTCCTCGCGCTGCTCCCGCTGCTCTCCCTCCCCGTCACCTTCCTCTACGAGCCGCAGGTCCGGTACGGCGTCGGTCCGGGAGGCGTCCGGACGGTGGACCCGACCTCCATCTACACCGCCGGGTACTTCCTGCTGCAGGCGTTCTCCGTGCTCCTGTACGCCGCGAACGTCGTGCTCGCGTTCTTCGACCACCGTGCCCTCGGCCGACGGAGCGTCGTCCGGCCGTTCTCGTGGCCCTGGGCGTTCCTGTCGCCGATCGTCTACGTCATCGGCCGGTACGTCGTCGTCCGCAAGGTCGCACCCGGACGGCCCATGTGGCCGCTGTGGATCAGCATCGCCGTCGTCGTCATCGGCGTGGTCGTCGGGATCGGTCGGGCCGTCGCGGTGTTCCAGCAGATGCTCCCGTAGTCGTCACCGGACGAGGACGAGTCGTGCACTACACACGAGCGACGAGCGACGACCTGGACGAGTTGCGGACGTTCCTGCTCGAGGCCGACCTGACGGTCGCCGGCCTCGACTCGCCGGCCGTGCGGATCTGGCTCGAACGCGGACCCGAGGGCGGGATCACCGGCAGCACCGGATTCGAGCTCAGCGCGAACGGCGCGCACGCCCTGATCCGGAGCGTCGCGGTGTCCGGCTCGATGCGGGCGTCCGGGGCCGGTACGCGGCTCGCGCGCTTCGCGCTGGCTGAAGCGGCTCGAGCGGGCGCGGGTCGAGCGTGGTTGTTCTCGCGGCGGTCGGGGCCCTTCTGGCAGAAGCTCGGCTTCACTCCCGCAGACCGCGACGTGCTCGCTTCCGTCCTGCCCGGAACGCAACAGGTGCGCCTCTTCACGTCGACCGGGCAGCTCGGACGCGAGGTCGCGTGGTCACGCGAGCTCGTCAGTGGCGACGCCTCGTTCCGGGTCCGCGAGCGGGGCGCGTAGCATTGCCCGACCCGGCGCTCGGTCGCGGTCCACATCCCAACGCACGGGAGGCAACGTGAACGGCCCACTGCGGAGCACTGTTCGTGGACGGCGTCGAGGGGGAGCCCGGGTCGTGGCCGGCGTGGCCGTCGCACTCCTGGCGACCGTCGTCTCGGGGTGCTCCACGCAGACGGCCCCGAAGGCCGCCGATCCCCTCGCCACCTGGAACGCGGCCGTGGCCGACCGGGCCGACGAACCCGCGAACTGGGTCGCCCTGGGGGACTCGATCACCGAGGGGCAGGGCGCCTCCGCCCGCTCCACCCGGTGGATGGACCTCACGCTCGACGGGCTCCGCACGGAGCACCCGACGGACGGTGTCACCGGTGGCGCCGGGTACCTCCCGGCACAGTTCGCCGTGTACGGCCCGGACTCGACATGGGGTGACTGGGCGACCGCGAGCACGGGGTCGAGCCAGTTCGACGCCACCGCACCCGACCTCGGCTACCGATCGGTCGCGATGCAGGCAGGCGCTTCGCGCACCTACGCCTTCACGGGCACCGGGATCGACATCTGGTGGGCGCGCTACCCCGGGTCCGGCGACTTCACCTACAGCGTCGACGGAGCCGCACCGGAGACCGTCGCCACGACGGGGAACGCCAGCACCGGCACGACGACGACGGTGGACGGGTTGTCGAGCGGTGAGCACACGGTGACCGTCACCGCTGTCTCGCCGTTCTCCCTGCTGGGGTTCACGATCTTCGACGGCGACCGGGGCAAGGGCATCCACCGCTACGACTCCGCCCACTCCGGAGCGACGATCGCGACCTTCACCGAGGACCAGGAGGGCTTCCTGACAGCGATGCGTCGTGCTGCTCCGGACCTCGTCACGATCACGCTGGGTGGCAACGACGCGTCGAAGCTCACCCCCGAGGAACTCGGGACGCAGTACGTGGCGTTCCTGAAGGCGCTCGCGGCGCTCCCCACGAAGCCCTCGCTGCTCGTGATCGGTGAGTTCGACCCGGCCTCGAGCATGACGGACGGCATGGCGAGCCCGTGGTCGACCTACCTCGCCGAGATCGAGAACGCCGCAGCGAAGGGTGGCGCTGCGTTCGTCGGTCTGGCGGACGCCCTCCCGCAGGCCGACCACTCGGGCACGGGCATCTACTCGACGGACGGCATCCACCCGAACGACTCCGGCCAACGGCGGATCGCGAAGCTCGTGCTCGCCACCCTGGCTTCGCACGAGGACGACTGACGGACTGGAGGCGCGGTGCCAGCTGGAACCGCGCCTCCCGTCCGCCAGTGCGGAGCCCGTCAGCGAGTGCTGACGGTGACCCGGGTCAGCGCGAACGCGCCGTCCTGCGCGAAGAGCGCGAGGCGCCCGCACGGGCGGTCGTAGAGGCGCGTGCTCAACGCGACGGAACCGTCGACGACGGCGACGCAGAGGTCGCCGTCGAGGTGCACGTCGATGCGGTGCGGGCCGGGAGCGAGGGGGACCGGGCGCTCGAGCTCGACCGCGTGCGGGACGTCACCGAGGATCTGCCACTGCTCACCGCCGGTCGTACCGCGCGGCCACCGATCGAGGACGAGTCGGGAGCGGTCCGGTTCGAGGCGGAGCGCGTAGCCGGCTTCCGCGTCGTCGCTCGTGCGCAGGAGCACACCGAACGACCGGGTGTCCGGGGCGACGTCGAGCTCGATCGTGACGAGTGCCTCGACGGGGAGTTCCGGCCCGGTCCAGGATGCGAAGCGGCTCGATGCGCCGTCTCCGACGACCGGTGCTGCGCCGTTCACGGGTGTGAAGACATCGGTGACGTCGACCTCGTGCGCGTACGCCGCTCGGAGCGCCCGGGGGAGGTCGAAGCGCAACGATCCGTCCGCTCGCTGGTGCGCCTGGAGGGTCGCCATGGTGCCGGCCCACTGCCACGCCCCGGCGTCGCGCTCACCCTCCTTCGTGGCGATCCACCCGACGAAGAAGCGGTCCTCGCCGAGGGCGACGGTCTTCGCGGCGTAGAACGCGCGGCCGTCGACGGTGTCGTCGGCGGGCGCGAGCCACGGTCCGTCGGGCGACGTCGCGACGCGGTAGCGCGTGCAGAACGCGTCGGAGAACTCGGAGTACACGAGGTACCACCAGTCGCCCCACCGGAAGACGTCCGGGCACTCGTGGGCGATGAACCGGTGCGGCGCCCAGATCGGGTCGGCGTCGCGCCAGGTGACGAGGTCGTCCGACTCGAGGCGGGCGACGAGACCGGAGCGGCGGTAGGGCTCGTCCGGGCGGCGGGTCGCGAGGAGCATCTGCCAGGGGCGCTCGGGCGACGGGCGGAAGACGAACGGGTCGCGCCAGTCCTCGGGCGCGTAGCCGGGGAGTGCTGGCAGGTCCCACTCGGGGTGCTTCGTCCAGCGCGTGAGGTCGCCGTCGGAGGTCGCGTGGCAGACGACCTGGACGTCCTTCCGGCCGAGATCGGTGTCGGTGGTGATGCGCGGGTTGTGGCCGGTGGAGAACAGGTGCAGGAGCCCGGAGTCGTCGCGGACGACGCTGCCCGTGTAGCAGTCGAAGTCGCTGGCGTCGGGTCCGCCCGAGGGGAGCACGACGCCGTGGTCCTCGAAGGTCACGAAGTCCGTCGTCGAGACCGCGCCCCAGGGCATGCCCGTCGGACGGTCGACGGTTGCCGCGTCCGGCCGTTCGTCGAGCAGGTAGTACAGCCACGCCCGGTCGTCGGCCGCGAACGGGATGACGTCGCCCACGAAGCCGTTCGGCGGGCGGAAGTGGGTGCTCGGTTCGGCGGTCACTCGGACTCCTGCGGATCGGTTGCGGGTGCGGGGGCTGGGGCGTCCCGTGGCGTTGCGAGGGAGCTTCGCGGGACGTACTCGCAGGGCACGAGGTGGCGCCCGGGATCGTGCGTCTCGGCGAGCAGGAGCGTGCCGGCGTCGAAGCCCATCTGCTGGTGGGGGAGCGCGACCGTGGTCAGCGGCGGGTGCATCTGGTCGGCGAGGTCGGGCTGGTCGTCGAAGCCGACGATGCTGACGTCCTCCGGGCAGCGGAGCCCGAGGGACTGCGCCGCCATCAGTGCGCCGACAGCCATGCGGTCGTTCCCGCACACGAGGGCGGTCGGCGGGTCGTCGGCGAGGAACTCCATCGCGAGGTCGTAGCCGGAGCCCACCTGGTAGGTGCCGTACCGGACGGGGACGGCGTCTGCTCGGAGCCCGGCTTCGGCCGCGGCCTCGTCGAACCCGCGCTTGCGCTCGCGGCAGGCGTAGTCGTCCTCCGGACCGCCGAGGAACGCGACGTCGGTGTGCCCGGCGGCGAACACGGCAGCGGCGACGTCGTGGCCACCCTGGAACTCGTCGGCCAGCACGGTGACGGCCGGGGCGCCGTCCGGCGGGAAGCAGTTTACGAAGACCGTCGGCACGCCCTCGACGCCCGACACCGGCGTGACGTCCTCGGGGCCGGGGGCGGCGTAGATCAGGCCGGCGACGCCCTGCTGCACGAGGTTCGCGACGGCCGCCGTGCCGCCGTCGGACGTCTGCGCGGTCTCGACGACGAAGCAGACGTACCCGGCTTCCTGCACGGCCTGCTGCACACCGAGCACGATGTGACCGGCGTAGGGCTGGGAGACGAGCCGGTCCGCGATGACCCCGACCGTGTAGGACCGGTTCGACCGGAGGGACTGCGCGGCACGGTTCGGCTGGAAGTTGAGCGCCTTCGCCGACTCGAGCACACGGGCCCGGGTGTCCGCGGCGATCGAGACGTCGCGCCGGTCGTTCAGCACGAACGAGACCGTCGGCTGCGAGACGCCGGCATGCCGCGCGACGTCCTTCATCGTGACGCGGTGCGACGGTTCCGTCTGCTTTCGGCTCGCCATCTGTCCTCCTTCGACATGCTCATCATGGCAGAAGCAAATACGTATTGCCTCATCTGGACGACGTGTGTACAGTCGGCGAGCAAATACGTATTGGCTCCGACTCGACGGGGCCACGATCGCTCAGAGAGGAGCGACCCATGGCGAACGGATTCAGCACTCCGATCGACCGACGCACGCTGTTCAAGTTCGGTGGTGCCGGACTCGCACTGGCCGGCATCGGATCGCTCGCGGCGTGCTCCACCTCCGGCAGTGGCGGTGGCGCGACGGGCACGATCAAGATGCTCTACTTCGGGGAGCAGAGCGCGGCGACCGCACTCCAGAAGGCCATCGAGCCGAAGATCCGGCAGCTCGACAAGACGGCGAAGCTGCAGGTCACGGCCATCAACGGCACCGACTGGAACGACTTCCTGGCGAAGGTGCTCACGCAGATCGCTTCCGGGGACGTGCCCGACATCGTCAGTGTCGCGACCGAGGGGCAGCAGCTGCTCGCCTCGAAGAACCTGCTGACGCCGCTCGACGACCTCGTCACCAAGAACCTGTCCGGGCTGTCGACGTACTTCAGGGGCATCCACCCATCGCTGGTCGAGTCGACGATGTACCAGGGGCACCTCTACACGCTGCCCGACAGCTTCAACGCCGGCAGCATGTTCTACTCGACGTCGCTGTTCGACAAGGCGGGGCTCTCGCGTCCGGCCGCGAACTGGTCGATGGACGACTTCCACTCGTCGGCGGAGAGCCTGGCCAAGGTCGGCGGCAGCACCTACGCGTTCGACTGGGTCGTGCGGCTCTGGGGCAGCTGGACCTCGTTCCTCTACGCGAACGACGGCAACCTCCTCGAGGAGGGTCGCTACTCCGGCGGCGACTGGCTCTGGGGCAGCAAGGCGTTCGACGGCAACGCCGTGGGCGTGAGTGGCCGCAAGGGCGGCTGGAAGTGGGGCGACCCGACGGCGAACTCCGACGCCGCGGTCGAGGCGCTGCAGTACGTGATCGACCTGCAGAAGTCGGGGGCGTCCCCGTCGCCCGACGTCGGCGGTGGCGGCACGCTGCAGGGCCTCTTCGCGTCCGGGCGCATCGGCATGACGATCGGTGGTGGGTTCTGGGCGGGTGGTCTCCACAACGCGGGCATGAAGGACGGCAGCTTCGACGTCGTGGAGTTCCCGACGTGGAAGAGCAACAAGTCGCTCTTCGGTGCCGGCGGGTACGGCATCTTCGACTCGTCGAAGCAGAAGGACCTGGCGTTCGAGGTCATCAAGCTCATGGTGCAGCCGGAGAGCTTCGACGCGCTCTGGCCCGGCAACGTCACGACACCGGCGCAGAAGTCGCTGCTGACGGCCGATCGGTACAAGACCACGGGGCCTGAGCACTGGTCGGTGTTCTACGACCAGCTCGACAACTCGGTGCCGATCTCCGCACCGCCCTACTACAACGCGCTCGCGACGGCCCTCAACCAGCGCACCACCCAGGCGATCTCGTCCGGCAACGCGAAGAAGGCGCTCGACGGCCTGCAGGCCGACATCGAGAAGGCCGCCGCGCAGGCGTCGTGATGACCGCGACGACAGGATTCCGCTCCCGGCGGGCTGCCGAGGTCGCAGCCCGCCGCCCGGCGGCCAAGCGCGTCCGGCGCCGTGAAGCCTCGTTCGGCTACGCGATGATCGGACTGGCGGTGGTCTTCGTCGCCGTCTTCACCTTCATCCCGATCCTCGCGTCGCTCGGGCTCTCCTTCACTTCGTGGGACGTGATCAGCAGCCCGAAGTTCGTCGGCCTGGACAACTACGTGCGGCTGTTCACCGACGGTCCGGTCCTGGCCTCGTTCGGGGTGACCGTCGTGCTCGCGGTCTGCATCGTCGCGTTGCAGATCTCGCTCGGCATGCTGTTGGCAGTGCTGGCGAACAACCGGAAGCGCAACGCCACGCGCGTCTTCTTCCGGACGTCGTTCTACCTGCCACTGCTCGCGTCGTCCGCGGCGGTGTCGATCTTCATGGGCTACATCTTCGACACCAAGTTCGGGCTCATCAACTACTACCTGAACGAGATCGGGCTCCCGGGCGCGCACTGGCTCAACGACCCGTTCTGGGCGAAGGTCACGGTCGTGCTCGTGGTGGTCTGGCAGCAGGTGGGCTTCACGTTCGTCCTGTTCGTGGCCGCCCTGATGTCCGTGCCGGTCGACGTCCAGGAAGCCGCAGCGATCGACGGAGCCGGGCCGTGGCGCACCCTCTTCCGGATCAAGATCCCGTTGATCAGCCCGACGATCCTCTTCGCCACCGTGATCGCGATGATCAACGCGATGCAACTGTTCGACCAGCCGTTCATCATGACGAAGGGCGGGCCGGGCACCGCGACGACGACCGCGACCATCTCCCTCTACCAGGCCGGCTTCCAGAACCTGCAGTTCGGGTTCGCCTCCGCCATCGCGATCCTGTTGCTCGTCATCATCGGCATCATCACCGGGATCCAGTTCATCGCCGCACGAAAGCTGGTGTTCTACCAATGACGACCACCGACGTCATCAACCCGCTCCACGCGCCGGAGACCGTCGCACAGCCGAGCGTCGCCCACATCGTCCGTCGCCGCCGACCGGTGGCGAAGGTCGGCAGCGTCATCGGGCTGGTCATCCTGATCATCGCCGCGGTGTTCGCGCTCGGGCCGCTGCTCTGGACCCTGACCACCTCGCTCCGCACCCCGGCCGAGTCGTTCGACAACCCGCCGCAGTGGATCCCGCTCTCGTGGGACTTCAGCAACTACGCGGCCGTGTTCAACCAGATCCCGATCGGCCAGTTCTTCGTGAACAGCGTGCTCGTCACACTGCTCATCGTGGTCGGCCAGACCATCACCTGCACGCTCTCGGGCTACGCGTTCGCGATGATCAGCTTCCCGGGGAAGAACACGATCTTCGGGATCTTCCTCGCCACCATGATGGTGCCGATCCAGACGATCATCATCCCGGTGTTCGTCATCCTGAAGGACATGGGACTGACCGGCTCCATCGCCTCGCTCATCGTCCCGGCCCTCGGCAGCGCGTTCGGCACCTTCCTGATGCGGCAGTACTTCATGCAGATGCCGAAGGAGCTCGGTGAGGCGGCGCGCATCGACGGAGCGACGCAGTTCGGCGTCTTCTGGCACGTGTACTCGCGGATGGCCAGCCCGGCGATCGCGACGCTCGCGATCCTGAACTTCTCCGGGTTCTGGGCCGAGTACTACCGGCCGCTGATCTTCCTGAACCAGCAGGACACGTTCACGCTCCCGCTCGGCCTGGTCGGCCTGCAGGGCAACCTCGGCACCGGCTCGATCTCGGTCGTGCTCGCCGGCGTGGTCCTGACGATGATCCCGAGCGTGCTGCTGTTCATCGTCGCCCAGCGGTACTTCATCGAGGGCGTCACGGCGGGGTCGTCACGATGACCGACACGCCCGTGACCGAGGCGCCTTCGGCAGTGGCCCCGTCGGCCGACGCCCGCGCCGTCCCCACCCCGTCCCAGGAAGCAGCACCGACCGTGATCGCACCAGCCGACCACCACCTCCCGCAGTTCCACGTCCGCCTGCCCCGCGGCTACGTCAACGACCCGAACGGCCCGATCGACATCGGCGGGCAGGCCCACCTGTACTTCCAGTCTCGGCCGCGCGTCGACCTCGACGTCCCGGTGGAGTGGGGACACGTGACGAGCCACGACCTCGTGCACTGGACGCTCCACCGTCCGGCGATCGTGCCGGTCCCGGGCGGTGCCGACTCCGGTGGTGCCTGGTCGGGCAACACCGTCCTGCACGACGGCGTCGTCCGCGCCTACTACTCCGGCAAGGTCGACCACAGCCCCTTCCAGTCGGTGCTGCTCGCCGAGTCCACCGACGGCGGAGCCACCTTCGGAGCCCCCGTGCAGGTCGTCGCGGACCCCGGAGCCGAGGAATCGATCACGATGTTCCGCGACCCGTTCGTGTGGCCCGACGGAGACGGGTGGTCGATGGCCGTCGGCGCCGCGAACGCCGACCAGGTGGCGTCCGTCCGGCACTACCGCTCGACCGACGGTGTCGACTGGGCGTTCGTCGGCGACCTCGTCGCCATGCCGCGCGCGACGGTGCACGGCATCGACACCGGCGAGGGCTGGGAGTGCCCGCAGATCATCACGATCGACGGCGCCGACGTGGCGATCGTCGCGTCCTGGTCCCACGCGGAGGGGCCCGGCGACGTGCTCGCGGTACCCCTGACCGGTGACCCGCGGCCCTCCCGGATCGACGACGGGCAGCACTTCTACGCGGCCTCGGTGATGCGGACGGGGTCGTGGGGCCCGGTGCTGTTGGGGTGGATCACCGAGGGCCGGACCCAGGAGTGGACCGAGCAGGCCGGCTGGTCGGGAGCGATCTCCCTGCCGCGCCGCGCGTGGGTCGCGGACGGACGGCTCCTGACCGAGCCCCACCCGGCTCTCGATGCGCTGCGCGTCGGTTCGGCGACGGACGGCCGCGCGGAGACGATCGGCGCCCAGGCAGAGATCGTGCTCCAGGACCCGGTGACCGGCCGCATCCGGGTCCGGTTCTCCGACGCCGAGTTCCTCGACATCGTCGTCGACACCGAGGCGGACACGCTCACCGTCGACCGGTCCTGCGCCAGCACCGACCAGCGCGCGGACCGGCGCCCAGCCGAGATCCGTCGTCCGTTCGACGCCGCGGCGGACCGCCCCGCGGTGCGCGTGCTGCTCGACGGTTCCGTGGTCGAGGTCTTCACCAGCGCCGGACGCTCCGCCACGACGCGGGTCTACCCGGTGCAGGCACCGCCGTGGACCGTCGAGGCCCCGGAGGGCGCGTCGTGGTGGCCGCTCGAGTGCTCGGTCACGTCGGTGGCGTCCGCTCCGCGGGCGGTCGTCGCCGGCGCCGGGACTGCCTGATGTCGCTGCGGTACGGCCCCGTCGCCGGTCCGGGGAGGACACGGACGTGTCGATGATCACCGTCGCCGGCGAAGCGCTGGTCGACGTCGTCGGTCAGGGCCGCGAGGTCCCCGGCGGCGGGCCCGCGAACGTGGCGCTCGGCCTGGGGCGGCTCGGCGCCGAGGTCGAGTTCGCGACCTGGCTCGGTGCGGACGAGCGAGGACAGCGCGTCGCGCAGCACCTCGAGGCCTCGGGCGTGCAGCTCGTCGCCGGCGGCTTCGGCGCTGCACGGACGTCGTCCGCGACGGTGCTGCTCGGTGCGGACGGGCAGCCCAGCTACGCGTTCGACATCGAGTGGGACCTCCCGCGCCTCCAGCGGACACCGGAGTGGTTGCACGTCGGATCGATCGCCGCGTTCCTCCAGCCGGGGGCAGAGAAGGTGCTCGCTGCGGCCGAACGGACCACGGCCGCCGGTGGGATCGTCTCGTTCGACCCGAACGTCCGCCCCGCCCTGCTCGGCACCCGGTCCGCAGCACGCGCCCGGTTCGAGGAGCTGGCGGCCCTGGCGACCGTGGTGAAGCTCTCCGACGAGGACGCGGCATGGCTCTGGCCCGGGCGTGACACCGACGCGGTGCTCGACGCGGTCATCGGGCTCGGGGCAGAGCTCGCCGTCGTCACCGCCGGGGCATCGGGATCCGTCCTGTCCACGGCCTCGGAGCGGGTGACGGTGCCGGGGGAGCGCGCGGCCGTCATCGACACGGTGGGCGCGGGGGACACCTACACCGCGGCGCTCCTCTGGCAGTTGACCCGCTCGAGGCCGTGGCCGGGGGACTCGTCGTCGACGGGAAGCGACTCGTCGCTGGGGCACCTCGACGGCACCGCGTTGCGGGAGCTGGGACGGACGTGCTCCATCGCCGCGGCGATCACGGTCGGACGTCGCGGGGCCGACCTGCCGACCATTGACGACGTCCGGCTGGCCTCCGGCCCGAAGGCCGTCCGGTGACCGCGTCGACCGTGCGGACCCACCGACCCTTGTCCACCACCCGAACCCTCGAAGGAGAACACCATGCTCGGCAACCTCACCGGCATCCACCTGCTCGTCATCCTCGGCATCGTCATCCTGCTCTTCGGCGCCACCAAGCTCCCCGCCCTGGCGAAGGGTCTCGGGCAGTCGCTCACGATCTTCCGCCGCGAGGTCCGCGACACTGAGCCGCACGGCACCCCGACCAGCGACTCCGCTCCCGCCGCGACCGGCGACTCTGCTCCCGCCGCGACGTCGACCCCGACGACGCCCGTCGAGTGACGACACCGCCTCGAGCTGAGCGGAGCGCACCGTGGACGCCGAGAAGCTGATCGTCATCGGGATCGTCGCCGCGGTCTTCGTCGGACCGCACCGCCTCGTCGGTCTCGCGCAGCAGCTGGCCGGGTTCGTCCGACAGCTCCGTCACTGGGCGGAATCCACGAAGGCCCAGGTCGAGGAGGAGATCGGCGTCGAGATCGACTGGTCCGAGCTCGACCCGCGTCGGTACGACCCGCGCCGGATCATCCGTGATGCGCTGACGCACCCGTCGTCAGCGAGCGAGTCGGGGGAGCGGGCGTCAGCGGCGACGGCTGTCACCCATGAGACTCAGCAGTGATGCCCCGCGCCGCTCCGCGGAGCGCGTGAGTTCCCCGACCACGCGATCCGCGGTCGAAGCGTCTGATGCACGAACGCCTCAACGGACATCAGCGCTCGACCAGAGCCCGCGCGCGAGTCCCCACGCCCGGCGGACGACCGGGTGCAGTTCCGTGGCTGCCGCGACGAGCAGCGTGCAGGTCTGCGCGATCAGGAACACCACGAGCGCAACCGACGCGAACGCGGTGACGATCCACGCGGTGGCCGGCACCAGGAGCAGCATCCCGAGCACGCGGACGGCACGGGGTTCCACGGGCTGCCGCGCGGAGAGGAGCCCAGCTGCGACGAAGGCGAGCGGGACCAGTGCTTGCAGGACGAGCGCGATGGGGAACCACAGCTGACTGCTGGTCGCCGGGGACAGCGTCGCCACGAAGCCGACGACGCCGGCGGCGACGAGGATGCGCACGGCATCGCGGGTGAACGCTCCACCAGCGGCAGCCATCGACCCTGCTGCCACCGACGTCGCGGCCAGGACGGGCACGGCGATCGCACCGAGGACGTGGTGCCCGGTGAAGCCCAGCAGGTTGTCGACCGCGAGCAACGCCGCGCAGGAGGCGCCGGCAGCGAGGGCGACGGATGGTCTCGTTCGCGACCCCCTCATCGCTCGCTGCCGTCGATCGGTTGCGAAGAGTCGCCGGTCCCTCCGTGCGCAGTCAACGATCGCCGCTCGTCTGCGCTCAAGTTCATCCTCCCCGAATCATCGCCACGGGCGCGGCGACGAAGCCCAGAATGCTGCACATCAGCGAACGGTACAACCTCACGGGTGCGAGCAATACGGGGAAAATGACCCTTGACTACGTAGACAACCCCGTGGTTACCTGTCTCCCACACCCGATCCCCCTCGGGCCCGAGGCAGCAGCGAAGGAGCTGGCACATGAGCGACACCGCCCCCGTCCGCCGCCTGCGCCCCGCCTCGATGACCGACGTCGCCGCCCTCGCCGGTGTCTCCCAGAAGACCGTCTCCCGCGTGGTGAACGACGAGCCCCACGTCACCGAGGCCGTGCGCGCCAAGGTCGAGGCCGCGATCGCCGAGCTCGGTTTCCGCCCGAACGCCGCCGCCCGCTCCCTGAAGTCCCAGCGCTCCCGCCGCGTCGGCCTCATCACCATCGGCACGAACCTGTACGGCCCGACGGCGATGCTCACCCGCGTCGAGCAGGCCTGCCGCACGAACGGCTACAGCCTCGCCGTGGTCCGAACGGTGACCGCGACCGCCGAGGAGCTCCAACCCGCGGTGGACTCCCTCATCGGCCAGGACGTCGAGGCGATCGTCTTCTCCGAGCCGGTCGACAACCAGATGGACCAGCTCCGCATGCCCTCGGGCGTGACCGTCCTGACGCTCGGGCCGCCCGACGTCGCCGACCGTGAGAACACCCTCGCGGTCGGCCTCGACGAGACCGGTGCCGCCTTCGCTGCGACCGACCACCTGCTGGCCCTCGGCCACGAGACCGTGTGGCACATCGCCGGCCCCGGGAACTGGACCTCGAGCCAGCGCCGGGAGACCGGTTGGCGCGCGGCCCTGCAGGATGCGGGCGTCGCCGAGCATGAACCGGTCGAGGGGGACTGGTCGCCGCAGAGCGGCCACGACGCGATGCGCGCGCTCCTCACCCGACCCGACGTGACCGCGGTGTTCGTGGCGAACGACCAGATGGCGATCGGCGCGATGTCCGCGATCCAGCAGGCGGGTCTGTCCGTCCCGGGCGACGTCAGCATCGTCGGCTTCGACGACATGCCGATCGCGGCGTTCCTGCCGGTGCCCCTCACCACCATCCGCCAGGACTTCGACGAGGCCACCCGTCTCGCGATGCACCGCCTGTTCCGGACGCTCGACGGCCACCCGCCGGCCGAGCGGCACCGGATGCTCCCCGGCCAGCTCATCACGCGCGCCACCAGTGCGCCGCCGTCACCGGAGCGGCGTCACCTCCGCCCCGCCGACTGAACACCGGACGGGAGGCGCGGCTTGCCGCCGTCCCGTGAGTGAGCGCTCACGCGCGCTCGCCTCCACACCCGCACCCACCTCGACGACGACGTCAGGAGACGACACGTGACCCCAGTACCACCGCGACCCGGCACGACCGCCGCAGCCGCGCCTCCCGACCGGAACGCGAGCCCGGGACCCAGCCGACGCGGCCTGCTCCGATGGGGCGCCGCTGCTGGCGGAGCCTTCGCGCTCAGCGGCCTGCTGGCCGCCTGCTCACCGCAGTCGACCGCAGCCGTCCGCTCCGGACGCGCCGACCTGGCGTTCTGGACGCACGACCCCGGCTACGAGAAGTTCTTCACCCAGGCGCTGCCGGTCGCCGACCGGAAGTCCGACTTCCGGTTCGCGCTCGACATCACCACGATCGCGGCGGCCGACATCCCGACGAAGCTCATCGCCCAGGCGGTCGCGGGCACGGGCACACCGGACGTCGCGGGACTCGAGATCGGAGCGTTCTGCCGGATGCTCCGCGGCGACATCGCGAAGGAGCTGCTGAGCGACCTGTCGCCGTCGGTGGCCGCGCAGCAGGACGACCTGATCGCCGCACGACTGACGCCGTTCTCGAAGGACGGACACCTCTACGCGCTCGACTCGGACACCCCGCTCTGCGTGTACTACCACCGTGCCGACCGGTTCGAGGCCCTCGGCATCCCCGACGACCTGACGACGTGGGAGGAGTACATGGACCTCGGGGCGAAGCTCAACAAGAGCAAGGGCGTCTCGCTGCACGCGGTCGCGGTCACTGATCCGGGCGGCACGCTGCAGAGCTACCAGATCCTGCTGCTCCAGCGCGGCGGCGACCTGTACGACGAGGACGGCGGCATCGCCATCCAGACCCCGGAGGCCGAGCGCACCCTGCAGTTCCTCGTCGACGGCGTGCAGTCCGGAGCGATCGCCACGGTCGCGGACATGTACGGGCCGAGCCTGCAGTCCGGGCTGAAGGGCGGCACGATCCTGGCGGTCGACATGCCCTCCTGGTACGCCAGCTACGGCATCAAGCCGAACGTCCCCGAGCAGAAGGGGAAGTGGCGCGTCCGGAACCTGCCCCGGTTCGCCGGTGGCGGCAGCACGACGAGCGTCGGCGGCGGGACCGGGTTCGCGGTGCTCCGCGACAAGCCCCTCACGAAGGCGGGGATCGACCTCGTGCTCGCGGCGTACCTCGACCCGGACCAGCAGGTGAAGCGGTACCAGGACCTCGGGTACCTGCCGACCCTGCGCTCGGTCTACGACGACCCGCGCCTCGCCGCGATGAGCGACCCGTACTTCGGCGGGCAGCAGCTGTTCGGCGTCTACAAGTCCGTCGTCGACGACGTCCCGTCGCAGCACCAGAGCGCCGACGCAGCGATCCTGCAGACCGTCCTGAGCGGCTACATCATCAAGGCCTACAAGGGCCAGATCTCCCCGAAGCAGGCGCTCGACGCCGCTGCGGCCGACTTCCGCGGCCAGACCCGCGCCTGAGGAGGACGACGTTGTCCACATCCACCGCCACCGGCATCCCGGTGTCCGCCACCACGGCCGATCCGCCGGCCCGACGACGACGGCTCAACACGAACGGCGGCAGCGCGCCGTACCTGTTCATCGCGCCGTTCTACGTGTTGTACGGCCTGTTCATGATCGTGCCGGTGCTCGCCGCCGTGTACCTGTCGCTCACGGAGTGGGTCGGTCTCGGCACCCCGAACTGGATCGGGCTGTCGAACTACGCGAACCTGTTCCGCGACACCAGCTTCGGCACCGCCCTGGTGAACTCGCTGATCTACACGCTCATCGCCGTGTTCGTCATCGTGCCGGTCTCCCTGCTCGTCGCGCAGGCGCTCAACGCCAAGGGGCTGCGCGCCCGTGACCTGTTCCGCGTGACGTTCTTCATCCCGATGGTGCTGTCACCGATCGTCATCGCGCTCATCTACAGCCTGGTGTTCGACACGAACTACGGGCTGCTCAACGCCTCGCTCAAGGCGCTGTTCGGGCTGCCGAACACCGACTGGCTCGGGGACCCGACGCTCGCGAAGGTCGCGATCGGGTTCGTGCTCCTCTGGCGCACGGTCGGGTACCTGACGATCTTCTTCCTCGCGGCGCTCCAGAACGTGTCGCCGGAGCAGTACGAGGCCGCGTCGCTCGACGGTGCCGGCACGTTCCGGAAGTTCACGAACGTGACCCTGCCGGAGATCCGACCGGTCACGAGCTTCGTCGTCGTCACGTCGTTCATCAGCGCCGCGCAGCTCTTCGACGAGCCGTACCTGCTGACGAAGGGCGGCCCGGGCGAAGCGACCCTGTCCGTCGCCATGTTCATCTACCGCGCCGCGTTCGAGCGACAGCAGTTCGGGTACGCGGCCGCGGCCGGGGTCGTGCTGTTCGTCATCGTCTTCGGCGTCAGCCAGATCCTCAACCGCGCACTCGCCATCGGGAGGGACGCATGACCGCCACCACCGACCGCCCGACCACCCGGGCCGTCACCACCGCCGGAGGTCGGGCTCCCCGCTCCGGCCC
The DNA here is from genome assembly GCF_044745045.1 of Curtobacterium sp. NPDC087082. Lineage (NCBI taxonomy): Bacteria > Bacillati > Actinomycetota > Actinomycetes > Micrococcales > Microbacteriaceae > Curtobacterium > Curtobacterium sp. NPDC087082. The sequence goes on along the minus strand of NZ_JBIUZN010000007.1, from coordinate 62,680 downwards.
GCCCCGCACGCGCGGGTGGGTCGCCCGCCGTGGGCTGCTCTACGCGACCCTCATCGCCCTGCTGCTCGTGTTCGTCTTCCCGCTGCTCTGGGCCCTGTCCGGCTCGTTCAAGCGACGCGGCGACATCTTCGCGACACCGCCGTCGCTGATCCCGAACCCGGCGACCGGCGAGAACTACTCCAACCTGCTGTCGACCCAGCCGTTCTGGGCGTGGTTCGGCATCAGTGTCGGGACCGCGCTCATCGCCACCATCGTGTCCGTCTTCGTCTGCGCGATGGCGGGCTACGGGTTCGCGAAGTTCCGGTTCCGGGGCAAGCGGGTGCTGTTCGCGGTGATGTTCTCGTCGCTGTCCGTGCCGTTCGCGGTGATCCTCGTGCCGCTCTTCATCCTGGTGGTGAAGTCGGGGCTCACGAACCCGTGGTTCTCGCTCGTCGTGCCGTGGGTGGCGCCGGCGTTCGGCATCTTCATGATGCAGCAGTTCATCGTCCAGGCGATCCCGGACGAGATCATCGAGGCCGCCCGCATCGACGGCAACTCGGAGTTCGGCACGTTCCGTCGTGTCGTGCTCCCGTTGCTCCGGCCGTCCCTCGGCGCACTCGCCGTGTGGAGCTTCCTGCAGAGCTACAACTCGTTCCAGTGGCCGCTGGTCCTGTTGTCCGACTCGAACCAGTACACCCTGCCGCTCGGCCTCAACGCGATCTTCGCCTCGGAGAACCGCTCGTACGACCTCGTGCTCGCCGGCGCCGTGCTCGCGAGCGTGCCGACCATCCTCGTGTTCCTGCTCCTCCGCAAGCAGTTGCTCGACGGCCTGACGGCCGGCGCCGTGAAGGGCTGAGACATGACCCGCGACCAAGCACCCTCGAACGGAGTACCCCGCACCATGCAGCACGACCGCGTCCTCTTCGGCGCCGCTTACTACCACGAGTACCAGCCCACACCCCGGCTCGGCGAGGACATGCGCCTCATGCAGGAGGCCGGGTTCTCGGTCATCCGCGTCGGCGAGTCCGTCTGGAGCACCTGGGAGCCGGAGAACGGCCGGTTCGACCTCGAGTGGCTCGCCCCGGTGCTGGACGCCGCACACGAGCACGGCATCCGGGTGGTCCTCGGCACGCCGACCTACGCGGTGCCCATGTGGCTCGCCCGCATCGTGCCGGAGATCAACGTCCGGCGACGGACCGGCGGCGAGGCGATGGGCTGGGGGGCTCGCCAGGAGATCGACTACGCCCACCCCGCGTTCCTGTTCCACGCCGAGCGGGTCATCCGGAAGATCGTCGCCCGGTACGCCGACCACCCGGCCGTGATCGGGTACCAGGTCGACAACGAGCCGGGCAACGAGCTCATCGCGAACCCCGAGGTGTTCCAGCGGTTCGTCGACCACCTGCGCCACACCTACGGGAGCGTCGAGCGGCTCAACGAGGAGTGGGGGCTGACCTACTGGTCGCACCGGCTCTCGACCTGGGCGGACCTGTGGACCCCGGACGGCAACGCGCAGCCGCAGTACGACCTCGCGTGGCGTCGGTTCCAGGCCTCGATTACGACGGACTTCATCGCCTGGCAGGCGTCGGTCGTGCGGGAGTACTCCCGTGCGGACCAGTTCGTCACGACGTGCATCGCCTACGAGCGGCCCACCGTCGAGGACGAGGTGCTCACCCGTTCCCTCGACGTCACGGCCGGCAACCCCTACTACCGGATGCAGGACGCGCTCGAGCTCCCGAGCACCGACGAGCCGGCCCAGTTCTGGACGTCGTCCGGCGCCTGGTCGATCGTCGCGTCGGGTGACCGGATGTACGGGTCGAAGCAGGCGCCGTTCCTCGTCACCGAGACGAACGCGCAGGCCATCGGCTTCTCCTGGATGAACGAGCCGGCGTACGAGGGGCAGTGGCGCCAGGCCGCGTGGGCGCTCGTGTCCCGTGGCGCCTCGATGATCGAGTACTGGCACTGGCACACGCTGCACTACGGGGTGGAGACGTACTGGGGCGGGGTGCTCCCGCACTCCCAGCAGCCCGGGCGGACGTACGAGGAGATCGCCCGGATCGGTGCCGAGTTCGCGCGCGCCGGGGACCGGGTCGCCGGACTCCGGCCGCGCGCCGACGTCGCGCTGCTCTTCTCGAACGAGTCGAAGTGGGCGTTGAACGAACACCCGGCGCTCGGCGACGGCATGGAGCCCGACCGCCGATCGTGGCAGACGGTCTACGACGCCTTCGCCCGCGGGGTGTTCGACGCCGGGCTCCAGGCGAACACGGTGCACCCGTCGCAGGTGTTCGACCGCGACCCGGGGTCCTTCGCCGCCGAGCGCCCGGTCCTCGTCGCCGCGGCGTTCACCATCGCCACCGACGCGCAGCTGCACTGGCTCGCCGCCTACGCCGAGGCCGGCGGCCACCTCGTGGTCGGCATCCGCACCGGCTACGAGGACGAGGAGGCGCGTGCCCGGCTCGAGCGCAAGCCCGCCTTCCTCGACGTCGCGGCGGGCGTCCACTACGACGAGTTCAGCAACCTCGGTCGCCGCGTCCCGGTGTCCGCCGGGGCCGCCGCGACGGACCACGGGTTCTCCGTGCCGGTCGGGGCCACGGCGACCCGGTGGGCGGACGGCCTGCTCGTCGACGACGCCGACGTGCTCGTCGGGTACGACCACCCGCACCACGGCCGGTTCGCCGCGGTCACCACCCGTGCGCACGGTGCCGGACGGGTGACCTACGTCGGGACCGTCCCGGACCCGGCGCTCGCCGCGGCGCTCGTCGACTGGGCGGCTCCAGGGGCGGACGGAGCACCCGGCTGGCGTCCCCAGACCGACACGCAGTCGGTGCAGAGTTCGGTCAACGGACGCGGGGAGACCGTGCACGTGGTCCACAACTGGTCGTGGACGCCGAGCGCCTTCCAGGTGCCGGTCGCGGCGGAGGACGTCCTCGACGGCACGGCGCTCGCCGCCGGGTCCGAGCTGTCGCTCGGGGCGTGGGACGTGCGGGTGCTGGCCGTCCGGTAGGCGACCACTGCGGGACGGGAGGCGGGGGGGGCCCGGGGGCCCCCCCCCCCCCCCCCCCCCCCGGGACCCCCCCCCCCCCCCCCCCCCCCCCCGCGGCGGCCCCCCCCCCGCCCCCCCCACCCCCCCCCCCCCCACCCAC
>NZ_JBIUZN010000007.1:0-59551 GCF_044745045.1 Curtobacterium sp. NPDC087082 | reverse complement strand
ACCTCCCCGTTTTGGTGGGTGGTTTGTGGTCTTGTTCGGGGCGCCCCCCCACCACTTTTGGGGGGGGGGGGGGGGGGGGGGGGGGGGGGCCCCCGGGGGGGGGGGGGGGGGGGGGCCCCGGGGCCCCCCCCCCCTCCCGTCCACCGTCAGGTCACCGCCACGCCGCCAGCTCACGCGAGAGCGTCGCCCGCGCCCGGACGAGCATCCCGCGCACGGTCGAGACCGGCAGGCCGAGCGCATCGGCGACCTCCCGGTAGGACAGCTGCTCGACGTGCCGCAGCTCCCAGCACCGGCGCTGCGTCGCGGGCAAGGTCATGAGCACCGCCGACGCAGCCTGCGCGAGGGACGCACGCTCGGTGACACCGGTCGGGGCGTGGTCGTCCGCTGCGGGCGTCGACTCGTCGAGCCGTCCGGTGACCCGCGCCGCGGCCCCGCTGAACCGGTCGTAGCTCCGCCGCCGAGCAGTGGTCACGAGCCAGCCGCCGACCGCCGCTGCATCGACGATCGTCCCCAGGTGCGTCCACGCCGCGAGGAACGTCTCCTGCACGACGTCGTCGGCGTCCGCGTGGGAGTGCAGGACGCGCATGGCGGTGGCGTGCACGAGCGGCGTGTGCCGTCGCACGATCGATGCGAAGTCCGCGGGCTGCGGTGGTGCTGCGGTGGGGGCGCGCATGAGCACGGTGGGCTCCGATCCTCGGGTAGATGCGTCCAGGGGATTCGGAATCGGGTCACGCCGAGAGGGTCGGGGTGCTTACCCCAGATCGCGGGGAAGCGGGCCCGATGCCGGGCCGCCCGACCAGCGCCGGATGGTGTCCTCGTCGAGGGCGGTGATCCCTCGGTGCACCGGGAGGGTGACGTGGAGTGCGATCTTCGCGTCGTCGGGTGCCAGCCGATCCGCGAGGGGGAGGAGGTCGGTCTCGTGACCGTCGGACGCGGATCAGCAGGGACCGACAGCACGAGGCACGACCGCGTCGTGGGTCCCATCGTGTTTCCCGATGGACCTCGGCTGCCATTCGGGCTACCTCCCCGCCCCACCCGTGGCCAGGGTGGACCCATGCAGCTCTCCTCCCGCTTCGCCACCCGCAACGCCGACCGCTTCCGCTTCGTCAAGGCACCCGGCCTCGACACCCCGCCCGCGCAGCGCGACCCCGCGGTCATCGAGACGGTGAGCCGCATGCTCTCGGAGATCGAACGCGGTGGCATGGACGCGATCGCCCGGTACGCCCGGGAACTCGACCGGCAGGACGCACCCCTCGAGCTGTCCGCTGCCGAGATCGCGGCGAGCGGTGATCGCCTCGCGCCGGACCTGCGTGAGGCGATCGAGCTCGGCTCGGCGCGGACCAAGCAGTTCGCGGCGATGCAGCGGGAGCACCTCACGGACTTCGAGGCGGAGCTCGCCGACGGCCTCGTCGTCGGCCAGCGCTACGTGCCTGTCGGCAGCGTCGGCGCGTACCTGCCAGCCGGGCGCTTCCCGCTGACCGCGAGCGCGTTCATGACTGTCGGGGTGGCCAAGGTCGCTGGTGTCCCGTCCGTCGTCGCGTGCACGCCGCCGCAGCCGGACGGCGGCGCGAACGACGCGGTCACGTACGCGGCGCACCTGTCCGGAGTCGACCGGCTGTTCGTCCTCGGTGGGGTACAAGCGCTCGCGGCGATGGCGTTCGGTCTGCTCGACACGGACCTCGACCCGGCCGACATGCTCGTCGGCGCCGGCAACGCGTACGTGGCCGAGGCGAAGCGCCAGCTCTTCGGGACGGTCGCGATCGACCTGCTCGCCGGTCCCAGCGAGGTGGCGGTCATCGCGGACGACTCGGCGGACGCGGAGATCGTCGCCGCGGACCTGCTCGGGCAGGCCGAACACGGGCCGAACTCCCCGGCGGCCCTCGTCACGACGTCCGAGCGGCTCGCGCACGAGGTCGTGGCCGCCGTCGAGCGGCAGCTCCCCACGCTGTCCACGAACGCGATCTGCGGGCCCGCCTGGCGCGACCACGGTTCGGTCGTGCTCGTCCCGACGCGCGAGGACGCCGTGCTCGTGATGGACGAGCTGGCTCCGGAACACCTCGAGGTCCAGACCACCGACGACGAGTGGTACCACGACCACCTCACCAACTACGGCTCGCTGTTCCTCGGGCACTGGAGCACCGTCGCCTACTCGGACAAGGGCATGGCCGGCACGAACCACACCCTGCCGACCGCCGGGGGAGCGAAGCACAGCGCCGGACTCTCGGTGTCGCGCTACCTCAAGCCGCTCACCTACCAGCGCATCGCCCGCGAGGCCACCCCGTCGGTGGCGCACGCCGTCGACGTCATCTCGGCGAGCGAGGGCATGAGCGCGCACCGCGCCACCGCCACCATGCGTCTCGACACGTACGCACCCGTCGTAGCGAGCAACGACTGACCCCTGCACCACCCCCGTACCTCCCACCCCACCCGACCCGAACACCGACCGCATCGGAGCCAGCGATGACCACCGAGCACCACTCCAGCCCAGTCCCCTCGAGCCCCGGCGCCGCCGGCCCCGGCCTGAAACGAGAGCTCAAGGTCGCCGACGCCGCGGCGTTCTCCGTCGGCCTCATCGGACCCGTCGGGGTCATGGCGCTCCTCGGGGCGGGTGCCGCGGGCATCCTCGGCCGCGGCGCCACCTGGGCCTTCGTGTTCGCGCTCGTCGCGGTGTCCCTCGTCGCGTACGGGTTCGTGAAGCTGTCGCGGCACATCGCGCACACGGGCTCCGTCTACGCCACGGTGGGCATCACGCTCGGCGCGCGAGCAGGGTTCGTCGCCGGCTGGGCACTGTTCTTCGGCTACGTGACGATCGGTGCCGGGTCCGGCATCGAGATCAGCCTGTTCGTCACGCAGCTGTTGAACGACGTCGGGCTGGACGTCGCGCCGGACTGGATCTGGGTGACGATCGTGGCGCTCGCCGTCGTCGTGCTGCTCGGACGCCGCCCGGTCCACGTCATCACGCGGTCGTTGCTCTACGCCGAGCTGATCGGTGCCGTGCTCGTCACCGTCCTCAACGTCGTCGTGCTCGTCCGGCTCGGGGTCGGCGCGGCGCCCGCCGGTCGGCACCTCAGCTGGGACTTCCTCGCCCTGCCGAGCGGCACCGACGTCGGTCTGATCGCGGGCGCCGCGGTGTTCGGGTTCCTCGCGTTCGCCGGCTTCGAGGGCGCGGCGACCCTGGGCGAGGAGACGAGCAACCCGAAGCGGGACATCCCGAAGGCCCTGAAGATCGCGATCGTCGTCGTCGGAGCGTTCTACCTGCTGTCGATCGTCGCGCAGTCGCTCGGCTACGGCACCTCGGCAGTCGGGGTGAAGCAGTTCGCCGGCTCGGCGGCCCCCTACGGCGACCTGGCCCGCACGTACGTCGGCAGCTGGCTCGCGGACCTGCTCACCCTCGCCGCCGTCGTCAGCCTGTTCGCCATCTTCCTCGGCACCCTGTCCGGAGCGTCGCGGGTCCTCTTCGCCCTGTCCCGCGACACCGGCATCGCCCGGCCGGTCGCGAAGCTGTCGCCGCAGGGATCGCCGATCAACGCCCTGAGCGTCGTCGCGGTCGTCGTCCTGCTCGTCGTGGTCGGGGAACGGCTCTCGGGCGCAGCGGTGCTCGACGCGACGTACTGGGCGCTCACCGTCGGGACCATCGCACTGCTCGTCGCCTACGTCCTCGCCACCGTCGGGGCCGTCCGGTTCCTCTTCTTCTCGCGCCGGACCGACACCCCGAGGTGGCAGATCGTCGTGCCGGTCCTGGCGCTCGCCCTGGTGCTCTACACGATCTACAAGAACGCCGTCGGGCTCGAGGCGCCGTACAGCTTGTTCCCGTACATCGTCGCGGCGTGGCTCCTCGTCGGGCTCGCGATCACGTTCCGGACGGGGCTGGTCGAACGGGTGCGGGTCGCCCTGGCAGCGTCGACCGGGGACGGCCGGGAGGCACCTCCCGCAGTCGACGACGGCACCGCACCGCCGCAGCGACCCGCGTCCCGTGACGACGAGGACGTGGTCGCGTGACCCGCGTCGCCGCGGTCCAGCTCGCGCCCGTCGTCGGTGACCTCGCGGCGAACGCCGCGACGGTCGGGGCGGCGCTCGCCGCCGTCCCGGACGACGTGGACGTCGTGGTCCTGCCGGAACTCGCGACGAGCGGCTACGTGTTCCGCGATGCCGCGGAGGCCCGCTCTGCAGCCGTCGCCGCGACGGACGCGACCGTGACGGACTGGGCGACCACCGCCTCCCGGCTCTCCGGCGGCGCCGGTGGCGTCGTCGTGGGCGGCTTCGCCGAACTCGGCGACGACGGTGTCGTGTACAACTCCGCCGCGGTCGTCGACCCGTCCGGGGTGATCGGCGTCTACCGGAAGGTCCACCTGTGGGACGGCGAGAAGGAGTGCTTCACGCCGGGGTCCCGGCCGCCGCTCGTCGTCGACACCCGGCACGGGCGCATCGGCGTGGCCATCTGCTTCGACATGGAGTTCCCGGAGTGGACCAGGCTCGCGGCGCTCGACGGTGCGGACGTGCTCGCGGTGCCGACGAACTGGCCGTACGTCGAGCGCCCCGCGGGGGAGCGTGCCCCCGAGGTGCAGATCGCCATGGCCGCCGCGCGGGTGAACCGGATGGCGATCGTGTGCGCCGACCGGTGCGGCACCGAGCGCGGGGTCGACTGGAACGAGGGGACCTCGATCGTCGATGCCGACGGATGGGTGCGCGCCGCGACGGGACCGGGCCCCGGCACGGTGGTCGTCGACCTCGACCTCGTCGCCACCCGGGACAAGACCCTCACACCGCGCGCGGACCTGTTCGGTGACCGACGACCGGACCTCTACGGACCGCTCACGGGCCGGTGACGACGCCGGTCACCCCTCGGTGAGGAGCTCGCGGGCCAGACGGGCGAGCTCCGCGGTGGCCGCCGACAGGATCGACCCGTCCCGTTCGACGAGCGCGACGGTGTCGTGGACCGGCTCGGCGAACGGCGTCCAGTGCAGCCCGAGGCCCGCGGCGGACACCTCGGCGACCGCCCGGGCGATGAACGTGTCGCCCACTCCCGACGCGACGAGGGCGAGCGCGGTCTCGACCTGCTCGACCTCGACGTGCGGCTCGAGGGACACCCCGGCGAGGCGGGCACGTTCGGCGAACTGCCGTCGGGTGGGGTCGCGCCAGCCGTAGTGCGCGTCGTACAGGACGAGGCGACGAGCGGCCATGGCCTCGATCGTCATCGGCTGCTCGGCGACCGACGGGTCCCGGCTGACGAAGACGACCTCGTCACGGCGGAGCGGCGTCACCCGGAGCCCGTCGGTGTCGATCGGCAGGACGACGAGCCCTGCTTCGAGACCGCCCGAGGCCACTTCGTTCGCGACCTCGACCGAGTTCAGCCCGATGACCCGGAGCCGCACGGCGGGGTGCGCGGCGTGGAACCGGGTGAGGAGCTCGTCGAGCGCGTAGTACTTCGCGTTGCGGAGCAGTCCGAACGACGCCGTCCCGCCGACCAGTGACGTCACCGCGCGGAGCGCCCGGTCCGCCGAGTCGGCCTCGGCGATGATCCGCTCCGCCATCGGCAGCAGCACCGCGCCGGCGTCCGTCAGGGTCAGTCGCCGCCGGCCCCGGACGAACAGTGCGGTGTCGTACGCGCCCTCGAGCCGGCGGACGAACTCGGAGATCGACGACTGCGAGCGGAGCAGAGCCGCCGCGGCCGCCGTGAACGAGCCGAGGTGGGCGACGGCGACGAAGACGCGCAGCTGCACCAGGGTCACGGCGGCAGCCTACTGGTGTCGTCGGCGGGCGGCGGTGGTCAGACGATCGTGCTGCCGCCGTCGACGAGCAGTTCGCTGCCCGTCATGCCGGAGCTCTGGTCGGACGCGAGGAAGAGGACGGTGGCGGCGACCTCCTCAGGGCGCAGGAGCCGTCCGAAGGGGAGCCCGCTGGCGACCTGGTCCAGCCACGCGTCCGAGTCGCCGGGGGCGAGCCCCACGAACCCCGGTGTCTCGGTCGGACCGGGGACGACGGTGTTGATCCGGACGCCGCGGGGAGCGAGTTCCCTGGCCCACGTGCGGGTCAGCGCCGCGACCGCCGCCTTCGAGGCCCCGTACAGCCCGAGCATCGGTTCGGTGCCCGCGGCCGACGTCGATCCCGTGACGACGATCGTCGACCCGTCGTGCAGGAACGGCAGCGCGCCCTGCACGGTGAGGAGCGTTCCCCGGACGTTCGTGCCGAAGGTCGTCTCGAAGTCGTCGGCCGTCACGGACTCGAGGGCCCCGAACTCGCCGACTCCGGCGTTCGCGTGCACGACGTCGAGCCCGGTCCCCCGCTCGGCGACCGCGCGGAAGACCGTCGCGATGCCGTCCGGACGCGTGGCGTCGGCGCGGACCGTGGTGACGGCGTCGCCGAGTTCCGCCTGGATCGCGTCGAGTGCTTCCTGGCGCCTCCCCGTGACGACGACGTGGGCGCCCTCGGCGACGAAACGGCGCACGACCGCGAGTCCGATCCCCGACGTCCCGCCCGAGACGAGTGCGGTCTTGTCCTGCAGTGTTCCGGTCATTGCATGCTCCGATGCGAGTTGTTGACTGATTGATCCAGAACGGTACGTCATAATGGACGGATCAGTCAACAACGAGACCCGGAGGAGCCCCGGTGCCACGACCACGCAAGTTCGACGAGGCGGACGTGATCGAGCGTGCGCGGCGCACGTTCGCCGAGACCGGGTTCGAGGGCACGTCGCTCGACGACCTGCTCGAGGCCACGGGGCTCGGGCGGCAGAGCCTCTACAACGCGTTCGGCGGCAAGAAGGAACTCTTCATGCGGGCCTTCCTCAGTGACACCGACGGTGCTGTCGACGCGGTGAAGACCGTGCTGCAGAGCGCCGAGCACCCCATCGCCCGCATCCGCACGCAACTCGTCTCGGCGGCGGTCGAACACGGCGCCGCGCAGGCAGCACCGTCGCTGCTCGTGCGCGCGTCGGTGGAGCTCGCCGCTCGCGATCCGGAGGTCGCCGCGACCGTCACGAAGGCCTTCGACGCGATCCGTGCCGACTACGCGGCCTGCATCGTCGACGCCCAGGTGGCCGGTGAGATCGAGGCGGATGCGGACGCCGAGGCGCTCGCCACCTACTTCTGCGCGGTCATCGAGGGGATGGGTGCCATCGGGCGGGTGGGAGTGTCGCGTGCGGAGCTCCTGCGCGTCGGTCTCACCAGTCTCGCCGTGGTCCCGATCACGCCGCTCGGTGAACAGCACCTCAGTGCGGAGGGCCGCGCCTGGAGCTGACTGCTCGGTTGCTCAGTCGTCCTCGGTGCCGCCGAGCAGTGCCGCGAGCCAGGGTTCGACGACGTCCGCGACCTGATCGGGCGTGCGGGAGCCGCCCGCTCCAGGGTCGAGGCCCGGTAGCCCGATGAAGTGCCGGGCGATCGTCAGCCCGAGGATGCTCGACACGACGATGGTCGCCCGGAGTTCGGCGTCCTCGGTACCGCTGGCGTGCGCGAGTGCCTCCACCCGTTCCTGCAGGTAGCTGCGCATGAGCTGCGCTGCCTGCTCGGACGTGAACATCGAGCGGATCAGCGCGCGGGTGGCCGCGGGGAGTTCGAGGAGCCGCGCGTCGAGGACCGTCCGCAGGTGGTCGTCGACGTCGTCCGCGCTCACGGAGGCGACGGGCTGGACGGCGAGCGTGAACAGGTTGTCCTTCGACCCGTAGTGCTGCAGCACGAGCGAGGGGTCGACTCCGGCGCGCTGCGCGATGCCGCGGATCGTCGCACGGGTGCCGTGCACACCGAACTCGGTCTGCGCGGCCTCGAGGATCCGGGCAGCGGTGGCGGCTCGGCGGTCCTTGCGGGGGAGTGACTCGGGCACGAGTTCACTCTACAGACGGTGAGCGGAGGTGCTACGGTTCACTCAACAGTTGATGAGCGAAAGGGTGACGTCGTGGCGGATCTGCTGATCGGGATCGAGGAGCACTGGGTACACGAGGGGATCGACCGTGCGCAGCGCGCGTTGCCGGCTGACCGGCGCGACGACAGCCTCGTCCTCAACGACCACGGCGATGCCGCGCGGCGCCTCGGCGACGTCGGGAGCGAGCGCCTCGCCGCGATGGACGCACAGGGCGTCGACATGCAGGTCCTGTCCCTCGCCCCTCCGGGCACGCAGGGGCTCGACGCCGCCGAGGCGGTCGCGCTGAGCCGCGACGCGAACGACGAGGTCGCTGCCGCGGTCGCCGCACACCCGGATCGCTTCCGGGCCTTCGCGACCCTGCCGCTCGCCGACCCGCACGCCGCCGCCGTCGAACTGGAGCGCGCCGCGGCACTCGGCCTCGTCGGCGTCATGCTGCACGGCCGGACCGGGGACGTCCTGATCGACGACCCGCGCTTCGAGGAGCTCTGGACCGTCGCGGAGCAGCTCCGGCAGCCGGTGTTCATCCACCCGCAGATCCCCCCGCGGGCCGTCCGGGACGCCTCCTACACCGGGCTCGGCGGCCTGCCCGACCTCGCGCTGGCGACCTTCTCGTGGGGTTGGCACCTCGAAGCGGGAACGGCGGCGCTCCGGCTCATGGCACGAGGCGTGCTGGATCGCCACCCGTCGCTGCAGCTCGTGCTCGGGCACTGGGGCGAGCTCCTGCTGTTCTGGCACGACCGCGCCGACGGACTCGCACGTGCGGCCGGCCTCGAACGGTCGATCACGGAGTACCTGCGCGAGAACGTCTGGATCACGGCCTCCGGCATGCTCGACCCGGCGATGCTGCGGCACGCCCTGAGCATCACGACGCCGGACCGGCTCCTGTTCTCGACCGACCACCCGTTCCAGCAGCCCACCCGCGAGGAGATCGCCGCCTTCCTCACGGCACTGCCCGATCAGCAGGCCCGCGATGCCTTCGCGTCGGGGAACGCCCGCCGGCTGTTCGGTCTCACGGGCTGAGCACCCCGCCGCCGGTACGCTGCGGACATGCCGGGGGACTTCACGATCCGAACCACGACCGAGCGCGACTGGGAGCAGGTGCGCGCCCTCCGCATCGAGAACGCCACGGACGACCCGATCTCCTACGGCGCAACGCTCGAGTACACGCTCGCGATGACCGAGGACGACTGGCGGCTCCGCGCGAGACGTGGCGAGGGGACCGAGACGACGAGCGTGGTGGCGGTCGACGGGACGGGCCGTTGGACCGGGATGATGAGCGGCCAGGTCGGTGACGCGTACGGCAACGATCCCGTGCTCACGGGCGTGTACGTCACGCCGTCGTCCCGCGGCCGGACGAACGGCGTCGCGGATGCGCTGCTCGACCACGTGGTCGGGTGGGCAGCGGGGCACGGCGAGCGGCTCCGCCTCGAGGTGTACGACCAGGCGGTGCCGGCTGGGCGCTTCTACGAACGTCACGGGTTCCGCGCGAGCGGTCGCTCCCGCGACTTCCGACTGCTGGGGCAGGGGCGGGACGCCCCGTCGCTGCGCCTGGTCGAGTTGGTGCGGACCGTCACGTGACCGGCTGACGGACGGGAGGCGCGGTGCGGCCCCGCCCCGCGCCTCCCGTCCGCTGTGCGGTCGTCAGACGGCGGCGAGCTCCCGCGTCAGCGCCGCCACGAACGCGTCGATGTCCTGCTCCGAGGTGTCGAACGAGCACATCCACCGCACCTCGTTCCGGCTGGCGTCCCAGTCGTAGAACCGGAAGTGCTCGCGCAGCCGATCGGCCACGCCGGCCGGCAGCGTCGCGAAGACCCCGTTCGCCTGGGTCTCCTGGCTGAATCCGACGCCACGGATGCTGCCGTCGGCGATCCCCGCCTCGAGGGCGCCGCGGAGTCGCTGCGCCATGGCGTTGGCGTGCCCGGCCGACCGGAGGTAGAGGTCGTCGCTGAGCAGGGCGATGAGCTGTGCCGAGACGAAGCGCATCTTCGACGAGAGCTGCATGTTGAGCTTGCGGAGGTAGTGCAGGCCCTCCGATGCCTCGGGGTTCAGGACGACGATCGCCTCGCCGTAGAGCATCCCGTTTTTCGTCCCGCCGAAGCTCAGCACGTCGACGCCGGCGTCGGTGGTGAAGTCGCGCAGGGGGAGCCCGAGGCTCGCGGCCGCGTTCGAGATGCGGGCGCCGTCCATGTGCAGCGTCATGCCGAGCGGGTGGATGTGGTCGGCGATCGCGCGGACCTCGTCCACCGAGTAGGCGGTGCCGAGTTCGGTGGTCTGGGTGATCGAGACGACGAGCGGCTGGGCGCGGTGCTCGTCGCCCCAGCCCCAGGCCTCCTTGTCGATGAGCTCGGGGGTGAGCTTGCCGTCCGGCGTCTCGACGGGCAGGAGCTTGATCCCGCCGACGCGCTCGGGGGCACCGGCCTCGTCGGTGTGGATGTGCGCGGTCGAGGTGCACACGACGGCACCCCAGCGGGGGAGCATCGACTGCAGTCCGACGACGTTCGCGCCGGTGCCGTTGAAAACCGGGAACGCCTGCGCCTGCGACCCGAAGTGCTCCCCGATGACCTCGTTGAGCCGTGCGGTGTACACGTCTTCGCCGTAGGCGATCTGGTGGCCGTCGTTGGCCGCCGTGATCGCCGCGAGGATCTCGGGGTGGATGCCGGCGTAGTTGTCCGAGGCGAAGCCCCGCAGGTCCAGGTCGTGGAGTCGAAGGGTCACGCGTTCATCCTAGGTTCGGGGCGTCGCCCGCCGAGAGCGGGATGCGGGTGCCGTTCACGGCTGCGGGGTCGGCCGACCAGAGCCGCACGACCTCGTCGCCGAGTCGCGCCTCGAGGCCGGCGAGTGCACGCACGACGAACACGACCGCGGCGGCGGTGTCGGGCGCGTCCGTGCCGAACCCCTGGGCGACGGCGCGGACCCAGGCGTCCGAGGCGGCCTTCGCGGCGGCGTAGTTCGCGGCGCCGGCGGTGGGCGAGTCGACGGTGGTGGAGGAGACGAAGGCCAGGCGTCCGGCGGGCGAGGCGACGAGGTCGGCGAAGAACTCCCGCGTCGTGTTCCGGAGCGTCCGGAAGGCCCGGTCGAAGAAGTCCCAGTCGTCGTCCGACTGGCCGACGATGCTGCCACCGCCGCGCCAGCCACCGACCAGGTGGACGAGCCCGTCGATCGGCCCGAGGTCCGCGTGGATCCGTGACGCCAGCGCGGCGACGTCCGCACGCGACGAGAGGTCGCACGTGTGGGTGGTGACGCCCGGGACGGCGGTGCTGAGCGCCTCCAGGCCCGCCGCCCTCGTGCCGACCGCGACCACTGTCGCACCGGCGGTGACCAGCGACCGAGCGACGGCCTCGCCGCTGGTGCTGGTCGCGCCCGCGACCAGCACCACGCGACCGGTGAGCGACCCATCGCTCACGCGGCGACCTCCGTCGTCCCGGTGATCCCGGCCGTCGACGCGATGACCGGCGCCATCTTCTTGTTGAGCGCCTCGTAGAACATCGACAGCGGGAACTCGTCGTCCATGACCGCGTCGGTGTAGCCCTTCGGCGGTCCGGCGAGCGTCTCGATGGGGAGTCCGCGCGCCCAGGCCGAGGCCGGGTGCGGCGTGAGCGTCCGGGTGAGCATCTCGTACGCGGCGAGCCAGTGCGCCGCCTTCGGCCGGTCGATCGAGCGCCGGTACAGCTCGTTGATCTCGTCGCTGAGGGCGATGATGACGTCCGGGACGGCCTCCCAGTCGATGGTGAGCTGCGTGTCCGTCCAGTGCAGGACGTCGTGCTGGTGCATCCACGCGAAGAGCAGCTGGCCGCCGAGGCCGTCGTAGTTGCGGACACGGCTGCCGGTGATCGCGAAGCGGAAGATGCGGTCGAACACGACGGCGTACTGCACGAGGCGCGCGTGGTCACGGATGGCCCGCTGCGCGTCCTGGAGGCTCGCATCCGGCAGCGCCGAGAGGGTGCGTTCCAGACGCACGGACTCACGGAACGCGGTGAGGTCGCAGCGCAGCTCCTCGAGCGAGTAGAGGAAGAACGGCATCCGCTGCTTGATCATGAACGGGTCGAACGGCAGGTCCCCGCGCATGTGCGACCGGTCGTGGATGATGTCCCACATCACGAAGACCTGCTCGGTGAGCTCCTGGTCGTCGAGCATCGCGCGCGCGTCGTCAGGGAGGTCGAGCTTGGTGATCTCGGCGGCTGCGCGGACGACCCGGCGGTAGCGGGCGGCCTCGCGGTCCTGGAAGATCGCGCCCCACGTGAACGTCGGCAGCTCGCGCATCGCGACGGTCTCGGGGAAGAGCACGGCGGAGTTCGTGTCGTACCCGGGGGTGAAGTCGACGAACCGCAGCGCGACGAAGAGCGCGTTGCCGTAGTCCCCGGCCTCGAGCTCGGCGATGAACTCGGGCCAGATGACCTCGACCAGGACGGCTTCGACGAACCGCGAGGAGCTGCCGTTCTGCGTCACCATCGGGAACACGACGAGGTGGCCGAGCCCGTCGACGCGGTGCTGCTGCGGCTGGAACGCGTTCAGGGAGTCGAGGAAGTCGGGGACCCCGAACCCCTCGTCCCGCCACCGGGTGAAATCGCGCTGCACGGCCTCGAGGAAGGCCGCGTCGTGCGGGAAGTGCGGTGCCAGCTCGGCGATGGCCGGGACGATCGTCGCGACGTGCTCGGTCGCGGCAGCGTGGTCGCCCTGCTCGGGCACGGAGCCGTCCTGCACCTGGACGGTCTGCAGCGCGGTGACGGCGTCCTGCAGCCGGAGCCAGGCCGGGTGGGCGGCGACCTCGCGCACGGACAGGCGGTCCTCGACGACCTCGGGTTCTCCGACGATGGCGTCCTTCGAGAACTCCTGGACGAACTGCGACATGTCGTACCTCCCGTCGTTGGGCTGGCTGCGGGTGCGCTGGTGCATCGAGCCTAGGGAAGATCGGGGGGCGCAAAGTTGCCCATCTGCGGCGGAAACGTGCGCGTCCGGCGGCCCCGCGCTCCGAACTGATCGCACCGCGCAAGGTTCCTCCGTTGCAGGGCTGGACTGCGCTCGACATCGCTCCACCGGTACGGTCGCAGTGAGCTTCAGGGAGGACCGTGGACGAACGGATCAGCGACGGGTCGAGCGTCGCCGTCGAGGTCGTCCACCCCGGCGACCCTCTGGCTGATGGGATCGTGCGGACGTACCTCGCCGAGGTCGCGTCGCGCTGGTACGGACGCCCGGCGACCGAGGACGAGGTCGACCAGGCGCTGCGCGACGAGCCGTACGACGGGCTGCACGGCGCGTCCGGGGTGTTCCTCGTGGCCGTCGAGCGGGGACGACCGATCGCGTGCGCCGGAGCACGGTTCGGTGCCGGTGTCGGTCTCGGTGTCGCCGAACTCACGAAGGTCTTCACCCTGCCCGAGGCGCGTGGACGGGGCACGGCGGCCCGGCTCGTGCGCGAGCTCGAGGCGGCGTGCCGTCACCGCGGGATCGGCGTGCTCCGGCTGGACACCCGTGCTGAACTCGCCGAGGCCTGTGCGCTCTACGAGCGGCTCGGGTTCGAGCGCGTGCCCGCCTTCACCGACGACCCCTACTCGGACCGGTGGTACGCGAAGCGGCTCTGAACCGCAGCGACCGTGGGTCGGGAGGCGCGGGTCGGCGCCGCACAGCGCCTCCTGGTCGAACCGTGGTCGCGTCCACGGCTGCCGGGCCGACGACCGGACCCGGCTGGGTCAGCGCCGCCGCCCCGCGCGGCGCATCGGGACGTGTCCCCACCAGCCGAGGCCGTCGGCGTCCACGTCGAGGTCGTCGAGCCACCGGCCGAGCGGCTCGCCGATGTTGAAATCGGCGACTTCCCAGCCGAACTCCTCGGGTGTGGCTTCCTCGCCGGTCGTGTAGGCGTCCAGCCAGTCGATCGTCGTCGAGCGCTCGCGGACGATGCCGACGCGCGGGCCGCCCGACGGAGCGTCGTAGACCACGCGGAAGCCGTCCTCGGTCGCCCAGGCATCGTGGACGACCACGGACTCCGCTTCGGTCGGGCCGCCGTCGCGGAGCTTCCGCAGGCAGGCGAGGAGTGCCCGCGGACCCCACTCGTCCGACGCCGCCGCTTCGAGTTCGGCGATCAGTTCGGCATGTCGCTCGCTCAGCACCCGGACACACCGCCGGGTCCTGTCGTCTCGACCACGCTGCGCGTCAGGCGCTCGGACCGCTCGTCCGGTTCAACCGGTCGGCCGCACGCCCGAGGAGCCAGTTCACGGCCCACCCGACCACGCCGATGACCGGCACCGCGACGATCACGACGGTCCAGACGATCTTCACGAGGTCGCTCCGACGTCGGTCCCGCCACACCTGCACCAGCGCCAGTACGTCCAGCGCCAGCACGACCAGCAGGACCAGCACGTGTGCGCCGCCCAGGTTCTCGAGCACGTCGTTCTCCCCTCGTCCGCCGCGGCGCAGGGATGCGCTGCGCGGCGGTCCAACGATAGGAGGGCGCGGCGGGTGGTTCGTCAGTCCAGCGGTTGACATCGCTGCTCGCCGGGCGGGCCGAGCACGAACGCGCACGCTGGGCTGTCCGGGGCACGTCCTGGTCCTCCGATCGTCGGACTGCTCCCGGGCACGGTCGGGTCTACCGTCTGTTGCGTGCGGCAACGACGCCGCACGATGACGAATCGAGCATCATGCAACGACGGATGAAGCACCTCGTCGCGATCGCGCTGAGCGCCGGTGTCGTGGGGGCACTGCTGCCCGCGGTCGCCGCCCAGGCGGTCACGACGAGCGACACCCCGGACTTCGGGAGCAACGTCAAGATCTACAGCCCCTCGACGCCGACCTCGACGATCCAGGCCGACGTCGACGCCGCGTTCAACGCACAGCTCCGGAGCACGACCGCGCAGTTCGGGACGCAGCGCTCCGCCTTCCTGTTCAAGCCCGGGAGCTACGGCCGCGTGTGGGCCAACCTCGGCTTCTACACGACGGTCGCAGGCCTGGGGAAGAACCCCGACGACGTGACCATCAACGGCGCCGTGAACGTCGACTCCGGGTGGAACGCCGGTGACGAGAAGAACGCGACGCAGAACTTCTGGCGGTCGGTCGAGAACGTGGCGATCGTCCCCGAGGGCGGAACCGACCGCTGGGCGGTGTCCCAGGCCGCCCCGATGCGGCGGGTCCACATCAAGGGGAACCTCACGATGGGCCCCTCGAACCAGGACGGCGGCCAGGGGTACTCCTCCGGCGGGTACATCGCCGACACGAAGGTCGACGGGACGGTGACCTCCGGCTCGCAGCAGCAGTGGTACACCCGCAACTCGTCGATCGGGTCCTGGCAGGGCGGCAACTGGAACATGACGTTCTCGGGCGTGCAGGGCGCTCCCGCGAACGACTTCTCGAAGAGCTACACGACCCTGTCCACCACGCCGACGACCCGCGAGAAGCCGTACCTGTACGTCGACTCGTCGGACAAGTACCACGTGTTCGTCCCCTCGCTCCGGCAGAACTCGTCGGGCGTGACCTGGCCGAACACCGCCGGCACGGACATCCCGATGCGCAACTTCTACGTCGCCCACCCGGGTGACTCGGCGGCGACGATCAACAGTGCGCTGTCGCAGGGCCTCAACCTGTTCTTCACACCGGGCACCTACCAGCTGAACGCTCCCATCGCGGTCACCCGTCCCGACACGGTCGTCACCGGGATCGGCTTCCCGACGCTCGTGCCGACGCAGGGCAACGCGGTGCTCACCTCGACCGACGTCGCCGGCGTGAACGTGTCGAACCTCGTCGTCGACGCCGGTTCGCAGAACAGCGCCCAGCTGGTCCGACTCGGCACGAGCGGCTCGCACGTCGACCACGCCGCCGACCCGCAGAGCATCCAGGACGTCTTCTTCCGCGTGGGTTCGAGCATCCAGGGCAAGGCGACGACGACCCTCCAGGTCAACGCGGACGACACCCTGGTCGACCACATCTGGGCCTGGCGCGCCGACCACGGCGGAGCCGCCACCGGGTGGACGGTCAACACCGGCGCGACCGGCGTCGAGGTGAACGGCAACGACGTCCTCGCGACCGGTCTGTTCGTCGAGCACTACCAGAAGTACGAAGTGCAGTGGAACGGCAACAACGGACGGACGATCTTCTTCCAGAACGAGATGCCGTACGACGTGCCGGACAACGCGTCGTGGCAGAGCCCGACCGGTGCCGGCTACGCCGCCTACAAGGTCGCCGCGAACGTCACGAGCCACGAGATCTGGGGCGGCGGTGTCTACTGTTTCTTCAACACGAACCCCGCGGTGCACGCCGACCGGGCGTTCGAGGTCCCGCAGGCCGCCGGCGTCCGTGCGCACGGGCTCGTCACGGTGTCCCTCGGTGACACGGGCACGATCTCGAGTGTGATCAACGGGGTCGGGGGAGCGGTGCCGACGCCGGCGGGGAACACCGCCCCCAACCGGCTGGCGTCCTACAACTGATCCCGAGCGGGTCCCCGGCCGAGGGTCGCTAGAACAGGTTGCCCCCGCTGGCGACCTGGATCGCGATGACGGCTCCGGCGAAGACCACCAGCACGCCGACCAGTGTCGCGAGTGCGACGGGCCACCCCGTCCGGCGTCGGGCACGGCGCGCGACCGAACCGACGATCCCCGCGACGAGGACGACGAGCGTGAGGACGAGGTGCCAGTTGCGCACGGCCGCACCGGGGTCGTCAGCGCTGCTGCACCCCGGCGACGGTTGCGCGCACCCGGTGAACGCGAGCTGGCCGATGACGACGGCGAACCACGCCGCCGGGCTCACCAGGACGGCCGCGCCGAGGAGCAGGACGGTGGCGACGAGGTCGACCGAGCCGGGGTCGCGGGGTGGCGGCGCCTGCTCGGCTCGCGGCGGGTGCAGCACCAGGTCGTCGCCGGGATCGTCCCACCAGTCCTCGCGTGCCCCCATGCACCCAGCGTAGGCCGCGGGCGGTGGACGCAAGTTGGTGGCGGACGGGAGGCGCGGGTCGGGCCCGCACCGCGCCTCCCGTCAGAAGTGTGTCGAGCCGCGCAACCGGCGCGGTCGGCCGTCGGGGTCCACGGCGAGGCGCGCGGCGGGGCGCGCCCACAGACGCTGCAGCGCGGAGACCGGCTCCGGCTCGTGCTGGCGGATGCGTCCAGGGGGCCGCGGGCCGGGCTGCCCGTCCTCGTGCCAGTGGTCGAGCGCACGTGCCGTGGAGCGCCAGAGGGCGAGCAGGTCCGCGCCGGACCCGGTGAACCGCTCGTCGTCGGGCGTCGTCGCGAGGTGCTCCGCCCAGAGCTCGTGGCGGAGGTCCCGGGCGAGGGACCGGTCGTCGTCCGAGGTGTCCACGACGGCGCACGTGAGTTCGCTGTCGGACGTCCACGAGCGGCGGTTGAAGTTGTCCGAGCCGATCGTGAACCACTCGTCGTCGACGATGCAGACCTTGGCGTGGATGTAGATCGGGCGGCCGTCCTCGTGCTCGAGGTCGAAGGCGCCGACGCGGTCGGGTGCGGTGCGGCGGAGCGTCCGGAGCGCCTCGATCTGGCCGAACCGGCTCGGGGGACCGCCGAGCGGCCCGTCCGAGTTCGGGTATCGCGGCACGAGGACGACGACACGGAGCTCCCGGTTGCGTTCGAGGGCCTCGGCGATGCCGGTCGCGACCTCGCGCGACCAGAGGTACTGGTCCTCGATGTAGAGCAGCGATCGCGCTCGGGCGAAGGCCTTGCCGTACGCGCGGGCGATGCTCCGCTCACCCAGGGGCGCGAACGGGAACGGCGGGCGCTTCACCCCGTACGTGCGGAGGAGCTGCACGGCGTGGTGCCCGGCCGCTGGTGGTGGCGCCGTGCGTTCGGGCAGGGGCTCGGGGCGGCGCGGCATGTGGACGAGGCGTTGCAGCAGCATCCGGTACGGCAGGCTGCGGTCGAGGGGGAGCGGGTCGTCCCAGCGCTCGGCGAACACGGCGAGCACGTCCGCGACGACCGGCCCGCGGAGCTCCATCGACGCGTCGTGCCAGGCCGGGCGTTCCCCGTAGCGGGCGTCGATCGAGACGGGCTGCGGATCGCCCTCGTGCGCGGCGTCGTCGCGACGGCTGTGGCAGAGGTCGATCCCGCCGACGAACGCGACGTCGCGCGAGGGGTCGTCGCGGTGCTGGATGACGAAGAACTTCTGGTGGTGCGAGCCGAACACCCGGACGCGCTGGTCGAGCAGTACCTGGCCGCCGGCGTCGTTGATCTTCCGGCCCAGCAGCTCGTTCGACCGGGCGCTGATCGACGCCGAGACGCGCTCGCCGTGGGACCGCCAGATGAGCCCGCGCACCTCGATGCCCGCTCGTGCGCGGTCCGCCAGCAGGTCCCCGATCGTCGGGCCGTCCGGCAGCAACCGCTCGTCGGCGTCGCCGCGCCAGTCGGTGAACCAGACGCGGTCACCGGGGCGGAGGGCGGTCAGTTCCGCGTGGATGCGGTCGAAGTAGGCGGCGCCGTGCACGAGCGGCCGGACGTGGTTGCCCTCCGACCACGGTGCCGCGTCGGCGCCGGTGTCCCCCTCGGCGTCGGGCCGGTTCCGGTCCGTGTCGTCGTCGGGGTGTCCCGCGTGCACGCCGGTGGCG
This sequence comes from Curtobacterium sp. NPDC087082, assembly GCF_044745045.1. Taxonomy (NCBI): domain Bacteria; kingdom Bacillati; phylum Actinomycetota; class Actinomycetes; order Micrococcales; family Microbacteriaceae; genus Curtobacterium; species Curtobacterium sp. NPDC087082. Next base: position 41,169 of record NZ_JBIUZN010000007.1, on the reverse strand, counting down.
AGGTTGCCTCGCTCGTCGCGGGAGAGGAACCAATCAGCTGGACCGGTACGCACAGTCGAACAGTACGGGACGGCGACGTTCAGGGGCGCGAGCCCGGCAGGGGGATCTCGTGGTGCTCGTCCCACGGCTCGGCCCAGCCGAGGCGGTCGAACAGGGCGTCGAGGAGCATCGCGGTGAAGCCCCAGACGACGTGCTGCTCGGGGCCGGAGTCGATCGTGAACGCCGGGCCGCGCCACTCCTGCCCACCGCGGCGGATCACCGTCACGCCGCGGTGGGCGGGGTCGAGCAGGTCGGCCACCGGCGCCCGGAACACCGCGGCGGACTCGGCCTCGTCGACGACCCGGACGGGCGAGGAGTCGCGCCACCACCCGAGCACCGGCGTGACGAGGTGCCGCGAGAACGCGAGCGGCACCGGGGCGATCGTGCCGAGGACGTCCACGCCCGCGGTGTCGATGCCGGTCTCCTCGCGGGCTTCACGGAGTGCCGCGGCGGTCGCGTCCGTGTCACCGGGGTCGACCCGGCCGCCGGGGAACGCGATCTCGCCGGGGTGGGCGCGGAGCGTGGTGGCCCGTGCGAGGAGCAGGACGTCGAGGTCCCGCGAGACGTCGGTGCCGGCGGCCGGGCGGTCGCTCGGGACGTCGTCGAGTTCGCCGAACAGGATGAGGACGGCCGCGTTGCGGGAGGCACTGGCCACCGGCATGCCCGTGACGAGCGGGGCGGCACCGGGACCGACGAGCGCGGAGAGCTGCTGACGCGCCGGGTTCACGTCGTCAGCCTAGGTGCTGCGCCGCGAGGCGGAACATCCGGAAGGTGCGCCCCCGGGGGGATCTCCGAGGCACGACCCGTACGTTCCGAGTCAGCACCACCGGGACCACGGCGGTCCCGAACCGACACTGCACGGGAGCAGACCATGAGCGACACCGACGGCACCGCACCGAAGAACGACCCCGAGGGCACGCCGAAGCCGGACGGCCTCGGCGAGGACGGCACGATCCCCAACGAGCCCGACGGCCTCGCCGCCGGACACGTGGGCGACGATTCGCACTTCAACCCCGAGGAGGACGACGGCACGGCGTGAGGACACTCGTCACCGCCACGATCGGGGTCGGGCTGGCCCTGGCGCTCGCCGGGTGCTCGTCGCCCGGGTCCGCCTGCGCCGACTCCGGGCAGGGCAACACGGTGAACGTCGTCGTGCCCGAGCACCTCGCGGACGCCGTCGAGTCGGTCGCGGTGTGCATCGGGACCGACTGCACGCCTGAGCAGGAGTCGGCGACGTCCGAGGTCGACGTCGCGACCTGGACGGTCCCGGTCGAGCAGACGCAGGACGAACGCGGCCGTGTGGCGCTCTTCGGCGCCGACGGTGCGCGGCTCGACGAGCGCGGGGTCGAACTGGCCTGGACGGACCACGGCTTCGGCGCACCCCTGCAGTGCCGGGGGAGCGGTGTCGCCGAGGTCCGCCTCGACTGACGGCCCGAGGCGCGGGCGGCACCGGACGGCGAGCTCGGAGGCTAGAGCACTCGCTCCAACAACCGCAGCGTCCCCGCGATGTCCACGTCGCGGTCGAGCAACCACTGCACCTGCAACCCGTCGAACGCCGCGATGATCAGCGACGCGACCTGGTCGAGGTCCGCATCGCTGTGCCGACCGGTGGCGACGAGCTCGTCGCGCAGTTGCTGCGCCAGATCAGCGCGCGCCGTGGCGAACCGCGCCGCGAAGTACGACCGCGCGGTCTCGTTCCCCGCCTCCACCGAGGCGCCGAGCAGCGTCGTGTAGAGCGTCACCAGGGCCGGCTCGCTGACGTTCCGGTGGGCGACGAACTCGAGCCGGGGGAACACGCCGCCGGTGTCGCCCAACGCCCGGTTCGACGCGTCGTCACGCTCCCGCAACACCTCGACGAGCAGGGCCTCGCGCGACGAGAAGTAGTGCCGGAGTGCGGCGTGCGAGATGCCGATCGCCTCGCCGATGGCCCGGAGCGAGGTCCCGTCGATGCCACGGGAGGCGACGACCTCGAGCGTCTGGTCGAGGATCTCCTGCCGGCGCTGCACGCCCTTGGCGTACGGCCCGCGGCTGCCGGTTCCATCGTTGGAGGTCACCCGGACCAACCTACCGGCAGCCATGAGCCGCCGAAGTGCTCGCGCAAAGTACCGGAACAAAAACTTCCGGTCGGAGGTTTTGAGTGCTACTGTCCCGATCACCTAGTAGCACTAGGGATTCAGCGGGCCCCGAAGCCCCCTATGACTCGAGGAGGAGTCATGTCGACACCGACGTCGAAGGAAGAACCCACTCGCGGCATCGCCGGAACCGCATCCCCCGCGGTCACCGCAGCCGCCGGCGCCACCGCCACGGACGCCGCAGCGTCCCGAGCGTTCTCGGTCGAGGGCATCACGCAGTCCGTCAGCACGATGCGGGTCGGCCGCGGCTACCTCTGGGGCCTCAGCTTCGCCCAGTTCGGCCTCTTCGTCGCCCTGCTCACGCCGGTCTTCGTGAGCATGTCGATCAAGGCGACCGAGCTCAACCCGTCGAACCCCGAGACGATCGTCGGTTCGGTCCTGCCGTTCGGCGCGATCGGTGCCCTGCTCGCGAACCCGCTCTTCGGCGCGATCTCGGACCGCACCCGCACCCGCTGGGGTCGTCGTCGGCCGTGGATGGTCGGCGGCGTCATCGTCTTCGTCGGTGCGCTCGCCTGGCTCGCGTTCTCGCCGAACGTCCTGCAGCTCACCCTGGCGTGGGTCCTCGCGCAGGTCACCGCCAACGCGGTCCTCGCCACCCTGACCGCGAGCTTCGCCGACAACGTGCCGGAGTTCCAGCGCGGCAAGGCCTCGAGCGTCATCGCGCTCGCGCAGAACACCGCGATCCTCGCCGGTCTGTACCTGGCCGTCTACCTGGTCGGCAACCTGCCGATGCTCTTCATCGTCCCGGGCATCATCGCGATCATCGCGATCCTCGTCTACTCGTTCGTGGCCCGCGACGAGCTGCCGACGACGCCGATCAAGCCGTTCAGCTGGGTCAACCTCATCTCGTCGTTCTGGACCAACCCGATCAAGCACCGCGACTTCGGGCTCGCCTGGTGGGGGCGCTTCCTCATCACCTTCGGCACGTTCATGTTCACGACCTACCGCCTGCTGTACATGGAGGACCGCATCGGCCTCCCGCAGAAGGAGGCCGTCGGCATCGTCGCGTTCGGTGTGCTCCTCTACACCGTCGCCCTGCTGGTCAGCGCCGCGCTCTCCGGGTGGGTGTCCGACCGCGTCGGCCGCCGCAAGGTCTTCGTGTGGAGCTCCACGGCCCTCACCGCCGTCGGCCTGGTGATCCTGGCGCACGTGGACACGGTCGGCGGGTTCTACTTCGCCGAGATCGTGATGGGCTTCGCCTTCGGCATCTACTCCGCCATCGACACCGCCCTCATCGTCGACGTGCTGCCCGACCCGGAGCGCCCCGGCAAGGACCTCGGCGTGATCAACATCGCGAACGCGCTGCCGCAGTCGCTCGCCCCGGCCGTCGGCCTCTTCCTCCTCGGCGTCGGGGGCGGTCAGAACTACACGCTCATGCTCTGGGGCGCGGGTGTCGCGGTGATCCTCGGCGCACTCGTGATCTTCCCCATCAAGTCGGTCCGGTAGACGGCGCACCAGCGCACGGTCCTGGAGGCGCGACCCGACTCACGAAGGCGAGTCGCGCCTCCAGGCGGTCACCGCACACACCGCAAGCCTCCCTGAAAGGACCAGCCATGGCACCCGCCATCTCCCTGCAGCTCTACACGGTGAACGCCGCGCTGGAGCCCGACCTCGACGGCGGCGTCCGCCGCCTCGCCGACATCGGCTTCGACACCGTCGAGGCGTTCGCGTTCGTCGACCGAGCAGCGCAGCTCAAGGAAGCGTTCGACGCCCACGGCATCACCGCGAAGACCGGCCACGCCTTCCTCGTCGAGGAGACCATCCCGCTGCCCGACGGCTCCGTGATGACCGCGCCGTCGCACGCCGACACCTTCGCCGCGGCGAAGGAGCTCGGCCTCGAGATCGTCATCGACCCGTTCGTCGGCCCCGACCACTGGACCACCCGCGAGGGCGTCGAGCGGGTCGCGGCCCGACTCAACGCCGCCGCTGCCGAGGCGGCCGAGCACGGCCTCCGTGTCGGCTACCACAACCACGACCACGAGCTCCGACCGCAGATCGACGGCCGGCCCGCACTGCAGGTGCTCGCCTCGCTGCTCGACCCGGGCGTGGTGCTCGAGCTCGACCTGTACTGGGCCTCCGCCGCGGGCATCGACCTCGTGCCGTTCATCGAGGAGCTCGGTGACCGCATCGTCGCCGTGCACGTCAAGGACGGCCCCATGCGCGACGACATCTCCACCGCGACGATCCCCACCGACCAGACCCCGGCCGGCCAGGGCGACGTCCGGCTCGCCGAGGCGCTGCGTGCCGCGACGGCCCTCGAGTACGCCGTGATCGAGTTCGACGGGTTCGCGGGGGACGTCTTCGACGGGGTCGCCCAGTCGTACGAGTGGCTCGCAGCGCAGCTCGCACCGAGCGGATCGGCGGTGTCCGCATGACCCGCACGGGCAAGGTCGGCATCGGCTTCATCGGCGCCGGCATGATCAGCGAGCAGTACCTCGCGAACCTCACGACCTTCCCCGACGTCGAGGTCGTCCGGATCGGCGACATCGACACGGAGCGTGCTGCGGCGTCGGCGGCGAAGTGGGGCGTCGCAGCCTCCGGCGACGGTGCGTCGGTCCTCGCCGACCCCGACGTCGAGATCGTCATCAACCTGACGCTCCCGGCCACGCACGTGGCGGTGTCCACGGACGCCCTCCGCGCGGGCAAGCACGTGTGGAGCGAGAAGCCGATCGGGGTCGACCGCGAGTCCGCGGCCGGCCTGGTCGCCCTCGCCGACGAGCTCGGGCTCAAGCTCGGCATCGCGCCCGACACCGTGCTCGGCCCGGGGTGGCAGACCGCCAAGCGGGCGATCGAGGCCGGTGCGATCGGCACGCCGCTGACCGCGGTCACGAGCATGCAGTGGCAGGGGCCGGACGTCTTCCACCCGAACGCGTCGTTCCTCTACGCCAAGGGCGCCGGCCCGCTGTTCGACATCGGCCCGTACTACTTCACGGCGCTCGTGCACCTGCTCGGGCCGATCGACTCCGTCGTCGCGACCGGGTCGCGGTCCCGCGAGACCCGAGAGCTCGTCGTCGGGCCGAACGCGGGCCAGTCGTTCCCCGTCGAGGTGCCCACCCACGTGTCCGTCCTGTCGTCGTTCGAGCAGGGTGGCAACGCGCAGTCACTGCTGTCGTTCGACACCCCGCTGTTCCGGCACGGCGTCTTCGAGGTCAACGGCACCGAGGGCACGATCGTCCTGCCCGACCCGAACACGTTCGGCGGCGGCCACCCGATCCGGATCGCCCGACCGATCCCCGTCGGTGCCTCGTGGCCGTTCGAACAGGAGTGGGAGACGCTCCTCGACGAGGAGCCGACGGTCGGCCGGGGCCTCGGTGTGCTCGACATGGCGCGGGCCATCCGCGGCGGCGGTTCGCACATCGCGACCGGTGCCGTCGGGTACCACGTGCTCGACGCGATGGTCGCGGTGGAGGAGTCCATCGAGCGGCGGTCGTTCGTCGAGGTCGAGTCCACCGTCGGGGCGATCGCGTCCCTGCCGGAGGACTTCGACCCGTTCGCTGCCACGCTCGAGACGGCGCCGGCCGCGGTCTGACGGCCGTGGCACCAGACAGGAGGCCCTGCCCACGTCCGCCTCGTGCGGAACGTGCGCAGGGCCTCCCGTCGTGTCCGTGGTCACCAGGGGACGACGCCCGCGTCCTCGAAGAAGCCACCCCGCGGGCCGTCGTCCGGCAGCGTCGCGAGCCGCACCGCGGTCGCCGCGCCCTGCGCGGCCGAGCGGTCGCCGCTGAAGCCGTTGAAGTCCGTCGCGACGAGCCCCGGGCATGCAGCGTTGACGATGACCGGGGTGTCCGCGAACGCCCTCGCGTACTGGGTCGTGATGCCGTTGAGGAACGTCTTCGACGGGGCGTACGCGGCCATCACCGGACCCGGCTGGCGGCCGAGGGACCCCATGCTGCTCGACGCGTTCACGATGCGCGGCGCGGGGGAGCGGCGCAGTAGCGGCAGCATCGCGTTCGTCACGCGGACGACGCCGTAGACGTTGACGTCGACGACCTGCCGGACGACGTCGAGGTCGAGCGTCGTCGGATCCTGCGTCCACGTCACCGGGTCGAACGGTCCCGAGATCCCGGCGTTGTTCACGAGGACGTCGAGTCGGCCGAAGCGCTCCTCGACCTCTGCCGCAGCGTCCGCCACGCTCTCGTCGCTCGTCACGTCGAGCCGGACCCCGTGGGCGTCGACCCCGCTCGCCCGCAGTCGTTCCACCGCTTCCTCGCGACCGGTGTCGCTCCGTGCCCCGACGAGCACGCGCATCCCCGTCGCACCCAGCTGCTCGGCGATCGCGTACCCGATGCCCTTGTTCGCGCCGGTCACCAGCGCGGTCGTCTTGTCGTCCATGTGCTCGATCGTCGGTCCGGGGTGGTTCCCGCGTCCAACACCGATCGGGTGGGTGGTGATACTCGCCGGGTATCGGCCGGCGTAGGCTGCCGGTCGTGGACGATGTCGAGACGCGCGAGCTCCGGTACTTCGTCGCCGTCGCCGAGGAACTGCACTTCGGCCGCGCGGCGCTCCGGCTCGGGATGGCGCAGCCGCCGTTGTCGCGGGCGATCCGGCAGCTCGAGGAGCGGATCGGCGTCCGGCTCTTCGACCGTGACCGTCGCGGCGTGACCCTCACCGACGCGGGGTCGGCGCTCCTCCGCGAAGCCCCGGCCGCCCTCGACGCCGTGCGCGCTGCCGTCCGGCGGACCCGACGCGCGGGGTCACCGGAGCAGCGGCTCGTCCTCGCGACGAAGGCCGGGTCGTCGCACGAGTTCCTGCAGGCCCTGCTCGACGCCGCCCCCGAGGACGTGCCGGTCGACGTGGTGCTCTGCGAGATCGGTGAGCAGGCGGGACTCCTCCTCGACGGCACGGCGGACGTGGCGGTCATGCACCGGCCGTTCGACGACTTCACCGGGATCGAGTCGGTCGACCTGTACTCCGAGCCGCAGGTCGCGATCGTCCCCGCCTCCCACCCGCTCGCCGACCGCCGGTCCCTCACGATGGCCGAGGTGTCGTCGGTCCCCGACCTGCCGATGGCGCGGTGGCCGCTCGCCGACTGGACCTACCCGCCGGGACCGGGGCCGGAGGTGCACTCGCAGTCGCAGCTGGCGCAGCTGGTGGCGCTCGGTCGGACGCTGCTCGTGATCCCGCGCTCGAGCCGGGCCTGGCAGTGGCCCGAGCACGTCGCGGTGCCGGTGCTCGACGCACCCCTCGCGACGACGGTGCTCGGGTGGCCGGTCGGGCGGGAGACGCCGGCGGTCGCGCGGCTCGTGGCGACCGGGCTGCGGATCGGGGAGGCCGCGGGCGCGGTCAGCGCCTGACCGGGCCGGTCAGCGCCTGACGGGGCCGGTCAGCGGCGCGTGGCGTGCTGCCGCAGCGCGACCACCACGCGGTCGAGGAAGTCGCCGACCTCGTCCTGGCGGTAGCCCTCGCGGAACTTGGTCGGCTGGAAGCGCGCCAGGGTGACGTCCTCGGGCGTCAGCGGGTCGACCGGACGTCCGGCCTCGTACCCGGCCAGGGTCGCCCGGACCCGGTCGAGGAAGTCGTCGACCTCGCGCTGGTCGTACCCTTCGCGCCACTTCGTCGGTGCGAACTTCGCGTTCGCCACATCGCTCGCGAGCATGCTCTCCCCCTCGTGCCGGACCCCTCGTGCCGGCGTGTTCGACGATCCTCGCACAGGTCACCCGGCGGGTGTGCCCGTCCAGACCCGGTCGATCGGCACCTCGTGGCCGAGCACCGCGACCGCCGCACGGTGCCCCGAGTACAGCGCGCCGGCCACGGTCGCGGGGTCGTCGGTCCACGTCGCCTCGCCCGCCAGGTGCACGCGCCTCGCGATCGGCACCGCGAGGTCGTCGTGGTCGCTCGTCGTCGACCCCGGCAGCATGTGCGCGTACGAGCCCCGGGCGAACGGGTCGTCCTGCCACGCCGTCACGAGCACCGACGTCGGCGTCCCCACCGCGTCGCCGTACAGTCGCCGGAGCTGCTCGAGCACCGAGTCCGCGACCCGCTCCTCGTTCCAGTCCCGGATCGCCCGCGCTGCCGGACCGGCCGCGAAGGTGAGCAGCGTCGGCACCCCGTCGAGCCGCGTCAGGTCGTACCAGGAGTGCCACCACCGTCCGGCCGGACCGAGCTGCCGGACCGCGTAGACGTCGGCGTCCCAGAACCGTTCCGGGAACCGCAGGACGACCTTCTCGAAGGCGTTCATCCGCAGCCGTCCGAGTGCCTGCCGGTGCCGTGCGGGCAGCGGTGGCTCGATCACGAGGTCGCCGGCCTGCAGCACCCCGACGGGCACCGTGACGACGGCGGCCTCGGCGTGGAACGGGCCGCGGCTGCTCGTGACCACCACCCCGCCGTCCCCATGGTCGATGCGCTCGACGACGTGCCCGAGCCGGACGTCGAGCCCCGCGGCGAGGTGTGCGGGCAGGGCGTCGTAGCCGTCCGGGAACACCACCTCGTCGCCCGCGATCGTGTCGTCGTCGAGCCCGTGCGCGGCGAGCTCGTCGCTCGCGACCCCGTACTGCTCCTCGCTCCGGTGCTCGAGGTGCTCGCTGACCCGTTCCGCCCGCTCGGCGTCCCAGCCCTGCGCCGCGACGGCCCGGGCGACCACGTCGCGGTAGCTGTCGAGCGGCGCCGATCGCTCGACCTCGTCGGCCAGGGCGCGGTCGACCGTGCGTACGTCGTCGGCGAACCGGGCGGCTGCACCGGCCTCGAGCCGACGACCGTCGGGCCCGTGGTACCCGATCGGCCGGCTGTCGACCTGGTACCCGCCGACGGTGAACTCGACCGTGCGGATGCCGAACGCGGCGACGGCGTCGGCCACGGCGTTGTCCTCGACGCCGTGGATCCACGAGGCGCCGAGGTCCGTCACGTGCCCGTCGGTCCGGTCGGTGTGGACCCGACCGCCGATCCGGTCCCGGCCCTCGAGCACGACGACCCGGCGCCCGGCCCCGGCGAGCACCCGTGCGGCCGCGAGCCCCGCCACGCCCGCACCGATCACGACGACGTCCGCGTCCTCCATGCTGGTGCTCCTCTCGGGACTGGATCAAGATTGACACAGCCAGGTGCGGAAATCGTTGCTGAGGTCTAGTTTCAGTGCTCGTATCCACAGAGTCGTGGAGTTACGGCGACGGTTTCCGTCGCTCGCCATCGAGAGAGCGTGGTGGTCATGCGAGACGAACGGGTCGTGACGGTGTCGACCGAGACCGTCGGCACGGAGAAGGGACTGCGACCGGGGGCCATCGGCCTGGTCGGCAGCGTCGTCATGGGCATCTCGTCCACCGCGCCCGCCTACAGCCTGGCCGCGAGCCTCGGGTTGGTCGTGGCCAGTGGGGGAGCGCTCCTCGCCGGGGTGAAGGCCCCGGCGATCATGCTGCTCGCGTTCATCCCGATGTGGATGATCGCGGTGGCCTACCAGGAGCTCAACCGCGAGGACCCCGACTGCGGCACGACGTTCACCTGGGCGACCCGGGCGTTCGGTTCCGTGACGGGGTGGCTCGGCGGGTGGGGGATCATCGCCGCGGACGTCATCGTGATGGCGAACCTCGCCCAGATCGCCGGCTCGTACGGGTACTCCTTCGTCGGCGTCCTCACGAACGACCCGGCGATCAGCGCCCTCGGGAACAGCACGCTCTGGTCGACCGTCGCCGGGGTGGCCTGGATCGCCGTGATGACCTTCATCTGCTACGTCGGCGTCGAGGTGTCGGCCCGGCTGCAGTACGTCCTGCTCGGCATCGAGGTGCTCGTGCTCGTGATGTTCGCTGCCGTCGCGCTCGTGCGGGTCGGCACCGGCAACGGCGTCGAGGGCTCGATCACACCCTCGCTGTCGTGGCTGTGGCCGAGCGGCATGGACTTCGGGTCGGTCATCGCCCCCGCCATGCTCACGGCGATCTTCATCTACTGGGGCTGGGACACCGCCGTCTCGCTCAACGAGGAGACGAAGGACCCCGAGAAGACCCCTGGCCGTGCAGCCGTCATCAGCACGGTCCTGCTCCTCGTCATCTACGCCCTCGTGTCGATCGCGGCGATCGCGTTCGCCGGCGTCGGGACGAAGGGCATCGGCCTCGGGGCGCAGGGCAACGCGGACGACGTGTTCTCGGCGATCGGCCCGGCGCTCTTCGGCAACTCGTTCCTCGGGCACGCGGCGATGGCCCTGCTGTCGTTCTCGATCCTCACCTCGGCGTCCGCCTCGACGCAGACCACGATCATGCCGACCGCCCGGACCTCGCTCTCGATGGCGGTCTACAAGGCCCTGCCGTCGCACTTCGCCCGGATCCACCGGCGCTTCCTCACGCCGACCTGGTCGACCATCGGGATGGGCATCGCGTCGATCGGCTTCTACGTGCTGTTCACCGTGATCTCGACGAACCTCCTCACCGCCCTGATCGGTTCCGTCGGCCTGATGATCGCGTTCTACTACGGGCTGACCGGCTTCGCGTGCGTCTGGGTCTACCGACGGACACTCTTCAGCACCGTGCGGAACTTCGTCATGCGAGGGCTCGTCCCGTTGCTCGGCGGCCTGACGCTCGCGGTGACGTTCGTCTACGGACTCGTGCAGTTCGCCCAACCCGACTGGCTGCAGGGCGACGACGGGAAGGACGTCACGATCCTCGGCATCGGAGCGGTCGCCGTGGTGGGCGTCGGCGCGATCCTCATCGGTGTCGTGCTGATGGTCGTCTGGTGGCTGCGGTCCCCGGACTTCTTCCGGGGGCGGACGCTCACGAGCACGAGCAACATCCTCGTCCTCGACGGCACGGGTGGCGTCCCGGAGCCGACCGTCATCGCGCCCGACTTCTCGAACCTGCCGACGGGCAGCATCGCGGTCGACGAGGAGACCGGCAAGCGGTTCCGGCGGACGCGGTCGCGTCGCCGCGACGACGACTGATCTCGCGCACCGGCGGCGGACGGGAGGCGCGGGGCGGGCCCGCACCGTGCCTCCCGTCCGTCAGTCCACCAGCTCGCGCCGCAGCGACCGCAGCACCGGCAGGAGCGTCTCCAGACCGCCGGGTCCCACCTCGAACGGGCGGCCGAGGGCCGTCCGCGGCGGCAGGACGAGCTCGCCTCCACCGACGAGGTCGAACCAGAGCGCGTAGTCCACGCGGGAGCCGCGTGCGTCCTTCGTCGCGAGGTCGATCGTCCGGATCCGCGACCAGGGCAGATCGATCACCGGCGCCTCCCGGTCCGGCGCCCATCCGTGCATGCCGGCACGATCGAGCGTCCACACCTCGGGACGGGGACGCGGGAGGTCCTCGGAGGTCCGGATGCTCTTCGTCAGCACGGGCAGGAAGAACGCGGGTTCGCGACCGCCCGCGCGGATGCGGGCGAGTGTCCGTCGGTCACGACGTCCGCTCCACCAGGTGCCGACCGACATCACGATGCCGACGACGGTCAGGAACAGCTCGACGAGGACGACGCTGCCCACGCGACTGCTGCGGTCCATCTGCTCGACGAAGGCCGGCGAGCCGAACTCCGCGACGATGAGTGCCGGTGCACCCAGCACCAGGACCGCCGCAGTCAGGTGGATCGGCCACTGCCGCGGCGCGGTCCCGTCACGGAGCCGTCGCACCCACCCGTCCGTCACGTCCTGCACGGTCCCATCCTGCTCGGACGTCAGTCGGTGCGGTCAGTGCCGGTGGGACCGCCGCCGGCCGAGGATCGCGTCGAGCACCCGCGAGAACCGCGGGCGCCGCGCCACCGGCTTCGTCTCGATGGAGCGGGTCGGAGCGCGGAGCGCGAGATCGTGCAGCATGTTCCGCTTCGAGCCGTCCCAGTTCGCGAACAGGTACGCGCCGCCGAGGAACGACAGGCTCCGAACCGGCGTGCGCTTCCACGAGTCGGCCGCGACGTAGTACCCGGCGTGCCCGGCGTGGATGTGCTTGATCACGGTGTCGACGTCGATGACGCTGGTGGTCGTCACGACGGCGGTGATGCCCGTTCGGTCACGGGCGACGTACTCGATGAGGTGTTCAGACACGAGGGCTCTTGGTCGGGTCGGGGCCCGTCGAGGTCGGGGAACGCGACACGACGAGGCATGGCCGGAATCGTCGTTGCTTCCGAAACCAAGAATACGCCGAGAACTCTGTGCAGGGCGAGGAGGAACCTGTCCGGATGCGCACCGTGAACACCACCGGGGGGATCCTGTTCGCCGCCGTCCTGGCCGTTGCCCTGACCGGGTGCAGCGGCGGGACGACCGCCGGCCCCACCGCCACCGCCACCGCCACCCGCACCGTGACCGCCACGCCGACTGCGGTCGCCGAGAGCCCGACCCCGACCCCGACGTCGACCCCGACCCCCACGCCGACGTGCGGCCCGTCGAGCGGTGCCGAGGCCGCCGCCCAGCCGATCGCCGACCTGCCGCTGCCGGCCGGGCTCGAGGACGCGAAGTGGGACGCCGCACGGGCCGACACGTCCGGGTACGAGGCGTGCGCCCCGCTGTCCTGGGTCACGGTGAGCCTGGACCTCGCGACCGGCAGCTCGCCCGTCGCGATCCTGCTCTTCCACGACGGCCGGTACCTCGGCACGGCCACGAAGGAGCAGTACGGCTTCGTCCCGGACATCAGCCGGACCGACCCGTCGACGATCGCGGTGGCCTACCGCTACGCGAAGCCGGACGAGTCGACGGCGGACGCGAGCGGTCGGACGGACGCGACGTTCCGGTGGGACGACGCTGCCGGGCGCGTGGTCATGACGGGGCAGGTGCCGCCGGCCGGCTGAGCCGCGACGCCGCGACGCCGCACGCCGGCTGCCGTCCGCCGCCCGCCGTGGGCCTGTCATGCTGGACGCCATGCCGTTCCTCCGCACCGCCTGGCCGGGTGTCGCGCTCGCCCTCGTGATCGGGCTCGCCGCCACCGTCGTCGGCCGCGAGGTCCCGGTCGTCGGCGGCCCGGTCCCCGCGGTCGTGCTCGGCGCCCTGGTCGGGTGGCTCGTCCGCCGACGACGACACCACGAGGGCACCGGTGCGGGCTCGGGCGGTGATCTCGGCCTGCTGCAGCCCGGCGTGAAGTTCGCCTCGAGCCGGGTCCTGCAGTTCGCCGTCGTCCTGCTCGGCGCCCAGCTCTCGATCGCCGAGGTGCTCCGCATCGGCGGCGAGACGCTGCCCGTGATGCTGACGACCCTCGTCGTGTGCCTCGTCGCAGCGTGGGGGATCGGTCGGCTGCTCCGGGTCTCGAGTGCCCTCCGCACGCTCATCGGCGTCGGGACGGGGATCTGCGGCGCCTCGGCGATCGCGGCCGTCACGCCCGTGATCGGCGCGGTCAGCGCGGACGTCGCCTACGCGATGTCGACGATCTTCCTGTGCAACATCGCCGCCGTCTTCGTCTTCCCCCTCGTCGGCCACGCACTGGGGCTCTCGCAGCACGCGTTCGGCGTCTTCGCCGGCACCGCGGTGAACGACACCTCGTCGGTGGTCGCCACCGCGACCGTCTACGGTCGGCAGGCGACCGACACGGCGGTGGTCGTGAAGCTGGTCCGGACGCTCATGATCATCCCGATCGTCGTGGGGCTGGCCGGCCTGGAGGCGCGGCGCACCTCCCGCGCGCAGCCCACCACCGACGACGGGTCCGGTCGCGCCGGGGGCGTCCGCGTGTTCCGGTTGGTCCCGTGGTTCCTGGTCGGGTTCCTCGTGGTCGTGCTCCTCCGCACCCTCGGGGTCCTGCCGGCCGCAGCGGCCCCGGGGTTCTCCACCGCCGCGACGTTCCTCATCACGGTGGCGCTCGCCGCGATCGGGGTCTCGACGGACTTCGGCGCGCTCCGGCGGGCGGGGTTCCGACCGATGCTGCTCGGGATCGCGCTGTGGGTGCTCGTGGCGGGGACGAGCCTCGGCGCGCAGGCGGTGTTCGGGCTCCTCTGACGGCGTCGAGGCTCACACGATGCGGGAGTCGATCACCGCCCGGTCGCCCCGGTACCGCGAGAACCCGTACTCCACCGGGGTCCCGTCGGCCAGGCACATCAGCCGCTCGATGTGGAAGATCGCCTGCCCCGGATCGATGTCGAGCAGGTCCGCGCTCCACTGGTCGGCGTTCACCGTGCTGAGCAGCAGTCGACGAGCGACCGGCCGCTGCCCGACCCGCCGCACGAGCACGTCCGGCACGTACTCGGTGAGCGGCTCCGACACGAGGTCCGGGAACCGCTCCTGCGGCACCCAGCTCGTCCGCACCCGGCTCGGCTCCCCGTCGAACGAGATGAGGCTCTCGACGAAGTACGCGGCGCTGCCGTCCATCTCGAGGTTCCGCCGGACGGTCTCGGGCGCCGGCACGAGCTGGACGCACAGGTGCACGATGCTCAGCCGCGGGGAGTCGAACACGCTGCCGCCGGTGTTCTCGCCGTAGATCGTGACCTCCTCGGTGGTCCGGGCGAGGCTCACCGAGGCCACCGGACGCACGCCGAACGTGCCCGACCGCGGTGCCCGGGTGAGCAGGCGCTGTTCCTTGAGGAGCGTCAGCGCCGCGCGCAGGACGTTCCGCGTCGTGCCGTACAGGTCGAGGAGCTCCCACTCGTACGGCAGCGGTCCGGTGAACCGACCGGCGACGATGTCCGCGCGGATGAGGTCGGACACCTGCCGGGCGGCGTCCGAGCGTCGGTTGAAGCCGATCCAGTGCCCGGGCGTGACGTCGCCGATGGCCATGTCCGTCCACGGCGGGACCGGACGACGTCCCGCGGTGCCGTCCAGTCGGTCGTCGGGTGCGACGTCGGTCACGAGACCACCCCCACGGTCGTGGTGTCGCCGGTCCACCCGGCCCACCGGAGGAACTCCCGTGCGAGGCGCACCGGGTAGTCGGGTGCCTGGATGTCGATGGACACGAACACCCGGCGGTAGAAGGTCGGACCGCCGAGCAGGTCGACGGCGATCCCGAGGTCGACGTCGGGCCGCAGGTCGCCGGCGTCCATCGCCCGCTGGAGCATCGCGTTCACCCGGACCCGTCGGTCGAGGTGCCACGCGGCGACCGCCTCGGCCACCCGGGGCTCGTGCGAGGCGAGCTCCACGATGAGCGGCAGCGCCCGGCCGACCGGGGTCGCGACGAGCGCGTGCACCCAGCCGCGGGTGAGCCCGAGGACGCCCTCGTCGATCGGGGCGTCGAGGATCGTCGGGATCGACTCCTCCATCAGGCGGATGACGGTCTCGGTGAGGAGCACGTCGCGACTGGACCAGCGCCGGTAGATCGTCGCCGCCCCCACCCCGGCGGCGTCGGCGACCGCCCTGATCGTGAACGCGCGGGGGTCGCCCTCGGCGAGGATCGCGATGCACGCCGTGTACACGGCCTCGTCGACCGCGGCGTTCCGGGGCCGTCCGCGGACCGGGGCCTCGGTGCTCACGCGGCGCTCCAGAGCGCGAGCACCCGGTCGATGCCCCACACCTCGCCGATCTTCGCCTGGATGTCGAACAGGTTCGCCTCGTGCACGCTCGGCAGTCGGTCGCCGACGGCCTCGCGCACGACGATCGGCACGAAGCCGTGCTGCATGGCGTCCGTCGCGGTGGCCCGGATGCACCCGCTCGTCGAGAGTCCGGCGATGAAGAGCGTGTCGACCCCTCGTGCGACGAGGTCGGCGGCCAGCGAGGTCCCGAAGAACGCGCTCGGGTACTGCTTCGGCACGAGGGTGTCCCCGTCGACCGGCGCGAGCCCCTCGATGAACGCGCCGGTGGACGTGCCGGGGAGGTACGCCGCGAGGGCCGGCACCTTCCGGAAGAACACCCCCGCGTTGGAGCCGTCGGCCGACAGCGCCATCGTCGTGACGGCGACGTGCACACCGGCCACCCGGGCCGCGGCCGTGAGCTCGCGCATGCGCTCGACGGGTTCCTCGACGCCGGCGTACAGCCCGCACGCCGGGTCGACGTAGGCGTTCACCGGGTCGACGACGACGAGCGCCGCCCGTCGGCCCGGTTCGAGCGCACCGGTGTAGCCGGCCGAGACGTAGTCGTCGTGGTCGTCGGTCATGCGGTCCTGCTTCCGTCGTGGGGCTGGCTGGTGGGGGCCTGGAGGCGCGGCGCGACCCCGGCACGTCGGCCGGCGGTCGGCCCCTGCGTGCGGTCGGTGCCCGTCGTGGCGGTCATGCGCTCGTCCCCGGCTCGGGCACCGGGCCGGACGTGTCCGGTCGGAGCGGGGCCTGGCGGTCCGGGGGGCCGAACGGACCGAACGCGACGATGAGCGCGCCGACGACCGCGCACCCGGCGAACGTGAGCGCGGCGGTGCGCACGCCGTCGACGAAGGCCTGGACGTCGGTCGCCGGCAGGCCGAGCAGGCTGCCGTCGTACGCCGCGGCCTGCTGCGCGGCGGAGAGCCCGCTCGTGGCGATCGCCAGACCGAGCGCCGTGGAGAACAGGAAGCCCGCGTTCTGCAGCGCCGACCGGATGGCGTTCGCGATGCCCCGGCGGTGCTCCGGGACGCGGGTCATCAGGGCCGAGGTGCTCGGCGTCATGAACACCCCGGTGCCGACCCCGACGGCACCGAGTCCGACGGCCGTCACGGCGTAGGCACCGTCGTCGGCGAGCGACCCCGCGAGGACCGCTGCCCCGACCGCGATGAGCAGCATGCCGATGGTGGAGAGCGTGCGCGCGGGCACCCGGCGGGCGAGGACCCCGGCGCTCGCCGCGGCCACGGTCGTGCCGATCGGGGTGGGGAGCACCCAGAGCGCGGCCTCGACGGCGTCCTTGCCCGAGACGGCCTGGAACGACAGGGACGCCAGGAGCACGAGGGCGTAGCTCGACAGCGCGCACAGGCCGGCGGCCGAGAACAGCGTGATGGTCGCCCGGTCGCGGAAGATCGCCGGGTCGACGAGCGGGTGCGGGACCCGGCGCTCGGTCCACACGAACACCGCTCCGAGCAGCACCGCGCCGGAGGCCATCGCGACCACCGGGACGGCGGCCCAGCCCGCGGAACCGCCGACCGACACCGCACCGACCAGCAGTCCGACCGCGGCCACGGAGAGCACCGAGCCCGGGACGTCGAGGCGTTCGCCGGAGCGTGGCCGGGCGGTGCGGGGGATGAGTCGCAGCGACCAGACGAGCCCCGCGAGCGAGATCGGGACCCCGGCGAGGAAGATCCACCGCCAGCCGAACGACTCCGCGACGAGGCCGCCGACGACCGGACCGATGACCTGTCCGACGGCGGCGACGGTGGCGTTCAGCCCGAGGCCGAGCGACAGGATCGACTCCGGGAACACGTCGGTGAGGAGCGCCGTGGTGTTCGTGACGATGGCCGCCGCACCCACGCCCTGCACGAGTCGGGCGGCGAGCAGGACGGCGGCGTCCGGTGCTGCACCGCACGCCAGCGACGCGAGGAGGAAGACGAGGATGCCGGCGATGTACAGACGGCGACGCCCGACGAGGTCTGCGATCCGGCCGAAGACGAGGATGAGCGTCGTCGTGGTGAGCATGTAGCTGAGCAGGACCCAGCTGGACTGCAGGGCGGAGGCGTCGAGGTCACGGCTGACGTCGGGGAGCGCGACGAGCAGGGCGCTCGAGGAGATGAAGACGAGGACGACGCTCAGGCTCGACGCGCAGAGCACCTGCCACGCGCGTCGGCGGGCGCCGTCCTCGTCCGTGGTGCGGTTACTGATCGGTCGACCCTCTCGTGGCGGATGCCGGCGGCACCCGGTGGTGGTGGTCGGTGACCTCCTGGAACGCGGCGGCGGCGGACAGGACGAGTCGGTCGTCCCAGGGGCGTGCGACGAGCTGCACGCCGACCGGCAGACCGTCCGGCGCGGTCCCGGCGGGCATCATGAGCGCCGGGAAGCCGACGTAGTCGAAGACCCGGGTGTTCCGGGGGATCACGTCGTGCAGGTTGTACGGCACGCCGTCGACCGTCATGGTGAGGTCGTCGAGTCGGGGCGCCGTGGCACCGATCCCCGGCGTGAGGACGACGTCGACCCCGGCCTCGTCCATCCGTGCGACCATCGCGGCCTGCACGAGCGGACGACGTCGGAGGGACCGGAGGTAGTCCGCGGCCGTCGGTGTGAACGCGACGTCGAACCGCGCACGGGTGCCGGCGTCGAACAGGTCGGCGGTGGCGGCGTTGGCCTCCTGGTTGGCCGCGAGTTCGCCGTAGAAGACGGTCCAGCACTCGGCGTCGATCGCCTCGAGGTCGTCGAACTCGATCGGCACGATCTCGGCCCCGAGTGCCGCGAACCGGTCGACCGCGGCCGCGTGCGCGTCGAGCACCGCACGGTCCACCCGCTCGGTGAACCAGGCCCGGGGCACGCCGATGCGCATCCCCGCGATCCGTCCCGGTGCCGCCTCGACGAGCGGGACCGCGGTGTGCGTCGTGGGGTCCTGCCCGTCGCCACCGGCGATCACGGCGAGCACGAGCGCGAGGTCCTCGGCGGTGCGGGCCATCGGTCCGACGTGGTCGAGCGTCCACGACAGGCTCGCGACGCCCGTGCGCGGGACGAGGCCGTACGTCGGCTTGATGCCGGTCGTCCCGCACAGCGCCGACGGCACCCGGATCGATCCGCCGGTGTCCGACCCGAGCGCGAGCGGGACGATGCGTGCGGCGAGGGCGGAACCGGAGCCGGTCGACGACCCGCCCGTCCAGCGCTCGGGGTCCCACGGGTTCCGCACGGCGCCGTACCGGGCGTTGTGCGGGCCGCCGCAGGCGAACTCGGTCGTCGCGGCCGTGAACACCGGGATCGCCCCGGCAGCACGGAGCCGGGCGACCACGGTGGCGTCAGCGGGGGCCACGCGGTCACCGGTCTGCAGCGAGCCGCTCGTGACGACCGTGCTGGCGACGTCGATGATGTCCTTCACCGCGAACGGCACGCCCTCGAGCGCACGGGCCTCGCCCGCGGCCCAGCGCCGGGTCGACTCGACCGCTGCCTGCTCGGCGCCGTCGACCAGGCGGAGGACGGCGTCGGACCACACGTCGTCGCTCGTCCAGTGCGGGGCGAGGGCTCCGACGACGGCGGCGGGGGTGGTGGAACCGTCGCGGTAGGCCGCGAGCAGCTCGGTGACGCTCGCCGCGGCGGGGTCGGACGCCGTCGCGGCCGTGGACACCGTGGACGCCGGACCGGGGGCGACCGGTGCTGCCGGCGTCGGTGCCGCGTCGATCGCCGCCGCGAGGAGCCGGGTGAACAGCGCCTGGCTGTGCCCGGGCTCCGCCGGCAGGGACGACGGGGCGGCCGGGAGCGGGTTCGCGCGGCTGTCGTGCAGCGCCTGCTCCAGCTGGGGCGCGATCGTCCCGCGCACGACCGCGAACACGTCCGTCACGCCGGCACCGCCGCGGCGTGGGCGTCCGCGAGGTACCGGAACACCCCGGGCTGCCGGTCGCGCCCGAGCGGGAAGTCCTCCCGCGCCGCGGCCACCTCGGCGACGTCGAGCGTCGCCCGGACGATGGGTCCGGCCTCGTGCGCCGGGGCGGAGACCACGAGCTCGCCGCGGGGCGACACGACCGACGAGCGGCCGAAGTAGCTCACGGTCTTGCCGTCCACGGTCTCCTCGCCGCCGCGGTTCGGGGCGACGACCCAGGTCTGCGTCTCGAGGGCGCGCACCTGCAGCTCCTGCGTGAAGAGCGTCTCGCGGAACCCCATCGAGGAGACGAGTACGAGCATCACCTCGGCACCCGCGGCCCGTGACGCGAGCCAGTACTCGGGGAAGCTCCGGTCGTAGCAGATGAGCATGCCGAAGCGGGTGCCGAGGGCGTCGAACACGACCGGCCCCGACCCCGGCGCGAAGTAGTGCTTCTCGTCGACGTCGGAGATCGCGTTCGTCGGGATCGACGTCTTCCGGTACGCCGGCACGCGGTCGCCGTGCACGTCGGTGCCGTGGACGAGGGTGCCGTCGGCGTCGATGAGCACCGCGCTGTTGTACTGCGCGTCGCCGGCGTCCTCGTAGAGGCCGAAGACGACCGCCGTGCCGAGTC
Organism: Curtobacterium sp. NPDC087082; assembly: GCF_044745045.1. NCBI lineage: Bacteria > Bacillati > Actinomycetota > Actinomycetes > Micrococcales > Microbacteriaceae > Curtobacterium > Curtobacterium sp. NPDC087082. Next base: position 21,179 of record NZ_JBIUZN010000007.1, on the reverse strand, counting down.
GCCGCGCGGCCTCGGCGAACCGTGCCGTCGCCGGACCGGGCACGGGCTGCGCCCAGGCCTTGCGGCTGTCGTTCCGGACGCCGCAGAAGTAGGGAGTCGTGGTGAGCTCGGGGAACACGACGAGGTCGGCGCCCTCGGCAGCCTGCTCGAACAGCGCGATGAGGCCGTCGAGCGCGGCGTCGCCGTCGGCGGGGATCTGCCCGGCCTGGACGACCGCGACCTCGAGGGTCGGCGCCGTGCTGCCGGCCGTCATGCGGTGACCGCGCTCGGGGTGACGGCGGGCGCCGACGACACGACGCCCTCGCGGGTGCGCATGAGCGGCTGGATGCGGGTGCCGAAGTCGTCCATACCCTGCAGGAAGTCGTCGAACACGAGCATGATGCCCTTCGTGCCCGCGACGTCGGCGGCCTCGTCGAGCATCGCCGCGACGTGCTCGTAGGAGCCGACGAGCGTGCCCATGTTCATGTTCACGGCACCCTCCGGCAGCGAGATCCGCTTCGCCGTGTTGCCGTCCTCACCGTTCGTGTCGGTGAGCGCCTGCCCGGTCATCCAGGCGATGGCCTCGACGTCCACGCCGTCGCTGTAGCGCTGCCACTTCTCCTGCGCGGCCTCGTCGGTCTCGTCGGCGATGACCATGAACAGCACGTACGAGCCGACGTCCCGCCCGGTCTGCTCCCGCGCAGCGAGGAGCGCCTCGTTCTGCTCGGCGTACGCGGTCGGGGTGTTCACGCCGACGCCCATCGAGAAGTTGTAGTCCGAGTACTCCGCCGCGAACGCCATGCCCTGCGAGGACTGCCCGGCCGAGACGATCGGGATGTGCGACGTCGGCTTCGGCAGCATCCGGCAGTCGTCCATCTGGAAGTACTCACCCTGGAAGTTGCTGACGCCGTCCTCCCACAGCTCCTTCATGACCTGCATGTACTCGGTCTGGTAGGCGTAGCGACGCTTGAAGTGCACCTCGTCGCCCGGCCAGAGCCCCATCTGGTCGTACTCCGCCTTCTGCCACCCGGCGACGAGGTTCAGCCCGAAGCGCCCGTGCGAGATCGAGTCGATAGTGGCGGCCATGCGTGCGGCGATCGCCGGCGGGATGGTGAGGACGGCCGTGGTGGCGAACAGGCGGATGCGCTCCGTCCGGGCAGCGAGGCCGGCCATCAGGGTGAAGGACTCGAGGTTCTCGTCCCAGAACCCGCTCGGGCCGCCGAAGCCGCGCAGCTTGATCATCGACAGGGCGAAGTCGAAGCCGTACGACTCGGCCTTCTGCACGATCTCGAGGTTGAGGTCGAACGAGGGCTTGTACTGCGGCGAGGTGGTGGAGATGAGCCAGCCGTTGCTGCCGATCGGGATGAAGACTCCGATGTCCATGGGGGACTCGCTTTCTGTGTGTGGAGGAGGGTCAGGACTGCTTGGCGGCGGCCTTGGCGGCGCTCGCGACGGAGTGCCGTCGGATCGTCTGGGAGACCGCGACGGCGACGATGAGCGCACCGCCGTAGAAGAGCTGCTGGACGAAGTTGTCGGCGCCGAGCATCTGGAGCCCGACGACGCCGGAGAACAGGAAGTAGACGGCGATGAAGGTGCCGATGGCGTTGAAGCGCCCGGGGATGATCGCGGTGGCCCCGAGGTAGCAGGCGGCGAACGCGGGGAGCAGGAACGACTGCCCGCTCGAGGGGTCCGCTCCGCCGAGCGTGCCGGCGTAGACGACCCCGGCCACCGCGGCGGTGAGGCCCGCGCCGACGAACGCGCCGACGCGGAGCCGGCGGACGTTCAGGCCGGAGAGCTCGGCGACGGTGCGACCGGTGCCCACGAACAGGAGCCGTCGACCGACCGGGGTGGCGCTGAGGACGATGAGGACGACCACGGTGGCGATCAGGCCGTAGACGAACGCCAGGGGCAGCCCGGCGAGCCCGCGCCACCCGACGGTCGCCTGGACGAGCGCCGGGTCGATGCCGGTCACCGACGAAGACGCGCTCATCCACTGGATGATCCCGATCATGAACGTCGAGGTGCCGAGCGTCACGATGAACGAGTCGATCCGGAACGCGACCGTGAGCAGGCCGTTCACCAGGCCGACGACCACGCCGATCGCCAGGCCGACCAGGATCGCCGGCAGCAGCGGGATGTCCATCTTGGCGTTGAGGACGGCGATCGTCATGGCGGAGAGCGACATCGTCGAGGCGCCGGACAGGTCGAACTCACCCGCGGTCAGAGGGAACAGGAAGCCGAGCGCCAGGATGAGCAGCACCGACTGGGACCCGAGGATGTTCTGCAGGTTCCCGAGGGTCGGGTAGGTGTCGGGGAGCGCGATGCTGAACGCGATCACGATGACGAGCCAGGCGCCGAGCAGGGCGTAGCGCTCGGTGTGCCCCCACGAGAAGCGCGGGCGGGTGGGGCGGACGATCGACGTCTCGAGGGCGGGTTCGGCGGTGGTGGACATCAGGCGGTCTCCTTGACGGGGGAGGAGTCGGGGGAGGAGGGAGCGGGATCGACGAGGCTGGCGACGACGGCCGCCGCGATGACGTCGCGGTCGATCCGGTCGCCGGTGAGCACGTCGTGGACGCGGCCGTGGGCGAGGACCACGACCCGGTCGCACATCTGGGCGAGCTGGTCGTAGTCGGTCGAGGCGCAGACGATCGAGACGCCCTGGTCGGCGGTCCGGCGGAGCATCGAGAAGATCGCCGCACGAGCGCCGACGTCGATGCCCTGCGTCGGCTCCTGGAGCAGCACGAGCCGCGGGTCGTCCTGCATCCACTTCGCGAGGACGGCCTTCTGCTGGTTGCCGCCGGAGAGCGTGCCGAAGAGTGCGGAGGGGTCGGCGGGACGGACGTCCCAGTCGCGGACGAGGCCCTCGACGTGCGACCGCTCCCGTGCAGGCGAGAGCCCGAGCAGTCCGCGGAGCTTCCCGAGGACGGGCAGGGTCACGTTCTGCTCGACGGACAGGGTCAGGGCACCGCCCTCGCGCTTGCGGTCGGCGGGGACGTAGACGACCCCGCGGGCGATCGAGGTCGCCGGGCTGGTGGCGCCGAGGTCGACCGTGGCGTCCCGGACCGTGAGGGTCCCGGTCGCCGCCCGGGCGCCGTACAGGCCTGGAAGCACGTCCTCGACGCCCGAGCCGGCGAGCCCGGTGATGCCGACGACCTCGCCGTCCGCGACGTCGAACGAGAGCCCGTCGACGACACCGGCCCGGAGGTCCCGGACCGTCACGACCGCGTCGCCCGTGGTGGCGGGGCGGGCACTGCGTGCGGCCGCGCCGTCGAGCCCGCGTCCGACGATGAGCGAGACGAGCTCGTCCGCGGTCGTGGTCGCGGTGTCCCGGTGCGCCTGGACCCGACCGGCCCGGAGGACCGTGACGCGGTCGGCGTGCTCGAGGACCTCGGACATGTCGTGCGACACGAGGAGGGCCGACGTGCGGCCGTCGGACACGAGGTCCTTGACGACGCGGAAGAGCAGGTCCGCGTCCTCCTTCGGCAGGAACACCGTCGGTTCGTCGAGGACGATGAGCGCCCGGTCGTCACCCAGCTCGGCGACGGCCCGCAGGATCGCGACGAGCGCCTTCTGCGTGTCGGTCAGCTCCTCGATCCGGGCCCGTGGGTCGATGTCCACGCCGTAGCGGGCGAAGAGCTCCGCGGCCGCCCGGTGCTCGGCGCCCCAGCGGACGAACGGACCGCGGCCGGCGACGACGGTGGCGAGCCGGAGGTTCTCGGTCACCCCGAGCGACGGCACGAGGGCCAGGTCCTGGTGCACGAAGCTGATGCCGACGCGGCGGAAGTACCCGGGAGGCACCGGCAGCGGGAGCCGGGAGCCGCGGACCTCGATCGTCGCTCCCGGGTCCGGCGCGTAGGTGCCGGACAGGATCTTGATGAGGGTCGACTTGCCGGAACCGTTCTCGCCGAGCAGCGCGTGCACCTGGCCCGGACGGACCTCGAGTTCGACGTCGTCGAGCGCGGTCAGTCCGCCGAACCGCTTGGTGAGCCCGCTGATCCGCAGGACCGGCGCGGTGGTCGCACCGGCCTCGACGACCGCAGCGGACGCTGCGGGGCTGCGCCGTGCCTCCCGGGTGGCGCTCACTTCGCCGGACCCCAGATCTCCTCGTACCCGGTCTTGTACGCGTCGCCGTAGCCCTTGCTCGGCGCCGGCGGGGTACCCGCCTCGTCGACATTGTCCTTCGTGAACACCTTGAGCGGGGTCTGCTCGTCGCCGTCCTCGATGATCGGGGTGTCGGTCAGGACGCGACCGGCCTGGTCGAGCGTGGCGTAGGCGAGCCACTCCATGTTCTCGCCGATGTCCATCGTCATGACGTTGCCCTCCTGCAGGATCTTCATCACCGCGGGCGTCCCGTTGTACGAGGACGTGAAGACCTGGCCGGTCTTGCCGGCCGCCGTCACCCCGGCCTCGACGAAGAGGGCCATCGAGTCGTACACGGGCAGGACGTAGTCGAGGTTCGGGTCGGACTGGATCGCGGACTGGACGGTCGACGAGATCTTCGTCGCCCAGTCGGCGACCGGCACGTTCGTCACCTTCACCTTGCAGCCCGAGCAGTACTCGTCGAACTCCTCCTGCATCGCCTTGACGATGCCGTCCGACGGCGGGACCTCGGACGAGGTGATGATGAGCACGTCGCCCGCGCCCTTCGTCTCCTTGATGGCCCAGTCGGCGTTGAGCTTCGCGGCCTCGTGGAAGGGCGCGGTCACCTGGGCGGCGACGAGGTCCTGCAGCTGGTCGGGGAGCGCCTCACCCGTCTGGTACGTGTGGCTGATGAGCACCGGGATGCCGGCGGCCTTCGCACGCTTGAGCGCCGGGACGATGAGCTCGCCGTTGACGCCCTGCGCGAGGACGATGATGTCGGCCTTCCGGCTGATCGCCTGGTCGATGCCGGCGGACTGCTCGGTCGGCGTGCCCTGGTTCGTGTACTCGATCCACTTCGCGCCGTACTCCTCGGCGAGCTGCTGCCCCGCCTCGTCGACGGACACGATGAACGGCACGGCGGACGAGTTCGGGATGTTGAAGATCGTCTTGCCCGCGATCTTCGACATGTCGAACGGCTTGCCCTCGAAGGTGAACTCCGGGTCGACGCTCGCCGCCGTGATCTGGCTGGTGGCGTGCTCGACCCCGGCGGAGTCGTCGGACGAGTCGGTCGAGGCCGTCGAGGTGGCGGAGCAGGCGGACAGGAACAGCACACCGCTGAGTGCGGCGGCCAGGAGCGCGGGACGTGCGAGCCGCGTTCGGGTGGGTGCGGGGGACGACATCGGTCGAGGACCTCCAGGACGTGGTGCGGGGACGGGTGACGGGTGCGGGTGCTGCGGGTACGCCGAACACCCCGCGGCGCGGGGTGGGCGTGACGACGAGGGGCGTCGGTCACTTCGGGGTGTGGGAGAGCGCTCCGCCGGGGGCGATGCGTCGGGGATGACGGGGCCGCTCCGGTGGGGCTGATGCGAATGTAACGGGCTGCGGGCCGCCAGCGGGTGCCCGGCGGTAACGGTCCTGTTAGGCGTTTGTTTCGCCGGTGTTAGGCCACCGGCGCCACGGCGTCGACGAGCCGCCGTGCCGCGCCGTTCCGGGGCGGGCGATCCCGCCGCCCCACCCCGGAGCGGTGCGGATCCGCGCGTCCGTGCGGCGGCGCCGCCCGGGCGAAACACCCCGGAAGCAATCGCGCCGACTTCCGGTAACGCGTCTCTCACAAGTCGGCGGTCGGCCGAGCGGACCCCGCTGGCGGAATGCGACGGACCCGCCCGGAGCGGCACCCGCTGACCAGGGCATTCCCGCCGTGGCATCCGGCGCCCCCTGGCGTAACCCACCCGATACGGGCGCGCCACGGAGGCGAAACGAACGGCGGATGGACTGCAGTCGCACACCGTCCCCGACCGCAGGAGCAGATCGATGATCACCACCGTCGTCGCCGGCAACCCCAAGCCGGCATCGCGGACGCTCGACGCGGCCACGGTCGTGCTCGAACGCCTCACCGGTCGGGCACCCGACCACGTCGTCGACGTGATCGACCTCGGCCCGGGCCTGCTCGGCTGGGGCGACGACGCGGTGTCGGAAGCGGTGCGCACCGTCGCCGCGTCCGACCTCGTCGTCGCCTCGCCCACGTTCAAGGCGACCTACACCGGCGTCCTCAAGCTCTTCCTCGACCAGTTCGCCACCGGGGACGGCCTCGCCGGTGTCGTCGCCGTCCCGCTCATGCTCGGCGCCGGCCCCGCGCACGCCCTCGCCCCCGAGGTCTTCCTCAAGCCCGTGCTCGTCGAGCTCGGTGCGACCGTCCCGGCTCCGGCCCTGTACCTCAACGACAAGCAGTACTCCGAGCCCGCATCGACCGAGGTCTGGCTCGCCCGGTGGCGCGACGTCGTCCTCGGCGCGACCGCGAGCCTCCAGGAAGGAACCCGCTCATGATCAGCCCCTACTCGCCCGAGGCCCCCGACCTCGGCGCCCTCCGTCAGGCGTTCTCCGGCTTCCCCTGCGGGGTCGCGGCGCTCGCCGCCGTCGTCGACGACGAGCCCACCGTGCTCGTCGCGTCGTCCTTCACCGTGGGGGTGTCGCAGGACCCGCCGCTCGTGATGTTCGCGGTGCAGCACACGTCGTCGACGTGGCCGGTGCTGCGTGCGGCCGGCACGATCGGGGTCTCGATCCTCGGCGAGGGGCACGCGCAGGTCACCCGGCAGCTCGCGTCGAAGGACAAGTCGGTCCGGTTCGTCGGCGTCGACACGACGGTGTCCGAGTCGGGGTCGGTCTTCCTCGAGGGGGCTCCGATCTGGCTCGAGTGCGCCGTCGAGCACACCTACCCGGCGGGTGACCACGACATCGTCGTGCTCCGGGTCCTCGGGCTCATGTCGGACTTCGCGCACAGCCCGCTGGTCTGGCACCGGTCCGCCTTCGCGACGCTCAGCGCCTGAGCGCGCTGACGCAGGGACGGGAGGCGGGGGGGGGGGGGGGGGGGGGGGGGGGGGGGCCCGGCCCCCCCCCCCCCCCCCCCCCCCCGCCTCCCGTCCGGTCCTGCGGCGTCAGCCGCGCAGTGCCTCCGTCAGCTTCACCCGGCTGCCGGTGCGCAGCAGCGCGTTCTCGTAGATCCGGGCGCCGACGACCACGACGAGCACGACCGAGACCGCCACGATGACGAGGGACAGGATCGGCTCCCACCACTCGGCGGTCCCGAGGAAGATCCGCATCGGCATCCCGATCGGCGCACTGAACGGCACGTAGGACATCACGCCGAGGATCGTCGGGTTGTTGTACGCGACGATGATGAGGATGTACGGGATCATCACGAGCATCATCACGGGGGTGGTGACGCTGCCGACGTCCTCCTGACGGGAGACGAGCACCGCGGCCGCCGCGAACAGCGATGCGATGAGCACGAAGCCGATCGCGAAGAACCCGACGAACCAGAGCATGCTCGGGCCGAGCACCGTGAACATGTTGTCCTGCCCGGTGACCGCGAGCGTCACCGCCGCCGCGATCGCCACCGCGACGATCTGCGCGAACGCCATGACGCTGTTGCCGAGGACCTTGCCGGCCAGGAGTGCCCGGGCCGGGATCGCCGCCATCAGGATCTCGACGACGCGGGTGGACTTCTCCTCGACGACGCTCTGCGCGATCGACTGACCGAAGGTCACGGCGGACGCGAAGTACACGACGCCGAAGGCCAGCGCCACGATGTAGATCAGTCCACCGGGGATCGCGTTCGGGTCGAGCAGCTCGATGCGGGGGGAGACGCTCAGCGCCTGGACGACGTCGGTCGGGGCGTCGTCGAGCCCCACGACCTTGTAGCCGAGCGGGTCGTCGGACGGCAGGACCGCCGCGTCGACGTCACCGTTCTCGACGAGTCGTTCGGCGGCTGCGGCGGTCGGCGCCTCGGTGACGTCGAGCCCCTTGCTCGTCGGCAGGCTGACCCCGTCGACGACCGCGACCGGGGTGGTGTCGCCCGCCGTGGCCTTGCCGACGATGCCGCCGACGACGATCGACGCGACGACCATGAGGATGAGGATGCAGGCGGACACGACGAACGCCTTGCTGCGGACGCGGGCCTGGATCTCGCGCGCGGCGACGAGCCGCACGGACTGGACGAATGAGCCGTTCATCGGACGACCTCCCGGAAGACCTCGCTGAGCCGCGGGACACGCGGCGAGAACGACCCGACGGTGCCGTGCTGGACGGCCCGCTGCAGGACGCGCTGCGCGGTGGCGTCGTCGGCCTCGAACACGGCGTACCCGCCGTCGAACTCGCGGACGGTGACGCCCGGTTCGTCGCGGAGCCAGGCGACGTCCCCGTCGACGAGGAGCTCCCACGCGGCCGGGCCGGCCTGCTTCCGCAGTTCGTCCTGCGGACCGGCGGCGCGGATCGTGCCCCCGGCGATCACCACGACGTCGTCGCAGAGCCGCTCGACGACGTCCAGTTGGTGGCTCGAGAACAGCACGGGCACGCCGCCCGCCGCTGCCTCGCGCAGGACGGCGAGCACGACGTCGACGGCCATCGGGTCGAGGCCGGAGAACGGCTCGTCGAGCACGAGGACCTCGGGGTCGTGGGCGAGCGCGGCGGCGACCTGCACGCGCTGCTGGTTGCCGAGGGACAGCTTCTCGACGGCGTCGGTGGCGTGCGGCGCCAGGCCGAGCCGGTCGAGCAGGTCGGTGGTGCGGCTCGCCGCGGTGCGCTTGTCGACGCCGTGCAGCCGGGCGAAGTACGTGATCTGCTCGGCGACCGGCATCTTCGGGTAGAGCCCGCGCTCCTCCGGCATGTAGCCGAAGCGGCGACGGTCGGCCGGGCCGATCGTGGTGCCGTCGATGGACACGGTGCCGGCGTCGGCCTGGAGCACGCCGAGCAGGATCCGCATCGTGGTGGTCTTGCCGGCGCCGTTGCCGCCGACGAACCCGGTCAGGCGTCCGTCGCCGACCGTGAACGTCACGTCGTCGAGCACGCGGCGGTCGCCGTACTGCTTGGTCACCCCGTCGATGGTGAGCATGTCGTTCCCCTCTCGCGGCGGTTCGCTCCGCCTGCGTCGACGCTATTGCGCGGGGTGCGACGGGCGCCTCCGGCTGGCGACGGGGATCGGGGCACTGCGGGCTCCGCCGCGTGGGGGAGCACGGGTCGGACGGGGGTCTAGGCGGGGGTTCCGGCCACGCCGTGCTCGAAGGCCCAGACGACCGCCTGGATGCGGTCGCGCAGTCCGAGCTTCTGGAGGACGTTCGACACGTGGGTCTTCACGGTCGCCTCACCGACCCACAGCTCCGTCGCGATCTCGGCGTTGCTCAGCCCGCGGGCGAGCAGCCGGAGGACCTCGGTCTCACGCTCGGTCAGCCCTGCCGTGACGACCGCCTCGTCGCCGTCCGGTGCCGCGGGCGCCCCGGACCCGGCGGTCGCGCGGCTGATCACCCGGCGGGTCACGTCCGGGGCGAGCAGCGCGTCGCCGGCCGCCACGGTGCGGACGGCATCGATCAGCCGCTCGGGGGAGGCGTTCTTCAGCAGGAACCCGCTCGCCCCGGCCTCGAGCGCCTGGAAGAGGGCGTCGTCGTGGTCGAAGGTCGTCAGGACGAGCACGGCCGGTGGCTCCGGGAGCGCGGCGATCCGACGCGCCGCCTCGAGCCCGTCGACGTTCGGCATCTGGACGTCGAGGCACACCACGTCCGGTCGGAGCGTCCGCACGGCCTCGACCGCCTCGGCGCCGTCAGCGGCCTCGCCGACGACCCGGAACCCCGGCTCGGACTCGAGGATGACGCGGAACCCGGCCCGGACGAGGTCCTGGTCGTCCGCGAGCACGATGGTCAGGTCGTCGGCAGCCATGCCCGCACCAGCCAGCCTCCCCGGGCGCGCGGCCCGATCTCGATCCGTCCGCCCACCGCGGCGACGCGTTCGCGCATCCCCACGTGGCCGAGTCCGCTGCCCGCGGTGTTCCGCGGTGCCCGGTCGCCGTGTCCGTCGTCGGTGACCTCGACCTCGACGCCGTCGTCGAGGTACCGCACCCGGACGTCCGCCCGGGCCGTCGGGCCGGCGTGCTTGAGGACGTTCGTCACGGCCTCTTGCGCGATCCGGTAGGCGACCGCCGAGACCGTGGGCGGGACGTCGCGGACGCTGCCGACCACGACGTACTCGGTCGGGTGCCCCGCCGTCCGGGCCGAGTCGGCGAGCTCGCCGATCCGGCCGAGCGCCTCGGTGCTCGGAGCGGCGCGGACGTCGTCGCCGCCGTCCTCGTCGGCGCGCAGGGTGCCGAGCATCCGGCGGAGCTCCTCGACGGCGGTCCGGGCGCTCTGCTCGACCACGCCGAGCGACGCCGTCGCCTGCTCAGGGTCGTGGCCGATCACGCGTCGAGCCGCGCCGGCCTGCACCCCCATGAGTGACACGTGGTGCGCCACGACGTCGTGGAGTTCGCGGGCGATGCGCACGCGCTCGATCGTCACGGCCTGGGCAGCGCTCCGCTCGCGTTCGGCGGCGAGCTCGGCGGTGCGGAGGTCGAGCTCGTGCTTCGCCACCGCCGACGCCCAGGCCCGGTTGCCGGCGTACCAGGCGGCGCCGAAGTAGATGACGTTGATCACGATGTTGAGCAGCGAGAGCGCGATGTACGGCGGGATGAGGCCGCCGTCGTCGTTCGGCAGCGCGTTCGGCACCGCCCAGCCGAAGGCGATCGCGACGAACAGCCAGGCGAACATGCCGCCGATGACCACCCAGCGCACGACCTCGGCGCGCACACGGTCCGAGCACCACGCACCGACCGTGTACAGGGCGATGAACAGCGTGAAGTTCACGAGGAAGACCTCGGGCACGTGCAGGATCTGCGTCGCCGCGAAGGCCAGCGCGGAGACGACCGCCATCGTCATCGGCCAGCGGCGGCGGAACGCGACCGGTGCGGCGTTCGCCACGACGAGCAGCGCCGAGACCCACCACGCTGCCTGGTCGTCGCCGTAGGTCCCGGCCGACCCGTAGAGCATCGTGGTGATCGCCAGTCCGGCGCCGAGGACGAGTGCGAGGAGGGCGTCCTGGCGGAACTCGCGGCGCCCCACCGGCAGCCGTGACCACTCCGCGGTCGTCCCCATGGTCACCACGGTAGCGGGTGCGGTGGTCGGAGTAGCCTGCCGCCAACCGAACAGGGGAGGCACCATGCAGTTCCTCGTCAACGTCATCGACGACGGGCAGGCCGAGGCCGCCGGTCGGACCGAGTCCGCAACACGGACCGAGGCGGACGCGGTCGACGCGCTCAACGAGCGGCTCGGCGACGCCGTCGTCTTCGCGGCCGGGGTGTCCGCGCCGTCGGACGCCGTGGTGGTCGACGCCCGCCGTGCCGAGCCGACCACGACCCCGGGGCTCGTCGGGGACCCGGCCGAGTTCGTCGCCGGGTTCTGGGTCATGGACCTGCCGGACGCCGAGACCGCGCGGCGGGTCGCGCAGGAGGCGTCGGTGGCGTGCAACCGGAAGATCGAGCTGCGCCCGCTGCTCTGACCCGCGCACCGAGCACCGCGCAGGCGGCCGTCACGAGCGCCCCGGCCCCGAACGTGCCGAGCGACCCCAGCGGTTCGACGACCGCTCCGGCCGCCGCCGCACCGCCGGCCTGGCCGAGGACGAGCGCCACGAAGAGCACCGAGGTGCCGGCCGACGACCGCTCCGGATCGACCTCGGTGGTCCACGCGATCAGGGCGCCGGTCGCCGCCGTGTACCCCCAGCCGAACACGGCGCACGCGACGAGCGCCACGGGCGTCCACTGCGGCACCGTGCCGAGCGCCAGCACACCGAGGGCGACGGCGGCGGTGGTGAGCGTCCACTGCGTCCGGGCACGGAGCCGACTCGTCCACCGGGCGGTCGCCACGACGGCGGCACCGCCCGCGCCGAGCGCGATCCACGCGGACACCGAGACGGCGACCGGTGCGCCGGCGTCGACGAGCACCGAGCGGCCGTACGTCCACACGACCGCCGACCCTGCGCCGAAGAGCAGGGCGAGCACGAGGACCGCACGGTGCGCCGTCCACCACGCCCGGTCCGGGGCCGGTGCTCGCTTCGTGGGGGTCTGCCCGGCCGTCGCCGTCCGGCGGGGCGACCACGAGGACGCGAGCAGGACCGACCCGACGACCAGCGCCGCGATCCCGGACCATATCCACGCAGTCCGCCAGTCGGGTAGGAGCACGAGCGCGAGCACGCCTGCGGCGACGAGGCCGGGGCCCGTCCCGGCGTTCACCACGGCCTGCGCCCGGCCCTGTGCCGGCTGCGGCACGAGGGTCGTCACGAGACTGACGAGTGCGGGCGAGGCCAGTCCCGCGCCCGCCGAACCGACGACCGACGCGATCGCGAACGCCGTGGGGTCGCCGGCCGCGGCCATGCCGAGTGCACCACCGCCCGCGACGACGGCGGCGACCGCCACGAGGACCCGGGGCACGCGGCCGGCACAGCGGTACCCGACCACGGCGCCGACGCAGTACATCGCCGAGGCTCCGGAGGAGACCCACCCCGCAGCGTCGGCGCGCAGCCCGAGGTCCCGCTGGACGTCGGGCAGGAACAGCCCGTACGCCAGCCGGACCAGGCCGTACGTCGCGGCGATCAGGCCGAGGCCGCTCCCCAGGAACACCGACTGTCGTAACGAAAACGATCGTTTCACTTTTGAGAGCCTAGGGTGCTCTCATGGCGATGCGTCCAGGAACCGAGCAGAAGCTGCTCGACGCCGCCGAGGAGCTCTTCTTCACCCGGGGCATCGCCGCGACGCCGATCGACGCCGTCCTCGAGCGCGCGGGGATCTCGAGCGCCACGCTCTACCGCGGGTACGCCAGCAAGGAGTCGCTCGTCGCCGCGGCACTGGCCCGTCGACACGACGACTGGCTCGCCGCGTGGGACCGGGCCGTCGACGCCGCCGATGACGACCGCGGCCGACTGCTGGCGGTGTTCGACGCCCTCGACGCGTACCGCTCCACGCCGTCGGGGTCGCGGTGGTGCGCGTTCCTCGGCACGGCGGCCGAGTACGTCCACGCCCCGTCCGACGTCCGCGCGGTCCTCGACCGCGAGACGGACACCCTGCGGCGACGCCTGACCGAGTCGGCCGAGCCCGTGGTCGGCGCACACGCGGGGGCACTCGCCGAGCAGCTGCTGCTCCTCGTCTCGGGGTACCTCGCGATGCGCCTCCGCGAACCGGGCCTCGGGACCGCTACGGCGCGTGCCGTCGCCGACGCGCTCCTCGGGTCGGCGGAGCGACCGGTTCCTGCGCGACTTCACACCTGACGTCCGCGTGTACCCGAGGTGCTCCGGTACCCGACTCGGTAGCTTGCCCGGTGTGCAGCGGATCTCCTCGACCCTCGTGACGACGCGTGTGACCGCGGACGGCATCGTCCCCCTCGCATGAGCAGCTCGCGCGCGGCCCGGATCACCCGCCGCTCCCTCCTCGTGGGCGGCACCGCGGTCGTCGTGGCCGGTGCCGCTGCCGAGGCCGTGAACCTCCGGCTGCTCCCCGGCCGCTCGACGATGTACCGCGTGCTCGGCCTCGACGGCCCGGCGGGCACCGTCCCCGACGTCACGCCGGTGCCGACGGTGTCCGGGTCGTTCACGTCCCGCGCTCGGAAGGGCCTCGAGGTCGGCTGGACGATCGCCGCGCCGCAGTCCGACGGGCCCCTGCCGATCGCGGTCGCCCTGCACGGCTACGGCGACGACCACGCGGACTTCTTCGGCTCCCACCTCGGCTACGACCGGTTCCTCGCCGCGTACGTCGCCGCGGGCGGAGCGCCGTTCGCCATCGCCGCGGTCGACGGCGGCAACCGCTACTGGCACCGACGCGCGGACGGCGACGACCCGGCCGCGATGGTCGTCGACGAGTTCCTGCCGCTGCTCGCCCGCCGCGGGTTCGACACCGCACGGCTCGCGTTCACCGGCTACTCGATGGGCGGCTACGGCGCACTCCACCTCGCCGGCGTGCTCGGCTCGGCGCGGGTGCGTGCGGTCTCCGCGGTCAGCCCCGCGTTGTGGCGGTCGGCGGGGGAGACGGCGCGTGGCGCCTTCGACGACCCCGCGGACTTCGCCGCGAACACGGTGCTCGGCCGACAGTCCTCGCTCGACGGCGTCGCGGTCCGCGTCGACTGCGGCACCGGCGACGGGTTCGAGCCCGCCGTCCGCGCGTACGTCGACGGCTTCGCGACCGCACCGGCCGGCGGGTTCGAGCCGGGCGGGCACACCACCGCCTACTGGCGGCGGCTCGCGCCGCAGCAGCTGCGGTTCCTGGGTCGGCACCTGCAGGCCTGACCCGCGCCGACGGCGGCCTGGAGGCGCGGGTCGGCCCCGCACCGTCCCTCCCGTCCGTCGGCTGATCGAGCCGACTGACGTTCCCGGTCTCGTCGGTGACCGTTCCGGTTCACGATCCCCGGGATCCGCGAACCGGAACGGTCACGGCGCGAACGACTTCAGCGGATCCCGCGCGGGCCGCGCACCGCCTCGGCGGCGAGCTCGGCGAGCCGTCAGGCGCGACCGCGGTTGCGGCGGCGGATCTCCTTCGGCGCCCGGCCGGCCATGAACGAGCGAGCCGGGTCGACGAGGAACCCCTGGCGCAGTGCCTCGCGGCCGACGAGCATCCGGAAGCCCATCTGGTCGCGGTTGCTCAGCGTGACCTCGGCCTCGAAGACACGCCCGGCGAGGGACATCTCGGTGAGGACCACGATGCGCTCCTGGGTGTGCCCGGTGGAGCTCCGGACGATGCGCCGGTCGTGCACGTCGCACTCGATCGTGACGGCGTCGGCGTCGGTGTCCTGCCAGGGGTGCACCGAGAAGCGGACCCGGTCGCCGGGGAGTTCCTCGAGGTCGAACGCGTGCAGCGCCGAGCTGCGCGCACCGGTGTCGAGCTTCACCTTGATCCACGGGATGCCGAGGCTCGGCAGGGCCGCCCACTCCCGCCAGCCGGCGACCACGAGACCGCCGTTCGGGGACTTCGGTACTCGGGCCATGTGCCCATCCTGTCGCATGCTTGGATGGAGCGTCGCCGTCGATACCAACCCCGGAGCCTCCCCGATGAAACTCGCCATCCTGTCGCGTGCGCCGCACGCGTACTCGACGGAGCGCCTCCGGGCCGCCGCGATCGACCGCGGGCACGAGGTGAAGGTGCTCAACACGCTCCGGTTCGCGATCGACCTGACCGGCGACGACCCCGACCTGCAGTACCGCGGCAAGCTCCTGTCCGACTACGACGCCGTGCTGCCGCGCATCGGGAACTCGATCACGTACTACGGCACCGCAGTGGTCCGGCAGTTCGAGCAGATGGACGTCTACACGCCGAACACCGCCAACGGGATCACGAACTCGCGCGACAAGCTGCGGGCGAACCAGATCCTCTCGCGGCACGACATCGGCATGCCCGCGACGACGTTCGTGAACGGCCGCGCCGACGTCCGCGGGGCGATCGAGCGCGTCGGCGGAGCGCCCGTCGTGATCAAGCTGCTCGAGGGCACGCAGGGCATCGGCGTGATCCTCGCTCCCGAGGCGAAGGTCGCCGAGTCGATCGTCGAGACCCTGCACTCCACGAAGCAGAACGTGCTCATCCAGAGCTTCATCTCGGAGAGCCGCGGCAAGGACATCCGCGCGCTCGTCGTCGGTGACCGGGTGGTCGCGGCGATGCGGCGGAGCGCCTCCGGCGACGAGTTCCGGTCGAACGTGCACCGCGGCGGGACGGTCGAGAAGGTCACGCTGACGCCCGAGTACGAAGAGGCCGCCGTCCGCTCGGCGCAGATCATGGGCCTGCGGGTCGCCGGCGTCGACATGCTCGAGGGCAACGACGGGCCGCTCGTGATGGAGGTCAACTCCTCCCCGGGGCTCGAGGGCATCGAGCGCGCTACCGGCCTCGACATCGCCGGCGCGATCATCGACTTCATCGCGAACCAGGTGGCCTTCCCCGAGATCGACGTCCGGCAGCGGCTCTCCGTCTCGACCGGCTACGGCGTCGCCGAGCTGCTCGTGCACACGAACGCCGACCTCGTCGGGAAGACCATCAAGGAGTCCGGTCTCTGGGACCGTGACATCACCGTCCTGACGCTGCACCGCGGCTCGGGCGTCATCCCGAACCCGCGCAGCGGCGTGGCCCTCGAGCCCGGCGACCGCCTGCTCTGCTTCGGCAAGCTCGAGGAGATGCGCTCGATGATCCCCGAGCGCCGGAAGCGCCGTGCGAAGGTGCGCAAGCTGCCCAAGGAGCCGCGTCAGCCCGAGGCGTGAGGCACATCCGGAGTGCACTGTCCCCCGCCTGTCAGCGCATCCGGATCGCGTACCCAGGCCAGATGCGGAAGTATGTGTCGGTGACGATCATGACGGAACGGCCGGTCGACCAGGCGACGAGCACCGAAACGGAGCGGCCCGGCAACGCCACGGCCAAGCACGACAACGTCGCGCTGCTCTCCGTCGCGACGACCGTGGCGGAACGCGTGACCACCTCGGCCGACATCGAGGAGAAGCTCCGCGGGGTGCTGCGACGCCTGCGCCTGCCGATGGGGCTCCTCGAGCGCGTGGCCGGGGTCAAGGAACGCCGGAACTGGGGCGAGGGCCAGTCCTTCCAGGACGCCGCCATCGACGCCGGACGCCGCGCCATGGCCGAGGCGGGCATCCGCCCCGAAGACGTCGGCCTGCTCATCAACACGTCGGTGACGCGCCCGCACCTCGAGCCGTCGGTCGCCGTGCGCCTGCACCACGGGCTCGGCCTGCCCTCGTCCGCGATCAACTTCGACATCGCGAACGCCTGCCTCGGGTTCGTCAACGCGATGAGCGTCGCCGCGGGCATGATCGACTCCGGTCAGATCAAGTACGCACTCGTGGTGGACGGCGAGGACGCCGACCAGGTGCAGCTCAACACCATCGAGCGCCTGAACCAGGGCGGCCGCAACCGCAAGGACTTCATGAGCGAGTTCGCCAGCCTGACGCTCGGGTCCGGCGCCGCCGCGGCCGTGCTCGGCCCGGCGGACATGCACCCGGGCGGCCACCGGATCGTCGGCGGCGTCACCCGAGCGGCGACCCAGTGGTACGACCTCTGCGTCGGCAGCGTCGACGGCATGTTCACCGACGCGAAGATGCTCCTCAAGGGCGGCATGGAACTCGTCGTCGCCGCCTGGAACGAGGCACGCTCCCACTTCGACTGGGCCGACATGGACCGCTACGTGCTCCACCAGGTCTCCGACGTGCACACGAACGCCTTCGTCGAGGCCATCGGCGTCCCGCGCGACAAGGTCCCGACGACGTACGAGCGCTTCGGCAACGTCGGTCCGGCGTCGATCCCGATCACCCTCGCGGACGAGGTCGCCCGCGGTGCGATCCGCCCCGGTGACCGGGTGTTCCTCGGCGGTGTCGGCTCCGGCATCAACACGGCGATGATGGAACTGCGCTGGTGAGGTCCGGCCTCCCGCGCGTCGCCGCTGCCACGGCTCCGGCGACGCCCCCGCCGCCCCTGCCCGGACTCGACCCCGCCTGGTCGCGCATCGTCACGGTCCCCGCCGCTGTGGGTCCAGGAGGCACGGCTCGCCCCGAGCGGTCGTGGCACCTCCTCGACACGGCCGGCTCCCTGGCCGCGCTCGGCGTGGAACCCGTCGGCACCCTGCTGTGCGTGCACGGCAACCCGACCTGGTCGTACCTGTGGCGGTCGGTGCTCCGCACCTCGCTCGACGTCGCCGCCGCCGGTGGTCCGGCGTGGCGGGTCGTCGCGGTCGACCAGCTCGACATGGGCTTCTCGGAGCGCACCGGCGTGCAGCACGGGCTCGCGGACCGCGTGCGGGACCTCGGCGCGCTGACCGACGAACTCGGGCTGTCCGGCCCGGTGGTCACCCTCGGGCACGACTGGGGCGGTGTCGTCTCCCTCGGCTGGGCGGTCGACCACCCGGACCTCGTGGTGGCCGTCACGACGTGCAACACCGCGGTGCACCAGCCCGACGACGCCCCGATCCCCGCACCGCTGCGGCTCGCGCTCCGTCCGGAGCTCCTCGGCCGTGCCACCGTGCTGACGCCGGCGTTCCTCGAGACGACGCTCGCGATCGCCCACCCGCGGCTCGATCGTCCCACCGCGGATGCCTACCGCGCGCCCTACCGCGGAGCGGCCCGTCGTGGGGGCGTCGGCGGGTTCGTGGCCGACATCCCCGTCGACGGCGACCACCCGAGCGCACCCGAGCTCGACCGGATCGCCGCCGGCGTCGCCGCGCTCGAGGTCCCCGCCCTCGTGATGTGGGGGCCGCGCGACCCGGTGTTCCTGGAGCGCTACCTCGACGACCTCGCGGAGCGGCTGCCGCACGCGGACGTCCACCGCTTCGAGGGCGCCGGGCACCTGCTGCCGGACGACGCCGACGTCGCCGGGACGGTCGTCGAGTGGCTCGGTGACCACCTGCCGGACGGGCGCGTGCCCGCGGGGGCCGAGCCGTCCCTCCTGGCCCCCAGCGACGACGACGCCGACGTGCGCCGCCCGCTCTGGGCCGCACTCGACGAGCTGCGCGACAGCGACGAAGCCGCGCTCGTCGAGATGGCCGCCGCCGGCGGTCCCCGGACCGTCTCGTGGCGGTTGCTCGCCCGCCGGGTCGACGAGATCGCGGCCGGACTGGTCGACCTCGGCGTCCGCGCCGGTGACCGTGTCTCGCTCCTCGTCACCCCCGGCGCCGACCTGACCGCCGTCCTGTACGCCAGCGTGCGCATCGGGGCGGTCGTCGTCGTGGCTGATGCCGGGCTCGGCCTGCGCGGCCTGACCCGTGCGGTGCGCGGTGCCCGTCCCGACTGGATCATCGGCGCGCTGCCCGGCCTCGGGGCCGCACGGGCGCTCGGCTGGCCCGGTCGGCGCATCGCGACGGTGTCGTTGCCGGCGCCTGCTCGTCGGGCGCTCCGGGTCGAGCACACGCTCGTCGAGGTCGCACGACGCGGAGCGCAGCGCCTCGCACGGGGCACCGCGCTGCCCGGAGCGCCGTCGTCCGACGCGCCGGCCGCGGTCCTCTTCACGTCCGGGTCGACCGGGCCGGCAAAGGGCGTCGTGTACACGCACGGGCAGCTCGGCGCGGTCCGCGACACCCTCGCGGCGCAGTACGACATCGGCGTCGGCACCGGCCTCGTCGCCGGGTTCGCCCCGTTCGCGCTCCTCGGTCCCGCGCTCGGCGCCCGGTCGGTCGCACCCGACATGGACGTCACCGCGCCCCGGACCCTGACCGCTCGGGCGGTCGCCGACTCGGTCACCGCAGCGGACGCCACCGTCGTGTTCCTGTCACCCGCGGCCGTCGCGAACGTCGTGGCCACCGCCGGCGCACTCACGGCAGCGGACCGTGCGGCGCTTGGTCGCGTGCGGCTGTTCCTGTCGGCCGGTGCTCCGGTGTCGGCCGCGCTGCTGGCCGCGGCCACCGAGCTCATGCCGAACGCGAGCGCCCACACGCCCTACGGGATGACCGAGGGGCTGCTGATGACCGACGTCGACCTCGACGGCGTGCGCGCCGCGGCCGCCGACGCCCCGGACGAGGACGGCATCTGCGTGGGCCGCCCCGCCACCGGCGTCCGCGTGCGGATCGCCCCGCTCGACGACTCGGGCGAGCCGTCCGGAGCGCTGACCGAGGACCCGGGCGTCACGGGCGAGATCGTCGTCGCGGCGCCGCACGTCCGCGAGCGGTACGACCGGCTCTGGCGCCAGAACCGGGTGTCGCGGCTCGGCGTGCCGGACCCGCGCGGGCACCGCACGGGCGACGTCGGCCACCTCGACGATGCCGGTCGGCTCTGGGTCGAGGGACGCCTGCAGCACGTGCTCACCACGGCGGACGGGGTCGTCACGCCCGTCGGTCCCGAGCAGCGGATCGAGCGCGTCCCCGGTGTCGGCCGCGCCGGGCTCGCCGGCATCGGGCCCCGCGGCACGCAGCAGGCCGTCGCCGTCGTGGAGACGACCGGTGGGCGCCGCACTCGTCGGCCAGCACTCGCCGACCCCGACCTCGCCCGGGCCGTCCGGGCTGCCGCGGGGATCCCCGTCGCCGCGGTGCTGACGGTGCCCGAGCTCCCGACCGACATCCGGCACAACTCGAAGGTCGACCGTGCACGGCTGTCCCGGTGGGCGGCCTCGGTGCTGTCCGGTGGACGGATGGTCCGGCCGTGAGGGTCCTCGTCACCGGTGCGAGCGGGTTCCTCGGGCAGGCGACCGCCGCGGCCGTGCGTGCTGCGGGACACGAGGTCCGGACGTTCCAGCGACGGCCCTCCGGGGTCGAGGGAGTGTCGGACGTGCTCGGCAGCATGACCGACCCCGCAGCCGTGGCCCGGGCCGTCGACGGCGTCGAGGCGGTCGTCCACCTCGCCGCAAAGGTCTCGCTCGCCGGCGACCCCGACGACTTCGTCCGCGTGAACGTCGACGGCACCCGGACGCTCCTCGACGCTGCACGTGGCGCCGGCGTCGAGCGGTTCGTGTTCGTCTCCTCGCCCTCGGTCGCGCACACCGGGTCGTCCCTCGTCGGCGCGGACGCCGGACCCGCCGAGCCCGCGCGGGCCCGCGGCGACTACGCCCGCACGAAGGCCGCGGCCGAGCTGCTCGCACTCGCCGCGGACGCTCCCGGGTTCGCCGTCGTCGCCGTCCGCCCGCACCTCGTGTGGGGTCCCGGCGACACGCAGCTCGTCGGCCGGATCGTCGACCGTGCCCGCACGGGGCGCCTGCCGCTGCTCGACTCCGGCGCCGCGCTCATCGACACGCTCTACGTCGACAACGCCGCGTCCGCGATGGTCGCCGCGCTCGACCACGCCGCCGACGACGGGGTGCACGGCAACGCGTACGTCGTGACGAACGGGGAACCCCGGCCCGTCGGGGACCTGCTCGCCGGGATCTGCACCGCGTCCGGGGTCCCGGCGCCGCGGGTGCACGTGCCGGCCGGGGTGGCCCGGTTCGCAGGGTCGCTCGTCGAGGCGGTCTGGCGGGTACGTCCAGGCGAGGACGAGCCGCCGATGACCCGGTTCCTCGCCGAGCAGCTGTCGACGGCGCACTGGTTCGACCAGCGGCGCACCCGTCGTGACCTGCAGTGGACGCCCGCGGTGTCGATCGACGAGGGGCTCGGCCGGCTCGCTGCCGCTCAGGCCTCGTCGGCGGCGACGTAGACCCAGGCCGTCGCGCCCGACCCGAGGGTCACGACCGTAGCGGACTGGAGGCGCGGGGGGGGGGGGGCCCCCCGCGGGGGGGGGGGCCCCCCCCCCCCGGGGGGGGGGGGGGGGGGGGGGGGGGGGGGGGGGACAATTGGTGCGACAGAAGGGGGGCGGCGGGGGGGGGCGCGCGCGCGGGC
>NZ_JBIUZN010000006.1:0-192154 GCF_044745045.1 Curtobacterium sp. NPDC087082 | reverse complement strand
GCGCGGCCGCGGGCCGGGGGCGGCGGGGGGGGGGGCCCCGGGGGTGGGGGGGGGGGGGGGGGGGGGGCCCGCCCCCCGCGCCTCCCGAGCCGTGGTCGCGTTCAGACCGTCCGGGTCGCGCCCGTCACGGGGCCCGGCTCGGCGTCCTCGTCGTCGGCGGCCTGCAGGACGCCCTCCGCCTGGGGCAGCAGGTGCCGCACGGCCAGCGCGATCGACCGCGACCCGACGACCGCGACCAGCACCGAGAGCAGGGCGAGCACCCCCGCGGTGGGGATCCACGCCCACCGCACGTCGAGCACCCGCAGCCACTCGATCGCAGCCGTCGCGACCGCCGCCGCCGGGAACACGAACGACCAGAACCCGAGCGAGAAGGGCAGCCGCGCGTACCGCGGCAGCAGGGCGACCTGCACCGCGACGAGCAGCACGCCGAGCCCGGTGATCGCCTGCACCGGGACCGTGAGCACGTCGTCCGTCAGCGCGAACACCGCGACCGTGGCGACCGACGGCGGTGCCACGAGGATCGCCATCGTCGGCACGAGCGGTGCGGGCAGCGCGGGGCGGAAGGACAGCCGGATGAGCAGCAGCCCGGTCATCACGACCCAGAAGAACACGCCGACGCCGAAGCAGGCCCAGGAGAGCCAGGTGAGCCCGACCTCGTGCGTGGCCACCGAGCCGACGAGCGCCGCTGCGACGGTCGGCAGGAGGTAGCCGCCGTGCACCGACTCGAGGGCGAGCCGACCCTCGAACCACGTCGCGAGGAGCCAGGCGGCGAACCCGGCGGCGACCGCCACGGCGACGAGCACGAGCACCCTCCCGCCGACCGGCCAGCCGTGCGCGAGGTCGACCCCGAGCAGCATCGCGGTCGCCGGGACCAGGGCCGCGAGGGGACCCTGCGCGGGGTGCCGCAGCTGGTCGACGAGCCGGTCGTGCGCGCGCACCCGGACCCCGCGGACGGCGTGCGCGGCGAGCAGCCAGGTCCAGGCGACGGCGGCGATGCCCCAGAAGACCTGCGGGAGGACGGCCGGCAGGTCGAGGACGGGGGCGGCGTACGACCAGGTCTCGGCGAAGCCGGCGAGACCGAACGGGACGGCGAGGGTGTTGAGCGGGATGCGGGTGGTGGGACGGGGCACGGTGTCCCATTCTCCCGAGTCGGACCGCTCCCGGGGGTCCCGTGCCAGATTGGGCAGCATGTCCTTCGAGAACACCGACCACGTCCAGGCCACCACCGCCGGCTCGTTGCCCCGCACGCCGGAGCTCATCGCCGCGAACGCCGCCCGGCCCCTCGCCGCCGACGGCTTCACGCTGGAGACCACCGACGAGGTCCGTGCGCTCACGAGCGCCGCGGTCGACGACGTCGTCGACCGCCAGACCGCCCTCGGCATCACGCAGCCCGGCGACGGCGAGTTCGGCAAGGCGATGTCGAACAGCGTCGACTACGGCGCCTGGTGGGGGTACTCGTTCCAGCGCGTCAGCGGCCTCAGCCTGACCGAAGAGGACATCTTCACGCAGGAGCCGGTCCGCTCCGAGCCCGGACACGTCCGGCTCACGAGCTTCCCGGACCGCCGCGACTGGACGATCTTCCGCGAGGCCTACACCGACCCGGGCTCGGGCATCGGCACGGGCAAGAACGCCACCGCGTTCCCGACGACGACCGGCCCGATCGCGTACACCGGGCACGAGGCAGCCCGGACGGACGCCGCGAACCTCCGGCACGCCGTCGAGGCGACCGGCGCCGCGAACGGCTTCATCACGGCGCTCTCCCCCGGGTCCGCCGCGCGGGTCGCGAACGAGTACTACGCCACCGACGAGGAGCACATCTGGGCCTGGGCCGACGCCCTGCGCGAGGAGTACCGGATCATCCTCGACGCCGGCCTCGTCCTGCAGATCGACGACCCCTCGATCGCCGAGAACTGGGACCAGATCAACCCGGAGCCGAGCATCGAGGACTACCGCGCCTTCACCCGCATCCGCGTCGAGGCGCTCAACCACGCGCTGCGCGGCCTCGACACCTCGCGGGTGCGCTTCCACCTCTGCTGGGGCTCGTGGCACGGCCCGCACACCACCGACATCGAGCTCCGGCACATCGTCGACCTCATGCTCGACATCGACGCCGGCGCGTACTCGTTCGAGGCCGCCAACGCCCGCCACGAGCACGAGTGGACCGTCTGGCAGGACGTCGCGCTGCCGGACGGCAAGGTCATCGTGCCCGGCGTGGTCGGCCACGCCACGAACGTCGTCGAGCACCCGGACCTCGTCGCGCAGCGCATCGAGCGGTTCGCCTCGGTCGTCGGCCGGGAGCGCGTCATCGCCGGCACCGACTGCGGCCTCGGCGGCCGCATCCACCCGCAGATCGCCGCCGCGAAGCTCGAAGCCCTCGGCGAGGGCGCGCGCCGGGCGAGCGCGACGCTCTTCTAGCCGTCGCAGCGTGCGAGGTTCCGCGCTCGGTGCGGTCCGCACGGCCTGTCACGGTGTGCGGACGCCCGCACGGTGCGGCCTGGAGGCGCGGTGCGGGCCCGACCCGCGCCTCCGGGCCCGCAGGCGGTCGCGTCTCCCCGGGGAGTGACGTCGGAGCTCAGGAGCTCTGCCAGAGCACCGACGCCCGCGCGCCGTCGCTGAAGACGTACGCCCGGCCGGCGTCGCCGAGGTCGAACCCGAGCGGACCCGGCTCGATCGACGCGACGAACTCGGTGTCCGCGGGGGTCTCGTCGTCCTGGATCCACTCCGGCACGCCGCCGTACTGGCCCGCGACGAGGACCCCCTCGGCTGCCGCAGCCGCGAGCACTCGGTCGGGGTCCTCGTCGTCGTGGATCATCGGCACCGGCACGTGCCGGAGGAGCATCGCGTCGGCGAGGAGCGGTGGGGACGCCGGCTCCGGGTCGTCGGGATCGCCGTGCGGTGAGACGGGCCCGGCCGCGAGGTGCAGCCCTCGGAGGGAGAACACGAACGCCGCGTTCGCGCCGCTGTCGGGCTCCCACGAGGCACACGTCCCCGGGTCGAACTGACACACGAACACGCTGACGAGCGTCTCCCGGTGTTCGATCTGGGCGGTGAACTGCATCGGTTCGTCGTGGTGGGCGCACAGCGGCCACTCCCATCCCTCGGGCACCGCGGGGGCACCGCCGATGCGCGAGGCGGTGAACGGGGCCGGCGCGTCCGGTCGGTACGCCCCGAGCACGATCGTGCCGAGGTGCTCCGCCACCGACAACGCGGTCCGGTCAACGGGGGGCTCGGTCGGATGCTCGACCAGCGTCAGCACGGTGCGTTCCGGTCCGCTCCCGCGCTCGGGTCCGCTCCCGCGCTCGGGTCCGCTCCTGCGCTCGGCGACGACGAACCGACCGGGCTCTGGCGGCGCGAGCGGCAGTTCCCAGCGGAGGAGCGGCCAGTCGGGCATCCCACGCTCGCCGGTGCCCGGGTCGGGGCCGTTGTCCGCCGATCGGAGCATCCGGACCAGGGCGGCGACGTCGAGGTCCGGGAACCCCGCCGCACGCGATTCGGCGACCACGCGTGCGGCGGCACGGTCGAAGGGGGCGTCACGACGGCGGGCGCGCGGCCCGCCGGGACGGACGACGGCGGCGTGGATGCCGTGCAGGACGAGCAGCGGCGGGAGTGTCCACGCCGATGCGATGAGGAACGAGGCGCCGACCGCCCGGTACCGGAAGGCGTTCTCGAACACCGAGATCGCGACGAAGGCGACGACGAGCACGATCCACGCGGTGACGAGCACAGTGGTCCAGGGTCCGCTGCCTGCCTTCGAGCCCGCGCGGTGCGACCGTGCACGTGCCCGGGCAGCGTCCTCGGTGTCGACGTCGACCCGTGTCGCCGGTCCTGCGTCGGCCATGCGGTCCCCCGATCCACGAGCACCCGACGTGCTCGCGAGCAGCAGGTTAGCGGTCGGACGCGGCCGCTCCGGTCACCGGCGGGAGCGCCCGAGCAGCACGGCGCCCACGACCGCAGCCGCGCCCGCCCAGGCCAGCGGCCGGGTCACGCGGCGACGCTTCGCGACCCAGCCGCCGTTCGTCGCGTTGCCGGCGTCGGCCGGGGTCCAGAGGTTGCCGTCGGTCGGTGCTCCCGTGCCGCGGAGCGCGAACGTCTGCACCATCGGCTTGGTGATCTTGTGGAACAGCCCGGGGAAGACGTACTGCAGCGGCACGAGCGACGCCTGGATCCGGCCGACGAACCGGTAGCGCTTGGGGTGCAGTGCCGTCCGGACGACCGCGCGGCCGGCACGCTCGACGGACACCGTCGGCGGCAGCGGGTGCGAGGTCTTGCCGGTGTAGTTGGCGCCGTTCTGGTAGATCGGCGTGTCGATGGTCGACGGCAGGAGCGCGGCGAAGCGGATGCCCGTGCCGGCGAACTCGTCGCCGAGGACGTCGACCAGGCCGAGGGCCGCGTGCTTGCTCGTCACGTAGGCGGACTGGTACGGCGCGGACAGCAGCGACTGGATCGAGCCGACGAGGACGTAGGTGCCCTCGCCCCGCTGCTTCCAGTGCGGGAGCAGGGCGGTGATCGCGTGCAGGTGGCCGTACAGGTTCGTGTCGACGACGCGCTTGAAGGCCTCGGTCGGGGTCTGCTCGAAGAGGCCGTAGACGAACAGTGCGGCGTTCCCCACGAAGACGTCGATCCGTCCGAAGCGGGTCGTGGTGGTCGCGACGAGGTCGCGGACGGCGTGCTCGTCGGCGACGTCCGTGGGGATCGCGACTGCCTCGGCCCCGAGCGCCCGGCACTCGGCGGCGGCGGCTTCGAGCGAGTCGTGGCTGCGGGCGGCCAGCACGAGCGTCGCGCCCTGCCGTGCGAACTCGTGCGCGGCGGCCCTGCCGATCCCGCTCGATGCTCCGGTGACGACGACGATCTTCCCGCGGAACCGATGTGCCATGGGTCCTTGGTACGCGGTCGCGGCTCCGTCCCCGCACAGGGCACGTGCTGCACGGCGGGTCCGGTAGCGTCGAGGGGCAGGCGACGAGGGGGAACGGTGCACGGGGACGCGGTGGACACGCTCGGGATCGACGGGGTCTGGTTCGATCCGCTCTGGCGGGTGGAGGTGCGGCTCACCCCGCTCGAACGACGACTGCTCGAGACGTGGACGGTGCGACGGCTCGCGTACGTCGCCCACGCCGGCGGTGCCGCGCTCACGACGACCCAGTCGTACTCGCGGCTCGAACACTCCCTCGGGGTGCTCGCGCTCGTCACCGCCTTCGCTCCGGACGACCACCTCGCCCGCACGACCGCACTCCTGCACGACGTCGGACACCTGCCGTTCAGCCACACCTTGGAGGGTCTGGGCGGCCTCGAGCACCACTCCCTCGGACGAACCGCGATCCGGCGCCTCGCGGACGAGGTCCCTGGTATCGACGCCGACCAGGTCATCGCGGTCGACGAGGGCCGCGTGCCGTCGGTGCTGACGTCGGTCCCGGGCGGACTGAAGCTCGACCACCTGGACTCGTTCCTCCGGAGCGGCCAGGCGCACGGACGGACGCAGACGCCGCCGCACGTCCTGCTCGGTCGCCTGCGGCTCGTCGGCGGGACGGTCGACGCGGATCCGGACGACGCCCTCGAGCTGGCCGACCTGGCCATCCGCGAGGCACTCGCGCAGCGCTCCGCGGCGAACCTCGTGCCCGTGACCGTGCTCCGCGACCTCGTCGGGCGGCTGCTCGACCGCGGTGCGCTGTCGCCGACCGACCTCGCCCGGAGCACCGAGGACGAGGTCTGGGCGCGCCTCGTCGCCGACCCCGACACCGCCTCCGACGCCGACCTCCTGCGTCGCCGACCGCAGGCGTGGCGCATGCGCACCGGCGACGGACCCGTGCCGACCGGTGCGCTCCGGCACACGGTCAGCCGTGGCTACCTCGACCTGCCGACGGTCGGTGGGCGTCCCCTGCGCGATCCGCGTGTCGCGGCGCTCGCCGCGGGCCTGCCGCTCCGGGTGGCCGTGACGCGCGACGGGGTGCGCTGACGCGGGTCGCCTGCCACGATGGGCGCATGCGCAAGGACGACCTCACCGTCGACGAGGCGACCGTCATCGCCCAGCACGCCCGCGACGGCGTGCTGGAACTCGACGATCCCGAGGTGCGCAAGGTCGTCGAGCAGGCGAACCGGGTCCTCGTCCGCGCGCAGATGTGGGGCGACGAACCGAGTCCGAGGCTCCGACGCCGCCGACGGTTCATCGCGATCGGCGCCCTCGTCATGGTGCTCGTCTGGGTCGCGGGGCTGCTCGTGCCGCTCGCCGTGCGGTTCGGGTGACCCGGGCACGGGCTTGCCCCGCCGGGCCGGAGCGGCTTGACTCGACCCGATGACCAGCACGGCCGGCTCGACCGCGACCCCCAGGACCTGGACCGTGACCGCACGGGAGGACACCGGGCCCATCGCGCTCGTCGGGCTCCGCGCCTCGTGGGCGCCCCTGGCGAAGCAGTCCGTCGTCGCCGCCCTCGTGGTGGCCGCCGCGGTGACCAGCACACTCACCCCCTGGCTCCCGGTCACCGACGCGCCGCGGATGTGGACCGGCGTGGCACTCGCCCTCGGCGGACTGCTGGCGGCAGCTGTCATGGCGCGCTGGCCGGGCGCCGCCCGCGCCGAGCTGGTCGTCCCGGCGATCGACTTCATCGCGATCGGGCTGCTCCGGTACGGCACGGGCGACACCCGTTCGGTGTTCCTCGCCGTCGTCGTCCTGCCGGTGATCTGGATGGCGGCGAGCCCAGGTCGGCGCCACGTGCTGTACCCGCTGCTCGGGACCTGCGCCACGCTGCTGCTGCCGTACGTGCTGGAACCCACCGAACCGCGTCCGAGCGAACTCGTCCGGCTCGCCTTCGCGGTCGTCGTGTACGGCGCGACGGCGGCCGTGACCAACGAGCTCGCCCGGCAGGCGGACGTCCGGCTCAGCACCGCACAGCGTCGTCGTCGCGTGGCCGAGGGTGAGATCGACCGGGCCGCCCTCGTCCAGCAGTCCCTGCTGCCCGCGTCCACGGAGGGACTCCCACCGGAACTCCACGCACTCGGGGTGTGCATCCCGGCACGGACCGTCGGCGGCGACTTCTACGACTGGTTCCCGACACCGGACGGCGCGGCCTTCACGCTCGGCGACGTGATGGGCAAGGGCGTCGGCGCCGGCATGATCGCCGCCGCGGTCCGGTCCCTCGTGCGCAGCACCGTCGACGAACCGGACGCGGCCACGGCGGTCCGTCGAGCGGCCGCCGGCCTGGCGACCGGGACGTCCGACGTCGAGAGCGCACAGTTCACGACGTGCTTCCACGTGCGGATCGACCGCGACGGCCACGCCCGCTGGGTCGACGCCGGCCACGGGTTGAGCCTGCTCCGGCGTGCCGACGGCACGGTCCGCTCGCTGCGGTCCGGGCACCTGCCGATCGGCGTCGGGACCTCGTGGTCGAGCGAGACGACCGACCTCGAGCCCGGCGACGTCGTCGTGAGCGTCAGCGACGGGGTGCTCGACCTCTTCGGCGGGGACCTCGACGCGCTCGACCGCTTCGAGGCCTGGGTCGCCGAACGCTCGCACCCCCAGCAGCTCGTCGACGGGATCACCGAGCTCGCCCACCGCGGCGAGCACCCCGACGACGTCACGGTGCTCTGCATCGCCTACCGACCCTGACCACCCACGCGCACACCCGAGGAGGACGACGTGGACGACCGCATCGACCGTCGCCGGTTCATGACCGCCGGCATCGCCGGGACCACCGCCGCGCTCGTCGGCACGAGCATCGCGAGCCGCTCCACGCCGGCCGTGGCGGCAGCGGGCACCCTGCTCGCCGCGGACGAGTTCGACGGCCCCGCCGGCAGCGCACCGAACAGCGCCGTCTGGCGGTACGACCTCGGCGCGGGCGGGTGGGGCAACGGGGAACTGCAGACCTACACGGACTCCCGGCGGAACGCGGCGCTCGACGGTGCCGGCAACCTCGTGATCACCGCCCGGCGTGAGGCCGACGGTTCGTTCACCTCGGCGCGACTGAAGACCGAGGGCACGTCGACGGCGCAGTACGGCCGGATCGAGGCGCGCATCCGGATCCCCCGCGGACAGGGGATCTGGCCCGCGTTCTGGATGCTCGGCGCGGACATCGGGTCGGTCGGGTGGCCGGCCTGCGGCGAGATCGACGTGATGGAGAACGTCGGGTACGAACCGACCGTGGTCCACGGCACGGTGCACGGCCCGGGGTACTCCGGCGCGCAGGGCATCTCGGCGGCGTCCACGAACCCCACGGGGGCTCCGTTCGCCGACGACTTCCACGTGTTCGGCGTCGACTGGCGTCCGGACTCGATCACGTGGTCGGTCGACGGCACGGCGTACCGGACGCTGACCCGTGCCGACGTCGGGGCGAATCCGTGGGTGTTCGACAAGCCGTTCTTCGTCGTCCTCAACGTGGCCGTCGGCGGCTCGTGGCCCGGGTCACCCGACGCGTCGACGCGCTTCCCGCAGCAGATGACGGTGGACTGGGTGCGCGTCTTCGCGAACGCCTGAGGCTCAGGGGCGGCCGCGGCCGTTCCGCGCGACGAGCCACAGGTACGTGCTGTGCCCGATGAGGGCGAGGCCGAAGAACACCGCGGCCACGGCGTACACGCGGTCGAGCTTGCCCTGTCCGATCACGAGCATCACGACGCAGAACACGACGGCCACGGCGAGCACGCCCACCTGCACCGTCGACCAGATCCGTCGGAAGCGCGGCATGCCCGTCTCGTTCACGACTCCATGGTGCCAGATGCCGTCAGTGCTCCCGGAGCGCCTCGACGAGCTCGGCCTTCCGCTTCGACGAGTACCCGGTGATGCCGAGCTCCTTCGCGCGTCGCTTGAGGTCCGCCACGGTCCAGTCGTCGTACGACCCGGACTCGCCGCCCTTCTTCGCCACGGCGTGCTCGCCCCGCGCCGCGGCGGCGTTGCTGATGCGGGCGGCCTTCTCCTTCGAGTTGCCCTCCTTGCGGAGCTCCTCGTACATGTCCGGCTTCTTGAGTTGGTTCGGCATGGCGCACACCGTACGCCCGGGTCCTCGACGTGGGAGACTCCGGCATGACCGAACCCTGGACCTCCGACCCGGGTGGTCCGGGCACCCCGATCGTGCTGCTCCACCCCGGTGGCACCGATTCCCGGTCGATGTCGGCGCTGGCCGAGGCGTTCGGTGGCGCCCGTGTTGTGCTCGTCGACCGAGCCGGGCACGGTCGCACTCCCGACGTCGACGGCCCGTGGCACTTCGCGGACATGGCCGAGGAACTCGCCGGCACCGTGCGGTCCCTCGGCGCCGGTCCCGTGCACCTCGTCGGGTGCCGCCCCGGTTCATGGCGGACGCCTACGCCGAGGTGTCCCCCGACCCTCCGGAGCACTGGGAGGTCGTCACCGCCAAGTCGCGGGTGCTGCACACGGCGGAACCCACGGTGACGGTGGCGCAGCTGGGCGGCCTCGACGTCCCGGTCCTCATCCTGTGCGGGGACGACGACGAGGTGCGGCTCGGCCACCTCGCCCAGATGCTCGAGGCACTGCCGGACGGCGAACTCGCAGTGGTCCCGAGGGCGACGCACGGCCTCGTCGTCGAGCAGCCGGACCTCGTCGCGCAGCTCGTCGAGGCGTTCCACGCGACCGACAAGAGCGACGGTGTCGCACCCCGCCGTCGCGCGCGGCACTGACCGGTCACCGCACTCCTGGGCGGCGGTCCAGATGCCGTCCGGTTCTGTGGGAGGGAACCGATGAGAGGACCCGCACCATGCCCCGCGACCAGTACGAGCCAGCCGACCCGCGTACCCGCTACCCCGACGTCCAGCCGGAGCCGCAGACGCAAGCCGAGCCGGGCCTCCAGAGCCGCATGCGGCCGGTACCGGACCTCGGTGAGGAGACCTACCGGGGAACCGGCCGGCTCGCCGGTCGGAAGGCGCTGATCACCGGCGCGGACTCCGGTATCGGTGGCGCCGTCGCCATCGCGTTCGCACGCGAGGGTGCGGACGTCGCGCTCGCGTACCTCCCGGAGGAGCAGTCCGACGCGGACCACGTCATCGAGCAGATACGGGCCGCGGGCCGAACGGCCGTCGCGGTGCCCGGTGACCTGCGGGACCGGTCCTACGCGACCACGCTGGTGGAGCAGGCCGTCGCGGGACTCGGCGGCCTCGACGCGCTCGTGAGCGTGGCCGGCAAGCAGCGTTGGCAGCCCGAGGTCGAGGACCTCACCGACGAGCAGTTCGAGGCGACGTTCGACGTCAACGTGTTCGGGCTGTTCCGCCTGGTCCGCGCTGCACTCCCCCACCTGCAGCCGGGGTCGACGATCACCACGACGGCGTCGATGGAGGCGTACAAGCCCGCTCCGGACCGGCTCGACTACGCGGCGTCGAAGGGCGCGATCAACAACCTCTCGAAGGGGCTGTCGCAGGCACTCGTCGAGCGTGGGATCCGGGTGAACATCGTGGCGCCCGGACCCACCTGGACCGTCCTGCAGCCGAGCGGCGGCGTCGATCCGGAGTCGCTGCCCGAGTTCGGGTCGAGCGAGTCGCCGATGGGCCGCGCCGCGCAGCCGGCCGAACTCGCGCCCGCCTACGTGTTCCTCGCCTCGCACGAGTCGAGCTACGTCGCCGGGGAGACCCTCAACGTGAACGGCGGCATGGTGACGCCCTGACCGGGCACGGCCCACGGGCTGCACGCACCCGGGAATGGAACGGGCGTCCCGGGTGTCTCATCCACCACCGAACGCGAAGGAGCACACCATGAGCCACGACCTCCACGAGAGCACGGCCGTCGACGTCCAGCGGAGCTGCACGCCGGCGACGACGGTCTCCGTCCTGCACGACGAGCGGAAGCCGTCGTTCGGGCGCTGGCTGGGCCAGATCAACCGGCAGGACTGACCGCCGTCGCGGCAGCGGCCGGGGCCGGGGCCGGGAACGCGGGCGTCGCCGCGGCCGCCGCAGGTGCGGGGGCGGGGGCGGCGCCCGGGACGCCGAGTTCGCGGATCCGCCGCGCCGGCACCCCGGCGTAGACCCCGTGGGAGGTGAGCCGCCCCCGGACGACCGCCCCGGCCGCCACCACCACGTCGTCCTCGATGACCGTCCCGGGCAGCACGACGGCACGCCCACCGATCCAGACCCGCTCGCCGATGTCGACCGATCGGCCCGAGGCGGTCTCGCTCCACGCTCCGTCGTCGCCGATCTCGTGGTGGCTCGTCATCACGAGCACCTGCATCCCGATCGCGGTGTGGTCGCCGATCCGGACCGGCGCGACGGCCTCGACCGTGACGTTCCGGTTGAAGTACACGCCCCGGCCGACGACGAGGTTCTTCGGGTCCCCCGTCAGTGAGAACAGCGGACCGGGGCTCGACGCGAGGTCGGCGCCCGCGGCGGACGCGATCAACCGGCGCACCGCACGTGGCAGGAACGGCGACCCGAGCAGCAGCGTGAACAGCGTGTACTCGCGGGCGTGGACGACGTCGTCGCGCAGCCGTGAGCCGAACGTGGACGGAGATGCGGTGCGTGCGGACATGCCGCCTCCAGGTCTCGCAGGGGGACGTGTGCGTCCTCGCACACAGCCGGAACGGTAGGTCGGCTCGAGCACGGTCGACAACGCGGGGACCGGGGCGTTGCGCGATTCTTGCGGTGTCCGCTGCCGGGATCCCGCACTGCTACCGTGCTCGCATGTCCTGGGGCCGACGGTACTTCGCGGTCCAGTCGGTCGCGGGGGCCCTCTGGTGGATCGCGGTGTGCACCCTCCCCGGGGTCCGGTCGGCGACCCTCGGCTCGCTCGACCCCGTCGTCGTCGCGGTGTTCGACGTCCCGCTCTTCGTCGTGGCATCGGCGCTCGCAGCGGCCGGCAGTCGCGCCGCCGCGGTGGTCACGACCGGGTGGACCGCGCTGGTCCTGGCCGCCCTGGCCGTCTGGGCCACCGCGACGACCGAGGCCGGTGCCGGTGTGATCGTGATGATCGGCGCGACCGTCGGGTCCGCCCTCGCCCTGGCGCTCGTCGTGCTCGGCCGGGTCCCGACCGAGTGGCTGACGACCGGCCCGCTGCGGTTCCGGACCGCCGACCCCGACGCGGGTCGCCGCCGCCACGTCCTCGGCACCGTCCTGCAGATCACCGTCTTCTGGGGGCTCTTCCTCGGGGTGCTGCCGCTCGTCATCGCCGCCGCCGAGCACCGCTGGCGGCTCCACGCGACGCTGCCCGACGGCTTCTTGACCACCGCTGTCGTCACCGGAGCCGTCGCACTCGTCGCCGCAAGTGCGCTCGGCATCGCGTCCGCCGCGGCGATGTCGACGCAGGGCGCCGGGACCCCGCTGCCGTCCGCGATGCCGAACCGGCTCGTGATCGCCGGTCCGTACCGCTCGGTGCGCAACCCGATGGCGCTCGCCGGCATCGCCCAGGGCGTCGCCGTCGGGCTCCTGCTCACCTCGTGGATGGTGGTCGTGTACGCGCTCGCCGGGTCGATCGTCTGGAACTGCGTCGTCCGCCCGCTCGAGGAGGCCGACCTCGACCACCGGTTCGGCGACGACTTCCGGCGCTACGCCGCACGCGTCCGGTGCTGGGTCCCCCGGTGGCCGGTCCCGGCGAGCACCCCGGCGGACGCGATCAGCCCGCCGCGCCGCTGATGTTGACGAGCCAGGTCACGCCGAAACGGTCGGTGACCATGCCGAACGTGTCGCCCCACGGGGCCTTCGTGAGGGGTTCGATGATCGTCTTCGCCCCGTCGGCGAGCCCGTTCCAGTAGCGCGTGAGGGCTTCCTCGTCGTCACCGCTCAGGGACACCGAGATGTTGCTGACGTCGGGGCCCTCCATGCCGGTCGGTGCGTCGGAGGCCATGAGCAGCAGACCGTTCTCGCCCTCGAGCTGGCCGTGCATGACCTTGTCGGCGTCGGCGGGGTCCTGTGCCATCCCGGCCTCGCCGAAGGTGTTGACGGTGAGTTCGCCGCCGAAGACGCCGTGGTAGAAGTCGAGCGCGTCACGGGCCTGGTCGCGGAGGCCGATGTACGGGTTGAGTCGGACGGTCATGGTGGACTCCTCGCGGATGGTGCACGGGCGCCGTCGTCCGTGTCGCTTCGATCGTCCCAGACCGTCGGCGCGCGCGGAAGCCCGTGGGCGGGTCGTGCAGGATGGGGCGGTGGACAGCGACGACGCGTACGACGAACACCTCAGCGCCGAGAAGCCGTGGACCGAAGTGGTCCGGACACTCGAGGGCCTCGGGTGGACGCCGTGCGGCACCGGGGACTGGGCGTGCGCGTTCCGTTCCCCCTCCGGTCGGCTCGCGGCTCGGGTCAGCCCGTTCGACCCCGCCGGGCCCTACTCGGCGATGCTCTACCGTGTGGCGGCGCACACGCGCCAGGTCCCCGTGCTGGTCGACCACCGCGTGCTCGAAGGCGGGTCCGACCTCACGGTGATGGAGTACCTCGCACCGGTGTCCGCGGCCGAGGGGGCGGCCTTCCACCGGTCGATCCGTGCACGGGAGCCGGACGTGGCAGCGCTCGCCGAGCACATCGACGCCGTGCACGCGCGAGGTGCCCGGGAGCAGCCGTGGTGGGGTCCGCTCGACGACAACCCGGCGAACGTGATGCGCGGCTCGGACGGCCGGCTGGTCGTCGCCGACCTGTTCTACGCGGACGGCCCCGCGCTGTACGCCACGGTGCGGGACGACCCCGACCGGGTCGTGCGGGACTACCCGGAGCACCTGCGTCGGCACATGACGGAGTTGCCGCTGGCGAGTTCCGGCGGGTGGGCGGCCGGCGACGCGGAGCGGATGCGCCGGGCACTGGCGGCGGCGGACCGACGCCGGTCGGGATGACGTCCGGGCGGTCCCCGCCCGCCACGGCACCCGAGCACCCAGCCGCCTCGGCCTAGCATCGTGAGGATGCCCGACCCCCGCCCCGACGAGTACATCCGCGTCCGCGGCGCCCGCGAGCACAACCTGCAGGACGTGGACGTCGACATCCCTCGCGACCGCATCGTCGCCTTCACCGGCGTCTCCGGCTCCGGCAAGTCGAGCCTCGCGTTCGGCACCGTGTTCGCCGAGGCGCAGCGCCGGTTCCTCGAGTCCGTCGCCCCGTACGCCCGGCGACTCATCGCGCAGGGGTCCACCCCGCACGTGGAGTCGATCACGGGACTCCCCCCGGCCGTCGCCCTGCAGCAGCGCCGCGGTGCCCCGAGTGCCCGCTCCACCGTGGGCACGCTGACGACCCTGTCGAACTCGATGCGCATGCTCTTCTCCCGCGCCGGCACCTACCCGCCGGGAGCCGACCGGCTTGAGTCCGACTCGTTCTCGCCGAACACCGCCGCCGGGGCCTGTCCCCGCTGCCACGGACTCGGCACCGCGCACGAGGTCACCGAGGCGTCCGCGGTCCACGACGACTCGCTCAGCATCCGCGACGGCGCGATCACCGCGTGGCCCGGTGCCTGGCAGGGCAAGAACCTCCGCGACGTGACGGCGGTGCTCGGCTACGACATCGACCGGCCGTGGCGGGACCTCCCCCGCGCCGACCGCGACTGGCTGCTCTTCACCGAGGAGCAGCCGGTGGTCGAGGTGCACCCGAAGCGCGACCGGGTCGCCAAGCCCTACCGCGGTCGGTTCTGGAGCGCCCGGCAGTTCGTGCTGCACACCCTCGCGGACTCCCAGAGCGAGACCCAGCGCACCAAGGCCCTGCAGTACGTCGAGTCCGGACCGTGCGGCCTGTGCGGCGGCACCGGGCTCACCCGGGCGGCCCTCGCCGTGACGGTCGGCGGGCACAGCATCGCCGACCTCAACGCGCTGCCGATCACGGCGCTCGCCGAGGTGCTCCGTCCGATCGCCGCGATCACGGACGCCTCGGCGGCGACGTCCCGTGCGTCCTCGGGCGAGCACACCGAGGTGGCCGTGGCGATCGCGGGTGACCTCGTCACGCGCCTCGACGTCCTGCTCGGCCTCGGGCTCGGGTACCTCGCGCTCGACCGGTCGACGCCGACGCTCTCCCCCGGTGAGACGCAGCGGCTCCGGATCGCGACGCAGCTCCGCTCCGGGTTGTTCGGTGTCGTGTACGTCCTCGACGAGCCGAGCGCCGGTCTGCACCCCGCGGATGCCGAGTCCCTCGTGCAGGTGCTCGACGACCTGCGCGCCGGCGGCAACAGCGTCTTCGTGGTCGAGCACGACATGAGCATCGTCCGCCGCGCCGACTGGATCGTCGACGTCGGGCCGGGCGCGGGCTCCGGTGGCGGCACCGTCCTGTACAGCGGTCCCGTCGACGGCCTCCAGCACGTCGAGGGGTCGGTGACGCGGCGGTTCCTCCACCCGGCCGGCCCACCTGCCGCCCGCACACCGCGGGAGCCGGTCGCCACCCTGGCGCTCCGCGACGTGACGCTGCACAACCTGCACGGTCTCGACGTCGACGTCCCGCTCGGTGTCCTCACCGCGGTCACCGGGGTGAGCGGCTCGGGGAAGTCCTCGCTCGTCGGCGGCGTCCTGGCCACCGAGGGCGCCTCGCACCCGCTCGTGACCCGGGTCGTCCAGGTCGACCAGAAGCCGATCGGCCGCACGCCCCGGTCGAACCTCGCCACCTACACGGGCCTGTTCGACGCCGTCCGCCAGGCCTTCGCCGCCACCGATGCCGCACGGGAGCGCGGCTGGGGCGCCGGACGGTTCTCGTTCAACGTCGCGGGCGGCCGGTGCGAGGTGTGCCAGGGCGAGGGGTCCGTCTCGGTCGAGCTGCTGTTCCTGCCCGGCAGCTGGGCGCCGTGCCCGGAGTGCCACGGTGCCCGGTACAACGCCGAGACGCTCGAGGTCCGGTGGGACGGCGCGAGCATCGCCGACGTGCTCGGCATGACCGTCGACGAGGCGGCACCGTTCCTCGCCGGCCTCCCGGCCGCGGCGCGCGGGCTCGAGACGCTGCGCCAGGTCGGTCTCGGCTACCTCCGACTCGGGCAGCCCGCCCCGGAGCTCTCGGGCGGCGAAGCGCAGCGCATCAAGCTCGCCACCGAACTGCAGCGCGCCCGGACCGGCCACACGCTCTACCTGCTCGACGAGCCGACCACCGGCCTCCACCCGGCCGACGTCGAGCTGCTGTCCGAGCAGCTGTCGCGGCTCACGGACGCCGGCAACACCGTCGTGGTCGTCGAGCACAGCATGGACGTCGTCGCGGCGGCCGACCACGTCATCGACATGGGTCCCGCCGGCGGGGACGCGGGCGGGCAGGTGGTCGCCGCCGGTACGCCGGCCGCGGTCGCGGCGTCCGCCACGAGTCGGACCGCGCCCTACCTGCGCGCGCAGCTGGGGCGGTGAACGCGACCGGGTGACGGCCTGGAGGCGCGGTGCGGGCCCGAACCGTGCCTCCAGTCCGACCCGGTGCGGGTCGAGAGCCGCAGCGCTCGCTGAGTGGCCATCAGCTTTTCATCCCTCCGGAGGATGCACCCGCGGGGCGACCGGAGCATGCTGAGCGGTGTGTGGGGAGTCCGGTCGTCCGCGACCGCGGTCGTGGGGGCCGCGGTCGCGACGCGCCGGACCGTCTGATCCGCCGCACGTGATGGCCGGCCGAACTGGCCGACCGCTCTCCGTCGCGGGGACGGTCACGACCCCGACAGGCCGACCGCGGCGCGCACGGCACGCAACCCCTCCGGCGTTCCCGGCCAGTGCCGGTCCACCGCCGCCGCACCCGCCCGCCGCGTGACGAACCGGAGCACGAGCGCGACGACGATCGCGTCGTCGAGGTACCCGATGACCGGCACGAAGTCCGGCACGAGGTCGATCGGCAGGAGCAGGTACCCGAGGAGTGCGACCAGGGCGATGCGCACACCCCGCGGCACCGTCGGGTCGGCGACGAGCCGCCGGACCAGCCGGACGACGTCTGGCACGAGCCGGAGCGCCTCGACCAGCCGGAGGCCGTCGCCCGATCGACGTGCGGCGACCACCAGGGCGATCACCACGACGCCCCACACGATGACGAACCCACCCACGATCGCGATGACGACCGACCACCACTCCATGCCCCGAGCATGGCGGACACGGTGTCGCGGGAGCTGAGCGAACGGACAGGTCGCGCTGCGAAGGCGGTGTCGAGCCGGAACGGTGCCGCCCGCCCCGGTACTGTTCCCGTTCGTGAGTGTTCGTCGTCGCGCGTCCCGTGTCGTCTCGATCGGGGTCGTCGCAGCCCTCGCCGCGTCGTTGACCGGCTGCGGGGAGGGGTCCGGGGTCGACAGCGACTACGCGAAGATCTGCCGCGACAACTCGACGCAGAAGCGCCTGCCGGACGACGACTGCAACAACCACGGCGGGCACGCCGGCTGGTACTACCTCCCGCTCAGCGGCAGCCGTGCGACGAAGGTCCCGGCCGTCGGCGACGCCGTGTCGGGCGGCACCGCCAGCCTCCCGTCGGGCAAGACCGCGGAGTCGGGCATCTCGTCCCGCGGCAGCTCGGTGACGAAGGGCGGCTTCGGCGGGTCCGGCGAGCACGGCGGGTTCGGCGGCTGATGGAGCGCGTCGAGTTCACCGAGCGCCCGGACTGGCAGCGACGGATCCAGCAGACCGGCCTCATCTACTCACGGTCGGTGCGCGAGGACGGCACCGCGGTCGAGTACTGGAACGACGGCGCGGCGTACGTGTTCACGCTGCCCGAGGTCGAGGCGCTCGAACGGCAGACCGAGGAGCTGCACCGCATGTGCGTCGAGGCCGCCCGGTACCTCGCGTCCGGCGAACTCGGCACCCTCGGGCTCACCCGCGAGGGCTTCGACCTCGCCGCGTGGTCGCTCGAGCAGGGCGAACCGGACGTGTACGCCCGCTTCGACCTCGCGTACGCGGGCGACGGCTCCCCCGCGAAGATGCTCGAGTACAACGGTGACACCCCCACCGGGCTCATCGAGGCCTCGGTGACGCAGTGGCACTGGCTGCAGGACCGCATCGCCGACGGGACGCTGCCCACCGACACCGACCAGTGGAACGGCATCCACGAGGCGATGGTCGCCCGCTGGCGCACCCTGCTCCACGCATCGCTCCGCGCCGAGGAGGGCGGCCGGCTCTTCGTCGCCCACTCCGACCTCGACACCGCCGGCGAGGACTGGAACACCGTCGCGTACATGCGGGACCTCGCCGGCGAGGCCGGGTGGGAGCACACCGGCATCGAGATGAAGGACATCGGGTGGCACGCGGTCGCCCGGCAGTTCGTGGGCAACGCCGAGCCCGTCGGCTCGTCGCGGAGCGTCTTCACGCTGCCCGGCGACGAGGACGGCACGCAGTACCCGGTCATCCGGAACCTGTTCAAGCTGTACCCGTGGGAGGACCTCGTCTCCGGGGACGACCGCGCCGAGGGCGACCAGGAGTTCGGCGCGTTCCTCGTCAGCGACCGCGGCCGCCTCGGCCGGTGGTACGAGCCCGCGTGGAAGATGTTCCTGTCGAACAAGCTCCTGCTGGTCGCGCTCTGGCGGCTGTTCCCGGGCCACGAGAACCTGCTGCCGACGTTCGCCGACGGCCCGAACGGCATGACGGACTTCGTCGTGAAGCCGGTCTTCGGGCGCGAGGGCGACGGCATCGCCGTGCACCGCGCGGACGGCTCGGTGACGACGAACGGCTCGGAGTACCGCCGCGTCGGCACCGGCGGCGAACGGGTCTGGCAGCAGTACCACGAGCTGCCGGACTTCCCCGGGTCACGCGGCCACAACCACCCGGTCCTCGGCTCCTGGGTGGTGGACGGCGAGTCGTTCGGCGTCGGCATCCGCGAGTCCGACGGCCCCATCACCGACTACTGGTGCCGCTTCGCGCCGAACGTGATCACCGCGTCCTGAACGACGGGGCCGCGCGTCCTGCCACGATGGACGGCATGACCTACACCGCCAGCAGCGACCGCTACGACACGATGCCCTACCGCCGTACCGGGAACTCCGGCCTCGACCTGCCGCTGCTCTCGCTCGGCTACTGGCACAACTTCGGCGACGACGTCGCCTTCGAGACGCAGCGTGCCGTGAGCCGCCGCGCCTTCGACCTCGGCATCACCCACCACGACCTCGCGAACAACTACGGGCCGCCCTACGGTGCCGCCGAGATCAACTTCGGGCGCCTCATGCGTGAGGACTTCCGGCCGTACCGCGACGAGATGATCGTGTCGACGAAGGCCGGCTGGGACATGTGGCCCGGTCCCTACGGCCAGGGCGGCGGCTCCCGCAAGTACGTCCTCGCCTCCCTCGACCAGTCGCTGCAGCGCACGGGTCTCGACTACGTGGACGTCTTCTACTCCCACCGCCTCGACGCGTCCACCCCGCTCGAGGAGACGATGGGCGCCCTGCACACCGCGGTCCAGCAGGGCAAGGCGCTCTACGTCGGCATCTCGTCGTACGACGCGGAGCGCAGCCGCCAGGCCGCCGCGATCCTGCGCGACCTCGGCACGCCCCTGCTCATCCACCAGCCCTCGTACTCGATGCTGAACCGCTGGATCGAGACCGAGGGGCTGCTCGACGCCGCGAGCGAACTCGGCTTCGGCGTCATCGGCTTCACCGCGCTCGCGCAGGGGCTCCTGACCGGCAAGTACCTCGACGGCGTCCCGGAGGACTCCCGCGCCGCCGCCGGCAAGTCCCTCGACGCGTCGAGCATCACACCGGAGGTGGTCGCCCACCTCCGTGCCCTGAACGACGTCGCCGCCGCACGCGGTCAGTCCCTCGCACAGCTCGCGCTGGCCTGGGCGCTCCGCGACGAGCGGGTCACGTCGCTCGTCATCGGCGCCTCGCGCGTGTCCCAGGTCGAGGACAACGTCGCCGCCCTGGCGAACACGTCCTTCACCGATGAGGAGCTCCGC
Organism: Curtobacterium sp. NPDC087082; assembly: GCF_044745045.1. Taxonomy (NCBI): domain Bacteria; kingdom Bacillati; phylum Actinomycetota; class Actinomycetes; order Micrococcales; family Microbacteriaceae; genus Curtobacterium; species Curtobacterium sp. NPDC087082. Next base: position 172,459 of record NZ_JBIUZN010000006.1, on the reverse strand, counting down.
ACCATCGACGAGCACTCCGTCGGGATCGCGGACGTCGACCTGTGGGCCGGCGCGCGCGCCGGTCAGGTCTCCTGAGCGGGAACCGTCACCAGGTGGCGGACGGGAGGCGCGGTGCGGGGCCGCGCCGCGCCTCCCGTCCCGCAGGCGGTCCCGTCTGCAGCTCGGTGGGCCCTGCCGGGATCGGCATGCGTCATCGATTGCACTTCCTGTTCCGCACGGCGTAGATTCGCACCCGTGACCACCATTTCCGAGTACGCGGCGCAGCACGGCATCTCGCCGCGCCGCGCTCGCGCGCTCGCGCAGCAGGGCCGCCTCCCGGCACGACGGGTCGGACGCGCGTGGGTCCTCGACGAGGGCGTCGCCACGACGCCGGCCATCAGCACCCGACCGATGAGCGAGCGCACGCGGCGCCTGTTCCTCCGTGCACTGAGCGACCAGACCGTCCGTGAGGTGACCGGGTCCGACCGACGACGCATCGCCGCGTACCTCGGCCGACTCCGCGCCTCCGACCGACCGGCAGCGCTCATCCGTGCGTGGTTCCGCGGAGCGGACCTCCCGACGGGCTTCACGCTCGGAGAACTCCTGGTCCGGGCGGCACTGGAACACCAGGACGACGTCGTCGCCGAGCGTCTCGCTCGACCACAGCGGCGGTACCTCAACTCGCCCGAGCGCCTGGCGCGGGTCGTCGCCGACGAACGGGCGATCCACGGCCTCAGCCGCGCACAACTGGCCGACCGTGCCGGCACGACACCCGGTGACGTCGCCGCCGTCGAGGCCGGACGACCGGTCGACACCATGCTCACCGTCCTCCGGGTCGTGAACGCGCTCGACGTGCGCCCCCTGGCGTTGCCCACCGGAGCCGTCCGGGACTCCGCGTGAACCGGGTGCTCCACGCCTGGCTCGAAGGGCAGTACGTCGGCGAGTTCGCCGTCGACGGGAGCGGCCGGATCACGCTCCGCTACGACGATGCCGCCCCGGACACACCCGTGTCGCTGTCCCTGCCCCGGGACGGCAGGATCTCCGACCGGGCACCGGGCCGGTTCCTCGACAACCTCCTGCCCGATCGACCCGAAGCCCGCGACTGGATGCGCCGCGTCACCGGAGCCCGCTCGACGAGCACGTTCGACCTCCTCGAAGAGGTCGGCGGCGACGTCGCCGGCGGGCTGGTGCTCCTCCCCGCACCGGAGTTGCCGCAGCCGGCGGCCACCGCGCTGCTGCTGGCCGACGACGACGCGATCGCGTTCCGGATCAGCAGCCTGCACGACGATCCGGATCGCTGGTGGGAGCGGAGCGACCCGGCCCGGTTCTCTCTCGCCGGTACGCAGCCGAAGTTCGCGCTCGCGAACGTCGCCGGTACCTGGTTCTGGCCGAACGCGTCGGTCCCGTCGACGCACATCATCAAGCCGGCGTTCTCCGCCAACCGGGGAGCCGAGCAGGCAGAGGTCGCGGCCGAGCGCCTGGCAGCGGACATCGGCATCGTCGCCCCGCGAGCCGACGTGCTCGACGTGGTCGGCGAGCAGGCGTACCTCGTTGAGCGCTTCGACCGGGCACTGCAACCGTCCGGCTTCGCCGCGCGACTCCACATGGAGGACCTCGCACAGGCACTCGGCAGGTCCGGTGCCGACAAGTACCGCATCGGAGCGAAGCCGATCCTCCAGCTCCTGCTGCAGCACGATGCGTCGGGCACGGCCGCGCACGACTTCCTCCGGCAGGCCGCGTTCAACGCCGCGATCGGCAACGCTGACGCGCACGCGAAGAACTACTCGGTCCTGCTCCGACCGGCGGGGGTGGAACTCGCGCCGCTCTACGACGCCCTGCCCACGCGCCTCTGGCCCGGGTACGACGAGCAGCTCGCGATGCGCATCGGTGGCGCGCAGTACACGCAGGAGCTGACACTCGACCACTGGTCGAAGCTCGCCGATCAGTCCGGCCTGGACGTCGACCGCGCCCGCGTCGAGGTGCAACGGGTGTACGACGACGTCGCCGACCGGATCGACACCGCCTGGAACGACCTCGACGACGACCAGGCCACTCGGATGCGCGGACTCGTCGCCGAGCAGACGGCGAAGATCGCGGGTCCGCGTGCGACGCGCACCACGCCGGGAACGGTGGGCCCTGCCGGGATCGAACCGACGACATCCACGGTGTAAATGTCCTTATCCCTGGACGCTGCCAGACCGGTAGGCAAGTAACCGCAACCATCGCAGCTGTTCAAAGTCCGGTTCTTTGCGGTTAGTTGCCACCGCCTCCGCGTCTTCACCAACATCACACCGACACGCGGAAGCTCCACCGCACACACCAGGACTCGCGGCGTCGGCACTGTAGGCGGCGAGGGTCCGCGCGACGAGTCAGCTGCGCCGGGTGCTCGACGATACCCGACTTGACCTGGGCTTTCCTCGAACAAGGCCCCCGCGGCGTCGGGTCATGCATAGGGCGTGCATGACCAACGCAAACACCCACACCATCAAGGCCCGCAGCGCTCAGACGTCGAACGGCCAGACCGCCCCTTCTCGTCGAGGCCGCGGTTTCACCCACGAGTCGGGCCCGAACAACCCGAACATCGAGTGGTACACCCCGGCCGCCGTGTTCGACGCTCTGGGCGTCGATTTCGACCTGGACCCCTGCTCCCCCGGTTCCGCGCTCTCGAACGTTCCGGCCGTGAACTGCTTCACCATCAACGATGACGGGCTGACCTCCCCGTGGCACGGCATGTGCTGGGTAAACCCGCCTTACGACGACACGGACGCATGGCTCGAGAAGCTGGCTGCACACGGCGATGGCATCGCACTCGTCTTCGCACGCACGGACACCAAGTGGGCGCACAAGGCGATGGCTTCGGCCGACGTCGTCTGCTTCACCGCTGGCCGCATCAAGTTCATCAACGGCCGGACGGGCCGGCCACAGGGGTCGCCTGGCGCGGGGTCGATGTTCCTGGCGTGGGGAGAGCGGGCCGCGAGAGTTCTCCGCCAGGCCGACCTCGGGCTCTGCTTCTCCGTTCTGAGCTGACCACCGGGTTCCCCAGAGGCCCTCGATGCGAGTTCGCGTTGAGGGCTTCTTCGCGCGCTCACATCACGTCGAGAATGCCAGCGCGCTCCAACATCAGAAGCATCTGCCCGTCGCTCGGCCCCACCCGCTCTACCGAACCCAGCGGTAACGGCGCACCGTGCAGCTGCATGACGGTGAGGTAGAGGGCCGGTTTTCCGACCCACTGCTCCGGGAGGTCGGATTCGAATCGCTCGCCCTTCGGTGCCGTGTAGATGGCCAGCTCCTCAACCGTCATCGACGCGGTGCCCTGACGGCGATGCACGCGCTCCCAGTGTTCCAGTTCGGCGTGCTGTGCTCTCTGTGCGACGGCAATCATCAGCTCGGCGCGATTCGAGGCGCCCGGGAGCAGTTGAGCCAGCGCGGCTCGCGGGTCATCGAACAGCATCCAGTCTCCGCTGATGTGGACGAGGGTGTGGGCCGACGGCTCGATGGTCACGACGGCGGCCGACGCCGTCCTGCGCGAATGTCGGCGAGGTAGTCGAGCGGTTGTTGCAGCGACCACAGCGCATCGAGCAGGCGGCCGTCTTCCGGCATTGCCCAGCCGAGGAGAGCGGTCGCCTCAGCGGGTGAGAAGATCTCGCCTGCCCGCACCACCGCGGTCCAACCAGCGCGGATGTGGACGCGGCGGACCTCGTCGGGCGCATCTCGCTTCGCAACGCGCGCGTACTCCCTAGCGCCTTCCTGCGGGGTGACGAGCTCGACTATCAACCCGACGCCGGGACCAAGCGTGAGGACCTGCGCACGAACGCGGACCTCCGCGTCGTCCTCGGGCCCACTGCGGTACTCGATGAGCATCGGCTCGCCGGTGGTCGGCGACGACGAATGCGCATCGACAGTCGAACGCAGGCGCCCCCACGAGATGGCTCGCCACGTACCGCCGCCCGCTTGCAGCACGGAGAGCGTCTCCGCCGCGAGGTGCTGCTTGGCCTCGGGGTAGCCGCTCATGCGAGGTCCACAGCTGCCGGAGTGATCGCGCGTGGCGCTCCGGTCGATCCTGATCCGTTCACGAGAGATGTATGCGCGGATTGCACGACATGCGTGCGTACGGACGGAACGACGACAGCATTCGGGCTGGTGCTGATCATCCGCACGCGGTGCGTCCGTGCGTCGAAGGTCCGAATGCGCGGCGGGGGCTGAGTTCATCACGAACGCTTCTATGCGGCGAACCGCGGCGTTGACGCGACTTTCTCGAGGGCCGGCGCGATCCGGCCGTCATCGAGCAAGCGGTGACTTGCCGGTGCTCGACGGGTGGACGGGATCGTCAAGTCACCGCAGATCGCCGGTGGCAAGCCGATCGGAAGGGGTAGAGGGCCCTTTGACTTGAAGACTTATGTATAGAGGATACAAAGAAGAAGAAGAAGAAGTAGATCGGCCCTAGATCCCCACACCTATATACCCCCTAAAAGGTCTATAGCTGTACCTCCCCGCAACGGTCATGCACGGAAGCCACGAGAGGTTTCCCCAGTTCAGACCGACTTTTCTGACACTTCCAGGGCTCATCACGGGCAAGCACTATCCGCCAGGAACGACGATCCGGGCACCCTGGGTGCATGTCAGGAGCCCCGACGACAAGGGCCATCAGCCCGGTTCCTCCCTGAGGACGGCGGCTATGACACACCGGCCTCGCCGTCGCTGGACTGGACCGAAACACAGGTCAACTCAGCCCGTCTCGGTCACTCCGACATTTTCGCCGCATAGAGGTGGGTGGACAGCAAACAGCCTGTCCGTCCACCACGAGGAAGCGAACACATGTCCCCCACCAATCAGCCCGCCGGCAACGGCGCCATGTCACTCCGAGAGCTCGCTGCGGCGGCTGACGTCACCCTCGGCACCGTTTACGCCTGGAGCGCCAAGGGCATGCTCCCCGAGTCTGCATCCAAGGTCGACGGAAAGTTCTGGATCCCTCGCGCTGACGCCGACGTGCTCATCGCAGAACGGCGTGCGGACAAGCAGCGCTTCTTCGGACAGAACACCGAACCGTTCCCGCCGGATGTCGAGACAGTCGGGCTCGAGTGGCTCGCCGCTCAGTTGAACGTGTCACTGCGCCGGGTGTGGGCCCTGAGTGCAGAGGGCGCGCTGCCTGCATCCGCGCGACGGATCGGGCGATCCATCCAGATGCCCATCGAAGACGCACGCACCTTTGCCGAGGAGCAGCGCAGCCGCCGACGACGCCCGTTCCCAAGGCGCCGACAGGCATCGCGAGCGACAGTGGGCCTGGGGTGGCTCGCTGATGAAATCGGATGCCCTCGACAGTCCCTCTACTACATCATCAACATCGTTCCGCTGCCGGACTCGACGTTCTACGTCGGGAACGAGATGCGGATGCCCCGCGAGGACGGCGAGAACTGGGTCGCCGACTTCTCCGCGTCGATCGAAGCCGACAACGCCAACGGGCGACGCCTCGGCGCCGCGCTGAACCGGTCGCAGGCCGCGTGAGGGTGGGGGTCGGCCGAGCGATGTCAGCCGACCGCCACGAGCTCGGCCTTCGTCAGATGATCTCGTCACGGTATGCGGGCTGTGCGCACGCGAGACCTTCCCAACGCACCTGGAGAGGCCAACCGCCACCCTTGGTGACGACGCCACGACACCCTCCGGGTACGAACGTCCTGCTCGTTCCCCCATGGTCCTTGCTCGCAGCGACAACGGTTCCGGCGGAAATCATCATGGTCGTTCCTCTCTTGAAGCCGGCCGGACATCGGCGGCGCCGTTCCTATGCGCGGACAGGACGGGCTTTGGGAGCGCCGCAAGTCGCGAACCGGGGTGCCATCTGATGTGACCTCCGTGGTTGTGAATGCTGACTCGCCTCGAGGGGTCACTCGAGGCATGTTGTCGATGACCTCGCTACCTCCGCACATATCGCAGGTAGCCCCGCCGGTCTCCATCCGAGACAGTCGCCGGCACGGCAGATCCGATCTCGAAGGGAATCTGATGCACAGCGCCAGCGACGAATGGTGGTCTCAAGCCCGGCAACGTACCGACATCCTCGACTTGCGGGATTGGTCCACGTGGCCGGTCGACATCACGCGCGAACTCGTCGCCCTCGAACGCGCGGGCCTGCCCGCCACGATCGAGACCCACGACACAATCCGCCTCGCCGACGGCCGCCGCGCCCGCGTCGCACCAGCCGCATCCCCCCGCCGCCAACCCGGCCTGAGTCTCGACGACGAGCCAGAACTGCTGCTCGTGCCGACACCGGCGTACGTCAACCGCCGCACCTTCGTCGAAGTAGCGCGGTCCGCACCGAACGTGCTGCTCGTTGACGGCTCCCAGGTATGGGAGGACGGCCGGCAGATCGCCGGAGAGCCTGCGTTCCAAGAGCTCCGAAGTGACCGGTACGCGGTGTTCGCCGTCGCACGCACCCTCCCTGTTGCCAGCGGCCGTATCGATCAGATCGCGGCCCACACGGGGATGAGCGTTGGACGGGTCGGTGACGCGCTCAGCGTTCTCGGCGACACCGTTCGGCACGTCGACATCGGATGGGAAGCGGTCGACATGTTCGCCCTCGCCGACTGGGCGATGACCTACAACGGGCCCGGTGGTACCGCCACCAGCTGGCACCACCCCGGTACCGTCAAAGAACAAGCGCGCCTCCTCATCGACGCCGGCGCACTCGTCTCCGGCGCCTGGGCGGCGATGACCCCGTTCCCTGGCCTTTCGTATCTCGGCCGGAAAGACGACGTCGGAACCGGACGAACACGGGTGGCGTTCACCCGCAACATGCCCGACATGGCCGCGCTGGGATTCACGCCCGCCGTCCCACCAAGGGATGGGAGGGCGCGACCGAAGTTCACCGTCGCTGTCCCCGAGGACGAGACCATCTTCGCGACGTCGAACTTCTCCGCCGGCGGCATCACCGACGACACCATCACCGTAGCCACTCTCATGCGCGGCTACCACGAAACTGACCTCGCCAACCAGCTCCGCAGCCGAATCCACTTCCGCACCGACGTCCACTACGACCTCATCCACCATCTTCCTTCGTGACAGGCCCGTACGACAGCACGCTTCAAGCATCGGAAGTGTCACCCACGACTGTGGGCGCCCCAGATTGCGCCGGCGTCTCGTGCGACAACTGCCGAACCGCGGACCCCGCGCCCGTGCCGGGACTCGTTGAGACCAACGACGGGGTGTGGCACGTCGCCTCGAGCCCGTGACGCGTCACCTCAGTCGACCAGGCCTCGGTTGGCGACCGTCGGGCGACGAAAAGGCGCCTCAGCACGACAACGAACCACTCGGAGTGACCGCGCCGACAGGCCTGACCTCGACGACACAGCAATCGGCTTCTCCTCCGCACAGATTGAACCAGCCACGACGGGAGCCCCGCGATCAAAGGAGTCCGCGGGCGCCTGGAGTCCGTCGCTGCGCCGCTACGACCTCGGCCTCTGAATGCCGAGCAGACGCGCTGCGCCCGCCGGCCAGAAGCGTTCGTATGGGGCAGCCTTGAGAGAATCAAAGCGGACCATCTATATGCGACACTCGAACCCTCGATCGAGCGGCGGTCCGCAGCCGGCCGGTCGACGACCGGCTATCGGTCACTCGTGCCTTGCCAGTGGAGGCAGCTGAAGCCTCGCTACATTCGACGCATCCGTGCGGCGAGTCGGAGTGCCTGAACGGAACGTCGGTGTTGTTCCGAGCGGTGGCGGCCGTTGGCGGGCGAGGGGTGTGGTGCCGCGATGACGGGGACGAGTCGGGCGTGCTCGTCCAAGGTGAGGTACCGCATGACTCCGTCGAGAGCGATGCTCCCGTACGTGACAATCGCTTCGACGGAGGGGAGCGCCTTGAGGAGAACGCTCAGGGCATGTCGTCCCTCGTCGATGTCCGCAGGTCGTATGCGCCCGGGGAGCTCCCACGGGATGAGGTTCCAGCGAAGGTACTCCTTGCGTGCGAGTCCGGACTCGATGCGGGCTGCGCGATACGCGGCCGCGGTCGGCCCCGGGTTGTCCTCGCTGCAGACCGCCGCGTGCGCTGCGGCGATCGTCTGGGGGCCGGGTGACTGCATGAGGACCAGCACTCGGCTGGACGTGCCGCCGGATCGTGGGTCGAAACTCGGGACGAAGCGCCGCGCACCGTCGGGTGCGGTGCGCCATGTCTCCGCGAGGGCGTTCAGCGATCGAACGTCCGCGACCTCATCCGCGAATTCGTCCGGCGTGCTCACGCCGGCTGTGGTGGTGCGAGGAGTGTGCCGCGGATGACGGAGCCGTGGAACGTGCGGACGGCGACGGTGATCCATGCGGCGACGAGGCCGGCGTAGTAGACGACCGCGAGCACGGCGACGACAGTGAGTCCGGAGTGCAGGGCCAGGCCGTTCAGGCCGGTGACGCAGGTCCCGACGGGGAACGTGAACGACCACCACGTCAGGCTGAACGGCAGGTGCTCGCGGGCGGTCCGGATGGTGATGGCAAGGGCGATGACGGTCCACAGCAGCGCGAAGCCGAGCATCGCGAACCCGTACACCAACGCCACGACCAGCAGTGCGTGGGCGGTGGAGGCGTCGACGACGGTGGGGGCGTTCGAGGCGAGGAGGTTCACTGCGGTGATCGACTGCCCGACCGGTCCGAGCACGATCCACAAAGTCGGGACCATGCCTGCGGCACCGACCTTGTGCTGCGCGAGCCGGTTCCAGATCAACGTGATCACGACCAGGGACGTGATGAGGCTGAGGCCGAAGAAGCCGTAGCAGGACCACAGGAGGGTCTCGCGTGCTTGCCCGGCGGGCGCGTACGGCAGCAGGAGTGCGCCGGTGGAGGCCGACACCATCGGCGGGACGATCGGCATCAGCCAACCGCCGAACGCGGAGTCGGGTCCGTTCTCGTGGCGGGTGAACGCCAGGTACGGCACGAGGACCGCAGTGAGCAGTCCGCCGACGGTGCCGACGGTCCAGAGGACCCAGTCGATGGTGACAGCGGCGGGGAGGCCGATCCAGTCCTTGCCGAGGAGGATCGTTCCGGCGCCGACGGTGAGGAACGCCATCGGCGGTGCCCCGTAGAAGTGCGAGATCACCGGGTGCAGGTGGTGCTTTGCCGCTGTGCTCCGGTAGCGGATCCAGTGCAGGACCGTCGCGATGGTGAGGGCGACGAGCAGGACCGCCGCGATCGCCCAGACGACCGTCGCCGCAGTCCGGAGCCCCGGGAACTGCAGCGGCAGCGACGCTGCCGCGACGGCGACGATCCCGGTGCCCATGATCGACGCGAACCAGTTCGGAGTCAGGTTCGACACGATCAGGCCCGGCCGTTCCAACTCTCGGAACAACCGCCGGTCGCGCACACCATGCTCGGACGTCGTGGGTGCGTGGGCGAGGTGAGCGGACATGCACCCATCGTGCGCGTGTGCCCCATGGTTCGGGAACGGCGAACTCGTTGGCAGGGCACAATGGCTGCTTGTGGCACTGCGGCGGCTGACGGACCGGACTCTGGACCTCGACACCCTCGAGGTCCTCGTCCGCGTCGCGGAGACCGGTTCGTTGACCCGCGCGGCCGACGTGTTGGGGGTGACACAGCAGGCGGTGTCGGCACGCTTGCGTGCCGCGGAACAGGCAATCGGTCAGCCGCTGGCGCACCGGACGGCATCAGGGACCGCGCTGACCGACGCCGGCCGAGTGGTGCTCGGTCTGGCCGTCCCGGTGCTGGAGGCATCCCGGCGGCTCGAAGCAGGCGTCGCCGCGCTTCGAGAACCCGCGGGATCCCTCGTCGTTGCAGCGTCGCAGACGATCGCCGAACTCCTGCTCCCCGGGTGGTTGCTCACCCACCGTGCTGCCGCGCCGGATGCGTCGGTGCGCTTGATCGCGGGGAACTCCGCCGACGTGACCGACCTCGTCCGTTCCGGCGCTGCCGACGTCGGATTCACGGAGACACCTGCTGCGCCACCTGACCTGTCCTCGCTGGTGGTCGACGAGGACGAACTCGTGGTCGTCGTCGCCCCGCACCACCCGTGGGCAAGCGCTTCAGGCATCACCGCGGATGACCTCGCGGAGACGCCACTGCTGCTCCGCGAGGAAGGGTCCGGCACCCGCGCCACGGTCGAAGCGTGGCTCGACCGTGCTGGGCTCCGCCTGGTCGCCCCAGCGGCCGTGCTGGAGACGACCGGCATCATCCGCGCCAACGCGCGGGCCGGCATCGCGCCGGCGGTGATGAGTCTCCGCACCGTCGACACCGACCTCGCCGACGGTGCCCTCGTCCGAGTGCCGCTACTCGGCCCGCCACTGATCCGGCCGCTGCGCGCAATCTGGACGGGCCGCCCGGGGCCCGCTGTGACGGCGTTCCTAGACACCGCCCGCAGCTCGAGCGCCGGTGGTCAGATCAGTCCGTAGGGCAGCTCCGGGTGCTGTTCGGCGATTTCGATGAGCCGGTTGTACTTCGCGACGCGTTCCCCGCGGGCGGGTGCGCCGGACTTGATCTGCCCGGTGCCGGTCCCGACAACGAGGTCCGCGATGAACGTGTCCGTGGTCTCCCCGGAACGGTGCGACACCATGCTGGCCATCCCGACGCTGGTGGCGGTGGCGATCGCGCCGAGGGTCTGGGAGACGGTGCCGATCTGGTTCGGCTTGATCAGTGCCGCGTTCGTCAGCTGCTGTTCGCCGCCGTCGCGGATCCGTTGCGGGTCGGTGACGTAGAGGTCGTCGCCGACGATCTGGATCCGGTCTCCGAGCGCTGCCTGCATGCGGCGGAACCCCTCATGGTCGTCTTCCGCGAACCCGTCTTCGACGCTCCGGATCGGATACGCGTCGACCAGGTGCCGGTAGTAGTCGACCAGCCCGTCCCGGTCGAGGCTGTCGTCAAGCATCCGATAGGAGCCGGCGCCCTGGGAGAACTCGTTCGCGGCCGGGTCGAGGGCGATCGCCACCTGATCGACGCCCGGCTCGTAGCCGGCGGCACGGATCGCGGCGACGAGCAGGTCGAGCGCTTCCTCGGGGGCGGCAATTGACGGTGCGAAGCCACCCTCGTCGCCGAGGCCGAGGCTGCCGAACCGGTCCCGCACCAGGGCCGCGAGCGCGTGGTAGACGTCCGCGCCGATGCGGACGGCGTCGGCCATCGAGTCGGCATCGACGGGGGCGATCATGAACTCCTGGAAGTCCAGGGCGTTCGCTGCGTGCGCGCCGCCGTTGAGGACGTTGAAGTGCGGGACCGGTAGGCGCGGCGTCGAGCCGGTGATCTCGGCGATCCACTGCCAGAGCGGGAGGTCCGCGGCGTGGGCGAGGGCCCGGGATGCGGCGATCGAGGTGGCGACGACGCTGTTCGCGCCGAGCCGGCGGTACCCGGTGGTGCCGTCGAGTTCGGCGAGGGCGGCGTCGATCCGCCCGATCGAAGACCATGACCGGCCAGTGAGGAGCCCTGAGATGTCGGTGTTGATCAGGTGGAGCGCCTGAGTAACGTCGCGGCCGCCGAACTTGGAACCGCCGTCGCGGAGCTCGACGGCTTCGTGGGCGCCGGTGGATGCGCCCGCGGGGGCGTCCCCGGTGACGGTGCGGCCGTCGTCGAGCTCGAGGGAGACGCGAACGGTCGGGTGGCCGCGGGAGTCGAGGATGCGGGCGCCGTGGACGGCGTCGATGGTGACGGGGTGGTCGTGGTGGGTGACGTACTCGCCCTGATGTGCTCCGTGGTGGTGGATGCCGCTGATGTAGTCGTTCATGGTGACGCTCCTTCGGTTCGGGTCATGCGTCGAGCTGGCGGGTGGTTGCGGGGAAGCCGCGGGGAGGCGGAGGGACGACCTCCTGGCGATCACTCAGCGCCAGTGCCTCCCCGCGGCAGTCTGTGGACCCGTGGGTCACGGGTGTCGGGTGTGGGCTTCCTGTGCGGTGCGGATGACGGCTTCGGCAGCAGCACGGTCGGCCCACCCGTTGGTGGTGACGTGCTTACCGTGCTCGATCTCCTTGTAGTGGGCGAAGAAGTGCTCGATCTCCGCCAGCGTGGGCTCCGGCACATCGGTGATGTCCTGCAGCTGCGCGAAGCGGTCGTCGCCAGCGGGGACGGTGAGGATCTTGTCGTCGCCGCCGTTCTCGTCGACCATGCGCAGCATCCCGACCGGCCGGACCGTGATGACGACGCCAGGGAACGTGGGACGGGGTAGGAGCACGAGGGCGTCGAGGGGGTCGCCGTCCTCGCCGAGGGTGTTGTCGATGGAGCCGTAGTCCTGGGGGAACACCATGCTGGTGAACACCGCCCGGTCGAGCCGGATCCGGCCGGTGGTGTGGTCGACTTCGTACTTGTTGCCGCTGCCGCGGGGAATCTCGATCGTGACGTCGAACAGCATCAGCGCCTCCGGTTCTGGAGCGGGTGTGTGGTCAGTGGGCGGGGTGGTCACAGGGTGCCGCCGAGGAGAATGCCGGCGGTCGCGGCGGCGACGGAGACGACGAGCATCCCGAGAACGTTGATCGCGGCGGCGGTGATCCGGCCGCTGCGGGCGAGGCGGACGGTTTCGAAGCTGGCGGTGCTGAACGTGGTGTAGCCGCCCATCACCCCGGTGCCGAGGACCGCGACCGGCACCGCACCGAGGTGGGTGGCGGCACCGACGATGATCCCCAGCAGCAGCGACCCGGTTACGTTGATCGTCAACGTGCCGACGGGGAGCCGGAACTCCCGGCCGGTGTTGATCACCCCGTCGAGGAGGAACCGGCCGGCAGCGCCGGCACCGCCGGCGACGGCGACGGCGAGGATGAGCGCGGCGTTCATGCGTCCTCCGTTCGGGGTCGGAACCAGCCGGCGACGACGAGACCGCAGGCGGTCGCGATCGCGCCGGACAGGACGGTCAGGAGCGCGTACCCGGTGCCGGCGAGTCCGTGCCCGTCGAGGAACAGGGCGGCGGTGGACTCGGCGAGGGTGCTGTAGGTGGTGAACCCGCCGAGGACCCCGGTCCCGAGGAGCAGCCGCAGCACCCTCCGGCGGCCGGCATCGGGCCCGCGGTGCGCGAGCGCTTCCAACAGCACACCGAGGGCCAACGCGCCGGTGATGTTGATCCAGAAGATCGACCAACTCACCCCGCCATCGGCAGGAAGCACGATGCTGATGACGTCACGGAGGGCAGTACCAGCGGCCCCACCGACTGCGACGAGGCCGACGTACCGCCACCGCAGATGCACCGGCCGCATGGTCGCTGCGGGGTCGGAGACGTCGACGTCCGGGTCGGAGGGGAGCTGGTCGTCGGGCATCGGGGTGTCCGTTCGGGTGGTCATGTTCCGCCTTCTGCCGCGACCAACGCCGCGGCGTGCTGTGCTGCTGTCGGATCCAGGAACGCCCCACCCCGCGGGACGAGAGCACCCGTCGGGGCGAGGTGGTACTGCACGGGTTGCCCGGTCGGCAGGTTCAGCTGCTCGAGCTCCGGGCCGGTGAGGTCGCCAATGCATGCGCACAACGCACGGAGCGAGTTCCCGTGCGCGACGACGAGGACGCTCCGCCCTGCCCGCAGCATCGGCAGGAGCCGGTCGTGCAGGACGGGGCGGACCCGCTCGATGACGTCCGAGAGGGCCTCGGTGCGTCGGAGAGCGCCGTCGGGCAGGCCGCGCAGCGCGGAACTTGACCGCAGTTCCTCCCACAGCTGCAGCGACATCGGTGGCGGCGCGCCGGTACGGGACCTGCGGAGCCGCAAGTACTTGTCGTCACCGAGCATCCGACGGGCGTCGGTCTTCGTCATCCCGGTCAGAGCACCGTAGTTGCGTTCGTTGAACTGCCACACCGCTTCTGTGGGCATCTGTGTCCCGAGGGCGTCGCAGACCAGTTCGGCGGTGCGGACGGCTCGGCGCAATGTGGAGGTGACCACGACGTCCGGCGTGATGTGCTTCGACCGAAGAAGCTGCCCCGCCGCTGCCGCTTGCTCTTCACCGTGAGGCGTGAGCGGGACGTCGAGGAGCCCGGTGAAAGTGCCGGCTTCGTTCGCGGTGCTCTCCCCATGCCGCAGAAGCATCAGCGTGCCCGTCACGGGGCATCCGACGGCCGGACCACGGTGGCACCAACCGGGTCATGCGGGACGACCAACACCGGCCGGTGCTGCTGATGGGTCAAGTGCGCGGCGACAGACCCATTGAGCAGTTCCGTCACCCGGCGTCGGCCGGTCTGCGATCCGACGACGATCATCACCGCATCACGTTCCTCAGCCACCGCAGCGAGTGCGCGACCCGGATCCCCGACCCGGAAGGCAACTTCCACGTCCACTAATCGCGCTGCAGCGAGCTCCTGAATGACCCGCACGTCTTCGTCGGGGAGCTGCTGCGGGTCGCTGTCCGCCGTGTCCGGGTCAATCGGTTCGATGATCTCCGACCCATCCGCACGGAACCCCGTCGACAGCAGCGCCGGATCGATGACCACACACACCAGGCGGGCGCTGAAGCGTTCAGCGACGGCAGCCGCGACACCGACGACGTCGTGCGCCTGCCCTGGCTGCACACCGACGACGACAACACCGGCAGTGTTCGACTCGACCATGACATATCCCTACCTCAGGCGCGCAAAAGCGCGACCAGCTGAGATAGGGACTGTTGTCGACGATTGTCGAGGTTGGGTCCGGCAAGCCCCACTGCCGGGTCCGAAGACCCCACAAGTATGCACCCACCACCCCATGCCTGCACCGACAATCTTCCGCACCTCGATACCTGTGCTGGCTGCTGCCCTCCACGATCCTCGGACGGCGGGTACCCCTTGGGGGTATCATGACGGTCACCTGTCGCCTCGCACGGCTGACGCTCTCCGACCCACTGAAACCAGATGATCATCACCACGTCTCCGCGTCGCCGACTGCTGTTGCAGGTCACGGCGACGATGGCGTTGCTGCTGCTGGTCGGGTTCACGGTCCTGATGCACACCATGGCCGGGCACACCGCCGACCCTGAGCATCCGATGACAGCTCCCACCGCCGCGATGGAGCACCACCCGGCCGCTGCCACCAGTCACACCGCGGCCACCGGTCATGCTCAAGACGTGGTTCCCGCGGTTGCGGTGAAGAACGTCCTGAGCGATGCCGGCTGCGATGGTGGCTTGTGTGCGCTGATGTGCTCGCTGATGGGGATGGCGTGCATGCTGACGATCGCCCTGTTCGCGTGGGTGCTGCTCCGCGCCCGGAGTGGCGGGGTGCTGCATCTCCTCGCGCGGCTGCTCGCCCTCGCAGCCCACGTGGCACGCCGTGTCGCGGCGCCGCGGCCGCCGTCACTATCGGCATTGCAGATCATCCGAGTCTGATTCCACCCCGGCGGGTCCTCCCACCCTCCGGGAGCACCCGCATGCCCAGAACCCGGGCAGGCAGTCGCCTGCCCGCACCCATCTGACGCATCCACGGAAACGGAATCCACCATGCAGACCACCACCATGCGCGCTCTCGCGGCCGCCGCAGCCCTGGCCATCGGGCTCACTCTCGCGGGCTGCTCCACCAACAACACCAGCAGCCCAGAGACGTCGTCGTCGGAATCCTCGTCGTCGAAATCCACCTCCGCGGCGTCGCACAACGATCAGGACGTCAAGTTCACGCAGCAGATGCTGCCCCACCACCAGCAGGCCATCGAGATGAGCGACATGCTCCTCGCGAAGGGCTCCGGCGTGCAGGCCGACGTCGGGACGCTGGCGAAGCAGATCAAGGCCGAACAGGTCCCCGAGATCATGGAAATGACCGGCTGGCTGAAGGCGTGGAACAAACCGACCCAGATGCCGAGCATGTCTGGGATGAACCACTCTGCGATGTCGGGGATGATGTCCGACTCCGACATGCAGGACCTCCAGAACGCGTCCCCGCGGGACGCCGGGCAGCTCTACCTCGAGCAGATGATCCAGCACCACACCAGCGCCGTCGACATGGCGAAAACCGAAGTCACCAAGGGCAAGAACGCAGACGCGGTCGCACTCGCGAAGTCGATCGTGCAGAGCCAGACCGAGCAGATCACCCAGATGCAGGACATGCTCGCATCCAAGTGACCCGGCGCGCGCCGAGGCAGGCTTGACCGCCTCCTCGGCGCGCAACCGGTCCGGTCCGACCCGGTCCGGTCTCCCTCATTCTCACGACGCTGCGGGACACTCTTCCCGCACCGCAACGAAGTAGGTGTACATGTTCATCCTCAACGCGCTCGGCGACGCCCTCGCAGCCGCTGGCTCCATGGGGTGGGAGATCCTCTGGCCCCTCATCCTCGGCTTCACCCTGTCCGGTATCATCCAAGCCGTCGTCCGCACGGACCGGATCATGAAGCTCATGCACGACGACTCGCCTCGCGCGATCAGCGTCGCGACCGGACTCGGCGCCCTGTCATCGTCCTGCTCCTACGCCGCAGTCGCACTCGCACGAGCCCTGTTCCGGAAAGGCGCGAGCCTGTCATCCGCGATGGCGTTCGAGGTCGCATCGACGAACCTCGTCGTCGAACTCGGCCTGATCCTGGCGTTCGTGATGGGCTGGCAGTTCACCCTCGCGGAGTTCATCGGCGGCCCAATCATGATCATCCTCATCGCCCTCGGTTTCCGACTCTGGATGCGTGGCAAGATCCTCGACGCCGCCCGCGAGCAAGCCGACAAGGGCCTTGCCGGATCGATGGAGGGCCACGCGGCGATGGACATGTCCGTGCAGGGCAACCAGGGGTTTTGGCGGCGACTGTTCTCGAAGCCGGGGCTGACAAGTGTGTCGCAGTACTTCGTCATGGACTGGGCATCCGTCATCCGCGACGTCATCATCGGTCTGCTCATCGCCGGCGCATTCGACGCGTGGGTGCCGAAAGCCTGGCTGCAAGCGATCTTCCTCGAAGGGCACCCCACGCTCGCGTTCATCATCGACCCAATCATCGGACCGATCCTGGCGATGGTGAGCTTCGTCTGCTCCGTCGGTAACGTGCCCCTGGCTGCAGTGCTCTGGAACGGTGGGATCAGCTTCGGCGGCGTGATCAGCTTCATCTTCGCCGACCTGATCATCATCCCGATCATCGTCATCTACCGGAAGTACTACGGCTGGAAGGCCGCCCTCCGGATCACCGGCATCTTCTACGGCGCCATGGTCCTCGCCGGGTGGGCCGTCGAGCTGCTGTTCACTCCGCTGGGCCTGATTCCCACGAACCGGCACCTGAGCATCGTCGCGACCACAATCAGCTGGAACTACACCACCTGGCTCAACATCGTGTTCCTCCTGATCGCCGCGTTCCTGCTGGTCGTGTTCATCCGCAGCGGTTCCTGGTCGATGCTCCGCATGATGAGCGACGCACCCGAGGAGAACAGCCACGGCCACTCGCACACCTGACCATTCCGTAGGACCGCGCCCCCCACCTCCGCCGTCCGGTAGCCGATCGCCTACCGGGCGTGGAGTTCGAGGTAGTCGAGTGCCTGGCGAACCGTCTCTTCGAGAGGGCGGGTGCTGTCGGTGATGAGCCGATCGTCCGTGCGGGGCTCGTACTCGTCGGCGGTGCGCTGTACCTCGTCCCACGTCGGCAACGTGAACCCGGGCAGGTCGTTCGCACGCTGTTCCACGCGGCGGCGGTGTTCGTCGACGTCGGCACACACGACCTCGATCACGCGCAGCGGCACCCCGGCGGCATCAGCCGTGGACACCCACCCAGCCCGAGCAGGTTCAACGCCGCTCACCGCGTCCGCGATGACCACCTGACCGCGACGGAGGTTCGGTACCGCGATGGCATGCATGATCGAGTACGCAGCGATACCGGACTGCTCGCGTGGGATTTGGTACTTCCACATCGCGCCCTCGATCGCGTCGACGCGGAGCGTCAGCGAGGGCATCAGCTCCGCGATAGCAGCAGACAGCGTCGACTTCCCTGCACCAGGAAGACCACAAACCTGAACCAGCATCGACAACTCCTTCGGCGGCCGTAGCTCCTTGTCTATCGCTCGCGGACGCGCAGCACCAGCGACGTGGATACGCACGCTGGACCACTCAACGGGCGGTCACGAGCGGCGGCAAAGGGGGATGTGGCCCCACCACCCGAGACCGTCGGCATCAACATCGAGGATGTCGCCGTACGCCCCCAGGGGCTCTCCGATGTTGAAGTCCGCTACCTCCTGGCCGAACTCTTCGGGTGTCGCAATGTCTCCGGTTGCGTAGACGTCCATCCGGTCGATGGTGGTCTCTCTATTCCGGATGATGCCGACTCGTCGGCCACCGGTCCAGGAGTAGATGACGCGAAACTCATCGTTTGTGGCCCAGGCGTCTTCAACGACCACCCGCTCGGCTTCCGTGGGCCCGCCGCCACAAAGCTTCCGTAGACAGGCAAGAAGCGCTCGTGGACCCCAGTCGTCGGAGTGTCCTGATTCGAGTTCCGCGATGTCCCCGGGGCCGCGACGATGAACGGGCTGTCCCCAGACGACAGCGAGCACGTTGCCCGCGACGCTGGTCCAGAGCATGTCCGCCGGTGACAGCGTGCTGATCTGGGTCGCGTACGCGAGGCCGAACGACTGCATGAACGTGTTGATGACGATCACCAGCGACATCAGTACGACGACCAGGAACGCCTTCGGATTCGACCGGAACAGCTCGACGATCGGCAGACGGGCGCGCCGATGGGCGTCCTTCTCGTCGACGAACACCTCAGGTTCCTCGAGGCGGCGGCGCACGAGGTACGCGACGATCAGGACGACGACGGAAAGCAGGAACGGGACTCGCCATCCCCAGCTGTCGCGGGCGGCTTCCGGCAGCGCGGCGACGGGAAGGAAGACGAGCGATGCCAGGACGATCCCGGCGCTGATGCCCGAAGACGTGAAACTCGCGTAGAACGCCCGGCGACCCTCCGGCGACTCCTCGACCGTCAACGTGGAAGCGCCGGCGGTCTCGCCACCGGCGGACAAGCCCTGCAGGATCCGGAGCACGACGAGCAGAATCGGCGCGAGGTAGCCGGCCGTCTGGAACGTGGGGAGGACGCCGATGAGGAACGTCGAGGCGCCCATGATCGTCAGCGTCGCCACGAGCGTGTTCTTCCGGCCGACGCGGTCGCCGAGGTGCCCGAAGATGAAGGCGCCGATCGGCCGGAACACGTATCCGACTCCGAGCACCGCGAAGGACTGGATCAGCGCGGCGGTCGGATCCCCCGCAGGGAAGAACACCCGGCCGAAGATCAGCGATGCCGCGGTCGTGTACACGAAGAAGTCGTAGTACTCCAGGGTGCCGCCGAGGAAGCTGGCGAAAGCTGCGCGTCGTGCTCGCGCGACGGTGCGGGTGGACTGCATTGGGCCTCTCCTCGTTGAGCGGACACGAGGGCTGGGCCAGTCGGCGTCACTGCCAGACGTGTCACCCCTCGACCGTCAACGTTAGGGAGGGTCGGAGTATCCGCGGTCCCGGTTCTCCTTATGTGCGCGGTAGCGCCGCTAATGACCATCAATGGGTGGAGCCTGGTCGTGCCAAGGCAGTAGGACCGGCGCGAGATCGTCAGCCAAGATCGCGTGTTGGCCGACAGCGTCGTAGCGAGCGGTGTGATGATGTCGAATCGTCCAGGAGGAACGGTCGGCGAACCGCAAACGGCAGCGCCACGTCGGTGCGCTCACGTCGGCACAGTGTCCAGAAGGACATCACCAAGATGTGACGCGCGTGGCAGGCGCACGACGCCTTGCCGGGAGATCACGACCTGGGCGGCGAGCATGCGGGGCCGTCTTCGGCAGCACCCTGATGTCGGCCCGACGTGAATTGACGAGACGAGGACACTCGCGGTGCGTCCGCCGTGACCCGTGGTGTGTACGACAGCGGGCTCGGCGAAGGCGAAGCGATGACGTGTCGACGACAGGAGCCGCGCATGAACGGTCTGAGAGGTGACCTCAGGCCTCCACGACATCGTCGTCGCGCCGCTCCTCTACCGGAGCCTGACACGGGCGCAACGGACCAGCGGGAGCCTCGTAGGATCGCATCGCCGCGTGCCACGTCGTCTGGCCCGTTGGTCTTTCCTCACAAGACGCAACGGTTCCGCCGTCTCCGACATGGGTGAGGCGTCGAGCGAAAATTCGGCCCTGTTCTGGGCGAAATTGGCGAGCTGGCGCTGGCCCCGGCGTGTCATTCTGAGGCCCAATTCGCACGGCTCGGAGGAGCAGGTCGAGGAACTCCGCGCATAGAGACGAGCATGGATATCGCATCTCAACTGCGCGCACGATGGGCGCTGCTCCAGACCTCACGTGAACTCGAACGACTCGTTCTTCTCGCCGCGCAGGACCCGGCGTCGGACGAGACCGCGTTCGAGGTCATCCGACGCACCCGATGGCGGGTGCGCGCGGCCGAAGTTTGGGACAGCGGGGAGGTTGCGAACATCGCGCGGGAGGAGCTCATCGGAGCACTCAAGGCCTTGCACGCCGGAACGGATGTCGGAGTGCTCTCCCACGAGCTCATTCGACGCACCCTGACGGAGCTGCCCGACGAGCCCTGACGCCAGGGCTGGCGACGCTACGCCAGCCCGAGCGCCCTCTGCGACGCGTCGATCTCTCGGCGACCGATTGCCATGACTTCCGCCAGCGTCTCGTTCGCAGATCTGACCGGAAGCCAACGAGCGATCCGACTCGCTGGAACACGGCCGAAGGGCACCGCCACCTTCGCACGATCAAGAGCAGGAGCCAGCAAGTTCCGCGCGTCGTCTACTCGTCTCCGAATGTCCACGACGTCCAACCATTCCGTCGACGTGACAGCTCCGCGCTGTTGCGCGATACGGACTCGCAAAGCCAGATCGACAAGCTGCTCCGCCGCAGCCTGGAGCCGGTGTGCGGCGGCCGCGATGTCGTTGACAACGCTCAGCGCCCTAGCCTCGTCCAGCAGCGCTCCCGAGGCAGCCGAGATCTCCGCCACCACGTTGTCCGCTGTGACAACACCGTTTGACCCAATGCTGAATCGCTCGATGCCTACCGCGTCAAGAGCCGCAGTTGCATCCTCGTTCCAGCCAGACACCACGTACACCCGAACCGCTCGCATCTCAGCTCGCTCGAGGACCGGCGTGACCTGGTCGGCGGTCACGCCGCGCGGCCGAAGCAACGCTGCAGAAACGACGAGGTCGTCTTCGAGAATGACGAGCTGAGCGGTGTTCGTGACCGTGTGGAGCTTCGTCACATCGACGCCGCTCTGGGCGAGGTGCTCCCGGATGGTCGCGGCTGCCTTTGTCTTCGTCATGATCGTTGCCACGCTCAAAGGGTGCCAGATGTTCAAGGAACGGGCGCCCCACTCCCCGGTCTCGCGTGCGATCGTGACCGACTGGACTGGCGACGATCGTCCCGAGTTACCGCCTGACCAGGCAAAACCCGGTTTCCGGGTGCTGGTCCCGTGAGCGACGCATAGGCCTCCCATGACCGAAACCCAGACCCGCTGCGCGACGTGCGGCGTACCGAATGCGTCCGCGCATACACAATCCATGACCGACGCGAGCGCGAACCCCCAGCTGGAGCCAATGCTCACGATGGACGAGCTCAGCCACTACACGCAGACCTCGAAGAGCACGCTCTACTCGCTGCGAAGCCAGGGACGCGGCCCGAGGGGCGTCCGCATCGGTCGAGCCCTCAGGTTTCGGACGTCCGACGTCGATGCATGGCTCAACATGCTGAGCGACGAGGCGGAGGCAGCCTGATGAGCGTCAAGAAGGCGGACAACGGACGTTGGCGCGCCCGCGTCTACCACCGCGGCAAGCAGGTCTCGATGGCGACGTTCGACCGGAAGAAGGACGCCGACGCTTGGGAGCTCGGCCAGAAGACGACTCTCGCATCCGGAACCTGGTCCGACCCTCGCAACGCCGAGATGACGCTCGCAGAACTCATCAAGGAGTTCCTGACCGAGCGGCGCGGACTCGTCTCGCAGCAGACCTACGACACCGATGAGACAAACCTCCGCCTCCACGTCTCAGACCAGATGAAGCGGCTTCCCATCGGTTCCATCGACGGCCGGCAGCTGCGAAGGTACGTCGCCAACCTCGTGCGCACCAAGCGGCACAGCACCGCGAAGCGAATTCGGGAGTCGCTCGGTGGGGTCTTCGCGTACGCGGTGCGGGAGGCGTACATCTCGCACAACCCAGTCCTGGATGCGCCGCTCGGTCGCGGGGACGGAACGGAAACGAACACCGTCCGGCCCTTCACCGAGTCGGAGTTCAGGTCGATGCTCGTGGCTCAGCGAGCCCTGAACCCGAACTACGCCGACGTTGTCGAGTTTCTTCGGGAGACCGGCTTGCGCTGGGGAGAGATGAAGGCGCTCCGTGTCCGCAACATCGTCACGAACCCCTTCCCCGCAGTCATGGTCGAGCGCTCGAAGAGCGACGGGTACCCCGAAAAGCAGACGAAAGGACGGCGAAGCCGGAAGGTCCCTCTCATGGGCAACGCAGAGGAAATCGCGATGCGCCATGCTGATGGCAAGTCGCCCGACGCGTTCCTGTTCCGGTCGACCGGCGGCTCCGAACTGAGCGGACCGAACTTCACCCGCGACCTTCGCTGGAAGACGACGGCAGGGAACCATCGTGTCCACGACCTTCGCCACACCGCCGCGACGGCGTGGATGAGCGACGGAATCAACGTCAAGACCATCTCTGTATGGCTCGGTCACAGCACGACACAGCAGACCGTCAACCGCTACTCCCACTGGATGAACGACGACGGCGACATGGCCGCCATCGCCCGGATGATGCGAGCTCGACGCGAGCGCTCCGAGGAGCGAGACTTGTCATGAGGCGGAGGCAGCGGAACCGAACGGGGCCCGGCCCGGCCGCTCCGTCTCAGCCCTCCTCGATGAGCACCAACGAGAACTCGTCGCTCGAGAGTGTCGGCACGCCTAGGTCACCAGCCAGCGTCACCACGGCGCGGTCGTTCGACACGACCACCCACTCCGCACCGAACAGACCCAGCTCAGCCTCGGCCATCGCGTCGAGCGCGCACGCGAGCAACATCGGGTCGGCATTCCCGAGATTTGCGTAGAGGTCGATGAGGGTCGTGTCGTCGGCTGGAACACATTGAAGGACGGCAGCGAGGTGCAGGAGGACGCCCTCATCGGTCGAGTATTCGAGCGCGCGCAGCGAATCGACGTCCGGAAGGAATCGTGCTTCGTGGAGCACTTCGGACGGTAGCCGACACTGTTCGTGCACGAACGCCGAGGAGCGTTGCTCCGGCGTCAGCCGAGTCAACGCGTTGTTGTCGAGGAGGTAGAACGTCCCCATCATCCGAGCGCCTCCCGGAAGTCCCGGATCTCTCGCGGTCGGATCTTGTTCGCGCAGACCGCTCGGCAGAACTCACCTTCGGTGATCTTGCCGGCATCCAGCGCGCCGAGCATGCGAACGGACAGCTCCCGGCCGTTGTACGTCCGGACCCCGTTCACGGGTTTCGGTTGGCGGCCCTGCGACTTCGGCCGGTTGGCGAACTCGAGGCGAAGTTCCTCGAGGTGTTGCTGAGCACCGACACAACTGATGAGTCCGAGCCGCTGGAGGCGCACGACCAGCGCGCTCGGAGTCACCTTGAACGAGTCGGCGGTGCTCCTGATTTTCCCGAGGTCGTCGGACGGAACCGTTCGCATCTGCGCCGCCGGCATTAGGACCTCGCCAACGATGTCGTACTCGCGGCCCGGGTTCGACGCAAGGTTCCGGCCGTCGTAGGTCACCGGGGCGAAGATGCCGCGAGCGACCAAGACGGTGAGAAGGGTAAGCGTGAAGAGCTGACGCCCCTCCGGCTCCTCGTCGTCGCCGTGACTCCCCCGCGAGAGGAAGATGTACGGGACCTTCTTGTCCTTGATGGTCAGCCCACTGAACTTGACCTCGATGAGCTGCGGCATGAAGCCGCGGACGCTGCGCGAGACGAGGATCTGGTGCGACTCCAGCGTCTCGATGAGCAACGACAGGGCGGCGCCCTTCGATCGAGCCGAGCGGAGTACGGCCACATCCAAGTCGAGAGCTGTGAGCAGCACGGCGACGTCCTCCTCGATCGTCGCCCGAGGCTTCCGGAGGACTCCAACGATCTTGTTCTCGGCGAGCGACTCGTCGTGAGTGCGCAGCATCATCTGCTTCCGCACAAGATCCTTGACGATGAGCTCGACGTCGCTGAGCTCGATCGTCGTACGCGAGTTGACGGCGAAGGTGTCTTTGCTCAACCCTTGCAGCAGCTTCTGCGTCTTCGTTTCGACCTGCGCCCGAACCAGCTCGCGCGGCGCGAAGCAGAGTGCGTACGGCACCTGTGCGGTGCGCGCCAGATCGACGAGATCAGAAAAGCTGATCGTTGACCGTTCGAGGGCGTGGCGATACGGAACGCGTGCACTCACGACAGAGTTCTCGAACAGCTCGACGAAGACGACGCGGTCGATCATCACGCGGCTCCCGTGCAGAGTGACCGCGATCGTCCCTGGCTGGTCGGCGCTCACGGCAACACCGCGTGGTGGCTCAACGATCCAGACTCGGTGGCTGCCGTGCTCCCCATCCGACCGACGATCCCTCATGTCGGCCTTCGAAGCGACCCCGAGTTCGGGTGTCGAGCAAGTCAACTCGCCGACCGGAGGCCATCAAGAAGGTGACGCGTACAAGTGCGCCTTGCCCCAATCCCGCTCCAGACCTCCGGCGCGCACCGCTCGAGAGCCTCTAGGCTCCGAGCATGGGTGATCTCACGGTGACGATTCGTCCTGGTCGGCGCACGGAGATCCAGAACATGCCGTTCGAGGGCAACGGACGCGGCTACACCATCCTCGGAGACATGTTCAACGCTTCACGGCGTGGTCAGGTCGACTACTCCCCCAGCTCCCGATCATGGTCGGTCTCGCGGCCGCACACGAACGCTGTCATCCACGGTCTCGCCGCACGATACGGCCGGGTAACGGTGATTCAGCATGGCGGTGTCGAGAAGTGCGTGGAAGCGTGCTGGAAGACGGGACTCCCCGAAAACGCATGGCTGTGTGAGTGCGCATGCGCTGGACGAAATCACGGCTCGGGGCAGCCGTTCAAAGTCATCGTAGGGGGCAACGGTCCCGGCGGACAGCTCTCGGTGCAGGCCCGTGCGCCCCACGTGTTCTACGTCGGCTGATCACGAGCCGAGTCGGCGGAGCTGACCCGTGCTCGAGCCGGAACCATTGCCAGGGTCCGGTGGGCTCTGGCGGGCTCGAACCGCCGACCACTTCGGTGTAAGCGAAGTGCTCTACCAACTGAGCTAAGAGCCCTCAAGGCCGATCCTACTTGGCGATGAGCTGACATCGTGACGACGAGCGACTTGACTCGCCGTCGCCGACGACGGTGGCCGACTCTCGCCTGCGCGATACTTGCCCTCGGCGCTGCGGCGCTCGTTCGACCCGACCGGGTCCACACTCGAAGGGCCGGGGGTCCCGTGATCAAGCGCATCGTCCGTATCGACGGCATCGGTCTTTTCCGGCGTTGGCAGCCCGGCAGCGATTCCTCCAACTTCGAACGGATCAACGTCGTCTATGGCGGCAACGGCACCGGCAAGTCGTCAGTCGCACGCGCGTTCGGCGAGGCGACCGCGGCATCATCGGCCTCGACCGTGCACGTCTCAGTCGAAGACGGCGACAGGCTTCGCCAAGTCACGTCGAGCGAGGACCCCTTCTGGACACGCGTCCGCGTGTTCAACCAGGACTACGTCGAGAACAACCTGAGCTTCGGCACCGATCGCAGCGAGGCAGCACCGCTTCTCGTCCTCGGCCAGAAGAGCGTTGGTCGCGAGACACGGCTCGCGCAGATCGCCGAACGCCTCGAGATCATCGAGAGCGAGGAGCGTCTCGCGGTTGAGGACGCCGGCCGCGCGAGAAACGCTGCGGACCGTCTCGCAACTGCGACCGCGACGACGATCCACAGCGAGCTGCAGCACGTGAGCGCACGGTACGGCCGGGCCTACAACCGTCGCCAGGTGAAGACCTTGCTGGATGCCTTGCCGACCAGGTTCGACGAACCCCTCGACGAGGTCATCTCGACGCATCTCGGCACTGTTCGTCCGCAGAAGATGGAGCCAGTCTCCCTCCTCACCATCACCGGTGAAAGTGTCGTTCCGCTCGTCGCCGAGGTGGGTGACGCGCTTGCCACCTCGGTGTCGAACGTGGTCCTCGACGACCTGGCCGCGCATCCCGAGGACAGCACCTGGGTGAGTGAAGGCGTGTCGAGGCACGAGCAACGCGATCGGTGCCTGTTCTGTGGCGGTGTGGTGACCGACGAACGCCGAGGTGCTCTGGCCGCGCACTTCGACGGCCGGTTCCGGCAGCTGGAGCGCACGCTCGACATGCTGGACGGCCGCGTCGCAGCGGTCATCGCGGCTCAGCAGGGCATGATCTCCCGCGCGCCGGCAGCAAATCTCCTGTACCCGCCGCTCCGGGAGTCGTACGGTGAGCTGCTCGCCGGGGTGCGAGAGGCCACCACGTCTCGAAGCGAGGCCCTCGACGCGGTTCGCCGTGCGATCGAGACCAAGCGCTCCGCGATGTTCGACGTGGTCACGTTCGATCCCGGTGTTGTCGACGGCCAATCGGACGACGTGGCCGCGATCAACCTCGTGCTGCGGGACCACAACGAGCGTTCGGCGGCGTTCGAGTCGATCCGCGCGGACGCCGCCGACCGTGTCGAGCGCGCTCGGGTCGAGTTGATCCGCTCGGAGTACGTGTCGCTGTCGGAGCGAGCGCTCGGCGCCGAGCAACAAGCGGCAGACCACGGCGCCGAGCGCGAGCAGTTGACCCGCGAACGTGGGCGCCTGAATTCTGCCGGGCTCGACGCGGGACCACTTGCAAGCGAGCTCACCCGAGACGTTGCCGTCCTCCTCGGTCGCGACGAGCTCCGCTTCACCGCCGTCGATGGGCGTTACGCCATCGAACGGGACGGGCGCCCGGCCGTCGGTCTCAGCGAGGGCGAGCGGACGGCGATCTCGCTGCTCCACTTCCTGTGCAGCCTCCGCGACGAGACGATGCGTGGCGCCGACCTGACCGTCGTCATTGACGATCCGGTGTCGAGTCTGGACCAGGAGATCATGGTCGGCGTCTCCGGGCACCTCTGGAACACCTTCGTCGGAGCGGGCATCCGCCACCAGTTGATCCTGCTCACGCACAGCTTCGAGCTCTTCCGGATGTGGGTGAACCAACTGGACCGGCTGCACTCGCGGCTCCGCCGGGACAACTCGTACTCATTGCACGAGCTGCGCTCGAGGGTGAGTCGCGACGCTGAGGACGTTCCCCGTCGTGTGCCTGTGCTGCGGAGCTGGAGCGACCCTCAGCTCCGCAAGAAGCTGCGCTCCCAGTACCACTACCTGTTCTGGCGAGTCGGCAGTGCCGTCCTCGAGCGGAACTCCGGTACGCAGTTCGAGGCTGAGCTTGAAGCTGCTGCGCTCCTACCGAACGCCGCGAGGCGGCTCTTGGAGTCGTTCCTGGCCTTTCGGTTGCCAGTGCTCATGGGCGACTTCGAAGGGAGCATGCGGACGGCGTTCGACGAACACCAGATCGAGCAGCCACTCCGCCAGCGTCTGGTGCGGTTCCTTCACCAGTCGTCGCACAGCGAAGAAGCGGACATCTCTCGGCCCGTGGACGTGCACGAGGCGGTGGTCGTCCTCGAGTCGGTGTTCCGCTTCATCGCGGCAGTGGATCGGCCGCACTTCGAGCAGATGTGCGCCGCCGTCGTGCCGGGCCTCTCGTACATCGGTGCGGCTTCGGTCACGGTGGAACCGGTCGCTGCCGCCTAGCCGTTGCCATTTCCGCACCGACACCAAACCGACACGGACACGGAGCAACGCTCGGACCAGTCAGAGGGAACGGGACGATCACCGTCCTGACCTGGTCTTTCGGCGACCAGCGGAGCGCGAGCGACGGGACTGACATCCACGGTGTAAACGTGGCGCTCTACCAGCTGAGCTAAAGGCCCTCACGTCGAGTCTACGGCGTCGGACACCCCGCCCGATGTTCAGCCACAGGCTTACTTTCGGCGATGTGAAGTCGTATCCTTAACACGTGCACTCCGACCCTGTGATCGCGGTGATCGTCGACCTCGTCGACTCCCGCACCCTCGACGACCGCGCAGCGGCCCAGCGCGACGTCGAGCGCGCCTTCGACGGTACTCCAGCGGTCGAGGCGGTCGATCCGCTGCGCGCCACCGTCGGCGACGAGTTCCAGGTGATCTACGCCACGCTGACCGACGCGCTCGTCGCGACCACGGCCGCGATCCTCGCCCTCCCGCCGACCGTGCAGATCCGGTTCGGGATCGGGCGCGGCACGGTGCGGACGATCGGCGCGGGTGCGGTCGGTCCCCTGCAGGACGGCCCCGGGTGGTGGTCCGCACGCGACGCCATCAACGAGACCCACCGGCGCGAGGACGGCCGGACCGCGTTCCTCCGGGCCTGGTACCACGACGCCGAGGACCGCCACGGACCGACGGAGCGACTCGTGAACGCCTACTTCCTGAGCCGCGACCACGTCGTCGCGCGCCTGACCCCGCGTGCACGGCGGATCGCCCTCGGGTTGGTCCAGGGCCGGACCCAGGCGCAGATCGCTGCTGAGGAGGGCATCACCCCGTCGGCAGTGTCCCAGTCCGTGCAGAGGTCGGGCGTCGCCGCACTGGTCGAGGGCCTGCGGGTCCTCGGGGACGGGGGCCGCTGATGCTCGCCGGGGTCCTCCTCGCCCTGATCGGGACGGCCGACGTCGTGCGCACCCGGACCGGCACCGACGCCGCACCACGCCGCGTCCTGACCGCGATCGTGGTCCTGCTGCTGTGGATCGGGGTGGCCGTCGTCGCCGTGCCGGGCCTCGGCCTCCCCGTCGGGGCGGTGGCCAGCGCGATCGTGCTCGCCGCCCTGTGGATCGCCACGACGACGCCGGTGCGGCCGACCGACGCCCGGCCGTCGACCACGCCGCCACGGGTCTGGTGGCGCCGCTCGGGCTCGTGGCCGTCGGTCCTGCTCGCGGTCGCGCTCGCCGCACTGCTGCTGACGGTCCCGTCCGTCGATCCCTCGGGGTTCGTCGTCGAGTGGCAGCGTGGTTCCGCGCCGGCCTTCGTCGCCGCCGTCCCGCTCGCCGCGATCGTCGGCGGCGTCGGAGCGGCGCTGTTCCTGGTCGACTCGGCCAACGTCGTCGTCGCCCAGGCCCTCCCGCCCGGGCTCTCCCCCGACACCGTCAGCCAGTCGGTCGAGGGCGGGCCGGCGTGGCGGCTGTTCGCCCGACGACCCCGTGGCGACGCCCGTACCGCTGCGGACGGCGACGGTAGCGAGGGCACGGTCCTGCTGCAGGGCGGCCGCATGATCGGCCCGATCGAGCGCCTGCTGCTCGCCGGGTTCTCGCTGGTCGGGGCGTTCCCCGTGGTCGCTGCGCTGATCGCGGCCAAGGGCATCGTCCGTTTCCCGGAGATCCGCCGCGAGACGACCGGGTACCAGGCCGAGTACTTCCTCATCGGCAGCCTGGTGAGCTGGGCGATGGCGTTCGCCGCGGCCGGCATGTGCTGGTTGCTCGCACAGGGCTGAGGCCCCGGGCGAGTCCCGCGTGACCCGCGTCCCCGGGCACCGCGCTCCCCGTCGAACCACGAATCCGACATCGAACAACCGCCTGGTCCCGGTTCGATGTCGGATCCGTGGTTTGACGCCGCCAGCGCGCCGCCGCCAGCGCCCCGCCGACGCCACGGGTCGATGCACAGGGACCGCCCCGGGAGATCCCGATCGGCGCCGGGTAGCGTCGTCTGCGTGAACGGAGTCGGAGTCCTCGACGAGGCCGGCCGCCTGCGGCTGCTGGGTACCGGTGCGACCGGTGCCGCCTTCGCCGTCGTGCTCGTCGTCCTCGTGGCGTCGTCGTGGACGGAACCGACCCCGGCGCTCCTCGTCGGCCTCGGCGTCCCGGCGGCAGCGGTGGGCATCGCCATCGCCGTCGTCCTGCAGCTCCGCTCCTGGCGCGCCGAGGGCGGGTACGACCGGAGCGTCGTCGTCCGCAACTGGGTGCTCGACGGCGAGGTGCCCCCGACCGTGCCGGCCGCCGAGTGGATCCCCCTCGTGCAGGCCCAGGCCGAGCGCGAGGTCGCCGGCTGGGGCAAGATCGTGCTCTCGACGATCTGGATCCTCATGACCTGGTCGATGCGGGACCAGCACGGACCGGTCATCACGACGATGCTGATCCTGCTCTGGATCGGCCTCGGCCTGTGGAGCGCACTCTGGGTGATCCCCCGCGCCCGGGCCGCCAAACGACTGCTCGGCCGCGGCGTCGCTACCCCCACCTGATCCCGCCCGGCACCGTCCTGGGTACGCTCGCCGTCATGCAGAGTCGCACCCTCGGCCGTACCGGCCGCCCCGTGTCCGTCGTCGGCCTCGGCACCTGGCAGTTCGGCGGTGACTGGGGCCCGGTCTCCGACGCCGACGCGAACGCCGTGATGGACGCGTCCGTCGGGTCCGGCGTCACGCTGTTCGACACCGCCGACGTCTACGGCGACGGCCGGAGCGAACAGTTGATCGGCGCGTGGCGGGCGGCCAACCCCGACGTCCCGCTGACGATCACCACGAAGATGGGCCGTCGCGCCGACCAGGTCCCGTCCAACTACGTCGCCGCGAACTTCCGCGAGTGGGTCGACCGCTCGCGCCGGAACCTGCGGCAGGACACCCTCGACCTCGTCCAGCTGCACTGCCCGCCGACCGAGGTCGTCGCCGACGACGCCGTGTACGACGCCCTCGACGAGCTCGTCGCCGACGGCTCGGTCGCCGCCTACGGCGTCAGCGTCGAGACCGCCGACCAGGCCCTCACCGCGATCGCCCGCCCCGGCGTCGCCACCGTCCAGATCATCCTCAACGCGTTCCGTCTCAAGCCGCTCGACCGCGTGCTGCCGGCGGCCCAGGAGGCGCGGGTCGGCATCCTCGCGCGCGTCCCGCTGGCATCGGGGTTGCTGTCCGGCAAGTACACGGCGGACACGTCCTTCGCCGAGGGCGACCACCGCAACTACAACCGCCACGGCGAGGCGTTCGACCAGGGCGAAACCTTCAGCGGCGTCGACTTCGAGGACGGGGTGCGCGCTGCCCAGGCCTTCGCGGCATCGCTGCCCGATGGTGTCTCGGTCCCGCAGGCGGCGCTCGCGTGGATCATCGCCCAGGACGGCGTGACCGCGGCGATCCCGGGCGCACGCAACCCGGAGCAGGCCCGGTCGAACGCCGGTGCGGGCTCGCTGCCCGAGGTGCCGGGCCTCGACGAGACCGTCCGCGAGCTGTACGACGAGTGGTTCCGCGCCGCCGTGCACGACCGGTGGTGAAGCCGGCGGCCGTCGGCGCAGCGCTCGCGGCCCTCACGGTCCTGGCGCTCATCGCGGGCGGGACGGCACCGGCGAACGGCACCTCGCGGTCCGCTCCCCCGTGGCCCGCGCCGACGGCCCTCGCCGAGCGTGCCGACGACGCCGGACTGCGCAACGTCTGGGGCGAGCGACTCGCCGAGCACGTCCACACCCACCTGACGATCCTCGACGGCGACGTCCCCGTGACGGTGCCGGCGAACGTCGGGCACTCGGACACCCGACGGTTCGCCGCGCAGCTGCACACGCACGACACCTCGGGCATCCTGCACGTCGAGTCCCCCACCCGGCAGCCCTTCACGCTCGGGCAGTTCTTCGACGAGTGGGGCGTCTCGCTCGGCCCCGCACACGTGGGCGGGCTCCGTGGCGAGCTGACGGTGTGGGTCGACGGCCGCAGGTTCATCGGCGACCCGCGCTCCATCGCGCTGACGAACCGCCGCGAGGTCGTGCTCGACGTCACGACGATCGGCGAGGTCCCGCACCTGCCGCCACCCTTCGACTGGCCGCCGCAGTACCGCTGACCCGCACCGCGACACGCCCGGCGACGCCGCGTCAGGCGACGCCGCCCCGCGCCCTCAGTCGCCCGGCAGACCGAGCGCGCTCCCCCGCGGGACCGGTCGCGGCTCCGGAGGGTGCACGGCCCGGAGCGCGCGAACCAGCTCGCGGTCGTGCCGGTCCGAGCCGCCGCCGACGCTCCCGAGGCCGTACCGAGCACGCAGTCGGACCGGCCCGTGGACGGTCTCGAGGCGAAGGCACGACATCGTGAACGTCGGGTACCACGGAGGCCGGTACTCGCCCACGTCGATCGACGTCACATCCGACCACCGCACGGTCGACACCGGCTCCGGTTCCTCGGGCGCCCACCCGTGCAGGCCCGCGTCGTCGACCGTCCACACCACCGGCAATGACGCCGGCACGCCGACGGCGCGCTGTCCGGATGCCCATCGTCGCACCGGCAACCAGAGCCGGACGGGGCGCCCACCGACCTCGTGCACCCGCCGCACCGTCGCGCGGTCGGCGTACGGGAACCACAGGTTCGGCACGACCACCACCACGCCCGTGATGATGACGGAGGCCGCGATCGCGCTGATCGTCGGTTCGGTGTGGAACGCGACGCACGCGGCGGTCCCGACCGCCACCGCGACGAGGCTCGCCACACGGAGCGGCACCGGGTCGACGAAGCGGCCGTCCTGCAGCCGCTCCAGCCACGCCCGACGGTCCCGCGGCACGTCAGGCCTCCTTCGGGGCGGTCCACGACAGGTCGAGGTCCCACTCGTCCACCGAACCGGCTGGCAGCTGCCACACGTACTCGTTCTTGAGCTTGCGGCCGTCCTCGCGGAAGGGTCCGGTGCGGTACGGGTAGAACGCCACGGTCGGCAGCGTGCCCGGCGGCGCCGTCCGGATCGCGTTCGAGAAGTCCTTGTTCAACCGCCGCAGTTCGGCGACCACCGCGCCTCGAGCACCGTCGGCGTCGAAGCCCGATGCGCCGGACGCGAGCTGGAACGCGATGTGCAGCTGCCGGTCACCTCGGTCGTCCTCGTAGCTGATCAGCCGGTGGTTCTCGACGGCCCCGAGCAGCGCCGGGTCGCCGTAGACCACGTCGCGCACGACGTCCGGCGCGACGACCGCCCCGTTGTAGTCGACGGACAGGTCGGACCGGCCGTAGTGGAACAGCAGCGGCAGGTCGAGCTCGGCGGCGTCGGCGAGTTCGTCGAACCCGTGCTCGCGCAGGGTCCGGCGCAGCGAGCGCATCCGCACCACGTGCCCGCGGTCGTGGATGTTGTACCGGATGCGGGGGCTGATGTTCTCGGACCGGGTGATCGTCACGACGAGCTCCCCGAGCTCGTTCGTCTCGATGAGGTAGCCGAACGGGTTGAACTGGAACACCATCGGCAGCACGCCGTACTCGGCCTGCTTCGTCAGCGCGGCGGAGAGCTCCGGCGACGCCGCGATCGCCCGACGCAGCTGCACGCTGAACGGAGTCTCGATCCCGAGGTTGATCTCGAGGTCGCTCGCCCCGTACGACCCGAGCACGGCCTGCGCGTACTGCTCGATGTGCGCGCGCATGTTCTCGCTGATGCCCTCGCCGCCGAACGCCGCGACGATCGTGTACTCGCTCCAGTCGAGCCGGTCGTCCTCGAACAGTGCCTTCAGGAACGGCGGGTAGCTGCAGATGATGTACGTGAAGTCGGTGCCGAACTCGCGCATCGTCTGCACGATCTTGTCGCGGTCCGGCCCGATCGACTTGATCATCGACGACTCGGTGAGCGACGCCGTCACGTTCATGCCGGTGGCCCAGGCGCCGAGCGAGAACGCGTTGAGCACGAACGGCTGCTTCGGAAGGTCCTTCGCGGTCCGCGAGAACCCGAGCTGCAGCAGCTGCCGGGTCGCCTGCCGTTCGTCGGGGCCGCGCACCCAGCTCGTCGGCGTGCCGCTCGACCCGCTCGACTCGTCGACGACGACCCCGCGCCGGGGCAGCCGACCGTCGACGCAGCGCTCGGGAATGCTCCACCGCTTGACGTACGACTCCTTGTCCATCTCGGGCAGCCCCGAGATCGCTGCGGCGATGCCGCCGCGTGTGTCCAGACGGGAGGCACGGCCCGCCTCCGCCAGGAACGCCCCGTAGGCGGGCACCCGCTTCGCAGCCCGCTCGGCCGTCCGCCACGCACGCCAGCGTCCGAGGGTCCAGCGGAGCGGCTCGATGCCCGGCGTGAGCAGGAGCTTGTGCGTGCCGACGCGCGGCATGAACAGCGCCACGACCGTCTCGACGACCCAGACCACCGAGAACACCGCCGCGCGCTTCACCGGGCACCCCCGATCGTCATCGCCGCCGCGGGTCGGCGGTGCGCCAGCGGTGGCGGGGCGCTGTGGCCGAAGCGGAAGAGCATCCACGCCATCCGACCGTCGGACTCGTCGACGCCGGCGCGCTCGACGAACGCGGCGTGCGACCGCGGGTTCGTGATCACGGTGCCGAACGGGTGCAGGGCGACGCCCCGTGCCGTGAGCTCGAGCCAGATCCGCATGAAGGTGCGTCCGGCCTCGACGTAGTCCGCCGGCGACGAGAACGGTCCCTCGAGCCACCCGAGCTGCCGGACGCCGCGCATCGTCGACAGGTACACGCGCTTGAAGACCCCGCCGACGCCGGGTGCCTCCCAGAGCCCGCGGTGCTCCATCGCGAACCGCAGCACCGGTCCGGGCATGAGCATCGTCTCCGCCGACAGCCCGTCACCGGACTCCGCCGCCTGCCGCTTCGAGAACCGCAGCCAGTGCAGGATCTCGTCGTGCACGGCGTCGTGCTGCAGGTCGTCGAACAGGGTCTCCTGGTTGACCCGGACGATCTCGTCGACGGTGGCCCGGTCGGCGGTGGTGCGGAAGCGGTGACCGGCCGCCGACGCGATGGCGGCCGCAGCCCGGATCGCGGACTCGTCCACCAGGGTCGCGTCGTAGGGCCTGCGCGAGGTGCGCCGTGCGAGGAAGCGGGCCAGCGCCTCCCGGTCGTCCGCCGTGGCGGCGCGCGGACGCAACGCGACCGTGCCCAGTCGGTGCAGGTGGTCGTCGGCCGCGCCGGAACCGACGCCGGCGTCCAGCCGCCCGAAGTCCATCTCGGCGTGGTCCAGCCGTTCCTGCACGGTGAACCCGTGCGCCCGGGCGACCACGTCGAGCCCGGCCAGGAACACCCCGGCGCAGACGTGGCCGAACGGGATGCCGAACGACTCGGCCGGCAACCCCCTGCGCAGGTCGTAGAACACGGTCGCGGTGCGGTCGTCCTCGACGCGCACGACGATCGGTTGCGAGTTGTGCGGCGACGGGTAGTGCCGCGCGTCCTCGATGATGCCCGTCCACGGTGATGCCATCGGTTCCCCCTCGGTGGTCTCTGCCGTCGATCATACGAACGCCCGGTGACGCCCATGCCGTCCGGGGAATGCAGTGCTCCCCGAGCCCGCGTACGCTCGGCCCATGGCCACGATTCGGACCGGCACCGACCTCGCCGCGGTCGAGGACGTGATCGCCGGGATCACCGCGCACGGCGAGCGCTACCTCGCCCGGGTCTTCACCCGGCAGGAGCGCGCCGACGCCGGGGACGACCCGGAGCGCCTCGCCGCCCGCTTCGCCGGCAAGGAGGCGGTGCTGAAACTGCTCCGGCCGGAGCGTTCGGACGCCGTCCCGCTGACCGACGTCGCCGTCGTGCTCGACACCGTCGGCGCCCCCGTCGTCGAGCTGACCGGTCGTGCGGCGGAGCTCGCCGAGGCGATCGGCTGCACGTCGATCGCGGTCTCGTTGTCCCACGAACGGGGACTGGCGATCGCCACCGCCGTCGCCCTCTCCGAGCGCTGACGCAGCCCCCTGGGTCGCTCCCTGTCAGGGCACTCAGGTCCGGCGCGGCGCGTGCGGTTTCACGCACCCGCACGGCGGCTTTCCGGGCCGCCGTCCTCCTTATCGTTGCCAGCATGCACCAGGACCCGACCTCCGCAACGACCGCCGTCGCACTCGTCGCCCCGACGACCGAACTGGCCGTCCGGCGAGCCCTCGCCGACCACGGACGGCTCGTCGTCGACGCCATGGACGTGGCGTCGATCGCCGACCTCTACGCCCTCGGGCTGACCTCGCACGCCACCGTGAACGTGATGCTCGCGGTCGAGAACGAACTCGACGTGGAGTTCCCCGACGCCGCGCTGCACCGGTCGACCTTCGCCACCATCGAGTCCATCGCCACGGCAGCGGAGACGGCGGCGTGATCACCGAGGAGCGTCCGGCGAGCGCCGGGACGACCGTCTCCGCCGTCGACCGGTTCGCCGAGCGCACCGCCCTCGTGGTCGACATCGCCGCCCGGTACGCCGACGAGGTCGATCGTGACGCCCGTCCCCCGCGCGAGGCGATCGCCGCGATGAAGGAGCACGGTCTCCTCGCCGCGGCGGTCCCGGTGGAGCACGGCGGTGAGGGGGCGACTCTCGCCGAGCTCTCCGTCATCGCGACCGAACTCGGACGTGCGTGCGCCGCGACGGCGATGGTGTTCGCGATGCACCACGGCCAGGCCATGGCGCTCTGGCGGCACGGCGGCGTGGCCCTCGGCGTCACCGCGATGATCGAGGCCGTGCGGGACGGCGCCCTCGTCGCGTCGTCGACCACCGAGCGCGGCATCGGCGGCGATGCCCGTCGGAGCACCTGCGCGATCGAGCCCGACCAGGCCGGTCGCATCCGGCTCCGCAAGGACGCCCCGGTCATCTCGTACGCGACCGAGGCCGACGCGATCCTCGTCACCGCCCGGCGCGACCTCGACGCGCCGGCGTCCGACCAGCGGCTCGTCATCGCGCTGCCGGCGGAGACCACGCTCACGCAGACCTCGACCTGGGACACGCTCGGGCTCCGCGGCACGTGCAGCAACGGCTGGGTGCTCGACACCGAGACGCACGAGGACCGCGTCCTCCGCGACGACTACGCGACGATCTCCGCCCGCACCGTCCTCCCCGTGTCGCACGTGCTCTGGGCGTCGGTGTGGCTCGGGATCGCGGCGGATGCTGCGGACCGTGCCCGTCGGGCCGTCCGCAAGCAGGCGCGTGCCGCCGTCGGGCAGACCCCTCCTGGAGCACTTCGGCTCGCCGAGCTCCTGGTCGACCTGCAGACCATGGCCGACGCCGTCCGGCACGCCGCGGCCCGGTTCGACCAGGTGGCCGACGACCCCGAGGTGCTCGAGTCGACTGCGTACGCGCTGGCCGCGAACGCGCTGAAGATCGGCTCCTCCGAGCGGGTCACCGACCTCGTCACCCAGGCGCTGCGGATCGTCGGCATCGCCGGGTTCGCCGCCACCGGGGAGCTCAGCATCGCCCGGCACCTCCGAGACGCGCACGGTGCCGCCGTGATGGTGAGCAACGACCGTCTCCTGCAGAACGACGCCGCACTGGCACTCATGACCGGAGCCATCCTGTGACCATCACCGAACCGACGACCACGACGCCGTCCGCACCCGCGTCCGACCTCGACGCCGCCCGCGCTGCGCTGCGTGCACGGCTGCTCGCCGACGGCGTGCTCATCGACCTCGGGTCGCCGGGGCTCTACGGCCGCACGGGCGTGTTCGAGCGCGTGTACACGGCGGTCGACACCGCGGCCGTGGCCAGCCAGCAGGACCTCGACGCCGAGGTCCTGCGCTTCCCGCCCGTGGAGCCGCTCGCGGCGTTCGAGCGCACCGACTACATCGCGTCCTTCCCGGACCTCGCCGCGTCGATCTCCGGCTTCACCGGTGACGACCGCACGCACCGTGCCCTGCTCGCCGCCCGCGAGCGCGGGGAGCGGTGGGAGGGCTTCCTCGAGCCGGCCGACCTGATGCTGACCCCGGCGGTCTGCCACCCGGTCTACGGGCTCGTCGGTGGCCGCGTCCCGCAGGGCGGCCGCACCTTCGACATCGTCGGCGACTCGTTCCGGCGCGAGCCCTCGCTCGACCCGATGCGGCTGCAGGCGTTCCACATGCACGAGTTCGTGCACATCGGCACGCCCGGCTCGGCCCAGCACCACCGTGACGACCGCATCCCGGTGATGCGCGCGCTGCTCGAGTCGTTCGGCCTCGAGATCGACGTCGTCCCCGCGAACGACCCGTTCTTCGGACGGGTCGGGCAGATGCTCGCCCGGAACCAGGTCGAGCAGGCGCTCAAGTTCGAGTTCGTCACGCCCGTCTACGGCCCGGAGCACCCGGCGACCGCGATCGGCTCGGCGAACCTGCACGAGGACCACTTCGGCACGTCGTTCGGCATCCGTACGGCCGACGGCGAGGTCGCGCACAGCGCCTGCGTCGCGTTCGGCCTGGAGCGCATCACGATCGCCCTCTTCGCCGCCCACGGCACCGACCCCGACGCGTGGCCGGCTCCGGTCCGCGCGGCCCTGGCCCTGTGAGCACCCACCACGGCTGGACGGGTCGCCCGGCCCTCCGCGTCGCCGTGCAGCTCCCCGTCGCGGCGCGCGCCGGCGTCGTGATCTGTCCGCCGCTCGGGCAGGAGGGCGTCATCGCGTACCGGACCCTCCGCCTGCTGGCGGACCGACTGGAGGCGCGTGGCGTGGCCTCGGTGCGGTACGACCCGTCCGGACGTGGGGACTCCGCACCCGACGGCGATCCCGACGCGCAGGTCCGGTCGGCACGTCGCGCCGCAGCGGTGCTGCGTGGTGCCGGGGTCGAGCGGATCGCGTACGTCGGTCTGGCCTCCGCCGCGCCGATCGCCGCCGCCGCGGCGTCCGACACGGACGGCCTGGTCCTCTGGGACGCGCCCGCCTCCGGCCGAGCCTGGCTCCGGAAGCAGCGAGCACTGGCGACGATCACGATCGGCGCCGACCGCGTGGTCGACGGCGTCGAGAGCCTCGTCGGCATGGACGTCGACCCCACCGAAGCTGCAGCCCTCGGCGCGCTCACCTACCGGGCGCGCACCGGCCCGACCGTCGCCCTCGTGCGCCCGGGCAGCAGCGCCCCCGCAGCGCTCGGCGACGTGTCGACGACCGAGGTCACCGGGAGCGCCGAGCTCCTGGACGGCACGAGCATGGTCGCCCGGATCCCGGGCTCCGCCGTCGACACCGTCGTGGCGTGGACGGACGCGTGGGCGCCGACGGTGGCCCTGCCGGTCCTGCCGCCGACACTCGACGAGGTCCTCGACGTGGACGCCCGCACGTCGGAGCGCATCGTCCGGATGGGCCCGGAACGGCTCTTCGCCATCGAGACCGTCACCTCCGGCCAGCACGAGGACGCCCCGGTCGTCGTGCTGCACAACGGCGCCGCCGAGCACCACGTCGGCGCGTCCGACTACCAGGTCGCCCTCGCGCGGACCCTCGCCCGCGACGGTGCCCGGGTGGTCCGGGTCGACCGCAGCGGCACCGGTGAGAGCTCCGCGGTCCACGAGGACGAGCGGTCCGCGATGTTCGCGCAGGAGTGGATCGACGACCAGCAGGCGGTGGTCGACGCCCTCGCCGTGGACTCCCGACGGCTCGTGCTCGTCGGCATGTGCGCCGGTGCGTGGCTCGCGGGGCGCTCTGCGGACGCCGCACCGCGCATGGTCCTCGAGATCAGCCCGAACGACTACCGCCGCCAGCCGGCCGCGGTGGGCGCGTACGCCGATGCCCTCCGCGCGATCGACGAACCGTCGCCGCTGCGTCTCGTGCTCCGGCGCTGGTGGAACGCCGTCGTACCCGAGTGGGTGCGCGACCGGGTCGCCCGTCGCGACCGGGTCGGCGGGGTCGTCGGACACGTCCGTCCGCTCGTCGAGCACGGCACCGACGTCGTGCTCATCGCGTCGCCCGTGGACGTCGAGCTGTTCGAGCGGCTCGGTGGTCCGCGTGCCCTCCGGCGGTGGGGCACCCGGGGCCGGACCGGCAGGGTGGAACTCGTGCGGGTGCCGGACGGCGACCACTCGCTGTTCTCCCCGGTGATGCGGCAGGCCGTGCTCACCGAGGTGCGGTCACGCGTCGCGGCGACGTTCCCCGTGCACGCCTGACCCGTCGGCGAACCCGTCGATGGCGCGCTGCGCGATCGCGACCTCGGTGGGTCCGCCGTGTCCCTCGTCCTCGACGACCTCGAGGCGGCTGCCCGGCCACGCCCGGTGCAGCAGCCACGGCGTGATGACCGGCCCGCTGACGTCACGCCGCCCGTGCACGAGCACGCCGGGGATCCCGGCGAGCTCGCCGGCGCGCCGGAGGACCTCGTCCGGACCGAGGAAGCAGTCGTTCGCCCAGTAGTGGGTGACCAGCGTGGCGAAGTTGCGCCGGTCCCGGGGATCGGTGTGCAGCTGCCCCGGGCGCCACGCCGGGTCGAGCGAGACGTGGGTCGACTCCCACGTGTCCCAGCTGTCGGCTGCGGCGTCCCGGACGGCGGGGTCGGACGAACGCAGCAGTCGGGCGTGGTGCTCGACCGGCCGCACGCCTGCCGGGACGTCGGCGGTGAACCGTGACCAGGCCTCCGGGAACACCGTCCCGACCCCCTCGGTGATCCAGTCGACCTCGCGACGGGAACCGGTGGTCACCGCGACGAGCACGACCTCGGTGACGCGCTCGGGGTGCTCCGCCCGCACCCGCGCTGGTCGAGCCCGATGATCCGGTACACCTCGGGGTCGAACCGCTGCCGGTAGCCCCCGGCGCCGAGACCGGATCCCGGGCCGCCGTGCAGGTACAGCGCCGGGCGGCCGGTCGGGTTGCCGGACTCCTCCCAGTGGATCCGGGCGCCGTCGGGGCGGTCGAGCCAGCCGTGGTCGTGGGGGTCGATGGGCGGGTGCACCCCCGGAGCCTACGACGGACGTGCGGACCCGACGAGGTCGAGCGTGCGCGCCACCGCGGTCGGGTGCTCGACGTGGGCGAAGTGCCCGCAGTCGTCGAGCAGCACCGTCCGGACGTCGGGCAGGAGGCCCCGGAGCGCCGCGAGGTCGGACACCCGGGCGAACACGTCGTCCCGCCCGGCGATCGCCGTGACCGCGCACGTCACGCCGCGCCAGCGGTCCAGGTCGTAGGCGGCCGCGGCACGAGCGGCTCCGGTGAAGCCGGCCGGACGGAGCTCGTCGACGAACGCCTCGAGCACGCTCGGGTCGAGCCGGCGCACGTGCGAGAAGACGGGAGCGGCGAGGACGGGCAGGAGGCCGATCGCCCGGAGTCCGCGCAGGAGCGGCCGTGCCGTCTCCCCGGTGATCGCGAGGCCCGCGCGCAGCAGCGTGAACGCGGGGAGCGTCAGGAGCCCGCGCACGGGGTGCCGGGACGCTCCGGCGGTCGCCACGGTCGTGCCGGAGACGAGCGCGACGGAGCGCACGCGTCCGGGTGCCACGACGGCCAGGTGCATGCCGACGAAGGCGCCCATCGAGTGGCCGACGACGTCGACGTCCGGGACCGCGAGGGCGTCGAGCACCGTGGTCAGCACCGACGCCGCCTGGTCGACCCCGAGCGGCTCGACCGGTGCCGGTGACGCGCCCCAGCCCGGCAGGTCGACGAGCACAAGACCGCGGTCGTCGATGCCGTGCGCCGCCGACAGGAGCGGGGTCCACGTGGTCCACGACCCGGCGACCCCATGCAGCAGGAGCAGCGCGGCGGGACCGGGTCGGTGGTGCACGACGACCGGGCCGACGTCCGTCGGGACGACGGTGCGCTGCAGGCCGAACCGGTCGGCGTCGGCGGTGACCGGGAACGGCGCGTACGGCTCGGCGGTGACCACCCGCGCGGGTGGGCGGTCGTCGACGGCGTGCACCGTGCCTCCGATCCGCGACGCGTCGCGCGTCGCCTCAGGAGGTGTTCGGAACGCTAGCCGACGGGGACTGGTGCGGCGCAGGCCGCCAGGCGGTCGAGCGCGGCCTTGTACTCCGTCACGTCACGGGCGACGCCCGGCTCGGAGATGATCGAGGCCTTGATGCGACCCTGCACGTCGATGACGAAGGTCGCGCGGGTGGCGAAGCCCTTGTGCTCGAGGAAGACGCCGTACTCCTTCGAGACGGCGCCGTGCGGCCAGAAGTCCGCGAGGAGCTCGAAGTCGTAGCCGTTCGATTCGGCGAACGATCGGAGCGTCGCCTTCGAGTCGACCGAGATGCCGACGAGCTCGACGCGCTGGTCCTGGAACATCGCGATGTTGTCCTGGAGGGCGCAGAGCTCGTTCGTGCAGGTCGACGAGAACGCGA
This sequence comes from Curtobacterium sp. NPDC087082, assembly GCF_044745045.1. Classification (NCBI taxonomy): domain Bacteria; kingdom Bacillati; phylum Actinomycetota; class Actinomycetes; order Micrococcales; family Microbacteriaceae; genus Curtobacterium; species Curtobacterium sp. NPDC087082. The sequence continues at coordinate 130,696 of NZ_JBIUZN010000006.1, read as the reverse complement.
GCGGGAAGAAGACCAGCGCGACCGGGCGGACGCCACGGAAGTCGCTGAGGCGGACGTGCTCCCCGAACTGGTTCGGGAGTTCGAAGTCCGGCGCGAGCGAGCCGATCTCCAGTGCCATCAGTGCGTTGCTTCTTCCTCGGGCGTGGGGTGTGCCCGGTGTCCTCGCGCACGCACGGGTCGCGTGTGCACGATCGGCAATCGTACGCCGACGTCACCCGAATGCAAGCACCTGTCCACCCACACGTCACCATCAGCCTCTCGGTCGGTGCGGGGGCCTAGAGTGGTCGGGGCCCCATCCGGTCGTGACCCGACCAACCGGTGGCCCGCCATGTCCACCACCACGAGAACGAACGAGGTCAAGGGTGACGGTGAACGACCAGGACCCGTACAGCCACGGCAGCAGCGACCAGGACCCGGAGGAGACCGCCGAATGGCGTGAGTCCCTCGACGGGCTGGTGCAGACCCACGGCCACCAGCGTGGCCGCGAGATCATGCTGAGCCTGCTCAAGCGGTCCAAGGAACTGCACCTCGGTGTGCCGATGGTCCCGACCACGGACTACGTGAACACCATCGCGCCGGAGAACGAGCCCGAGTTCCCGGGCGACGAGGAGCTCGAGCGCCGCTACCGCCGGTGGATCCGGTGGAACGCCGCGATCACCGTGCACCGCGCGCAGCGCCCCGGGATCGCGGTCGGCGGCCACATCTCGACCTACGCGTCGAGCGCCGCCATGTACGAGGTCGGCTACAACCACTTCTTCCGCGCGCAGGACCACCCGTCCGGCGGCGACCAGGTGTTCTTCCAGGGGCACGCGTCCCCCGGCATGTACGCCCGCGCCTACATGGAAGGGCGCCTCGGCGAGGACCAGCTCGACGGCTTCCGGCAGGAGAAGTCCCACGCCGGCGGCGGACTCTCGTCCTACCCGCACCCGCGCCTCATGCCGCACTTCTGGCAGTTCCCGACCGTGTCGATGGGCATCGGCCCGATCAACGCGATCTACCAGGCGCAGCAGGCGAAGTACCTCTCCAACCGCGGCATCAAGGACGCCTCCGACCAGCAGGTCTGGGCGTTCCTCGGCGACGGCGAGATGGACGAGGTCGAGTCGCGTGGACAGCTCCAGGTCGCCGCGAACGACGGCCTCGACAACCTGAACTTCGTGATCAACTGCAACCTGCAGCGTCTCGACGGTCCGGTCCGCGGCAACGGCAAGATCATCCAGGAGCTCGAGGCGTTCTTCCGCGGTGCGGGCTGGAACGTCATCAAGGTCGTCTGGGGCCGCGAGTGGGACGACCTGCTCGCCCGCGACACCGAGGGCGCGCTCCTCAACCTGATGAACCAGACGCCGGACGGCGACTACCAGACGTACAAGGCCGAGAACGGCGCGTACGTCCGCGAGAACTTCTTCGGGCGCGACCCGAAGGCGCTCGAGCTGGTCAAGGACTACACGGACGACCAGATCTGGAACCTCAAGCGCGGTGGGCACGACTACCGCAAGGTCTACGCCGCGTTCAAGGCCGCGACCGAGCACAAGGGCCAGCCGACCGTCATCCTCGCGAAGACGGTCAAGGGCTACGGCCTCGGCCCGAGCTTCGAGGGGCGCAACGCGACGCACCAGATGAAGAAGCTCACGCTCGACAACCTCAAGCAGTTCCGCGACGAGATGCGCATCCCGATCACGGACGCACAGCTCGAGGAGAACCCCTACACGCCGCCGTACTACCACCCCGGGAACGACGACGAGGCGATCCAGTACATGCACGAGCGCCGGCGTGAGCTCGGCGGGTACGTGCCGGAGCGTCGCACCAAGTACACGTCGATCACCCTCCCCGAGGACTCGAAGTACCAGGTCGTCAAGAAGGGCTCCGGCAAGCAGGAGATCGCCACCACCATGGCGTTCGCCCGACTGCTGAAGGACCTGCTCCGCTCCCCCGACTTCGGCGACCGCGTGGTGCCGATCATCCCCGACGAGGCACGCACGTTCGGCATGGACGCGTACTTCCCGACGGCGAAGATCTACAACCCGAACGGCCAGCACTACACGTCGGTCGACCGTGAGCTCCTCCTCGCCTACAAGGAGAGCCCGCAGGGACAGATCATCCACGTCGGCATCAACGAGGCGGGCGCCCTCGCGGCGTTCACCGCGGTCGGCACCTCGTACTCGACGCAGGGCGAGCCGCTCATCCCGGTCTACGTCTTCTACTCGATGTTCGGGTTCCAGCGCACCGGCGACGCCATCTGGGCCGCCGGCGACCAGATGACCCGTGGGTTCATGATCGGCGCCACCGCCGGTCGCACGACGCTCACGGGCGAAGGCCTGCAGCACGCCGACGGCCACTCGCTGCTCCTCGCGACGACGAACCCGGCCGTGGTGTCCTACGACCCCGCGTACGGCTACGAGATCGGGCACATCGTCCAGGCCGGGCTCGACCGGATGTACGGCACGAACGAGGACGGCAGCGCCAAGCACGCCGACCCGAACGTCATGTACTACCTGACGGTCTACAACGAGCCGATCGTCCAGCCGGCCGAGCCCGAGGGCATCGACGTCGACGGCATCGTCAAGGGCATGTACCTGCTCAACCGCAGCGAGCACGACGGCCCGAAGGCCCAGCTGCTCGCGTCGGGTGTCGCCGTCCCGTGGATCCTCGAGGCGCAGCAGCTCCTCGCCGAGGACTGGGGCGTGTCGGCCGACGTCTGGAGCGTCACGAGCTGGGGCGAGCTGTACCGCGACGGTCTCGCCGCGGAGCAGCACGCCTTCCTCAACCCGAACGAGGCACCGCGCACCCCGTACGTGACCGAGCGGCTGCTCGGCACCGAGGGCCCGGTCGTCGCGGTGAGCGACTTCATGCACGCCGTACAGGAGCAGATCCGCCCGTTCGTCCCGACCGACTACGCCACCCTCGGCGCCGACGGCTTCGGCTTCTCGGACACCCGTCCGGCAGCGCGCCGCTTCTTCCACATCGACGGCCCCTCGGTCGTCGTGCGGACGCTGCAGCAGCTCGCGAAGCAGGGCAAGGTCGACGGCGCGCTCGTCCAGCAGGCGATCGACAAGTACCGCCTGCACGACGTGACCGCCGGCACCACGGGCAGCGCGGGCGGCGAGAGCTGATCTGCCGGTGACGTCGGTCCGACCGGACTCCGAGAGCCAGGAGAGCGCGCGCGAGCGGGCGCTCTCCTGGCTCCGTCAGGTGTCCGGGGAACTCTCCACCGCCACCATCAAGCGGCTCGAGGACACCCTCCCCTGGTACAGCGAGATGCCTCCGGGCCGACGCTCCGCCGTGGGGCTCGTGGCCCAGGCGGGCATCACCTCGTTCATCAGCTGGCTCGAGGGCACCGCGTCGACCCCGTGGATCGCCGCGGCGGACGTCTTCGGCTCAGCGCCGCGGGAACTCCTGCGCTCGGTGAGCCTGCAGCAGACGCTCCAGCTCATCCGCGTGGTCGTCACCGTGGTCGAGGAACGCGCCAAGGACGACGAGATGCTGCAGGAGGCGATCCTCAAGTACTCGCGGGACATCGCCTTCGCGGCCGCCGACGTCTACGCCCGCGCGGCCGAGGCCCGTGGGCTGTGGGACGCCCGGCTCGAGGCCCTCGTGGTCGACTCCATCCTGTCGGGCGAGTACGACGACGAACTCCCGTCGCGCATCGCGGCCCTCGGCTGGCACGGTCACGGCGAGGTCGCGGTCCTGGTCGGCAACGCGCCGAAGCAGCTCGAGGTCGACCAGATCCGTCGCACCGCGCGGCACATGGACGCCGACGTGCTCATCGGCGTGCAGGGCTCCCGCCTCGTCGTGGTGATCGGCCGTGCCACGCCGCGCGACGACGTCCCCGAGGGCGAGGAGCCGGTCTCCTTCACCGCCATCGCCCAGGCGCTCGAGCCCTCGTTCGGCGAGGGACACCTCGTGCTCGGCAACGAGGTGCCCGGCGTGGTCGACGCGTCCACCAGCGCCAAGGGCGCCCTCGCCGGCTTCGCGGTCGCGCGGGCCTGGCGCGGTGCTCCTCGTCCGGCCCTGGCCGACGACCTGCTCCCGGAGCGGGCCCTCGCCGGTGACCCGCTCGCCCGCTCCGCCCTCGTGCAGCGCATCTACGTGCCGCTCAAGGATCAGTCGACGGAGCTCCTGCAGACGCTCTGGTGCTACCTCGACACCGGCCGGTCGCTCGAGGCCACGGCGCGCGAGCTGTTCGTGCACCCGAACACGGTGCGCTACCGGCTCCGCCGCGTGGCGGACATCATCGGGTGGGACGCCACGCACGCGCGGGACGCCCTCATCGTGCAGTCGGCGCTCATCCTCGGTGCCATGTCCGAGTCGACCGCCGGGCGGCGTCGCATCCCGCACCGCCGGTGAGCGACGTCGTATGCCGCATCGTCGCTAGGAAATGCACAATGTCGAGCGGTCATCGCTGTGGGAAGCCCACACGGGTGCGGCGCGGGCCGACGGGCAGGATTGTCCGGTGATCGTCGTCGTCGCGCCCGGACAGGGCTCCCAGACCCCCGGCTTCCTCGCCCCCTGGCTCGAGGACGCCACCGTCCGTGACCGCGTGGGGGCGTGGTCCGAGGCCATCGGCGTCGACCTCGCCGCCCACGGCACCGAGTCCGACGCCGAGACCATCAAGGACACGGCGCTCGCGCAGCCGCTCATCGTCGCCGCCGGTCTCATCACGGCCGACGCCCTGCTCGCCGACCGCCGCCGTGCCCTCGTGGGCGGGGTCGCCGGCCACTCGGTCGGCGAGTTCACCGCCGCCGGGGTCGCCGGGATCCTCGAGCCGACCGACGCCGTCGCCCTCGTCGCCGAACGCGGCCGGGCGATGGCGGACGCCGCCGCGCTCGAGCCCACGTCGATGGCCGCCGTCCTCGGTGGGGACGCCGATGCCGTCGCCGCTGCGCTCGAGGCGAACGGCCTCGTCCCCGCGAACCACAACGGCGGCGGTCAGACCGTCGTCGCCGGTCCCGCCGACGCGATCGCCGCCCTCGCCGCCGACCCGCCCGCGAAGGCCCGCGTGATCCCCCTCGCCGTGGCCGGTGCGTTCCACACCCGGTACATGGCGTCCGCCGTCGAGCGTGTCGCCCCGGTCGCCGCCGCCGCGACCGTGCAGGACCCGTCGCTGCCGATCTGGACGAACGCCGACGGTTCCCGTGTCGACGACGGTCGTCGCTTCGTCGACCTCATGGTCCAGCAGATCCAGAGCCCCGTGCACTGGGACGCCGTGATGGAGTCCTTCGCGGCCGCCGGTGTCACGGGCATCATCGAACTCGCACCCGCCGGTGCCCTCGTCGGCCTGGCGAAGCGCGGTCTGCGCGGGACGCCGACCGTCGCGATCAAGACCCCCGACGACCTGCCCGCAGCGATCGACCTGCTGCAGAGCGCGGGCCAGGAAGCAGACGCAACCGCATGACCGACGCCCCCATCCCGACCACCGCGACCGAGGGGACGGAGCCGACCCGCGCCTCCCGTCCGCTGCTGCAGCAGCGTCGCGGCCACGAGTTCACCCGCATCCTGGCCTTCGGCGCCGCCCGCGGTGAGAACGCCGTGCCGAACGACGACCTCGTCGGGCCGATCGACTCCTCCGACGAGTGGATCCGCCAGCGCACCGGGATCATCACCCGCATGCGCGCCGGCAAGGACGTCGAGGCGGTCGACCTCGCCGAGGCCGCCGCGCTCGACGCGATCGCCAAGGCTGGCCTGACGCCGGACCAGATCGGCGTCGTGCTCGTGAGCACCGTGACCCACACCGTCGCCACGCCGTCGATGGCGTCGCTGCTCGCCGAGCGCATCGGTGCCGCCCCCGCCGCGGCCTACGACATCAGCGCCGCGTGCGCCGGGTACGCGTACGGCATCGCCCAGGCGGACTCGTTCGTGAAGTCCGGCATCGCCGACCACGTGCTGGTCGTCGGTGCCGAGAAGCTCAGCGACATCGTCGACCCGACCGACCGCTCGATCTCGTTCCTGCTCGGCGACGGTGCCGGAGCGGCGATCGTCGGCCCGAGCGACTTCCCCGGGATCGCCCCGACGATCTGGGGCTCCGACGGGTCGAAGTGGGACGCGATCGGCATGACATCGACCTACAACGAGTGGGAAGCGGGGGCCGCGCGGCCGACGATACGGCAGGCCGGTCAGACCGTGTTCCGCTGGGCCGTCTGGGAGATGGTCAAGGTCGCCCGTGAGGCGCTCGAGTCCGCCGGCATCCAGCCGTCCGACCTCGCCGCGTTCGTGCCGCACCAGGCGAACATCCGCATCATCGACGAGTTCGCGAAGCAGCTCGGCCTGCCCGAGTCCGTCGTGATCGCGCGCGACATCACCACCACCGGCAACACCTCCGCGGCGAGCATCCCGCTCGCCACGCACCGCCTGCTCGAGGAGAACCCCGAGCTCTCCGGCGGCCTCGCCCTGCAGATCGGCTTCGGCGCCGGCCTCGTCTTCGGCGCCCAGGTCGTCGTCCTCCCCTAGCCCATCCCGGCCACGCACCCGCGCGGCCACCCTCCGACGAGCCTCCGGGCACGCGACCGCTGCGTGCCCTAGGCTGGTCCACGGTCAAACGACACCCCCTCAAGGAGAATCCCCATGGCCCTGTCCAACGAAGAAGTCCTCGCCGGCCTGGCCGAGCTGATCAACGACGAGACCGGCATCGCGACCGACACCGTCGCGGCCGACAAGTCGTTCACCGACGACCTCGACATCGACTCGATCTCGATGATGACCATCGTCGTCAACGCCGAAGAGAAGTTCGACGTCAAGATCCCCGACGAAGAGGTCAAGAACCTCAAGACCGTCGGCGACGCCGTCGACTACATCGTCAAGGCCCAGGCCTGACGCGAGCTTCCTGAGCGCCGCGGCCCCGGCGGACCGACCGCGGGCCGCGGCGCTCATCTCGTCCACCGGACCGACCCTCGTCGGTCCACACAGGTCCGGCGTTCGTCGGGCCGCACCGGTCCGGCGTTCGTCGGCCCGCCCCGGCTCCGTCCGGCACCGCCACGAGCGGTCGGACGTCCTCACGAAAGAACACGTCGTTCCATGACCAACAAGACCGTCGTCGTCACCGGGATCGGTGCGATCACGCCCCTCGCCGCGACCGCCCCGGACACGTGGGACGCGCTGCTCGCCGGCACGTCCGGCATCACCCGCATCGAGGACCCGCGCTACGCCGAGCTCGAGCTCCCCGTCGAGTTCGCCGGCCAGGCGCGCCGGTTCCTCACCGATCAGCTCACCCGCCCCGAGTCGAAGCGCCTCGACCCCTCGTCGCAGCTGTCGCTCGTCGCCGCGCGCGAGGCCTGGGCCGACGCCGGCATCGACGCCGAGACCGTCGTCCCCGAGCGCCTCATCGTCGACTGGGCCACCGGCATCGGCGGCGTCAACACCCTGCTCGACGCGTGGGACACCCTGCGCGAGAAGGGCCCCCGTCGCGTCCTGCCGATGACGGTCCCGATGCTCATGGCGAACGGCCCGGCCGCCGCCATCGAGATGGAGTTCGGCGCCCGCGGCGGCGCCCGCACCTACCTCTCGGCGTGCGCGTCCTCGACCGAGTCCCTCGCCGAGGCCTACCGCCACGTCGCCACCGGCGAGGCCGACATCGTCATCACCGGCGGCGCCGAGGCCGCCCTGCACCCGCTGCCCCTCGCGGCGTTCGCGTCGATGCAGGCGCTCTCCCGCCGCAACGACTCCCCCCAGACCGCATCGCGTCCGTACGACGTCACGCGCGACGGCTTCGTGCTCGCGGACGGCGCTGCGGCGCTCATCCTCGAGACCAAGGAGCACGCCGAGGCCCGCGGCGCGACGATCTACGCCGAGGTCGCCGGCGCCGGCATCACCTCGGACGCGTTCCACATCACCGCGCCGGACCCCGAGGGCAGCGCTGCCGCCCGTGCCGTCCTGCAGGCGCTCGAGCACGCCGGTGCCGCGCGCGAGGACGTCGTGCACGTCAACGCGCACGCCACCTCGACCCCGGTGGGCGACGTCGCCGAGTACCACGCCATGCGCCGGGTGTTCGGCGACCACCTCGACAACGTCGTGGTGTCCGCCACGAAGGCGTCGACGGGGCACCTCCTCGGTGGTGCCGGTGCGATCGAAGCCGCGTTCACGGCCCTCGCGCTGCACAACCGCGTCGCGCCGCCGACGATCAACCTCACCCAGCAGGACCCGGAGATCGTGATGGACGTCGCCACGGCGCCGCGCGAGCTCCCGCAGGGCGACCTGCTCGCGGTGAGCAACTCGTTCGGGTTCGGTGGGCACAACGCCGTGGTCGCGTTCCGGAGCGTCTGAGTCCGGTCCGTCGGGCCCGTCGGGTCCGTCCGTCGTGTCCGTCGGGTCCGTCCGTCGGTCCTGGAGGCCCGTCCCGCGTCGTCGGGGCGGGCCTCCGTCCGTCCCCGGTCCGGTCCGCCGCCACGAAAGCGACAGTCTGGCGGCTCGCCCCCACGTCGCTGCCGCAGAAGCGACGGTCTGCCGCCGCAACGGGGCGGCAGACCGTCGCTTTCGCGAAGCGGCGCCGGGCGGCGCCCCGGCAGCGGCTACGTCACGTCGGAGGGCGCGACCCGCGGCCGGACGCACGGACGCCGCCCCGAGGGGCGGCGTCCGTGACGGAGGATCAGGCGCGACTCAGCCGACGCGGTGCAGCCAGACGACCGGGTTGCCCTCGGCGGCGTGACGGAACGGTTCGAGTTCGTCGTCCCACGCCTGACCCAGGGCGAGTCGGAGCTCGCGGTGGAGTTCGAGGGCGTTGCTCCCCGCCACCTCCATCGCGTAGCGGACGCGGTCCTCGGGGACGACCATGTTGCCGGTGACGTCGGTCTGCGCGTAGAACACCCCGAGGTCGGGCGTGTGCATCCAGCGGCCGCCGTCCGACTCGGAGGTGGGCTCCTCAGTGACCTCGTACCGGAGGTGCTCCCAGCCGCGCAGGGCCGAGGCGATCGCCGCACCCGTGCCGACGGAACCGGTCCAGGTGAACTCGGTCCGGCGCGCGCCGTCCTGGGCGGGCTGGTCGAGCCACGAGAAGTTCACGGCACGGCTCATGGCGCGACCTGCCGCCCATTCGACGTGCGGGCAGAGCGCGCGTGGTGCGGAGTGCACGTAGAGCACCCCGGTGGTCGTTCCGTTCACGATTCCTCCGATTCGTCAGGTGCGACTTCCCCATCGACCTGAACTGGAGGTTCTCGTTTCGGAACCATCGATATCCGATTGTGATGTCCTTGCGGACACGCCCATTATGCAGGCTGCGCGCTGGGAACACCAGGCACCGCGACAGAGTCAGTGGAAGACGTGCCCCGACGCGTCGAGCGGGTGCCGCTCCCCCGCGGTGAGCGGCACCGGGATCCGGTTCTCGGCGGGCGGGATCGGGCAGGCGAACTGGTACGAGAACGCGCACGGCGGCAGGACGAGGAGGTTCCAGTCCAGCTCGACGTCGGCAGCGACACCGGGGTCGTCGAGGTACAGGAACCGGCCCATCGAGTAGGTGCTGCCGGGATCGTCCTCGGGCAGGGCGCTCGTGGCGTCCTGCACGATGAGCTGCAGCCGTTCGGCGCCTCGGAAGGCCGCGGAGCGGACCGCCACCAACCGGACCGCCGATCCGCCCAGGGTGGTCTCGACGTGTCCGGCGACCTCGAGCGGAGCGCCGGCTGCGTCGACGACGCTCGCCGCGCCTCCTGGGACACCCGGCGTGTACCTGCCGGACGTGACCCACGCGGCGGAGTGGTCGAACCGGGCGATGCGTGCGAAGCGGGCGATCGCGTCGGACGCCGGGTCCCACACGCGGAGCGTGCCGCGGGAGACGGTGCCGGCGAGGCCGTCCGGGAAGGCGACCACCGACGGGACGACCGCCTCGTCGCCGGCGACGAGCACGGTGCCGTCCACCGGGTCGCCGTCGACGACCACCCCGTCACCCGCGTCGGCGGTGACCGTCAGGCCGCCGGGTGCCGGTGCCCACTGCCCCGGGACCGGCCACACGGGCTGGGCGTGGTCGACACGCTGGGCGTTCACGAGCGCGAGCGGACCCCGAGGGCTGGTCGCCCAGCGATCACGGTCGGCGACGTGCTCGTCGAAGGCGGTCACGACTGCTCTTGGCGGGGGTAGATGACCTTCTGGACGATGATGATCACCGACGCGGCGACCGGCAGGGCCACGAGTGCGCCGAGCACCCCACCGATGGTCCCGCCCGCGACCGCTGCGATCACGACGAGGGCGCCGGGGACCTGCACGGCACGCGACATGATCCGCGGCGAGATCACGTACGCCTCGACCTGCATGTACACGAGGTAGTAGATCGCGGCGGCGAGGGCCGTCGCGGGCGAAGCGAACAGGCACAGCAGCGAGATGACGATGGCCGACGCGAGCGTGCCCACGAGCGGGATGAGCGACCCGAGGAACGCGAACGAGGCCAGCAGCACGGGCAGCGGAGCACCGATGATGAGCAGGAACACCAGGCTGAGGATGCCGTTGATGAGCGCCTGGGAGATCTGCCCGACGACGTAGCGGCCGACCGCCTGGGTGATCTGCTCGCTGACGTCGATGAAGTTCTCGCGACGCGACGCCGGGACGAAGCGGTAGGTCATCGACTTCATGCCGCGCATCGACGCGAGGAAGTAGAGCATCAGGATGATGACGATGACGGCGCCCGTGAGACCGGTCAGGATCCCGCTGCCGACCGCGAGGATCCCGCCGCCGAGGCTCAGCAGGTTGCCGGGGTTCTCGACGAAGGACTGCACGGACTGCAGCGCGTGGTCGATGTCGAACGAACCCGACAGCTGGTCCGAGAGGTTCTGCACCCACTCCTGCCTCGAGATGTCCTGCACGATGTCGGGGAAGTTCTGGATGAGGTTCGTCGCCTGCTGCACGAGGATCGGCACGACCGCGAACACCACCCCGGCGAACGCGGCGAGGACCCCGACGACCACGACGGTGATCGCCACCCAGCGCGGCACGAACCGTTCGAGGAAGGACACCAGCGGGTCGATGCCGAGCGCCAGGAACAGCGCGACGCCGACGTAGACGAGCACGGTGGAGAGCTCGTTGACGATCGCCCCCGCGACGACGGCGACGAGCACGCCGAGCGCACCCATGAAGCCGATCCGGAAGGCGTTCACGCGCACGCCGGTGCCACCACGGGTCACCTCGAACGTCACGTTGGGCGTCGGGCTGTGGTCGTCCTGTTGCTGCTGCGTGTCGCGCTTCCTCGGGAGGTGCACGCGGGGCGGGTGCGGTCGCTTGCTGTTGCTCGAACCCGCGTCGGCTTTTGACATGTAGGGCGGGCGGGACTTGAACCCGCGAATCGTTCGGTTATGAGCCGACTGCCTTGACCAGCTTGGCTACCGCCCCGTGCCGGGGACCGTCAGGCCACCGGTTCCCCACGATACAGCGACTCGAACGTCGAGAGCGTGCGGTTGATGTCGTGTGCCTCGATCATCGCCAGGCTGCGGTCGCGCATCGTGACGTAGTCCTCGTCCGACGCGGTCAGCACCGCCGTGAGCTTCGCCGCGAGGTCGTGCTCGTCACCGGGGGTGAACAGGTACCCGTTGCCGTCGATGAGGTGCGGGAGCGCCATCGAGTCCGCCGCGACGACGGGGAGGCCGGAGGCCATGCCCTCGAGCGAGGCGATGCTCTGCAGCTCGGCGGTGGAGGGCATCGCGAACACGGTCGAGTTGGTGAGCGCCTGCTGCTTGACCTCGTCCGAGACGAAGCCGAGGAACCGGACGCGGTCCTCGAGCCCGAGCTCCTTCGCCTGTTGCCGGAGCTTGGGGATCATCTCGCCGTCGCCGACGATCGTCAGCGTGGCTCCGAGCTCGGACGGCAGCAGCGCGAGGGCCTTCACGAGGACGTCGAGGTTCTTCTCGGGTGCGACCCGACCGACGAAGACGATGTCGTTGTTGGCAGGCCGCCCCTCGCGTGCGACGTACCGGGTGGCGTCGATCCCACACGAGATCGCCAGGACCCGCTGCCCGGCGATGGCCCGGCGCAGGTAGTCGGCGGCGAGGTTCGTCGGGGTCGTGATCGCGTCGGCGAGCCGGTAGGTCTTGGCGGCGTCGTTCCAGGCGATCTTCACGGCGATCGGCACCGTGCGCTTGCCGAACGGCGTGTACTCGAGGAGGTTCTCGGGCATGAAGTGGTTCGTGGCGATCACCCGGATGCCGCGCGCGTGCGCCTCGGGCACCATGCCCCGCCCGACGACGACGTGCGACTGGATGTGCAGGACGTCGGGCTGGAACGCGTCGAGGATCGGGGCGGTCCACTTCTTCACGCTCCACGGCCACACGAAGCGCAGCCACGCGTGCAGCGGCCACTTGTAGGACTTCAGGCGGTGCACGACGAGGGTCACACCGTGGAGCTCCTCGTCGAAGGTGCCGTAGTGGCGGCTCGCCGCCGGGGCGACGATCTGGACCTCGTGCCCGCGCTCGGCCAGGCCGACGGCGAGCTGCTCGGCGAAGGTCGCGGCTCCGTTGACGTCGGGTGCGAAGGTGTCCGCTGCGATGAGGACGCGCAGCGGTCGTCGACCGCCCGTCGCACCCGTCGGTCCGGCGGTGGCGGTGGTGGCGTCGTCTGACACGGCTGGCGTCGTCCTCTCGTGGGCGATTGCTGGTCGTTCGACGACGCTACCGCACGCCGCTCGGGCAGCGCGTCCGCCTCGCGGTGGACTCCGTCACCCCACGGGACGACGGCTCAGGAGCGGGTCTGCGGGTGGTGCTTGGCGAGGAGGAACACCCCGGTGATCGCGATCGCGGCGGCGACGACGAAGCCGAAGACGGCGAAGACCGGGGCGCCGGCGGCCTCGCCGAGGACGATCACCCCGATGCCGACGGCGACGATCGGGTCGATGACCGTCAGCCCGGCGATCACGAGGTCGGCCGACCCGCTCGAGTACGCGTTCTGCACGAAGTACCCGCCCAGCGAGGCGGCGACGACCACCCCGACGATCGCGAGCACCGTCAGCCAGTCGAACGTGCCGTTCACGAACCGGTTGAGCACGACCTTGGCCAGCGTCGCGACGAACCCGTAGAGGACGCCGGCGCCGACGATGTAGTACAGCGCGTTCTTGTGCTTCGCGACGAGGCGGAACGACACCAGCACGAGCACCAGCACCACGGCCAGGATCACGAGCACGGTGACGAGCTGTCGGCTCGTGATCGCGCTCTCGTGCCCGACGAAGGCCGCGATGCCGACGAAGATGCCGACGCCGACGATGCACGTCCAGACCGCTCGCCGTGCCCGACGGCCGAGCGGCACCCCGGAGGACCGCGACGAGAACCAGGTCGTGATCACGAGGGCCACGGCGCCGAGCGGTTGCACGACGATGAGCGGCGCGTACGTGATGCTCACCAGCTGCAGGACCACGGCGATGCCGAGCATGAGCGTGCCGAGCACCCAGTAGCCGCTCGAGACCAGCCCGACGACGTGTCGGACGCTGAGGCCCTTCGACTGCCGACCGAGCCGCGCTTCCACCCGCTGCACCCCGCGGCTCTGGAACTGCGCCCCCAGTGAGAGGAACACGGCCCCGATGAGCGCGACGGGGATCATGAGCGCCTGGAACGGCGTGAGGTTCACCGCGTCGGGCAGCTGGAGGTCCGTCGTCACGCGTCGAGGCTACCGTTCCCCGCCGGATAACCTGGGTGAATGGCCGTTCTCCCGATCCGCATCACCGGCGAACCCGTCCTGCACGAGCGTGCAGCCGAGGTCACCGACTTCGACGACGACCTGCGATCGCTGGTCGCCGACATGTTCGAGACGATGGACCTCGCACCCGGGGTCGGACTGGCCGGCCCGCAGGTCGGCGTCGGCAAGCGGCTGTTCGTGTACTCATGGACCGATGATGACGAGGTCCTGCACCGCGGCGTCGCGGTGAACCCCGTCCTGTGGACGACCCCCGCCGTTCCCGAGGCTGTGGAGGAGCTCGACGAGGACGAGGAGTCCGAGGGCTGCCTCTCGGTCCCGGGCGAACGGTTCCCGCTCCGCCGCTCCGAGGGCGCGCTGCTCCGTGCCGTCGACGAGCACGGCACGCCGTTCGAGGTCGAGGCCCACGGCTGGCTCGCCCGCATCTTCCAGCACGAGTACGACCACCTCGACGGGTACCTCTACGCGGACCGGCTCGTGCACCCGTACGGCAAGCAGGTCGCGAAGGCCATCAGGAAGAACAGCTGGGGCGGCCCGGGCAAGTCCTGGCTGCCCGGGCGCGACCACCCCGAGGGCTGACGGCGGCGGACCTAGTCGGCTCGGGCCCGGTCAGCGGGGACGCAAGGCGAGGGCCCGGTCAGCGGGGACGCACGGCGAGGGCCCAGGAGGCGCGGCTCACCCCCGCCAGGCAGCGATCGCGTCCCGCAGGTGCTCGGTCTCCGGATGCCCCGGGCAGTACTCGAGCAGACCGGCCGCGACGTGCGCCTCGGCCGACGAGTCGACGGAGGCCGCCCACGGCCCGGTCCCCCGCACCGCGCAGGTGGTCGCGAGTTCCTCAAGCGTGGCGTCCCCCTCGGCGGCGTCGACCGCGGAGCGCTGCTGCGTCGACATCTCGGTGCCGGTGATCCGCTGCGCCCGGCAGTCGGTGCGCTCGTCGTCCCACACGGCGGAGTAGGTCGTGTACGTCTCGGAGCGGTCCGACGTCCCCACGTCGCAGACGAACGCGAAGACGATCGGTGCCGTGCCGGACACCGCGACGCCCGAGGTGGCGGTGGTGTCGAGCGAGTCGCCCGGCTCGGACTCCGCGCCGGTCGTGCACCCCACGAGGCCGATCGCCGCGGCCGCGACGACGCCCGCGGCGAGGGCTCGGCGCACGGTGATCACCTGTGAACGCTAACAGCTTCCGGCCATGCGTCCGCTGCGAGCTCCGACGCCACGCAAAAGGCCCCCACCCGAAGGTGAGGGCCGTGCTGCTCCCCGAGTTGGACTCGAACCAACAACCTGCCGGTTAACAGCCGGCTGCTCTGCCAATTGAGCTATCGAGGATCACTGTCCGCTGGCGAATGTCGTGCGAACAACGGGTAACAGCATAGCAGCACCCGGGAGCGACCCCGCGCATCCGCCACGCATCCCGGGCGTGCCGCGCTCAGTACCCCGCGACCGGGTCGACCACGCCGACGAAGCCCTCGCCGGCCCCGCCGAGGAACGCCACGGTGTTCACCCGCACGCGCTCGGCCAGCAGCGGCGCCACCATCTCCGGCGTGTCGGCCTGGTGCGGCGTGATGATCGCGCCCGGCTCGTCCCAGAGCGGGTGTCCGTCCGGCAACGGCTCCGGGTCGGTGACGTCGAGTCCGGCCGCCGCGATCGCACCGCTGCGCAGGGCGTCCACGAGCGCGGCGGTGTCGACCAGTCCCCCGCGGGCGATGTTCACGAGCCGTGCCGACGGCTTCATGATCGCGAACTGCGCGGGCCCGAACAGCTTCGCGGTCCCCGAGGTCATCGCCGCGGCGATCATGACCACGTCGGCATCGGGCAGGACGTCGTCGAGCTGGTCGGTCGTGACGGTCCGGTCCGCCCCGGGCACCGGCGAGGACGACCGGCGCACCACGGTGACCGAGACCTCGAACGGCGCGAGCAGGCGGATGTACTCCAGCGCGATGCCACCCGCGCCGATGACGACCACGTTCCGGCCGTAGAGCGAGACACCCTCGGGCTCGGTCGCCCACGACCGCGCACGGGCACGCTTCTGCAGCACCCGCAGCGTCCCGAGCGTCAGTGCGAGGGCGTGCTCGGCGACGGGCTCGGCGTACGCGCCCTTGGCCGAGGTGAACAGCACCCGGTCGCCGTGCTCGGCGATCAGCGACGCGAAGGCGTCGACGCCGGCGAACGGTAGCTGGACCCAGCCGATGGACGGTGCGCCGTCGAGCGCGTCGGCGAGTCCCGCGGGATCGCGAGGGTCGAGCCACACGAGTCCGGCGGTGTCCGCCCCGAGCGGCGCGACGGTCCCACCGGCTGCGGCGACGGCGTCCTCGTGGAGGGCGGTGCCGTCCCCGGCGGGCAGGATCGCGATCGGTCCGGCGGTCGGCGGGGCGACCGGCAGTTCGACACCCGCGTCGGTCACCACTGCCCGGTGCCCGCGCGCGCCCGACGACGAAGACGTACCCGAGGACGCACCCGTACTCATGCGTTCTCCTGCCGCTCCGCGCGCGGACCGGTGCCGGCGGCGACCGGCCGACGCGGCGCCGAGGACCGACGGGGCGCGGCCGACGCCGGCTGCCGACGCTTCACCGGACGGGCCGCCGTCGACGCGAGCGTCTTGACGTAGGGGTCGACGGGGTTGTCGAGGACCTCGTCGAAGGTGCCGAGGCCGACGAGCCGGCTCTCGGCCATGATCGCCACCCGGTCGGCCAGTGCCCGGGCCTCGCGCAGGTCGCTCGACACCACGACCGCCGAGAACTGCCGGTTCCGCTGCAGGGTCGCCAGCGCCTCGAGCACCGACTGCCGCACGAGCACGTCCACGCCGCGGGCGGGTTCGTCGGCGACGAGCAGCTGGGGCTCGAGCACGAGCGCCTTCGCGAGGGCGACGCGCTGCCGCTGCCCGCTCGAGAGCTCCCACGTGTTGAGCCGCATCACCCCGAGCGGCAGGTGCACGGCGTCGACCAGGCGGGCGACGATGAGGCCGGCTTCCTTGCGGTCGAACCGGCGGTCACGTGCGTAGATCGGTTCCGCGATCGCCTCGCCGACGGTGAGGTCCGGGCTGAGCCGGTCCGCGCCGTCCTGCGGCAGGTAGCCGATGCGGCCACTCAGCCGCTCGAGCTTGCGGGACGTCGGTCGGAGCCCACGCGTCTTCTGCCCGAGGACCGTGAGTTCGCCCCCGACGATGTGCCGACGGTGGGCGCCGTCGCCCTCGCCGGTGGTGCCGAGCTGGCCGGCGATCGCCGCGGCGAACGTCGACTTGCCGGACCCGGACTCGCCGAGCACGGCCAGGATCTCCCCCTGACGGACCGTGAGGCTCACGCCGTCGACGGCCCGGATCGCATCCGTCCCCCGTCCGCTCCGGTACTCGATCGACACGTCGTCCGCGACGACCGCCGGTCCGTTGACCGCGATCATGGGTCCCCTTCCACGCCGCCCCCTGGCGGCGGTTCGCGACGGACCGGGCTGCACCGACCGTCGTGCGTGTTGCGGTGGAGGTGACCGCCCAGGAGGCGCGGCGTGCGTCGTCGACGTCAGCCGCGCCTCCCGAGATGGTCGCGTCGGGTCAGGACCCGGCGTTCTCCAGTTCCACAAGCGTACGCCGTCGCTCCGCCTGTTCCGCCGGATCCGGCACCGGGAGTGACGCCAGGAGACGCTGCGTGTACGGGTGCTGCGGCGAGCCGAGGACCTCGGCCGTGGTGCCCGTCTCGACCAGGTCGCCGCGGTAGAGCACGGCGATCCGGTCGGAGAGCGCGCCGACCACGGCGAGGTCGTGGCTGATGAACAGCGACGCGAACCCGAGGTCCTGCTGCAGCTCGAGGAACAGCTCGAGCACGCGCGCCTGGACGGACACGTCGAGCGCACTCGTCGGCTCGTCGGCGATGAGGAGCTTCGGCCGGAGCGCGAGCGACCGTGCGAGCGACGCGCGCTGCCGCTGGCCGCCGGACAGCTCGTGCGGGTACCGGTCGCCGTAGGCCGCCGGGAGCTGCACGGCCTCGAGCAGTTCGCCGACACGCTTCCGGGCGGCACGCGGGCTCGACACCTCGCCGTGCACGACGAGCGGTTCGGCGACGCACTCCGAGATCGTGAGCAGCGGGTTGAACGAGGTCGCCGGGTCCTGGAAGACGAACCCGATGTCCTTGCGGTGCCGCTTGAAGTCGCGTTCGCGGTACCCGAGCATCTCGGTGCCGAGCACCTCGAGCGAGCCGCCGGTGATCTTCGTCAGGCCGGCGATCGCGCGGCCGATGGTCGTCTTGCCGGAGCCGGACTCCCCCACGAGGCCGAGGACCTCGCCGGGACGGATGTCGAGGTCGACGCCCTTGACCGCCTTGAACGCGTGCGACCCGAGCCGGCCCGGGTACTCGATCTCGAGCCCGCGTGCGCGGACGAGCGGCTCGACGTCGTCACTGATCGCGGCACGGCGGGCGACCCCGGTGGAGGCCTCGAGCCGGGGCACGGCGGCGAGCAGGCGCTTCGTGTAGTCGGCCTGCGGCGCCGCGAACAGCTCGGCGACCGGGGCCTCTTCGACGACCTCGCCCTGGTACATCACGGCGACGCGGTCCGCCAGGTCGGCGACGACGCCCATGTTGTGCGTGATGATGACGATCGCCGCGCCGAACTCGTCGCGGCACCGGCGGAGCAGGTCGAGGATCTCCGCCTGGACCGTCACGTCGAGGGCGGTGGTCGGCTCGTCGGCGATGATCACCGACGGTTCGAGGGCGAGCGCGCTCGCGATGACGACGCGCTGCTTCTGACCGCCGGAGAACTGGTGCGGGTAGTGGTCGACCCGGGTCTCGGGATCGGGGATGCCGACGCGGCGGAGGTAGTCGATCGCCTTCGCGCGGGCCTCCTTCGCGGAGACGCCGCCGTGGGCCCGGAGCCCCTCGGCGATCTGCCACCCGACCGTGAAGACCGGGTTCAGCGCAGTGGAGGGCTCCTGGAACACCATCGCGCCCGCGGTGCCGCGCAGGCTCCGGAGCTTCTGCGCGCCGACGGTCACGACGTCCGTGCCGTCGAGGAACACCGCACCACCGAGCGTCGCCGTCTCCGGCATGAGGCGCAGGATGCTCCGCGCCGTGACGGACTTGCCCGAGCCGGACTCGCCGACGAGGGCGAGGACCTCGCCGGGGCGGACGTCGATGCTGACGCCCTTGACCGCGTCGACGGCACCGCCGTCGGTCGCGAAGGTGACGGTCAGGTCGTCGACGACGACGACCGGTTCCGTCGTGGTGTCGCCGGCCAGGAGGCGCGTGGAGGCGCGGGACTGGTTGGTCGCGTCCGTCATGCGGTCGCCCCTTCCGTGCTGGCCGTCTGCTTGCGGGACACCAGCTGCTTGAGCCGGCGTCGCGCACGCAGACGCGGGTCGGAGATGTCGTTGAGGCTCTCGCCGATGAACGTCACGCCGAGGACGAGCACCACGATCGCGACACCCGGGAAGACGCCGGTCCACCAGACGCCGCTCGCGACGTCGGACAGCGCACGGCTGAGGTCGTAGCCCCACTCCGCGCCGCTGGTCGGGCCGATGCCGAAGCCCAGGAAGCCGAGGCCCGCGAGCGTCAGGATCGCGTCGCTCGCGTTCAGCGTGAGGATCAGCGGGAGGGAGCGCGTCGAGTTCCGCAGCACGTGCCGGGTCATGATGCGCCACGGGTTCGTGCCCATCACCCGCGCGGACTCGACGAACGCCTCGTTCTTGAGCCGCACGGCCTCGGCGCGGACGACCCGGAAGTACTGCGGGACGTACACGACCGTGATCGAGATCGCCGCGGCGATGATGCCGCCCGAGTAGCTCGAGTTGCCGCCGGAGATGACGATCGACACCACGATGGCGAGGAGCAGCGAGGGGAACGCGTAGATCGCGTCCGCCACGACGACGAGGATCCGGTCGAGCCAGCCGCCGATGTAGCCGGAGACCATGCCGAGCAGGACGCCGATGATGATCGACACGACGACGGCCACGATGACCACGAGCACCGCGGTCCGGGCGCCGTAGACGACGCGGCTGAAGACGTCGAAGCCGCCGACGGTGGTTCCCCAGATGTGCGTGGCGCTCGGTGCACCGGTGCGCGGGAAGCTCTGCCCGTCGGCGCCCTGCAGCTGGCCGAAGCCGTACGGGGCGATGAGCGGCGCGGCGATCGCGACGAGGAGGTACAGCGCGCAGATGACCACGCCGGTGATGAGCATGGCGCGCTGCCAGCCCGTGCTCCGACGGAGCTGCAGCACGACGGGCAGCCGCTTCCAGAGCGGCTCGTGGCGGTCGACGAGGGAGGTGTCAGCCATCTCTAGAACCTCACTCTCGGGTCGATGAGGGCCGCGACGACGTCCACGATGAAGTTCGTCACCGCGACGATCACCGCGAGCATCGCGACGATGCCCTGGACCGCGACGAAGTCGCGGGCCGACAGGTACTGGTTGAGCTCGAAGCCGAGCCCGCGCCACCCGAAGGTGGTCTCGGTGAGGACGGAACCGCCCAGGAGCATGGCGATCTGGAGTCCCATCACCGTGATGATCGGCACGAGGGCGGGACGGAACGCGTGCGTGCGGACGAGCCGCGCCTCCCGAACGCCGCGCGAGCGGGCCGCGTCGACGTACTCGGAACCGAGCGTCCCGATCATGTTCGCGCGCACCAGGCGCAGGAAGATGCCGGCGGTGAGGAGCCCCAGGGTCAGTGCCGGCAGGACGGCGTGCGCCAGCACGTCCCCGATGATCTGGGCGTTGCCGGTGCGCAGGGCGTCGATGAGGTAGATGCCCGTCGCGCCCTGGATGTTGTCGAGGACGAGCGACACCCGCGTGGACGCGCGGTCGCCGAGCGGGAGCCAGCCGAGCCACACCGAGAAGACGAGCTTGAGCAGCAGGCCGCCGAAGAACACCGGGGTCGCGTAGGTGAGGATCGCGAGCGCGCGGAACAGGACGTCCGGCCACTTGTCGCGCATGTACGCGGCGAGCATGCCGAGCGGGATGCCGAGCAGCAGCGCGACGATGAGCGCGTAGAAGACGAGCTCGGCGGTCGCGCCGCCGTACGTGACGATGATCTCGGTGATCGGCCGGTTGTCGGTGGCCGTCGTGCCGAAGTCGCCGCGGACGATGTTGCCGAGGTACTCGATGTACTGGACGAAGACCGGGCGGTCGTAGCCCGCGGCGTGCAGGCGTTCCTGCAGCTGGGACGGCGTGAGTCGGCCGCCGACCGATGCGGTGATCGGGTTCCCGATGACGCGCATCAGGAAGAACACGAGCGTCACCAGGATGAAGACGGTCGGGAAGATGAGGAGGAACCGGACGAGGACGTACCGGCCGAGTCCGCCGCCGCTGCTCTTGGCACTGCGCTGTGCCTCGGGCTTGGTGGGGTCGGTGGCCAGTTCCGAGCTCGCCTCTGGGGTGCTGAGGGTCACGGGGACGGGTGCCTTTCGGTGCCGTTGGGGACGCGGTCACGGGGGCGCTCCTCGTGGGAACGCCCCCGTGGGCCGGAACCGGTCTTACTTGGAGAGGGTCGCGTACCGGAACTTGTACGAGGAGTCGAGGGTCAGGCCCTTGACGTCCTTGGCCGCGACGGCGACCGACTTGCCCTGCAGCAGCGGCAGCGTCGAGATCTGCGTCGCCTCACGCTCCTGCGCCTGCTCGATGAGGTCCGCGCGCTTGTCCTTGTCGGACTCCTGCTGCTCCTCGGAGATGAGCTGCTGGATCGTCGGGTCGTCGTAGTGGTTCTGCACGAAGTTGTCCTTCGTGAAGAACGGCGACAGGTAGTTGTCGGCGTCCGAGAAGTCCGGGAACCAGCCGAGCTGGTACACCGGGTAGGCGTCCTTCGTGCGCTCCTGTGCGTAGGTCGTGTAGACCGTCGACTGGATGTTCACGGTGAACAGGCCGGAGTTCTCGAGCTGGGTCTTGAGCTCGGCGTACTCGTCGTCCGACGTCGAACCGTAGTGGTCCGGTGCGTACTGGATGTCGAGCTGCACCTTGCCGGTGACGCCCGCCTTCGACAGGGTCTCCTTCGCCTTGTCGACGTCCGCGCCGCCGTCGCCGTCGCCGTAGAGCTCCTCGAAGGGCTTCGCGGCACCGGTGAGGCCGTCCGGCACCATCGAGTAGAGCGGCGAGTAGGTGTCGTTGTAGACGTCCTTGGCGAGCTTCTCGCGGTCGACGACGTCCGCCACGGCCTGGCGCACGGCCAGGGCCTTCGTCTCGTCGGCGTCCGACTGCTTCGCGCCGAACGGCTGCGTGTTGAAGTTGAAGACCAGGTAGCGGATCTCACCGCCGGGGCCGTCGGTGACCTTCACCTTGTCGTCCTTGCGGAGGTCGGCGATGTCGGTCGGCGTCAGCGAGCGGTAGGCGACGTCGACGTCACCTTTCTGGACGGCGAGCTTGAGGTCGGTCTCCTTGGTGTAGTAGCTCGCCGTGACCTCGTCGGTCTTCGGCTTGCCCAGGAGGCCGTCGTAGTTCTTGTTCGCCTTGTACTGGATCGTGTCGTTCTCCTTGTAGGAGCTGATCGAGTACTGCCCGGCGAACGCCTTGCCCTTGACGATGTCCGCAGCCGGCGTGAGCTTGTCGGCCGAGAAGACCTGCTCGTCGACGATCGGGCCGGCGGGGCTGGAGAGCACCTGCGGCCAGGTCTGGTCGGCGTGGTCGAGGTTGAACACGACCGTCGTGTCGTCCGGCGTGTCGATGCTCTTGAGGTTGGCGAGCAGGGACTGCGGCCCGTTCTCGTTGTTGATCTTCAGCTCGCGTTCGAACGAGAACTTCACGTCGCTCGACGTGAGGTCGTTCCCGTTCGCGAACTTCAGGCCCTTCTTGAGCGTCACCGTGTACGTGGTGTCGTTCGTGAACTCGCCCTTGGTCGCGATGTCCGGCTTGACGTCGGGGCTGCCCACCGGCGTGTTCATCAGGAACGGGAAGACCTGGTTCTGCACGGCGAACGAGCCGTTGTCGTACGAGCCCGCCGGGTCGAGCGACGTGATCTTGTCGGTCGTCCCGATGCTGATGCCGTTCAGGGCGGTGTCGCTCACGCTGCTGCTCGCGCAGCCGCTGAGCACCAGCGCCGTCGCTGCCACTCCGGCGCCGAGCGCGATGCCGCGCTTGCCCCACTTGGTCACGGATGCCATGTCCGATGCCTCTCTTGGTGATGAATGCAAGGGTCCTGGGCCGGAGGTGGATCGACTGTGTGCCCGGCCAGGAACGCTCATTGCTATCACCCTGTCACGGAACTGCACGGACCGAGGGAGATTTGTTTACACCGCTGTAATGCACGGTCGCGTCGCGTGATGCATCATCCGTGCGTGTCCGGCCGGCGCGTCGCGCAGGATTGTTGCGCGCTGCAACGCGGGGCTCTGCCGGCCCGGGCGGCCCGGGCGGCCCGGCGCCCCGGCGCGCGAGCGGGCGATGTCCGCACCGCTCGCGCCCGGCATCCGGCGCATTCCGCCCGCTCGAGGTAGCCGGCGGCGCTTCCCCGGGTTCGCCGGGTTCGCCGGGCTCGCCGGGTTCGCCGGGTCGCGAGCGGGCGATGTACGCACCCCTCACGCGCAGCATGCGGCATGTTCCGCCCGCTCGCCGAGACGCACGCGGCGCGTCCCGCCCGCTCGGCATCCCGGGGGGCCGCCAGGGCGCCCGGCAGGCAGCGCCGAGGTCGCGCGAAGTGCCGCCCTCCGAGCCGCCCGGCCGGCCGTTCGTGCGACCTCGGCGACACGCACGCGGCGCGTCGTGCGACCTCGGCACCCTGGAGGCGCGGCGCCAGTCCGCACCGCATCCCCCGATGACGCTCCGGTCACGTCCACCGCACGCGGGTCCACCCCGTGCGCGTGGCTGGCCCTGGCCCGAGGTCGCACGAAGTGCCGCTCCGAGCGCTACCGACCGGCCGTTCGCGCGACCTTGGCGACACGCACGCGGCGTGTCGTGCGACCTCGGCGGGCGACCTCGGCGAACAAACCCGGGGCGAGCGACCCCGCGCGGGCGACCACGGGCGACCACGGGCGCCCGACCGCACGGCAGCCAGGTGGGCGCCGCGACCCGCCTACGAGTTCGCCGCCGCCTCGGCGTCCGCGCGCAACCGCATCCGCTGCGCGTCGATGTCCACGAGCTGCCGCTGGATCTCCGCCCGCCGATCGGCCTGCTCGTTCGGGTCCGCCCGCTGCAACTGCCCGAGCAGCGATGCCTTCCGCGCGAGCAGGTCCCGCTCCACCAGCGCGACGACGATGCTCCGCGCGTAGATGGCCAGGTCCTCGTCGGTGCGGGCGGGGATCGGTGCGAGCGCGAGCTCCTGCACGAGGCCGCGGAACGGCCCGGGCACGTCCTGCAGCAACCGTTCGAGCCAGTCCCCCGCGCCGATCGCGTCGACGTTCGCCACGACGGCGTCCCGCACGACGGACAGCATCGGCGCCGAGAAGGTCGCGGCCGCCGCCAACCCGAGGAGCGGCGCCCCGACGTGCCCGGGCTGCTGCACCATCGCCATCACGGCGTCGCGCTCCATGCGGGTGATCGGGTCGCTCGGCAGGAGTCGGAGCCCGGCCACGGGCTCATCCGGAACGGCGACCGCCTCGCCGCCGGAGCCGGCGTGCGTGGCTGGAGCCGCGCCTCCTGAGCGGTGGTCGGTCGTCGACGCACCCGCGCGCTGGCGGGCGTTCTCGACCGCGCGACGCACCTCGGGGATGTCGAGGCCGAGCCACTTGGCGGTCTCGCGCGTGTACGCCGTCGCGAGGGTCCGGTCGCGGATGCCCGCGACGACCGGTGCGGCGTCGCGGAGGCCGGCGACGCGCCCCTCGGCCGTCTCGATGTCGTGCGCGGCGAGCCGGCGACGGATGATGAACTCGAACATCGGGCGCTTCGTCTCGATGAGGCGGGTGACCGCGGCGTCACCCCGCGCCAGCCGGAGGTCGCACGGGTCGAGCCCGCCCGGCGCGACCGCGACGTAGGTCTGCGAGGCGAAGCGGCTCTCTTCCGCGAACGCTCGCGAGGCAGCGCGCTGCCCGGCCTCGTCCGGGTCGAACGTGAAGACGATGTTGCCGAGCTGCGAGAGGTCGCGGCTGGCCGAGTCGCCGAGCATCGGCCGGAGCACCTTGATGTGGTCGACGCCGAACGACGTGCCACAGGTGGCGACCGCGGTGGTGATGCCGGCGAGGTGGCACGCCATGACGTCCGTGTACCCCTCGACGATCACGACCTGCTTCTGCTTCGAGATGTCCCGCCGGGCGAGGTCGAGCCCGTAGAGCACCTGGCTCTTGTGGTAGATCGGGGTCTCGGGCGTGTTGAGGTACTTGGGGCCCTTGTCGTCCTCGAGCAGCCGCCGCGCACCGAAGCCGATCGTCGCCCCGGTGACGTCGCGGATCGGCCACATGAGGCGCCCGCGGAACCGGTCGTACGGCGACCGGTCGCCCTGGCTGACGAGTCCGGCGGAGACGATCTCCTCGAGCGAGAACCCACGACCGCGCAGGTGGTCCCGCAGTGCGTCGTACGACTTCGGGGCGAAGCCGACGCCGAAGTGCTGAGCCGCCGCGGGGTCGAACCCGCGCTCACCGAGGAACTGCCGGGCCGGCTCGGCCGCCGCCGTCGTGAGCTGCGCGGTGTAGAACTGCTGCGCCGCCTCGTTCGCGGCGATGAGCCGCGCGCGGGCGTTGTAGTCGGTGCGGGGGCCGTCGCCCTCTTCGTAGTGGAGCGTGAAGCCGATCTTCGCGGCCATCCGCTCGACGGCTTCCTGGAAGGTCGTGTGGTCCTGCTTGATGACGAAGTCGAAGACGTCGCCGTCCTCGCCGCAGCCGAAGCAGTGGTACCGCCCGACCTGGGGACGGACGTGGAACGACGGGGAGCGTTCGTCGTGGAAGGGGCAGAGGCCCTTCAACGACCCCACCCCGGCGGACTTCAGGGTCACGTAGTCGCCGACGACGTCGGCGATGTTGACACGCGAGCGGACCTCGTCGATGTCGTTCCGCGCGATCCTCCCAGCCACCCCTCGATCCTAGTTCGTGCGACCGACGTCGGCCGACCGTCACGAGACCTGTGGACAACGGCCAGGAGGCGCGGCTCGGCCCCGCCCCGCCGGCGCCGCCCCGCCGCGGGTCGCGGCCAGGGCGCAGCGCACGTGACCCGGGCCCGACCGTCAGACCGGGATGTGCACCGTCTCGCGGTCCCCGACCACGAGCCGCTTGTGCCACGCCAGCGCACCCTGGTCGGTCAGGCTCGCCACCTGGTCGACCACGGCCCGCAACCGCCCGGCGTCGTCGGACGCAGCACGCCAGTCCGCTGCGAAGCCCGGCTCGAGGTCGGCGCTGCCGCTCGCCGCGAGGGCGTCGAGGAGCTCGGTCAGGATCCGCCGCTGGTCCTCGTACACGGGCTGCCGATCGCCCTGCGTCATGACGAACGCCGCGACGATGCCCTTCAGCACCGCGATCTCGCCGATGATCTCGGGCGGGGTCACGACCGACGCCGCGAAGCGCACGAGGGAGCCCGAGGCGTAGGACTCCCGCGTCGCCGCGGTCGCCGTCCGCGCGAACCGACCGATCAGCTGCGAGGTGAGGTTCTTCAGCCGCGCCAGGTCCCGACGCGACCCGTCGTAGGAGGTCATCCACAGCGGCAGCGAGCGGAGCCGGTCGAACGCCTCGAGCAGCTCGTCGCGGCTGAGGTCCGAGCCGACCCAGGCGTGCATGGCGGACACGATGTCGTTCTCGCCGACGCGGTCGCCCAGGGCAGCGACGTCGATGAAGCCCGCTACGACGGCGTCCTCGAAGTCGTGCACCGAGTACGCGATGTCGTCCGAGAGGTCCATGACCTGTGCCTCGATGCAGCGCTGCCGACGGGGAGCCCCGGCACGGAGCCACTCGAACGCGTCGTGGTCATCGTCGTAGAAGCCGAACTTGGTGCGGCCGGACGACGCCTCGGACACGCCCTGGGCCGCCGGCCACGGGTACTTGCAGCTGGCGTCGAGCGATGCCCGCGTGAGGTTCAGCCCGTACGGACGGTGGTCCTCGGGCTCGGCGCCGTACACCTTCGGCTCGAGCCGGGTGAGGAGCCGCAGCGTCTGCGCGTTCCCCTCGAACCCGCCGATGCCCGCCGCCCACGCGTTCACGGCCGTCTCGCCGTTGTGGCCGAACGGCGGGTGTCCGATGTCGTGCGCGAGGCAGGCGGTGTCCACGACGTCGGGGTCGAGGCCGAGCGAGTCGGCGAGCTCGCGGCCGACCTGGGCGACCTCGAGCGAGTGCGTCAGGCGGTTCCGGGCGAAGTCGAGCCCGGTCGTCGGACTGAGCACCTGGGTCTTCGCGGCGAGCCGTCGCAGCGCGCTCGAGTGCAGGAGCCGGGCGCGGTCACGGGCGAAGTCCGACCGACGGTTGCCGTGGGTCTCGGGCAGCCAGCGTTCGGCGTCGGCCGGCCCGTACGAACTCGTGGCGCTCATCCGCCGCTGTGGTGCAGCTCGGCGGCGGCGAGGACCTTGCGGAACTCGCTGTCGACGTCGCGCGACTCGAGCCAGCGGTCGGGCAGGGCGGTGCGCTTCGGGTGGCCCGCACGACCTCGGGGCCCCTCGGCGTCGGCGCCAGGGTACGGAGCGTCGTGGTCGAGCTGCCCGAGCAGGTCGTCGATCTCCTGCAGGCTGGACGCCATCGCGAGCCCGGACCGGACGTCGCCGCCGATCGGGTACCCCTTGAAGTACCAGGCGACGTGCTTCCGGACGTCGCGGCAGCCGTGCTCCTCGCTGCCGAAGAACTCGACGAGCAGTTCGGCGTGCCGCTTGAACGCCACCGCCACCTCGCCGAGGGACGGCATGTACCGCAACCCCTCGCCGCGGAACGCCGCCGCGAGGTCGCCGAACAGCCACGGCCGACCGAGGCACCCGCGCCCGACGACGACGCCGTCCGCCCCGGTCTCGTCGACCATGCGGAGCGCGTCGGCAGCGGACCAGATGTCGCCGTTGCCGAGCACCGGGATGTCGGTGATGGTCTCCTTCAGCGTCGCGATCGCCGACCAGTCCGCGTGGCCCGAGTAGTGCTCGTTGGCGGTGCGGGCGTGCAGGGAGACCGCCGCGACGCCGGCGTCCCGCGCGATGCGGGCGGCGTCGAGGTACGTGAGGTGGTCGCCGTCGATGCCCTTGCGCATCTTCACGGTGACGGGGACGTCCCCGGCGGCACGGACCGTCTTCGTGACGAGTTCCTTGAAGAGGTCGAGCTTCCAGGGCAGGGCCGCTCCCCCGCCCTTGCGCGTGACCTTCGGCACGGGGCACCCGAAGTTGAGGTCGATGTGGTCGGCGCGGTCCTCGCCCACGAGGATCATCGCCGCCTCGGCCACCGTGTTCGGCTCGACGCCGTACAGCTGGATCGACCGCGGGGTCTCGGACTCGTGGTGCTGGATGAGCTGCATCGACACGGGAGTGCGTTCGACGAGCGCGCGCGAGGTGATCATCTCGCACACGTACAAGCCGGCGCCGTACTCGCGGCAGAGCCGGCGGTAGGCCATGTTCGTGATGCCCGCCATCGGCGCGAGCACGACCGGCACGTCGACCTCGATGGGGCCGATGCGCAGGGGCTTCGCCGGACGGGTCGCCGTCCCGGGTGCGTCAGTGATCGTCATACGTCTCCCATCCTCCCACGTCGGTGCGCGCAGGTAGCGTTCTCCACATGACGACCGACGCCATCACCAGGTTCGACGCCGACGCACGGGCCCGAGGGCTCCGGGTCGACGTGGTCGAACGACCCGCCGCGGACTCCCTGCACGGGGCAGCCGCACTGCTCGGCATCGAGCCCGGCGACATCGTGAAGACCCTCGTCGTGAAGCGGCACGACGGCGGCTTCCTGCTCGCCCTCGTACCCGGTGGCCGTGCCATCGCCTGGAAGAAGCTCCGCACCGTCGTCGGCGTCAACAAGCTCTCGATGCCCGACGCCGCCACCGCGCTCGAGGCCTCGGGCTACGAACGCGGCACCATCACGCCCATCGGCGCGACGGGCGGCCTGCCGGTCTACGCCGACGAACGGATCCTCGGACGCCGGGTCGCCCTCGGCGCCGGTCGGCACGGCGCGAGCGCCTTCGTCGACGCCGACGACCTGGTCGCGGCGTACGGCGCAACGGTCGCCGACATCACCGACGAGGAGCCCGTCCGCTAGCACCCGCTCAGTCGGGGACCTCGGTCCAGACGCCCTCGGCGCCGGGCACGAAGCACGAGTCGCCCTCGCAGACCGGCGCACCGCCGGGCGTGACGAGCGTGAGCAGGGCGGGTCGCGCCTCCTGGCCGTCGGACTGGAGGCGCGGCTCGGCCGAGCCGTCGACACGGACGTCCGTCATCGGGTCGCCTCCGCGTCTGCTGCCGCGTCCTCGGCGGACCGCTGCTCGGCCTCGGCGACGTCCGACGGGGTCGTCCCACGGAGGGCGACGACCTGCGTCAGCACCTGCTCGAACGCAGCCGGGTCCTGCGCGCCGGAGACGCCGTACTTGCCGTCGATGACGAAGAACGGGACGCCGTTGATGCCGTACGACTGCGCCTGCGCCTGGTCGGCGCGGACGGCCGCGAGCTGCGAGTCGTCGCGGAGCGTGGCGCGGACCTCGTCCGGGTCGAGGCCGACCTCGGCCGCGAGGGACGCCAGCGACTCGTCCTGACCGACGTGCTCACCACGCTCGAAGTAGGCGGCGAAGAGGCGCTCGACCATCTCGAGCTGCTTGCCCTGCTCCTTCGCCAGGTGGATGACCTGGTGCGCCTTCACCGTGTTGGTGTGGTGCATCGACTCGAAGTCGTAGTCGAGGCCCACGCTCGCGGCGATGCCGGAGACCTGGTCGAGCATCTGCTGCGCCTGCTCGACGGGCATGCCCTTGTGGCCGGAGAGGAACTCGGCCTCGGTGCCCTCGAAGTCCACGGGGGTGTCGGGGCTGAGCTCGAAGGAGTGGTACTCGACCTCGACCGGGGCGCCGTTCGGGGTCGAGGCGAAGGCGGCGACGCCGGCCTCGAACTTCCGCTTGCCGATGTAGCACCAGGGGCAGGCGATGTCCGACCAGACATCGACCTTCACAGAGTCGTTCATGCTGGTCGCAACCGGGGCCGCCGCAGCCGCATTCCCGCGCTGCCGGGCGCGGCGGGCGCGGCGCACAACCAAAAGCACCCCGCGCCGCGCATCAGCGTGGTTCGGGGTGCCTTTGGTTGTGCGAACGGCCGCGCCGGCCGCGCCGCGCGACGCCGCGCCTACGCGCCGAGCAACCGCGCCGCGAGGTACCCCTGCAGCTGGTCGAGCGCCACCCGCTCCTGCGACATCGTGTCGCGCTCGCGCACCGTCACGGCCTTGTCCTCGAGCGTGTCGAAGTCCACCGTGATGCAGAACGGCGTGCCGATCTCGTCGTGGCGACGGTAGCGACGGCCGATCGCCCCCGCGTCGTCGAAGTCCACGTTCCAGTACTTGCGCAGGTCGTCCGCGAGGCCACGCGCCACCGGCGACAGCTGCTCGTTGCGGGACAGCGGCAGGACGGCGGCCTTGACCGGAGCGAGCCGCGGGTCGAGCCGCAGGACCGTGCGCTTGTCGACGCCGCCCTTCGCGTTCGGCGCCTCGTCCTCGTGGTAGGCGTCGAGCAGGAACGCCATGAGCGCGCGGGTGAGACCGAACGACGGCTCGATGACGTACGGCACGTACTTCTCGTTCGCGGCCTGGTCGAAGTACCGGAGGTCCTTGCCGGAGGACTCGATGTGGTTGTTGAGGTCGAAGTCCGTGCGGTTCGCGACGCCCATGAGCTCGCCCCACTCGGTGCCCGCGAACCCGAAGCGGTACTCGATGTCGGCGGTGGCGTCGGAGTAGTGCGCGCGTTCCCCGTCCGGGACGTCGAAGCGCCGCAGGTTCTCCGGGTCGATGCCGAGGTCGGTGAAGAACGCGACCGAGTCGGCGATCCACTGCTCGTAGTGCTCCTGCGCGGAGGCCGGCGGCACGAAGTACTCGATCTCCATCTGCTCGAACTCGCGCGTCCGGAAGATGAAGTTGCCGGGCGTGATCTCGTTGCGGAAGGCCTTGCCGACCTGGCCGATGCCGAACGGGGGCTTCATGCGGCTGGTCGTCACGACCTGCGCGAAGTCCACGAAGATGCCCTGCGCGGTCTCGGGGCGGAGGAAGTTCAGGCCCTCTTCCGACTCGACCGGGCCGAGGTAGGTCTTGAGCATGCCGGAGAACTCGCGCGGCTCGGTCCACTGGCCGCGGGTACCGCAGTTCGGGCACGCGATCTCGGCCATGCCGCCCTCGGGCTGCCGGTCCTTCTTCGCCACGAACGCCTCGATGAGGTGGTCTTCGCGGAACCGGTGGTGGCAGTGCAGGCACTCGACGAGCGGGTCGGTGAACGTCGCGACGTGCCCGGACGCTTCCCACACCTTGCGCGGCAGGATCACGGCCGAGTCGAGGCCGACCATGTCGCCGCGGCCGCGGACGAACCGCTGCCACCACTGCCGCTTGATGTTCTCCTTCAGCTCGACGCCGAGGGGCCCGTAGTCCCACGCGGAGCGCGATCCGCCGTAGATCTCCCCCGACTGGAAGACGAAGCCACGGCCCTTGGCCAGGGCGATGACGCTGTCGAGACGGGAGGACTGTGCCACGGGATGCTCCAGAGGTCGCCGAGCTGGGTGCCCGGTTCGGAAACGTACCGGGCAAGCGTACCGGCCCCACGGGCCTCGGCGGACGGGAGGCGCGCCCCCTGTGGAGAACGCGCCTCACCCCTCCGGTCTGAAGCCGTCCACCGCGCCCAGCGCGTCCGCCACGCGCGTCACGTCGTCCTCGTCGTTCCAGAGGTGGAACGCCAGCCGGAGCCGACCGGCCCGCCCGCTCGCGGTGATCCCGGCTGCCGCGAGGGCCCGGAGGGCCGCGCCGTCCGCGTCCGCGAACGTCGTGATCGCCTGACCGCTCCGAGGTGACCCGAGCGTGTCGGCGAGCCGGTCCGTGAGACGCGTGGCGTGCCTCCAGGACGACGTCGCATCGAGCGCGGCGACGTGCCGGAGCGCAGCCACCGCGCCCGGCCATGCCTGCCAGGCCGGCGAGACGTCGAACCGACGCGCGTCGTCGGCGAGCCGCATCGCTGGGCCGTAGCAGGACCCCCACACGTCGGCACCCGCGTACCACCCGGCCTGCACGGGGCGGAGCCGTTCGAGCGCGGCGTCCGAGAACGTCGAGAATGCGACCCCGCGCGGCGCGCACAGCCACTTGTACGCGTGCGTGACCGTCACGTCGAACGGGGCCGCGTCCACCGGGAGCACGCCGGCGGCCTGCGTGAGGTCGCACAGCGTGAGCGCGCCGACGGTCCGAGCCGCCTCGAGCACCGGCCCCGGATCGGTGACGACGCCGCTCGACGACTGCACCGCGGACCAGGCGACGAGGGACGTCCCGGGCCGCACCGCGTCGGCGAGGGAGGCGAGCGGGACGCTCCGGACCCGGACGCCCCGGTGCGCCTGGGCGAGGAACGGGAACACGAGCGAACTGAAGTCGCCGTCGGGGACGACCACCTCGGCGCCGTCCGGCAGCGCAGCGGCGACGACCGCGACCATGGCGGAGGTTTGCGACCCCGTGGCGACCCGGGCCCGGTCGACGCCGACGATGCGCGCGAAGAGCGAGCGGCCCTCCTCGACGAGCGCGCCGTACGCGACCGGCGTGGACGCGGCGTGCTCCCACTCGTCGAGGTCGGCGCGCATGGAGGCGAGCGTGCCGCGCGTGGGGAGTCCGGTGGTGCAGGCCGCGAGGTAGCCGGAGCCGTCGACGAAGGAGTCCATGCCTCCACGGTGGCGCGGGGTCACCCATCACACCAGGGCAGGCTTCTTCGATCCCCCATAACATGACGTTGTGGACGACCTCGATCCCCAACTCCTCCGCGTGCTGCTCGCCGTCCGTGACGCCGGCTCGATCAGCCGCGCGGCCGCCGCCCTCGGGTACAGCCAGCCCGCGGTGAGCCAGCTGCTCGCCCGCGCCGAACGCCGGACGGGCCACGAGCTCGTGCTCCGCGGAGCGCGCGGCGTCACGCTGACCGAGTCGGGACGGGTCCTCGCCGACCACGCCCTCGCCGTGCAGGCGGCCCTCGCGGCCGCGCAGGAGGACCTCGACGCCGTCGGCGGCCTCGCCCGCGGACGGGTGCGGATCGCCGGGTTCCCGAGCGCGTCGTCGACCCTCGTGCCGCCGGTGCTCGCCGCGATGTCGGCCACGAGCCCGGGCGTGGTGACCTCGTACGTCGAGGCCGAACCGCCGGAGGCCGTCGAGCTCCTCCGCCGCGGCGAGGTCGACGTGGCGCTGACGTTCTCGCACGCGTTGCAGGGCGACGACGTCGGCGCCGACCCGACGCTCACGACCCGGGTGCTCGGTCGCGACCCGCTCGCCCTCGTGACGCCTGCCCCAGCGCTGAGCGGGTCCGCGCACAGTGCCGACGCGGTCGCGGACCTCGCCGCCTTCCGCGAGGCGCGCTGGATCGGCGGGTGCCCGCGCTGCCGAGGGCACCTGCTCGCGTCGTGCGCCGCCTCCGGCTTCACCCCGGACATCGTCCTCGAGACGGACAACGCCGCGGCGGTCGTCGGGTTGGTCGCGGCGGGCCTCGGTGTGGCCCTGCTCCCCCGCCTCGCGCTCACGACCACCGTGGTGCCGCCCGGCGTCTCGGTCACGCCGGCGAGCGACGAGCTCGCGAGGCGCGTCGAGGTGGTGGTGGCACGGGGCGCGGACCGGGTGCCGAGTGTCCGCGCTGCGCTCGACGCGGTCCGCGGCGCGGCGCACCTGCTCGGCTGAGCCGGAGGCGGGCGCTCGGTCGAGCCGGGCACCGTCGGACGGGAGGCGCGGGTCGGCGCCGCCCCGCGCCTCCTGTCAGGCCGTCGGTGCGTCCACCGCCCCGCCGAACCGTCGATCGCGGCGCGCGTACTGCTCGATCGCTCCCCACAGGTCGGTGCGACGGAAGTCCGGCCACAGCCGGTCGAGGAACACCATCTCGGCGTACGCCGACTGCCACAGCATGAAGTTGGACGTCCGCTGCTCCCCCGAGCTCCGCAGGAAGAGGTCGACGTCCGGCAGCTCCGGCACGTACAGCCGCTTCGCGAGGGCCTTCTCGGTGACCTGGCTCGGCTTGAGGCGCCCGGCCGCGACGTCCTCGGCCATGCCCCGGACCGCGTCGACGATCTCGTTCCGACCGCCGTAGTTGACGCACATCGTCAGCGTGCAGACGTCGTTGTCGGCGGTCATGCGCTCGGCGGTCTGCAGCTCGTCGATCACGCTGCGCCAGAGACGCGGCCGACGTC
The DNA here is from genome assembly GCF_044745045.1 of Curtobacterium sp. NPDC087082. Classification (NCBI taxonomy): domain Bacteria; kingdom Bacillati; phylum Actinomycetota; class Actinomycetes; order Micrococcales; family Microbacteriaceae; genus Curtobacterium; species Curtobacterium sp. NPDC087082. The sequence goes on along the minus strand of NZ_JBIUZN010000006.1, from coordinate 96,963 downwards.
CCGCCCACCGGATCCGGACACCCCACGCGTTCAGTTGGTCGCGGCGGCGGTGCAGGACCTCGCGGTTGAAGCCCATCAGGAAGCGGACCTCGTCGGGTGAGCGCTTCCAGTTCTCGGTCGAGAACGCGTACGCCGAGACGTGCTTGACGCCGATCTGCACGGCGCCGGCGACCACGTCGAGGAGCGACGCCTCGCCCGCACGGTGCCCCTCGACCCTGGTGAGGCCGCGCTGGTTCGCCCAGCGGCCGTTGCCGTCCATCACGATCGCGACGTGCTCGGGGACGAACTGCAGCGGGATCGCCGGGGGCTGCTCACCCGTCCAGTCGACGGGCTTGAGCGGCTCGGACTCGGCGTAGCGTCGCGGGCTCATGCAGGGGTTCCTCCGAGGTCGGACGGCTGGTCGGGCGTGTTGCCGGACGCGTTGCCGGGCGTGTTGCCGGGCGCGTGGTCGGTTGCGTTGCCGGGCGCGTTGTCGGACGGGACCGGCGGCTCCGGCAACGTGGGTGCCGGGGTCGCGGCGACCGCGGCGGGCACACCACCCGGTGTCGGATGCACCGGGGACGGGTGCTCGGTGCGGTCGACGTGCGGCAGCGACCGGAGCGATCGTTCCAGGTGCCACTGGGCGTACGCCGCCACCACGCCGGACGCCCGGGAGCGCGTGCGCTCGTCCGACGCGTCCACCGTGCCCCAGTCGCCGGCGAGCAGTGAGCCCAGGAGCTGCAGGGTGTCCGGGTCGAGCCGCGGTGTCCCCGGGGGCGCCGCGTGGTCCGCCACCACGCCGCCGAGCTGCACGACGAACGCCGAGTGCGGCCCGGGCTCGCCGGTGACCGCGCAGTCGCGGAACGACGGCGCCCACCCCGCGATGCTCATCGCGCGCAACAGGTACGAGTCGAGCGTCGCACTCGTCACGTGCTCGCCGCGCGCCAGCGACCGGAGCGCCCCGACGAGGAGCAGGTACTGCTGCAGTCCGGCGTCCGCCTCGCTCAGGCGGTCGGCGGTCTCGACCATCGCGCTGGCGGCGGTGTAGGCCCCGTAGTCGGCGACGATCTGCGCGCCGTACGAACCGAGCGACTCGGCCTGCGTCACGATGTCGAGCGAGCGGCCCTCGTAGAACTGGGCGTCGACGACCATGAACGGCTCGAGCCGGGACCCGAACTTCGAGGCGGTCCGCCGGACGCCCTTCGCCACCGCCCGGATCTTGCCGTGCTGGCGGCTCAGCATCGTGACGATGCGGTCGGCTTCACCGAGCTTGTGGGTGCGCAACACGACGCACTCGTCCCGGTACAGCGGCATTGGTCCAGTATCCCCCGCGCCACCGACGCTCCGCGCCGCGCCGCTCGCGGCGCACGAGCGTTCGCGGCGTGCGATCAGGCGGGCGTCGAGCGCGCGGGCGTCGAGCGGGCGCGACACGCCGCTCACGTCCGCCGAGCGGGCGGAAGGCGCCGCTCGCCACCGCCGAGCGGGACAGAAACGTCCCGCTCGCGGCGCGCACGCAAGCACGTACGCACGTACGCACGTACGCACCAGCGCGACCACGCACAGGAGGCGCGGTGCGGGTCGGACCCGCACCGCGCCTCCTGGACGGAACGCGTTACGCCGAGACCAGCTCCGACGCGCCGGACGCAGCCCCCGCGCGCACCGCGCGGTTGACCGCCGAGACGATCGCCTTGAGCGACGCTGTGGCGATGTCGGCGTCGATCCCGACGCCCCACAGCCGGACGCCGTCGACGTCGAGCTCCACGTAGGACGCGGCCTGCGCGTCACCCGAGGCGCTCATCGTGTGCTCCGAGTAGTCGTAGAGCGTCACGTCGACGCCCTGGTCCCGCATCACCGTGAGGAACGCGTCGATCGGGCCCGTCCCGACGGCGTCGGACGTGATCGAGCCGTCGTCGACGCGCAGGGCGACCGAGAGCTTCGTCGTGCCGTCGAAGTCGCTCGAGGTCGCCGTCTTCGTGATCTCGTAGCGGCCCCACTTGTCGGACTCGTCGGCCGCGGGCAGGTACTCGTCGCGGAAGAGGTCCCAGATGCGCTCGGACGAGAACTCGCCGCCCTCGGCGTCGGTGCGCTGCTGCACGACCCCGGAGAACTCGATCTGCAGCTTGCGGGGCAGGTCGATCGAGTGGTCCGTCTTGAGCAGGTAGGCGACGCCGCCCTTGCCGGACTGGGAGTTGACGCGGATCACGGCCTCGTACGAACGGCCGATGTCCTTCGGGTCGACGGGCAGGTACGGCACCGCCCACTCGACCTCGTCGATGTCCTTGCCGGCGGCCGCGGCCTTGGCCTTCATGGCCTCGAAGCCCTTGTTGATGGCGTCCTGGTGCGAGCCGCTGAACGCCGTGTAGACGAGGTCGCCCGCCCACGGCTGGCGCTCCGGCACCGGCAGCTGGTTGCAGTACTCGACCGTGCGCTTGATCTGGTCGATGTCCGAGAAGTCGATCTCGGGGTCGATCCCCTGCGTGAACAGGTTCATGCCGAGTGCGACCAGGTCGACGTTGCCGGTGCGCTCACCGTTGCCGAACAGGCAGCCCTCGATGCGGTCGGCGCCGGCCATGTACCCGAGCTCCGCGGCCGCGACGGCGGTGCCACGGTCGTTGTGGGGGTGCAGGGAGAGGATGACGTCCTCGCGGTGGGCCAGGTTGCGGGACATCCACTCGATCGAGTCGGCGTAGACGTTCGGCGTCGCCATCTCGACGGTCGCCGGCAGGTTGATGATCACCTTGCGGTCGGGCGTCGGCTCGAAGACCTCGAGCACGGCGTTGCAGATCTGGACCGCGACCTCGAGCTCGGTGCCCGTGTACGACTCGGGCGAGTACTCGTAGAACACCTTCGTGTCGTGCTGCAGGTTCGCCTCGGCCGCACGGCACAGCTTCGCTCCGGACACCGCGATGTCGACGACGCCCTGCACGTCGGTGCGGAACACGACCTCGCGCTGGACGATCGACGTCGAGTTGTACAGGTGCACGATGGCCTGCTTCGCGCCGTCGATCGCCTCGTACGTGCGGTTGATCAGGTGCTCGCGCGCCTGGGTCAGCACCTGGATCGTGACGTCGTCGGGGATCGCGCCCTCGTCGATGAGCGAGCGGACGAAGTCGAAGTCGGTCTGCGAGGCGCTCGGGAACCCGACCTCGATCTCCTTGTAGCCCATCCGGACGAGCAGGTCGAACATGGCGCGCTTGCGCTCGGAGTCCATCGGGTCGATCAGGGCCTGGTTGCCGTCGCGCAGGTCGACCGCGCACCACCGCGGCGCCTCGTCGATGCGCTTCGTCGGCCAGGTGCGGTCCGGGAGGTCGACACGGATCTGCTCGTGGAACGGGACGTACTTGTGGATCGGCATCCCGGAGGGGCGCTGGGTGTTCTGCATCGTTTCGTCGCTTTCGTCGTCAGGTGTGGGTCAGGCCACGACGGACTCCGCGACGAGGTGGGCCGTTGTGTCAGGCCTCGTCGCGGCAGCGAAGGAGGAGGAGCGCCGAGTACATCGGGTCCACGGTAGCACCGGCGGCGGTCCGTGTGACAGACCGAGCCGTCGCGGGGCGCCGAGGTCGCACGACGTGCACCCGGCGGCCGGGGTGCCGAGGTCGCACGACGTGCCGCGGACGCGGCGTCGAGGTCGCACGAACCGTCGCCCGCTGGCGGCGCGAGCGACACTTCGTGCGACCTCGGCCGACCCGAGCGACCGATCGTGCGACCTCGGCGACCTCGGCGACCGCGAGCGGCGCGTCAGTCGACCGCCAGCGCCTCCGTCGGCGGCACCCGCATCGCACGCCGCACCGGCGCGATCGTCGCGACCACCGCGAGGACCAACGCTCCCACGACCACGATCCCCACGGTCAACGGCGGCAGCACCGGCGTCGTCGCGAAACCGAGCGAACCGAGCAACGTCTGCCCACCGACCCACCCGTAGAAGGTGCCGAGCACGAGCCCGGTGACGACGGCTGCGACGACCATCTGGACGGCCTCGGTGACGATCATCCGGCGGACCTGCGCCCCGGTCAGCCCGAGCACCCGCAGCAGCCCGAGCTCCCGCCGGCGCTGCAGCACCCCGAGGGCGAGCGCGTTCACCACCCCCACCGCGGCGATCACGGCGGAGAACCCGACGATGACGCTCACGACGGCGTTCAGTTGGACGAAGAAGTCACGCTGCCCCTTGAGCATCTCCTTCGTCATCTGCCCCTGGTCCATGGCCTGCAGCTGGGCACCGAGCACGTGCTGCATGATGCCGAGCGCCACGGCGAACGTGACGAGCAGGGTGACGCCGATGACGAGCCCGATGGTCGCCCGTGCGGACCGGCCGGGTGCGCGCATGGCGTTGCGACCGGCGAGCAGCACGACAGGGTCACGGGCTCCGATGCGTCCGATGAGCTGCAGCACGGGCGGCATCACGATCGTCGCACCGACGGCCACCCCGGCGAAGGAGACGAAGCCCCCGAGCGCTGCCGGCAGGACCGCGATGGGCGAGAGCCCGCTGGCGAGCAGCCCGACGAGCAGGAGCAGGCCGCCCGCCGCCATGAGCACGATCGCCCAGACCTTCCGAGCGGTCCCGGAGCGGACGTCGTCGTGGCTCGGTTCGACGCTCGACGAGAGTGCCTCGAGCGGCGTCACGGTGAGCACCCGCCGCGAACCGGCCGCGAACGCACCCCAGGTCGCGAGGACGACCGCCACGACCGGGAGCACGAGCTCCCACGGCACGATCGTGTACGCGGTGTCCGGCAGGAACCCGTTGCCCCGCAGCACGACGACGAAGAGCGCACTGAGCCCCGTGCCGACGACCGCCCCGATCAGACCGCCGAGGACCCCGACGACGAGGCCGGTCCGGGTGATCCGTGCACGCAACGAGGCGCCGGTCGCCCCGACGAGCCGCTGCAGCGCGATGATGCGGGTCTGCCCGGCGATGAGCGTGGCGCAGGTGTTCGCCGTGACGATCGCACCGACGTAGAGGGCGATGCCGAGGAAGAGCCACCCGACGACCGAGAGGATCGCCTTCACCGGGCCGAGCTCGGAGAGACCGGAGGCCGCCAGGGCCTCGGTGACGATCCCCGGAGCGATGACCAGTGCCGACCCGAAGGTGGTGCCGAGCGCCGCGACGAGGACGGTCGGGGCGAACGCGCGGACGCCGTTCACGCTGCGGTCTCCATGCCGAGCATCGTGGTCGAGATCGCCGCGGCATCCATCGCCGGACGATCCCCCACCACACGACCGTCCGCCAGGAACAGGATCCGATCAGCATTCGCCGCAGCCACCGGATCATGCGTCACCATCACCACGCTCTGCCCCCACTCCGACACCGCACCCCGCAAGATCTGCAACACATCACTACCCGTCCGCGAATCCAACGCCCCCGTCGGCTCGTCCGCGACCACCACCGCCGGCCGCGACGCCAACGCCCGCGCGATCGCCACCCGCTGCTGCTGCCCACCCGACAACTGGTGCGGACGATGCGACAACCGATCCCCCAACCCGAGCATCTCCACGAGACGGTCGATCCACGCCGACTCCTCGCGAGTCACCTTGTGCCCACCCAACAGGAACGGCAACCGGACGTTCTCCGCCACGTCCAACGTCGGCACCAGGTTGAACGACTGGAACACGAACCCCAACCGACGACGACGCAGCTCCGTCAACTCCTTGTCACCCAACCCCGTGACGTCCACCCCGTCGATCCAGATCCGACCCGACGACACCTGGTCGAGCCCCGCCGCGACGTGCATCAACGTCGACTTGCCCGAACCCGACGGCCCCATCACCGCCGTGAACTCCCCCGCACCGATGTCGACGCTCACATCGTCCAACGCCGTCACCCGCCGCACGGCATCGCCGTAGTGCTTCGAAACGCGGTCGAGACGGATGATCGGTCTGCTGCTCGTGGTCATGACTCCACGATGACGGCCAGGAGGCACGCCCCGCGTCGGCCCATCGGCTCCTGTGGATCGTCCGCTCGGCTCCACTGCCTGGGGAGAAGTCATCCTGACGGATGACGGACCGTCAGCGCGCAGCGCGCCGACGGACCGTCAGCGCGCAGCGCGCAGCCGGACGCCCCGCGGTCAGTCGGCCTTCGCGACCAGACCGTGCTCGTGCGCGAACACCACGAGCCGCACCCGGTCCCGCAGCTCGAGCTTCGTGAGGACGCGCGAGATGTGCGTCTTCACCGTCGCCTCGCTCACGTACTCGTGCTGCGCGATCTCGCTGTTGCTGAAGCCCCGCGCCGCCAGATCGAAGATCTCCCGTTCGCGCGGCGTCAGGTCGGCGAACGCGGCCGGCACCGAGGCCGCCTGCTCGCTCGTGTCCTCGTAGCGGCGGAGGAGCTCACGGGTCGCCGACGCCGCGAACACGGCGGTCCCGGCGTTCACCGTGCGGATCGCCGCGAGCAGGAACTCCGGGTCGGCGTCCTTCAGCACGAACCCGCTCGCACCGGCTCGGATCGCCTTCGCCGCTGCCTCGTCGAAGTCGAACGTGGTGAGCACGAGCACCTTGGCGCCGTCGGTCCCGCTGTCCTCGACGATGCGGGCGGTGGCGGTGATGCCGTCCATCACCGGCATGCGGACGTCCATGAGCACGACGTCGGGTCGCCCGCGCCGCACGAGCTCCACGCCCTCGGCACCGTCGCCGGCCTCGCCGACGAACTGCAGGTCGGCCTGCGAGTCGATGAGCATCCGGATGCCGGTGCGGAACAGGGCCTGGTCGTCGACGAGCGCGACGCGGATCGGGGTGTCGTTCATCGGCCGGTGCGCTCCTGGAGGGTCGAGGGTGTGGTCGGGACGAGCCCGCGCGGCATCTGGCCGCTCGCGGGGACGGACGGCATCCGGACCGCGACCGCGAAGTCGTCGCCCCGCGGTCCCGCGGTCATCGTCCCCCCGGTCATGGTGGCACGTTCGCGCATGCCGACCAGCCCGTGTCCGGTGCCGGGCCCGCGCGTGCCGTCGTCGGCGCGCCGGTTGACGACCGTGATCTCGACGGTGTCCGGCCGGTACGTGAGGCTCGCGCGCACCGGGGTGTTCGGCTCGCCGTGCTTCCACGCGTTCGTCAGGCTCTCCTGGACGATCCGGTAGACGGCGAGCTGCGTCGTGGTCGGCAGGCCCGACGAATCGCCCTCGCGCTCGACCCGCACGTCGAGGCCGACGCCACGCATCTCGCCGATCAGCCGGTCGATGTCGTCGATCTCCGGGGTCGGTGCGGTGCCCTGCTCGTGCCGCAACGCACCGAGCAGTTCGCGCACGTCGCCGAGGGCACGGCGGGCGGTGCTCGAGATCGTCCCGAGCGCTTCGTCGGCGATGGCCGGATCCGCCTTCAACGCGTACCGGGCGCCGTCCGCCTGGGCGATCACGACCGCCAGCGAGTGCGCGACGATGTCGTGCATGTCCCGGGCGATCCGGACGCGTTCCTGCTCCACGGCGACGGCGCGATCGGCCCGTGCGGCGTCGCGCTCGGCGAGGAGCTGGGCCTCTCGGCTCATGCTCGCCGACCGCCGGGTGCGGAGCACGAGACCGGCGAGCCACGGCAGGAGGAGCAGCAGCAGCACGATCGCGAAGTACGCGATCGCGACCTTGAGCGACTCCTGCTCGGGCGTCGTCGCCGTCACGATGCCCTGCCGCTGCCGGTAGTCGTCGAGACCGAGGTAGACGGCCGCCGTCACGGGGCCGACGATCGACGACACCAGGCCCGCCAGGCGCACGCGCCGGCTGCCGTAGCGGCTCGTCGAGTAGACCACCCCGGCGATGAACGCGTTCGACAGGTCGGGCATCTGCAGGGTGACCATCTCGAGGACGGCGAACACCCACGCCACACCGAGCGCGAGCCCCGGCGACAGACGCCGGAGCGCCAGCGCGGCCGTCATGCCGAGGACCGTCAGGAGCGCGAACGGCGAGTCCAGTCCCCGCGCGGTCACGACGAGCACGAGCGCGCCGAGCAGGACCGCGATCACGACGTCGGTGATCACCTGCGCGCGCAGCATGGGACGGAACACCACACCACGGTACGTCCAGGAGGCGCGGTGCGCGTCCGCCTCCAGGTTGACGTCAGCAGACGGTCGCGTCGCGTCAGTTCGGCCGGCCGTCCCCGTCGAGGTCCGGCAGCACCGGGTAGACGGCGTCACCGCCGAGCAGTCCCACGAGCGGCCAGACGACGAAGGACATGGCGAGGAACACCGCGAGCGTCGATCCGGCGATCGCGCCGACGAAGAGCGCTCGCTGCCCGAGGGTCCCCCGAACGAGCAGCGCGCAGGCGACCGCGACGACCGCCATCGAGAACGACACGGTGGCGAACTGACCGCCGTCGAGGTGCGGGCTGCGGTCGACGACGAGCCACAGCGCGTCGCTGCAGACGAACCCGATGGGCACGGCGAGGAGCCAGCCGACCCGCCGCGCGCGCCACCACCACCCGAGCACGCCGGCCACCGGACCCGACAGCAGGGCGACGATCACCCAGCTCGGCGCGCCAGAAGCCCCGCTGGACCACCCGTAGGCGCCGTAGTACCCCACGAAGGAGACGAGGATCGCGCCCGGGCCGAGGACGAGCGCGTGCCACCAGCGATGCGCGAGGGCGCCGGCCGCGAACCCGAGGGCCGCGCCGACCGACGGGGTGTCGAGGAAGCCGACCAGTCCGCCCGGGTACGGGACGCCGAGCCTCGACGCCTGCAGCCAGGTGTTCGACTGCGTGAGCACGCCCACGACGAGCGCGACGGCGACGAGGACGAGGAGGGGACGGAGACGGCGCACCGATCCAGAATATCAGCGGTCAGAAGCCCAGTCGCCCGAGCTGCTTCGGGTCGCGCTGCCACTCCTTCGCGACCTTCACCCGGATGTTGAGGTACACGTGCCGGCCGCCGAGCAGCGCCTCGATCTCGGTACGGGCCCGCGACCCGACGTCCTTGAGGCGCTCCCCCTTGCGGCCGATGACGATCGCCTTCTGGCTGTCCCGCTCGACGAAGAGGTTCGCGAAGATGCGCAGCGGGCCGTCCGGTTCGTCGTCCTCGTCGGGCTCGACGACGTCCTCGATCACGACGGCGAGCGAGTGCGGCAGCTCGTCGCGCACGCCCTCGAGTGCGGCTTCGCGGATGAGTTCGCCGATCCGCTCCTCGTCGGTCTCCTCGGTCACCGCGGCGTCGTCGTAGAGCTGGGGTGACTCGGGCAGCAGCGACGTGATCACGCCGAGCAGGTCCTCGAGCTGCAGTCCCCTCGTGCCCGAGGTCGGCACGATGGCGTCCCACTCGCGCAGCTTCGACACCGCGAGCAGTTGCTCCCCGACCTTGTCCTTGGCGGCCCGGTCGATCTTCGTGACGATGGCGACCTTCTTCGCACGCGGGTACTGGTCCAGCGTGTCGTTGATGAACCGGTCGCCGGGGCCGATCGGCTCGTTCGCCGGGACGCAGAGCCCGATGACGTCGACGTCCCCGAGGGTGGACTGCACGAGGTCGTTCAGCCGCTCGCCGAGCAGGGTGCGCGGTCGGTGCACGCCGGGGGTGTCGACGATGATGACCTGGCCGTTCGGTCGGTGCACGATCCCGCGGATGGCGCGGCGGGTGGTCTGCGGCTTCGACGAGGTGATCGCGACCTTCTGGCCGACGAGCGCGTTCGTCAGCGTGGACTTCCCGACGTTCGGGCGCCCCACGAACGAGACGAACCCGGCACGGTACGGCTCGGTCGGTCCGGAGGTGGCTGGCGTGGTGTCGGTCATGCGTGCGTGGTTCCCGTCGTGGTGGATGCTGCGTCGTCGAAGGCGTCCTCGACGTCCGCGAGTCCGGGCGTGCGCTCGGCGAGCACGGTGATGAGGTGGCGGCGCTTGCCCTCGACCCGGTCGGCCGTGAGCACGACGCCGGACACGGTGACGCTGTCGCCGCTGATCGCCAGGTGGCCGAGCTCCTTGGTGAGCAGCCCGCCGGCGGTGTCGACGTCGTCGTCCTCGAGCTCGATGCCGAACAGGTCGCCGAGGTCGTCGATCGGCAGTCGGGCGGAGATCCGCCAGACGCCCGGCTCGACCTCGACCCGGTCGACCACGGCGCGGTCGTACTCGTCCGAGATGTCGCCGACGAGCTCCTCGATGAGGTCCTCCATCGTGACGAGCCCGGCGACGCCGCCGTACTCGTCGACGACGAGCACGAGGTGGTTCTTCGCGACCTGCATGTGGCGCAGGGTGTCGTCGGCGGCCTTCGACTCCGGCACGAACTCCGCCGGGCGGAGGAGCGTCGTGACCCGCTTGGTACCGGACCCCGGGCGCTCGTACAGGGCGCGGGCCACGTCGCGCAGGTAGAGGACCCCGAGCACGTCGTCGCTGCCCTTGCCGGTGACGGGCATGCGGGAGACGCCCGCGGCGAGGAACTGCTCCATGCCGCTCGCGAGGGTGTCCGAACCGTCGACGGTGAGCATGTCGGTGCGCGGCACCATCACCTCGCGCACGAGGGTGTCGCTGAACTCGAAGACCGAGTGGATGAGCTCGCGGTCGTCCTGCTCGAGGACGTTGCTCTCGGTGGCCTCGTCGACGAGCGACAGCAGCTGCTCCTCGCTCGACACCGTCGACGCACTGCCCCCGCGCCCGGGCGTGACGCGGTCGCCGATCGCCACGAGCAGGCCGGCGAGCGGACCGAGCACGATGCGCACGGCCCGGACGAGCCCGCCCGTCGTCGCGATGAGCCGTTCGGCGTGCGCGCGACCGACGCTGCGCGGGCTGGACCCGACGAGCACGAACGACACCGCGGTCATGATCGCGGCGGCCACGATGAGCGCGACCCACCACGTGTCGAAGACCATCACGAGCGCGATCGTGACGAGCACGGCGGCGGCGGTCTCGGCGAGCACCCGGAAGAAGTTGAGCGCGTTGACGTGCGCCCCGACGTCGTCGCCGACCGCCTCGATGGCGCGGCGGTGTTTGCTCTCCCGCGCGATCTCGTCGAGGTCGGCGCGGGACAGGACGGAGAGCGCGGCGTCGGACGCGGCGAGCAGGCCACCGACGACGACCAGCACGAACGCCACCGCCAGCAGGCCGACGACGAGCAGCATCAGCTCACCGCCCGCGGCGCTGGGCGGCGAAGGCCGTGAGGATCTCGCCCTGCAGCCCGAACATCTCCGCCTTCTCGTCCGGCTCGGCGTGGTCGAACCCGAGCAGGTGCAGGATGCCGTGGCAGGTCAGCAGGAGCATCTCGTCGGTGCTCGAGTGCCCGGCGGTCTTCGCCTGTTCCTCGGCCACCTGCGGGCAGAGCACGATGTCGCCGAGCAGCCCGGCGGGCGTCGGTTCGTCCTCGGTGCCCGGACGGAGTTCGTCCATCGGGAAGCTCAGGACGTCGGTCGGCCCGGGTTCGTCCATCCACCGGACGTGCAGCTGCTCCATCGCGCCCTCGTCGACGAGCACGATCGCGAGCTCCGCATCGGCGTGGACGTGGAGCGCGTCGAGCGCGAAGGCGGCGAGGCGCTGGATGGCTGCCTCGTCGACCTCGACGCCGGACTCGTTGTTGAGCTCGATGCTCACCGGTTCCCTCCTCGGGAGTCGTTCTGGGGGTACGGGGAGCGCTGGCGGTCCTGCGGCGGACGCCCCCGTCGTTCGGCGCGGTTCGCACCGGCGGGGTTCGGCGTGGCGGCGCTGCCCCGGCCGCCCGGGCGGTACCCGGACTGCTCGGCGAGGCGTTCCTCGTCGTAGACGGTGTAGGCGTCCACGATCCGTCCGACGAGCGTGTGGCGGACGACGTCCTCGCTGCCGAGGCGGGCGAAGTAGATGTCGTCGACCTCGCCGAGGATGCGCGTGACGAGCCGGAGCCCGGACAGGTTGCCCGGCAGGTCGACCTGGGTGATGTCACCCGTGACGACCATCTTCGAGCCGAAACCGAGCCGCGTCAGGAACATCTTCATCTGCTCGGGCGTCGTGTTCTGCGCCTCGTCGAGGACCACGAACGAGTCGTTCAGCGTGCGTCCGCGCATGTACGCCAGCGGGGCCACCTCGACCGTGCCGGCGGCCAGGAGCTTCGGCACCAGCTCGGGGTCCATCATCTCGTTGAGCGCGTCGTAGAGCGGGCGCAGGTACGGGTCGATCTTGTCGGTGAGGGTGCCCGGCAGGAAGCCGAGCCGCTCGCCGGCCTCGACCGCGGGGCGCGTCAGGATGATCCGGGTGACCTCGCGCCGCTGGAGCGCCTGGACGGCCTTCGCCATCGCCAGGTACGTCTTGCCGGTACCGGCGGGGCCGATGCCGAACGTGATCGTGTGCTCGTCGATGGCGTCGACGTAGGCCCGCTGCCCGTCGGTCTTCGGCCGCACGGACTTGCCGCGGCTCGACACGATCGGCGTGCCGAAGGTGTCGGACGGCTTGCGGTCCTCGTCGAGGAGCTTCGCGGAGACGGGGATGTCCGACGGCCCGATGTCCTGTCCGCGCTTCACCATGCCGACGAGCTCGTCGACGAGGGCGTGCGCGCGCGCGACGTCGCGGTCGGGCCCGGTCAGCGTGACCTCGTTGCCACGCACGAGCACGCGGACGCCCGGGTACTGGCGTTCGACGGTCTTGAGCAGTCGGTCCTGGGGGCCGAGCAGCTGCACCATGGCGATGCCGTCGACCTGGATCGAGGCCGACACGTCCGTCGGGTCGGCCGGGGTGGGTGCTGGTTCGTTAGCCGGCAAGGGTGCCTTCCTGCAGTTCACCTGCGAGTACGTGCGCGTGCACGTGGAACACGGTCTGACCGGCGGCTTCGCCGGTGTTGAAGACGAGTCGGTACTGGCCGCCGGCGCGCTCGTCGGCGATGCGCTGCGCGGTGGCGACCAGGTGGGCGAGGAGGTCCGGGTCACCGGCTGCGAGCTCGGTGACGTTCCGGTACTGCTCGGTCTTGGGGATGACGAGCACGTGGACGGGTGCCTTCGGCGCGATGTCCTCGATGGCGATCACGCGGTCGTCCTCGGCGACGACGGTCGCCGGGATCTCGCGCGCGATGATCCGGGAGAAGATGCTGGGCGTGCTGGTGCTCATGGCTCCATCGTAGAACGCGGTACCGACGCCACGCCTTCCCGATCCGGGCGCTACCAGCGACCGAGCCGCGTCTGGAGGACCGCGAGCGCGGCCGGGCCGGCGGTGGACGTCCGGAGGACCGTGTCGCCGAGGCGGACCCGGACGGCGCCGGCGGCCACCAGCCGGTCGAACTCGGAGCCGTCGATGCCGCCCTCGGGTCCGACGACGAGCACGATCTCGGCAACGTCGCTCGGCGGTTCCCACTCGGAGAGCCGGACGTCGCCGACCGGGTCCAGCACGAGGACGGCGCGAGCACCGTCGGCCGCACCGGGAGCCGGAGCCGCGAGCTGCCCGGTCGTCACCGGCGCGTCGACGACGGGCACCCGGGAACGGATCGCCTGCTTCGACGCCTCGTGCGCGATCGCCGTCCAGCGTGCGCGGCCCTTCTCGACCTTCGCGCCGTCCCAGCGGGAGACGCTGCGGGCCGCCGACCACGGCACGATCCGGTCGACACCGATCTCGGTCGCCGCCTGCACCGCCATCTCGTCGCGGCCGCCCTTCGCGAGCGCCTGCACGAGCGTGAGCGTCGGTGTGGGTGCGTCGTCGACGGCGACCGTGGACACCGCCAACGAGAGCGTGTCCCGCCCGAGCGCGGTCACGGCCCCGGTCACGACGGTGCCACGACCGTCGGACAGGCGCAGCGTCTCCCCCACCCGGACCCGGGCGACCGTGACGGCGTGGCGTCCCTCCGCCCCGTCGAGCGGGACGGTGTCGCCGACCGTGACGCCGTCGAGCGACCCGACGAGGTAGAGCGATGCCATCAGAAGTTGAAGAACCGGTCGCGGAGCTTGCCGAACATGCCCTGCTGGAAGCGGGCGAGCTGCGGCTTCGCGGCCTTGTGCGACTTCGCGAGCTGCTCGACGAGCTGCCGTTCCTTGTGCGAGAGCTTCGTCGGCGTCACGACCTGCACACCGACCCGGAGGTCGCCGCGACCGTTGCCCCGGAGCTTCGTGATGCCGCGGTCCTTGATCACGAGGACGTCGGCGCTCTGCACACCCGGACGGACCTCGAGCTCGACCGGGCCGTCGAGCCCGTCGATCGTCGTGGTCGTCCCGAGCACGGCGTCGGTCATCGCGACCTCGAGCGTGGCGAGCAGGTCGTCCCCGTCGCGGCTGAACACGTCGTGGTGGCGCACCCGGATCTCGAGGTAGAGGTCACCGGAGGGGCCACCGGCCGGACCGACCTCGCCCTGGCCGGGCATCTGCAGGCGGAGCCCGGAGTCGACCCCGGCGGGGACGTCGACCGGCACCGTGCGGCGGGCGCGGACGCGTCCCTGGCCCTGGCACGTCGGGCACGGGTTCGGGATGACGGTGCCGTACCCGCGGCAGGTGCCGCAGGGCGCGCTCGTCACGACGTTGCCGAGGAGCGAGCGGACCTGGCGCTGGATGTGGCCGGTGCCGCCGCAGATGTCGCACGTCTGCGGGCTCGTGCCCGGCGCGCAGCAGGAACCGCCGCACGTCTCGCACAGCACCGCGGTGTCGACCTCGACGTCCTTGTGGGTGCCGAAGACGACCTCGTCGAGGTCGACGTCGATGCGGAGCAGGGCGTCCTGTCCGCGCTCGGCACGGCTGCGCGGGCCGTTGCCACGACCGCCGGCGCCACCGCCACCGAAGAACGCGTCGAAGATGTCGCTGAACCCGCCGGCTCCGCCACCGAAGGGGCTGTCGGCCTGGGGCCCGGCGTCGTACCGGCGGCGCTGCTCGGGATCGCTCAGCACGTCGTACGCGTGCGTCACGTCCTTGAAGCGCTCGGCCGCGTCGGGGCTCGGGTTCACGTCCGGGTGCAGTTCGCGCGCCAGACGGCGGTACGCCTTCTTGATGTCGGCATCGGAGGCGTCCTTCTGGACGCCGAGGACGTCGTAGTGGTCTGCCACGTATCCCTCAGTCGGTTCGGTTCGGTCGGTCGGGTGCGGCGGTCGCCGCGGTTCTGGTGGTCGTCGGTGGGCCTGGAGGCGCGGGTCGCCCCGTCGGGACCGGCTCGCTCAGGCGCGTGGGCACCTGGTCAATGTTCACCCAGGAGTTTGGACAGGTACCGTGCGACGGCGCGCACGGCGGCCATGTTCGTGCCGTAGTCCATCCGGGTCGGCCCGAGCACGCCGAGCCGGGCGAGTTCGCCGCCGGCCAGGTACCCGCCGGCGACGATGCTCGTCGCGTCGAGCCCGTACTCGGCGTTCTCGACGCCGATGCGAGCCGCGACGCCGTCGTCGATCTGCATCTCACCGAACAGGCGGAGCAGGGTCACCTGTTCCTCGATCGCCTCGAGCACGGGGAAGAGCCCGCCCGAGAAGTCCTGCTCGCTCTTGGCGAGGTTCGCCGCACCGGCCATCACCAGGCGGTCCTGCCGGTTGGCGGCGACCTGCTCGATGAGGGTCGCGACGACGACCCCGGCGAGCGGTTGGGCGTCGGGGCGGATCTGCTGCGGCACCGCGCGGAGCGCCGTCGAGACGTCCTGCAGCAGCAGCCCGACGCTGGCGCCGTTCACCACCGTGCGGAGTTCGGTGAGCGAGCCCTCGTCGAGCGCCACGTCGGTCTCGACGACGCGCTGCTCGACCCGGGCGGTGTCGGTGATGAGCACGACCATCAGGCGGTTGTCGCCGAGGCGGACGAGCTCGATGTGCTGCACACGCGCGCGCACCATCGAGGGGTACTGCACGAGGGCGACCTGGTTCGTGAGCTGGCTGAGCAGCCGGACCGTGCGGCCGAGGACCTCGTCGAGGTCGTTCGGCGCCCCGAGGAACGTCTCGATCGCGTGCCGCTGGGCGCTGGACAGGGGCCGCGCGCCGGCGAGGTGGTCGACGAAGACGCGGTACCCCTTGTCGGTGGGGACGCGACCGGACGAGGTGTGCGGTGCCGCGATGAGCTGCTCGTCCTCGAGCTGGGCCATGTCGTTCCGGATCGTGGCGGCGCTGACCCCGAAGGCGTGCCGCTCGACGATCGTCTTCGAACCGACCGGCTCGCGTGACGCGACGTAGTCCCGCACGATGGCCTTGAGGACCTCGAGGCTGCGTTCGCTGACCACCCGGACCCCTTCCACTCGATCTGGCACTCGGACGTGTCGACTGCTGATCCTACGCCCGACCACCGACGGACCGGGACTTCTCCACACGCCTGCCAGTACGCTTCCGCCATGACCTACGGACAGCAGCCCGGTGGCCCCCAGTTCCCGGGCGGGTACCAGCCGCCCCAGCCGATGTCGCCCGAGGACCAGCGCCTCTGGGCCACGCTCACGCACATCGGCGGGATCTTCTTCAACTTCGTCGCGCCGCTCGTGGCCTACCTCGTCCTGCGTGATCGCGGCGGCTTCATCCGCGAGCACACGCGCGTGGCGCTGAACTTCCACATCACGATGGCGATCGCCTACGTCGCCGCGGGCCTCTTGACCATCGTGCTGATCGGCGCGGTGCTCCTGCCGGTGATCGGGATCCTGACGATCATCTTCGGGATCATGGCCGCCGTCGCCGCCAACCGCGGGCAGTTCTACCGCTACCCGCTCTCGATCGAGTTCATCAAGCAGTAGCTCAGTCGAGCAGCTCGCGGACCACCGCGTCCGCGAGCAGGCGACCCCGCAGGGTCAACTCGATCCGTCCCCGCACCGCGGCCGACCCGTCCACGAGACCACGTGCGATGAGGCCGGCGACGCGGCCCCGTGCCTCCTGGCCCAGCTCGCTCGTCGCCAGCTCACCGCGGACCCGCGCCGCGAGCAGCACGCGCTCGACGTACCGGGTCTCGTCGTCGAGGGTCTCGCGGCCGGCCGCGGGCGACTCGCCCTGCAGCACCCGGTTCGCGTACGCGGCCGGGTGCTTCACGTTCCACCAGCGGGTGCCGGCGACCGCGGAGTGCGCGCCCGGGCCGACGCCCCACCAGTCGTGGCCCTTCCAGTAGGACAGGTTGTGCCGGCTCGCGTGGTGGTCGCCGCGGGACCAGTTCGAGACCTCGTACCAGGAGTACCCGGCGTCGCCGAGGACCTGGTCGGCCAACTCGTACATGTCCGCCGCGAGGTCGTCGTCCGGCGCCGGCAGCTCGCCGCGTGCGACCATCCGGCCCATCGCGGTGCCGTCCTCGACGATGAGCGAGTACGCCGAGACGTGGTCGGGCGCACACGCCAGGGCCGCGTCCAGCGATGTGCGCCAGTCGTCGAGGGACTCGCCCGGCGTCGAGTAGATGAGGTCGAGCGAGACGTCGAGCCCCTGCTGCTTCGCGGCGTCCACGACGAGCGGCACGCGCTCGGGGTCGTGCGTCCGGTCGAGCGTCGCGAGCACGTGCGGCACCGCGGACTGCATGCCGTAGCTCACACGGGTGAACCCACCGGCGCGCAGCGTCGCCAGGGACGACTCGTCGACGGAGTCCGGGTTCGCCTCGGTCGTGACCTCGGCCCCGGGCAGGATGCCCCAGGTCTCGTCGATCGCCCGCAGGATCATCACGAGGTCGGACGCCGGCAGCATCGTCGGCGTGCCCCCGCCGAAGAACACCGTCGACACCGGGCGCCGCGGGACCCCGGAGCGGTCGAGGACGTCCGCCGCGAAACGGATCTCCTGCACGGCGTGGCCGGCGTAGTCGTCCCGCCGGACCCCGCGGAGCTCGGACGCCGTGTAGGTGTTGAAGTCGCAGTAGCCGCACCGCACGCGGCAGAACGGCACGTGCACGTAGACGCCGAACGGGACGTCACCCGCGGACGCCGCAGGCGAGAGCAGCCCGTCCGCTGGTGCGGGATCGGCGATCGGGAGAGCACTCGGCATGGACTCCATTGTCCGTCATGATGGAGACATGGAGCACCACCCCGTCCCCACCACGGTGCTGTGGGACATCGACGGCACCCTCGTGATGAACGCCTCCTCGCCGGGCAACCTCTACCACCTCGCGCTCGAGCGGGCGGTGGGTCGCGACCTCGTCCTCCGCGTCGGACACCAGCACGGCCGCACCGACGCCGGGCTCATCGCCGAGCACGTCCGGGCCCACGACCTGGACGACTCGCTCATCCCCACCGTGAGCCGCCACCTGCACGACCTGACCGAGGAACGGCACGTGTCCGGCGACCACCGGAGCCCGGCTCCGGGCGCGATCGCCCTCGTCCGACGGTTCGCCGAGCTCGGCTGGCGCAACGGCCTGCTGACCGGCAACTCCCCCTACCGCGCCCGCGTGAAGCTGCAGGGCGCCGGGTTCGACGTGGACGCCTTCGACTGGGAGCACTCGTACTTCGGGGACGCCGAGGTCGAGCGCAGCGGGGTGACCGCGCGTGCTGCCGAGGCACTCGCGGGCACCCGGGCCGTCATCGTCGGGGACACCCCGCGGGACGGCGAGGCGGCCGAGGCCGTCGGGATCCCGTTCCTCGCGGTGGCGACCGGGGTGTTCGACGTCGACGCGCTCCGCGCCACGGGTGCCGTGACGATCGCCCGGAACTGCGTCGACGACGCGTCGCTGATCGAGGACGCCATCGCGGCGCTGCCGCCGCTCCGACCGGTCGGCGAGGGCTCCTAGCCGAGCAGACCTAGTCGCCGCGGAGCGCCTCGAGGTACTTCTGCGCCATCACGCGCTGCTGGCGGCGGAGCAACGGGGCCACGAACTGCCACTTCCGGCTCGACGGCTGCGAGAACTGCCGGATCTGCAACCACACCGAGCCGTCCGGGGTCCGCTCGACGACGAAGGACTCCTCGCCCGAGAGCGGGTGCCCCTCGAGCGTGCCGTACGCGAAGCCCTTGCGGTCGGTCTCGTCGATGATCGACACGACCCGGACCGGTGCCTGCACCGTCTGGCCGAACGCGTGCATCGTCAGCGTCGCGCTCGTCCCCGCCGTCACGAGCGGCGTGCCGTCCGGGGCGAACTTCTCCACCCGGGGCGTCCCGATCGAGGCCGGGGCGATCGGCACGCCGTCCTCGTCGAAGGTCACCGGGTTGTAGCGGACCTCGTCGTCGTCGGGCTGTTCCTCGACGTGCACGCGGATCCCGCTGCGCTCCTGGATCTGCCAGGTCAGGGCCTGGGTCACCGCGGTCTCGAAGCGCTGGTCGCCGTGGCCGATCCGGGAGCGCGACTCGGACGGGGCGAACCCCTCCGGCGGGTACGTCATGAGGTCCGGCGCCTGGGTCGCACCCACGGCTCCGTACGTCAGGGCGGTCCGGTAGCTCCCGCGGGTACTCATGCGGCCCACTGTACTGGGGACTCGTCCCCCGGATCGAACCGAGTCGTCCTCGGGTGCGCAACCGGCGGTCCGCTTTCCGCGCGCCCCGAACTGGAGGCCCGCCACCCGTCCGACACGCCCCTATCGTGGGTGCGTGCCCCGCTCCCCCCTCGCTCGCGCGCGGTCCGTCGACCGCACGACGGCCGCGTTCGCCGTCCTGACGCTCGCGGCGTTCGGACTGGCGGCGACGGCACGGGCCGCGGTCGAGTGGGCGACGGCCGGCCTCGGCGCTCCCTCCCGGTACGTCACGACGCCGCCGGGGGACGTCGACGTGTTCGACACCGCGAACGCCATCGCCGCGTTCGGGGCATGCAGCGCCGGAGCGGGAGTGCTCCTGTTCGGGGTGACGCTCGTGCTCGCGGTGCGCCGACACTCGGCACGCCGGCTGCCCTACGTGCTCGGGTTCTGCACGCTGGCGATGGTGGTCGGGTCGGTCGTGGCCGGGTTCGCCGCGGCGGCGCAGGCCGACTACGACACGGCTGCCGGACTCGTCATCCTGCGGACCGCACTCGCAGGACTGGCCGCTGCGAGCCTCCCGGCACTGGGCCTGGCAGCGTTGCGGGCTCGCGCCCGCCGCGTCTGACGCGCTCCGCTACTTCTTCTTCTCTTCGACGTCGCCGGAGAGCGCCGCGATGAAGGCTTCCTGCGGGACCTCGACGCGACCCACCATCTTCATGCGCTTCTTGCCCTCCTTCTGCTTCTCGAGGAGCTTGCGCTTGCGGGTGATGTCACCGCCGTAGCACTTCGCGAGGACGTCCTTGCGCATCGCCCGGATGCTCTCGCGGGCGATGATCCGGGCGCCGATGGCGGCCTGGATCGGGACCTCGAACTGCTGGCGCGGGATGAGCTTGCGCAGGCGCTCGGTCATCAGCGTGCCGTAGGCGTACGCCTTGTCGCGGTGCACGATCGCGCTGAACGCGTCGACCTGCTCGCCCTGGAGCAGGATGTCGACCTTCACGAGGTCGGCCGCCTGGTCCCCCGTGGGCTCGTAGTCGAGCGATGCGTAGCCCTGGGTCTTGCTCTTCAGCTGGTCGAAGAAGTCGAAGACGATCTCGCCGAGGGGCATCTCGTACCGGATCTCGACGCGGTCCTCGCCGAGGTACTCCATGCCGAGCAGCGATCCGCGGCGCGACTGGCACAGCTCCATGATCGCGCCCACGTAGTCCTTCGGCGCGAGGATGGCCGCACGGACCATCGGCTCGCGGACCTCGACGATGCGACCGCCGGGGAACTCGGACGGGTTCGTGACCTCGGTCACGGTGTTGTCCTCGTTCGTGACCTCGTAGATCACGCTCGGGGCCGTGGTGATGAGGTCGAGCCCGAACTCGCGGCTGAGGCGCTCGGTGATGATCTCGAGGTGGAGCAGGCCGAGGAAGCCGCAGCGGAAGCCGAAGCCGAGCGCCACCGACGTCTCCGGCTCGTACACGAGGGCGGCGTCGGACAGCTTGAGCTTGTCGAGCGCCTCACGGAGGTCCGGGTAGTCCGAGCCGTCGATCGGGTACAGGCCCGAGAACACCATCGGCTTCGGGTCGGTGTACCCGGCCAGCGCCTCGGTCGCGGGCTTCTGCGCCGTCGTGACCGTGTCGCCGACCTTCGACTGGCGGACGTCCTTCACCCCGGTGATGAGGTAACCGACCTCGCCGACGGAGAGGCCCTTCGTCGGCTTCGGCTCGGGCGCGGACACCCCGATCTCGAGGATCTCGTGCGTCGACTTGGTCGACATCATCTGGACCTTCTCGCGCGGGTGGATCGTGCCGTCCACCATCCGCACGTAGGTCACGACGCCGCGGTAGCTGTCGTAGACCGAGTCGAAGATCATCGCGCGGGGCGGAGCGTCCACGTCGCCCACGGGGGCCGGCACGGAGCCGACGACCCGGTCGAGCAGCTCGGCGACGCCCACGCCGGTCTTGCCGGACACGCGCAGGACGTCGTTCGGCGAGCCGCCGATGAGCTGCGCGAGCTCGGCCGCGTACTTCTCCGGCTCGGCCGCCGGCAGGTCGATCTTGTTGAGGACCGGGATGATCTCGAGGTCGTTCTCGAGCGCCAGGTAGAGGTTGGCGAGCGTCTGGGCCTCGATGCCCTGCGCCGCGTCGACCAGGAGGATCGCTCCCTCGCACGCCGCGAGCGACCGGGACACCTCGTACGAGAAGTCCACGTGACCGGGCGTGTCGATCATGTTGAGGGCGTACGTCTGCCCGTCGAGCTCCCACGGCATGCGCACCGCCTGGGACTTGATCGTGATGCCGCGCTCGCGCTCGATGTCCATGCGGTCGAGGTACTGCGCACGCATGGCGCGGTCCTCGACGATGCCGGTGATCTGCAGCATGCGGTCGGCCAGCGTGGACTTGCCGTGGTCGATGTGCGCGATGATGCAGAAGTTGCGGATCGCGTCGGCCGGGGTCGAGGCGGGCTCGAGCGGCGCGGATGCTTGTGGGCTCACGGTTCCTCGGGGTGGGTCGGACGGTCGAACGATTGTCCCACGTCCGCGCGGCGGCGGCGCGCACGTCCCGTCAGACCACGGCGTGCTCCGGCGCCGGCAGCGCACCCAGTCCGCGGCGCAGGTCCGCGGGCGTCGCCGCGAGGCAGACGCGGATCCAGCCCTCGCCGGTCCGCCCGAACGCGCTCCCCGGCGCCACGGCGACCCGCTCCCGCTGGAGGAACCCGAGCGCCCACTCCGCGACGTCGCCCTGCGAGGCGTGGGACATGTCGATCCACAGGTAGAAGGCGCCCCGCGGGTCGAGGTAGTGGATGCCGGCGGCGTCGAGCACCTCCTTCGCGACGCCGAGGTTGGCGCGGTAGTGCTCGCGGGCGTCCTGCACGGCGGAGTGGTCCCCCACGATCGCCGCGAGGGCCGCCCACTGGTCGGGTTCGGCGACGCAGCTGATCATCGCCTCCTGGGTCGTCCGCATCGTCGGGCCGAGTCCCTTCGGCGTGACGAGGTACCCGACACGGACGCCCGTCATCGCGTAGGTCTTGCTCAGCGAGAAGGCGGTGAAGACACGGTCGTCCTCGTCGAGGCTCGCCAGGCTGACGTGGCGGGTGCCGTAGGTGAAGTACTCGTAGACCTCGTCGCTGATCACCCAGAGGTCGTGCCGCTTCGCCAGGGCGAGCAGGTCGCGGAGGGTCTGCTCGCCGAACACCGAGCCGAGCGGGTTCGACGGCGAGTTCACGACGAGGGCCCGGGTCCGCTCGGTGATGCTCGCCTCGAGGGCCTGCAGGTCGGGCTCGAACCCGTGCTGCGGCTCGAGCCGGTACGGCACCGGGGTCGCTCCGATGATGTGGGCGTTCATCGTGAAGGTCGTGTAGCCGGGGTCCGGCACGAGGACCTCGTCGCCGGGGCTCAGCACGAGGGTCATCGCCTGGAAGAGCGCCTGCGTCGCGCCGATCGTCATCCAGATCTGCTCGACGTCGACCTCGATCCGGTTCTCGCGGCGGAGCTTGTCGCGGATGGCCTCCCGCAGCGGGGCGATGCCGCCGTTCGGGGTGTAGTCGGTGCGGTCCTCGGTCCAGGCGCGCCGGGCGGCCTCGCCGATGTGCGCCGCGACGGGCACGTCGGGTTCGCCGATGACGAGCATCGCGATGTCCGTCCCGGTCGCCTGGTCCGTCTGCTCGGCCTGCATGCGGGCGGCTTGCTCGAACACGCGGCGGATGCCGGAGGCGGGGACGGTCTCGATGCGGGGCGCGAGCGATGGCATGCTCGTCACGGTAGCGAACGGTTGTTGCGGCACGGTTTCGGCGTTTCGGTGCTTTGGTCCAGACGCTCCGGCCTGGTAATGTTGGTGGCTGGCTTCCGCGTTCCCCGCCCACGGGTGGAACGCGATGCGACCAAGGGCCCCTCTACCCAGCGGTCGCGACCACCCGTAGAGACGATCAAGGAGCAACACGCATGGCGAACATCAAGTCGCAGATGAAGCGCATCAAGACCAACCTCAAGGCCCAGGAGCGCAACAAGGCCTACCGTTCGGAGCTCAAGACGGTCATCCGTCACACGAACGAAGCCGTCGTCGCCGGCGACAAGGACAAGGCCGTCGCGGCCCTGACCCTCGCGTCGAAGAAGCTCGACAAGGCCGTGAGCAAGGGCGTCATCCACAAGAACCAGGCCGCGAACCGCAAGTCGGCCATCGCGAAGAAGGTCGCGTCGCTCTGACGCACTGACCCTTCTGGTCGAACAGGCCCCGCACCGTTCGGTGCGGGGCCTGTTCGCGTGCATGGGGCGCGGCGCACGGCGCCGGGCGCGCGGCGCCTGGCGGCGTGACACGCGCGTTTCGACATGCTGCGCGTCGATCGACACGCAGAACGTCGCAACGAGCGTGCGGTGCCCTCCGACTCGCGTCGCGTGCGCAGTTCGGGAGGCGCGGCTCGCCTCAGCGCGCCTCGCCGCGCCGGGCAATGGTGCGGACCATGACCTCGAGCGCGTAGTGCGCATCGCGCGAGCCACCCTTCACCGCGGTGTCGGCCTCGGCGATGCTGATGATCGCGTTCGCGAGCCCGGACTCGCTCCACCCCGCGACGTCACGCTGCGCCCGCTGCACCTGCCACGGCGCCATGCCGAGTGCCGAGGCGGCCTGACCGCTCGGCCCGCGGAAGGCACTGACCTTCGCCATCGTGCGGATCTTCGACGCGAACGCCGCCACGATCGGCACCGGAGCCTCGCCCGTGGAGAGCGCGTGCCGCAACTCGACTATCGCCGGCGCCGAACGGCCGGCGAGTGCGATGTCGGCGACCTTGAACGCGTTCGTCTCGACACGGCCGCCGTAGTACTTGTCGACGACCTTGTCCGTGATCTCGGCTGCCTCGTCCGCGAGGAGCTGCCGGCACGCGGCCGCGAGCTCGGCCAGGTCGTCCGCGAACGCCGCGACGAGGGTGCGCACCGCCGAGGGCGCGATCTTCCGTCGGGCAGCGCGGAACTCCGCCGTGACGAAGTCGATCCGGTCGGTCTCGCGCTTGAGCTCGTCGCACTGCACCTCGACGCCCCCGCCGACACCGCTGCGGATCGTGTCGAGCAGCTTCTTGCCGCGCACTCCCCCGCCGTGGCGCAGCACGAGCGTGACGTCGTCCGCCGGGGCACCGAGGTACGAGATCGTCTCGGTGATGAACGCGTCGGTGCACTTCTCGACGTTGGTGACCCGGACCAACCGGGGCTCGCCGAACAGGGACGGACTCGCGAGCGTGGCGAGGAGGCCGGGAGCGTACTGGTCGGCTTCGAGGTCGTGCACCTCGAGCGCGGGGTCCTCGCCCAGGAGCAGGTCACGCAGGACGCTGCTCGCTCGCTCGGCGAGGAAGGTCTCGGGCCCCGTGACGAGCACCACCGGCGCAGGGCGGATGCCCGACCAGGGCACCTGGTCGATCTTCGCTGCGGCGCGGACGGGCTTCTTGGCGGCCATGCCTCGATCCTACGGGCGACCGCTGACGCCGAACGCTCCGTCCACACCCGGAGGGCGTCGGGTCCTTCCCGTCCGACGACCACGGTCCCCTGCTGGTCGGTCCGGTACGCGCGGGTGCCCGCCGCCTCGAGCACGTCCAGCGCCGAGCGGGTCGGGTGGCCGTACGTGTTGTCCGCACCGACGCCGATGAGCCCCACCGCGGCCGCGGTCTCGCGGTAGAGCACCGGATCCTGGTCGGCCGAACCGTGGTGCGCCACCTTCACGACCTCGATCGTGGTCCCGGGCAGGGCCTGCGCCCCGGTGTCGGCCTGGGTCGCCAGGACACCGCGGAGCCGTCGCTGCGCGGTCTCCCCCAGGTCTCCGAGGAACAGCCCGCTGACACACGACGTGCAGCCCGGCCCGGGTTCCGTGCGGAAGACCAGACTCGCGTCGTTGCCGGCGTCCCGCGCACCCGACCGCGGCCACAGCACCTGCCACCGGAGCGGCCCGAGCGTGCCCGACGTCGTGTCGTCGGCCGTGCGGACGTCGATGCCCGCGTCGACGAGTGACCGGAGGACGCGCTCGTCCTCGGCCCGACCCGTCGGCCCGACGAGCGCGGTCGTCACACGGTCCGCGACCGACGCGACCGCACCGACGTGGTCCCGGTCGAAGTGCGTCAGCACGAGCAGGTCGACCCGGTCGACGCCGAGGAGGTCCAGGCAGGCGCTGAGTCGCTCCGGATCGTCGCCGACGTCCACCAGTGCGGTGCCGCTCCCGCCGCGGACGAGCACCGCGTCGCCCTGTCCCACGTCGCACGCGGCGACGGCCCAGTCGCCGGGCAGCCCCGCGGGCACGACGAGTCGGGGCACGGCGACGGACACGATCCCGACCGCTGCGACCGTGCACGCGGCGAGGAGCAGGCGGAAGCGGACCGCTCGGGGCGCGAGGACCGCCACCACGACCGAGGCGCTCACGACGGCAGCGCCGACCACCCCGAGCACGCCGGCTGGCCAGGGCGCGGCGGCGTACGGGAGCGCAGCCGCTCCGTGCGCGACGCCTCCGATCGCGCTGGCGGGTGCCCACGCCACCGCAGCGAGCACCGAACCGCCCCACGGCCACAGCGGCGCGGTCAGGCACGCGGCGAGCCCGACCACCGTCACGATCGGCGCGAGCGGCTCGGTCAGCAGGTTCGCCGGGACCGCGTAGGTCGGGAACGTGGCCGACAACGGGATCGTGACCGGCCAGCAGGCGAGCTGCGCCGCGACGGGGATCGCGAGCGCTGCCGCCACCGGCGTCCACATCCGTCGTGCGAACAGCGCCGTCAGCGGCGGACCGAGGACCACGATCCCACTCGTCGCGAGCACCGACAGGGTGAACGCGAACGACCGGGCGTACCAGGGGTCGACGACGAGCATCCCGACCACGGCGAGGGCGATCAGCGGGACCCCACGCACCGGACGTCCCGTGAGGTGCACCACGAGCACGACCACCGCCATCACGGTCGCCCGCACGATCGAGGGGTCCGGACGGACCAGCACGACGAACGCCAGCAGGAGCGCGATCGCCACCACCGCCCGACCCGCTCGCGGGAGGCCGACGGCCCGCCCCAGCACGACCACGAGTCCCACGATCACCGCGCAGTTCGCGCCGGACACGGCGGTCAGGTGGGTGAGCGCCGAGGTCTCCATCGCGGCCTCGGTCGCGGGGTCGAGTCCGCTCCGGTCGCCGATCGCCAGACCGCGCAACAACGAGGCTCCGGGTTCCGGCAGGGTCGCGCTCGCGGACACGAACGCTCGGCGTGCCCGATCGGTGGCCGCGAGGAGTCCCGTCGTCGGCTCGGTCCGGACCTCACCGCGCAGGAACACCACGAACGACGTCGTGCTCCCCGGCTCGTCCGCTTCGAGCGTCGCCACCCCGTGTACCCGACTCCCCGCGGCGACAGCCCCGCCCGCGCCGCGCGCCGTGGGGACGACCCGAACCGGCACGCGCAGCCCGTCGACGTCCTCCGCGGTCACCAGGGTCCCGAGCACCGACCGGTCACCCGCCGCGAGGTCCCGGTCGAGCACGATCTCCACGGCGACCGTCCGGACACCGTCGAGGACGGCAGGGCTCCGCCGGTCGTCGCCGGCCACCACGGCGACCGCCACCGTGGTGCAGAACGCGGCCGACGCCACCACGAGTCCCACGACGCCCAGAGCCCGCCGCTGACACCCCACCACCAGCCACGCGATGCCGCCACACGCGACGGCCGCGCCGACGAGCCCGAACCACCCTGCGCTGCCCGGTACCCCGACCAGCACGGCCGCACACACCCACGCGGCCGTCGCGGGACCGGCCACTCGCAGGTCCCGCACGCTTGGAGCGAGGTCGACCGCCACCGCCGGCCCCGATCAGACCCGCACGCGGTCGCGGAGCTCCGCGAACCGGACGTCACCGATGCCGCTGACGTCGAGCAGGTCCTCGACGGCGGCGAACCGTCCGTGCTCGTCGCGCCACGCGAGGATCCGGCCCGCGAGCGACGGCCCGATCCCGGGCAGGGTCTCGAGCAGGGTCTGATCGGCCGTGTTGAGGTCGACGACGGCATCGACGGCAGACCCGGCACCACCACCGGCACCATCCGACCCGGCTCCAGCACCGCCGCCACCGCTCCCGCTCGAGCCGTCGAGCGCTGCCGGGATGTCCGTCTCCCCCACCTTCGGCACGTACAACCGCTCGCCGTCCACCAGCACCCGCGCGAGGTTCAGCCGAGCCAGGTCCGCGTCGTCACGAGCGCTCCCGGACCGCTCGACCGCGTCGGACACACGGCTGCCCCCGGGCAGCGTCACGATGCCCGGACGTGCCACCGCCCCGACGACGTGCACGACCACGAGCGGGGTCGCCGACGAGGACGGAGAACCCCCACCCGGAGAACGGGACGGCACCGCCGACGGAGCGCCCGCCACCGACAGCGGACCGTCGCCCGCACCGCCCGCAGACGATGACGATGACGATGACGAACCCGACCACGACCCGACCGCCACCACGACCCCGGCGACCAGGACGACGAGCCCTGCCAGCAGGACCGCCGTCCGCGGCGACAACGCCAGCCCAGCGCCCCACGACCGCGCAGACCCACCCGCCGAAACCGCCCCAGCCCCGCCGGACGGTTCCGTGGCTCCACCATCACCAGACGACATGCCCGCACGCTACGGAGCCCGACCACCCGGCCGGACCCCGCAACGACGATCGGTGGACGACCGTCCTCCAGCCCCACCTGTGGAGGACGAACGGCGCGCTACCCCTTGATCGCGATGTTCACGAGCTTCGGCGCCCGCACGATCACCTTCACGATCTCGCGGTCCCCGATGTACCGCTGGACGTTCGCCGACGCCCGTGCGAGCGCCTCCAGCTCCGACGGCTCGATCGACTTCGACACCTCGAACGAGTCGCGCACCTTGCCGTTGACCTGCACGACCGCGGTCAGCGACTCCTGCACGAGCAGCGTCGGGTCGGCCTTCCGCCAGCCGTACGTGGCGACGGTGGCCTCGTAGCCCAGCTTCTCCCACATCTCCTCGCCGGTGTACGGCGCGAAGACGCTCAGGCCGAGCGCGATGGTCTCGACGGCCTCGCGGACGGCGGGGTCAGCCGCGCCCGGACCGTTGTCGATCGCCTTGCGGGTGACGTTCACCAGGTCCATGAGCCGCGCGATCACGACGTTGAACTTGAACGACTCCATCATCCCCGGCGCATCGGCCAGGAACCGGTGCGTGACCTGCCGCAGGGCGCGGTCGCCGTCCGCCCACACGACGTCCGGCGACGACGTGACGTCGAGCGCCAGCCGGTAGGCACGGGCGAGGAAGCGGGCCGAGGCGGACGGGGAGACGTCCTCCCAGTTGATGTCGTCCTCTGGAGGCCCGGCGAAGCCCATCACCAGGCGGATCGCGTCGACACCGTTCGCGTCGAGCTCGTCACCGAGCGAGACGCCACCCTTCGACTTCGACATCTTCGAGCCGCCGGACAGCACCATGCCCTGGTTGAGCAGCGCCGAGAACGGCTCGGTGAAGTCGAGGTAGCCGAGGTCGAACAGCACCTTGGTCACGAAGCGCGCGTACAGCAGGTGCAGGATCGCGTGCTCGATGCCGCCGATGTACTGGTCGACCGGGGCCCACTTGCGCGCGACGGCGGGGTCGAACGCCTGCGTGTCGTCGTTCGCCGCCAGGAAGCGCAGGAAGTACCACGACGAGTCGACGAAGGTGTCCATCGTGTCGGTGTCGCGGAGCGCGGGGGTGCCGTCCACCGGGTTCGGCACGTTCACCCAGTCGGTCGCGCCACCGAGCGGCGAGGTGCCCTTCGGCTTGAGGTCGAGCCCCTCGGTGTCGGGCAGCCGGACGGGCAGCTGGTCCATCGGCACCGGGTGCTCGGTGCCGTCGGCACCGTGGATGATCGGGATCGGGGTGCCCCAGAAGCGCTGGCGCGAGATGAGCCAGTCGCGAAGACGGTAGGTCTTGGCGGCACGTCCGGTGCCGCGCTCCTCGAGCAGGGAGATCGCCGCGGTGATCGCGTGCTGCTTGGACATGCCGTCGAGCGGGCCGGAGTTGATCATCCGACCGGTGCCGGTCAGGGCCTCACCCGTCGACACCGGGTCGAGCGCGGGCAGGTCCTCGAGCGAGGCACCCTCGGGGATCACCGGGATCGCCCCGGTCACCGCGGCGTTCGTGTCGACGACGACCTTCACCGGCAGGTCGAACGCCCGCGCGAAGTCGAGGTCGCGCTGGTCGTGCGCCGGGACGGCCATGACCGCGCCGTGACCGTAGTCGGCCAGCACGTAGTCGGCGGCCCAGATCGGCAGGCGCTCCCCCGTCAGCGGGTGGATCGCGGAACGGCCGAGCGGCACACCGGTCTTCGGGCGGTCCGCGTTCTGCCGGTCGATCTCGGAGGTCTTCTGCGTGGCGACGAGGTATGCGTCGAACGCAGCCAGGACGTCGTCCGACACGGATGCGTCAGCCACCAGCGCAGCAGCCAGGTCAGAATCCGGCGCCACCACGAGGAACGTCACCCCGTGGATCGTGTCCGGACGCGTGGTGAACACCGTGACGGGCTCGTCGCGGCCCTCGATCACGAAGTCGACGTCCGCGCCGACCGAGCGGCCGATCCAGTTCCGCTGCTGCGCGATGACCTTCGCCGGCCACCGGCCCTCGAGCTGGTTGAGGTCGTCGAGCAGCCGGTCCGCGTACTCGGTGATCTTGAAGTACCACTGCGTCAGCTTCTTCTTGACCACGACGGCACCGGAGCGGTCCGAGGTGCCGTCCGGCAGCACCTGCTCGTTCGCGAGGACGGTCTGGTCCACCGGGTCCCAGTTGACCCAGCTGTCCTTGCGGTAGGCCAGCCCCTTCTCGTACATCTTCAGGAACAGCCACTGGTTCCACTTGTAGTACTCGGGGTCCGAGGTGTGGATCTCGGTGGTCCAGTCGAACGACGGCGCGTAGCGCTTGAACGACGCCTTCTGCTGCTCGATGTTCGCGTAGGTCCAGTCCTTCGGGTCGACCCCGCGCTTGATCGCCGCGTTCTCGGCCGGCAGCCCGAACGAGTCCCAGCCGATCGGGTGCAGCACGTTGAAGCCCTGCTGCCGCCAGTACCGCGCCACGAAGTCGCCGAGCGCCCAGTTCTCGGCGTGCCCCATGTGCAGGTCGCCGGACGGGTACGGGAACATCTCGAGGATGTACTTCCGCGGACGCGTGTCGTCGAGGTCGGTCGTGAAGAGCCCGAGCTCCCCCCAGCGCGGCTGCCACTTCTCCTGCAGACGACGGAAGTCGTAGGCGTTCGGGTCCTCGGGGTACGGCTCGGTGGTCACGGAACTCTCATTCAGTCTGGAGGCACGGATCACGTCCGTCGGACGCGCTCCGGTCATCAAGGATATAAGCCTGGAGGAACGGATCACCGCACCGGAGTCGACCCACCGCCGGCAGGTGCTCGGCTCACACCGCCGCGAGCCGCCCGTCGCGCATCCGCAGCGTCCGGTCGACGAGGTCCGCCTCCACCGGCACGTGCGACACGATGACGACCGTCCTGCCGTCCTGCCGCGCGGCCCCGACGAGGTCGCGCAGCACGGTGTCGCCGAGGTCGGGGTCGATGTCGGCCGTCGGCTCGTCGAGCACGAGCACCGGGAACGCGTGCAGGAGCGCCCGGGCGAGCGCGAGCCGGTGCGCCTGCCCGCCGGACACGAGGGCACCGCGCTCCCCCACGCCCGCGTCGAGTCCACCGCGTCGCTGCACCCACGACCCGAGCCCGACCCGGTCGAGCACGGCGAGCAGGTCCTCGTCGGTCGCGGTGTCGCGGGCGAACAGCAGGTTCTGCCGCACGGACTGGTCGAACACGAACGGGTCCTGCTCGATCAACCCGACGCGGGCGCGGACGGCGTCGGGGTGCATGTCCCTCGCCTCGACCCCGTCGAGCGTGTACGAGCCCTCGTGGTCGACGAACCGGACGAGCGCGTCCACGAGCGTCGACTTGCCCGCGCCGCTCGGTCCCTCGAGCACGACGACCTCGCCGGGTCGGAGGTCCAACGACACCCGGTCGACGGCGGCCGCCGCGGCACCGGGCCAGCGCACCGTCACGTCGCGCAGCGAGACGGCGACGGGCCCGTCGACCACGAGCGAAGCGGGATCGGCGTCCGCGTCCGGCTCCGGGACGATGCCGGCCGGCACCTCCGCCGGGACGACCCGCTCCACCCGGTCGGCCGCGGCTCGGACCCGGCGCAGCGTCAGCACCGCGAGCGGGACCCCGCCGACGACCTCGAACAGGGCGAGCGGCACGAACACGGCGAGGGCCCAGAGCGGTCCGTCGAGCGCGCCGGTGACGACCGCGGGGGCGCCGACGGCCAGGATCCCGATGACCGCGCCACCACCGACGAGGCCGACCAGGGCCCCGACGAGTGACTCGATCGTCCCCCGGCGCCGCACGGCCGCGGTCACCCGGGCGTCGAGCCGGGCGATGTGGTCGAGCCGTTCGTCGAGCGTGCCGTAGGCGGCGAAGACGTCGAGCGTCCGCACAGTGTCGAGCACGAGGTCGGCGACGTGCCCGCGTTCCGCGGCCGTCTGCTCGTCGGAGCGCCGTGCGATCGAGAGGGTGACGACCGACCCGAGCAGCGCGGCCACGGCGAGGGCGACGAGCAGCACGAGCGCCGCCGGCACCGACACGAACGCGACCGCGACGACGGAGAGCAGCGCGGCCACGCCGGCGGACACGAGCGGACCGACGACGCGGATGGGCAGGTCCTGCAGCCGGTCGGTGTCCGTGACGAGCCGCGTGAGGAGGTCGCCGCGACCGGTGGAGCCGAGTCCCGCCGGAGCGATCGACGACAGTCGGCGGTACATCTCGGTGCGCACGACCGCGAGCTGCCGGAACGAGGCGTCGTGTCCGGCGAGGCGGTCCACGTACCGGAGCGCCGCACGGCCGAGCGCGAACGCGCGGACACCCACCATCACGAGCGTCAGGTAGAGGATCGGCGGGTGCTCGGCCGCACGCGTGATGAGGTACCCGCTCGCGGCGAGGAGCGCCACGGCGCAGACCGCACTGAGCGCACCGGCCGTGACCGCCTTCGCCCAACCGGCCCCGTGCGGCATCGCGAGCCGCAGGACGGAGGCGTCCCCGCCGGCACGGCCGCCCCGCCGCTGGCGCGTCGGACCGGAACCGGCGTCGTGGGCCCCTCGCGCCTCCCGGGTCATGCCCGCACCCCGTCCGCCCGGGTGACCGCGACCGCGTCACCAGGTCGCCCGTCGACTCGGGCGACCGCGACCGCGCCGTCCGGCCGCACGTCGACGCGGACGTCCGCCGCCGCGACGACCGCGGGCCGGTGGCTCGCGACCACGACGACGGCCCCGTCGTCGGCGAGGCGGCGGAGCGTGCGGACGACGTGCGCCTCGGCGTCGGCGTCCAGCGCGGAGGTCGGCTCGTCGAGCAGCACGAGCTGCGTCCCCGTCCGCCGCGCGCGGTACAGGGCGCGCGCCACCGCGACGCGCTGCGCCTGGCCGCCGGACAGGCCGCTGCCACCGGAACCGACCTGGAGGCGCGGGTCGAGTCCCAGCCCCGCCTCGCCCAGGGCGGTGCGGACCGCTGGCTCGTCGGGGGTCGCGCTGAGCGCGACGTTCTCGGCGATCGTGCCGCGGACGAGTCGTGGGCGCTGGTCGGCCCAGGTCGTGCGCTCGGCGACCGTGCTGCCGTCGGGACCCGGGACGGTCACCGTGCCGTCGTGGGGCAGGGCTCCGCGGACCGCGGCGATGAGACTGGACTTGCCGGAGCCGCTCGGGCCGGCCAGGACGACGATCGTGCCCGGTCGGGCGCGGAGGTCGAGCGGACCGATCACGACGTCGGGACGGCGCACGGTGAGTCGGTCCAGCACCAGGTGGTCCGCGGCGGGGACGGCTCCGGGACGCGCCGCGGGCGCCGTGGTGTCGTCGAGGACGTCGAGCACGGCGGTCGAGGCCTCGACGCCGTCCTGTGCCGCGTGGAAGTCGGCGCCGACCTGGCGGATCGGGGCGAAGGCCTCCGGAGCGAGGACGAGCACGAACATCGCGGCGCCGAGCCCGAGCGAGCCGTCGACGAGTCGGATGCCGATCGACACCGCGACGAGCGCGACGGACAGGCTCGCGGCGAGCTCGAGCGCGAACCCGCTCACGAACGACAGCCGCAGGACCCCGACGGTGCCACGGCGGTACTCGTCGGTGACGGTGCCGATGCGTCCGACCTGGCGCCGGGCACGGCCGAAGACCTTGAGCGTCGCCAGCCCCTCGACCGCCTCGGTGAAGGCACCGCCGAGCTTCGCGAGCGCGTCCGACTGCTTCCGCTGGAGCG
This sequence comes from Curtobacterium sp. NPDC087082, assembly GCF_044745045.1. Lineage (NCBI taxonomy): Bacteria > Bacillati > Actinomycetota > Actinomycetes > Micrococcales > Microbacteriaceae > Curtobacterium > Curtobacterium sp. NPDC087082. The sequence goes on along the minus strand of NZ_JBIUZN010000006.1, from coordinate 63,631 downwards.
CCTGCGTCGCGAGGCCGATGAGGATCATGAACACCGGGATCACGGGCAGGGCGCAGAGCACGATCAGGCCGCTGGTCAGGTCGCCGAGCCCGATCGCGACGACGAGCATCGGCGTGGCGATCGCGGTGAGGGCCAGCTGCGGCAGGTACCGGCCGAAGTAGGCGTCGAGGGCGTCGAGCCCGGGGCCGAGCGTGGTCGCGAAGGCCGCACTCGAGCGCTCGGCGAGCCACGACGGTCCGCGCTCGGCCGCCCGGGCCAGGACGGTCGCGCGCAGCTCGCTCTTCACCTTCGCCGCTGCACGTGCGGCGAGGTCGTCGGTGGCCCAGGCGGCCACGGCCCGGACGACGAACGCCGCGCCGAGGAGCGCGAGCGCCGGGGTGAACGCGTCCGGGACGCTGCCGTCACGGACGGCGTCCACGCCGAGGGTCACCGCCGCGGCGATCCCCCACGCGATCGCGATGGTCGCGAGCGTGCGGAGGACACCGGTGCCGGCGGCCGCGACGATGAAGCCACGGGCCGTCCGCGACAGCCGCAGCAGGCGCGGGTCGAGCGGCTTCACCGTCGCCGCCTAGTGCGCGGCCTGGGTCACGTGGGCCCGGGACACGCGCTTGCGGAAGATCCAGTACGTCCACGCCTGGTAGGCGAACACGAGGGGCACGAAGATCAGTGCCACCCAGCTCATCACCGTGAGCGTGTACGAGCCGCTCGAGGCGTTGTAGACGTTCAGGCTGTTCGCCGGGTCGTTCGTCGCGGGCATGACGTCCGGGAAGATCGCGGTGAACATCGCCAGGACGATCGCGGCGATGGTGACCGCCATGAGCGTGAACGCCCGGCCCTCCTTGCCCCAGGCGGTGCAGAGCACCGCGAGGACCAGGGCGAGCGCGGCGACGACCGACAGGACGATCGACGTCGGGGTGGACCGCACGAAGGCCATCCAGACCAGGAACGCTGCGCCGACGACGATCGTCAGCACGCCCGCCCGGGTCGCGAGGCGCTTCGCACGCGCACGGATCTCACCCTCGGTCTTCAGCGCGACGAAGACGACGCCGTGCGTGAAGAACACCAGCAGCGTCGCCACGCCGGTGAGCAACGCGAAGGGGTTGAGCAGGTCGAACACCGTGCCGGTGTAGTTGTGGCCGGCGTCCATCGGGATGCCCCGGACCACGTTGCCGAACGCGACGCCCCAGAGGAACGACGGCACCGCGCTGCCGACGATGATCATGAGGTCGAACCGGCGCTTCCACTCGAGGTGCTTGTTCTGGTGCCGGTACTCGAACGAGACGCCGCGGGCGATGAGCGCGGCGAGGATGAGCAGGAGCGCCAGGTAGAACCCGGAGAACATCGTGGCGTACCACTCGGGGAACGCCGCGAACAGGCAGGCGCCCGCGACGATGACCCAGGTCTCGTTGAGGTCCCACACCGGGCCGATCGTGTTGATCAGGACCCGACGGTCGGTGTCGTCCTTGCCGAGGAACGGCAGGGACATGCCGACCCCGAAGTCGAAGCCGTCGAGGACGAAGTAGCCGACGAAGAAGACGCCGACGATCGCGAACCAGAGAACGGGGAGATCCATCAGTAGACCGTCACTTCGTGCTTGACCTCGCCGGTCTCCTCGTCGACCTCCGCCGGGGCGGCGGGGCCCTCTTGCGCGACCTTCTTGATGAGCCGGAACTCGACCACCGCCAGGGAGCCGTAGATGAGCGTGAAGACGATGAGCGAGATGAGGACCTCGACCCCGGTGACGTTCGGCGAGACGCCGTCACTCGTCTTGAGCAACCCGAACACGAGCCACGGCTGGCGGCCCATCTCGGTGAAGATCCAGCCGACGATCATCGCGGCCATCGGCAGCGGGACGGTCCAGGTGGCGATGCGCCAGACCCACCGCTGGGTCGGGAACCGGCCCTTGCGGGTCAGCCAGAGCCCGACGAGCGAGACCAGCACCGCGCCGACACCGAGCGCGATCATCCAGCGGAACGACCAGTAGGTCACCCAGATGATCGGCTTGTAGTCGCCGGGGCCGTAGACCTGCGAGTACTGCGCCTGCAGGTCGTTGATGCCCTCGACCGTGCCGTTGAACGTGTGCGTCGACAGGAACGAGAGCAGGTACGGCACACGGATCGAGAACAGCTCGTGCACGCCGTCCGGGGTGCCGAGCGTGAAGATCGAGAACGAGGCGTCCTTGCCGGTGGCGGTGTTGTACAGCGCCTCGGCAGCGGCCATCTTCATCGGCTGGGTGTCGACCATCGTGAGGCCGAGCTGGTCGCCGGTGAGCACCGTGAGCGCCCCCGCGGCCAGCATCGTCCACATGCCGAACTTCAGCGCCGGCATCATCGTCTCGAGGTTCTGGTTGCGCGCCAGGTGGTACGCGGCGACCGAGATGATCACCGCGGCGGCGACCATGAAGCACGCGAACAGGGTGTGCGGGAAGGCGGCCAGCGCGACCTTGTTGCCGAGCACGGCCCAGATGTCCGTGAGCTCCGCACGCCCCTTGGCCTCGTTCATGGAGAAGCCGACCGGGTGCTGCATGAACGCGTTCGCGGCGATGATGAAGTACGCCGACATGATCGTGCCGGCGCTGACGCACCAGATGCTCGCGAGGTGCAGGCCCTTCGGCAGGCGGTCCCACCCGAAGATCCAGATGCCGATGAACGCCGCCTCGAAGAAGAACGCGAGGATGCCCTCGAGCGCGAGCGGGGCGCCGAACACGTCACCGACGAACCGGGAGTAGTTCGACCAGTTCATGCCGAACTGGAACTCCTGCACGATCCCCGTCACGACGCCCATCGCGAAGTTGATGAGGAAGATGCGCCCGAAGAACCGGGTCAGCTGGAGGTAGTGCGCGCGCCCCGTCCGGTACCAGGCCGTCTGGAACACGGCCACGACGACGGCCATGCCGATCGTCAACGGGACGAAGAGGAAGTGGTAGATCGTCGTCAGACCGAACTGCCACCGCGACAGGAGGAGCGGATCGAGGATGTCGTTCATGCGGCGTTTCCGAGCCGGTTCGCCGCGCGCTGTTGGTGCACGTCAGTTGCTTCCTGTGGAGGGGAACTTCTGCTGTCACAACCGTTGGGACACGAACACGTTACCTCGCGGACACATGGTTCGACAAGTTGTAGAACCCTCAGTGCACGGATGTGCAGCGGGATTGCACGGCACAACCGTGCGGAACAACGGTGCGGGTACCTGATCCCGGAACGACGACAGGTGCCGGGCAGTTGCCCGACACCTGTCGTTCAGTGCTTGTTGCGTGCTACAGCAGGTCGTTGTCCTGCAGGAACGCCTTGGCGACCGAGGCCGCCGACTTCTGGTCGACCGAGTTCTGACGGTTGAGCTCGATGAGCGCGTCGGTCGTGAGGAGCTTGTTCACCTTCTCGATGGCGTCCGCGGCCTTCGAGTCGAGGTCCTTCGACACGATCGGGGTCACGTTGTTGGCCGGCACGAGGTGCTCCGGGTCCTCGAGCGTGACGAGCTTCTCGGTCTTGATCGAGGCGCTGGCGGAGTAGATGTCCGCGACCTGCGAGTCACCGTCCTGGATCGCCTTGATCGTGAGCGGGCCGCCGGAGTCGTTCTGCTGGTTGACCTCGCCGGTGATGCCGTACTTCTCCTTGAGGCCCTTCGGACCGTAGGCGGCGGTGGCGAACTCCGGGTTGGCGGCGATCGAGATCGTCCCGCCGATCTTCGAGAGGTCGGCGATGGACTTCAAGCCGTACTTGTCCGCCGTCGCCTGGGTCACCGTGTAGGTGTCGGCGTCCGAGGCGTCGGCCGACGGCAGCGCCTTGACGTCCGACGGCAGGGCCGACTTCAGCGCGGTGTTGATGCCGTCCGTCGTCGTCTCGGTCGTGGTGGACTTGCCGTCCTCCTGCAGGAGGTAGTTGAGCAGGTTGCCGTTGTACTCCGGGAAGACGTTGATGCTCCCCTTCGCGACCTCGGGCCAGTACGCCTTGCGCTGACCGATGTTGAGCTTCTTGGTGACGGTGAAGCCCTCGTGCTCGAGCTCCTGCGCGTAGAGCTCGGCGATGATCTCGTTCGACGGGTACGCCTGCGAGCCGACGACGATGGTCTTGGAGTCCCCACCGCCGGAGCCGGAGGAGAGCGGGTCGCTCGACGAGCAGCCCGCGAGGGCGATGGCGGCCGCGGACGCGACGGCGATCGTCGCGGCGAGACGCCGGGTCGTTGCTGTGATCACGGGTGGGTTCCTTCCACAGGGGTTGATGCTCGTGGTGCTGAGCTGCGGGTGCTCCGACGCGACAGACGCGCCGACCCGGCGGAGACACCCGCGGGGACGGCGAGCCGCTGCAGCGCGGCGAAGACGATCTCGAACGCGATGGCGAGGGCGATCACCAGGAGGGAACCGCCGAGCACCTCCGCGTAGTCCGAGTTGGCGATGCCGGAGAAGGCGTAGCCGCCGAGTCCGCCGGCGTTGATGTAGCCGACGAGGGTCGCGGTGGCGACGACCTGCAGCACGGCGGCACGGATGCCGCCGACGATGAGCGGCAGGGCGAGCGGGATCTCGACCTTGCCGAGGATCTGCCACCCGGTCATTCCCTGCGCCTTGGCGGCGTCGATCACGACGCGGTCGATCGCCTCGACGCCGGAGTACGCGCCGGCGAGCACCGACGGGATCGCGAGGATGACGAGTGCGATGAGCGGCGCCCCGAGTCCGAGGCCGATCGAGAGTGCGAGCAGCGTCAGGACGCCGAGCGTCGGCAGCGCGCGGATGCCGCCGGAGACGCCCACCGCGATCGAGCGTCCCTTGCCGGTGTGCCCGATCAGCAGGCCGACCGGCACGGCGATCGCGACGGCGATGGCGACCGTGAGCAACGTGATCCACACGTGCTCCCAGAGCCGGACGCCGACGGCGTCGGACCCGACGTTGTTCGCCGGGTCGAAGATCCAGGCGATGCCCTGGGCGAAGAGGTTCATGCGGAGACCTCGTTCGCTCGGACGTCGTCAGCGGCGCGGCGTCGGACGGCACGGGCGTTGCGGCCGCTCCCCCGTGTCCACGGCATCGCGAGCCGACCCACGGCCACGAGCAGCGCGTCGAACACGAGCGCGAGCACGATGGTCAGGACGATGCCCGTGAGGATCTCGGCGCTGATGCCGCGCTTGAGGCCGTCGGTGAGCAGGAACCCGAGGTTCGGCACGCCGATGAGCGCGCCGACCGTGATGAGACTGATCGTGGACACCGACACCACCCGGATACCCGCGAGGAGGACCGGACCGGCGAGCGGCAGCTCCACCTTGAAGAACCGCTGCGCGGGCGAGTACCCGAGCGCCTCGGACGCCCCCACGACGTCCTGGTCGACCGCGTCGATGGCGTCGGCGGCGGACCGGGCCATCAGGGCCACGCCGAAGATGGTCATCGCGATCACGACGTTCACCGGGTCGAGGGTGCTCGTGCCGATGATCGCGGGCAGCACCAGGAAGAGGGGCAGCGCCGGGATCGTGTAGAAGAGGCTCGCGACGACGACGATCGTCGAGGCCGTCCCCCGGGCCACCCCGTTGCGCTTCCGCAGGCGCGACACGAGCAGGCCGATCGGGACGGACAGCAGGAAGCTGATGACGATCGGCGGGATCGCCAGCCAGACGTGCGCGATCAGGTTGTCGCTGATCGTGTCCGTGTTGCCGAGGACCCAGTTCACGCGTCGCCCCGCTGCTCCTGGGGCACTGCCTCGGCCGCGTCCACGACCTGCACCGGACCGGTGAGCACACCGGCGGCACGTCCTTCACCGTCGACGACGATCGGCCCCGTCGGCGTCTGCTCGACGCGGAGCGCACGGCGGCCGCGACCGGCGCCGATGAAGTTCGCGACGAAGTCGTCGGCGGGCTCGGCGAGGATCTCGGCGGGGGTGCCGAGCTGGGCGATCTCGCCGCCCTTCTTGAGGATGACGACCTGGTCGCCGAGCTTGAAGGCCTCGTCGATGTCGTGCGTGACGAACACCACGGTCTTGCCGAGCTCGCGCTGGAGCCGGATGAGCTCGTCCTGCAGGTCGTTCCGCACGAGCGGGTCGACGGCACCGAAGGGCTCGTCCATGAGCAGGATGTTCGGGTCGACCGCGAGTCCGCGGGCGACGCCGACGCGCTGCTGCTGTCCGCCGGAGAGCTGCGAGGGGTACCGGTTCGCGAAGGCACGGTCGAGCCCGACCGTGTCCATGAGCTCGAGGGCACGCTGGCGCGCGTCGGCCTTCGGGACCCCCGTCAGCAGCGGCACCGTGGCGATGTTGTCGACGACCTTGCGGTGCGGCAGCAGCCCGGCGTTCTGCATCACGTAGCCGATGCTGCGGCGGAGCTTGACCGGGTCGACGCCCGCGACGTCCTCCCCGTCGATCTCGACGGCACCTGCGCTGGGGTCGACCATGCGGTTGATCATCCGGAGGAGCGTGGTCTTGCCGCAGCCACTCGACCCGACGAAGACCGTCGTGGTCCTCGAGGGGATGACGAGGCTGAAGTCGTCGACCGCGTTGGTGCCGTCCGGGTAGGTCTTGCGCACCGAGCGGAACTCGATCATGGGTGCCCTTCTGTTCGGAGGTAGCCCGACTCCGGGTGAGAGTACCCGTCGGGTGTGACACCCGTTCAGCCGTGACGGCGTGTGTCGTGTCCCGGACAGCGCGTGCGCAGCGTCCGGACGCGACGACGCCCGTCTCTCCTGTTCGGAGGACAGGCGTCGTCGGATTGCCGCTCGGCGTGTCAGGAGGCGGCGATCACCGCTTCGAGGTGCCCGCGGCTCATCGCCCGGTACTCCTCGATCAGTGCGGTCTCGGGGTTCGCCGGGTCTCGGTGCGCCCGCGCGAGGACGGCGTGCGACGACTCGGCGAGGACCACCCAGGTCCGCTCGATGCGCTCCCCCGTCGGCACGCCGAACCGCTCGTGCATGATGTGGGCGACGGCGCTCCCCAGTGCCGCCATCCGGTCCTCGGCGTCGCCCGTGCCGGTGTCCGCCGCGTCGCCGAAGCGGATCGCCCGGAAGCCCGGCTCGGTGCGGTACATCTCGGCGGTGACGTCGATGAGCGCGTCGCAGGCGGCCTGCCAGGTCGTCGCCTCGCTGGTGTCGAGGGCGGTGATGAACCGCTCGGCCAGGCGCTGGGTGCTCCGGATCGCGAGTGCCTCGACCACGGCGATGCGGTCCGGGAAGTAGCGGTAGACGGTACCGATGGACGCCCCCGCCCGCTCGGCCACCATCGCGGTGGTCAGGCGCTCGAACCCGATCTCGTCGATCACCGCGGCCGCGGCGTCGAGGAGGCCGGCGAGGCGCGCCGAACTGCGGGCTTGGACCGGCTCGTTCCTGAGCAGTGATGATCCCCCCGGCAGTGCGTTCGATACCTCGGTGACGAGCACGTGTTCTCCTCTTGCGCCGACAGCGCGACTCATGTGGGTGTGACGGTCACAACTGTCGCAGAGACCGGCTGGAATATCGCTGCGACTCTCCCAGTACACGTGTGAGGTCGTACGTGTGCCAGGTCGGACGTGGAATGATGGGGCGATGCCCGACCCGACGCCCCACGAGCCGTCGTTGGCCGAGCCGATCCTCCACCGGGCGGCCCGCATCGAGGACGCCGTCCAGGAGTTCCGCGAGCACCGGGCGCGCCGCCGGGGGCTGGTGCCGACCGTCATCCCGTACACCGGCTACGGCGCACCCGGGTGGGTCCGCGTCCTCTGCCGGGTCCTCCTCACGCGTCGGGGCCTCGCATCCGACGCCTCCTTCTACGGCGTGCGCGGCTGGCGGAGCTTCACGAGCGTCGCGGTCGACGACGCCGAGGTCACGATCACCGCCGGCGGGACCTCGCACGTGGTGCAGTCCGACCGCGGCGGCGTGGTCGACACCATCGTGCCGATCGACCTCGAGCCGGGCTGGCGCACCATCAAGCTGTCCGCCGGGGGCATGCGCGACGTCGAGGCCGACGTCTTCATCGTGCATCCGGACACACGGTTCGGGCTGCTGTCGGACATCGACGACACCGTCATGGTGACCTCGCTCCCCCGCCCGATGCTCGCGGCCTGGAACTCCTTCGTGCTCACGGAGCACGGGCGCCGGCCCGTCCCGGGGATGTCGGTGCTGTACGAACGCGTCCTCGCGCAGCACCCCGGTGCCCCGACGGTCTACCTCTCCACCGGCGCCTGGAACGTCGCGCCGACGCTGCAGCGCTTCCTCAGCCGGAACCTCTACCCCTCCGGCACCCTGCTGCTCACCGACTGGGGTCCCACGCACGACCGGTTCTTCCGCAGCGGCCAGCTCCACAAGCAGCAGAACCTCGAACGACTCGCCCAGGACTTCCCGCACGTGCAGTGGCTCCTCGTCGGCGACGACGGGCAGCACGACGAGTCCCTCTACGGCGAGTTCGCCCGGGCGCACCCCGAGAACGTCGCGGGCGTCGCCATCCGCCAGCTCTCCACGAGCGAGGCCGTCCTCGCCGGCGGGCGGTCCCGCGCCCAGGAACGCTCGCGCGAGTCCTCGGCGCCCTGGGTCTACGCCCCGGACGGCGCCGGCATGTGGTCCGAGCTGGCACGGGTCGGCATCACCCGTGCCGACCCGGACGACCCGGCCTGAGCCATCCCTCAGCAACCACCCCGGCCTCCCGAGGCGGCGGTGGTTGGATCGGCCCATGAGCCCGGCTGACACACCGACCAACCGCATCGAGGACCACGCGCTGATCGGCGACACCTACACCGCCGCGCTCGTCGGGCGCGACGGCACCGTCGACTGGGCGTGCCTGCCCCGCTTCGACAGCCCGTCGACCTTCGCCTCGATCCTCGGCACCGAGGACCACGGGCACTGGACCCTGCGCCCCACGGACCCGGACGCGACCGCGACCCGCCGGTACGACCACGACACGCTCGTGCTCGCGACCGTGTGGACGACGAGCACCGGCGTGGTCGAGGTCACCGAGTTCATGCCGATCGGTGCGCACCGGGCGACGATCGTCCGGCGGGTGCGGGGGCTCCGCGGCAGCGTGGAGCTCCGACAGACGCTGCGCATCCGGTTCGACTACGCCCTCGCACTGCCCTGGGTCCGGCAGATCGGCGGCGACGAGGACCCCGCACTGCTGGCCACGGCGGGACCCGGGTCCGTGATCGTCCGCGGCGTCCGCTTCCGCGCCGACGACCACCGGCACACCGCCACCACCGCCGTGCACGACGGCGACGTGCTCGACACCGTCCTCACCTGGTACCCGTCGCACCGCGAGCCGCCGGAGCCCCTCGACGTCGACGAGGCCCTGCACCGCACCGTGCGCTGGTGGCGGGACTGGATGGCCACCGCCCGGACCGAGGGCCGGTACGCCGAGGCGGCCCGCCGGTCGCTCCTCCTGCTCCGTGCGATGACCCACGCCGAGACCGGCGGTGTCGTGGCGGCCGCGACGACCAGCCTGCCCGAGGACCCCGGCGGCGAACGCAACTGGGACTACCGCTACGTCTGGCTCCGCGACGCCTCGCTCGCCCTCGCGTCCCTCATCGCGCACGGGTACCGCGACGAGGCGATGCACTGGCGCGGCTGGCTCCTCCGCGCGATCGCCGGCGACCCCGCCGACGTGCAGATCATGTACGGCATCGCCGGGGAGCGCGAACTCCCCGAACGCGAACTGCCGAACCTGCCCGGGTACGCGGGCTCCACGCCGGTCCGGATCGGCAACGGCGCCTACACGCAGTACCAGGGGGACGTCTTCGGCGAGGTCCTCGCCGCGCTCCACGACGCCCGCGAGCTCGGCGTCGAGGAGAACGCCGACTCGTGGGCACTCCAGCGCGCCCTGCTCGGGTACGTCGAGGAGCACTGGCAGGAGCCCGACAACGGCATCTGGGAGATGCGCGGGCCCCGTCGACACTTCACGCACTCGCGCGCGATGATCTGGGCGGCGTTCGACCGCGGCGTCGCAGCCGTCGAGGAGTTCGGCCTCGAGGGCCCCGTCGACCGCTGGCGGACCCTCCGCGCCGAGGTGCGCGCCGAGATCGAGGAGCACGGGTGGAACGCCGAGCGCGGCAGCTACCGCCAGCACTACGACACCGACGAGGTCGACGCCAGCCTGCTCGTCCTGCCGCAGATCGGCTACGTGAAGCCCGGTGACCCGCGGATGACCGGGACCGTCGCCGCGATCGAGCAGGACCTCCGGACCGGCGACGACGGCCTCGTGCTCCGGTACCGCACCTCGTCCGGCTTCGACGGGCTCTCCGGCAGCGAGCACCCGTTCCTCGCGTGCTCCTTCTGGCTCGTCGAGCAGTACGCCGCGTCCGGGCGCGTCGAGGACGCCGAGCGGCTGATGGACGTGCTCGTCGGCTACGCGAACGACGTCGGCATGCTCTCCGAGGAGATCGACGTCGCGACCGGCCACCACATCGGGAACACCCCGCAGGCGCTGTCGCACCTCACGCTCGTGTCCGCCGCGGACGCGATCGCGCGGGCGCGCGGCACGGCGGCCGGCCACCGGACGCGACTCGCCGTGCACGACGGCGGCACCCGGTCGTGGACCGGAGAGGGCGAGCGGGCCGGCACACCCGCCTGACGCGGTGGTCGTGACCGCAGACGGACGGGAGGCGCGGGGGCCCCGGGGCCCCCCCCCCCCCGCCCGCGGGCCCCCCCGGGGGGGGGGGGGGCGCGCACCCCGGGGCCCCCGGCCCGGCCAGCGGACACCCCACGCCACCCCCCCCCCCACCCCCCCCCGCCCCCCCCCCCCCCCACCGGGGGGGGGGGGGGGGGGGGGGGGGGGGGGGGGTGGGGGGGGGGCCCCGGGGGGCCCCGCCCGCCCCCCGGGGGGGGGGGGGGGGGCCCCCCCCCCCCCCCCGCCTCCTGGACGGGGTCCGGCTGGTCAGCCCTCGGAACGGCCCGACCGCCGGAGCGTCTGGTGCGGACTCTCGCCGAACCGCTGCCGGTACGAGGCCGCGAACCGGCCGAGGTGCGCGAAGCGCCAGCGCCGCGCGATGTCGCGGACCGTCACGACCCCGCCCCGGCGGGACGTGAGTTCGAGGTGCACGCGGTCGAGACGGACCTCGCGGAGGTAGCGCATCGGTGTCACGGCGAGGCGGCGGCGGAACAGGTCCTGCAGACCCCGTTCGCTGAGCTCCGCGCCGGCGGCGATGTCCGCGACCTCGAGGTCCTCGTCCGCGTGGTCGTGCACGAAGCGGATGGCGCGACGCAGCCGGTGCTCGACGTCGGAGCGGGACCGGGTGAACGTTGACAGCACGACCGTGGCCACCCGCCGGTTCAGCGCCGCCCGCTCGGTGGCGTCGAGGTCGGGGTCGAGGATGCGGTCGGTCACCTCGCGCAGCAGGGTCAGCAGGGGTTCGACGCCGGGGTCGGCGGCGTCCGGTTGCACGAACTCGGACGGCTCCTCGGCGTCGCCGAGCATCGCGGGCGCGACGTGCAGGAGCGTCATCGCGGTCGCGTCGGTGTCGAACGCGTACGCGACGGGTGCCGACAGCATCATCGGTCGTCCGGGCCCGACGTCCCACTCGCTGCCGTCGTCGGCGGTCAGCGTCGCCCGGCCGTTGGCGAGCACGAAGACGACGTGGTCGGGGCGGGGGCCGATCGTGCCTGCCTGCGGCCCACCGGTGCGGATCTTCCGGAGGGAGACGTGCTCGTCGCCGCCGGAGCGGTAGTCGAACGGCTGGTCGGAGGACGTCACGAGAGCCTCCGTTCGACGATCCGCGCGCCGGGTCCGGCGGGCCACCGAACGCTACCGTGACCGTCCGGCGCACGCGAGACCCCCGTCCGCGTCGCGCAACGGGTCGGCCGTTCGCCGTCGATCACGGGTCCGGGACCGCGTCCCAGACGTCGCCGTGCCGCGACAGCACCGCCCACCGCGACACCGGCCACGTCGTGACGAACGCCCGACCGACGACGTCCGACACCGGGACGGTCCCGTGCGCACGGGAGTCGGCGGAGTCGTACCGGTTGTCGCCCATCACCCACAGCCGGCCCTTCGGCACGGTCACCGAGAAGTCGGTCAGCGCGACCCGGTCGGAGCCGGGCTGCAGCACGACGTACGACTCGTCGACCGCGTGACCGTTCACCGACAGGCGCCCCTGCGCGTCGCAGCACGACACGGTGTCGCCGGGCAGGCCGATCACCCGCTTGATGAGGTCGTTCCCCTGCCCGGGCCCGAGCCAGCCGCCCGGGTCCTCGAAGACGACGACGTCGCCGCGTCGGAGCGGCACCACTCCGGGGACGAGTTCGTTGACGAGCACCCGGTCGCCGACCAGGAGCGTGTTCGCCATCGACAGCGAGGGGATGAAGAACGACCGGACGAGGTACGACTTCACCAGGAAGGACGCCAGGAGCGCGACGACCACGATGATCGCGAGGTCACGGAGGAACTTCCAGCGGGCACGCCTGCGGGGCTCGGGGACGGCTTCGTCGCTCAATGCGTCAGCACCACCTTGACGACACCGATGACGAACGCGACGGCGGCGAGCACGATGCCACCCCAGAGCCCGAGGAACGTCGGCCGCTTGCCGCTGAACCGCTGCATGAACACACCGACCATGCCGATGCGGACCACGAGGATCACGAGCGCGGCCGTCTGCGCCCACGACGCGGGCAGCCAGCCGATCCACGCGACGGCGTACAGCACCGCGGGGATGAGGCCGGACGTGGCGATCGGGTTCGCGTTGCGGACGATGGTGACCACGGACTCGCGACGGACGTCGTCGGACGCGTCGTCGTCCCCGAGCCCGTGCGCGACCAGGTGCGACAGCACGTGCGCGAGGTACGTGAGCACCGCGGTGCCGAGGACCGCCCACACCGCCGAGCCGTGGTGGATCGCGGCGGGGTCCACGGCGATCGCGGCGGCGAGCACGGTGATGTTGCCGTAGACGTACGACGACATCCGGTCGCGCATCTGCTCGATCGGCAGGTCGCGGCGGTCCGGACGGCCACCACCGCGGCCGTCCGCTCGGTCCGGCAGTCGTCGTGTGCGTGGCATCCCTCCATCTTGGCCCGGCCCGGGGCCGCGCAGCCGACAGGACACCGAGTGCGATGGCACGCGCCGTGCTCGCGATGGCACACGCCACGTGTGCGATGGCAGACGTCACGCCAATTTGGTTGACGCGTCAACCAAATGGGCGCACACTGGTCGCATGACCACGCAGGACCTCCTCGCCGCCGACACCTCGATGGGCGCCGTGACGCTCCGGGTCGCCGACCTCGACCGCATGATCGCCTACTACCGCGACGGCGTGCGGCTGTCCCTCCTGTCGAACGAGGGCGGTGTGGCGGTGCTCGGGCGGGGCACGACCCCGATCGTCATCCTCGAGCACGCGCCGTCGATGCAGCACGCCGGGCCGCACGACGCCGGCCTGTTCCACACCGCGATCCTGTTCGACACGAAGGCCGACCTGGCCGCCGCGCTCTACTCCGTCGCGACCCGGTACCCGCAGACCTTCACGGGCAGCGCCGACCACCTCGTCAGCAACGCCTTCTACTTCACCGACCCCGAGGGCAACGGCGTCGAGCTCTACTGGGACCGCGACCGCACCGAGTGGTCGTGGACGCACGGCATGGTCGACATGGCCACCATCTCCGTCGACCCGAACGCCTTCCTGCAGGAGCACCTCACGCAGGACGCCCTCGACGGCGCAGCAGCACGCCCCGGACGTGTCGGCCACGTGCACCTGTCGGTCGGGGACGTCGCCACCGCCAAGGAGTTCTACGTCGACCGGCTCGGCTTCGCGACCACGGCCGGTTGGGGTGAGGCACTGTTCGTCAGCGCTGGCGGCTACCACCACCACATGGCGATGAACACGTGGAACTCGCGCGGTGCCGGACGCCGCCAGCTCGCGCTCGGACTCGGTCTCGTCCGGATCGAGGTCCCCGGCGCGGACGACCTCGGCGCCCTGGTCGAGCGGATGCACGACTCCGGGGTGCGGTCGGCGGACGACGGTCGGACGGTCGCCTTCGAGGACCCGTGGGCGAACCGGATCGAGGTCACGGCACCGGGTCGCGGCTGACCACCCGCACCGTTACGGGCGGTCTCCGGCAGGATGGACCCGTGACTGAGGACATCCGGTGGGAGGTGGTCGAGGAGAGCACGCTGTCGCTCCCCGACCACGAGGCGATCGCAGCGCTCCTGGGGCAGGCGTTCCCCGACTGGTCGCACTGGTACGTGGGCGGCCGCAGCTGGGCGGGCATGCAGCCCGAGCGGCGCGTGCTCGCCCGTGACGCCGACGACGTCGTCCTCGCCCACGTCGGGATCCGCCGGATGTTCATCACCGTCGGCGGCCGGGACGTGCTCGTCGGCGACACCGGCCTCGTCGCGGTGTCGCCACGACTGCAGGGCACCGGCAAGGGCCGCGACCTGATGGAGCGTGCGCACGCCGTGCTCGAGGGGCTGGCGGTGCCGTACGGGTTCCTCGGCGCCGGTGAGAACCGGGTGCCGTTCTACGCGAACCTCGGCTGGCACGTGTTCGACGACGTCGTCGCGGACTACACGGCGTTCACGGCCGAGGGCGCCGGGCTGCCGATGACCGACCAAGGCGGCTGGATGGTGCTCCCCGTCGCCGAGCGGCTCGAGGACTGGCCGGCCGGCCCGATCTGGCTGAACGGCCAGCAGGTCTAGGACGGGACGACAGACGGGAGGGGGGGGGGGGGGGGGGGCCCCCCCCCCCCCCCCCCCGGGGGGGGGGGGGGGGGGGCCCCCCCCCCCCCCCCCGCACCGGGGGGGGGGGGGGGCCCGCGCGCGCGCCCGCCCCCCCCCCCCCCCCCCCCCGCGGGGGGGGGGGGGGGGGGGGGGGGGCCCCCGCCCCGGGGGCGCCGGCCCGGCGGGGGGGCGCCCCCGGGGGGGGGGGCGGCCCCCCCCCCCCCCCCCCCCCCCCCGCCTCCTGGCACGCGTCGCGGACCTAGCCCCGGCGGCGGCGACCCTCGACGACGGGCGTCGCGGTGGTCTGCACCTTCGACCCCGAGTAGATGTGCTCGACGTCGGCGGCGAAGTCCTTCAGGACGACCGCACGCTTGATCGTCAGCTTCGGCGTGAGGTGCCCCGACGCCTCGGTGAGGTCGGTGTCGAGCACCGTGAACGACCGGACCGACTCGGCACGTGACACGCGCTGGTTGGCGGCGTCGATCGCCTCCTGCACGGCCTGGTGGACCCGCTCGTCGTAGGCGGCCTCGTGCGCGGTGAGCGCCGGGGTGATCCCGCGCGTCTCGCACCAGCCGGCGAGCATGTCCCGGTCGAGCGTGACGAGGGCGGCGACGAAGGGCTTGCCCTCGCCGACGACGACGACCTGTCCGATGAGCGGGTGCTCGCGGATGCCGTCCTCGAGCGGTGCCGGTGCGACGTTCTTGCCGCTGGCGGTGACGATGAGCTCCTTGGCGCGGCCGGTCACGGTGAGGACGCCGTCGGTGTCGAGCCGGCCGAGGTCGCCGGTCCGGAACCAGCCGTCGACGAGGGCCTTCGCGGTGGCCTCGTCGTTCCGCCAGTAGCGGTCGAAGACGTCGACGCCGCGGATGAGGATCTCGTCGTCCTCGGCGATCCGGATCTCGACGCCCGGGAGCGCGCGGCCGACACTGCCGATCCGGAGCTCCCCGGCTCGGTTCACGGTCGCGGGAGCGGTCGTCTCGGTGAGGCCGTACCCCTCGAGGATGAGCACCCCGATCGACCGGAAGAAGTGCGACAGCCGCGGGGAGAGCGGTGCCGAGCCGCTCACGGCGTAGCGGACGCGGCCGCCCATCGCGTCGCGGAGCTTGGTGTAGACGAGCCGGTCGAAGAGCTTGAACCGGAGGGCGAGTCCGAGCGGGACCTTCCCGCTCGCGAGGGCCTCGGAGTGCGCGACCGCGGTCTTCGCTGCGGCGCGGAAGATCCGCCCCTTGCCGCCGAGGTCGGCCTTCTGCTCGGCGGAGTTGTAGATCTTCTCGAACACGCGCGGGACGGCGAGCAGGAACGACGGCTTGAACGTCGACACCGCGTGCATGAGGTCCTTCGTGTCCGGCTCGTGGCCGACGAGGACGCCCGCGGAGACGGACATCACCGCGATGAACCGGGCGAAGACGTGGGCCATCGGGATGAACAGCAGCGTCGAGGCGTCGTCGGCGACGACCTCGGGCATCGCCTCCGACGCGCCCTCCACGGTCGCGGTGAAGTTGTCGTGCCGGAGCACGCAGCCCTTCGGCCGGCCCGTCGTCCCCGAGGTGTAGATGATCGTGGCGTCGTCGTGGCCGTGCACGTCGACGGTGCGGGCGTCGAGCTCGGCGTCGGTGACGTCCTCGCCGAGGCGGACGAGGTCGTCGAGCCCGCCGCCGTCGATCGTCCAGTGCTGGCCGAGGTGCGGCAGGTCCGGTGCGATCGACGCGACACGGCGGGCGTGCTCCTCCTGCTCGACGACGATCGCGACGGCCTCGGAGTCGGAGAGGATCCAGCGCACCTGGTCGGGGGAGCTGGTCTCGTAGACCGGGATCGAGACGAGGCCGGCGGTCCACACGGCGAAGTCGACGAGCGTCCACTCGAGGCGGGTGCGCGACAGGATCGCCACGTGCGCGCCGGGCTCGAGGCCTGCGGCGACGAAGCCCTTCGCGATCCCGCGGACCCGACGTTCGACGTCGGCCGCGCTGATCGGGGTCCAGGTGTCGCCGCGGCGCTCGGCGAGGATCGGACGGTCCGGTGTCGCCCGCGCCCGCTCGGAGAGCAGTCGGGCAGCCGAGCCGTGGTCGGGTGCGGTGATCGGTGTTGGGTGCCGCTGATCGTTCACGGTGACTCCCTTGTCGGCCGGTTCGATTCGAGTGCGCCTCATCGTCGAGGCGACACCGCCAGCATAGGGCGCGGTGTCGAGCGTTCCGTGTGGACGCAGGGAACCGGTAGGCTCGTTCCTCGTGCACGCCATCGGAATCGACATCGGGGGCACCAAGATCGCGGGAGCGGTCGTCACGGAGCTGGGCGAGATCGTCGCCGAGGACCGGGTGGCCACCAACGCTGCGGACCCGGACGCCATGCTCGACGACGTGGTCGCGATGGTCTCGCGACTGCGCGCCGCGAACGAGGTCAGCGCGGTGGGCGTCGCCGCGCCGGGCTTCATCGACGCCTCGCAGTCGATCGTCTACTACACGCCGAACATCCGGTGGCGGAACGAGCCGCTGCGCCAGAAGCTGCAGCAGCGCATCGGTGACCTGCACATCACCGTCGACAACGACGCCAACGCGGCGGGCTGGGCGGAGTTCCGCTTCGGTGCCGGACGGCTCGTGTCCGACATGACCATGCTCACGATCGGAACCGGCGTCGGCGGTGCGATCGTCACCGAGGACCGCCTCTTCCGCGGGGGCTTCGGCACCGGTGGCGAGATCGGCCACCTCCGGATCGTGCCGAACGGCCTCCCGTGCGGCTGCGGCGCCCGCGGCTGCATCGAGCAGTACGGCTCCGGTCGTGCCCTGCAGCGCATGGCGAACGACGTCGCGGACGCCGGCGGCATCGGTTCCGCCCTCGCCGACGCCCGTGCGGCCAACGGCGGGGAGCTCGACGGGCACATCGTCGGCGACCTGATCCTGGCCGACGACCCGGGTGCCCTCGCGGCCCTGCGGCGACTCGGTCGGCACCTCGGCGAGGCCTGCGCCTCGCTGTCCGCCGTGCTCGACCCGCAGCTCTTCGTCTTCGGCGGCGGCGTTGCGAGCGCGGGGGACCGGCTGCTCGACCCGATCAAGCAGGCCTACCTCAACAACCTGCCGGCCCGGGGCTACCACCCGGAGCCGGACTTCGTGATCGCCGAGCTCGTCAACGACGCCGGTGTCGTCGGCGCGGCCGACCTCGCTCGGATCCACGCCCGCACGGCGTAGGGTCGCACCACCCCACCGTCTCGGAGTCGACGATGACCTACTGGCTGCTGAAGAACTTCCTGCTCGGGCCGCTCATCCTCACGCTCTTCCGGCCCTGGGTCGTCGGCCGTGAGCACGTCCCCGCGAAGGGACCGGTGATCTTCGCGTCCAACCACATCTCGTTCATCGACTCGGTGATCCTGCCGGCCGTGCTCGACCGCCGGCTGTCGTTCCTGGCGAAGAGCGACTACTTCACGGGTCGCGGGCTCAAGGGCTGGGCGACGAAGACGTTCTTCAACGCCATCGGCCAGCTGCCCATCGACCGCTCCGGCGGCAAGGCGTCCGAGGCGTCGCTCCGGACCGGCCTGCAGGTCCTCGCCCGGGGTGAGCAGCTCGGCATCTACCCCGAGGGCACCCGCAGCCCGGACGGCAAGCTCTACCGGGGCCGCACCGGCATCGCCCGCATGATCCTCGAGGGGCGCGTCACCGTCGTCCCCGTCGCCATGGTCGGCACGCGCGAGGTGCAGCAGATCGGGCAGCGCTTCCCGAAGTTCAAGCGCGTGGGCGTCGTCTTCGGCAAGCCCCTCGACTTCTCCCGCTTCGAGGGCTTCGAGACCGACCGCTTCATCCTCCGCAGCGTCACCGACGAGGTCATGCACGAGCTCGCCGGGCTGAGCCGCCAGGAGTACGTCGACGTGTACGCGACGAGTGTCAAGGAGCGTGCGAGCACGGCGCGCGAGCAGGTCCTCCGCGGCAAGGTCACGCGGAATGGGCGGGGCACCTCGGCACGTTAGGATTCGATGGTTCCGGCATCCGCCCGGACGGCCATCCCTTCGAGAGGTACCACCCTTGTTCGAGTCGACCGACTTCGTCGCCCTGCAGGATCCGGACGTGATCGAGGGCCTCGACTATTGGCGGACGCTCCCGATCAAGCAGCAGCCCACGTGGCCGGACGCCAGCGCGGCCGAGGCCGCCTCGGCCGAGATCGCCACGCTGCCCCCGCTCGTCTTCGCGGGCGAGGTCGACAAGCTGCGTGAACGGCTCGCGTCGGCGGCCCAGGGCAAGGCGTTCCTGCTGCAGGGCGGCGACTGCGCCGAGACCTTCGCCGGTGCCACGGCGGACTCGATCCGCGACCGTGTGAAGACCATCCTCCAGATGGCCGTCGTGCTCACCTACGGTGCGTCGATGCCCGTCATCAAGATGGGCCGCATGGCCGGGCAGTTCGCCAAGCCGCGCTCGAGCGACTTCGAGACCCGCGGCGACGTCACGCTGCCCGCCTACCGCGGCGACATCGTGAACGGCTACGACTTCACCCCGGAGAGCCGCCAGGCCGACCCCCGACGCCTCGTGCAGGGCTACCACACCGCTGCGTCGACCCTGAACCTCGTCCGTGCCTTCACGCAGGGCGGGTTCGCCGACCTGCGCCAGGTGCACTCGTGGAACAAGGGCTTCGCGTCGAACCCGGCGAACGCCCGGTACGAGCACCTCGCGAAGGAGATCGACCGCGCGATCCGCTTCATGGACGCCTGCGGGGCCGACTTCGACGAGCTGAAGCACGTCGAGTTCTACGCCTCGCACGAGGGGCTGCTCATGGACTACGAGCGCCCGATGACCCGGATCGACTCGCGGTCCGGGCTCGCCTACGACACCTCCGGACACTTCATCTGGATCGGTGAGCGCACCCGCGACCTGGACGGCGCCCACGTGGACTTCCTGTCCCGCGTGCGGAACCCGATCGGCGTCAAGCTCGGCCCGACGACCTCGGTCGACGACATGAAGGCCCTGGTCGACAAGCTCGACCCGAACCGCGAGCCGGGGCGCCTGACGTTCATCACCCGCATGGGCGCCGGCAAGATCCGCGACGAGCTGCCGAAGCTGCTCGAGGCGATCAAGGGCATGGACGCCAACCCGCTGTGGGTGACGGACCCGATGCACGGCAACGGCCTGACGACGCCGACCGGGTACAAGACCCGCCGGTTCGACGACGTCGTGGACGAGGTCCTCGGCTTCTTCGAGGCCCACCGCGAGGTCGGCACGTACCCGGGCGGCATGCACGTCGAGCTCACCGGTGACGACGTCACGGAGTGCCTGGGTGGCTCGGAGCAGATCGACGAGGCCACCCTCGCGACCCGCTACGAGTCCCTGTGCGACCCGCGGCTGAACCACATGCAGTCGCTCGAGCTGGCGTTCCTGGTCGCCGAGGAGCTCGGCGCCCACCCGCACGTGCGCGCGTAGCGCGTAGCGCGTAGGGCGCCAGCGATTCGCGAGAGCGACAGGGTCCTGCGGAGTCTCCGCGGGACCCTGTCGCTTCGGCGGCACGGGCTGCGTCGCGATGCGCACGTCTGTCGCTTTCGCGCCGTGGTCGCCATGACCGTGGGACGGGAGGCGTGGTGCCAGCCCGCACCGCGCCTCCCGTCCGCGCGCGCTCGTGACACCGTCGTGCGGGCCGAGTCTCGCAGCGCCGCCGACGGCCGCGGCGTGCGAAAGCGACAGGGTCCTGCGGGGTCTCCGCGGGACCCTGTCGCCTCGGCGGCACGGGCCGCGTCGCGATGCGCGCGTCTGTCGCTTTCGCGCCGTGGTCGCCACAAGCGGCGGACGGGAGGCGCGGTGCCAGCCCGCACCGCGCCTCCCGTCCGTCACGCGCTTGCGGCCGGGGCCGAGACTCGGCCCGGCGGACAGTTCGGGCCGCGCGAGGGCGCGGAACTGTCCGCGGGGCCGAGACTCGCCGCCGCGCGGTTCGCCTACTGCTTGTAGGCGAGCGTGATCGTGTCGCCGCGGTGCACCGTCGTGCCGGCCGCCGGGTCCGTGGACTCGACGGGGAGCGAGGCCTTCCAGTCGTAGAAGCCGCACAGGATGTTCGTGCAGTCCGGCACCGAGACCTTGAGCCCGAGCGCGTCGAGCGTCGAGGTGGCGTCGTTGATCGTCTTCCCGTGCACATCGGGCAGCGTGATGGGCGCCCGACCCTTGGACACGACGACGTCGATCGCGGAGCCGCGCACGACGGGGTCGTCCTGGGCCTTCGCAGACATGATCTGCCCCTCGGGCACGTCGTCGCTGAACTGGCCGTCCTGCGAGCCGAGCGTGAGCCCCACCGTGTCGAGCGTCGCCGTGGCGTCGCTCACGGACTTGCCGACCACGTCCGGGACCGCGCCGAGGGAGACCGTGAGCGTCACCGGGCCGCGTTCACCGTAGGTCTCGACCGTCGAGAGGTCGATCGTCTGGCCGTCGGTGCCGAGACCCGTCGCGGCGATGACGGTGTCCTTCGGGGCGTCGGCGGAGAACTGGTACTGGTCGTCCTGCAGTTGGAAGTCATCGTCGAGCGCCGCGGTGACGGTGGAGAGCGGCTGCCCGACGATGGCCGGCAGGGAGATCATCTTCGGCCCGTTCGACACGACGATCTGCACCGAGGTGCCCTTGCGGACCTCGCGCTCGGCGGCGGGCTTGGTCGTGGAGACCTGGCCCTTCGCGACGACGGCATCGAAGCGGGTCGCGGTCGACGACGCCGTGTGGAGGCCCTGCGCCTCGAGGAGCTGTCGTGCCTGCGAGACGGACTTGCCGGTGACCTCGGGGATGCGGACGTTGCCCCACGGTCCGGGTCCGAGCGCCCAGCCGATCGAGCCGCCGATCGCCATGAGCACGAGGACGACGACGAGGATGATCCACCCGCGCTTGCGACGCTTGGTCGACTTGTCGGCGAGCCGCTGTCCGGCGGGGGAGAGGGCTCCTGGCTGCGACCCGGTCCGGCGGGGACCCGGCGCGTTCCGGCCACCGCGGCCGCCGGCTTGCTGG
Source organism: Curtobacterium sp. NPDC087082 (assembly GCF_044745045.1). Taxonomy (NCBI): domain Bacteria; kingdom Bacillati; phylum Actinomycetota; class Actinomycetes; order Micrococcales; family Microbacteriaceae; genus Curtobacterium; species Curtobacterium sp. NPDC087082. The sequence goes on along the minus strand of NZ_JBIUZN010000006.1, from coordinate 42,120 downwards.
GCCGACGAACGCTGGGCCGGTTCGAGGATGGTGGTGGCGTCGCCCGAGTCCGCCGAGGTCGGCGTCGCGGACCCGGCGGGGATTATCGCGGTCGCGTTCTCGGGCCGCAGCACGGCGGTGCGGTACTGACCGGTGGCACGCTGCTGGTCGCCCGACATGTGGTCGAGCATCTCGCGGGCGTCGCGCGGCCGGTCGTCCGGGTTGCGGGCGGTGGACCATGCGACGAGGTCGTCGAGCTCCGGCGGGACCCCGGCGACGGCGGCGCTCGGCGCGGGGACCGAGTCGTTGGCGTGCTGGTAGGCGATCTGCATCGGCTGCTCGCCCTTGTAGGGCTGCTCGCCGGTGAGCATCTCGTAGAGCATGATGCCGAGCGCGTAGATGTCGCTGCGGGAGTCGGCGGCGCCGCGCGTCACGAGCTCGGGGGAGAGGTACGCGATCGTCCCGAGCAGGGCCGCCCCGGTCGCGGTGTTCGCCGTGGTCGCACGGGCGAGACCGAAGTCGCCGAGCTTGATGCGGCCGTCGTCGGCGAGCAGGACGTTCTCGGGCTTGAGGTCGCGGTGGACGATGCCGGCGCGGTGGGCCGAGGCGAGCCCGGCGAGGACGGCCCGGAGGATGTCGGTCGCCTGCTCGGGCGTCAGCGCGTGGTGTTCCTGCAGGAGGTCGCGGAGCGTGATGCCCGGGATGTACTCCATGACGATGTACGCCGTGTCGTCCTCGGCGCCCTGGTCGTACACGCCGACGAGGTTCGGGTGGGAGAGCCGGGCGGCGGACCGGGCCTCTTGGATGAAGCGCTCCCGGAAGGCCTGGTCGTCCGCCAGGTGGCCGTGCATGATCTTGATCGCGACGCGCCGCTCGAGCCGCACGTCGGTCGCCAGGTACACGGTCGCCATGCCGCCGCGCGCGATGCGGGAGCGTACGCGGTACCGGTGATCGATCATGCGACCGATCATCGGATCCGTGGCGGCGTTGGTGGTCATCGGCGGCATTCTACGAATCGGGACTGCACGGACCCGCACTGACGCTCCGGTCGTGACCGAATCTCGATCTTGCGGATGACTCGGTTCCGCCGAGCGGCCAGGCGTGCGAGCGCGCGCGACGGCCCGGCGGACGGGCGTGCGAGCGCGCGCGACGGCCCGGCGGCCAGGCTCAGAGCGACGCCAGCAGGCTCTGCGCGGTCTTCTCCCACTGCGCGTACGCCTTCGGGTACGCCGACACCTGCACGGCCTGCGCCGCGGTCGTGACGTTCATCGACGACCACCCGGCGATGTCGAGCAGCCCGCGGGTGTGCCCGGGGTTGCCCGTGAAGAACCGCTTCGCCGCCGTCGCCGGGTCCTGGAGGGCCGCAGCGGACCCCCAACCCTGGCTCGGCCGCTGCTGGAACAGCCCGACCGAGTCGCGGTCCCCGTGGGAGAGGTTGCGCAGGCTCGACTCCTGCATCGCCGCGGCGAGGGCGATGACGATCCCGTGGTCGGACACCCCGAGGGAACGGCCGACCGCCACGATCGTCGCCGCGTTGCCCCGCTGCTCGGCGGAGAGCGACGGGCCCGACGACGGCAGGACGAGCGTCTTGCCGGCGTAGATCGTGCTCGTGTAGGTGAGTCCGTTCGCCGAGAGGAGCGCCGAGACCGTCACGCCGTGCGAGGCCGCGATCGAGGCGATGGTGTCACCCGTCCCGATCTTCACGCTGCCGGCCCGGGCCGACGACACACTGCCGGAGGTGGAGGCCGGAGCGGACGTGACCGCCGCCACCGGCGCTGCCGTCGCACCCGCGGTCGGCACCCGCAGCGTCTGCCCGGGGTAGATCACCGAGCGCTGGGAGAGCTTGTTCGCGCTGAGGAGCGCCGTGGTCGACACACCGACGCGCGAGGCGATGCCGGACACCGTGTCGCCCTGCTTGACGTGGTAGCTGCCCGTGGCCGAGGTCGTCGCCGACGCCGTGCTGACCGCCGGTGTCGAGGAGAGGTGCAGCGTCTGCCCGGGGTGGATGATCGTGTTCCAGCCGAGGCCGTTGCGCACGAGGACCTCCTGCGCGGACAGGCCGTAGCGGGCGGCGATGCCCGACACGGTGTCGCCCTGACGGACGGTGTAGTTCGTGGGCACAGCCGTGGCGGGCGCCTTCGTCGAGACGGCGGCGACCGTGGTCACGGTGGCCTGCGACGGACGGGCGACCGCGGTCTCGAAGACCGGTCGATCGGTCACCGTGCGGTCCTCGTCGACGTGCCGCTTGTTGCGGTTGTCGTCGTCGTGGCGCGGTTCGGCGTGGGCGACCGGGCCGGTGAGTCCGGCGGTCACCGCGATCGTCCCCGCGAGGACGATGGGCATGGTCGCGAACCGGGCGGATCGTGCGCGCCGGGCGTCTTCGTCTGCAGCGTTGTCCACGGTGTCTCCTGTTCGAGCGGTGAGCCGTTGCACGTGCGTGCGCACTCACAGGTGTTCCCACGCTGGCATGGCGTGATTCCCAAGTCAACCAGAGAGTCGGATGTTGCGTGTGTGACGAATGTGACGAACGAGTCGGTGTGACGCCCCGTCGCACTCTGGCAACATGGGGCCTGTGAGTGCTGCACCCATCGACGACACGACCCTTTCCGAGCGATGGCTGACCGTCCCCGACCTGGTGGACCTGCTCGGGGTGAGCCCCGGACGCGTCCACCGGCTCTTCGAGCAGAAGACGCTGCTGGCCGCGCGCATCGACGGTGTCCTGCGTGTGCCGAGCGAGTTCCTCGACGACACCGAGCCCCTGCCGGAACTCCGCGGGACGCTCATCGTCCTGTCCGACAACGGCTTCACCGACGACGAGGCCGTCCGCTGGATGCTCTCCGTCGACGACGCGATGGGCACCTCGCCGATCGCCGCGCTGCGCGCCGGCCGCAAGGCCGAGGTGCGTCGCGTCGCCCAGTCGCTGCTCTAGCGGTTCCCACGTCGGGTCCAGGAGGCGCGGTGCCAGCCGGCACCGTGCCTCCTGGCATGCAGGTGGGGGCGTCTACGCGGAGCGGCGGCTGACCGTGTCGGCAAGCGCGACGAGCTGTTCGCGCGCCGACGGCGTCAGCGGTGCCGCCTCGATGGCGGCCTTCGCGCGCTGCACGTGCCGCTCGATGGACCGCTCGACGGCGGCGACCGCACCGGACTCGGTGAGCGTCGCGCGGAGCATCTGGACCTGCGCCTCGTCGAGGTCCGGGTCGCCCAGGAGCTCGTCGAGCAACTGCCGCGGACCACTCGGCAACGCCTTGCGGGCCGAGGCGATGAGGACGGTGCGCTTGCCCTCGCGCAGGTCGTCGCCGGCGGGCTTGCCGGTGACCTCGGGGTCGCCGAAGACGCCGAGCATGTCATCGCGGAGCTGGTAGGCGACGCCGAGGGGGAGGCCGAACGCCCGGAGCCCCTCGAGCTGCGCGTCCGATGCCCCGGCCACGAGGGCACCGATCACGAGCGGGGCCTCGATCGAGTACTTCGCGGACTTGAAGACGATGACGCGCTGGGCACGGACGAGGTGCTCGTCCTCGTCGATGGTCGGCCAGGCGGTCTCCTCGTGCACGTCGAGGTACTGCCCCGCCGTGACGTCGAGGCGCATGGTGTGGAACTCCTGGCGGACGATGCGGCCCCGCGCGGGGTCGAGCAGGGCGAGCCCCTCGTCGAAGACCGAGTCGCTCAGGGAGAGCAGGAGGTCGCCGAGCAGCAGGGCCGAGTTCGTGCCGTAGAGCGCCCGGTCGCCGACCCAGCCCGACTCCTCGTGCAGGGACTCGAACCGGCGGTGCGCTGCCGGACGCCCGCGACGGGTGTCCGAGCGGTCCATGATGTCGTCGTGGACGAGCGCCGCGGCGTGGAAGATCTCGAGCGCGGCCGCGACCGTGACGATCGCCTCGGCCGTGGTCTGCCGGGACCCCTCGCCGAGCGGGTCGAACGAGCCCGACCGCCCCGCGACGGACTGCCAGCCCCAGTAGCAGAACAGTGCCCGGAACCGCTTGCCCCCGGCGAGCAGATCCCGCGCGTACTGGTCGAACGGAGCCAGGTCCGGACTGATCGCGGCGAGCCGTTCCCGTTGGTCGTCCAGCGCCCGATCGATCCGCGCCGACACGAGGTCCACTAATCGCGTACTCTCAGCCACACTCCCTACCCTAGTGGAGCGGTCGAGTCGTAGACTCGGTCCACCTCAACCACGCGTCGATCCCAGGAACAGAGGGAACAAAGATGCCACTCTCGGAGCAAGAGCAGCGCCTCCTCGAAGAGATGGAGCGCAGCCTCTACCAGAATGACTCCGACTTCGTCGCGCGTGTCACGCGTCGCCAGGGTCGTCCGACGTACACGTCGATCACGCTCGGGGTGCTTGGAGCACTCGCCGGCGTCGCCATCGTCATCGTCGGGTTGGTCATGCGCCAGCCGCTCATCGGGATCCTCGGCTTCGTCGTGATGCTGGCCGGAGTCCTCTTCGCGCTGCGTCCCGGCATGCGAGCCCCCAAGGCGAAGGCGCCTCGGGCCGGCAAGCCGTCGACGGGCGGAGCCTCGCGGCCGAGTCAGGGCGGCGGCGGGTCCTTCATGGACCGGATGAACGACCGCTGGGACAAGCGGAACGACAACCAGGGCTAGCGGCCCTCCACACTCCTCCACGGGGTCGGTCCTTCGGGGCCGGCCCCGTTTCGTGCGTCCGGCGGCGGGTGGGGGTGCGCCGGGGCGGGCAGGCGCCGCGCCGACTGTGCGGAACACGCCGCGACCCGTTCGGCGACCGGGCGAAATCGGTCCCGCTCGAGCCGGCGCGGCGGCCGACTGTGCCCGCTCGGCGAATGGGCGAAATGGGTCCCGCTCGAGGCTGCGCGGCGGCCGATCCCGCCCGCTCGGGGGTCCGCGCGCGGCGGGTCGTGACCGCTCGGCGACCGGGCGAAATACGTCCCGCTCGAGCCCGCGCGGCGGCCGATCGTGCCCGCTCGGTGGTCCGCGCGCGGCAGATCGTGCCCGCTCGCGGGAGACCGCGCGTGCCATCGGACGGGAGGCGCGGGTCGGCGCCGCACCGCGCCTCCCGTCCCGCAGGTGCCCGCTGAACGGGCGCAACACGCCGCCGGCCAGTCGCCGAGCGGGCGCGAAACGTCCCGCTCGGCGCCGCCGAGCGACCGATTCCGCCCGCTCGGCGACCGGCACGAGCCGCGAGGGCGAGCGGCACGAGCGGCACGGGCCGCGGGAGCCGCCGCCGCGCCGCGCGAGCGCGCCCCGGAGCTGTGGAAGTCCTCCACTTCCCTCCACGCGCTCCACATCCCTCCACCGGGTCCTCGATCCCCGCGGATTCGGGCCTCTCTGCGCTCGAGCGCACCAGAACTGAGCCTCCATCGACCCCAAAACAGGGCACGACGGCGATTTCGGGAATGATTTCCGCGCCATGGGGAGGGGAGTGGAGTAAAGTGGGGGATACAACGGTCCGGTGGAGCGGAGGGGAGGCCCGACGTGCTGCTCGGTACCCATGCCCCGAAGCTCGACGAGAAGGGTCGCGTGATCCTCCCCGCCAAGTTCCGGGACGAACTGTCCGGGGGCCTCGTGATGACCCGCGGCCAGGAGCGCTGCGTCGTCGTCTTCAGCGCGGACACGTTCGAGCAACTGCACGAGCGCATCCGCACCGCACCGATGACCTCGAAGCGCACCCGGGACTACATGCGCCTGTTCCTCTCCGGAGCGAGCGCGGAACAGCCCGACAAGCAGAACCGCGTCACCATCCCGCAGAACCTCCGCGAGTACGCGGGGCTCGAGCGGGACCTGACGGTCATCGGCTCCGGTGACCGTGCCGAGATCTGGTCGACCCCCGCGTGGGAGGCCTACTACGCAGAAGTCGAAGAGGGCTTCGCCGACAACGACGAGGAGGTGATCCCGGGGATCTTCTGATCCGTGGATCGGGACTCCCAGCCGTGCATCCCTGACACCCCTTCCCCGGTGTCAGGTCGCATGGATGGGGATCCGGACCCGCGGCCCGGAGGACGAGGGGCTGCACATGGCCGAGAACGAGACGGGCGCACAGCGCTTCCCCCACACCCCGGTGATGCTCGAGCGCATCGTCGACCTCTTCACGCCCACCCTCGAGGGGCCGGGCAAGGTCGTGGTCGACGCGACGCTCGGCATGGGCGGCCACTCCGAGGGGCTGCTCGAGCGCTTCCCTGAGCTGACGCTCATCGGCCTCGACCGCGACACCGACGCGCTCGGCATCGCGGAGGAGCGGCTCGCCCGCTTCGGTGACCGCGTCCGCCTGGTGCACACGGTCTACGACGGCATCGTCGACGCGATCGAGGGCGAGGGCTTCGACGAGGTCGACGGCGTCCTGTTCGACCTCGGCGTCAGCTCCCTGCAGCTCGACCGGGCCGAGCGCGGCTTCGCGTACAGCCAGGACGCGCCGCTCGACATGCGGATGGACCGGACCGAGGGGCAGACCGCCGCCGACGTCCTCGCCACCTACGACGAGGGCGAGCTGCGCCGGATCTTCCAGCGCTACGGCGAGGAGAAGCTCGCCGGACGCTACGCCCGGGCGATCGTCGAGCGACGGGCGACCGCCCCGTTCGAGATGTCCGGTGACCTCGTGCAGGTCCTGCACGACGCGACCCCGGTGGCCATCCAGCGCCAGGGCCACCCCGCGAAGCGCGTGTTCCAGGCGCTGCGCATCGAGGTGAACGCCGAACTGAGCGTGCTCGAACGGGCGATCCCGGCAGCGCTCGACGCCATCGCGGTCGGTGGCCGCATCGTCGTCGAGTCATACCAGTCGCTCGAGGACCGCATCGTCAAGCGGGCGCTGACCGCACGGACGAAGTCGAGCGCACCCGCTGGCCTGCCGGTCGAACTGCCCGAGCACCGGCCGACGTACGAACTGGTCGTCAAGGGCGCCGAGCTGGCCGACGAAGCCGAACGCGCCGCCAACCCACGAGCAACCCCCGTGCGCCTGCGCGCGGCCGAGCGGATCCGGAAGTGACATGAGCACGAACCTCGCACTCGTCGACCCCGCCGTCGTCCCGTCCCGCGCCCCGCGTCCGACGCGGCAGAACCGGCCGGAGCTCGTCGAGGTCACCCCGACGAAGGCCCAGCGCCGTGCCCGCCCGCGCATCGCGTACGCCGTGGTGGCGGTGGCCGCCCTCGGCATCCTGCTCCTCGCGCAGCTCGGCATCAGCATGGTGCTCAGCCAGGGCGCGTACACGCTGAACTCCCTCAGCGCGGAGCAGACGAACCTCTCCCGCACGCAGCAGTCGCTGTCCGAGGAGCTGCGGGTCCTCGACTCGCCGCAGAACCTGGCCCGCAACGCGCAGGCACTCGGCATGATCGCGAACTCGACGCCGGTGTACCTCGACCCGAAGACCGGCCGGGTGTACGGCACGCCGACCCCGGCGGTCGCGGACCAGGCCACGGCGGCGACCTCGAACCAGGTCCCGAACTCGCTGCTGGACGAGGTGCCGCTCGCCGCGAAGCAGGGCGACACCTCCACCAGCAAGGAGAGCGGGCCCACGGCGGGCAGCGACGCCGCCGCGGCGGACGCTGGGAAGACCGCAGGCGCCAGCGCGTCGGCCGGGGCTTCCTCGACGGCCGACGTAGAGTCCGACCCGAACCAGCTCCAGGCCCCGTCCACCCGGTGACCTGCGGGCCGGGGGCCCTGCCGCACGACCGCTCCACCCCGGGAAGGACCGCACCGCGTGACGAAGACGATCCGCAGCCGACGACTCCGCTACAGCGTCGTGATGATCGCCGTGATCGCCCTCGTGGCGGTCTTCGTGATCCGCCTCGTCGACATCCAGGTGGTCCAGGCCGCCGCGCTCAACGAGCTGTCGAAGGAGAAGCGGAGCATCCCCGTCACGATCTACGGCACCCGAGGATCGATCGTGGACCGCAACGGGACCGAGCTCGCCGACAGCGTCACCCGGTACAACATCACGACCGCGCCACGCCTGGTCAAGAAGTTCGAGGGCAAGCTCGGCGGCACGCGGGTGAAGGACGTCTCGGTTGACCAGGCACTGACGGCACTGGCGAAGGCGTCCGGCGGTGACGTCGCCACCATGCAGAAGAACATCGCGGCCAACCCGCGGTCCGACTTCGCCTACCTCGTCAAGGGCCTCGACGTGAAGCACTACGAGGCGGTGACCGCGCTCGACATCCCCTGGATCTACAAGGAGCAGCAGGCGTCACGGGTGTACCCGACGGGTGCGACGGCCGGCAACATCACCGGCTTCATGGGCACCGACGGCGCTCAGGCCGGCCTCGAGTACGCCTACGACAAGTGCCTGGCCGGGTCGAACGGCTCCGAGACGTACGAGCGCGGGTCCGACGGTGTCCAGCTCCCGGGCAGCACCGTGACCACGAAGGAAGCCAAGGACGGCGGGACCGTCGAGACCACGATCGACAGCGACCTGCAGTACATGGCCGAGCAGACGATCGCGTCCGCCGCGAAGTCCCTGCAGGCCGAGTCGGCGACGGCGACCGTCACGAGCGTGAAGACCGGCGAACTCCTGGCCGTCGCGGACTACCCGACGGTCGACCCGAACAACGTCGACGGCACGACCGACAAGGGTGCGTTCGGCTCCCGGGCCCTCACGGCCACGTACGAGCCCGGGTCAACGATCAAGGCCGCCATCGCCGCGGCCCTCATCGACCAGGGCAAGTCGAGTCCGACCGACCAGGCCGTCGTGCCGTACACGCGCTCGTTCCCGTGGGGCGGGTCGATCCACGACTCCGAGTTCCACGACACCGAGAACCTCACGCTCACGGGCATCCTGCAGAACTCCTCGAACGTCGGCATCACCGAGCTCGGCGAGCGACTGACCGCCCAGCAGCGGTACGACTACATGCAGAAGTTCGGGCTGTTCGAGCCGGAGTCGGCGATCGACTACCCGGGCCAGCCGTCGATGGACTACGGCACGAGCCCGAACTGGGACCAGCAGACGAACATCAACTCGATGTTCGGCCAGGGCATCTCGACGACCGCGATCCAGGTCGCGAGCATCTTCCAGACCCTCGCGAACGACGGCGTCCGGATCCCGCTGCACCTCGTCAAGGGCTGCGAGACCGCCGACGGCAAGACGATCGACGCGCCCGACGTGCAGCCGACGCGCGTCGTGTCCGCGAACGCCGCGACGCAGGTCACGGACATGCTGCAGAGCGTGGTCACCGGCGGCACCCTCGTGGGGATGAAGCCGATCTCCGGCTACAACATCGCCGCGAAGACCGGTACCGCCGAGGTCGCCGAGGGGTCGAAGGGCTACGGCGGCCAGCGCATCACCTCGGTGGCCGGAATGGCACCCGCCGAGGACCCCCAGTATGTTGTCACGGTGACGTTCACGAAGCCGCAGGCCAACAAGTGGTCCAGCGGAGCGGCTCCGGCGTTCCGAACTCTCATGTCCCAGGTGCTCGAGAAGTACCGAGTAGCCCCCTCCACGACGCCGGCGAAGACCTACCCGACCACGTGGTGAGGAAGAAGGAGCACTTGTCCGCACGGATCCCCCCGGTCCTCCGACCCGAACACCCGACCCCGAGGGCCGTGGCCGAACTCGCGAACGCGTTCGGTCTGCGAGTCGTCGGCTCGGTCGACGCCGTCGAGACGACCGGCGTCACCTTGAGCGCCGCCGAGGTGCAGCCGGGTGACCTCTTCGTCGGCGTGCACGGTGCGAACCGGCACGGCGCGGAGTTCTCCGCCGAGGCCGCCGAGCGCGGCGCGGTCGCGGTCCTGACCGACGACGCCGGCGTGGAGCACGCCCAGGCGGCCGGTCTGCCGGTGCTCGTCGTCGACGACCCCCGTGCGGCCCTCGGCGACGTGTCGGCGTGGGTGTACCGCACCCACCCGGACGAGGCCACCGACCTGCCGCAGCTGTTCGCCGTCACCGGCACGAACGGCAAGACGAGCACGTCCTACATCCTCGAGGGGATCCTCAAGCAGCTCGGCCTCGTCACGGGCCTCAGCTCCACCGCCGAGCGGCACATCGGCGCGCTCAGTGTCACGAGCCGCCTCACCACGCCCGAGGCGAGCGAGATGCACGCCCTGCTCGCCCGGATGCGCGAGAGCGAGGTGCGCGCGGTCGCCGTCGAGGTGAGCGCCCAGGCCCTCAGCCGCCACCGCGTCGACGGCATCGTCTTCGACGTCGCGGCGTTCACGAACCTGTCGCACGACCACCTCGACGACTACGCCGACATGGAGGAGTACTACCAGGCGAAGCTCCCGCTGTTCCAGCCCGAACACGCCCGTCGCGGTGTCGTCTCGCTGGACACGGACTGGGGCCACCGCGTGGTGCAGGACTCCCGGATCCCGGTCACGACCATCACGGTCCACCCCGACGTCGAGGCCGAGTGGCACGTCGACATCGTCGAGGCGCACGCCGCCTACACGGAGTTCCGCCTGACCGGTCCCGAGGGCCGTGCGCTCACCACCCGTGTGCCCCTGATCGGCTGGCACATGGCCGCGAACGCCGCGCTCGCGATCGTGATGCTGGTCGAGGGTGGGTTCGAGCTCGGTGCCATCGCGCACGCGCTCGAGACGAACCACCGCCGCTACCCGGACGAGGACGAGCGCGAGCAGCGCGGCGAGCGGACGAGCGCCATCGAGTGCTACCTGCCCGGCCGGACCGAGCGCGTGTCGGGCGACCGCGGCCCGAGCGTCTACGTCGACTTCGGCCACAGCGCCGACGCCTTCGAGAACACCCTCGCGGCCGTCCGGCAGTTCACCCCCGGCAAGGTCCTCATGCTCTTCGGCGCCGACGGCGACCGCGACAAGACCAAGCGCGGCGACATGGCGCGCGTGGCGGCTGCGGGGAGCGACATCCTCGTCGTCACCGACCACCACCCGCGCTTCGAGGACGCCGCATCGATCCGGAAGACCCTCGTCGACGCCGCGCGCGAGGCGTTCCCCGAGCACGAGCTCCACGAGGTCAGCCCGCCCGAGGCCGCGATCCGCACCGCGGTGGGCCTCGTCGGCGAGGGGGACTCGATCCTCTGGGCCGGCCCCGGCCACCAGGACTACCGCGACATCCAGGGCGTCCGCACGCCGTACTCGGCACGCGACGAAGCCCGCCAGGCCCTCCGCGAGGCCGGTTGGGAACCGAACTCCGGCCCCACCGAGGAACTCCGATGATCGCCATGACCCTCGCCGAGATCGCGACAGCGGTCGACGGCGAGCTGATCCCGGGTGCCCAGGCGACCGACGTCGCCGACCAGGGCGACCTGGTCGTCGACGGCACCGTCGAGACCGACTCCCGCCTCGTGACGCCGGGCAGCGTGTTCTTCGCACTCCCGGGCGAGGTCACCGACGGGCGACGCTTCGTCCCCGCGGCGACCGAGGCCGGCGCCGCGCTCGTCATCACGCCCGAGCGCGTCGAGACCACGGCACCGCAGATCGTCGTGGCGGACGGCTACGACGCCCTCGCCGCGCTCGCGCACGAGGTCGTCACGCGCGTCCGGATGGCGACCGCCGACCGCGTCGACGCCGACGGACGCCCGGCGCCGCTCAAGGTCGTCGGGATCACCGGCTCGAACGGCAAGACGAGCACGAAGAACATGCTCCGCACGATCCTCGAGCAGCACGGCGAGACCGTCGCGCCCCAGGGGTCGTTCAACAACCACGTCGGTGCGCCGATCTCGATGCTCCGCATCACCGAGGACACCCGGTACCTGGTCGTCGAGATGGGCGCGAGCGGCATCGGCCACATCGCCAAGCTCGTCGCGATCGCCGAGCCGGACGTCGGCGTCGTCCTCAAGGTCGGCCTCGCGCACGCCGGCGAGTTCGGCGGGATCGAGGCGACCCAGCGCGCCAAGTCCGAGATGGTCACCGACCTGCCCGGGAGCGCGACCGCGCTCCTCAACGTCGACGACGACCGTGTCGCGTCGATGCGCGACCTGACGGCCGCCCACGTCGTCGGCTTCGGCACGTCCGACGACGCCGACTACCGCATCACCGGCATCGAGACGGACCGCAACGGCACCCGTTTCACGCTCACCGCGCCTCCCGTCCGCCAGGAAGGCGACCCGTCTGCGGACGGACGGCCAGGAGGCACGGATCACGTCGACGTGCAGCTCGCGATCCTGGGTGAGCACCACGCCATGAACGCGTCCGCCGCGCTCACGGTCGCCCACCTGTGGGGCGTCCCGCTCGCCGCCGGCGCAGCCGCGCTCGCGTCGATGACGCGCGCCGAGCGCTGGCGCATGGAGCTCCTCCCCGGCGGCCCCGACGGCGTCACCGTGATCAACGACGCCTACAACGCGTCGCCCGACTCGACCGCAGCGGCGCTGCGGACCCTGGCGCAGATCGTGCGCCCGGGGGAGCGGACCGTCGCCGTGCTCGGCGAGATGGCCGAGCTCGGCGAGTTCTCGACGGAGGAGCACGACCGCATCGGTCGGCTCGTCGTCCGTCTCGGCATCGGACAGCTCGTGGTCGTCGGCCGCGGCGCGATGCCCATCCACCAGGCCGCCACCCTCGAGGGATCGTGGGACGGCGAGTCCGTGTTCATCGAGGACGTCGACGACGCCGTCCACTCACTGCAGGACATGCTCCGCCCCGGCGACGTCGTCCTCGTCAAGTCCTCGAAGTCCGCCGAACTGCGATTCCTCGGCGACCGCCTCGGAGGTGTCACCGAATGATCGCCCTCCTGATCGCCGGCGCCGTGTCGCTGGTGTTCACACTGCTGCTCACGCCGCTGTTCATCAAACTGTTCCACCGCCTCGGCTGGGGACAGTTCATCCGCGACGACGGCCCGCAGTCGCACCACACGAAGCGCGGCACGGCGACGATGGGCGGCATCGTCCTCATCATCGGCGCGGTGCTCGGCTACTTCGTCGGACACCTGGTCGGCCGAGACTCGGTCACGCTGTCCGGCCTGCTCGTGCTGTTCCTCATGGTCGGCCTCGGGTTCGTCGGGTTCATCGACGACTTCCTCAAGGTCCGTCGTCAGCGCAGTCTCGGGCTCGGCGGCTGGGCGAAGGTCCTCGGGCAGGTCATCGTCGGCGTCATCTTCGCGACCGTGGCGCTCGTCGTCCCGTCCGGCAACGGCAAGCCGCCGGCGTCGACGATGGTGTCGGCCATCCGGGACATCCCGTGGCTCGACTTCATGGCGCTCGGCACCGTGATCGGCACCGTGCTGTTCCTGGCGTGGATCGTCCTGCTGACGGTCTCGACGTCGAACGGCGTGAACGTGGCGGACGGGCTCGACGGTCTCGCGACCGGCTCGAGCATCCTGGCCATCGGCTCGTACGTGATCATCGGCTTCTGGCAGTCGAACCAGATCTGCGGCGGTGCCCGGCTCGACGCCAGCACCGAGCACGCCTGCTACACCGTGACCAACCCGCTGGACCTCGCGGTCGTGGCGGCAGCGGTCTGCGGCGGCCTGATCGGCTTCCTCTGGTACAACACGTCGCCGGCGCAGATCTTCCTCGGCGACACCGGGTCGCTCGGGCTCGGCGGCGCACTGGCCGGCCTCGCGATCCTCAGCCGCACGGAGCTCCTGCTCATCCTCATCGGTGGCCTGTTCTTCATCGTCACCGGTTCGGTCATCCTGCAGCGGGCGTACTTCAAGATCACGCACGGCAAGCGCATCTTCCGGATGAGTCCGCTGCACCACCACTTCGAGTTGAAGGGGTGGGCCGAGGTGACCGTCGTCGTCCGGTTCTGGATCATCGCGGGACTCTGCGTCGCCGCGGGTGTCGGACTCTTCTACCTCGAATGGATCGCACGAGTTGGTTGACGCCGTGTCCTCGTCCCGCCTGGAGTCCCTGGACAGCTGGTACGCCGAGGGCTGGAAGGGGCTGAGCGTCGCCGTGCTCGGTCTCGGCGCCACCGGGTTCTCGGTCGCCGACACCCTCGTCGAGCTCTGCAGCGCGGTGACGGTCTACTCGACCGACGCCCCGTCGGACAGTGTGGAGCTGCTCGACGTGATCGGTGCGCAGTTCGTGCAGGTGCCCCTCGACTCGGTGCCCGCCGCCCTCGAGACCCAGGCGCCGGACGTCGTGATCGTGTCGCCGGGCCTGCCGCCGCACAACGCGACCGTGCAGTGGGCCGTGGCGAACAGCGTCGTGTGGGGAGACATCGAGCTCGCCTGGCGTGTCCGTGACAAGGTCGTGCGCGGCCCCATCGCGGCGCCCTGGGTGACCATCACGGGCACGAACGGCAAGACCACCACGACGCAGCTCGCGACCGCGATGTTCGAGGCCGGTGGGCTCCGCGCGGTGGCGTGCGGCAACATCGGCGTGCCCGTCCTCGACGTCGTGCGCGACCCGGACGGCTACGACGTCCTCGTCGTCGAACTCTCCAGCCACCAGCTGCACTACATGCCGACGACCGGCGACGGTGCCGTGGTGCCCCTCGCCAGCGCCTGCCTGAACATCGCGGACGACCACCTCGAGTGGCACGGCTCCGCCGAGGCCTACCGGGCCGCGAAGGCCAAGGTCTACGAGCGCACGGTCCTCGCCTGCGTGTACAACACCACGGACGACGTCACGCGGCACATGGTCGAGGACGCCGACGTCGTCGAGGGGTGCCGTGCCGTGGGCTTCGGCCCGGGGATCCCCGCGCCCGGTGACGTCGGGGTGGTCGAGGACGTCCTCTGCGACCGGGCCTTCACCGACGACCGACGGAACAGCGCGCTCGAGCTCGCGACCGTCGCCGACCTCGAGGCCGCCGGGCTCGCCAGCCCGCACATGACGATGAACGTCCTCGCCGCGGCTGCACTCGCCCGTGCGGCCTCCGTGCAGCCGAGCGCGATCCGCACCGCCGTGCAGGGCTTCCGCGCCGACCACCACCGCACCGAGCTGGTGGCCTCCGCCGAGGGCGTCACCTGGGTGGACGACTCCAAGGCGACGAACCCGCACGCAGCCACGGCGTCGCTCGCGGCGTTCGACAAGGTGGTCTGGATCGTCGGTGGCCTGTTCAAGGGCGTCGACATCGACGGACTCGTCGAGCGCTTCGGGCCGGACGTGCGCGGCGTCGTGGTGATCGGGACCGATCGCGGCCCTGTACTCGAGGCATTCGCGCGACACGCGCCCGGGGTGCCGGTGCTGCAGGTCGAGGCAGCGGACACTGATCAGGTCATGCCCGAGGCGGTCCGGCATGCCGCATCGGTCGCGAGGCCGGGCGACACGGTCCTCCTCGCCCCGGCTGCGGCGTCGTTCGACCAGTTCGGCTCCTACGCGGACCGGGGGCGTCGATTCGCGGCGGCGGTCCACGAGCACCTGGGAGGAAACGCCGATGGCGACGACGGATCTCCCGAGCGGCCGTAGCGGCGGAGCGGCCCCCGGCCGACCGCACGCGCCCGCACGCCGCCACAACGGGGCGGTCGTCGCCGTCAAGAACGTCTTCGTCGCCGAGTCGAGCACCTTCTACACGATCCTGGGCGTCACGCTCTTCCTCGTCGTCTTCGGCGTCGTCATGGTGCTGTCCTCGTCGAGCGTGGAGCAGTACGCCGCGACGCACGACTTCTTCGGCGCGGCCTCCCGCCAGGGCCTCTACGCCGTGCTCGGCGTCCCGCTCATGCTCATCGCCTCCCGCCTGCCCGCACGGTTCTGGCGGAAGTGGGCGATGTGGATCGTCGGCGTCGGTCTCGTCGTGCAGGCGCTCGTCGTCCTGACCCCGCTCGGCTACTCGATCCAGGGCAACCGGAACTGGATCCGCCTCGGGTCGTTCACCGCGCAGCCGTCCGAGATCCTCAAGCTCGCGCTCGTGCTGGGCATCGGCGCGATCATGTACGTCAAGCGGGAGAAGCTCGACGACTGGAAAGAGGTCTTCATCCCGATCGGCATCGCGTCGCTCGGGTCGATCGGCCTCGTCCTCGTCGGCGGCGACCAGGGCACCGCGATGATCATGCTCATCCTGGTGTTCGGCGCGCTGTACGTCGGCGGCGCCCGGGCGAAGCACCTGCTCGTCGGGGTGCTCGGCCTCGCCGTGCTGCTGCCGTTCGTCACGATGGCGTCGAGTTCCCGGTCGCACCGCATCAGCGCCTGGCTCTCCGGCTGCACCGACACGAGCCAGTACCAGGACCTCTGCTGGCAGCCGACCCACGGCATGTGGGCGCTGGCCTCCGGCGGCGTCTTCGGGGTGGGTCTCGGCAACTCCAAGGCGAAGTGGTCGTGGCTCCCCGAGGCTGACAACGACTACATCTTCGCGATCATCGGCGAGGAGCTCGGGCTCGTCGGGGCCGTCGTCGTGCTCGCCCTGTTCGTGGTCCTCGCGGTCGGCATGATCAAGATCATCCGCCAGTCGAACGACCCCTTCGTGAAGACCGTCACCGGTGGCGTGCTCGCGTGGATCATCGGCCAGGCGCTCGTCAACATCGCCGTGGTCCTCGGCCTCCTGCCGGTCCTCGGCGTCCCCCTCCCACTCATCTCGGCCGGTGGCTCCGCGCTGATCATGACCCTCGTCGCCATCGGCGTCGTCCTGTCCTTCGCGCGCGACCTCCCGGGCAAGAGCGACCTCCCGGGCAGGAACAGCGTCGGCCGCACCACCACGAACGGAACCCTCCGGTGAACACGTACCTCTTCGCGGGCGGCGGCACCGCCGGCCACGTGAACCCGCTGCTCGCGGTCGCCGACCGGCTGACCGAGCGCGAGCCCGACGCCGAGGTCCTCGTCCTCGGCACCGCCGAGGGCCTCGAGTCCCGGCTCGTCCCGATGCGCGGCTACGAGCTGCTGACGATCCCGCGCCTGCCGTTCCCGCGCAAGCCGAACGCCGCCGCCCTCCGCTTCCCCGGCGGGTTCCTCGGCGCCGTCCGTCGGGTCGAGCAGATCATCCGCGAGCGCGAGGTCGACGTCGTCCTCGGTGTCGGGGGCTACGCGGCCGCACCGGCGTACATCGCCGCACGCCGTACCGGCACCCCGATCGTCGTGCACGAGCAGAACGCCAAGCCCGGCCTGGCGAACCGCCTGGCAGCGTTCCTCACCGAACACGTGGGCGTGACCTTCTCGAACACCCGTCTCCGTCACGGCCGGGTCGTCGGCATGCCGCTCCGGCGCGAGATCGAGTCGCTCGACCGTCGCGCGAGCCGCGCCGAGGGGCTCGCCGAGTTCGGCCTCGACCCCGCCCGACCGGTCCTGCTCGTCACGGGCGGATCCTCCGGCGCGCGGAGCATCAACCGCACCGTCAACCGGAGCGCCGCGACGATCGTCGGTGCCGGCTGGCAGGTCCTGCACGTCGTCGGCGGGAAGTCCGACATCGGCCCGAGCGACCTCGACGGCTACCACGTGCTGCCCTACTGCGACCGGATGGACCTGGCGTACGCCGCGAGCGACTTCGTGGTCTCGCGCGCCGGCGCCGGCATGGTCTGCGAGCTGACCGCCGTCGGGCTGCCGAGCGTCCTCGTGCCGTACCCTGTCGGCAACGGCGAGCAGCGGCACAACGCGAAGGACGTCGTCGACGCCGGGGGAGCGGTCCTCGTGGCCGACGCGGAATTCGACGAGGACTGGGTGACGTTCCAGCTGCTGAACACCCTGCAGGACCGGGCCCGCATCGCCGACATGACCGTCCGTGCCGGCAGCGTCGGACACCGCGACGGCGCCGACCGCATGACGGACCTCGTCCTCGACGCCGCGAAGCGCGCGACCGATGCGACGCGCGACGCGAACGACAGCACCACGGAGGAACGATGACCATCAAGCCGGACCTGACGCAGCCGATCCCCGACGACCTCGGCACGGTCCACTTCGTCGGCATCGGCGGCTCCGGCATGAGCGGCATCGCCCGACTCTTCCTCACCGCCGGCCACCGCGTGACCGGCAGCGACTCCCGCGAGACCGCCACCACGGGCACCATGCGCGACCTCGGCGCCGAGGTGCACATCGGCCACGACGCCGCGAACGTCGGCGACGCGGACACCATCGTCGTCACGAGCGCGCTCTGGCCGGACAACCCGGAACTCCTCGAGGCCCAGCGCCGCGGCCTGCCGGTCCTGCACCGGTCTCAGGCCCTCGCCGCCCTCATCGCCGAGCACCGCCTCGTCGCGGTCGCCGGCGCGCACGGCAAGACCACCTCGACCGGCATGATCGTCACCGCGCTCGTCGAGCTCGGGCTGGACCCGAGCTTCGTCAACGGTGGGGTCATCCAGTCCCTCGGCACGAGCTCGGCGCCCGGCTCGAGCGACCTGTTCGTCGTCGAGGCCGACGAGTCCGACGGCTCGTTCCTGCTCTACGACGTCGCGGTCGCGCTCATCACGAACGTCGACGCCGACCACCTCGACCACTACGGCAGCGAGGAGGCCTTCACCGAGGCCTTCGTCGAGTTCGCCGCGAAGGCGAGCGAGCGCGTCGTGATCTCGAGCGACGACGCCGGCGCGAAGGCGGTCACGGCCGGGATCCGCGCCCGCGAGGACGCGCCCGAGATCGTCACCTTCGGCGAGGCCGTCGACGCCGACGTCCGGATCGAGGGGATCACCGAGTCCGCCGGGGTCGAGGTCGACTTCCGCGCCGCGGGCGAGGCGCACCACCTGACGCTCCGGGTCCCCGGCCGCCACAACGCGATCAACGCCGTCGGCGCCTTCGCCGTCCTGACCGGACTCGGCGTCGCCGCCGAGGACGCGATCCGTGGCATCGAGGCCTTCGGCGGAACTCAGCGACGCTTCGAGCTGCACGGCGTCGAGCGCGGCGTCTCGGTCTACGACGACTACGCGCACCACCCGACCGAGGTGGCGGCGGCGCTCAAGGCCGCACGGAACGTCGTGGGCGACGGCCGGATCATCGCGATCCACCAGCCGCACCTGTACTCGCGAACGCGCCTGATGGCCGGTGACTTCGCCAAGGTCTACGAGGAGCTCGCCGACCACACCGTCGTCCTCGACGTCTACGGCGCCCGCGAGGACCCGGAGCCCGGCGTCACCGGCGCCCTCGTGCAGGAGCGCTTCGCCGACCAGTCCCGCGTCGAGTTCCTGCCCGACTGGGACGAGGCCTCGGCGCGTGCGGCCGCGGTCGCGCGCGACGGCGACATCATCATGACCCTGAGCTGCGGCGATGTGTACCGGATCATCCCGCAGGTGCTCAGCGCCCTCCACGACGACGGGGCGCTGTCCCGGTGAAGCGTCCCGAGGGGTTCGACGAGCGGCCGGCCCGTCCGGACGCACCTGCCGACGGCGCGGGCGCGCCCCGGCAGCGTCGTGCCCCGCTGATCCCGCGGCGTCCGTCCCGCGAGCCCGAGCCGGAGGTCCAGGAGGCGCGGCTCGAGCCCGCCACCGAGGAACCGGTCGTCGAGACGGCAGACCCCACCGCCGCCGACCCGTCGAACGGGTCGGCGCGCGACCGCGCCGGTGCCCTCGCCGGCGCCGCCGGCCGCCGCCTCGGCGCAGGACTGTCGTCCGTCGCCGGCCGACTGCGCGAGTACACGCCCGACGAGGACCACCACGACCCCGAGGCCGAGCGCCTCGCCCGGGAGCGGCAGGAGACCGAGCGCCGCGACGCCGAGCGGCTCGCCCACCTGACCGACCTGCACGGCCCGGACGAGGACGGCCACGAGCGCCCGATCGGCGCCGGCGTCCGCGCTGCCGAGACCGCCCGGGAGGCCCGGGTGGCCAAGCGCCGTCGTCGCCTCCTCGAGCGCGCCGAGGTCCGCCGCTTCACCCGTCGCAGCCGGCACCGCCGCGCCGCCTGGATCACCGCCGCGAGCATCGTCCTCGTCTTCGGGATCTCGATCCTCGTCGCGGTGTTCTCGCCGTTGATGGCGCTCCAGACCATCGAGGTCAAGGGGACGAACCGCGTCGACGAGACCCAGCTCCGCCAGGCGCTCTCCGACCAGATCGGCACCCCGCTCGCCCGGCTCGACTTCGACGCCATCAAGAAGGACATCGCCGGCTTCCCGCTCATCGAGAGCTACGTGACGGAGGAAGCCCCGCCGCACACCCTCGTGGTCACCGTGACCGAGCGCACCCCGGTCGTCGCGGTGCGGTCGGGGAAGTCCTTCGACCTGGTCGACCCGGCCGGCATCGTCGTGCAGTCGTCACCGAAGCAGCCCGCGAACATGCCCGTCGCCGACATCGGCAACGCCAAGCTCGGCTCGTCGGAGTTCCGCACGATGACCGAGGTGGTGCTCGCGCTCCCGTCGACCGTGCGTCAGCAGGTGACGAGCGTGAAGGGCTCGACCGCCGACGATGTCACGCTCACCCTCAAGGACGGCTCGAGCGTCGTCTGGGGGAACCCGGAGCAGTCGGACGCGAAGGCGGCCCTGCTCGCGGCCCTCGTGAAGGACCACGCGGCGCGGAACCCCGGCGTCGTCGTCGAGTACGACGTCAGCGCTCCGGACAACGGCATCATCCGCGCGAAGAAGTAGCGGAAGTCGTCGCGGAATCGCGCGACACGCGGCGTGGCGGGGCGACAGTGCCCGGAGCGCACCCGTAGCGTCGAAGCCAGCACCACATCTACCAGCAATGCCCCTGAACTTCAAGTAGAGGTTGAGGGTTCGACCGGAGGCCTGACTGACGTGACCACGAACCACAACTACCTCGCCGTCATCAAGGTCGTCGGGGTCGGCGGCGGCGGCGTGAACGCCGTCAACCGGATGATCGAGCTCGGCCTCCGCGGGGTGGAGTTCATCGCGATCAACACCGACGCGCAGGCGCTGCTCCTGAGCGACGCCGACGTCAAGCTCGACGTGGGCCGCGAGATCACCCGCGGCCTCGGCGCCGGAGCGGACCCCGAGGTCGGCCGTCGTGCCGCCGAGGACCACGCGGAGGAGATCGAAGAGGCCCTCGCCGGTGCCGACATGGTCTTCGTCACCGCCGGTGAGGGTGGTGGGACCGGCACGGGTGGTGCGCCCGTGGTCGCCCGCATCGCGAAGTCGATCGGCGCGCTCACCATCGGCGTCGTCACGAAGCCGTTCAGCTTCGAGGGCAAGCGTCGTCAGTCGCAGGCCGAGAACGGTGTCGCCGGCCTCAAGGACGAGGTCGACACGCTCATCGTCGTGCCGAACGACCGCCTGCTCGAGATCAGCGACCGCGGCATCTCGATGGTCGAGGCGTTCGCCACGGCCGACCAGGTGCTCCTCGCCGGCGTCCAGGGCATCACTGACCTCATCACCACGCCCGGCCTGATCAACCTCGACTTCGCCGACGTGAAGTCCGTCATGCAGGGTGCGGGTTCCGCGCTCATGGGCATCGGTTCCTCGCGCGGTGCCGACCGGGCGATCAAGGCCGCCGAACTGGCCGTCGCGAGCCCGCTGCTCGAGGCCTCGATCGACGGTGCGCACGGCGTGCTGCTCTCGATCCAGGGCGGTTCGAACCTCGGCATCTTCGAGATCAACGACGCGGCCCGTCTCGTACAAGAGGCAGTCCACCCCGAGGCGAACATCATCTTCGGTGCCGTCATCGACGACACGCTCGGCGACGAGGTCCGCGTGACCGTCATCGCCGCGGGCTTCGACGGCGGCGAGCCCACCTCGCAGCAGAAGGAGCGCCGCTCCAGCTGGGTCGACCCCGAGGCCGGCGCGACCGTCCCCGTGGCGTCCGCCGGTGCGACCGGCGCGATCGAGGACTCGTCCTCGTCCGCCCCGTCGTGGGCGTCGCAGGAGCACGAGGCGCCCGCGCAGCGTGCCGCCGACCCGGCGTTCGACGACGATGACGACGAGCTCGACGTCCCCGACTTCCTGAAGTAACGAGCGTTGTCCGACGACCCGCGCCTCCCGTCCCCGTCAGCAGACGACGGACTGGAGGCGCGTCTCGCGTCCGTCAGGAGCGGCATCTCCGACGCGGCGCGCGCCGCAGGGCGCTCGGCCGACGAACTCACGCTCGTCGTCGTCACGAAGTTCCACCCGGCGTCGCTCGTCCGCGACCTCGCCGCGCTCGGCGTCACCGACGTGGGGGAGAACCGGCACCAGGAGGCGCAGGCGAAGGCCGCCGAGCTCGCCGACCTCCCGCTGACCTGGCACTTCGTCGGACAGCTGCAGTCGAAGAAGGCCCGGCAGGTCCGCCGCTACGCGCACGTCGTGCAGTCGCTCGACCGCGAGTCCGTGGTGGACGCGTTCGCGCCGACCGAGGCAGAGCCCGAGCCGCCGGTGATCGACGGGTTCGTGCAGGTCAACCTGACCGACGACCCGGACCGCGGTGGCGTCCGACCCGACGCCGTCGAGGCCATGGTGTCGCGGGTGCTCGCGACGGGCACGATCCGGCTCCGTGGGGTGATGGCCGTCGCACCGCTCGACGAGGAGCCGCGCGCGGCCTTCGCCCGGCTCCGTGGGGTCTCCGAGCGCGTGGTGTCCCTCGCCCCCGCCGCGACGGACATCTCGGCCGGGATGAGCGGTGACTACGCCGACGCCGTGCTCGAGGGCGCGACACACCTGCGGATCGGGACCGCAATCACGGGAAATCGGCCGGTCGCGCCCTAGCCTCGTTGCAAGGGCATCCACGAGCACCGACCTCCGGAGGAACCATGGCCAACCCGCTGAAGAAGACGATGGTCTACCTGGGCCTCGCCGACGAGGAACTCGAGTACGAGGACGAGCAGCCGCAGCAGCAGCCCGCGCGGCAGCAGTCCGCTCCGGCCCCTGCCCCCGCGCCCGCTCCGGTCGCCGACGAGACCCCCGCGCCCGCCGCGGCACCGGTGGCGCCCGTCGCCGCCGAGCCCAAGGCGCACACCCACCAGCGCGGCGCCCAGGTCACCCCGCTCCGCCGCTCGCACACGTCCGCACAGAAGGCAGCACCGGTCCAGGAAATGAACGAGATCCTCACCGTCCACCCCCGCGAGTACAAGGACGCCCAGTCCATCGCCGAGAGCTTCCGCGACGGCATCCCCGTCATCATCAACCTCTCGCAGATGACCGAGGCCGACGCCCGCCGCATGATCGACTTCGCCTCCGGGCTGTCGCTCGGCCTCTACGGCAAGATCGAGCGCGTCACCAACAAGGTGTTCCTGCTGTCGCCGGCGCACGTCGCGGTGAGCGGTGAGGCGCCTGAGGTAGAGTCCGACATCGAGGCGTCCTTCTTCGCCCAGTCCTGAGTCCCTCAGGCCCACCCGCCCCGTGCGGCTCGTCGCATGACGGTCCGCACCCGAGCTGAGCGAGCCCCATCGTGACCGCGATCCTCACGATCCTGTACTACCTCCTCCTGCTGTACATCCTCGTGCTGTGGGGGCGGTTCGTCCTCGACATCGTCCAGCAGTTCAACCGGTCCTGGCGGCCGCGCGGAGCACTCCTCGTCGTCGCCGACGTGGTGTACACCGTGACGGACCCGCCGATCCGGGCGGTCCGCCGGGTCCTCCCGCCGATGCGCATGGGCCCCGTGGCGCTCGACTTCGGCTGGACGATCGTGCTCCTCCTGGCGATCATCATCCGGTTCGTGATCGCCCTGCTCATCCCCGTGTTCGCCAACTAAGAGGACACGACACGCGCCACGCCCAGTGCGTGGTCACGGTTCACGGCCACCATCGGTGTACGGTGGTCGGGATCCGATGCTCGCCCCGGCGTGGCATCCGCACCGTTCGGCGCGACTGGTAGATTCGGTCGCACCGAGACGGTTCCACACGTTCAGCAGTTCTATTGAGGTGACGGCAATGGCTTTGACGCCGGAAGACGTAGTCAACAAGCGGTTCCAGCCGACGAAGTTCCGCGAGGGCTACGACCAGGACGAGGTCGACGACTTCCTCGACGAGGTCGTCGTCGAGCTCCGTCGCCTGACGGCCGAGAACGACGAGCTCCGCCAGCGCCTGCAGACGGCCGAGTCCGCGCCGAAGCCGGCCGAGGCCGAGCAGTCCGCTCCGACCCCCGAGCCCGAGCCGGAGCCCGCCCCCGTGGCAGCCGCGCCGGAGCCCGCTCCGGTCGCCGCCGCCGCGCCGGCCACCACGGTCCCGGCCGACGAGGACACCGAGGGCACCACGAACCTCCTGACGCTCGCACGTCGTCTCCACGAGGAGCACGTCCGCGAAGGCGTCGAGAAGCGCGACGCGCTCATCGCCGAGGGCACCGCGCAGGCCGCCCGCCTCGTCTCCGAGGCCGAGGCCAAGCAGCGCCAGATCATCGCCGACACCGAGAACACGAACCGTCAGCGTGTCGCGGTGCTCGAGCAGGAGCAGCGCCAGCTCGAGGGCAAGATCGACGAGCTCCGCACGTTCGAGCGTGACTACCGTGCACAGCTCAAGAGCTACATCCAGGGTCAGCTCAACGAGCTGGACGGCTCGGGCACCGAGCAGTCCGGGCTCACCCCGGCGCCGGCATCGGCGCAGGGCTTCGGCAACTGACGTTGTCGCGACCAGCATCACGAGCGAAGGTCAGTGTCCGCGCGATCGCGGCACTGGCCTTCGCCGCTGTCGTCGTGGTGGCGCTCGACCAGGGCGTGAAGGCGCTCGTCGTCGCCAACCTGCCGTACGGCACCGTCGTCCCGGTCCTCGGGAACGCCCTGCAGCTGCTCTACGTCCGGAACCCCGGCGCCGCGTTCTCGTTCGCGGTGAACATGACGTGGGTGTTCTCGATCGTCTCGACCGCCGTCGTGGTCGCGATCATCGTGTTCGCCCGGCGGATCCGTTCGATGTGGTGGGCACTCGTGCTCGGCATGCTGCTCGGCGGGGCGCTCGGCAACCTGC
Source organism: Curtobacterium sp. NPDC087082 (assembly GCF_044745045.1). NCBI lineage: Bacteria > Bacillati > Actinomycetota > Actinomycetes > Micrococcales > Microbacteriaceae > Curtobacterium > Curtobacterium sp. NPDC087082. The sequence continues at coordinate 17,664 of NZ_JBIUZN010000006.1, read as the reverse complement.
TCGACCGGCTCTTCCGCGAGCCCGGCTTCGGTCGCGGCCACGTGGTGGACTTCATCTCGACCCCGTGGATGATGCCCGCCATCTACAACATCGCCGACTCGTTCATCTGCATCAGCATGGTGGTCTTCGTCCTGCTGGTGATCCTCGGGGTGAACCTCGACGGCACCCGCGCGCTCTCCGCGAAGCAGCAGCGCGCGGTGGACGCGGCGCGTGCGCAGTCGGACGCCTCCGAGGCGGACGAGCACCGCGCCTCCCGGCCCCTGGTCGAGGACCCGCGCGCGCCGCGTGACGGGCGGGACACCCTCGGGCACGACGCGACGTGACCGAGAGCCGTTCCCTGCCGGTCCCGGACGGGCTCGCCGGTGAGCGCGTCGACGCCGCCATCGCGAAGCTCCTCGGGTTCAGCCGTTCCTTCGCTGCCGAGGTCGTCTCGGCCGGCGGCGTGACCGTCGACGGGGTCACGGTGGACAAGTCCGACCGGTTGCACGCCGACTCCTGGCTGCAGGTCGAGTGGACGCCGAAGGAAGCCCCCCGGATCATCCCGGTCGAGGTCCCCGGCATGACGGTCGTGCACGACGACGACGACATCGTCGTGGTGGACAAGCCGATCGGCGTCGCCGCACACCCCTCGCCCGGCTGGGACGGCCCCACGGTCCCCGGTGGCCTCGCCGCCGCCGGCTTCACGATCGCCACCTCCGGCGCCGCCGAACGCGCGGGCATCGTGCACCGGCTGGATGTCGGCACCTCGGGGCTGATGGTCGTGGCCAAGACCGAGCTGGCGTACACGCACCTCAAGCGCGCGTTCAAGGAGCGCACGGTCGAGAAGGTCTACCACGCGCTCGCGCAGGGCCACCCGGACCCGACCTCCGGCACGATCGACGCGCCCATCGGCCGGCACCCCTCGAGCGACTGGAAGTTCGCGGTCACGGCCGACGGCAAGCCGAGCGTGACGCACTACGAGACCCTCGAGGCGTTCCGCTCCGCGACCCTGCTCGAGGTGCACCTCGAGACCGGTCGGACGCACCAGATCCGGGTGCACATGGCGGCGACCCGGCACCCGCTCGTGGGCGACACGATGTACGGGGCCGACCCGGTGCTCGCCGAGGAGCTCGGGCTCACGCGGCAGTGGCTCGACGCCGTCCGGCTCGGGTTCGAGCACCCCCGTACGGGGTCGTGGGTGTCGTACTCGGCGGAGTACCCCGACGACCTGCAGCGGGCGCTGGACCGCATCCGCGCCGCGTAGGCCGCGCGCCGGGCGCGCGCCGGGCCCGCGCCTGGCCCGCGAGCGGGCACGTTCCGTCCCGCTCGGCGCGCCCAGGCGGCCGATCCCGCCCGCTCGGCGCCGCGCGCGCGGCGGGCGCGGCCGGCCGAGGTCGCACGAAGTGCCGCACTCGGCGCTGCGGAGCGACACTTCGTGCGCTTCCGGCGGCACGCGCGCGGTGTGTTGCGCGCCCTCGGCGCCGCGACGCCCTGACGGACGGGAGGCGCGGGTCGGGCCCGCACCGCGCCTCCCGTCCGCCTCGACGCGCCCGGCCAAGCCCGCCGAGATCGCGAAATCGGTCGCTCTCGGCCCTGCGGAGCGGCACTTCGTGCGCTCTCGGCGGGACGCGCGCGGCGTGTCGCGCGCCCTCGGCGGCGCGCCCCGCGCGTGGCGCTCCCGTCCGGTTCGACGCGCCCGGGTTTGTCCCCGGTCGCGGTTAGGCTGTTCCCAGACCGCAGCAGCTCCCGCGAACCGGAGGTTCCGTGTCGGATTCCGACTCCTTCGTCCACCTGCACGTGCACAGTGAGTACTCGATGCTCGACGGCGCCGCCAGGCTCGGCGACCTCGTGGCCGAGACCGCCGCGCAGGGCATGCCCGCCGTTGCCGTGACCGACCACGGCAACATGTTCGGCGCGTTCGAGTTCTGGAAGGCCGCCAAGGCCGGCGGTGTCAAGCCGATCATCGGGACCGAGGCGTACATCACGCCGCGCACCCACCGGACGGACAAGACCCGTGTGCGCTGGGGCGACGGCGGCGGCGACGACGTGTCCGGCTCCGGCGCGTACACGCACATGACGATGTTCGCCGAGAACACGACGGGCATGCACAACCTGTTCCGGCTCTCGAGCAAGGCGTCGATCGAGGGGTACTACTTCAAGCCCCGCATGGACATCGAGCTGCTCGAGGAGTACCACGAGGGCATCATCGCCACGACGGGCTGCCCCTCGGGGGAGATCCAGACCCGGCTGCGGCTCGGCCAGTACGACGAAGCCGTCAAGGCCGCGGCGGACTACCGCGACATCTTCGGCAAGGAGAACTACTTCGCCGAGGTCATGGACCACGGGCTCGAGATCGAACGTCGGATCATGAGCGACCTGATCCGGCTGGCGAAGGACCTCGACATCCCGCTGGTCGGCACGAACGACCTGCACTACACGCATTCGCACGACGCCAAGTCGCACGCGGCCCTGCTGTGCGTGCAGTCCGGCTCGACCCTGAACGACCCGAACCGCTTCAAGTTCGACGCCGACGAGTTCTACCTGAAGACCCCGCAGCAGATGCGGCACCTCTTCCGCGACAACCCCGAGGCCTGCGACAACACGCTGCTCATCGCCGAGCGGTGCAACGTCGAGTTCGACACCGCGGCCAACTACATGCCGAAGTTCCCCGTGCCCGAGGGGGAGACCGAGCACTCGTGGTTCGAGAAAGAGGTGGCGAAGGGCCTCGAGTACCGGTACCCCGACGGCATCACGCGCGAGGTCCAGGAACGCGCCGACTACGAGGTCGGCATCATCAACCAGATGGGCTTCCCGGGGTACTTCCTCGTGGTCGCCGACTTCATCAACTGGTCGAAGAACAACGGCATCCGCGTCGGTCCCGGCCGTGGTTCCGGTGCCGGCTCGATGGTGGCGTACGCGATGCGCATCACCGACCTCGACCCGATCCGGCACGGCCTGATCTTCGAGCGCTTCCTCAACCCGGACCGCGTCTCGATGCCCGACTTCGACGTCGACTTCGACGACCGGCGCCGCGGTGAGGCGATCAAGTACGTCACCGAGAAGTACGGGTCGGCGCGTGTCGCGCAGATCGTCACGTACGGCACGATCAAGGCGAAGCAGGCGCTCAAGGACTCCTCGCGTGTCCTGGGCTTCCCGTTCGGCATGGGCGAGAAGCTCACCAAGGCGATGCCGCCGCCCGTGATGGGCAAGGACATCCCGCTCACCGGGATCTTCGACAAGGACCACCCGCGCTACAAGGAGGCAGTCGACGTCCGCACGGTCGTCGAGACCGACCCCGAGGCGAAGACGGTGTTCGACACCGCCCTCGGGCTCGAGGGGCTGAAGCGCCAGTGGGGCGTGCACGCCGCCGGCGTCATCATGTCGAGCGATCCGCTGATCGACATCATCCCCGTGATGAAGCGCGAGCAGGACGGCCAGATCGTCACGCAGTTCGACTACCCGGCAGCGGAGTCGCTCGGCCTGATCAAGATGGACTTCCTGGGGCTCCGCAACCTCACGATCATCAGTGACGCCCTCGACAACATCAAGACGAACCGTGGGATCGAGCTCGACCTCGAGAACATGGGGCTCGAGGACCCCGAGGCGTACGCGCTCCTGCAGCGTGGTGACACCCTCGGCGTGTTCCAGCTCGACGGCGGGCCGATGCGCGGGCTGCTGCGCCTGATGAAGCCCGACAACTTCGAGGACATCTCCGCGCTCATCGCCCTGTACCGTCCGGGCCCCATGGGTGCGAACTCGCACACGAACTACGCGCTCCGCAAGAACGGCGAGCAGCCGATCACGCCGATCCACCCGGAGCTCGAGGAGCCCCTGCAGGACATCATCGGCACGACCTACGGCCTGATCATCTACCAGGAGCAGGTCATGGCCATCGCGCAGAAGGTGGCCGGGTTCTCGCTCGGCCAAGCGGACATCCTCCGCCGCGCGATGGGCAAGAAGAAGAAGTCCGAGCTGGACAAGCAGTACGCCGGCTTCGAGAAGGGCATGCAGGACAACGGCTACTCGGCCGCTGCCATCAAGACCCTCTGGGACATCCTGCTGCCGTTCTCCGACTACGCGTTCAACAAGGCGCACTCGGCGGCGTACGGCGTGGTGTCGTTCTGGACCGCGTACCTCAAGGCGCACTACCCGGCCGAGTACATGGCGGCGCTGCTGACGAGCGTCGGCGACGCCCGCGACAAGCTCGCGCTGTACCTCAACGAGTGCCGCCGGATGGGCATCAAGGTCATGCCGCCGGACGTCAACGAGTCGATCGGCTTCTTCGCCGCCGTCGGCGAGGACATCCGCTTCGGCATGGGCGCGATCCGCAACGTCGGCTTCAACGTCGTCGACGACATCGTCCAGGCCCGCACCGAGAAGGGCGCGTTCGAGTCCTTCCACGACTTCCTCCGCAAGATCCCGATCTCGTCGGCGAACAAGCGCACGGTCGAGTCGCTCATCAAGGCCGGTGCGTTCGACGAGTTCGGCGATTCCCGCCGTGCACTCGTCGAGATCCACGAGGGCGCCGTCGAGGGTGCGGTGAAGGTCAAGCGCGACGAGGCCCACGGCAACGTCGGGTTCGACTTCGACTCGCTCTTCGCCGAGGTCGCCGAGGAACAGCCGTCGGCAGCCGTCGTGTCCCAGGTGCCCGACCGTCCGGAGTGGTCCAAGCGCGACAAGCTCGCGTTCGAACGGGACATGCTCGGCCTGTACGTCTCCGACCACCCGCTCGCCGGGCTCGAGATCGAGCTGGCGAAGCACCAGTCGATCACCATCGCCGACCTCATCGCGGCCGACGACTCGGTCGAGGGTGAGACGGTCACCGTCGCGGGGCTCCTGACGAGCGTGCAGCACCGGGTGGCGAAGTCCAGCGGCAACCCGTACGGCATCGTCGACATCGAGGACTTCGGCGGCCAGATCGGCGTGATGTTCCTGGGCAAGACCTACCAGGAGTTCGGGCCGTCGCTCGTCGCCGACTCGATCGTGGTCCTGCGCGGTCGTGTCAACGTGCGCGACGACGGCAAGGCCCTGCACGCGGTGAGCATGTTCCAGCCGAACGTCGGTGACGCCATGGGGTCCGGCCCGCTCACGCTGAGCCTGCCCGAGCGGCAGGCGACGACCACGACGGTGACCGAACTCGCCGCCGTCCTCGGTCGGCACAGCGGCGAGACCGAGGTCCGGTTGAAGCTCATCAAGGACGACGTCGCCCGCACGTTCGAGCTGCCGTTCCCGGTGAACCTGACGCCCGACCTCTTCGGCGAGCTGAAGAGCCTGCTCGGGCCGCGCTGCCTGGTCTGACGATGGCCGGGCACCGCATCTTCGGCACGCCGTTCGCGGCGGTGTACCCGCACTACCTCGCGAAGGTGGAGCGCAAGGGGCACACCAAGGCCGAGCTCGACGCGGTGATCGAGTGGCTCACGGGGTTCGACGACGCCGCGCTCGAGAAGCACCTCGCCGATGAGACCACGTTCGAGGACTTCTTCGCGGCCGCGCACCTCCATCCGAAGGCACCGCTCATCACCGGCGTGATCTGCGGCGTCCGGATCGAGGAACTCGACGACCCGCTCATGCGGCAGATCCGGTACCTGGACAAGCTCGTCGACGAGGTCGCGAAGGGCCGTCCGATGTCGAAGGTGCTCCGGACCGCGTGAACACCGTGGCGGGCGGTCCGGACGCCGGCACCCTGGGTGCCTTCGGCGTGGGCGACCAGCGGCTCGAACGGCTCGCGGGCGGGCGCGGGCTGACCTGGCGCGCCGGCGACGTCGTCCTCCGACCGCACGACGGCGCGACGGTGACGGACTGGCGGGCGGGCGTCCTCGCCGAGCTGGCGCACACCTCGACGTTCCGCACACCTCGACCCGTCCGGACGGTCGACGGACCCTGGCGCGCCGGCGCATGGGAGGCCTGGGAGTGGCTGCCCGGCCGCGCCGACGAGACCCGGGTCGCCGACGTCATCCGCGTCGGGAACGCCTTCCACCGAGCGATCGCACACCTCGACCGCCCCGCGTTCCTCGCCCCGTCCACGCCGCGCCCCGAGGACCCGTGGAGCCGCGCCGACCGGATGGCCTGGGGAGCAGCGCGCCTGCCGGACGACCCCACGCTCGACCGCCTCGCCGCGGCCTTCCGGCCCGTCCGAGCACGGTCGCAGCTCGTCCACGGCGACCTGCTCGGCAACGTCCTCTTCGCCGATGCCGCCGATGCCGCCGTCCCCGCCGTCCCTGCCGTCCCTGCCGTCATCGACTGGCCGCCGTCCTGGCGACCTGCCGGGTTCGGTGCCGCCGTCGCCGCAGTCGACGCGGTGTGCTGGCACGGCGTCCCGGTCGCGCAGCTCGGCGCGCTCGGTGCCGACGTCGCGGAGTGGGACCAACTGCTCGTCCGCGCGCTCGCGTTCCGCATCGCGACGCTCCACCTGCTCGGCGCCTGGGACGCGGCAGCCGCCGCTCGACACCGCCCCGTCGTCGACGCGCTCGCCTGACGACGCGGGCCCCGGGCCCCGTCAGCGCGGGCCAGGAGGCGCGGTGCCGGTCCGCCACCGACCTCCCGCCCGCGCTCGGTAGGCTTGACCACCTGATGATGCAGCGAATCGACCTCCGTGGCGGCCTCCCCGCCCGTGCCGAACTCCTCCGACTCATGCCGCGCGCCGCCGGTGACGTCTCGCACGCGGTGGACGCCGCCCGCGAGCTCGTCGACGCCGTCCGCGAGCACGGGGCGTCGGCGCTGCACGATCAGGCCGAACGGTTCGACGGGGGAGCGCCCGAGCACGTGCGGGTCCCCGCTGCCGAGATCGCCGCGGCCGTCGCCGGCCTCACGCCGGAGCTCCGGGAAGCGCTCGACGAGGCCATCCGCCGGGTCCGGGCAGCGAGTGCGGCGCAGGTGCCCGCCGCGTCCGTGACCACCCTGGCCGACGGCGCCGAGGTGCACCAGCGGTGGCAGCCGATGCGCCGCGTGGGCCTCTACGTGCCCGGTGGCAAGGCGGTGTACCCGTCGAGCGTCGTCATGAACGTCGTCCCCGCCCAGGTCGCCGGCGTGCGGTCGATCGCGCTCGTGTCGCCCCCGCAGCGTGACCACGGGGGAGCGGTGCACCCGACGATCCTGGCGGCGGCCGGCCTGCTCGGCATCGACGAGGTCTACGCCATGGGCGGCGCCGGAGCCGTCGGTGCGCTGGCGTACGGCGTCCCGTCGATCGGCCTCGAGCCCGTCGACCTCGTCACGGGTCCCGGCAACAACTACGTCGCGGCGGCCAAGCGCCTCGTGCGCGGTGTCGTCGGCATCGACGCCGAGGCCGGCGCGACGGAGATCCTCGTGATCGCCGACGACACCGCGGACCCCGGGTACGTGGCCGCCGACCTCATCAGCCAGGCCGAGCACGACGAGCAGGCCGGCAGCGTGCTGGTGACGACGTCGGCGGCGTTCGCCGACGCGGTGGAGGCGGCCATCCCGGAACGTGCTGCGCGTGTCGGGACCGCGTCGCGCCTCCAGGTCGCCCTGGACGGACCGCAGTCCGCGATCGTGCTCGTGGACTCGCTCGCCGACGCGGCGACCGTGAGCAACGCCTACGGGCCGGAGCACCTCGAGATCCAGACCACCGACGACGACGCGGTCCTCGCTGACATCGACGCCGCGGGCGCGGTGTTCGTCGGGCCGAGCACGCCGGTCAGCCTCGGCGACTACCTGGCCGGGTCGAACCACGTCCTGCCGACCGGCGGGCAGGCGCGCTTCGGCTCCGGGCTGTCCGCGTCGACGTTCCTCCGCGCGCAGCAGGTCATCCGCTACTCGCCCGAGGCCCTGGCCGAGGTCGCGCCGCACATCGTCGCCCTCGCGACCGAGGAGCAGCTCCCCGCGCACGGCGCCGCCGTGACGGAGCGCACGAACCGGTAGCCTGGGGTCGACATGTTCTGCCCCTTCTGCCGCCACCCGGACTCCCGCGTCGTCGACTCCCGGACGAGCGACGACGGAACCTCCATCCGTCGCCGTCGTCAGTGCCCGAACTGCGGCCGCCGTTTCTCGACCACCGAGACCGCTTCGCTCAACGTGGTGAAGCGCAACGGGGTGACCGAGCCGTTCAGCCGCGACAAGATCGTGTCCGGCGTGCGCAAGGCCTGCCAAGGACGCCCGGTGACCGACGGCGACCTGGCGATCCTCGCGCAGCGCGTCGAGGAGACCGTGCGGTCCTCGGGGTCGAGCCAGATCGACGCGAACGACATCGGGCTCGCGATCCTCGCGCCGCTCCGCGAGCTCGACGAGGTCGCCTACCTCCGGTTCGCGAGCGTCTACCAGGCCTTCGACTCGCTCGAGGACTTCGAGGACGCCATCGGCCAGCTCCGCCGCGACCACCACGGCGCGGCCGACCCGGTCGCCGGCTCGTCCCCGGCCGGGGCCGGCGCGTGAGCGGCATCGCAGAACGGATCGTCCGCGGCGGGTACTCCGTCGTGTTCCGCTCGGTGTTCGCCAACATGGACCCCGAGCGCGCGCACCACATCGCGTTCGCGGTGATCAAGTGGCTGCCGCACGTGCCCGTCGTCGGACGGCTCGTCGAGCGCTACTCGCGGCCCTCCGCCGCCGACGGCGTGACGACCATGGGGATCCACTTCCCGTCGCGCTTCGGCCTGGCCGCCGGGTTCGACAAGGACGCCCGGGGGATCGCCGGACTCGGTGTCCTCGGGTTCGGGCACGTCGAGGTCGGCACCATCACCGCCAAGCCGCAGCCCGGCAACGAGCGCCCGCGGCTCTTCCGGCTCATCCCCGACCGCGCCCTCATCAACCGCATGGGCTTCAACAACCACGGTGCCGCCGCAGCAGCACGTCGGTTGGAGCGTGCCCGCCGCAACCCCGGGCGGCCCGTCATCGGCGTGAACATCGGCAAGAGCCGGGTCGTCGCCGTCGAGGACGCCGTCGACGACTACCTCGAGTCGACGCGCAGGCTCGCGCCGTTCGCGGACTACCTCGCGGTCAACGTCAGCTCGCCGAACACGCCCGGGCTGCGCGGTCTGCAGGAGCTCGACCAGCTCCGACCGCTGCTCACCGCCGTGCGCGACGCCGCCGGCAGGGTGCCGGTGCTGGTGAAGATCGCGCCGGACCTCACGGACGAGCAGATCGACGCGATCGCCGGGCTCGCCGTCTCCCTCGGGCTGGCCGGTGTCATCGCGAACAACACCACGATCTCCCGCTCGGGACTCCGCACGCCGGCGGCGGACGTCGAGGCGATGGGTGCCGGGGGACTGTCCGGCGCACCGGTCGCGGCTCGGTCGCTCGAGGTCCTGCGGCGGGTCCGCGCCGCGGTGCCGTCGGACTTCTGCGTCATCGCGGTCGGCGGCGTCACGACCGAGCAGGACGTGCAGGACCGCATCGACGCCGGGGCGACCCTGGTGCAGGGCTACACGGCGTTCCTCTACGAGGGGCCGACCTGGGCGACGCGGATCAACCGGCTCCGGCGGCGGCGGTTGGGGCGCGCGGCGCGCTGACGTCGCGTGCGCGTCGCCGGGCGTGCGCGCTGGCGTCGCGTGCGCGTCGCCGAGCGGGCGCGCTGACGTCGCGTGCGCGTCGTCGAGCGGGCGCACTGACGTCGCGTGCGCGTCGTCCAGCGGGCGAAATACGTCACGCTCGACGCGTCGTGGCGGTGCGTTCTGCCCGCTCGGCGAGTCGTACGCGGCGAGTCGTGACCGGTCGGGGTCGCGCGTCCGGGTCTGCGGGTCCGCCGCCGGGTCCAGGTGTCCGTCGTCGGGTCCGGGTGTCCGTCGTCGAGGTCGCACGACACGCCGCGTGTGCTGTGGCCAGGTCGCGCAATGCGCCGTCGCGAGCGCCGCGGAGCGGCACTTCCCGCGACCTCGCCGACGCGTACCGGGCGGGTCGTATGCCCGCGTCGCGCACCTGACGGACGGGAGGCGCGGGTCGGGCCCGCACCGCGCCTCCCGTCCGGTGGGTGGTCGGCGGGCGGGCCGGCGAGCGGGCGGGACTCGCCGCTCGCGTTCGACGAGCGGGCGGAATGTGCCGTGCGGAGCCCGCGAGCGTGACGGATACTGCCCGCTCGGCGGGGGCGGCGGGGCCGGCGGGGGACGGGGGCCGGGCCGCGCGCCGGGAACGACGCAGCGCCGCCCGGCGGACCGGACGGCGCTGCGGTGGGGAGCGATCAGACGGTGGGGTACTGCCCGCGCTTGACCTGCGGCTTCGGCAGGCGCAGGAAGCGCAGCTGCCACGCCCGCGTGAGGATGTAGAGGAACGTCCCGCGCTGCATCGAGCCGAACTTGGCCGTCAGCTTCTTGCGGAACGACAGCCACAGCACGATGCAGTCGAGCACGAAGAGCGCCACGAACGCCCACACGAGCAGCAGCGAGTACGACGCGATCACGGTCTGCGACGCGGCGAACCCGACGATGAGGAACAGCACGAGCACCGGCATCATGATCTCGCCGACGTTCCAGCGGGCGTCGATCCAGTCGCGCACGAACTTGCGCTGCTCGCCCTTGTCCTTCGCGGGGAGGTAGCGTTCCTCGCCGTTGGCCATGCCGACGCGGGCCTTCTCACGCTCGTTCGTGAGCCGTGCACGAGCCGCCTTCTTGTCCTCGGCGGAGCCGCCGACGATGGGACGGCGGTTCGCCGCCTCGCGCTCGCGACGGGTCGGCGTCGGACGGCCCTTCCCCTGTTCGAGGAGCTCGGCCTCGGACGGGTTGACGGTCGTGTTGGTCTTGGGGGCTGCCTTCGCCACGATGCGTTCCTGACTGCGGTCTGCGTGCTGGATCGTCCTCTAGATTACGGGACATGACCGACACCGACCAGCACGCCGCCGCCACCGACCCCGCACTCCTCGACGCCCTCCGCGAACACGTGCAGGGTTCGCTGCCCTCGACGATCGCCGACCTGTCCGACCTGGTGCGGATCCCGTCGGTGTCGTGGTCGGCGTTCGACGAGTCGAACGTGCTCGCGAGCGCCCGTGCCGTGGCGGACCTGGCCCGGAGCACCGGCGTCTTCACGGACGACCAGGTCGAGATCATCCGGTCGGCGATCAGTGACGCCGACCCGCTCGAGCTCGGTCAGCCCGCGGTCCTGGCGGTCCGCCCGGCCCGCAACGGCAAGCCGACCGTGATGCTCTACGCCCACCACGACGTCCAGCCGCAGGGCGACGACGCGCTCTGGGAGACCCCGCCGTTCGAGCCGACCCTGCGTGGCGACCGCTTGTACGGCCGCGGTGCCTCGGACGACAAGGCCGGCGTGATGACCCACATCGCGTCGCTCCGGGCGCTGCACGCGCAGTTCGGCGACGACCTGGAGCTCGGCGTCGTCCTGTTCATCGAGGGCGAGGAGGAGTTCGGCTCCCGGTCGTTCCGGACGTTCCTCCGCGAGCAGCAGGAGCACCTCGCGGCCGACGTCATCGTCGTCGCGGACAGCGACAACTGGTCGACCGAGGTCCCGTCGATCACCGTCTCCCTGCGCGGCAACGTCACCTTCAAGCTGACCCTGACGACCCTCGAGCACGCGAGCCACAGCGGCATGTTCGGGGGAGCGGCGCCGGACGCCATGATCCCGATGGTCCGCTTGCTCGCCTCGCTGCACGACGACGACGGCGCCGTCGCGGTCGAGGGCCTCTCGTCGTACGAGGCCGACGTGCCCGAGCGCACCGAGGAGCAGCTCGCCGCCGACGCGGCACTGCTCCCGGGGGTGCGTCCCGTCGGCCGTGGCGACGTGCTGTCGCGGATGTGGTTCCAGCCGTCGATCACCGTGACGGGCATGGACGTCCCGAGCGTCGCGAACGCGTCGAACACCCTGCTGCCGACGGTCTCCGCGCGGGTCTCGGTGCGGGTCGCGCCGGGGCAGGCCGCGACGGACGCGTACGCCGCGGTCGAGCGGCACCTGCGGGCGCACGTGCCGTTCGGCGCCCGGATGGAGATCAGCGAGCCGGACGCCGGCGACGGGTTCCTCGTGGACACCGCCGGCTGGGCCGTCCAGGAAGCGCGGACCGCGATGTCCGAGGGCTGGGGCGAGTCGCCCGTCGAGCAGGGCATCGGCGGCTCGATCCCGTTCGTCTCGGACCTCGCCGCCCAGTTCCCGGAGGCGCAGATCCTCGTGACCGGCGTCGAGGACCCGGACACCCGCGCGCACAGCCCGAACGAGTCGCAGCACCTCGGCGTCCTGCACCGCGCCATCGCATCGGAGACGATCCTGCTCGCGCGTCTCGCGACTCGCGGCTGACGGTGCTTACAATCGGTCCAAGCGCGGTGAACGACACCGCACGGAGGGAGACGCGCGGATGAGCGACACCATCACCGACCACGCACCGACGACCGAGGCGCCGTCGCACGGCGTCCTGCTCAGCGACGCGGCCGCGGCGAAGGTGGCGAGCCTCCTCGAACAGGAAGGCCGCGACGACCTCCGCCTGCGTCTCGCCGTCCAGCCCGGCGGGTGCTCCGGCCTGATCTACCAGCTCTACTTCGACGAGCGCCTGCTCGACGGCGACGCCACGGCCGAGTTCGGCGACGGCGTCGAGGTCGTCGTCGACAAGATGAGCGTCCCGTACCTCGACGGCGCCTCGATCGACTTCGAGGACACCATCCAGAAGCAGGGCTTCACGATCGACAACCCCAACGCGCAGGGCAGCTGCGCGTGCGGTGACAGCTTCCACTGATCTCCGTCGACCCGACACGAGCGGGGAGTGACCGACACGGTCGCTCCCCGCTCGTTCGTTCCCGGGCGTGGCATCCCGCACGACCAGGGAAAACCCGCCCGGACGGAGTGCGGATCGCGGCCCGAGGTGTGTCGCGTGTGCGCGAGCGGTCCCGAGCTGCGAGTAAGCTAGGAGTGTTCCAACCAAGCTGGGAGCGAGCCATGCGCGACCTTCACGTCGCGGCCTGCTCCGGTTTCACGTTCTTCCGAGAGGTAACAGTGCGTTCGAATCGCCGTATACGTTGGGCGGCCGTCCCGGTGGCCGTCGGTCTGGTCATCGCACTGGCTGGTTGCACGCAGCAGCAGCTGAACGGATGGCTCCCCGGCACGGAGGAGACGAAGGACGTCACCAACCACACGAGCCGTATCGTCGGCCTGTGGACCACCAGCTGGGTCGTGCTGCTCGCGGTCGGTCTGATCGTGTGGGGCCTCATCATCTGGGCAGCGATCGTCTACCGCCGCCGCAAGGGCCAGACCGGCCTGCCGGTGCAGATGCGCTACAACATGCCGCTCGAGATCTTCTACACGATCGTGCCGCTGATACTCGTGCTCGGCTTCTTCGCCTTCACCGCCAAGGACCAGGCCGCGATCGAGCAGCCGTTCAAGAACGCCGACGCGACGATCCACGTCTACGGCAAGCGCTGGGCGTGGGACTTCAACTACATCAACGAGGACGACAAGTCCAAGAGCGTCTACTACCAGGGCATCCAGGCCCAGGAAGAAGAGAACGCCAACGGCGCGATCGACGAGTCGCAGCTCCCGACCCTCTACCTGCCCAAGGGCAAGAAGGTCCACATCGAGCTCTCGTCCCGCGACGTCGACCACTCGTTCTGGATCATCGACTTCCTCTACAAGAAGGACATGCTCCCGGGCAAGACGAACGACGAGTACTTCATCCCGCAGAAGCTCGGTACCTACCAGGGCAAGTGCGCGGAGCTGTGCGGTGAGTACCACTCGCTCATGCTCTTCCAGGTGAAGGTCGTCACCCCGGCCGAGTACCAGAAGTACCTCGACTCGCTCGAGGAGCAGGGCAAGGTCGGTCTGCTCGGCAACGAGTACAACACCAACACGAACGAACCCAACGACAAGACGCCCGTCACGGCGTCGAGCGACAACAAGTAGGGGCTCCGTCAGATGACCACGTCACTCGTCGGCCAGCCGGCTGCAGGGACCACGACACTGGACTTCCAGGCGTCGAAGGTCGGCCGGAAGGGCAACATCATCGTCCGGTGGATCACCTCCACGGACCACAAGACCATCGGGTACATGTACCTGATCGCCTCGTTCATCTTCTTCCTGCTCGCGGGTGTGATGGCGCTCGTCATCCGTGCCCAGCTCTTCGAGCCCGGCCTGCACGTGGTCGCGACGAAGGAGCAGTACAACCAGCTCTTCACGATGCACGGCACGATCATGCTGCTGATGTTCGCGACCCCGCTCTTCTCGGGCTTCGCGAACGCGATCATGCCGCTGCAGATCGGTGCGCCGGACGTCGCCTTCCCGCGTCTGAACGGGTTCGCCTTCTGGCTCTACCTGTTCGGCTCGCTCATCGCCGTCGGCGGCTTCCTCACCCCGCAGGGCGCCGCGTCGTTCGGGTGGTTCGCCTACGCGCCACTGAGTGACACGACGTTCACACCAGGGCTCGGTGGCACCCTCTGGGTCTTCGGCCTCGGCATGACCGGCTTCTCGACGATCCTCGGTGCGGTGAACTTCATCACCACGATCATCACGATGCGTGCCCCGGGTCTGACCATGTTCCGCATGTCGATCTTCACGTGGAACACCCTCGTGACCGCGCTGCTCGTGCTGATGGCCTTCCCGGTCCTCGCCGCCGCGCTGTTCGGCCTCGGTCTCGACCGCGTGTTCGACGCGCAGATCTTCAACCCGGCGAACGGCGGAGCCCTGCTCTGGCAGCACCTCTTCTGGTTCTTCGGCCACCCCGAGGTGTACATCATCGCGCTGCCGTTCTTCGGCATCGTCTCCGAGGTCTTCCCGGTGTTCAGCCGCAAGCCGATCTTCGGGTACAAGACCCTCGTCTACGCGACCATCGCCATCGCGGCCCTCTCGGTCACGGTGTGGGCGCACCACATGTACGTCACCGGTGGCGTCCTGCTCCCGTGGTTCTCGCTCATGACGATGCTCATCGCGGTCCCGACCGGCGTGAAGATCTTCAACTGGGTCGGCACGATGTGGCGCGGTTCGGTCACGTTCGAGACGCCACTGCTCTGGGCCGTCGGCTTCCTCATCACCTTCACGTTCGGTGGTCTCACCGGTGTGATCCTGGCGTCGCCGCCGCTCGACTTCCACGTGTCCGACTCGTACTTCGTCGTCGCGCACTTCCACTACGTGGTCTTCGGAACCGTCGTGTTCGCGATGTTCTCCGGCTTCTACTTCTGGTGGCCGAAGTGGACGGGCAAGATGCTCAACGAGCGTCTCGGCAAGATCCACTTCTGGCTCCTGTTCATCGGCTTCCACACGACGTTCCTCATCCAGCACTGGCTGGGCGTCATCGGCATGCCGCGTCGCTACGCGACCTACCTGCCGAACGACGGGTTCACCTGGATGAACCAGCTGTCGACGATCGGCTCGATGATCCTCGCGATCTCGTTCCTGCCGTTCATCTTCAACGTCTACGTGACTGCCCGGAACGCGCCGAAGGTCGCCGTGAACGACCCGTGGGGCTACGGCCGCTCGCTCGAGTGGGCGACCAGCTGCCCGCCGCCGCGGCACAACTTCACGTCGATCCCGCGCATCCGTTCGGAGTCGCCGGCGTTCGACCTCAACCACCCCGAAGCGGGTGTGCCGATCGGTGTGGGTCCGGCCAAGGACGCCCCCGACGCTCCGACCTACGACGCCGCGAAGGGCGAGGTGAAGTAAGGCGATGCGCGCCAACACCAACCTGTTCTGGATCCTCTTCGGGTTCTTCATCCTCGCGGACGCCGCGTACACCATCTGGTCGCTGCTCTACTACGGTCATCCGGAGTGGGTCGGCACGGTGGCCATCGGCCTCACCGGGATCATGTCCGCGTTCATCGCGTTCTACCTCGGCAAGGTCATGTCCTCCCAGGGCGGCGTCCTCCCCGAGGACCGCCCCGACGCCAACATCGAGGACGGCGACGCCGAGCTCGGGCACTTCAGCCCGTGGTCGTGGTGGCCCATCCTGCTCGCGGGTGCCACGGCGCTCTGCTTCCTCGGTGTCGCAGCCGGGCTGTGGATCGTCCCGATCGGGCTCGCCTGCGTGGCGATCACCCTCGTCGGCTGGGTCTACGAGTACTACCGCGGCAACTTCGGTCACTGACCTGGACCTCCAGCGCACCTGACTTCGGGCGGCACCACACCGGTGCCGCCCGAAGTGCGTCCAGCACCACACCGGAACCGCAGCACGACCTCCGGAACGCAGACACACGAACGAACCTGCTCGTCCGGGAATCAACCGGTCCGCCCACGGCTTGGCCTCAAGCGGACCACCCCCACCACAGCGAAAGGAGTCACCTCCGGTGACCGACAAGCGCACTCTCATCATCTTCGGCGCGACGGGCGACCTCGCCTCCCGCCTGCTGCTGCCGGGCCTCGGCACGTTCCTGCAGAGCGGTCGAGCGGTGCCCGTCCAGCTCATCGGCACGGGCCGCAGCGCCCGCAGCGAGGAGCAGTGGAAGGACGTCGTCACGAAGTCCTTCGCGTCGCAGGACGTGAAGGGCCCGGAGGTCGACGCCACCCTCGCGTCGACGCAGTTCATCCAGGGTGACCCGACCGACCCCGAGCACCTCAAGGCACTCTTCGCCGCGGCCGACGCTGACGCCGAGCCGATCCTCTACTTCGCGCTCCCGCCGCAGATCGCCTCCGACATCTGCGAGGCGCTCCAGCAGGTCGAGCTGCCCGAGGGCACGACCCTCGCGTTCGAGAAGCCCTTCGGCACGGACGTCGCCAGCGCGAAGGCCCTCAACGAGACGGTCCTCAAGCTCGTCCCCGAGGAGCGCGTGCACCGCACCGACCACTTCCTCGGTCGCACCACGGTCCTCAACATCATCGGTCTGCGCTTCGCGAACCGTCTGTTCGAGCCGATCTGGAACGCCGACAACATCGAGAAGGTCGACATCTTCTACGACGAGACCCTCGGTCTCGAGAACCGCGCCCAGTACTACGACGAGGCCGGCGCGATGGTCGACATGATCCAGTCGCACCTGCTGCAGATCCTCGGCATCGTGACGATGGACGCCCCCGCGGACATCGACGCCGTCGAGTTCCGCTCGTCCCTGGCCCGGGTGCTCCGTTCGACCGAGCTCAAGGGCGGCGACCCGAAGATCGCGTCGCGTCGTGCGGTCTACACGGCCGGCACCATCGACGGCAAGGAACTGCCGTCGTACCAGGACGAGGACGGCGTCGACAAGTCGCGCGGCACCGAGACGCTCGCCGAGATCTCGGTCGAGGTGGACACCGCCCGCTGGAAGGGCGTGCCGTTCACGCTCCGTTCCGGC
The DNA here is from genome assembly GCF_044745045.1 of Curtobacterium sp. NPDC087082. Taxonomy (NCBI): domain Bacteria; kingdom Bacillati; phylum Actinomycetota; class Actinomycetes; order Micrococcales; family Microbacteriaceae; genus Curtobacterium; species Curtobacterium sp. NPDC087082. The sequence continues at coordinate 559 of NZ_JBIUZN010000006.1, read as the reverse complement.
AAGGCACTCGGCAACAGCCGCAAGGAGGTGCTGATCACCTTCAAGCCCGTGACGCGCCTGCCCTCCGGCCTGTCCGGTCGGCCGAAGACGGACACGCTCCGCATCGTGCTCAACCCCGACGAGATCGAGCTGACGGTGTCGGCCAACGGCGGTGGCAACCCGTTCGAGATGGGCCAGGTCACCCTGTCGTCGTCCTTCGCGGACGGCGAGCTCACCCCCTACGGCGAGGTCCTCAACGGGATCTTCCACGACGACCCGCTGCTCTCGATCCGCGGTGACGTGGCCGAGCGCTGCTGGGAGATCGTCGAGCCGGTCGTCGACGCCTGGAAGGCGGACGAGGTCCCGCTCGAGGAGTACCGCGCGGGGTCGCGCGGCCCGGCGGACTGGGAGTCCTCGTCCTGACGGACGCGACGGTGACGCCCTGATCGGGCGGTGACGACGGACGGGAGGCGGGGGGGCCCCCGGGCCCCCCCCCCCCCCCCCGCGGGGGGGCCCCCCCCCCCCCCCCGCGGGGGGGGCCGCCCCCCCCCCCCCCCCCCGGCCCCCCCCGGGGGCGCCC
>NZ_JBIUZN010000005.1:218118-477127 GCF_044745045.1 Curtobacterium sp. NPDC087082 | reverse complement strand
CCTCCACAAGTGAAGGCAACGGGGTCAATAAATTGGCATTGACAATGTGCACGCTGTTGAGTTCTCAAGGACCAGACGCACTCCCCACTCGACCCCGAAAGAGGTTCCGCCAGAGAGGCTTTTGGCTTTTGTTGCCCGGGGAAGAACCGTGGTGGACAAGATCTCCGGGTCTGTGACCAGGTGACCGTCTCGGCCGTTCCGTTCTCCGCCTCAGCGGCAACGAGTGATTACTTTACGCAGAGGTGAACGGCAGCACCAACCCGGGCCACATCCCGGGCGTGTCGGCTCTGCGAGGCCCGGAAACACGCGGATCGCGCGGTGCGGGCGGTGCCGACCTGCGCCGGGAACGACGGAAGGCACGGTGCGAACCCGCACCGTGCCTCCCGAACGAACCGAACCGGGCCGAACCGAACCGGACCGACCTACTCAGCCGCAGCCAACTGCCCGCACGCCCCGTCGATCTCCTTGCCGCGGGTGTCGCGCAGGGTCGTCGGGATGCCGGCGGCGTTGAGTCGGCGGACGAACTCGTCCTGCACGTGGACCTCGGACGAGGTCCAGACCGAGCCGGGCGTCGGGTTGAGCGGGATCGGGTTCACGTGCACCCACCCCTTGCCGCGCTTGTTGAGCTTCTCGGCGAGCAGGTCGGCACGCCATGCGTGGTCGTTCATGTCCTTGATGAGCGCGTACTCGATCGAGACACGTCGGCCTGTCTTGACGAAGTAGTTGTGGGCGGCGTCGATCGCCTCGTCCGCCTTCCACTTCGAGTTCACCGGGATGAGCTCGTCGCGGAGTTCGTCGTCGGGCGCGTGCAGGGAGAGCGCGAAGGTGACGGGGATGTCCTCGTCGGCGAGCTTGTTGATCGCGGGGACGAGCCCCACGGTCGACACGGTGATGCCGCGGGCGCTCATGCCGAGGCCGTTCGGTTGCGGCGCGACCATGATCCGGACGGCGTCCATCACGCGCTTGTAGTTCGCGAGCGGCTCCCCCATGCCCATGAACACGATGTTCGTCACGCGCTCGGCGTCGACGCGGTCCTTCCCGCCCTTGCGGGGATCACCGCCGAGCTCCCCCGCCGCGATGGCGGCGTTGGCACGGACGATCTGCTCGATGATCTCGGCCGTGGACATGTTCCGGGTCAGCCCGGCCTGCCCGGTCGCGCAGAACGGGCAGTTCATCCCGCACCCCGCCTGGGACGAGACGCAGAGCGTGATGCGCCCCGGGTACCGCATGAGCACCGACTCGACCAGCGCCCCGTCGTGGAGCTTCCAGAGGAACTTGATCGTGTCGCCCTTGTCCGTCGCCAAACGACGGGTCTCGGTGAGGAGGGGCGGGAGCATGCCCGCCACGAGTTCCTCACGCTGGGCGGCCGGCAGGTCGGTCATCTGCGCGGGGTCGGACGTGTAGTGCGTGAAGTAGTGGGTCGAGAGCTGCTTGGCGCGGAACTTCGGCAGCCCCAGCTCGACGACCTTCGCCTCACGCTCGGCGACCGTCATGTCGGCGAGGTGCACGGGCGGCTTGCCACGCTTCGGGGACGCGAACTGCAGCAGCGGCCGGCCGTCGGTCCCGGTGGCCTGCGTCCAGCCCTCGGTGCGCGGACGCACCTGCGGACGAGCAGAGCGCTGCTCTTCGAAGGGGGTGCGGGTCTCGGAGGCCATCACTCCAGTTTACGGGACGACGACGCCCCGCGGGTGCCGGTCAGCTGCCGGCGGGGAGCACCCGGGCGAAGTGGTGCGCCGCGGAGTACATCGGCACGATGTCGACGACCGCGCCGGGGTGCGGCGCCTGGAGCACCAGTCCGTCGCCGAGGAAGATGCCGACGTGGTCCTCGTTGTCGTACACGACGAGGTCGCCGGGCTGCGCCTCGGACTCCGGGATCGTCGTCGCGGCGGCGTCCTGCGTCGGGACGTAGTGCACGAGCGGGATCCCGACGGCCGCGTACGCGACCATCGTCAAGCCGGAGCAGTCGATGCCCTCGTGGCTCGCGCCGCCCTCGACGTACGGGTCGCCCATGTACTGCAGGGCGGTGGAGACCACGGTCGCCCGGTCGCCACCGGCGGAGAGGATCTTCGAGATCGCGTCCTCCGCCTGCTGGGTGCTGACGCCGAACTTCGTCACGATCGTCGGGTAGGACACCACGGTCGTGGTCGTCGTCATGCCGTCCGTCGACACCACCGGGACCTCGACGTCCCGGGCGACGGTGTAGGTCTGCGTGTGCTGCGAGGTGGTCGTCCCGTGGTGCGCGTCGGTCGACGGGGTCGCGGCGTTCGCCGGGACCGCGAGCGTCAGGCTCGAGGTGATGGCCAGTGCGGGCGCGAGGAGCACCGCTGCGCGCTTCGCGTTGGCAGCCCGGCGGACGTGCCGCGGGTCGACCGCCCGTTCGGCTCGGAGCGCTGCGGACCGGGACAGCACGGCCGCTCCGGCGACGGCCGTCGAGGCGACCGGGCGAGTGTTCGACAGGGACACGCTGCGCGCCGGCTTCTCGTGCTCCACGAAGGTCGAGCGGGCCACGGCGGGGCCGAACGCGGAACGACGTCCGCGGGGACGGCGCAGTTCGACGGCTTCGGTGGTGGCCGCGCCGTCGGGGGCTGCGGGCAGTGCGTGGCGTCCCATGGTTCCTTCCGGGTCGGACGAGCCGGCCCGAGCAGATGACGAGGCGACTCGGGAAGATAACGTATTGGTCACGAACCTGGGCCCCGCTGGGCACTCGCCGCGGGTTCCTGCAGTTCGTCACAGGCTCGGGCGTTCCTCGCAGCCCGTTCAGAACCGGCCCGCACCGCTCCGGACGCGGCTCAGGCGGGGGTGGGCCGCATGACGGCGGCGATCCGCGCCTCCCGAGCCCGTGCCAGGTCGTCGAGGCGGGCCGCCAGGGCACGCACCGACTCGTCGACCGGCGCGTCCCCCGAGATGTCCCCCGGCGACGGCCGGCGGGTCAGGGGCGACTGAGCCGCAGGTGGGCCCGCACCCGCTCCTGCACGGCGCTGGCGTCCGGGTGGTCCCAGAGCGCGAAGTGGGTGCCGCCGGGCAGGACGAGGAGCTCCGCTCCCGGCACCTCGTCCGCCGCCCGGACGCTGTTGGACGGCGGGACGTCGACGTCCGCGTCACCGTGCAGCAGCAGCGTCGGGGCACGGACGGCTCCGAGGTCGAGGTCGGTCACCGCGCCGAGGTTCCGGACGTCCGCCTCCCACCCGGCACGGTGCGGGCCCGCGGTGTTGCCGGTGCGGGCGAGGTCGAGCAGGAACGTGCGACGCTCCGGGTCGCGCAGGATCCCGCGGACGTGCTCGCGGAGCCGTCGACCGCGCAGGGAGCTCACGCCCGAGACCGCGAGGCGCACGACGACGCCGGGCACCAGTCGCGCGGCGGCCCGGGCGAGCGCGGCGCCGAGGAGGGTGCCGCCGACCAGGCGCTCCGGTGCGGAGACCTCCGGGGGCGTCCAGGGACCGGTCAGTCCGGCCGCCACGACGAGGGAGTGGACCCGCTCGGGGTGGCGGACGGTGAACCGGTAGGCGGCGGGGGCCCCGCCCGACCAGGCGAGCACCGCCACGCGGTCGATGCCGAGCGCGTCGAGGACCTCGGCGTACCGATCGGCCTCGTCGTCGAGCGAGTCGTGGCCGGGTCGGACCCGGGTGCCGAGGTACCCGGGACGTGAGAGCGTGACGACGCGGAAGTCGGCGGACGGCAGGAACCGCGCCATGATCTCGGCGACGTCGATCCCGCCGGGGGTGCCGTGCACGACGAGGACGGGAGCGCCCGCGCCGCGGACGGCGAACTCGGTGTCGTCGGTGACGACGGGACGCGTCTCTGGTGGCATCACCCGACGATATCCGCGGCGGCGATGAGTCGTCTCCGACCGCGGAGGGTGTCCCCCGGGTACTCGCCGTACATCGAGAAGTACGACCCCGAGAAGCGCCCCATGTGCCGGAAGCCGCAGGAGTGCGCGACGGTGGCCACGGAGGTCTCGCGGGGGTCCGCGAGCTGCAGGCCGAGGCGGGCCTTCTCGAGGCGCAGGTCGCGGAGGTACGCCATCGGCGTGCTGCCCTCGCGCCGTTGGAAGCCCTCCTGCAGGGTCCGGACGCTGACCTCGGCCGCGGCGGCGATGTCGGTGGCGGCGATGGTCCGGTCGAAGTGCGCGTACATGAACGCCTTCGCACGTTCGACCGTCCCGGCGGGCGCAGCGGTCCCCCGGCGGTCGGCATCGGAGCGGAAGGCGCCGAGCACGGCCTCGGCGAGCCGCAGGTCGAGCGCGGCCCGGTCGGCGTCGACCACGGCGACGTCGAGCAGCGGACGGGCGACCTCGCGCAGCACGGCCTGCAGCGGCGCGAGGCGTTCGGCGGACACGGTCACGGGGAAGGCGAGGGGCATAGGGGCGGCGTCGGTGCCCACGACCGCGACGGCCTCGAGGAAGTCCGCGTCGAAGTGCACGAGGTGCTTCGTCCCCGCCGGTGCCGAGACGTGGAAGGGGCGTCCGGCCGGGTACATCACGGGCACGCCGGCGCGGAGGAGCACGTCGTCGTCCACCACGATGCCGCCCTCGACCGACCACGCCAGCAGGTACTGCCGTTCGGGTGCGAGGAAGCCGGACCGAGCGGCGGACACCGACGACGTGCGGAGACTCAGGCGACCGTCCCCGGTGGCGCGGTACCGGAAGCCGAACGGCGACGAGGAGGGGGCGAAGGCCATGTCGTGGCCGTCGTACACGCCGCGGTAGAACTCGAGTGCTTCATCGGGGTCGGTGCCGCCCTGGAGGACTTCCCGGACGGAGGTCCGACGGACCTCCGCGGTCGAGGACTCCGCCGGCGGCCGGTCCGCCGCGGGGATCACCGTCGCTCCGGACCACCAGGCGATCGTTCCCCGACGAGGTCGGCGAGCGACGGCTCGGACTCGACGGGGACCGCCCAACCGCGGCGTGTTGCCCGTCGGAGGTGTCGGTACGTGGTCACCCGCACCGGCTGGACGTCGGCGTTCGACTCGTAGCTGCTCAGTTCCTGGCTGCTCATGGCGTGCTCCCTGCTCGCGAGCCCGGCTCCGCCTCGGCCTCATGGATGCCGACGTCCAGAACGGCCTCAGGGTCAAGGAGGTGCCATCGGAGCGTCGGGAGGACGCGGATCGATGCCGTCTTCTCCAGCGACGGTACGCGCGTGCCGGACAGCCCACGTGGACCGGACACCCAGCCCGCGCTATCCGGACGGAGCACTGTCGGCACGGACTGGATTGTTCGCATACAATGCAAACATGTTGATCACCGTCGACCCCGGCGCGCGGGCATCGCTCGCGGACCAGGTGGCCGCCCAGATCCGGCACGCGATCGCCCGCGGCGAATTCCGGAACGGCGAGCGGCTGCCGTCCGCGCGCGAACTCGCGGCCGCCGTCGACGTCAACATGCACACGGTGCTGCGGGCCTACGCCCAGCTGCAGGACGACGGGCTCATCGAGCTGCGCCGGGGCCGTGGCGCCACGGTGCTGCGGTCGGGCAACGCGTCGTTCGACCGGCTGCGGTCGCTGGTGGTGGAGCTCCGTGAGCAGGCGGAGACCCTCGGGGTCCCGCTCGACGACCTGTACGCGATGATCAAGGGGGCACGATGACGACTCGGACGATGGGGACCGGCGCACGACTGGCCGTGGTGGGACCGAGCGCGGCGGTGGCCGTCGCGCTGGTCGTCACGGCGCTCGTGCTCGGACCCGCGCTGCCGGCACGGGTGGCGACGCACTTCGGCGCGGACGGTGTGGCCGACGCCTGGGGGTCGCCGTGGCCGTTCTTCTGGGGGTCCCTCGTGGTGGCCCTGGTCGCCGCCGGACTCGCGGTGGTGGCGCTCGGACGCAGCGACCGACGGACGTGGGCGACCCTGCTGCTGGTGGCGAACCTCCTGAGCGGGTCCGTCGCGACCGCGTGGATCGCCGAGGCGATCGTGAACCGCGTCGACGACCCGACGTTCCCGGTGTGGTGGGCCGTCCTCACGCTCGCGGTCGGTGTCGCCGTGGCGGTGCTGCCGACGATCGCGCTCGTCCGGACGGCAGCGCCGGTCCCTGCGCACGATGTCCCTCCGTTGGACGTCCCGACGGACGCCCGGGTCGCCTGGCGTGCACGAGTCAGCAGCCCCTGGTTCGCGGGGATCGGCGTGGTCCTCGTCGTCGGCGGCGTCGTCGCGGCCTGGGCCACCGCGTCCGCGTCCGCCGACATCGGCGCGGCCGCGGTGTCGGGCGGGCTGCTCGTCCTCGCCGGGATCGCGGTGGCGGTGCTCGCGCGGGTCGAGTGCACGGTCGATCGACGCGGCCTCCGGCTGACCTCGACGTGGACGCGGATCCCCCTCGTGCGGGTCCCGCTCGAGCGCATCGAGTCGTGCGGGTGGGAGCAGGTGTCGCCCGGGCAGTGGGGTGGGTGGGGCTACCGGATCTCCGGCCGGGGTGTGGCGTACGTGGTCCGTTCGGGGCCGGGGCTCGTCGTCCGGCTCCGGGGCGGCGGAGCGCGGGTGGTCACGGTCGCCGATGCCGAGCGCGGTGCGGCGGCGCTCGGCGCGCTGCTCGCGGCACGCGGGCACGCCTGACCCCCGGAGCGCGTGCGCTCTTCGTGAGCAGAAATGGTCGGGTCGGTCGAGCGGACCCGACCATTTCTGCTCACCATCGAGCGGACGGGCGCGCGGCGCGGGCGCGGCGCGGCGCTACAGGCTCGTCATGCCGCCGTCGACGCGGAAGAGCGCGCCGGTGGCATAGGACGACTCGTCGCTCGCGAGGTACACCATGATCCCGGTGACGTCGTCCGGGGTCCCCGCCCGGCCGAGCGGCGTCCGCGACACGATCGCCGCGCGGGACTCGGGGTCGCCCGAGATCGCCTGGACGAGCGCCGTCTCGGTGTAGCCCGGCACGACGGTGTTGGCGCGGATGCCGTCACGGGCGTAGGCCATCGCGGTCGCCCGGACGAGCGCGTGGACGCCGCCCTTCGTGGACGAGTAGGCGGCGAAGTCGGCGCCCTCGCCGTTCAGGCCGGTCGGCGACCCCGTCACGATGACGGACCCGCCGGCACCGGCCGCGAGCATCGCCCGGACGGCGTGCTTCACGGTGAGGAAGGTGCCCGTCAGGTTCACCGCGAGCGTGCGGTTCCAGGTCTCGAGCGAGACGTCGGCGACCTTGGCGTCGTGGCCGAAGAGCTGCACGCCGGCGTTGGCGACGACGACGTCCGGCACGGCGCCGCGGGCGACCAGGGCCTCGAAGCCGGCCGCGACGCTCGACTCGTCCGCGATGTCCACGGTGAGCGCGATCGCCGAGTCGGCAGCGGCAGCCGCGGGCGCAGAGGCGGCAGCAGCAGTGGCAGCCGCGGCGTCGCGGTCCGCGTACACGACCCGTGCACCCTCGGCCACGAACCGGTCCGCGATCGCCCGCCCGATCCCCGATCCGGCCCCGGTCACCAGGGCGGTCTTCCCGGTCAGTCGTCCGGCCATGCGTGTGCTCCGTCCTCGGGGCGGCAGTGCCCCGGTCCTCGGAGCGACGTCGCTCCTGGACACATCATTGCGCAACCGGTTGACCGACTGGTAGCAAAGGGACATGACCGACGACGGTGCGTGGGCGGACTCGACCGCCGAGGACGTGCTCGCCGTCGGACCGTGGCGGGTGACCCTCCGCGGCGCCGAGCTCGCCGACGTCAGTCACGACGGGGTGCCGGTGCTGCGCGGCATCCGGTTCGTCACCCGCGACCAGGACTGGCGCACCGCCGACGACACCGTCACCCGCCGGACGACCGACGCCGCCGCCGAGGCCGAAGCCGACGCCGACGCGACCGACGAACACGGGCACGCGCGGGCCCGGGCCCGTGCCCGCATCGAGGTGACGGGCTCCTTCGACGACGCCGAGGTCCTCCGCACCACCCTCGACCTCACGATCGATGGCGACACCCTGCACGTCGACGCGACCGCCACCACGACGGCGCCGTTCCGCCGCAACCGCATCGGCCTGGTCGTCCTGCACCCGCCGACCCTCGCCGGCACCCCGTTCACGGTCCGTCACCCGGCAGTGCCCGCCACGGCGCACACGTTCCCGCTGTGGATCGCCCCGCACCAACCCGCGACCGACGTCGCCGGGTACGCCTGGACGACCGGCGGCACGGACTGCACGCTCGACCTCACCGGCGACGTGTTCGAGATGGAGGACCAGCGCAACTGGACCGACGCGTCGTTCAAGACCTACTCGACGCCGCTGGCCGAGCCCTTCCCCGTCGCGCTCGACGCCGGTGCCGTCGTCCACCAGGCGCTCACGCTGCGCGCGGTGCGACGACCGGGAGGCGCGCCCTCCCCCGCCCCGGACCTCGCCGCGCTCGACGGGCCGGCCCCGACCTCCGTGGTCATCCCGCCCCCGACCCTCCAGCTGCTGGCCGCCTCCGCCCCGGCCGCTGCGCGCCCGGACGACGAGGCACTCCCCGGCGGCGTGCCGATCCTGGTCGAGCCCGTCCTCGGCGACCCCGACGTCGCCGCGGTGCTCGCCTCCGCCAGGCGGGACGCCCGAGGCGCGCCGCTCGACGTGCGGTTCGTCACCGACGACCCGGCCCTGCTGCGCGCCGCGGTCGACGAGGTCCTGGAGTCCGGGCCGGTGGTGCGCATCGGCGCGTTCGACCCGTCGTCGCACGTGACGACCACGGCGCTGCAGCGGGCGCTCCGGGAGGCCGCGGCCGCGCACGGGGGACTCGACGTCGTGGCGGGGACACGCGCGCACTTCACCGAGCTGAATCGCACGATCGACCTGTTCGGCGACTGGGACGGCCCGCTCACGTTCAGCGTGACGCCGCAGATGCACGACCGCAGTCGTGCCCAGGTGACCGAGTCGATCCGGATGCAGCGCTGGGTGGCGATGAGCGCCTCCAGGCTGGCCGCCGGCAGGCCGCTCCACGTCGGACCGGTGACGATGCGTCCGCGGTTCAACGCCGTGGCGACGTCACCGCGTCGGGCCGTGACCGACGCGTCGGTCGAGGCCGGGTACGGGCCGCAGTCCGTGCCGGACGCGACGGATCCGCAGCAGCACTCCGCCGCCGCCGCCGCGTGGTTCGCCGCGGCCGTGCAGGCGCTCACGGTGCCGGGAGTCGCCTCGATCACGCTCGCCGAGGTGTGGGGACCGAGGGGAACGCCCCGCCGGAAGGGGGTCGGCGGGGCGTTCCGGTCTCAGGGATCGATCAGCGCTTGACGGCGTCGATCTTGAGCATCTTGGCGATGACGCTGTCGAGCTCGCTGTCGTCGAAGACCTGCTTCCAGTCCTCCTTGATGAGCTTCTCGCGGCCGTAGCCCATCGCGATGTGGCAGGCGTCCGAGAACGGGTTCGAGCCGCGCAGGCCGTTGGTCAACGCGATCCAGGTGTGGCCGTAGAGCATGGCGCGGGCGGCCTCGCGGGGCACGCCGACACCGGTGACGGTCTCCTCGAGGGCGTCGTTGAGGAAGTCGCCGATCATGCAGGCGATGGTCTCGACGAGCGTCGGCTCGAGGACGGCGAGCTGCTTCACCGTGACCCAGTGCACCTGGATGACGGGCGCGTACATGGTCGTGATGACGGCCTCGGCGACGGCCTTGGCGGCGTCACCCTCATCGCCGAGCGACTCCGACGCGTCGAAGGCGGCGATGACCTCCTGCGGGGCGGCGATGCCACCGAAGGTGTCGTCCCACTCCTCCTTGGTGGTGCGCTCGAGGAAGACCGACGGGTGGCACGGGTGCGCGACGGCGTAGTGGATGTCCTCGCGCTTCGCGAGCAGCCCGGCGTAGGCGGCGGCCGGATCGAGGGTCAGGATGCTGGCACCCGACTTCATGACGGGGACGAGCTGCTCGGAGATGGTGCCGAGCAGGACGTCCGGCACGGCGAGGATCACGACGTCGGCGACCTTGGCTGCCTCGACGCTGTCGGTGAGCGACCGGCCGAGGGCCTCGATGCGCTCCTGGCCGGCGGGCGAGGCCTCGCTGTAGAGCGTCGTGTACTCGCTCTTGGCGAAGTTGTTCGAGACGCGGGTGCCCATCTTGCCGCCGGCACCGATCACGGCGACGGTGACGTCGGACGTACCGGATCCGGCAGCGACGGTGTGGGGGGTGGTGACGGTGTCGGTCATGATTCCTTGCTCCTGATGTACTCGATGGTGTGTTCGGTCCACGCCGCCTCGATGCGGGTGGTGGTCTGTGCCGGGTCGCCCGTGGCGCCGAGGGCCTCGTCCTGCCAGGGCAGCCAGAACTCGATCACGCGATTGATGCCCCGTGCGTCGGGGTTGATCGCGGCGTGGACGGCGTCGTAGTCGAGGAGACCGGTGCCGGTGCGGACGCCGGTGTACTGGAACCCGACCCAGCCCGGTGAGCGGGTGAACCCGGAGTCCTTGACGTGCCAGTTGCGGGTGTACGGGGCGGCCGCGGCGACCACGTCGGCGGGGTGCTCCAGGCGCGCGACGGTGTTCGCCGGGTCGAGGCAGATCCCGAGGTGGTCGGAGCCGACGGCCCGGACGACGGCGACGAGGTCCTCGGTGGCGACGACCTCGTAGGTCTCGAGCGCGAGCGTCACCCCGGCTGCCTCGTACGCGGGGAGCGCCCGGCGCAGTCGGCGTTCGGTCTCGAGGGCGTCGGGCTGGTCGTCGCCGCTCGTCCACATGCTCCGCACGAGGGTCGCGCCGAGCGCCTGCGCGACGTGGAGGTACCGCGCGAGGTGCTCCGGGGCCGTGCCACGGGTGCCGACCTCGAGCGCGAGCCCGAGCTCGTCGGCCAGTGCCCGGATCGCGGCCAGTCGGTCGTCCGAGGCGGTGTCGAGCGGCAGGTGATCGCAGATCTGGAAGAGGTCGACACCGTCGTGCGCCGCTGCGTCCCGCATCGCGTCGTCGAGCGACATCGGGTCCGGCACGCGGTCGGACATCCGCCAGAAGTAGGCGTAGGTGGAGAGGCCGAGCAGGGAGGTCATGCGGTCGCCCCCAGCTGCGCGGCTTCGTCGAGGATGGTCCGGATGGCGGCGGGGTCGTGGGCGAACCGTCCGAGGAACAGCCCGCCGATGCGCCCCCGCCCACGAGTGAGCAGGCCCGGTCCGGCGCTGCCGCCGTAGATCGCGACGGAGCCGGCGAGCTCCGGCTTGGAGGCGAGGTACTCCTCGATCCCGGAGAGGACCGCGACGATGTGCTCGTCGGGCGCGGGCGCCGGGGCGCCGATCGCCCACACGGGCTCGTACGCCGCGATGACCGGCCCGGCGAGACCGTCCGCGGTCGCGGTCGCCAGGAACCGGTCGAGCTGCGCGGTCACGTCCGCCACGGCGGTCTCACTGGAGGCGCGGGTGGTCTCCCCGACGCAGATCAGGGGCCGCAGGTGGTTGCGGAAGGCGGCGTGCACCTTCCCGGCGATCTCCTCGTCCGTCTCGTGGAACAGCGAGCGCCGCTCCGCATGCGCGATCTCGACGAGCGCGACGCCGATCTCGCGCAGCTCCGCACCGGACACCTCGCCGGTGAAGGCGCCGGTGTCCGCCCAGGCCAGGTCCTGCGCGCCGAGCGTCACGGGGGCGTCCCCGATCACCTCGCGCACCGGGACGAGCGCGGGGAACGTCGGGATGACGAAGAGCTCGACGGCGCCGGACTGCACCGCGGGGTGGGTCCGGGCGATGTCGGCCACGGCGGCTGCCCACTCGAGCGTCCGGGCGTGGGAGAAGTACATCTTCAGCGACACCCCGATCGTGAGCGGGGCGGCTGCCGTGGACGCGGGCATCAGGCGTCGGTCCCGACCGGGGCCGACCCGTCGTACTGGCAGATTGCCTGCACCTTCTCGGCGCTCGCGGACGACGTGTCGAAGGTGTAGCCGAGCCACTCGCGCGCCATGCGCCGGGCGACCTCGACGCCGACGACGCGCTGGCCCATGCAGAGGACCTGGGCGTCGTTCGACAGGATCGAGCGCTCGACGCTGAACGAGTCGTGCGCGGTGACGGCCCGGATGCCGGGGACCTTGTTCGCGGCGATCGCGACGCCGAGTCCGGTGCCGCAGATCAGGATCGCCCGGTCCGCCTCGCCGTTCGCGACCATGCGTGCTGCGTCGACGGCGACGTGCGGGTAGGCGGTGTGCCCGTCCGCGTCGACGCCCACGTCGGTGACGCTGACCACGCGCGGGTCCGTGGCGAGGTCGGCCTTGATGATCTCCTTGTAGTCGAACCCGGCGTCGTCGGAGCCGACGACGATGCGGAACTGCTGCTCGGTCATGGGGTCTTCCTTACTTCTCGGAGAGCGTCGCGAGGACCGCGGCGGTGATGAGGGCGAACGAGATCGCACCGGCGTCGGGGGTGCCGACCGCGTCCTCGCCGTGGGTCCGGGCGCGGCCCATCCGCGGCAGCAGGTCGGCGGTGGCGTCGGCCGCGGTCGTGGCGGCGGCGGACGCGGCGGACCAGGCGGTGACCAGGTCGTCGCCGGCCGCGGTGCGGGCGGTGAGGACCTCGTCGAACGGGACGAGCGCGTCGACCATGGTCTTGTCGCCCGGGACGGCCCCGAACGCGAGGACGGCCTCGGCGGCCGCGTGCACGGCGTCGGCGACGGTGGTGGCCGTCGGGCGCGAGGTGTCCCCGAGGACGCGACCCAGTGCCTCCAGGGCCGCACCCCAGATCGCACCGGACGTGCCACCGGCCCTGTCGGACCACGCGTCACCGGCGATCGCGAGGACCGATCCGGCACCGGCGCCGCGTGCTGCGGCGTCCTGCGCCGCCGCGTCCGCGGCAGTCGAGCCGCGCTGCATGCCGATCCCGTGGTCGCCGTCGCCGGCCACGGCGTCGATGCGGCCGAGTTCGTCGGCGTGGGCGTCGATCGTCGCGCGCACGGCCGTGATCGCCGTCGCGATGCGGGTGGCGGACCCCCGGGACTCGTCGGTGCCGACGGTCACGGGGACGACCACGCCGGCCTCGAGGACGTCGGAGGACACGGGCTCCTGCGGGACGGCACCGCCCTTGCGGTAGGCGGGACTGTCGGCCGGGGCGGCCCAGAGTTCCTCGAGCTCGTCGTCGAGCCAGAACAGCGTCAGCGAGACGCCGGCCATGTCGAAGCTCGTGACGAGTTCGCCGACCTCGGGCTCGACGACGACTGCGCCGGCCGCGGTCAGTCGGCGCTGCACGGCGTCGAACACGACGAAGAGCTCCTCGTACTTGACGGAACCGAGGCCGTTGAGGATCGGGACGACGCGTGCTCCGTCGGCTGCGACACCGGACGGCAGCTCGGTGAGCAGCTTGTCGACGAGCAGGTCCGCCAGTCCGGACGCGGTGGGGACGTCGGCTTCGTCGATGCCGCGTTCGCCGTGGATGCCCATGCCGATCGCCATGCGGCCCTCGGGGACGGTGAACAGGGGTTCCTCGGCGCCGGGCAGCGAGCAGCCGGAGAACGCGACGCCGAACGATCGGGTGCGGTCGTTCGCCCGCTCCGCGATCGCCGTGACGGTGTCGAGGTCGTCGCCACGCTCGGCGGCGGCTCCGGCGACCTTGAACACGCAGAGGTCGCCCGCGATCCCGCGGCGCTTGTGGGCCTCGGCACTCGGGGCACTCGCGACGTCGTCGGTCACGCGGACCGTGCGGACGTCGATGCCGGCCGCGGTGAGTGCCCGGGCAGCTGCGTCGAAGTTGAGGACGTCGCCGGCGTAGTTGCCGTAGCTCAGCAGCACCCCGCCGCCGTGCTCGGATGCATTCGCGACCGCCGTGACCTGCTGGGCGCTCGGGCTGGCGAACAGGTTGCCCATCGCGGCACCGGCCGCGAGCCCGTGCCCGACGAGTCCGCCGAACGCCGGGTAGTGCCCGGACCCGCCGCCGACGACGAGCGCCACGGTCCCCTCGGGGCTGGTGGTCGAGCGGGCGACCCCGCCGTGGACCTTCCGCACCCGGGAGCGGTTCGCGGCGACGAAGCCGTCGACCATCTCGTCCGCGAAGTCCGCGGGGTCGTTGAACAGGCGGGTCATGCGTGGGACTCCTGGGTCGTGGTCGTCGCGGCCTGCGCGGCAGCGTCGGCGTCGCGTCGCTCGTTCCGCTTCGTGGTCCGGCCGAGGACGAACATCAGGACGCTCGACAGGACCATGAAGAACCCGACGATGAACATCGGCACCTGGTACCCGCCGGTCCACTCGCTGACGGCGCCGGTGATGTACGGCGCGGCGAACCCGCCGAGGTTGCCGACGGTGTTGATGAGCGCGACGCCCGCGGCCGCTGCGGCACCGGTGAGGAACTGCGTCGGGACGGTCCAGAAGTTCGGCAGCGCGGCGAAGATCGAGCACGCGGTGATCGCGATGACGGCGACCGTGGCGGCCGGGCTGTTCATGTAGAGGGCCACCGGGATGCTCAGACCGCCGACGAGGGCGGGGACCGCGATGTGCCACACCCGGACACCGCGCCGGAACGCGTCACGCGACCAGAAGTAGAGGACGACGGCGGCGGGGACGTACGGGATCGCCGTGATGAGCCCCTTCTGGAACAGGTCGAACGTGGTACCGAACTGCTCCTGGAAGCCGTCGATGATGGTCGGCAGGAAGAAGCTCAGGGCGTACAGACCGTAGATGAAGCCGAAGTACACGGCGGCGAGCATCCAGACGCGACCGGAGCCGAACGCCGCTCGGAGGCCGCCCTTGCCGTGCGCGTTCCCCTCCTTCTGGCTGTTCTCCTTCGCGAGGGCGCCCTCGAGCCAGAGTTTCTCGTCCTCGTCGAGCCACTTCGCCTGCGACGGCTTGTCCTTCAGCACGAAGAGGCACAGGATGCCGACGATGATCGCGGGGATCGACACGCAGAGGAACATGAAGCGCCAGCCCGCGAGGCCGCCGAGCAGTCCCTCGTGGGTCATCAGCCAGCCGGCGAGCGGCGAACCGATCACGCTGGTGAGCGGCTGCGCCAGGTAGAAGAGCGCGAGCATCTTGCCGCGGTGCCGGGCGGGGACCCAGGTCGACAGGAACAGGATCGCGCCGGGGAAGAACCCGGCCTCGGCGATGCCGAGCAGGAAGCGCAGGCCGACGAGCTGCGGGTAGTTCTGCACCCACGTGAAGAGCAGCGAGACGATGCCCCACGTGATCATGATGCGGGCGAGCCAGACGCGGGCGCCGAACTTGTGCAGCGCCAGGTTGGACGGCACCTCGAGCACGAGGTAGCCGATGAAGAACACGCCCGAGGCGAACCCGAACTGTGCGGCGGTCAGGCCGAGGTCGGCCTCCATGCCGTTCGGGGCCGCGAAGGAGATCGCGGTGCGGTCGAGGAAGTTGATGAAGAACATCAGCGCCACGAAGGGCACGATGCGGATCGCGATCTTGCGGATGGCCGTCTTCTCGACGACCGAGGTGGGGATGCCTCGCGTGGCGGGGATGTCCACGATGACTCCTGCTCGGGTGGGGTGGTGCTCCGGTCGGCTGCTGCGCCGGCGACGGAGGTGACGCATCGGTGCGCACGGACCAGTGTGCGCGGTCACTCCAAACTTGTCAACCGGTTGACCATTCGATGCCGCCGCGGTTCGGCAGGGAGTCCGACCGCAACCGGTTGACCGACCGGTACGCTCACTGCATGCCCGCGTTCAGCCCGGACGACCCGCTCAACATCCGCCTCGAACTCGAGTCGGTGCCGACGGGCTCCCCCGCCTCCGAGGTCGCCCGACAGCTCGTCTCCCTGCTGACCGCCGGCGACCTTGCTCCCGGTTCGCGGCTGCCCTCGGAGCGGGTGCTGGCCGAACGGCTCGGGGTCGGTCGGTCCGCCGTGCGAGAGGCCCTCGCGGCGCTCGAGATCCTCGGCATCGTGCAGATCCGCCCGGGTTCCGGCACGTACCTGCAGGGCGGGACCTCGGACCTGCTGCCGACGACCCTGTCGTGGGGGCTCATGCTCGCGTCGAACCGGACCCGGGAGCTGCTCGAGGTCCGGTCGTCGCTCGAACGCACCGCGGCGATCCTCGCCGCCCAGCGTGCGACGCCGGCGCAGCTCGACGAGCTCCAGACCTACATCGACCGGCAGCACCAGGCGCTCGACGACCCGGACGCCTTCATCGACGCCGACGTCCGGTTCCACGTGCTGCTCGCCCGCTCCGCCGGGAACGACGTGCTCGCCGACCTGCTGCAGAGCCTCCGCTCGATGCTCAGCGTGTGGGTCGGCCGTCGTGTCCGGACCCGCCAGGCCACCGAGGCCGCGTACGAGGAGCACCGTGCGATCCTCGAGGCGCTCCGGGCCGGGGACGTGCTCGCGGTGCAGCGGGCGATGGACGACCACATGGCCACGGCGAGCGCCCGCATCGAGCACGCCGGCCCCGCCGACTGACGGACGGGCCCAGCCACCGGCCCCGTGCGGGCGCTTCGTGAGCAGAAATGGTCAGGTCGGGGAGAGCGACCCGACATCTTCTGCTCACGATCGGGCGGCCAGGAGGCGCGGCGCGGCCCCGCCACGCACGGTGCGACGTTGCCGGGGTGGCAACACCGCTTGGGGTCCGGCCGGTCCGTGCGGTGGAGTGTGCGCATGCACACGCACGACGACAGCACCGCCAGCGAGTCCGGTTCCGCACGCAGCTGGTGGGAGGCCCGCTACGCCGAGCACGACGGGATCTGGTCGGGGCGGGTGAACGCGGTGCTCGCGGACGTCGCGTCGTCGCTGCCCGCGGGACGCGCGCTCGACCTGGGCTGTGGCGAGGGCGGCGACGTCGTCTGGCTCGCCCGGCAGGGGTGGGAGAGCACCGGGGTGGACCTGTCGGTGACGGCGGTCACCCGCGGTTCCCGGGCTGCCGTCACCGCCGGGGTCGAGGAGCGGACGGCGTTCGTCGCGGCGGACCTCGGCTCGTGGGACACCGCGGCGCGGTTCGACCTCGTCACGGCGTCGTTCCTGCAGTCGTGGCCGGTCGAGATCCCGCGTGGGGCGATCCTGCGGCGGGCGGCCGGGTTCGTGGCGGCCGGCGGGCACCTGCTCGTGACGGCGCACGCCGCGCCCCCGCACGGGGACCTGCCCGAGGAGATGCGGGCGTACCGCTTCCCGACGCCGGCGGAGGACCTCGCGGCACTGGGGCTCGACGGCGGGTGGGAGGTCGTGGCCGCCGAGCTCCGACCGCGCACCGCGGTGACGCCCGAGGGAGCGCCGCACGAGGTGCTCGACAGCGTGGTGCTGGTCCGCCGCCGCCCCCTCAGCGAGGCGGAGGCAGGGGCAGCGGCACCGAGGCCGTGAACGCCCGGACCACCCGGTCGACGACGTCCGTCGCCGGGGCGTCCCACACGGCCTGGTTGAAGATCTCCACCTCGACGTCCCCGGAGTACCCGGCGGCGCTCACGGCAGCGGTGACCGGCCCGAAGTCGATGTGCCCGTCCCCCATCACACCCCGGGAGAGCAGCGGGTCGGCGGCGATCGGGGTGAGCCAGTCGCACACCTGGTAGCTCGCGATCCGCCCGGCGGCACCGGCGCGGGCCACCGAGGCCGCGAGTGCCGGGTCCCACCAGACGTGGAACGTGTCCACGACCACGCCGACGGCAGCGGCCGGGAAGGGCGCCGCGAGGTCGAGGGCCTGCGCGAGGGTCGACACGACGGCCCGATCGGCGGCGTACATCGGGTGCAGGGGCTCGACGGCGAGCTGGACGCCGGCGTCGAGGGCGTGCGGAACGAGGTCGGCGAGGGCGTCGGCCACGCGGTCCCGGGCGTCGATCAGGTCGCGGGACCCCTCGGGCAGTCCTCCGGCGACGAGCACGAGCACCGGCGCGGACCCGGGCGCACCGGCCTCGGCCAACGCCGCGGTCTCGTCGATCGCCCGGCGGTTGTCGTCGAGTGCCCGCTGCCGTTCGGTGCCGGCCGGGAGGGTGAAGAAGCCGCCGCGGCAGTGCGAGGAGACCCGGAGGCCGGAGTCGGCGACCATCCGCACGGCCTCGGACAGCCCGACCTCGGCGACGGGCTCCCGCCACGTGCCGATCGCCTGGACGCCGGCGGCGCGGACGGTGTCGAGGGCGCCCCGGAGCGAGGCGTACTTGATCGTCGCCTGGTTGATCGAGAGCCGCGGATGCGGGGGTGCGGAGCCCGGGGCGGCACCGGCCCGCGTGGCGCGGACGACGGGGGTGCTCACGCGACCACCCCGGAGAGCGGGCGGTCGGCGGGGGTCGAGCCGCGCCTCCTGGCCGTCACGGGCACACCGGACACGGTGAGCAGGTCGTGCCACCGCGACGCCGCGAGCGACGGGTCGTCGAGCGCGCCGCAGGCGTTCGCGAGCCGGACGGTCTCGGACAGGTGCGGCAGGGAGCGGCCGGCGTGCTGACCGCCGACCATGGCGAAGGCACCCTGGTGGCCGTTCAGCCAGGCGAGGAAGGCGATGCCGGTCTTGTAGTGCCAGGTCGGGGCGCTGAAGACGTGGCGGGACAGGGCCTCGGTGGGGCCGAGCAGCGCGCGGAAGGCGGTCTCGTCGGGGAGGGCCCGGACGGCGGCGGAGGCGATCGGCGCCACGGCGGCGAACGCGCCGAGCAGGGCGTCGGAGTGCGTCCGATCGGTCCCGGCGATGAGGTCGACGTAGTGGAAGTCGTCGCCGGTGAACATCCGGACGCCGGCGGGCAGCTGGGAGCGGAGCGCGACCTCGGCCCGGGCGTCGAGCAGGCTCATCTTGATGCCGGCGACCTTCGACCCGGCGTCGCCCATGATGTCGAGCACGGTGTCGGGGCCGTGCTGACCGCCGAAGTAGCCGGCGAGGGCGGGGTCGAACGCCTCCCCCAGCCAGTGCAGGACGACGGGGGCGCTCGCCCGCTCGATGACCCTGCGGTAGACGCGGCGGTAGACCGCGGCCGGTGCGTCACTGCGTTGCGCCAGGCGCGCCAGGTGCCGGCTCGCCATGAGCACGACCCCCGCGCCGGCGTCCTCGGCGTGGTGGAGCTGGGCGACGTAGGCGTCGACGACCTGCTGCTCGGTGGCGACCTGGTCCGGGAGGTCGTCGGTGTTCACGCCGACGACGATGCGGCCGCCGACGGACTGCGCCTCGCGGGCGCTGCGGGTGATGAGCTCGCGCGTGGCGGCCGGGTCGAGCCCCATGTTCCGCTGCGCGGTGTCCATCGCGTCCGCGACGCCGAGGCCCCATGACCAGAGGTGGTGCCGGAACGCGAGGGTGGCGTCCCAGTCGAGGTCCGCCGGTGCACCCGGCGTGTTGTCGGCGGCGGTGCGCGGGACGACGTGGGCGGCGGCGTACACGACGCGCTCGGTGAGCGGGGCGGTCGGCTTCGCGGTGGCCGCCACGGCCGGCTCGCGCAGGTCGGCCCGGCTGGTCGTGCCGTCGGGCGCGAGCAGGGTCAGGGTGGTCATGCGCGTGCTCCGACGGTCTCGGCGTCGTCGGCGCGGTCGGCGCTGTCGGCGCTGTCGGCGCTGTCGGCGCGGTCGGTGCGTTCGGTGCGTTCGGCGTTGTCGGCGCGTTCGGCGCTGTCGCCCTGGAGGCGCGGCTCGGCCCCGGTGGGCAGGGTCAGCTCGGGCAGGTCGATGCGTCGTCCTTCGGCGCTCGAGCGCAGACCGGCCTCCGCGAGCGCCACGCCGCGGGCACCGGACAGCAGGTCGTAGGGGTGCGGGCGGCCGGCGACCAGGTCCTGCAGGAAGTCCTCCCACTGGGCGCGGAACCCGTTGCCGAACACCTCGTTGTCGGGGATCTCGAGCCACTGCGCCCTGTAGTCGCGGTCGTCCCGCAGGTCGGGGTTCCACACCGGCTTCGGCGTCGCCGTCCGGGGCTGGATCCGGCAGCCGAACAGTCCCGCGACGGCGCTGCCGTCGGTGCCGTCGACCTGGAACTCGACGAGCTCGTCACGGTCGACGCGGACCGCCCAACTCGAGTTGATCTGCGCCGTGATGCCGCCGGCGAGGTCGAACACGCCGTAGGCCGCGTCGTCCGCGGTCGCCGCGTACCCGGTCCCCTGCTCGTCGGTTCGCTCGTCGATGTGCGTGACCGCGCGGGCGTACACCGACTCCACGCGGCCGAACAGCTGCTCGAGGACGTAGTTCCAGTGCGGGAACATGTCGACGACGATGCCGCCGCCGTCCTCGCGGCGGTAGTTCCAGCTCGGCCGCTGCGCGGTCTGCCAGTCCCCCTCGAACACCCAGTAGCCGAACTCGCCGCGGACGGAGAGGATCCGGCCGAAGAACCCGGAGTCGATGAGCCGGCGGAGCTTCCGGAGGCCGGGCAGGTAGAGCTTGTCGTGGACGACGCCGTTCGGCACGCCGGCGTCGGCGGCGAGGCGGGCGAGCTCGAGTGCCTCGTCGGAGGTCTCGGCCGTGGGCTTCTCGGTGTAGACGGCCTTGCCGGCGGCGATCGCCTTCCGCAGGGCGTCGGCGCGGGCGCTCGTCACGGCGAAGTCGGCGAAGACGTCCCAGCGGGGATCGGCGAGGGCGGCATCGAGGTCGGTCGTCCAGTGCTCGAGGCCGTGCCGGGTGGCGATCTCCTCGAGCTTCGCGGCGTTCCGGCCGACGAGGATCGGTTCGACCTGCAGCCTCGTGCCGTCCGGGAGCGGGAGCCCGCCGTCGTCGCGGATGGCCAGGATCGACCGCACGAGGTGCTGGCGGTAGCCCATGCGTCCGGTGACGCCGTTCATGATGATGCCGATGGTGCGCGTGGTCAACGCGTGCTCCCTTGCTCGCTGTGGCCCGCTCGCCACCGTGGTGGAAAGCGCTTGCCGGAACCGTACACCACGGCCCGTGCCGACCGCACGCGCGTGTTCGGGTGTGTGCGTTCGGGGCCGGGCGTGCGGCGCGGGCGGGGGCGTGCGGGGCACGGGCCTGGGGCGTGGGCGCCCCGTGCCACTTCGTGAGCAGGAACGGTCGGGTCGCGCCACGGCACCCGACCGTTTCTGCTCACGATCCGGGCGGCGGGGACGGGCCCGGGCGACGAGGACGAGCGCGGGCGCGGGGCGCCCGGGCTCGGGGCGCCCCGGCCCGCTAGCGCGCCGTGCTCGCGCGCAGCACGACCTCGCCGTCGATGGCGCCGTCCGGCTCGAGCCCGAGGGCCCGCCGCACCGCCCGCTCCCCGATCTCCTCGAGGGGCAACCGCACCGTGCTCAGCGCCGGCACGACGTCGGCGAGCATCCGCACGTCGTCGAACCCCGCGACCCCGACGTCCACCCCCGGGACGAGCCCGCGCTCCCGGATCGCCGCGACCGCCCCCACCGCCATGAGGTCCGTGACCGCGAACACGCACCGCGGCAACGCCCCCGAGCCCGCCGCAGCCCGGTCGAGCAGCGACACCATCGCCCGGTACCCGCCGTCCCGCGTGAACTCCGACGGCACCACGGCGTCGTCGGGCACCCGGATCCCGTGGGCGGCGAGGCCCGCGACGAAGCCCTCGTAGCGGGCGTGTGCGGTGGCGAGCGACGGATCGCCGGCGAGCACCGCGAACGAGTCGTGCCCCTGTTCCACCAGGGCGCCGGCGAGCGCCGCAGCACCGCTGAGGTTCCGGATCACGAGTGGTTGCACGCCCGACACGCCTGCCACGGCGCCGTCGAGGTCGGACACGAGGGCCGACACCCCCGCGCCGGCCGCGACGAGTCCGGAGACGGCCGACGCCAGCTCGGCGCCACCACCGAGGCGACGGCTCACCGCGAGCACCACGGCCCGCGGCCGGAGCCCCGCGACGACGCCGAGGACGGCCGCCTCGCGCGACGGGTCCCCTCCCGTCGACGTGATCGTGACGACGAGCCCGGCGTCGTCGGCGGCGCGGATGGCCCCGGCGGCGATGGCCGCGAAGTACGGATCGGCGATGTCGCCCACGACGAGCGCGAGCGTCGTGGTGGTCCCGCGGGCGACGGCCTGGGCCTGCACGTTGGCGGTGTACCGGAGCTCCTGGGCCGCGGCGTGGACGCGGTCGACCGACTCCTGCCGGACCTTCCGCACGCTGCCGTTGAGCGCGCGCGACGCGGTCGCGAGCGAGACGCCTGCCCGCGCAGCCACGTCGGCCAGGGTGACCGAGCTCCGTTCGGGCATGTCGCGCCTCCAGTCCGTCGGCTCCGCGCTGTGTGGCGAGGGCTGTCTGTGGCGAGGATAGCGATTTCCCGCGCGCCGGGGCGGAGCCGCGGCGACGGACCGAGCCGTCACGTCACAATGTCCAAACATTCTGAAGGAAAGCGCTTGCCAGAATCACCGGGCGTCGTGTAGACCTTGTCTCCTCGGCCGAGACACCCCGAACGCTCGCCCACGGCAGACGCCAGTGGTCCCGAACGAAAGCAGTGACGATGAAGTCATCCAAGAAGATGCTCGCGCTCGCCGGCGGCATCGCCGCACTGGCGCTCCTGAGCGGCTGCGCCTCCGGCAGCGGTTCCGGCGACGGCGGCAAGGTCGACCAGCTGACCTTCTGGCTCTCCACGTCGACGGCGCAGGAGAAGGGCTACCAGGACCTCGCGACCGACTACGAGAAGAAGACCGGCGTCACGGTCAAGATCGTGAACCTGCCGTACGACGGGCTGCAGACGAAGCTCCGCGAGTCGGCGCAGGCGAACTCGCTGCCCGACGTCGTGCGAGCCGCGGGCATCGACCCGATCTGGACCGGCAAGACCGTCGACCTGGCCTCGATCGTGGACGACGACGCGAACAAGATCGACAAGGACATCATCGCGAAGGACGACGACGGCAAGGTCACCTCGATCCCGTCCGACGTCACCGCGGCGGGCCTGTTCGTGAACAAGTCGCTGTTCGACAAGGCCGGCATCGCCTACCCGACGGACCCGGCGAAGGCCTGGACCTGGGACGAGTTCCTGCAGGCCGCCGACCAGGTGAAGGCGAAGACCGGCGCGAAGTACGACCTGGTGTTCGACTCCTCGCCGTCCCGCCTGCGCGCCTACATGTTCACCAAGGGCACCGACTTCATGCAGCAGGAGAAGGACGGCTCCTTCCCGACCGACTCGAAGACCGTCTCGGCGCTGCAGGACTTCGCCGACATGAACGACGACTCCACGATGCCGAAGTCGGTGTGGACGAGCGGGCAGGACCCGAACGCCCTGTTCAAGAGCGGCCAGGTCGTCGCCTACTTCTCGGGCGTCTGGCAGTCGTCGGACTTCGCGTCGAACATCACCGACTTCGACTGGGCCAGCGCCGCGACCCCGGCCGACCCGACGCACGCCACCGAGATCAACTACGGCGGCAACATCGTCGGCTTCGAGAACTCGGACGCCCGCGGGACCGCGGCGAAGAAGTTCATCGACTACATGTACGAGCCGACGAACTACGCCAAGCTCGTGACGACGAACGGCTTCCTGCCGGTGGAGTCCGGGCTGGACATCAGCTACCCGTTCGAGTCGCAGGCCGCCAAGGACTCCTTCGCGCTCTACCAGAAGGAGATCGACGCGGCGGACCCGATCTCGAGCTCCTACGCCAAGGAGAGCGCGAAGTGGGCGGTCGAGGGCAAGGAACTCGGCACCGACCCCACCACCGCCGAGGTCGGCAAGCTCATCAACGGGCAGCAGTCGGCCAAGAAGACCCTCGAGACGATCACGAAGTACTACGAAGAGCACGTCGGATGACGGATCGGGGTCGGGTGCACGCACCCGACCCCGGCGTCTTTCCCCCCAGCAACACCGCGACGAACGAAGAGGATCATCGTGAGCATCCCCACCGCAGCCGGCGACGTGCAGACCGCCGTGCCCACCCCGGTGCCGCCCCGCCGGCCCGGCGCCGGGAAGACGACGAAGCGCCGCCGCTCCGGCGTCAGCAAGCCCGTCCTCGCCCCGATCCTCTTCGTCAGCGTCAACGCGGTGCTGTTCGTGGTGTTCTTCGTGTGGCCCGCGGTCATCGGCCTCGGCTACTCGTTCACCGACTACAACGGTGTCGTCGCCCCGAAGTTCATCGGGCTCGAGAACTACTTCGAGCTGTTCGCCGACGACACCTTCTACGCGGCGCTCCTCCGGACGTTCCTCTACGCGATCGTGGCGGTACCGCTCGGCTTCGTGCTCTCCCTGTCGATGGCGCTCATGCTCACGAGCCCCGCGGCGAAGGGCCGGAGCGTCGCCCGCATCGTCTTCTTCGTGCCGTGGCTCATCTCGCCGATCGTGACCGGCGTCATCTGGCGGTGGATGTTCGGCGAGAACTTCGGGCTCGCGAACTTCGTCATCGAATCCTTCGGCGGCAAGGCCGTCCCGTGGCAGTCGAACGCGGACCTGTCGCTGCTCGTCGTGGTGTTCGCCACCGCGTGGGCCGGAGCCGCCTTCAACATGCTGCTGTTCGTGGCCGCGATCCGGAACGTGCCGCAGTCCTACTACGAGGCGGCGTCCCTCGACGGCGCCGGCGCCTGGCACCAGTTCCGCTACATCACGCTGCCGAGCATCGCACCGACGTCGTTCATCGTGGTCCTGCTGTCGTCGCTCGGCGCCTTCAAGGAGTTCGCGACGATCCAGGCACTCAACGGCGGCGGTCCCGGCACCGACAACAACCTGCTCGTGCAGTACATCTACACGAACGGGTTCCAGAACGCCCACATCGGCTACGCGAGCGCGGCGTCGATGGTCCTCATGCTCATCCTCATGGCCATCGCGCTCATCCAGCTGGCCGTGAACCGTCGGACGGAGGCCCGCCGATGACCGCCACCCTGCCCAGCGCCTCCGGCGCACCCGCGACCGACGTCACGTCGGGGAACGCCAAGAACAAGAACACGACCAGGACCAAGCGCCTCGACGGCCCGCCCCGCCCCAGGGCCATCGCCGCCACCGCCCTGCTCTGGGTCTTCATCATCGCGTTCGGCTTCCCCGTGCTCTGGTTCGTCCTGAGCGCGTTCAAGCCCGGCGGCGAGCTGTTCTCCTACCCGCTCACCCTGTTCCCGAAGACGTGGTCGGTCAGCGGCTTCACGGAGGCCTGGGCGAGCTACGACTTCGCCCGCTACTTCGGCAACACCGTCATCGTCGCACTGGTCACCACCGTCCTCACCGTTCTGGCGAGCGCGGCGACGGGGTACGCGCTGGCGAAGTACGACAACAGGTGGCTCAAGGTCTTCTTCGTCTGCATCCTCGCGACGACGATGCTCCCGACCGAGGTCATCCTCGCGCCGACGTTCATCGTGATCCGCGACCTCGGCATGTACGACTCACTCGCCGGCATCATCGTGCCGTCGGTCATCACCGCGACCGGCATCTTCATGTTCCGGCAGTTCTTCCTCACTGTGCCGGACGACCTCGTCGAGGCCGCCCGCATCGACGGCGCGAGCGAGTTCGGCATCTTCTGGCGGATCATGCTGCCGATCTCCCGCCCGATCATGCTGACGCTCGCGATCTTCTCGTTCCAGTGGCGGTGGAACGACTACATCTGGCCGCTGCTCGTCCTCAACGACCCCCACCAGTTCACGATCCAGATCGCGCTGCAGAGCATCGTCGGCGCGGAGAACGTCAACTGGACGGTCCTGCTCGGCGCCTCGGTGATCTCGATCATCCCGCTCGTCCTCATCTACCTGGTCTTCCAGAAGTACGTGAACGGCGCGGACCTCAACGCGGGCCTCAAGGACTGATGGGCTTCCTCGACCTCGCCGGCACCGCGGCCGACGCCGACGCGGCCCGGCTCCGGCAGGCCACCGACGCCCCGGAGACGCTGCAGCACCGCGAACTCATGGCGCGCGCCCTCACCCTGGTCGGGGCGTGGGTCCGGAACGAGCGGACGGGAGGCGCGGCTCGCCCCACCGACGACGACCTCGCCACCGCGCACGGCTGGGTCCGGCACCTCGCCACCAGGCAGTCCCCCGGCGGCACGTTCGTCGGCGGCGACAACGTCCTCTCCCCGCCCGACTCCGCGTTCACGGTGAACGACGTGTGCGACGCCCTCGAGCTGCTCGCGCCGTACCGTGCGACCGTGCCGACGGCCGCGGCGCTGGCCGCCGACCTCGACGAGATCGTGCACCGCGCGACCCCGGCGTTGCTGACGGGTGGCGTGCACACACCGAACCACCGGTGGGAGATCGCGGCCGCACTCGCCCGCGTCCACCGGCTCCACCCCGACCCGGCCCTCGTCGAGCGGATCGACGAGTGGCTCGCCGAGGGACCGGACATCGACGCCGACGGCCTGTGGTCCGAGCGCAGCCCGAACTACGCCGCGGCGGTCTCGTGCCCGTCCTTCCTCGTGCTGGCGTCGGTGCTGGGACGGCCCGAGCTGCTCGACCCGGTGCGCCGCTCGCTCGACGCGACGCTCGCGCTGCTCCTGCCCGACGACACCGTCGAGACCGTGCAGTCCCGACGACAGGACCAGTCGCAGCCGTTCGGGATCGGACCGTTCGCACCCCTGCTCTGGCACGTCGCGGTGCTCGACGGCCGAGCCGACCTCGCCGCCGTCGCCGCCCGGGCAGCGGTCGCCGACACCTGGCAGCCCGGTGCGGTGGCGGCGCGGGCGATGACCGACCCGGTGCTCGAGCGCCCGCTGCCGGCGGGCGCACCGCTCCCCCGGGACACCTCGACGTTCCGGGCGGCACGGCTCGTCCACGTCCGCGAGGCCGACCGCGACGTCGTGCTCTTCGCCGGCTCGGACGTCCCGGCGGCAGGACACGTCCGCTCCGGGCTCGCGAACAGCCCGACGTTCCTGCGGGTACTCGCCGGCGCCGTCGTCCTCACCGACGTCCGGCTCTCGCGGGAGTTCTTCGGCCTCGGCCCGTTCCGCCCGACGAGGCTCGAGGACCTCGGCGCCGGCCGGTTCCGGCTGACCGAACGCGTGTCGGCCGGCTACCACCAGCCGCTCGCACCCGAGCACCGGCGGGCCGACGGTGACTACGCGCTCGCCGACGAGGGGCGGTTCTCGGCGTCGATGGCGTTCGGCAGCCGGACCGCCGACGAGGTGGCGCTCACGACGACGATCGACGTCACCCTGACGGCCGACGCGGTCACGCTCGACATCGAGACCGCCGGGGCCGACGTCCCGTGGTCGCTCCAGCTGACGTTCCGCGACGGGGGTACGTTCTCCGGTGTGAGCACCGATGCCGCCACCGCCGAACGCGTCCTCGTCACCGGGACCGCTTCGTACCACGTCGGCACCGACACCGTGACGTTCGGGCCGGGCAACGGCTCGGGCCCCGGGCAACCCGCGTTCTACGCGCCCGGCCAGGACTACGCGTTCCTCGGCGGGACGGACCGGCCGACGGGCTCGCACGTCCACGTCACCGGACGCGCGCCGGGCCGGACCCGTGTCGTGATCGGCACCCCGTCGGTGGGGTCGTGACCACGGAGCGACCGACGGCCGGCGATCCGAGCCGCACCGCGCCTCCCGGCATCGTCCTCGTCGGCGCGCGCGGCTACGGCCTGCACCACCGGGCGACCATCGACCGGCTCGTCGGCGTCGGGGCCTGCACGCTGACGGCCGTCGTCGACCCGACCCTCGACGCCGACGAGGACGGCTGCGTGCCGGTCGTCCACGACGTCGCCGCAGCGCGCGCGACCGGCCCGGTCGACGTCGTCGTGGTCGCGGCCCCGATCGCCGCGCACCTCCCCCTCGCCCTCGCCGCCCTCGAGAGCGGCGCCGACGTCCTCCTCGAGAAGCCGCCGGTCACGACGCGCGCGGACCTGGCCACCCTGCTCGACGCCGAACGACGCAGCGGGCGCGTGGTCCAGGTGGGGTTCCAGAGCCTCGGGTCGCACGCGCTGCCCGCACTCCGTGACGGGTCGCTCGTCGGGACCGTCCGGTCCGCCGCTGCCGTCGGCACCTGGACGCGCGACCAGGCGTACTGGGACCGCTCCGCCTGGGCCGGCCGTCGCCGGGTGGACGGGGTCGACGTCCTCGACGGCGTCGTCACGAACCCGCTCGCCCACGCCGTGGCGACCGCCCTCGCGCTCGTCGGCTGCCGTCGAGCCGACGAGGTGGCGCGCGTCGAGGTGGAGCTGTACCGGGCGAACGCGATCGAGGGCGACGACACCTCGGCCGTCCGGGTCACGACGACCGCCGGACGCGAGGCGACCGCGGCGCTCACCCTGTGCGGGCCGACCGAGGTCCTCCCGAGCGTGCGGGTCCGTGGCACGACCGGGAGCGCGGTCCTCGGGTACACGACCGACGAGGTCAGGATCGACGGGGTGACCCACGGCCTCGGGCGCACCGACCTGCTCGAGAACCTGCTCGCCCACCGGTCCCGCGGCGACGCGCTGCTCGTGCCGCTCGTGTCGACCGGCGCGTTCGTCGAGGTGCTCGAAGCCGTGCGGGCGACCGAACCGGTGCAGATCGACCACCCGTGGGTGACGTGGGACGGCGAGGGGCCCGCGCGTCGGCCGCTCGTCACGGACGTCGAGGCGGTCGTCGACCGCGCGGCGGACCAGGGCGCACTGTTCTCCGAGGTCGGCGCGCCCTGGGCGCACGCGGACCGCGACGAGGTGCTCGACGAGCTCGTCGTCGACGGCGTCGCGGTCGCGTCGGTCCTCGACGGCGCGGGGACGATCCCGACGTCGTCGCCCCGCCCGTACCTGCACCCGGTGCGGACCCTCGGCGGCACGGTCGTGAGCGCCCACCACCCGCCGGACCACGACTGGCACTGCGGCGTGGGGTTCGCGATCCCCGACCTCGACGGCGTGAACTGCTGGGGCGGACGGACGTACGTCCACGGCGAGGGCTACGTCTGGCGCGACGACCACGGCAGCGCCACGGTCGTGCACGCCGAGCACCACGGCCCCTCCCTGCGGCAGGAGGTCGTCTGGCGCGGTCCCGACGGCCACGTCGCCCTGCACGAGGACCGGGCCCTCGCCTGGCGGGCGGTCGACACCGGGTGGGAGCTCACGTGGTCGTCGTCGTTCCGCGTGCCCGGGGACGCGGTCGTCCGACTCGGCGGCCCCGGCAGCAACGGTCGGGTCGGGGCCGGGTACGGCGGCTTCACCTGGCGCTTCCCGCCGTGCGCCGACATCGCGGTCCGGACGGCGACGGCCAGCGGCGAGGACGCGGTGCACGGGTCGGTCGCGCCGTGGGTCGAGTGGTCGGCCGTGTTCGAGGGCGTCGGCGCCACGGTCCGGTTCGAGGCCCTCGACCACGACGACCCGTGGTTCGTCCGCGCCGCCGAGTACCCCGCGATCGGCTCGGCGCTCGCCTGGCGCACCCCGACGCTCGTGCACCCGGGGGTGCCCCTCGTCCGGTCGTTCCGAGCGACGGTGTCGGACGGCCCTGTCCGACACGGCCCGGTCGAGCACGGCCCGGTCGAGCACGGCCCGGACCGGTCCGCCAATACGCTGGTGGGATGAGCACCGAGGACTGGGAAGCCCGCGTCGCCGCACTCTGGGCCGACGACACCATCGACGACCAGGAGCGCATCGACCGCATGCGGGTCCTCGCCGACGCCGCACCCCACCCGGCGCTGGGCGCGTTCGAGCTCGGCGGGGCGAACGACTCCGGCGGCCACGAAGCCGAGGCCGACGTCCACTACACGGCCGCGACGGCAGCCGGGCTCGACACCGTGGACCCGACGAGGGCGGCGCAGATGGTCGTCCAGCATGCCTCGACGCTCCGCAACCTCGGCCGGGTCGACGAGGCGATCACGATGCTCCGCGATGCCCCCGAGCACCCGGCGACCGGCGCAGCGCCGAAGGTGTTCCTCGCACTCGCGCTGCACAGTGCCGGTCGCCACGACGAGGCGCTCCGGGTCGCGATCGAGGCGGTGGAGCCGACGCTCCCCCGGTACCACCGGTCGGTCCGGGCCTACGCGGCAGCCCTCACCGACGCCTGATCGCGACCACCCGTCAGGGTGCCAGCGGCAGCGCGTCGCTCGTCGTGCGGAGCGACTCCTGACGGATCTCGAGCTGGGTGACGGCGAGCGCGGCGAGGTCGTGCAGGTTCGCGAGGTCCGCCCCGGTCGTCTGGCGCGGCTTCGTGTCGAGCACGGCGAGCGTGCCGATCGGGGTGCCGTCGTGCTTCACGAGCGGGACGCTGACGTAGAACCGGATGCCGAGCGGGCCGGTGACGAGCGGGCTGTGCTGCATCTCGGGGTGCGTCTGGCCGTCCGGGATCACGACGGGCACCGGCACGGGGGCGAACCCGTTGCGGAAGTTGATGTGGCGCGCCGCGTCGTCGACGCCGGGGGCGATGTACGACTGCGACCAGGCACGGTCCTCGTCGAGCACCTCGACCAGGGCGATCGGGGCGTCGAACAGTCGCGCGGCCATCGCCGTCGTGCGCTGCAGCGCCTGTTCGGGCAGGCTGTCGAGCGTCGCTGGGCGGGCACGGTCGGCGTGCGCAGCAGCCTCGGCCACGGGCGGCGCCTCGACGACGTGGTCGGCGGCGGTGGTCTCCGCGATGACGACGTCGCGCAGCATGGTCACGAGATCGGCGCCGGCCGGGCGCGCTGCCGGGTCCTGCGCGGTCATCGCCCGGAGCAGGACCTTCCAGTGCTCGGGCAGCGGCTCGGGCAGCACCGGGTCGCGGGACAACCGCGCGACGGCGGACTCGACGAGCGACCCCGGGAACTCCCGACGGCGGGTGAAGCACTGCAGCAGCACGAGCCCGAGCGAGTAGACGTCGCTCGGCGGACCGACCTCGCCGCCCCGCGCCTGCTCGGGGCTGAGGTAGGCGGCGGTCCCGGTGGTCACGCCGTCGGCCGTCAGCCGCTCGACACCGGCGGCGAGCGCGATGCCGAAGTCGGTCAACCGGGCGCGTGCACGGTCGGAGTCGTTGCCGTAGTCGACGAGCAGGATGTTCGACGGCTTGATGTCGCGGTGCACGACACCGTGGCTGTGGATGTAGTGCAGCGCCTCGGCCATGTCGTAGCCGATCTCGGCGATGTGGCGGGAGGCGAGCGGGCCGACGGAGAGCCGGTCCTCGAGGTCCTGCCCGGCGACCAGCGCCATCACGAGGTACCGCTGGCGGGTGCCGTCGTGGCCGGTGACGACGCCGGTGTCGAGCAGGCTCACGAGGTTGTGGTGCTCGAGGGACGCCAGGACGCCGAGCTCGGCCTCCTGCCGGGCGACGTCGACGGTGCCGGCGTGGAACACCTTCACGGCGACGGGCCGGTGGAGGCTCTCGTCGACCCCGCGGTACACGACGGACATGCCGCCCTGGCCGATGGCGTGTTCGAGCCGGTACCGCCCGTCGAGCAGTGGGGCCGTGGACGCGGTGTCCTCGGTCGGACTCATCTGACCCTCGTTCTCGGTTCCGGCAGGCAACGATGCATCTTCGCATCCCGGCGGGGATCGTGTTCCGTCGACGCGCTCAGTGGCCCGTCGCCACCGTGCTCACCCGCAGGTCGTCGAAGGTGCTCGTGAAGCCCGCACCGCCGAGCGAGATCAGCCCGATCCGCGGCTCCGCCCCGAGGTCCGCCGTCCACGTCCCGCCGCGCACGAAGTGCCGTCCGTCGACGCTGGTGTACGCGGTGTAGCGGTGCTCCCCGGCCACGAACCGGTGCACGATCCGCAGCGTGGTGGTGTCCCCGACCGGCCCGACGACCATGTTCCCGTAGGTCGGGGCACCGGCCGGTTGCCCGGAGACCTGCTTGCCGAACTCCGTCTGCCGGGTGTCGAAGATCGAGTTCGAGGTCAGGCGGACGTAGTCGCTGTCGCTCCTGTACACGATGAGCCCGCCCTGCACGTAGTTCACGCCGTCGCCGGTCGCCGGGGTGTCGACCTCGACGGTTGTCTCGGCCACCCAGTCGCCCCGGGGAGCCGGTTCGGACAGGACCGAGGCGAGCGGTGTCTGCGGCGGGTGGATGTCGGCGTCCTGCGTCCGCCACCGGAAGGCGCCCCCGGCGACCGTCCACGTGGAGGCATCGGGCTCACGGGTCCAGCGGAGCGCCGGCGGCAGGGTCGTCCCGTCGAAGTCGGTGGACAGCGCACGGATCGTCCGACCGGGCACGTCGACCGGTGCGGCGGTGGCGCGGTACGTCGGCCGTTGACCGGGCTGCGCCACCGGCCCCGGTTGCACGCCGTCCGAGGGGCCGGCTCCGCCGCGGACCACGGGCCAGCCGTGCACCCAGTCGAGCGGGTCGATGAGCACGGGCCGCTTCGTGTAGGTGCCCTGGCCCGCGTAGTACGGGTCGTCCCGGTCGACGGCGTGGTAGATGATCCAGTCCTGCCCGGCGAGGTCGGTGACGACCGTGTTGTGCCCGGTGCCGACCCAGCGGTTGCCGTTCTGGGCGAGCAGGGGCGTGCCGCCCACCCGGGTGCTCGTGATCCGCACGCCGTCCTGGTCGGTGAACGGGCCGAGCGGGCTGCGCGACCGGGCGACGAACACGCCGTACCCGGTCAGGGCGCCGTTGCAGCAGTTCGTGGCGGACCCCATGAAGTACCACCAGCGGTCGTGCCGCATCAGGTACGTGCCCTCGTAGCGGTTGTCGATCGCGATCTGCCGCTCGGTCGAGGGGATCGACCGCAGGCCGTCGCTGCTCAGCCGGCGGACGTTCACCCCGCCGAAGTAGCTGCCGAAGTACAGGTACGTGCTGCCGCGGTCGGTGATGACCTCGGGGTCGAACTCCCACCGCTGCCCGGTGCCGTTCGGTGCCGCCTGCGGTGCCACGACGGGTCCGCCGGAGTCCGTCCACGGTCCGGTCGGGCCCGGGCTCGTCGCGACCCCCACGGCCGACCCGCCGCCGGTCGGTGCCGTGCCGCTGGGGGTGTCCGACGCCGCGTAGTAGAGGTACCAGGTGCCCGGACGCCCGTGCGTCCCGGCGCGGTACACGACGTCCGGCGCCCAGATGCCGTTCGCGTCGCCCACCCAGGCCGGCTTCGTGGGGAAGGCGTCGTCGACGTACGTCCAGTGCGTCAGGTCGGTGGACCGGTACGTCGGGACCCCGTGCTGCACGAGCGACCCGTCCGGGTTCTGCTCCGTCGCCGTGAGGGCATCGGTCGTGCAGTAGAGGTACCAGTTCCGGTCGCGTCCCACCCCGCGCACGACGGTCGGGTCGGCGCAGCTCGCCGCGGTCTGGCCGTCCGGCAGTGCGAGCGTCATCGGGTTCTGGTGGGTCGGCGCGGCACCGCCCCGTGCGGACGTGGTCTCCGCGGCGACGGCGGGCGCACCGCTGGCACCGACCTGGAGGAACGTGGTCGCGAGTCCCGCGACCGTCGCGATCGCGAGGACTGCTCTGAGTGACCGGCGCACGGTGGACCTGCTCTCGTCGTCGAGGAGCGTGCGGACGAGCGTGAGCGTACGCTCACGCCAACCGGCCCGTCCGACGAAGGAGTCGCGAGATGCCCGCACGGTTCGTGTACTGGATCAACGCCTCGCTCGACGGCTTCGTCGAGACCGAGGCCGGTGAGCACAGCGGCGTCGAGGGCCCGGAGTGGATCCGGATCGACGAGACCGTGCACCGCGAGTTCAACCGCCGCGCGCGGGCGATGACGCTGTCCGTCGAGGGCCGCATCGTCCACGACATGATGGCCCCGTTCTGGCCCGACGCCCGCACCGACGAGTCCCTGCCCGCGTACATGCGCGAGTACGGCGAGATCTGGACCGAGCAGCCGAAGGTCCTGGTCTCCCGGTCGCGGACGGCGGCGGACCACAACACGCGGATCATCGGCCGCGACGAGGACGCGATCGACGAGCTCGCCCGCATCCGCGCCGAGTCCGAGGGCGACGTCGGTGTCGGCGGTCCGAGCATCGCGACGCAGCTGCTCGACGCCGGACTCCTCGACGAGCTGATGGTCTTCACGCACCCCGCCGTCCTCGGGCGTGGGCGTCCGCTGTTCGACCCGCCGCCGTCGGGTGCGCGACCGCCGTTGGTCCTCGACCTGCTCGAGCAGCAGCGGTGGGACAACGGGGTGACGCTGCACCGGTACGACCTCCGGCGCTGATCAGCCGGCGGACGGTGCCGTCCCGACGATGACCAGCCGCCACGCGCTCGACCGGTCGCTGTCGAAGCCGTTGAACGCGACGGAGTCGACGTCCGTGCTCGCGAGCCGCGTCAGGCGGATCGGGTTCGGGCTGTCCCGGCAGGCCACGGGGTCGACGGTGAAGTCGCCGGATCCGCCCCGGGACTCGATGCGGACGATCCCCCGCATGTGCCCGTTGCCGAAGCACGAGAACTCGAGGTGGTCGATCGCCTTCGCGGCCGGGAACCGCAGCGTGACGCCGGTCCCGACCTCGGACGGTTCCTCGTCGCCGGGTTGGATGTCCGCGGTCAGCACGCCGAGGACGTCCGGGTCGGTCTCGGTCGCCGCCTCCTGCGCGCTCCGCCAGTCGGCGAGCGCCTCCTCGTCGACCGTCGGCGTCGCCGTGCAGCCGGCCAGCAGCAGCAGGACGGCGAGCGGCGGGACGAGGAGGTGGGGACGGTGCACGGTGCGAGCCTACGGAACTGGAGGCGCGGCGCCAGCTGGCACCGCGCCTCCAGTCCGGGGGATGGTGGCGTCAGACGTCGCGTCGGCGTGCCACCACCAGTGCGAGTGCGCCCACCACGGCCACCTCGGCCGCGAGCACGCCGAAGCCGCCCCAGCCGTTCAGGACGATGCCCTCCTGCGGTGCGGCGTCGCCGGCCGAGTAGGTGAACAGCTGCATCCCGGCCTGGTCGGGCAGGAACTTCGTGACGTCGAGGAGCCACTGCGCCTGCAGCACGCTCGCGATGAGCGACAGCACGATCGGGACGACGAGCAGGAGCCCGAGGGTGATCGCGATCCCGCCGGCGCTCGACCGGACGAGGAGTCCGATGCCGTACGCCAGCAGGGCGAGCAGCGTGACGTACACCGAGGCGCCGAGCAGCGGCATGAACACCGACGGATCGGCGAGGTCGGCGTGCACGCCCTTGCCCGCCTGCAGGGCTGCCGAGGCGAACACCCCGATCCAGATCGACACCGCGCTGACGACGAAGGTGGTGACCGCGAGGACCGAGGCCTTCGCGAGGATCACACCCGTCCGGCGGGGGTCGGCGGTGAAGGTCGAGCGGACCTGGCCGGTGCCGTACTCCCCCGTGATGATGAGCACGCCGAGCACCGCGACGACGAGTGCCGTCAGGGAGACACTGGCGGTGTTGATCGTCACGAGGGTGCCGTTGGCGGAGTCCTGGGCGACGGGCGTGCCGACGTCGAGGGCGTTGCCGATGAGCACGGCCATCGCGATCGTCACCACGACGAGGATCGCCAGGCACCAGATCGTGGAGCGGATGCTGCGGAGCTTGATCCACTCGCTGCGGACGAGCCGGCCGAAGCCGAGCCCGATCGTGGGTGGCAGATTCGTGGGCGGCTGGGTCGTGGCGGTCATCGGGTGCCCTCCGATCGGTACTCGACGTCGTCGCGGGTGAGCGCCATGTAGGCCTCTTCCAGGCTGGCGCCCACGGGTGTGAGCTCGTGCAGCGGGACGCCGACCTGTGCGGCGATGTTCCCGACCGTGGTGGCGTCCGGGCCGACCACCATGAAGGTGCCGTCCTCGCGCGGGGTCACGGACGCGTTCGGACCGATCGCCTGGAACAGCTGGTCGGGAGCCGGCGTCCGGACGACGACGCGGCTGCCGCCGGTGCCGCCGCCCGCGGCGACGAACTCCTGGATGGGGGCGTCGGCGAGGACCCGGCCGCGGCCGAGGACGACGACGCGGTCGGCCGTCTGCGCCATCTCGCTCATGAGGTGGCTGGACAGGAACACGGTGCGACCGTCGGCGGCCATGCGGCGGGCGAGCTGGCGCACCCAGAGCACGCCATCGGGGTCGAGGCCGTTGACCGGCTCGTCGAGGATGAGAGTCTTCGGGTCGCCGAGCAGTGCCGCGGCGATGCCGAGTCGCTGCCCCATGCCGAGCGAGAACCCGCCGACGCGCTTCTTCGCGACGGAGTCGAGGCCGGTCATGTCGATGACCTCGTGCACGCGGGACTTCGGGATCCCGTGGGTCGCCGCGAGCGAGAGGAGGTGGTTGTAGGCGCTGCGGCCCTGGTGGACGGCCTTGGCCTCGAGGAGCGCCCCGACCTGCCGGAGTGGGTCGCGGAAGGACGTGTACGGCTGCCCGTTCACGATCGCCCGCCCGGCCGTGGGGCGGTCGAGCCCCATGATCATGCGCATCGTGGTGGACTTCCCGGCGCCGTTCGGCCCGAGGAAGCCGGTCACGCTGCCCGGCCGCACGACGAACGAGACGTCGTCGACGGCGGTCTTCGGACCGTACTGTTTGGTGAGGTGCTCGACTTCGATCACGGCGGCCACGCTACGGGGACCTGGGAGTCGGCCGCGTCCACCCTGAGGGGGAGATGGGGTGGACCGCTCGGGGGACCCCCGACGAGTGCGGAGCGTGCCGCGCGTCGAGGCAGCCGCCGCCGGACCGGATTCGGGCCGACGTGGCACCGTGGAGGCATGCCGTCGCCGCAGTCGCTGACCGAGGCCGACCGGCGCATCGTCGCCGGGTGGGCGGCCGACTGCGCCGAGCGCGTCCTCCCGCTGTTCGAGCGTGAAGCCCCGACCGACGGCCGTGCCCGCGACGCGATCGAGCGGGCGCGGGCGTTCTCCCGCGGGGAGCTCGACGCCGCCGGGCAGATCCGTCGGCGCTTCGAGGCGGGCCGGGCCGCGAACGCCGTGACCCCGGCAGCTGCCGTCGCGGCGGCGCGTGCCGCAGCACAGGCGTCCGGCGTCGCGCACATGGGGGCACACGCACTGGGCGCTGCCGCGTACGCGGCGCGGGCTGCGGGACTGGCCGAGCCGTGCCTCCAGGACGCCGCGGCCCGCGAACGGGACCGACAGCTCGCGCTCGCGGGCGACGAGGTGCGCGACGCCCTCCGCCGCTTGCCGGCAATCGGGACGGACACGTCGGGGCCGCTCGGTCCGGGACTCCTCGCGCGGGGCGACCTCGGCGAGCACGTGCGAGCGCTGCAGCAGGCGATCGCCGGCGCTACCCTGACGCCGTGAGCGACGCACTGGCCGACGGGCCCTTCTTCCACGGGACCAAGGCGGACCTGCACGTCGGCGACCTGCTGACCGCCGGGTTCCGCTCGAACTACCGGCCCGAGGTCGTGATGAACCACGTGTACTTCACCGCGCTCCGTGACGGCGCCGGGCTCGCGGCCGAGCTCGCGGCGGGCGATGGGATCCCCCGGGTGTACGAGGTCGAGCCGACCGGCGCCTTCGAGGACGACCCGAACGTGACGGACAAGAAGTTCCCGGGCAACCCGACGCGCTCCTACCGCAGCACGGCGCCGCTCCGGATCACCGGCGAGGTGACGGACTGGCCGCGGTTGACGCCGGAGGCACTGCAGGCGTGGCGCGATCGGCTGGCGGCGCTGCGCGCGGACGAGCGGGGCGAGATCATCAACTGACCGCCGCGCCCTCGGACCGGGATTTCGCGCTGCGCGACAGTTCACGGGATCGGGGCGCCGTGAAGTGTCGGTCAGCGCGAAAACTCGCGCCCGAGCGAGCCCGCCGTCAGCGCGACCGCGCCCGGTACTCCCCCGGCGGCCCGCCGCACGCCCGGGCGAAGTGCGCGTAGAAGCTCGACTGCGACCCGAACCCCGCCGCGTGCGCGATCTCCGACGTCGTCATCGAGGTCGTGGCGAGCAACCGCTGCGCCTCGGCGACCCGGCACCGGGTGAGGTACTCGAGGATGGTCGTCCCGACGTCCTGCCGGAACACCGACATCGCGTAGTGCGGGTGCAGGTGCGCCGCCGCGGCCACGTCGGCCACCTCGATCGGCTCACGGAACCGGTCGACCACGAACCGCACCATGTCGATCACCCGGTGCATGGCGTCCGCGGTGCCGTGCCCGCCGCCCGGGCGGAGGTCGACGGCGTCCCGGTGGTGCCGCAGCAGCCGTCGGACGAGCGCCTGGGCCTCGAGGTTCGCGATGGTCTCAGCGCCCTCGTCCGCGAAGTCCCGCTGCCACGAGCCGAGCATCGACTCGACGTCACGGCCGGCGGCCTCGGTCGGCACGACGACCGGCCGGTTGAGCAGCATCGCGCCGAGGTCGTGGTCGGGCAGCCCCCACGCGAGCACCTCCCCGAGCGGGATGTGCACCCACCGGAACTCCCCCGTCCCCGTCCCGTCGCCGACGAGCTGGTGCGGGGTCCAGCCCCAGAAGAGCGCGATCTCGCCGGCGTGCACGCTGACCGGGGCGCCGCCGAAGCGGTAGTCGAGGTGCCCGTCGAGCACGAGGTTGATCTCGAGGTCGTCGTGCCGGTGGGACGACGGCATGAGCGGCGCCGGGCCACGGTGGCTCCAGTACGCCGCTTCCATCGTCTCCACATCGAGCACACCGCGAGCCTACGACAGCGACCCGCGGGCCCGACAGCGGCCTCCGGGCCCGACAGCGACCCGAGCGCGCCCATCCGAGGATCCTGGAACCCCGCCGTCCGAAGCCGGAGGCCCGCACCCGCACCCGCTTCCTACCGTCGTTGCATGACCAAGATCACCATCATCGGCGCCGGCGGCTTCGTCTTCCCGTTCCGCCTCATCGGCGACCTCGTCTCCTTCCCCGCACTGCAGGGCGCGACGCTGCACCTCATGGACCTCGACGCGGGCAGGGTCGCCCGCACCGCGAGCGCTGCCCGCGAGCTCGTCGCCCACCACGGCCTCGGCACCGAGGTCCTCGAGACCACCGACCGCCGCGAGGCCCTCGCCGGCGCGGACGTCGTCATCATCACGTTCCAGGTCGGCGGCGTGGAGTCGTACAAGTGGGACGTGGAGATCCCCCGGAAGTACGGCATCGACCAGGCCGTCGGCGACACCGTGGGACCCGGCGGCGTGTTCCGCTTCCTGCGCTCCGTACGCGCCTACGAGGACATCGCCCGCGACGCGCTCGAGCTCTGCCCGGACGCCCAGTTCATCAACTACGCGAACCCGATGGCGATGGCCACGGCGTTCCTCAACGCGAAGGGCCTGCGCACGGTCGGCCTCTGCCACAGCGTGCAGGGCACCACGCGCATGCTCGCCCGGACCCTCGACGTGCCGTACGACGAGGTCGAGTACGTCAGCGCCGGCATCAACCACCAGGCCTGGATCCTCGAGTTCACGCGGCGGAACGGCGAGGACCTGTACCCGCGCCTCCGCGAGGTGATGACCGCGAAGCACCGGCGCGGCGTCGCGGCGGCCGACCTGCACGACGACGACGGCGACCACAGCGAGGCGGCTGCGGCGGCGAGCAACTACGAGGGCGGCAACGAGCAGGTCCGCACGCAGCTGATGCGGTCGTTCGGCTACTTCGAGACCGAGTCGAGCCACCACGCGAGCGAGTACGTGCCGTACTTCCGCAAGGACCCGGAGACGGTGCTCGAGTACATCCCGGAGCGCTGGGACTACTACGAGATCTGCCTCGCCCACGACGAGCAGGGCGACGTCGACCAGCAGCTCGAGAAGCTCAAGGCCGACCTCTCCCCGTCGGTCGAGTACGGCGCGAGCATCGTCAACGCGATCGTCACCGGCGTCCCCGCGGTGGTCTACGGCAACGTCCCGAACCGCACCGGCGTGATCGCCAACCTGCCGTCGGACGCCTGCGTCGAGGTCGCCTGCCTGGCCGACGGCAACGGGGTCACCCCGATCTCGTTCGGCGAACTCCCCCCGCAGCTCGCGGCGATCAACCGGACGAACACGAACGTGCAGACGCTGGCGGTCCGCGCGGCGCTGACCGGCAGCGTCGAGCACGTCCACCACGCGGTCGCGCTCGACCCCCTCACCGCGGCGCACCTGACGCTCGACCGGATCGCCGAGATGACCGACGAGCTGCTGCACGCGCACGCCGCGCTGCTCCCGGAGTCGCTGCGTCCGGCGACCGCGGCACCGGCCGAGCAGGGAGCCGTCCAGGAGGCGCGACCCGCCCTCGTCTGACCGCCCCGTCCGCCGACGGGGCCGGGTCCACCGCGCGACCCGGCCCCGTCACGGACGCACCCGGACCCCGGGACGCGCACCGCGCCTCCTGGACCACCACGGCACCACGACCTCGAAGGAGAGGACCATGCCGACCCGACCACCCACCCAGCTGGCCCGACGCGGGTTCCTCGCGCTGGCCGGCATCTCGATGGCCGGCGCTCTCGCCGCCTGCGCCGGCCAGGGCACCGCTGCCCACGGCGGCACGAAGCACATCCGCCTGTCGACCTGGAACATCCCGTCCGACATCACGAGCTACCAGCAGATCGCCGACGAGTTCGTCGCGGCGCACCCCGGCACCAGCGTCGCCGTCGAGGTCACCACGGGCCAGTTCCACCAGTGGTTCATCACCCGGCTCGCCGCGGACCTCGCGCCCGACGTCATCCGGATCACCCCGCAGCAGATCGGCCGGTACGCCGCGAACGGCAGCCTCGTCGACATCTCCGGCTCGATCCCGAAGGACTACCAGCAGGACTACAGCACGCCGTTCTGGGCGATCGGTGCCCGGGACGACGGTGTGTACGGCGTCTTCCAGCACACCGACAACTTCATCACCTACTACAACCGCGAGGTCATGGACCGGATCGGGGTCACCCCGCCGGAGAGCCTCGCGGACGCGTGGACGTGGGACGAGTTCCTCGACGTCGCGAAGGAGGTCAAGCAGGTCACCGGCAAGTACGCGTTCGGGTACGGCTGGTCCGCGCCGGAGACCGCCTACCGGTGGCTGCCGTTCGTCTACCAGAACGGGGGTGCGTTCCTCGGCGAGGACGGTGCCACCCCCTCGATGGACACCCCCGAGGCGATCGACGCCCTGGCGTTCGGACGCAAGTGGTACGCCGACGGCCTCGCCACCACCGGCAACCTGTCGAAGAGCGGCGGCGGGGACGTCTCCCGCAACCTGTTCCTGACCGGGCAGATCGGCATGATGCTCAACAACCCGGAGTCGATCGTGCAGCTCGACACCGACATGCGGGACAACTGGGGCACGGCGCCGATGATCCGGAACGTCGGTGAGGCGAGTGACCTCGGCGGCAACGCCCTCGCCGTCACGAAGTCGAGCAAGCACCCCGAGCTCGCGGCCGAGCTCGTCGCGATGATCACCTCGCGGCCGAAGATGCAGCAGTTCTGCCACGACGGCAACTGGCTGCCGGCCCGCGAGTCCCTCGACGCGGCGGCCATCGGGTACGCCGCGAACTCGGACACCATGCAGCGGTTCATCGACCAGGGGTCGACCATCCCGCTGTCGATGGTGAAGGCCGAGAGCGGGCAGTACTTCTCGTCGCTCAACGCGGTGTTCGCCGACTACCTCGACCTGTGCCTGCTCGGGCAGCTCAGCCCGAAGGAGGCCTCGAGCCAGATGATGGAGGCGATGCGCAGTGTCACTGCGAACTGAGACCGCGCCGGTCCGGACCACGGCGTCGACCGCCCCGCCGACCGGTGGGCTCCCCGTCGGTGGTGCCGCACGACGACGCCAGGGCCGGTTCGTCCCCTGGGTGTTCGTCGGCCCCGCGGCGCTGCTGTTCCTCGGCTTCTCGCTCATCCCGATCGTGACCGCGATCGCCCTGAGCTTCCAGGACTCGAGCACCTCGCTCGGCGACGGCACCTGGGTCGGCGGGAAGAACTTCGTCGACATGGGCTCCGACCCGTTGATCGGGACGGCGCTGCGGAACACGCTCGTCTTCACGATCGGGACCGTCCCGACCGCGATGGCGATCGGCCTCGCCCTGGCGGTGGCGCTGAACCGACCGCTGCCCGGGCGTTCGGTGTTCCGTGCGCTCTTCTTCGTGCCGATGGTCGCCGCCGGCGTCGTGGTCGGCGTCATCATGTCGTGGATCTTCAACGGTGACTACGGCGTCGTGAACAACCTGCTCGAGGCGCTCGGTCTCGGCCGCGTGCCCTGGCTGACCGCGCCCGGCTGGGCGATGGCGACCCTGGTGATCGTCGTCGTGTGGACCCGGATCGGGTTCTGCATGGTGATCTACCTCGGCGCGCTGCAGTCCGTGCCCGCCGAGCTCAAGGAGGCAGCCGCGATCGACGGCGCCTCGCGGTGGGTGCGGTTCCGGACGATCACGTGGCCGCTCCTGCGACCGACGACGTCGATCCTGCTCATCCTCAACGTGGTGTTCTCGCTGCAGGCGTTCGACGTCATCTACGTGATGACCGGCGGCGGCCCCGGCTTCTCCACCACGGTGCTCATCCAGTACGTGTTCCGGTCCGCGTTCATCGACGCGCGGATGGGGTACGCCGCGGCGCTCGGGCTGGTGCTCGTCGCGATCCTGCTCGTGTTCACGCTGCTCCGGCAGCGGGCCAACAAGAAGGCTGAGGAGGCCATCTGATGGCACTGTCCGTTGCGGGGTCGACCCGCGCCTCCCGTCCGACCGCCGCGCGGCGGAAGCCGCGCCCGGGCCGCTGGGTGCTCGTCGCCGGACTCACCGCGCTGGCGATCCTGATGGTCTTCCCGCTGTACTGGATGGTCGTCTCCGCGCTCACCCCTGGCGGCCAGTCGCAGAGCGGCACGTTCTCGCTCTTCCCGACCCGGCCCACCTTCGAGAACTACACGCAGGTGTTCAGCACGCAGCCGGTCTGGCGGTGGCTCGGGAACTCCGCGCTCATCACCAGTGTCGGCACCGCGCTGAGCGTCGTCGTCTCGCTGATGGCCGGGTACGCCCTGGCGAAGTTCCGGTTCGTCGGGCGGGGGCTGCTCTACTCGGCGTTCCTCGTCACGATCATGATCCCGATCCAGGTCACCCTCGTGCCGAGCTTCCTCGTCGTCGCGAAGATCGGGCTCGTCGACTCCCCCTGGGCGGTCATCCTGCCGACGGTGTTCGACGTGGTCGGGATCTTCATCGCCCGGCAGTTCATGCTCGGGGTGCCGGACGCCCTGATGGAGGCCGCGCGGCTCGACGGCGCCGGCGAGTTCCAGACCTTCTTCCGGGTCGTGCTGCCGACCTGCGGTCCCCTCGTCGGGGTGCTCGTGATCCTCGGGTTCATGACCCGGTGGAACGACTTCCTCTGGCCGCTCGTCGTGCTGCAGGGCAACGAGAACCTCACCGTGCCGGTCGCGCTGTCGACGCTGACGAACAACCCGGCGTTCAGTTCGCCGTGGGGTGCAGTGATGGCGATCGCCACCGTCACGGTGCTGCCGCTGCTCGTGGTGTTCCTGGCGTTCCAGCGGCAGTTCGTGCAGGGCATCGCCTCGACCGGGATCAAGTAGGCCGCGGGCGCGCGGGCGTACCTGGTCGGGACGGCAGCACGGTCAGACCGCGGCGCGGAGCACGGCCCCCACGACGCGCGCGGGCTCGGGCAGCCGCTCGTTCGTGGCCGACGCCCGGAAGGAGTCGAGTGCGAGCGCGGCGAACCGCCGCGCGGCACCGAGTCGCTCGGCCGGGTCGTCCCCGCCCAGCCCCCGCGCCGCGAGCAGCACGAGGAGCAGGTCGTCGACGACGAAGTCCGGCCGCAACCGTCCCGCGGCCTTGGCTCGCAACGCCAGGCCCGCCATCGCGTGCAGGAGCTCGGCGCGGTGCCGGGCGAGCCGGTCGGACACCTGGCCCGCGGCGACGAGCGCATCGACGAAGCCCTGGTTGCGGGCGTTCAACTCGACGGTCCGCTCGACGACGGAACGCAGGCCCAGCCAGGGGTCCGGGTGCGCGGCACCCTCGAGGACGATGCTCCGGCAGAGCTCGAGCTCGTCCTCGAACGCGGCGTCGACGAGGTCCTGCCGGGTCGGGAACCGCCGGTAGAGCGTCGCCGGCCCGACCCCCGCGTGCCGGGCCACGTCACGCATCGTCACGTCGAGGCCGCGCGCGCCGAACAGCTCGCGGGCGGCCTGCAGCACGCGGTCGCGGTTCTCGCGCGCGTCGGATCGGAGGTGAGACGTCTCGTCGGTCATCGCTCCCACTTTAGTCAAGTGGACGCGGGCGTCCGTTAGCGTCGCGAGCATGCACGCAGTCACCATCCAGTCCTTCGGTCCGCCCGACGGCCTCGTCCCCACCGAGCTCCCCGAACCCGTCGCCGCGCCCGGCCAGGTCCTCGTCGACGTCGAGGCGATCGGCGTCGGCGGCGTGGACGCCGTCATCCGGCGCGGGACGATCGCGCGCCCCGGACTCGAGCCCGGGTACGTCCCGGGCAGCGAGGTCGCCGGGCGCGTCGTCGCCGTCGGGGACGAGC
Source organism: Curtobacterium sp. NPDC087082 (assembly GCF_044745045.1). NCBI lineage: Bacteria > Bacillati > Actinomycetota > Actinomycetes > Micrococcales > Microbacteriaceae > Curtobacterium > Curtobacterium sp. NPDC087082. The sequence continues at coordinate 433,412 of NZ_JBIUZN010000005.1, read as the reverse complement.
GGGACGTCGACTGGCTCGGCCGCCGGGTCTGGGCGTTCACCGGCGTCGGGGGCGCGTACGCCGAGCGTGTCGTCGCCGGGACCGGGGACCTCACACCGCTCGAGAACGGGTTCGACGCCGTGGACGCCGTCGCCCTGGGGTCGGCCGCCCCGGTCGCCCGGTTCGCGCTGGCGCACGCGCACCTCGCTCCGGGCGAACGGGCGCTGGTGCGCGGAGCCGCCGGCAGCATCGGGATCGCCGCCGTCGAGCTCGCCGCACAGGCCGGTGCCGCGGCGGTCGCGGTGACGACGGGTTCGGCCGAGCGAGGCGACCGGCTGCGCGGGTTCGGCGCCACCCACGTGCTCGACCGGCAGGGCGCGGGCGACGGGCCGGAGTCCTACGACGTGGTCATCGACGTCGTCGGCGGCCCCGCGATGCCCGCGTTCATCGACCGTCTGGCACCGAACGGTCGGCTGGTCCTCGTCGGCGCCGTGGCCGGCATGCCGCCGGCGGACTTCGGCGCGCACCTACTCCGCGGCTTCCAGCAGTCGCGGTCGGTCGCGACCTTCAGCCTCGACTCCGTGCCGCGGGACGCCCTGGCGTCGGCGCGGGCAGAGCTGTTCCGCGCGGCCGCCGCGGGGACCCTGTCCCCGGTCGTCGACGCGGTGCTGCCGCTTGCGGAGGCGGCGGAAGCGCACCGCCGCATGGACGACGGCGAGGTCTTCGGACGGATCGTCCTGACGCCCTGATCCCGGCCATGGAAAGACGGGAGGCGCGGTGCCCGCGGGCCCCCCCCCCCCCCGCCCCCCCCCGGCCCCCCCCCCCCCCCCCCGGCGCCCCCCCCCCCCCCCCCCCCCCCCCCGCCCCCGCGGCGGGGGCCCCGCGCCCCCCCCGCCTCCCGTCCGTCACCTGGTGACGTCAGCCGCGGATCACGGAGATCTCGTCGGCCTGCGGACCCTTCTTGCCGGGGCCGACCACGTAGCGGACGTGGTCGGTGTCCTCGAGCGAGCGCAGGCCCGTCGACGCGACGATGCTGGAGAAGTGGGCGAACAGGTCGTCCGACCCGTCGTCCGGGGTGATGAAGCCGAACCCCTTGTTGTTGTCGAACCACTTGACGGTTCCGGTGGGCATCAGAGCCACCCCTCTCAGTGGATGCGCAGTTGCGCGACCATCGGGCAGGCGAACGGGTCACGAGCGGCGAGCCCGACCCGGTTGAGGTACCGGACGACGATGCCGTACGAGCGCAGCAGGGTGGTCTCGGTGTAGGGCACGTCGAGCGTGTCGCAGTGGTCGCGGACGAGCAGGCGGGCCTGCTTCAGCGCCGGACGCGGCATCGACGGGAACAGGTGGTGCTCCACCTGGTAGTTCAGGCCACCCATGAGGAACGAGACCCACCAGCCACCGCGGATGTTGCGGGAGGTGCGGACCTGGCGCGAGAAGAAGTCGACCTTGGCGTCGTGCGCGATGGTCGGCATGCCCTTGTGGTTCGGGGCGAACGAGGCGCCCATCATCACACCGAAGACGGCGAGCTGGACGCCGAGGAACGCGCAGGCCATGCCGAAGGGCAGGAACCAGAACACGATCGTCAGGTAGATGCCGAAGCGGGCGACGAGCAGGCCGGCCTCGAGCCAGCGGTGCTTCACGTCGGCCTTCGTGCCGTTGCCCGTGACGATGCTCATCACGGCGTAGCGGTGCAGGTTCAGGCCCTCGAGCGTGAGGAGGGGGAAGAACAGCCAGCCCTGGAAGCGCATGAACGTCGTCATGAGCGGGCCCTTCACGGACGCGGCGTCCTCCGGCAGGAAGCGGATGCCGTCCGGCGCGATGTCCGGGTCCTTGCCGACGGTGTTCGGGTTGCCGTGGTGGCGGGTGTGCTTGTTCATCCACCACGAGTAGCTGAGGCCGACCATGAACGTGCCGAGCCAGCGGCCGGCGTGGTCGTTCCACTTCTGCGAGGCGAAGACCTGGCGGTGCGCGGCCTCGTGCGAGAGGAACGCGAACTGCGTGAAGAGGACGCCGAGGGCCCCGGCGACGATGAGCTGGAACCACGAGTCGCCGAGGAACGCGAACGCGACCCAGGCGAGGGCGAGGGTGCCGATGAGGGCGCCGAACAGGGACCAGTAGAAACCGGTGCGTCGGCGCAGGAGGCCGTTGTCCTTCACCTGCGCCAGCAGCGCGGAGTAGGTCGAGGTGCCCTTGCGGGGACCGGTGGCGGGACGGGTGCGGGTGTAACCCGGCGCGAGCGGAGTGGTGGTCATGAGGACCGACCTTCCGTTACGGATCGGTCCTTCAACCAATGCGAGTGAGTTCACGCGTTTGCGCTTGGCGCGACACTAGGGGCGGAACATGCGTGTTCGCCTGGGAGTCCGGTTTGCGTCGGTCCGTCTGCCACGATCTTCCGTCGGTCCGTCTGCCACGATCGACGCATGCCTCTCGACGGACGTCCCCTCGAACGCCTCGGCTTCCTCACCATCGGGTCGTTCGACCCGGCACGGCCCCGACTCGGTCACGAGGAGACCCTCCGGGTCATCGAGCGCGCCGAGGCCCTGGGCTTCGACAGCGCGTGGTTGCGGCACCGGCACGTGCAGCACGGCATCTCCTCCCCCGTCGCACTGATGGCCGCCGCCTCGCAGCGGACCTCCCGGATCGCGCTCGGGACCGCCGTCACACCGATCGGCGCCGAGAACCCGTTCCGGCTCGCCGAGGACCTGGCGACGGTCGACGTGCTCCTCGGCGGTCGTCTCAACCCCGGTTTCTCCTCCGGCACCCCGATGCACTACGACCTCTACCGGGACGCGCTGTACCCGGACACCGCCGAGCAGGAGGACTTCGGCGATGCCCGACTCCTGCGCTTCCGTGACCTCGTCCGGGGCGACCCGGTCGTCGAGGTCGCCGAGCAGCGCGGCATCGAGGAGTTCGCCACGACCGTCCAGCCGCAGAGCCCCGGCCTCGCCGACCGGCTCTGGTACGGCACGGGCAGCACGCGGTCAGCGGTGTGGGCGGCGCAGAACGGCTTCCACCTGCTCACCTCGAGCGTGACGCGGAGCGAGATCGGCACGGACTTCGCGACGAACCAACGCGCCCAGGTCGAGGCGTACCTGGAGGCGCACCCGTCGCCGGCGACCGCCCGTGTCTCGCAGGGTCTCGTCGTGATCCCCACCGACACGGCGACACCGGAGCAGGAGGCCCGGTACCGCGCCTACGTCGAGGGTCGGGCGGGTCGCGTCGGGGTGCCGATGGGGCCGGGGAAGCTGCTCTTCGCCGCCGACCTGGTCGGGACGTCGGCCGAGATCGCTGATCGGCTGCGCGCGGACGCCGGGTACCAGGTGGCCACGGAGGTCGCCTTCGCGCTGCCGTTCTCGTTCGAGGCGGAGGACTACGCGCAGATCATCACGGACATGGCGGAGCGGGTCGGGCCGGCGCTCGGGTGGGTGCCGGTGGCTGGGGCGCCGCACGGTCGCTGACGCCGTCACTCGCTGGCCTGCGGTCACCCGTTGATGATCTCCGTCGCGATCCGCGCGGCGTCGTCGATCGGGATCGCGAAGCCGATGCCGATGTTCCCGGAGCGGTACCCGAGGGTCGCGATCGAGCTGTTCACGCCGATGACGCGGCCGTCGAGGTCGACGAGTGGCCCGCCGGAGTTGCCCGGGTTGATGGAGGCGTCGGTCTGCAGGAGCGGCTGCGTCGACCGTTGCGAGGTGCGGTCGAGTGCGCTCACGATGCCGGACGTGACGGTGCCGTTGAGTCCGAGCGGCGATCCGACGGCGATGACCTGCTGGCCGATGCGGAGGTCGTCACTGACGCCGAGCTCGACCGCCGGGACGGCGAGGCCCTGGGCTTCGACGACGGCGATGTCGCTGTCCTCGTCGCCGCCGAGGACCCGGCCGGGGACCGCGCTGCCGTCGGGCAGCACGAGCGACACGCGTTCGGCGCCGTCGACCACGTGGTGGTTCGTCATGACGTGACCGGCATCGTCGATCACGAACCCCGAGCCCGACCCTGAGGTCGTCCGCACCTGGACCACGCTGCGGAGCATCCGCTGCGCAGCGGCCTCGGCATCGCCCTGCGTCGAGGTCGCGGACGGCGCCTGTTGCGTCTGTCGCAGCACGGTCGGCGCGCTGGTCGCGTCCGGGGCGACGAGGAGGGCGCCGGTGGTCCCGGCGGCTCCGCCGAGCGCGATCGCGGCGACGAGGATCCCGGCGGACCGCCGCCGTCGCCGCGGGCGCAGCTCGCCGGATCCGGTCGCGTCGGCGGGGGCCGGCTGCGGCTCCGGGATGGCGGGGAAGGCGGACGGGAGGCGCGGTGCGGGGGTGCGGCGCGCCTCCCGTCCGTCCTGTGGCACGTCGGGTGACCCGGCGACCCAGGTCTGCGGCCCGCGGGGCCGTCCGATGCCGTCTGGCTGGTTGGTCATGGCCTGTCCTTGTCGGTCAGATGATGCGGGAGGACCAGCGGAGGGAGAACGCGCCGGCGACGACGGCGAGGAGCAGGCCGAGCAGCGCCAGGTACGGCGTGATGTCGACGGGTTCGACGTGCCAACCGATGGAGGATCCGATGTCCTGGTAGACGTTCCGGAGCTCGTCGGTGCTCTCGGCGCGGTAGAACCGACCGTCGGTGTCGTCGGCGAGTTGCCGGAGCGTGGTCTCGTCGACGGGCACCGACTGCTGTCCACCCCAGAGGTCGGCGACACCGTCGGCGGTGCCGTAGGCGATGGTGGAGACCGGCAGTCCGGCCTCGCGGGCGGCCTGTGCTGCTGCGGAGGGGTCCCGGCCGGCGGTGTTCGCACCGTCGGAGAGCAGCACGAGTCGTGCGGGGACGCGCTCGGTCTCGTCGCCGGCGGACGGTGTCGGCGACGGTCCTGCGGCCGCTCCGTCGGCACTGATCCGGTCGACCTCGTCGACGGCCTCGAGCACGGCTTCGCCGATCGCGGTCCCACCGCCTCCGTCGTCCATCGCGGCGATCGCGTCGCGGACCGCTTCGTGGTCCTCGGTCGCCGGTGCGATGACCTCGGCACCGCCGGCGAAGCTGATCGCGCCGACGTTGAAGGTCTCGGGCATCTCGGCGACGAACTGCTCGGCGGCGGACTTCGCTGCCTCGAGGCGGTTCGGTCGCACGTCGTCGGCCTGCATCGACCCCGAGGTGTCGATCGCGACGATGACGGTCGCGCGTTCGTAGGGGACGCGGATGTCGACCTGGGGTTGCGCGGCGGCGACGCCGAGGCTCCCCAGCCCGAGCAGGACGAGCGCGGCGGGCAGGTGCCGACGCCAGCGAGGGCGCTTCGGTACGAGCTTGTCGAGCATCGGCAGGGTGGCGAACCGGACGGCGTAGCGCTGGCGGCGGCGTTGCACGAGCACGTACGCGATCGCGAGCGCGGCGACCGGGATCAGTGCGAGCAGCAACCACGGGGTGGTGAAGGTCATCGGGTCCTCCGGGCTGGTCGGGTGGGGGTGCGGTGCCGACGGTGGACGAAGCGGGTGAGGACCCGGGCGAGGTCGTCGTCGGTGCGGAGCACGAGGTGGTCGGCGCCGGCGCTGCGGACGGCCGCCGCGGTCGCCGCCCGGTGCGCGGCGGCGCCTGCGGCGTACGCGTCGCGGATGCGGCGATCGGAGGTGGAGACCTCGCGCTGGGCGCCGGATTCGGGATCGGTGAGCAGCACGTCACCGACGTCCGGGAGTTCGAGTTCCCTCGGGTCGACGGTCTCGACGACGATGACGTCGTGCCGGGCGGCGAGCTTCCGGAGCGGTCCTTCCCACCCGAACGGCCCGGACGGCTCCCCCGTGGGGTCGAGGAGGTCGGAGACGACGACGCGGAGGCCACGTCGGGGCGCCTGTGCGGCGAGCCGGGTGAGCGCCGCGGCGAGGTCGGTGGCGGAGACGCCGTCGCGGTCGTGGTCCGGGGCGCGGAGCATCCGCCGCGCGGCGATCCGTCCGGGGCCGGGAGCCTGCCACCGGACCCCGTCCCGTCCGACGAGGCCGACGCCGACCCGGTCGCCGCCGCCTCGCGTGAGCAGTCCGACGGCCGCGGCGACCCAGGTGGCGACGTCGGCCTTCTCGCGGGTCGTGGTGCCGAAGGCCATGCTGGGGGTCCGGTCGACGAGGACCCAGGTCTCGAGCGCGTGCTCGGCTCGGGTGAGCCAGACGTAGGGCTCACCGGCGCGGGCGCTGGCGTTCCAGTCGATCCGGCGGACGTCGTGGCCCGGCTGGTACCGGACGAGTTCCTCGGCGTCGCTGCCGGTGCCGACCGTGAGGCCCGGGTGGTCGCCCTGGAACGCACCGTCGATGCGCCGTCGGACGGTGAGGTCGAGGCGCCGGAACGCGAGCTCCTCGGTCATCGGCGGCCGCCGTCGTCGGACCGCGCCGCCGCGCGGTCGGTGGCGGGAGCGGCCGCGGCGGGGGGCTGCGCAGCTGGGGGGTACTGCGTTCCGTCACCCGCCGCGACCGCGTTCGGGTCCCCGGCTGTCGCGACGCGGGGCTGCGGCACGACCTGCAGCACGGTGTCGACCGCGGTCCGGGGGTCGACACCGTCGGCGACGGCGTCGAAGGTGAGGACGAGACGGTGCGCGAGGACGTCCGAGGCGACGTCCGCGACGTCGCCGGGGAGGACGTAGTCGCGCCCGCGCAGGAGTGCGAGCGCCCGCGCGGCGGCGACGAGTCCGAGTGATCCACGAGCGCTGACGCCGTACTCGAGCACGCCGTCGAGCGTGTGGATCCCGTACCGGTGCGGGTGCCGCGTGGCCATCACCAGCTGCACCGCGTACAGCGCGACGGCGTGGTGCACGAAGACCTGCTCCGCCTCCACCTGCAGCCGGCGGACCTCGTCGATCGTCAGGATCTGCTGCGCGACGGGCCGCACGGCGCTCATCCGCTGCACGATGGTGAGTTCCTCGAGTTCGTCGGCGTGGTCCACGTCGACCTTGAGCAGGAACCGGTCGCGCTGCGCCTCCGGGAGCTGGTAGACGCCGTCGTTCTCGATCGGGTTCTGCGTCGCGAGCACCAGGAACGGATCGGGCAGCCGGTGCGTCTGCCCACCGATCGAGACCTGCTGTTCCGCCATCGCCTCGAGGAGCGCCGACTGCACCTTCGCCGGGGCACGGTTGATCTCGTCGGCGAGGACCAGGTTCGCGAAGACGGGACCCCGTTCGACGTCGAACGTCTCGGTGGACGGTCGCCAGACCCGGGTGCCGACGATGTCCGACGGCATCAGGTCCGGGGTGAACTGCAGGCGGACGAAGTCCCCACCGACGACGGTCGCGAGGGTGCGGACGGCCAGGGTCTTCGCGACACCCGGCACGCCCTCGAGCAGAACGTGGCCGCGGGCGAGCAGGCCGATCATCATGCGCTCGACCATCGCGTCCTGTCCGACGATGACGTGCTTCACCTCGAAGAGCGCGCGTTCGAGGACGGCTGCTGCGGACGGGAACGGTGCTGCATGTGCTGCGTCGGTCATGGGGTGTCCTCCTGTCGTTCGGGTGTCCCCACTCCAGCGCGGAGGGGCGAAAACGACGGGAAGCCGGAGCGAAACCCGACCGAAAAGGGTGTTCCGGCAGTCCCTGTTGCCACGCAGCACGCGCGGTTAGGTTCTCTCCATGCGGGTGCTGCTGGTGGAGGACGAGGCCGGACTGGTCAGTGCACTCCGTGTCGCCCTCCAGCGGGAGGGCTACGCCGTCGACACCGCGCTGCGGCTGGCCGACGCTCGCGAGAAGCTCGCGGTGACCGAGTACGACATCGTCCTGCTCGACGTCAACCTGCCCGACGGCACCGGGTTCGACCTCGCCGACGACATCCGCTCCGGCCGGCTCGTCGCCGGTCCGTCCTCCCCGTCCGGTCACGAGCCCGGAGGCCCGGCCGACGTCACCGACGTCGGCCCGCGCATCCTCATGCTCACCGCCCGCGGACAGCTCCGGGACCGGGTGCGAGGCCTCGACCTCGGCGCCGACGACTACCTGGTCAAGCCCTTCGCGCTCGTCGAGCTGACGGCGCGGATGCGTGCGCTCACCCGCCGCGCCGGCGAGGCGGCGTCGTCGGTGCTCGTCGACGGCCCCGTCGTCCTCGACACCGCCCGGCAACTCGCCCGACGCGGCGACCGCGAACTCGCGCTCACGCTGAAGGAGTTCGGCGTCCTGCGCTACCTGCTGGGTCGGATCGGGTACGTCGTCCCCGCCGAGGAACTCCTCGAGCACGTCTGGGACGAGAACGCCGACCCGTTCACGCAGACCGTCCGGGTCACCGTCGGGACGCTCCGCCGGAAGCTCACCGTCGACGACGAAGACCCGGCGATCGAGACCGTCGTCGGCCGCGGCTACCGGCTGCGCGACCTCACGCCTCCGGTCGAGCACGAGGTCCTGGGGTCGCCGGCGGTCGGCTCAGCGTCGTGACCGCGCTCGATCGTGCGCGTCGCGAGTTCGGCGGCCGACGCTTCCTCCGACTCCCGACCTGGGCGCGCACCATCCGGATGCGGCTCACCCTGACCTACAGCGCGGTCCTCTTCGGCATCACGGCCGCAGCACTCGCCGCGGTCTACGTCGCGCTCTCGAGCACGGTCAGCGCCGCGCCCCTCAACCCGGTGACGATCAAGAAGTTCTACAAGACCGCCGACGGCACGATCGTCTACAAGCCCGGCGAGCAGTTCCAGGTCGCCGACCTCGAGACGGTGCAGCGGGCGGTCAACTACGCGTCGCTGCAGTCGCTGCAGACGTACTCGATCGTCGCCCTGGTCGTGATGTTCGCGCTGAGCCTCGTGATCGGGTGGTGGGTCGCGGGGCGAGCGCTCCGCCCGGTGGACGCCATCGCCAAGGCGACGCAGGAGATCACCGCGACGGACCTGTCCCGACGCATCGACGCATCGGGCCCTCCGGACGAACTGCACACGCTCGCGGACACCATCGACGGCATGCTCGATCGGCTCGACAGTGCGTTCCGCGCGGAACGGATGCTCGTCGAGGACGTCTCGCACGAGCTCCGCAACCCGGTGGCGGTCGTGCAGTCGAACGTCGAGGCCGTCCTCGCCGACGACGATGCGACGCCGGAGGAACGCCGCGCCGCTGCGACGGTGGTGCTGCAGTCGACGCACCGGATGACCCGACTGCTCGAGGACCTCCTCGCCACCGCGCGCGCACGCTCCGAGGCGTTCACCGACCGGGACGTCGACGTCGCCGAGCTCGCACGGGCCGTGGCCTCCGAGTACCGCGTGCTGGCGGACCGACGTGACCTCTCCGTGCACGAGCGCATCAACGGTGGCCCCGTCGTCTTCGCCGACCCGGATGCGCTCGCCCGGGCACTCGGCAACCTGTTGTCGAACGCCGTCCGGCTCGCGCCGACCGGTTCGACCATCACCATCGGCGTCGGGAGCAACCGCGGCTGGGCCTGGATCGCGGTGCGTGACGAGGGACCCGGCATCGCCGAGGACGAACGTGCCCGCGTGTTCGACCGGTTCTTCCGGAGTGCCGACGAGACGCATCGTTCGACGGGGACCGGGCTCGGGCTGTCGATCGCACGACAGATCGTCGAGAGCCACGAGGGCCGTCTGCGGCTGACCAGTCGCGCCGGTACCGGGTCGACGTTCACGATCTGGCTACCGGAGCGGGCGCTGCCCGGTGCACCCGCACGGTCGGAGGAGCCACCGACCGGCGACCCGGTCTCGTGATCTCCGACGTGGTCAGCGACGGCTCCCCGCGCGACGACGCGCACGGAGGTCCGACGGCAGCACGAGCACGAGCGTCGCGACGAGTGCGATCGCGAGCATGACCGAGCCGCCGGTGTAGGCGTCCGACACCCGGCCGGAGAGACTCGCTGCGCCGGCACCGACCGCGGTGAGGACCGCGACGCCGAGCGTGGACCCCAGCTGGTGTGCCGTGTTGACCAGGCCGGAGGCAGCGCCGGCGTCCTCGGCCGGAGCGCCCGCGATCCCGGCTGCGGTCAGCGGCCCGAAGCAGAGTCCCTGCCCGATGCCGAAGAGCACGAGCGGGCCGGCGAACCCGGCGAGGTAGCCGACGTCCGGCGTGATCCGACTGAGCCAGAGCACCGCGACGAGGACGACGGCGATCCCGACCGCGACCAGGACCGCGTTGCCGAACCTGCGGGTGAGGCGGGGGACGAACAGCGAGACGGCGAACTGCAGGAGCGTCATCGGGAGGAACGCGACGCCTGCCTGGAGCGCGGTCCAGCCGTACACACCCTGCAGGAACTGCGTCGTGAAGAAGAAGAACGCGATGCCGGTCCCGGCGAACAGCAGTCGGGCGATCGCCGCACCGGATCGGCCGGCGTCGGCGAAGAGGCGGAGCGGCATGATCGGGTGGACCGCGCGCCACTCATCGAGCACGAACACCGCGAGGACGACCACGCCGACGACGATCGGCACGAGGGTCGCCGTCGCTCCCCACCCGCGGTCGCCGCCGTTCACGATGCCGTACACGAGTGCGCCCATGCCCAGGGTGGACGTGATCGCGCCGAGCAGGTCGAAGCGTCCGCGCGTCGGCGCGACCTGCGGGAGGTACCGGACGGCGAGGACGATCATCACCACGGCGATCGGGACGTTGATGAAGAACCCGGCACGCCACGAGACCAACCCGGCGAGCGCTCCCCCGACCACCATGCCCAGGCTCGCGCCCACTCCGGCGGTGGTGCCGTAGAGCGAGACGGCTCGGGTCCGCTCCGGTCCCGCCGGGAACGTCGAGGTGATGAGCGACAGCGACGACGGCGCGACGACGGCCGCGCCGATGCCCTGGAACGCTCGGGCGGCGATGATCCACGCCTCGTTCTGCGCCGTCCCGACGAGCAACGACGCGAGCCCGAACAGCGCGAGCCCGACGACGAACACCCGCTGGCGTCCGAGGAGGTCGCCGGCCCGGGCACCGAGCAGCAGCAGGCCGCCGAAGACGAGCGTGTACGCGTTCTGCACCCACGAGAGCGCCGTCGGCGACAGGTCCATCCCGCGTTGGATCTCGGGCAGCCCGGTGAAGATGATCGAGTTGTCGAGGACGATCATGAAGTAGCTGACGAGGACGATGGCGAGGACGACTGTCCGGTGCACCACGCGTGGGGACGCGGGTCGTGCTGTCGCGGTGGGTGCGGTGTCGGGGGCGGCGGTCATGGACGACAGTCCATCGCGCTGCGCCGTCGGGCGGCAGTGACGGGCTTTCCCTGTACCAGCGGTCCCTCCTTCCCACCGTCGCAGGCGCGTAGCGTGGTGGGATGGACCAGCACCACGGCCCCGCGAGTGACGGCTCCCGGCACAGCATCGAGATCAGCGACTTCCTGCAGAGTCGGCGTGCCCGGATCACCCCGGAGCGCGCAGGCATCATCGGTGGCGGCCGTCGACGTGTGCCCGGGCTCCGACGTGAAGAGCTGGCGATGCTCGCCGGGGTCAGCTCCGACTACTACGCGAAGATGGAGCGTGGCCACCTGGCCGGGGTCTCCGCCGAGGTCCTCGACGCCCTGGCCCGCGCACTGCAGCTCGACGAGGCCGAGACCGACCACCTGCTCGACCTCGCCCGTGGGGACTCCCCCGGCCCGGTGCGACGACGCACGCCGAAGTCGACCGACCACGTCGTCCGCCCGAGCCTGCAGCGCTTCCTCGACACGATCACCGGCACGCCGACCATCGTCCAGGACCGCCGCACCGACGTCGTCGCGACGAACGCACTCGGCCGCGCGCTGCTCTCCCCGCTCCTCGACGACCCCGCGAACCAGGGCAACAACGCCCGCTTCACGTTCCTGAACCCGGCGTCGCGGAACTTCTACGTCGACTGGGAGCAGGGCGCTTCCAGCCTCGTCGCCTCGATGCGCAGCCACGCCGGCAAGAACCCGCACGATCGTGACCTGACGGACCTCATCGGCGAGCTCGTCACGCGCAGCGACGACTTCCGCCGCCGCTGGGCCGCGCACGACGTCCACTTCCACCGATCCGGCACGAAGCGACTGCACCATCCCGAGGTCGGCGACGTCGAGGTGGCCTTCGAAGCGATGCAGCTGCCGGACAGCCCGGGATGGACGATGTACGGGTACACGACCGTGCCCGGATCACCCAGCGATGAGCGCGTCCGGCTGCTCGGGAGCATCGCCGCGAGCGAGAGCGCCGCTGCGGCCGGCGCGACGACGGACACGACCGGGACGGTGTGAACGCCGCTCGCCGGTTCGTCCCCGACGGCATCGGGACCGTCACCCCTCCCCCTCCGGACGGCTGCGACCCGTCACCGGTCCGGACCTCGTCGTGACGCGTCACGAGCAGGTGCCACGCCGAGCGCGGCCCGCGACGTGCCGGCGGGGCGCTCGTGGGAGGATCGCAGCGTGACGACGGAGACCGACGGCCCCGAGCGGCGCCCGCACGGAACGGGGCGCCTCCCGACGATGCGCGACGTCGCCGAGCACGTCGGCATGTCCCGGCAGCTCGTGTCGCTCGTGCTCCGGGGAGCGCCGGGGCCGAGTGCCGAGTCCCGCGAACGGATCCTCGCCGCGGCCGCCGAGCTCGGGTACCGGCCGCACACCTCCGCTCGCCTCCTGCGCGAGGGGCGGACCCGGCTCATCGGCGCCGTGTTCAGCATGCGGAACCCCTTCCAGGTCCGGTTCGTGGAGCGGCTCTTCGCCCGCGCCGCCGAGCAAGGGTTCGGCGTCGCGCTCGGCCCCGCGGGTGCGGACCGCTCGACGGACGAGGTCGTGGCCGACCTGCTCGGCGAGCGTGTCGAGGCGCTCGTCGTGTTCAACCCGGACCCCGGCACGACCGCGCTCGAGGACGCGAGCCGCCTGGTGCCCGTCGTCCTGCTCGGCGAGTGGACGGACGCGCCGTACGCCGACAACGTGCACGTCGACGAGGCCGGCGGACTCCGCGCGGCCGTCGAGCACCTGGTCGGCCTCGGCCACCGCCGGATCGCCTACGTCGGCGGCGAGGACGGACTGGTCGGCCGGGACCGCGCCACCGCCTACCGCGGCGCGATGGCGGCCTGCGGCCTCGACGACGAGGTCGACGTCGTCCCGTCCGGCTTCAGCGAGGAGGGCGGTGCCGCGGCCGCCCGCTCGCTCGTCGCGCGCGAGTCGTTGCCGACCGCCGTCGTCTGCTGCGGCGACCAGTGCGCCACCGGGCTCCTCGCCGTGTTCGCGCAGCAGGGCGTCGAGGTCCCCGGCCGGGTGTCGGTGGTCGGGTTCGACGACAGCTACCTCGCGTCGCTCAGCTACCACCGGCTGACCTCGGTGCACCAGGACGTCGAGGCGACCGTGGACGCGGCGCTCTCGGCCGTCGTGGACCGGACCGACGGCGACGGCGGCGCGCGCCGTCGCGTCGCGACGCCCACCGGGTTCGTGGTGCGCGAGTCGACGGGTCCTGCCGCGAGCGCCTGACGGACGGGAGGCGCGGTGCGGGCCCGCACCGCGCCTCCCGTCCCTGACGAGGTCCCGCTGGACTCAGCGCACGCTGCGGATGGGCAGGACCACGGCCGCGCCGACGAGCGCGACGATCCCGGCGACCCACAGCAGCACCTCGTAGTTGTCGCCGGCGCCGACCCCGAGGAGCAGTGCCCCGAGGCCGGGTGCGATCGACTGCGGGAGCGAGTTCGCGATGTTCATCACACCGAGGTCCTTGCCGGGCTTGTCCGGTTCGGGCAGGACGTCGACGACCAGCGCGCTGTCGACGGCGACGTAGATGCCGTAGGCGAAGCCCATGACGACCTCGGCGGCGTAGAAGTGCGCGATGTCGTTCGCGAAGACGAGGACGACGAGGCCGACCCCGAACAGCACCGTGGAGCCCGCGACGAACACCTTCCGGCGCCGCAGCCGGTCCGACGCCCAGCCGGAGAACACCGTCCCCACGAGCAGCGCGATCGTGTAGAGCAGCACGCCGAGTGCGATCGCCGACGTGGCCCGCGCCGTGGTGAGTCCGATGTGGTCTTCCATGTAGAACAGGCGGAACGTCGTGAACAGGAACGTCGCGAGCGTGATGAGGAAGCGGGACCACCAGGCCATGCCGTAGTCGGGGTGCTTGATCGGGTTCGTCCAGAACGTCCGCAGGATGGTCAGCCACGAGAACGGCTTCGGACGGGTCTCGGGGAGGCGGTCGGGCGTGACGAAGACGTACACGACGACGCAGAGCACCCCCAGGACACCGGGCAGGATGAACAGCAGCGGCAGGTTCTGCACGAGCAGCACCGCCGCGTAGGTGCCTGCCAGGATCGCGACGTTCTGGGCGAAGCCGATGACGCTCGCGGCACGGCCGCGCTGCAGCTCGGGGACGTTGTCCGCCCAGCTCGCCATCATCGCGGAGAACGCGGCGTTCGACCCGAGCTGACAGATGAGCCACGCGACGGTCAGCGCGCCGACGTTCGGTGAGAACGCGACCATCGTGAGGCCGCCGAGCAGCACCAGGATGCCCGCGAGCAGCCACGGCCGGCGGCGACCCCAGCGCGTGCGCGTCCGGTCGCTGAGCGCGCCGAACAGCGGGTTGCCGATGATCGCGCCGAGGGAGCCGAGCGGGAGCGCGACGCCGATGACGGACGCCGGATCGGCGGGGTCGAGCGCCTGCGCCTTGAGCTGCATGCTCACGAAGACCGGCGACAGGATCGCCACGTAGATGCCGAACTGGGCGAGTCCGAGCGCGGTCAGGTACCAGGCGCTGACGTTCTGGGTCGGGGTGGCGGTGGTGAACGGGTGGGCCGGCAGCCGTGTCGACATGCGACTCCTCCTTGGGTCGTGTCCACGTCGTCCGGTCGGAACCCGATCATCGGTGATCGGGTTTGGCTCGTGCTAACCTGACGACGACGGCGATGTTATCTCGTGCCAAACGAGATTGCCACCACTCGTCGGAGATCCACGGCAACGCGAGCACTGGAGCACGATGATCCCCACGGTCCTGCCAGAACCCGACCTCTTCACCACCGGCTCGGGCGAGCCCGTCCTGCGATGGGGCATCGTCGGCCCCGGGTGGATCGCGGGCGAGTTCGCCACCGCGATCCGGTCCCACACCGCGCAGCGCCTGGTCGCGGTGGCCTCGCGCTCGCTCGACCGCGCGACCGCGTTCGCCACCGAGCACGGGATCGAGACCGCCCTCGGCAGCGTCGACGAGCTGCTCGCACGCCCCGACGTCGACGTCGTGTACATCGCGACGCCGCAGAGCGACCACGCCTCGACGGCGCTCGCAGCGATCGCCGCCGGCAAGCACGTCCTCGTCGAGAAGCCGTTCACCGTCACCGCCGCCGAGGCTCGCCAGGTCGCCGACGCCGCCCGCGCCGCCGGGGTCCTCGCGATGGAGGGGATGTGGAGCCGGTACCTCCCCCAGGCGTCCGTCCTCCGCACCCTGCTCGCCGACGGCGCCCTGGGCGAGGTCCGCAGCGTCCTCGCCGACCACGGCCAGGCGATCCCCTTCGGCCCGGACCACCGGCTGTTCCGCCCCGAGCTCGGCGGCGGCGCCCTGCTCGACCTCGGCATCTACGCGGTGCAGTTCGCGTCCACGGTGCTCGGCGCTCCGACGCGGGTCACGGCGCGCGGGGCGATGACCGAGTCCGGCGTCGACGCCTCCGGCTCCCTCGTGCTGGAGTACGCGGACCAGGCGCAGGCGCTGCTCCACACGACCATCGCCGCCCGGACGCCCACGACCGCGTCGATCGCCGGAACCGCCGGCACCATCGACTTCGCCGGACCCTTCTACAACCCCACGATCTTCACCATCTCGGCCGCCGCACACGGCTCGCCCGTGCAGCACTGGGAGGACCCGACACCGCTCCGGGGCTTCGCCGCCCTGGCGTGGGAGGCCACCGCGCTGGCACGCTTCGTCGGCGAGGGTCGTACGGAGTCCCCGCTGCACACCCTCGACGAGACGATCTCGATCCTCGAGACCATCGACACCGCCCGCGCGCAGATCGCCGCGGGCTGAGCAGGAGACGACGATGTCCGACCTCATCACCACCCTCGAACAGCAGGAGCGCGAGCTCGTGCTCGACACGTTCACCCACGACGACGCCTGGGAGCTCGGCCTGGTCCTCCGCGGGATCGCCGCCGACGCCGGACACGGTGTCGGCATCGACATCCGGCGCCCGGGACTCCGTCTCTTCCGCGCGGCACTGCCCGGGATCACCCCCGACCAGGACGTCTGGATCGACCGGAAGGCCGCGGTGGTGCTCCGGATGGAGGCCTCGAGCGCGCTGGTCGACGCCCGACTGTCCGCCGCCGGGGTCGACCCCGCCGCGATCGGCTGGCTCGGCTCGGACTACGCCGTGACCGGTGGCTCGTTCCCGATCCGGGTCCGCGGCGTCGGGGTCGTCGCGGCCGCGACCGCCTCCGGCCTGTCCTCGATGGAGGACCACGAACTCGTCGTCGCCGGGATCCGGGCG
Organism: Curtobacterium sp. NPDC087082; assembly: GCF_044745045.1. Classification (NCBI taxonomy): domain Bacteria; kingdom Bacillati; phylum Actinomycetota; class Actinomycetes; order Micrococcales; family Microbacteriaceae; genus Curtobacterium; species Curtobacterium sp. NPDC087082. The sequence continues at coordinate 417,130 of NZ_JBIUZN010000005.1, read as the reverse complement.
TTCCTCGAGGGGCGCCGGTGACGGCACTGCGCGTCGCGGTGATCGGATCGGGCATGATCGCGGCCGCACACGTCCGGGCTGCGCGGGACGCCGGGGCGGTCGTCGTCGGCCTGCTCGGGTCGTCGGCAGCGCGGTCGCGGGAGGTCGCCGAGCAGTGGGGCGTGCCGACCGGGTACGCGTCGCTCGACGACCTGGTCGCCGACGGCCCCGACGTCGTGCACGTGTGCACGCCGAACGACACCCACGTCGACTACGCCGTCACGCTGACCGCTGCCGGGCTGCACACGGTCGTCGAGAAGCCCGTCGCGACCACCCTGCCCGAGGCGCGTCGACTCGCCGATGCCGTCCGCGTCGCCGGCACCGTGAGCACGGTCCCGTACGTGTACCGCTACCACCCGATGGTCCGCGAGCTCCGCGCCCGGATCGCCGCCGGGACGCTCGGCCGCGTGCTCACCGTGCACGGGTCGTACCTGCAGGACTGGATGGTCGCACCCACGGCGTCGACCTGGCGGGTCGACCCGGCCCGGGGCGGCGCCTCGCGGGCGTTCGCGGACATCGGAACGCACTGGACGGACCTGGCCGAGTTCGTCACCGGGACCCGGTTCGCGGAGCTCACGGCCCGCACCTCGATCGCCTACGCCGAACGTCCGGACCCGTCCACGGCCGGCGCGTCGTTCGGCGGACCGGACGGCACCGCCGCGGCCACCGTCCCCGTCCGCACCGAGGACACCGCCGTCGTCAGCTTCGCCGGCGCCGACGGCTCGCTCGCCAACGCCGTGGTGTCGCAGGTCGCCGCCGGCCGGAAGAACCGCCTGTGGATCGAGGTCGACGGCACGACCGGCTCCGGGGTGTTCGACCAGGAGCGGCCCGAGTCGGTGTGGTTCGGCGGCGAGGACGGCTCCACGACCGTGCACCGTGCCGAGGGGTCCGTCTCCGCCGACCAGGCACGCCTCAACCGGACACCGGCCGGGCACCCGCAGGGGTGGACGGACGCGTTCGCCGCGTTCTGCGCCGACACCTACGCGGCCGTCCGCGGCGAGACCCCTGAGGGACTGCCGACGGTCGAGGACGGCGTCCGCTCGCTCGAGGTCGTCGACGCCGTGCTGCGCAGCGCCACGACCGGCCGGTGGACCGGCATCAGCACCGGAACGGAGACACGATGACGACCACGACCAACCCGGTCACCCTGTTCACCGGACAGTGGGCCGACCTGCCCTTCGAGGAGGTCGCACGCCTCGCCGCCGAGTGGGGGTACGACGGCCTCGAGATCGCCGCCTCGGGTGACCACCTCGACCTCACGCGCGCCGACGAGGACGACGCCTACCTGCGCTCGCGCCTGGAGGTCCTCGACCGGCACGGCTTGGGCGTCTGGGCGATCTCGAACCACCTCGCCGGGCAGGCCGTGTGCGACGACCCGATCGACTTCCGCCACCAAGCCATCGTCCGCCCGGCGATCTGGGGCGACGGCGACGGCGAGGGCGTCCGGCATCGCGCGGCCGCCGACATGCAGCGCGCGGCCCGGGTCGCCCGGAAGATGGGCGTGGACACCGTCGTCGGGTTCACCGGGTCGAGCATCTGGCAGTACATCGCGATGTTCCCGCCGGTCGGCCAGGACGTCATCGACGCCGGCTACCAGGACTTCGCGGACCGGTGGAACCCGATCCTCGACGTCTTCGACGGCGAGGGCGTCCGGTTCGCCCACGAGGTCCACCCGTCCGAGATCGCCTACGACCACTGGACGAGCGTCCGCGCCCTCGAGGCCATCGACCACCGCGACGCGTTCGGCTTCAACTGGGACCCGTCGCACATGGCGTGGCAGGGCATCGACACCGTCGGGTTCATCACCGACTTCGCGGACCGCATCCACCACGTCGACTGCAAGGACACCCGGATCCGTCCGGCGTCCGGCCGCCAGGGCATCCTCGGATCGCACCTGCCGTGGGGCGACCCGCGCCGCGGCTGGGACTTCGTGTCGACCGGGCACGGGGACATCCCGTGGGAGGACGCCTTCCGCGCCCTGCGGCACATCGGGTACACCGGGCCGATCTCGATCGAGTGGGAGGACGCCGGCATGGACCGCCTGCACGGCGCCGCCGAAGCGGTCGGGCACATCCGGTCGCTGCTCTGGCCGCAGCCGGAGGCCGCGTTCGACGCCGCCTTCAGCAACCAGTAGCGGTGGCCGTCACCGAGTGACGGACGGGAGGCGCGGGGGCCGCGGGCCCCCCCCCCCCCCCCCCCGGCCCCCCCCCGGGGGGGGGCGGGGCGGCGGGGGCCCCGCGGCCCCCGCGCCTCCCGTCATGTGCTCACGCCGGGAGCGGGACGAAGTCGAACTCCTGGAACGACGCGACCTCGTCCGCCCAGCGCGTGGCGACGAACCCCTGGTGCGCCGGGTGGGCGTCGTACGCCGCGTAGGCGTCCTGGTCGGCGAACGCCATCGAGAACTGGAAGCGGAAGTCACTCTGCTCCGACACCTGCCGCGACACCGTGAAGTCGCGCACGCCGGGGATCGCCGGCAGGGTGGCTCGCGCCGCGGCGAGGAACGCGGCCTCGCCGGCGGAGTCGGGCTCGTGGACGAGCGTGAAGCAGACGGTGTGGACGATCACGCGGCATCTCCGATGGGGTAGTCGACGAAGGCGAAGGCGGACCCGTCGGGAGCCCACCCGTTGACGTTGAGGGTGCCCTGTCCGCCGTCGAGCTCGACGACGGTCTCGGCTGCCTGCCAGACCTCGGGGCCCCAGGTGCTGACGGGTCCGGCACCGGTGACGAGGCGCAGCCGGACCGGCTTGTCCGCCGGGTGTCCCTCGGTGCCGGGTGGGAACGACAGGTAGACGGCGGCGTCGTCGGTCGGCGCCGGGTGCGGGAACCAGTTGACGTGCTCGTCGACGGTGAGCTGCTCGATGCCGGAGCCGTCCGGCCGGACCCGTGCGATCTGCGCGTGGCCGGGAGCGTCCTCGAACCGTTCGGTGTTGAACAGGATCCACCTGCCGTCCGGGGTCCACTCCGGGCCGTCCGCGGCAGCGGGCTCGGTCGTCACCGCGCGGTCGGCGCTGCCGTCGGCGGCCATCACCCGGATCGTCCCCGACGACCACACGGCGTCACCGGACGGATCGAGGTGCACGTACGCGAGTTCGGAACCGTCGGGGCTGACGCCGTGCAGGAAGTGCAGCCCGCCGTCGTCCGCGGTGACCCGGGTCGCTGCGCCGCCGGCGAGCGGTGCACTCCAGATGTGGAAGTCGTTCGCGCTGACGTGCACGGTGACACCGTCGGGATCGAGCACGTGGTCGTTGTTGAGCGGCGGGACGCCGGGGATGTCCACCGCGCTCGGGTCGGCGGAGCCGTCGGCCGGCATCGTCCACAGCACCCCGTCGGCGTTCAGGACGAGCCGGCCGTCGGCGGTCCAGTTCGGCGCCTCGTACAGGCGCTCGGCGGACTCGTGCACGGTGGTCACACTGCGGTCGGCACGGTTCCAGATCCGGATCCGGCAGCGCTGGCCGGGGGCGAGGAGGCGGCCGGGTGGGGTGGCTTCGGCGTCGTTGCGCATGGTTCCCTGCTGTCGAAAGAGGATTGGCTCGTGCTAATCCTAGAGCATGCGTCCCTCGTACTCGTCGTCGGTGATGTGTTCGAGCCAGGTGGTGCTCGTCGCCGGGTCGTCGCCGCGCTCCACCATGGCGATGTGCTCCATGAAGACACCGGGTGCCGCTGCGTGCCAGTGTTCCTCGCCGGGCGGCGTGTACAGGGTCTGGCCCGGGTGGACCTCGACGATCCCGCCGGTGCGGGTACCGAACCGGCCGATGCCCTGCGTCACCCGCAGGTACTGCCCCTTCTCGTGCGAGTGCCACGCGGTCCGGCCCCCTGGGGCGAAACGGACCATGGCGACCGTCATGTGCTGCCCGTCCTCGTGCGGGGTGGCGATCGGGTCGAGCCACACGTCGCCAGCGAAGCGCTCAAGCGGGTTCTTGCTGGTCGGGACCTCGGGTTCGATGTGCACGGTGCTCCTCCTGGTTGCTGTCGTCGGTGCGGGGTCAGGGGCGGTCGGGTCGACGGGTGCCGCGCTGACGAACGCGGTCGAGGTCGTCGACGACGCGCTGCGGCTCCTGGTCGAGCGGCAGGTTGTCCGCGTCACCGGCACCGTCGACCGAGTCGCGGTCGTCCGCCGGCAGCGCGGCGAACACGGGGCCGAGGTCCTGCTGTTCCGGCCCTCGATCGGCCACGAGTTCGAACGTCCGGTGCTCGGCGTCCGGACTGGTGAGGCTATCGACGAGGACCCGGGCGATCTGCCGCCGGGCGATGACGCCGTCGGCCGGGGTGCCGGTCTGGTGCGTGTCGCCCTGACGCGGGGCGATGTGGAGCTGATCGGCGTCGTTGTGGTCGAACCACCCCGGACGGACGATCGTGTACTCGTTCCCGCTGGCGCGCACGAGCCGTTCACCGCGGCGCTTCCACTCGGAGCTGTCGCGCAGCGCCGTGACACCGATCGTGGTCATCAGTGCGATCCGCACACGACGGCCCCGCAGGGCGTCGAGGACGTTCTTGACGGCCCCGTAGTTGACCGCTTCGGCGTTCCCGTTGTCGCCGTGGGTGAAGACGACGGCGTCGATGTCCGCGACGGCCTCGTGCAGGCTGGCGGTGTCGGTCAGGTCGCCGATGACGACCTCGGCGCCGCGGGCGAGTCCCTGGGCCTTGTACGAGGTCCGGGCGAGCGCGCGGGTCCGGTGTCCTGCGGCCAGGGCGGTCGCGACGACGTGACGGCCGACGCTGCCGGTCGCGCCGACGACGAGGACGGTGAGGTGCTGGTCGGTCATGGTGGTGCCTTTCAGGAGAGGCCGGCGGCGCTGAGCCACCGGTCGACGTCGGACCCGGTACCGCCGTCGCGGACGTCTTCGCCGCGGACAGCCAGGCCGTCGCCGACACGGGCGCCCGTGCGGAGGTCACGGTAGAAGGAGGCGGTGTTCCCGAGTCCACTCACCGCGTAGGACACGAACGGACGGAGCGACGTGTCGGACAGGTCGACCGCCTCGGCGAACGTCGCCATGATCATCGGCGGCTGCACGTTCCAGATCGGGCTGCCGAGCAGGACGGTGTCGTACTCGGCGAGGTCCGGCAGGTCGCCGGCGATCCGCGGGCGAGCGTCGCTGTCCTGCTCCTCGACGTTCCGACGCACGGTGTCGTCGTAGCGGTCCGAGTACGGTTCGGCCGCCTCGATGCGGAACACGTCGCAGTCGATGCGGTCGCGGATCAGGTCGGCCAGGACCTCGGTGTTCCCGGTGTCGAGTGTCCGACGGCCGCCGTTCCAGTAGTTCTCGCCGGCGCGCGAGAAGCACGCCAGCAGGATGCGGTGGTCGCGGTCGGTCGGTGGCACGGAGCTCCTCGGAGTGGTCGACGGGGCGGGGTCGGGACTGCAGGCGGCGAGGCTCACTGCTGCTGCGGCGGCCACGGCCGCAGCGCCGGCGCCGCGGATCAGTGCGCGACGCGTGAAGACGGGACGGGTCACGGCAGCGGTCCTTCCGGTGTCCGGACGGGAGGCGCGGTGCGGGCTGGCACCGTCCTCCCTCGCAGGCTCGGTCGGCGCGCCCCGCGCAACGCTTCGCGTCGCCGCTGAGCGGGGCGCGCCAGTCCGTCAGGGGGTTCAGCCCAGGCGACGGGCGCTGAGCCAGCGCACCATCTCCGGGTCCTGGTGGTCGAAGAACTGCGACTCGCCGGTGTGCAGCGCCGCGATCTGGGCCATCTGCGCCTCGGTGAGCTCGAAGTCGAAGACGTCGATGTTCTGGGCCATGCGGTCCGGGTTGACGGACTTCGGGATCGCGACGACCCCGCGCTGCGTGAGCCAGCGGAGGACGACCTGCGCGACGGACTTGCCGTGGTCCTTGCCGATGCCCTCGAGGACCTCGTTCGTGAAGAGGCCGTTCTTGCCCTCGGCGAAGGGGCCCCACGACTCGATCTGCACGCCCTCGCCGCGCATGAGCTCCTGGTAGTCGGTGTTCTGCTTGAACGGGTGCGTCTCGATCTGGTTCACCGCGGGGACGACCTCGTTGTTGATGATGAGGTCGAGCAGCTGGTCGGGGGCGAAGTTCGAGACGCCGATCGCACGGGCCTTGCCGGCCTTGTTCGCCTGCTCCATCGCGCGCCACTGCCCGTAGTAGTCGCCGAACGGCTGGTGGATCAGGTACAGGTCGACGTGGTCGAGGCCGAGCTTCCGGAGCGAGTCGTCGAGCGCACGCGCCGTGTTCTCCTCAGCGGGAGCGTCCTGGATCCAGAGCTTCGTGGTGACGAAGAGCTCGTCCCGCGGGATGCCGCTCTTCGCGATCGCCGCGCCGACGGCCTCTTCGTTGCCGTACGCCGCTGCGGTGTCGAGGAGACGGTAGCCGGCGTCCAGGGCAGCGCTGACGGCCGCCTCGGTCGCGTCGTTGTCGACCTGGTACACGCCGAAGCCGAGGATCGGCATCTCGATGCCGTTGTTGAGGGTCACTGTCTGCATGCACCCATCACACGCCGCTTCGCCTGCGCGTGGGAGTGACGGCTTATCCGTGTACTGACAGTCACTCCTCCGTGGCCGACCCTCGCCGTACCGTGGCCGCCATGGACAACCAGGCAGAGGTCAGCGAGTTCCTCCGGACCCGCCGCGCCCGGATCACGCCGGAGCAGGCGGGGATCATCGGAGGTGGTCGTCGCCGCGTTCCGGGGCTGCGCCGTGACGAGGTCGCGATGCTCGCCGGGATGAGCGTCGACTACTTCGCGAAGATGGAGCGCGGCCACCTCGCCGGGGTCTCCGCGGAGGTACTGGACGCACTCGCCCGCGCGCTCCAGCTCGACGAAGCCGAGACGGAACACCTGCTCGACCTCGCCCGGGGAGCTGCCCCCGCACCGATCCGGCGCCGAACGCGCGCAACCGACAGCAACACGGTGCGTCCGAGCCTGCAACGCTTCCTCGACACCGTCACCGGGACGCCGACCTGGGTGCGGAACCGGCAGATGGACATCATCGCCACCAACCCGCTGGCGCGAGCCCTGTTCGCCCCGCTCTTCGACAGCCCGTCCGGCCGTGGCAACAACGCACGCTTCTCGTTCTTCGATCCCGCGGCCCGCGCCTTCTACCCCGACTGGGAAGCGGGCGCCAGCAGCATCGTGGCGACGCTGCGTTCCGATGCCGGTCGGAGTCCGCACGACAAGGAGCTCACCAGCCTCATCGGTGAGCTCGTCACCCGCTCCGACGACTTCCGCATCCGGTGGGCGACGCACGACGTCCGGTACCACCGAACCGGGACGAAGCGCATCCACCACCCGGAGGTCGGCGACCTCGAGTTCGCCTACGAGGCCTTCGACCTGCCCGACAGCCCCGGCTGGAGCATGTACGCGTGCACGGCCGCCGTCGGCTCCCCCACCGAGGAGCGCCTGTCGATCCTCGGCAGTCTCGCGGCGAGTTCCGCCGCCGCAACGACCGCGCTTCCTCGCTCCGGCGACCAGAACTGACCCGAAAGGCACCCCATGTCGGAATCCGCCAACCGCGTCGCCGTCATCACCGGCGCTTCCTCCGGCATCGGCGAAGCGACCGCCCGAGCGCTGCACGCCGACGGCTACGAGGTCGCGCTCCTGGCTCGTCGTCAGGACCGGATCGACGCCCTCGCGTCCGAACTGGGCGAGGGCGCGATCGCGATCGTCGCCGACGTGACGGACCGCGACAGCCTCGTCGCTGCCGCAGCCCGCGTGCAGGACGAACTGGGTGGTGTGTCGGTGCTGGTGAACAACGCCGGGATCATGCTCCTCGGCCCGTTCTCCTCCGACCAGCGGGACGACTACCGTCGCATGATCGAGAGCAACCTGCTCGGAGCGATCACCGCGACCGAGGTCTTCCTCGACCAGATCACCAGCGGCGGCGGTGACATCGTCAACATCTCCTCCGTCGCCGGCCGCACGGCCCGAGCAGGCAACGGCGTGTACGCCGCCACCAAGTGGGGCATGAACGGGTGGTCCGAGTCCCTGCGCCAGGAGCTCCTGCCCGCCGTCCGGGTCACCCTGATCGAGCCGGGCGTCGTCGCGACCGAGCTCCCGACCCACATCACGCACGAGGCGACGAACGCGTCCGTCAACCAGATGTACGACCAGGCGACCGTCACCGCAGAGGACGTCGCCGAGGTCATCGCGTTCGCGCTGTCCCGCCCCCGGCACCTCGCGCTGAACGAGATCCTCCTCCGCCCCTCAACGCAGGTCTGACCCACACCGGCTCGATCGGGCGACGCCCGACGACGAAAGGAACCACATGCAGTACGCACGACTCGGCAACTCCGGCCTCCGCGTCAGCCGCATCGCACTCGGGTGCATGAGCTTCGGCGACCCCGCCAGCGGACACCTCCAGTGGTCGCTCCCCCAGGACGACGCGTTGCCGTACTTCCGGCAGGCACTCGACCACGGCATCACCTTCTGGGACACCGCGAACGTCTACTCGTACGGCGACTCCGAGCGGATCGTCGGCGAGGCGTTGCGCCGCTTCACCAAGCGCGACGAGATCGTGCTGGCGACCAAGGCCTACTTCTCCGACACCCCCGGCAGCGCGCCCGGCCTGAACGTCGCAGGGTTGTCCCGCAAGGCGATCATGCAGCAGATCGACGCCTCGCTCGCCCGCCTCGGGACCGACTACGTCGACCTCTACCAGATCCACCGGTTCGACCCGGAGACGCCCGTCGAGGAGACGATGGAAGCCCTGCACGACGTCGTCAAGGCCGGCAAGGTCCGGTACCTCGGCGCATCCGCGATGTGGGCGTGGCAGTTCGCGAAGATGCAGCACGCAGCCGACCTGCACGGGTGGACGCGGTTCGTGTCGATGCAGGACCAGTACTCCCTGCTCTACCGCGAGGAGGAGCGGGAGATGTTCGGCCTGCTCGCCGACCAGGGCGTCGGGAGCATCCCCTACAGCCCGCTCGCGAAGGGCCGGGTCGCACGCCCCGCCGGGGAAGGCACGAAGCGCTCGTCGGACGACCCCGTCGGGAACACCTTCTTCGCCGACACCGAACGGGACCGGCCGGTCATCGACGCGGTACAGCGCATCGCATCGGACCGCGGGGTCCCGATGGCGCAGATCGCGATGGCCTGGGTGCTGAAGAACCCCGTCGTCACCGCACCGATCATCGGCGCCACCAAGCCGCACCACCTCGACGACGCCGCCGCCGCGGTCGACATCGAGCTCACCGCCGACGAGGTCACCGCGCTCGACGAGCACTACACCGTCCGCGACGCCGGCGGGTTCTGAACGAACGCGGTTCCGCACCACCACCAAGGAGAACGACATGGAGTACACACGCCTCGGCAACTCCGGACTGACGATCAGCCGCATCGCCCTCGGGTGCATGAGCTTCGGCGACGGATCGCGTGGGGTCGGCTGGGCGCTGGACGCCGACGCAGCGGAGCCGCTGTTCCGGCAGGCGCTCGACCTCGGGATCACCTTCTGGGACACCGCGAACGTGTACGGGCTCGGCAGCTCGGAGCGGATCGTCGGCGAGGCGATCCGGAAGTACACCCGCCGCGAATCGATCGTGCTCGCGACGAAGCTGTTCAACCGGATGGGCGACGGACCCGGTGAGTCGGGATCGTCCCGCCGTGCCGTGATGGAGCAGATCGATGCGTCCCTGACACGGCTCGGCACCGACTACGTCGACCTGTACCAGGTGCACCGTTTCGACCCGAACACGCCGATCGAGGAGACGATGGAGGCGCTCCACGACGTCGTCAAGGCGGGCAAGGTGCGCTACATCGGTGCGTCGAGCATGTGGGCGTGGCAGTTCGCCAAGATGCAGGCGGCCGCCCGAGCGAACGGGTGGACCCCGTTCGTGTCGATGCAGGACCAGTACTCGCTCATCATGCGCGAGGAGGAGCGGGAGATGTTCCCGCTCCTCGCCGACGAGGGGGTCTCGAGCATCCCGTGGAGTCCGCTCGCCGCTGGTGTCACCGCACGTCCGTGGGGTCGGAAGAGCACGACGCGTGGAAGCGCGAACCCGGACACCGACCCGAAGGGACGCCCGCTGTGGCTCCCGGAGGACCGGTCGGTCGTCGACGCGGTGGAGCGGATCGCCCAGGCGCGTGGTGTCTCGATGGCGCAGATCGCGCTCGCCTGGGTCCTGCGGAACCCGGTCGTCGCGGCGCCGATCGTCGGTGCGACGAAGGAACACCACCTGGCCGACGCCGTGGCGGCGCTCGACGTGGTGCTCTCCGACGACGAGGCCGCAGCCCTCGAGGCAGGGTACGTACAGCGAGAGCCGACGTACTTCTCCTGACCGACGGTGCCGGGCCGAACACACCGCCCGCAACGAGAGAGAGGCTCACAGTCGACTGGCTGTGAGCCTCTCTCCATCCGGTCGGCTGTCTTAAGAACTCTCCGAAGCCTGTAGCGGTGCGGAGTCCGACAGGGCGATCAAGCGGCCTATCCTTCAGCAAGACATCGTCTATCCTCTGGCGCGACTGGCATGAGGCGCAACTGACCCCTGACCCGGGCATTCTCTGCCTGCCCCTTCATTCTCGTCGACCCGCCGACGGACGTCGACCACGCCCGACACTTCGCGCGCGAAGGCAGCAATAAGAGCAGCCAGCTTCTGGGCGCGGCGCCAAGAGCGGTCACGCCAGCGCACTCCCAGCAGTGCAACATACTTCCCATACGCCAGCAGGTGCAGTAAAGTTCTCTTACTGACCTAAGAGCACTATTCTTCCCACGGAGGTGACCATGCAGATTCCGATTCCACGCGAGTTCGCGGCGTTCGTGCGCCGCAACCGCGTCTCGCGGGGCCTGACCCAGGAGCAGCTCGCGGACATGGTCCACAAGAGCCGCCGCTGGGTGCACGACCTCGAAGCGGGCAAGGTCGACCCGTCGCTCGGCGCCACGATCGCCACTGCCGAAGCTCTGGGCTTCACCCTCTCGCTCGACCGGAGCGAAGGCTCTGCTGTTCTCGACGCGCTGTTCGAAGATCTCGATGGCTGACGTACTGGACGTATGGCTGGACGGCAGGCTTGCCGGGCAGCTCTTCCGCGGCGAAACAGACCAGGTCGAGTTCATCTACGACGAGGGCTACCAGGCCGATCGGGCGAGCACACCGCTGTCCTGGAGCATGCCCACGGCATCGCTGGCGCACGGGCCCGACGTCGTCATGCCGTGGCTCTCGAACCTTCTCCCCGACGCTGAAGAGGTCCGCGCCCGCTGGGCTGCGAAGTTCAACGAACGCCGGACTGATCCCTTCACGCTGCTCGCTCACATGGGCGAGGATGCACCGGGATCGGTGCAGGTCGTGCCGCTCGGCGCCGTGCCGAGCGATCTCGGATCGCTGTCGAAGCTCACCGACGACGACATCGCACGTCGGGTGAACGCAATTCTCGACGACCCCGACAGCTGGGTCGACGACAGCGATGCCGACGAGAGCCGGTTCTCGCTCGGTGGGAACCAGGGAAAGTTCGCGCTGGCCCAGATTGACGGCGAGTGGTTCGAGCCGAATGGCCGAGCACCGAGCACACACATCATCAAGCCGGGGATGGTCCTGGCCTCCGGCCGGACTGACGCACACGTGCAAGCCGTCGAGTTCGTCACGATGCGCGCCGCCCGAAGCCTCGGCGTGAGAACCGCGACGGTCGAAATCCTCGACTTCGCAGGCGTCCAGACGTTCGTGACGACCCGCTACGACCGCAGGGCCACCCCTGACGGTCTCGTGACCCGGGTCCACCAGGAGGACTTCTGCCAGGCGCTCGGTGTCTATCCGGCCCGCAAGTACGAGGAGGACGGCGGTCCGACAATGGCCGACATGGTGAAGCTCGTCGGCACCGCATCCTCGCTGACATACCGCCATCGGGATCTTGACACCCTGACGAGGCTGTTCGCGTTCAACCTCCTGGCTGCTGCCCCGGACGCACACGCCAAGAACCACAGTCTCATGCACCTCGGCAAGGTGACCCGTCTGGCGCCGGCCTACGATCTCATCTCAGCTCACGGGCTCTGGGACGAAAACCGCGTGAAGTTCAAGGCCAGCGCTGCCGTGAAGTACGGCAAGGAGCGCCAGTACCGGGCGTTCTCCGCCCGCAATCTCGCACGCACGGCAGACGTCCTCGACATCGACAGGAATGAAGCCGTGGAGCTGATCGAGACCATGGCCGATGATCTGCCAGCAGTGTTCGACGCTGCCGTTCGTAACCTGCCCGACGACCTCGTCGACGACCGGGTGGCAGCGATGCCGGCCCGCGCCGAGCACTTCGCCGCAGATCTCGTCCGACGCCTCAAGGGCGCCGATTTGTCACTCAGCACCCTGCCGAGATTCCAGGGCGGGAGCAATGTGCAGGCCGCGTCTCTCACCAGGACGTGGGAGCAGGGCCACTGGAGCAGCGGTCGGTGGGTGACAGGCCGATATCGAGGGAGGAGCTCGTCGCAGTAGGCGTCTTTCGTACGCCCGTCGCCTCAACGTCCGACTACGCGGCGGCCATGGCTGCGTTCGGGCCTCTGTGCCTGAAGGCTGGCAGATCCAGCACGCTCGCGTTGTCGACTGACCAGCGCTCCCCTGAACGACGAAGAGGCCCCCGTAACCATCTCGGCGTCGGGGTCTTCTCTTCGTGCGGGCGTCTTCAGCCTCGGCGCTGAGCCTCGACTTAGTCGTCGCCGCGGTACGCCCGGATCTCAGCGTCGGTCGCATCGAGTTGGCTGCCGGTCACAGGCTCGACCCACACGTACCAGGGGTCGATCACCGTTCGGTCTTCAGGCGTCTCGACGAGTCGCATCTGTCGGCCGGTGTCGGGGTAAGTCCTTCTTTGCTGGGTCATAGGCCCAGTTTACAGCCGATCTTCAGCTAACCTTCAGCATCGGCGCTGGAACTTGGCCATGAGCTCCGGCAGCTCGCCCGAGGTTGAGAGCACCCTGTGCGCTTCGCCGGGTGATGCGCCGGCAATCACCTCGGAATGCTCGGGGCGCGCGAGCATCTGATCGGCGACGGCGGTGCGACGAAGAGGTGTCGCGACAGGCTCGTGATCGTGGCGATGCGGGTCGTCACGACATGACGAGCAGCCTCGATCACGAGCGCCGTGTCGACGCTCGTGACGGCGCGCAGCGCGCCGTCTGGCTCGGCAGACACGGCAGCGCGTCGCCTGCCGAGCAGACTCTTCCAGTCGAAGCGGTTCCCCGTGGCGACAGCGTAGATCGGCGCCTCCGACAGGTTCATGCGTCGGTCCCTCGCAGGCTCAGCACATGAGCAACGATCGACTCCCTCGCAGGCTGACCTCCGTTCTCGTCGAGGAGACCGACGAGGACCTCATCGTGACCTGGGGCCTCGGCGAGCCGACCGGCGGTTCGTTCCATTACTTCGGCTACGGCCTCCGGTATTACGGCGTCGACGGCAACGGCGGGAAGATCATCGGCGTCCGGGTGTCGAACAAGCCCGAGGTCACCGCGTTCATCTTCGACAACGCCAGCGCCACCCAGTCCAACTACGTCGAGGACGCTGTGACGCTCCGCGAGGACGCGATCGTAGTCCGCTACCGCGACGCGTCGATCGGCCTCGACGAGATCGGGATCATCAACGCCTACAGCCACACCGACGGATACGACCGGGATCGCGACGCGCAGGTGTCGATGGTGCGTCGCTGACTAAAGGTCGCGCTTGCGCTCCGGAGCGTCGCTCAGTCGTCCGTCTGCATCGAGTGCGCGAAGTAGCTGTCTGGTCCGAAGCCGCCGTCGTACTCGTCGCCCGTGCCGTGGGGCAGAGGCAGCCCGTCAGCGTCATCCTCGTCGTAGCCAAGAAGATCATCCTGGTCAGCGATCGCGTCCTCCCAGTCCGGTCCGTACGCCTCGCGCATCTCGCGCAGGAGGTACGCCGGAAGCACCGCACCGGATTCCAGCAGGTCAGCAGGGCCATCAACGACCGAGTGCGCATCTCCGGCCGCTGAGGCCACCTCCTCGCGAAACACACTCCACGGCCGCAGGCCTTCCAGGCGGACGTCGTAGCGCTCTGGTGCCGCGGGATCGAACGTTACGTCGGTGCGGGACCGCTCGAGCTGCTCGAGGTTCCCGAACACGACCTTCAGCGACGATGCGATCTCGCTCTCGAACGTCTCCGGGAAGTCCGAGTCGCTCGCTGACCGAACAGCGCGGCGCACGTTCCCCTCGGCATGAAGCGCCCGCTGGGCAAACCAGAACACGCGATCTGCGAAGTCGGCGCATCGCTGCCGGAACTCAGCCCGGCGCTGCTGTGGGGCAACGTCACCGCCTCGACGAGCGTTATTGCAGAACGCGTGCACGAGTCGCAGGTTGGCCCACGTTCGAGCCCCGAACGTCGGAGCACCGAGCGGAATGATGTGATCCGCCTCCGGCGCGCCCGGATGCGGCTTCGTCAGCTCAAGGTCGACCTCGTCACCGCACAGATCGCACACGTTGCCCCAGCGTCCAGCGAGTACCCGCACCCGGACCGCATGCGTGGCCGCGTGCGCGGCCGCAGCGAACGCTCCGTCCCGGCCTTCACTTGCCGGCCACACAGTCTGAGCAGTCACAGATCGGAGCGTAGAGCGGGCGCCCGAACGGGTCAATGACAGGCAGCGCTCAATGAGTCGCAAAGATGACGATGTCGCACGTTCTCACTAAGGTGCGACTCGTGACCACGTCGACGTCCGCATTCGATCACGCTGTGCAGTTGGCCGCCTTCCAGACCCAGGGCGATGACCGGTTCCTCTGGGGCCTTGACAAGAGCGTCGGCGCAGCGTTCTACCTCGAAGAAGACCAGGCGCACGAGCAGCACCAGTACGTCAACGACCACGTCGTCTGCCCTGTAGCCGGATGCGCGGCGAAGCTCACGACGGTCCATAGCACCGTCAAGCGCGATCATCTGCGGCACCTCGGCAGCACCGGCGGCCACGGCCTCGAGTCGCTCTTCCACTCCCAGGGGTGCGCACTCATCCAGGCGTGGCTCGCGACGAAGTACCCGCTCTGCCACGTCAGGCGCGAGGAGTACGCCAGCCCCGAGGGCGAGAGCCGCGCAGACGTGCTGATCACCCATCCGTCGCGGCTCCGTGTTGCGTTCGAGGTGCAGTACTCGCCGCTGACCAACGACGCCTGGACAGAGCGACACCGCCGCTACGAGGCCAGAGAGGTCCGAGACGTGTGGCTCTTCGGCCACACCACGAACCACCTGAAGCTCGACGATGACGGACATCTGAAGACGAATCCTGCACTCGCGGCTGTAGCCGCTACCGGTGCCCCGCTTTTTTTCATCAACCCGACCACCGAGCAACTGGCGATCGCCATCGCACACCGCGAAGTTTTCTCGGCCGAGATCGGCGGCTACATCCCAGGAGAGCGCGTGCCAGTCCTCGGCGGTGCTGACGGCAGTTCCTTAGAGATGCACGACCTGGCCTCGATCCGACTTGGCAACCCGCAGCGGGAGCCTGCGCTGACGTCCGACCGGATCAACGAGCTGATCCGGAACGCGACCGCCCTCGATGCGCATAACGACGAGCAGCGCCGTCTTTACGCCCGGCAGCAGGACCTCGCCCGCAAGCGTGCCGAAGCCGAGCAGGCCACGAGGGAGAACCGGCTCCGCAAAGCGAAGGAGCGCCGCGAGCAGCAGGCTGACGAGATTCGCGCTGCGCTGGACACGCCAGCCCGCTGGGACAGCGAGCACCCTGCGATGCCGCTGATCTCTGCGTTCGTCGAGGGTCGCGCGCAGCGAGACCTCGGCACGCCCGACGACCTGGAGCAGTGGAAGTGCGTCGCATACTTCTTCCACGTCGCCATCAAGGAGCAGGAGATCTTCGCCACCAAGACGGTTGCAGACACGCTGTACAAGCACCGCATCCGCCTCGGCGCCGGTACGTACAAGACGATCGGGAGATGGCTCCATGCCCTCGTCGACGAGGAGTTCCTCTTCGAGGGCCGCGGCGACGATGGGTTCCCCGTGTACAAGCCCACCTACGCCGGCGCGTAGTGGTGACCCTCAGCTCTGCGAGAGCCGCCACGCTGCCGCCTCGGCTGCCATCGCCTTCCGCGCGACCTTCAGCCGCACGAGCTTGTTCGGGTTCTTGGCAAGGTTGATCACGGGCGTGAAGTGGCGGATCAGCTCGGTCTCGACGTCGAAGAGCTTGACCTGCATCGTGGCGGGCACCACCCAAACCGCCAGCGTCAGCCGCTCGTGCATCCAGGTGGTGAGCCGAGCGTCTCCGTCGCCTGCCAGCGAGTACGCGCTGAAGTACCCCGGATTCTCGAGGTTCCTCGGCACACCCTGCAGGTCGAGGCTCTTTCGAAGCAGCGCCGCGAAGGACCTACGCACGGTCGACCCGCCAGTTCGTGCTGTGCTCCCGGGCACCGCGGCGAAGTGATCCTTCAGATCCCGTGACACGAAGCTCTCCTCGGCTTTGCCGATGTAGAGCGGGACGTCCGGCGCGCTGTGGGCCTCTGCGTCGTCGTGAAGGCCCAGCTCTCGGTGTGCCTGGTCGTCGCCGTAGATCGCGTAGAGGCCCGGTCTCGCTGGCACGTGCGCCGGCGCATCCGTGATCGACCAGCGGACGCCGGTCAGCACTGCGACGGCGTCTGTGGCGAGGTCAGACAGCGTCACGAGGATCTCCGAGATCTGTCTCGAGCTCGAAGTCGAGCTGCACGCTCGTCGGATCAGCCGGTCGCGGCCGGCTGGGGTTGTCCTCGAGGACGATGTACGTGACCTCGAAAGCATCGGGGTCCTCGATGTCGATGTCGACGGTGAGTCGCGCTCGGACCTCGTCGGACTCGCCGAACAGGTCCCCAGCTTCGATCGAGAGGACCACGTCCGCCCGGCCTGTAACGGTGTCGCCGTCCGGTGCATCGAACTCGAAGTCGGACTCGAGGTCGTATCCGTAGATGGAAAGGTCCCCTCCGATCTCGGGAAGCTCGAACTGGACCCAGTCCGGCAGCCCGTAGTCGCCGCCGTAGGTCAATTGTTCGTCCATCGACTGACCAACCAGCTCGTCGAGAGCTTCTGTAGCCACGCGGACCAGCTCGGCTCGACGAGAAGCGTCGAACGCGTACCCGCGGAGCAGAGACGCCAACCCATGTGCTTCGTCGTCAGGTGGCGTCGAAGCGGCTAGCGCCTCGGCTGCCCGCGCCTCGGCTTCGGCGACCGCCGCACGGACGTCTTCGACGACGTTCGCGACCTTCTCGACCAGTACCAGACGATCTCGGGGAATGCCTCGTGCGTCGAGATCCTCGAGCAGGTGGCGATGCAACTCCTTCGGAGCGTCGTCGTCGATGAACCCCTTGTCCGCGGACACGAAGAAGACCGGGTCCACGGTCGCGTCCTCGTCCTCGTCCAACACGTCCAGGACGGTCTCCCAGATCACGGCGTCCCGGAAGCCGTAGGACTTCTTGCCGCCAAGGGTCTCCATGAACGGGCGGCGCGCTGCGAGATCGCGATTCACGAGCGCCTGAGTGCGGTCCTCTGGGACTGAGGTCACGCTCACGCCGCTTGTTGCGAGCAACCTGTCGCGCGAAGTATCCGTCTTCGCTCCGAGGCGGTCAAACGCCTCGTCGATCGCGGTCGCGCTGATGTCATCTCCGACCTCGCTCAGCACCACCTTGGCCTTGTCACGCTTCGACTTGAGGGTCTTGCGATCCTGCCGATCTAGTTCGTCAACGACGACCCGAGGTAGCACCACCCGGCACTTGCCCGACTTCACGAGATCGACGAGGTTCCTACCCGCGACTGACGTCATCCACTCGTGCCCGAAGAGCGCGTTCGTGTCCGGGACGACGGTGATCATCGCTCAATCATGCCGGAGCGTCGACATCAGGTCGTCCCGACGCGCTATCCCGACAGGTCAATCGCGCTCGTGACGCGCTGCTACCGCAGCGGCACTCCAGCGATGACGCAACGCCTGGTCGCTGACGAACACCAGCGGAGCATGTCCGACGCGCGTTCATCGTCCTTCGAGACCTGGCTCATGAAGCGCAGCGCCCAATCAAAAGCCCGCTGAGCGAAGAGGAGATGACAACATGTTCTCCTTTGGATCAGCGAGCGGACGCGGTGCGTCAAGAGGCAACGCAGATTCGCTCGAGGCCAAGCTCGCAGCACCGGCCAGTCGATCCTGATGTAGTGCTTAACGCTCAGGAAGGACCTCGTCGAGGACAGAGAAAACCCATCCTGTCAGCTTGCGCACATTCTTTTGAGTGGCTCCGGCGTGTAACGCGCTACTACCCGACGCATACGTCTCTCGAGTGATCTTTGCTATCAACTGATCAATGAGACCATCGAGCTCTCGCGCTTGCTCTTCGCTTCCGCGCTGCTTCTGAACTGCGTACCTGGTGCGTTCGGCCTGCGAAGGATTAGTTTTCGACCCTTGCGATATGCCTTTGAACCAGGGTTGCGCTCGCACCTCCTCGTCCGGCGCGAGCTTTTGAATGGCCGCCCGCATAACCTCTCGCAATTCGCCAGCCGGGCCCATGTAGCTCGAACGACCTGAGTCGTTCAGGTCCCTCAGGGCTTGATCCAAGGAGTCGGCCAGCGACGGGGAGAGATCGCCGAGCCGCGCCAAAACGTCAATCTCGCGGCCGGAAAGCGCAGCACGGGCCGGAACGACAACTTGCTTTGAAATGGATGGACGCTCTAGCTCCCGCACTCGGCCCTGGAACTCTCGAAGTCGTCGGAGGAGTTCCGGCGTCGGCACATCCCGGTTAGCGGTCATTCTCCTGGTCTTCATCGGCCTTCAGCACATACCGACGCATGCTGCGGAAGATGTCTTCAATAGTTTTTGTCTCGGCATCCGCCGCGATATGAATTTCGATGTTGATGTTTACGCCCGAAGAAATGGAAACCGCAGGCGAAGTAGGATGAGCAGGCGAGCTCTGCCCTGACGCGCTGGGTGTCGCAACGGCCTGCTGCTCAACCGACTTACTGGGACCTGGAGTGCCATCTCCATCTTCCGGGCCGACTTCACCATCAGCGGCACCCGCGAGATCGATGAAGCGCTTGCCAGAGATGTCCCGGAAGAAGCCGACTGCGCTAGCGCCTTTGACAATGAGCTCGAGGACCTCGTCGGCTCGTTCTGCCGGAACTCCCTTTTCCACGAGAACGTTCCGAGCGATGGAATCAACCGGGAAAGCGGCGCCGTCATAGTGCCGTAAGAACTCGCCAACGATACGAGGCTTGAGCACAGCTTCACGTTTTGCCGCGAGGTCATCGCCTTCGCTAGTGGGCCGAACAACTCGCATACCGAGTGGGGTGAGTCCGATCTCGGCGGCGTTGTAGGCTCCGGTCGTAAGCCCGTATGCAACAGCCGCACCGGTCACCACCCGGAAGTTACTTGAACTCGGCGTCATACCCATCCCGTCAGCGACGGAGAGCGGGCGGGTCGGCTTATAGGCGTTGTTGTCAGCGATGGTTTGGGCAACCTTCACGGCGTCGTCGAGCGACACGCTGGGGACATCATCCTGACGGAGGGCGGGCTTTCGCTGCTTCTTGACGACTGCGGGCATGGGCGCCGGGCTGCCGCTGGAGCCTTCGTCAACAGTGCTCATGAAACGGTCCAATCGTTGGGGATTATAGCGAATCTATCTCACTTTGCGGCTCCGATTCGCGTGACGCGCCGCGAAGGCCTCGAAACACTGATGCTGAGCTGGGGAGTCTCACAGGCGCTGGAGTCGATGGTGTCGCCGAGGATGTCGTCTCCTGTGTCGAGGAAGACGAGGCCATTGTCGAGCGCTGCATCAAGGCAAGCGCGCGTGGAACGCTTGAGGTGTCGCCATTGACGCGGGAGCCGGACTTTTGTCGCATCCAGGCTGCGGTACGCGATCGCGGTGTGCTCGACCCAGAACGCGGTGTCGCGACGGTCCTGCCGGTGATTCAGCTGCTCGACCATCGGCACCATCCGCACGAGGACTTCAGCTGCCGCCGCGCGTCGGCGTTGAGGCTCATCGTCTTGTCGCCGCTGAGTGTATCCAATAGCGCCGTCAATGAGGGTGCCGAGGGTTCCGCCGATGATTTCCCCTACGAACGCGATTCTCACGGTACCTCCGACATCTGGGCCGGACAGCGCGTAAGGCTTGTTGCGGCGGGCAGCTGGCAGATGGCAGCTGCCCGCCGCAACGGCGGAGCGCTGGATAGGCGGGAACACGACAAAACCCTCCCGGTCTGGGAGGGCTTCGTCGTGTTCGGTCTGGGTCGGCTATAAGGCGTTGGTTCGGAGCGGACACCGGGTGACCCGCCGCTTCACGCCGGAGTCCAGGGGGTTTTCGTTGCGGTCCTGCTTGCCCTCGTACCGGCGCAGGTCGATCTGGTCGGACCGCGCGACGTGGGTGGCGTCGAACGCAACGGCGAGGTCGCGGGGCGTCGCAGGAGCGTAGAAGCTGCCGACAGCGTGGAGTGCAAGCGGCCGAGTTGCGGCGGCGATCTTCGGGCGTCGCGCGGTCTGGTCGGCGCTGCGCCACTCGGCAAGCGGGTTCAGGATTTTATCGCTGATGTGCCGCGAGCGGACCACTGCGTCGTGGTTCTGGTTCGAATTGCTGAAGTCCGCGACGGCGGTCTCCGGCACGCGGCTGCTGTTGGTGCGGGGCTTGGCGTTGTCGTTGTTCATGGTTGTTCCTTCGGAAATGTTCTGGTGTGGACGGCGGGTATGACTAGCGGGTTGTGGTGGCGGGCGACTTGGGGCGGTCAGGAGTGGACGGTGTGAGGGGCCAGCCGATGGTGAGGGTCTCGTTCTCTTCGCCGGATCCCGGGAAGCGCCGGTAGTAAAGGGCTCCGTTCTGGTTGCGCGGTCGGGTGTGCTTAGGTGCGTCGGGTTCGCGGAACGTGGCGAGGTCCTCCCACGCGGTGGTTCCCCAGCGTCGGATCGCGAGTTCCAGCGAGCCGCCGGTGAGCAGGCCCGCCCGGAGGCGAGCGAGCGTCTGACGCTTCTCGACCCGGGTGTGTGCGTCGCTGGTGGCGTGCCAGTGCTGGTCGCGGAGCGCGTCTGCCGTGATGCCGAGCTGCTGGGCGACCTCGAGTTCATCGGCTTGCAGGGCGAGGTTTGCTGCGGCGGTGCGCGCCTCATAGACCTCATACATCGGCTCGAGATGCGCCGCCATCGCCCGGAACGAGGCAGCACTCGGGACCGGAAGCGGGATCGGGCGGTAGGAGCGGACGAAGGCGAAAAGATCGCCGACTGCCGCGGTGTTCTTCGTTGCAGCGCGGTACTGCCTGCGGGCATCGGGCTGTTCGTGGAGCTCGATCCACTTGGTGATCAGGTTCCGCGGAATTGTGTCGGCGTATGCATCGAGAGGACGGAGCTCGCGCAGGGTGTGCCGGTGCGCTCGACGGTTGGTGCAGTCGGTGATGACGGCCATGGTCTTTTTCCTCTATTTGTGGCTGGCGTGTGTGGCGTGCCGTGATGGTGGGCGAGCATGGCTGCTGTCCCGCACCGGCGATCTCTCGACGTGGATCTACTGCGATGCGCGGATGGTGCTTGTGCTCGCCCGTTCCGCTGGGCTTGTTGTCTCTATGCCGGGCACTTCTGACCGGCTGGGAGTGAACCTGTTGCGCCTGGCAGACGAGCACCGTCCCGCGTGCTATCCGAGGACCGGGTCAGGGGTGTGGTCTCGTCGTGACGTTGCTGCGGAAGGTGCTCGCCTGCCGTGTGGCCGGCTTCGAGGTCTCTATGCCGCTCGTTCGGGCCAGCTGGGAGGTTCGCGCTCAGTCGTTCGCGGTGGCGTCTGCGTGGAAGGTGGTGAGGTCCTTCCAGGTGGTTCCCCACTGGTCCTCGGCGGCCCGGTACTGCTCGCGGGTGGCGACCCCGGCGCGCAGGAGCGAAAGCAGCCGCCGTCCCGCCTCGACGATGGTCGGGTCGTCGCCCCAGTGCTGTCGGCGGAGCGCAGCGACGTCGTTGAATCCGGCCTCCGCGGCGGCGGCGGCTTCGTCGCGGTCGTACTGGAGCAGGAAGTGCTGCTCGGCGCAGCGCTGGAAGTCTGCGTCGGTGCGGAGCTTGCGGATGGTGGCGATCTGGAACGCGAACACGTCCGGCTCGTCCAAGAGCGGCTCGACGCCGTAGTGGGCGCGGAACCGTCGATTGCCGCCCGAGCCGGCGATGAGGTGGTCGTAGAGGTCGTCGATGCCGCGGCCGTTGAGGTCGAGCCAGTCAAGGACGATCTGCATCTCGCGGCGGCGCTCGGTGCGGTTGTGGTTCTGGTGGGAAGCCATGGTGTGGCCCTTTCGTACGGAGGTGGTCGCACCGGTTCGTGGTGCGCTCCCCCTCTGTGCGCTCTGCCGACGGCGAGCTGTGATCGCGGATCTGGGACCCCTGATCCACTGCGCTCACCTGGTGCGCTGATCAGGGCTTCCTCGTGTTCTGCGGTCAAGCGAGAGACGAGCCGCAGCCGGTCCCCGCAACCGCAAGGACGGCTGACTTCCTCCCCAGCCCAACTTGACGGTAGGCGGCGGCATAGAGGCAACTCCGTCATCGCAAGGAGTCCCTCTTGGACCACATCACTGCCACCCGGCTGGCCCGCTGCGACGCGTTCATCGCCGCTGCAGACGCTGAGCACGGCGGCCGCTACGACTACTCGCTGCTGCCCGACGAGTTCGTCAACGTCAAGACACGAGTACGGATCATCTGCCCGGAGCACGGTGTCTTCCTGATGGCGCCGCAGGACCACAAGGCGAAAACGGTGAAGGGCAGAGTGATCTCTGGGCAGGGCTGCCACGACTGCTCCACGCGTCGCGGACCGGCCGCGCGCCGCTTGCAACTCTTCCTCGACCGAGCGCGCGAGGTTCACGGGTCCCGGTATGACTACCGGAACGTCGACTTCGTCGACCAGCGGACCAGCATCCGCATCCGCTGCTTCGAGCACGGGGCCTTCAGCGCCATGCCGAAGAACCACCTCGCTGGTGAGCAGTGTGGGAAGTGCGGGGCCAGGGCGCGAGCAGAGTCCCTCCGCCAGGTCGACAACGCCGGCCAGTTCGGTGACCCCGCCGCATCGCCCTCGATAAGAAGCGCGCCGCTACCGAGCGACGGAACGAGAAGAAGCGTCTGGAGCGCGAGGCAGCAGCGTCGTTGCATGCTGTCTGAGTTTTCCTGTTCCTGGCCTCGAGCGACTCGATCCCCTGGCTCTCCCCGTTGCTTCGTCCCTACCGTCGAGATCGTCCACCCCAACTACAACGCTGACGCTGCTGGCAGCGAAGCGGCTGCCCCTGCTGAGTTGCGGAGTGGGCGAGCGAGAAGGAGCCGCATGCCGAACGCCGACAATGACCCGCGCCGCCGTGCGCGGCAACTCGCCGCCATCAGCGGCATGGCCAGCATTCCGCTAGCGGACCTGCGCGATCAGAGTCCCCCGGCCCTGCAGGCCCTCTACGCCGACTTGCAGGACGGCCAGGCGCTAATCCCGGGCCTGAAGATGGGGATCGGCGCTCTCACCGTGCAGCGCTGGAATCCCGCGTACGCGGCCAACGGTTGGACCCTCTACGGAGCGGACCTCACCCTGGACATGGGGCACCCGTTCGGGTCGATGTTCTACCGCAACGACGAGGACGGCCGGGTGCTGCGTATCGGGATGCAGTGGCATCCGCCGGTGCAGCAGCTCGAGTTCCCCGCCGTGCACCCGTCGAAGCCGGAGCTCACGTCTGACTGCACGGATGAGGAGGTTGCCGCGGTCGTGTTGGACGCGCGGAATCGAATAGGGACTCTTGTCGCGGTCAACGCGCAGATCGGGTCGTTCGTCGCCACTGAGGAGTCCGAGAACGCCATTCTCGACGAATCCGGGCTGGGCCTCGAGCGGCTTTCCGAAGACGACCCGCGGCTTGCTGACCATGATTCGCCCCGGCCGCGGAGGCCAGCCGGGGGCAGCGCTGATGAGTGACCGGCAGTGGGTGCAGAACATCCGGGACGAGCAGACGATCCTGTCGTTGCCGTTCGGGCTCGGGTGGACGATCGACATCACGCAGACGTTGGTCGCGCTCGCGGCGGCGGAGATGCCCGCTCGTGTGGAGGCGTTTGACCGGCTCCGGTTCGAGGACGGCCGGTCCGGGTTCTTGTCCACCCCGAACCCGACCGCCACGATCAACGACGAATCGGCGATGTCTACCGCTCGCCAGCTACGAACACACGGCTGATCACTGAACTGCCCATGCTGGCTCCTTCCTCAGGAGCTGGTGCCGTCGTGACTGCATACGAGACGCGTCGCCTAGCGTGAAGGCGTCGCCGTGGCCGACGCTTCATTGACATGGCGATACTTGTCGCGCCTGGAACCGAGAGCGCGCGCCTCGCGCGTTTTGAAACAGCAACAACAAGTGCCGCGCATCCCAGCATGAGCCCGGCGACAACGAAGAAGCCCACCGAGATTCTCGGTGGGCTTCTTCGTTGTGAGCAGTTCTTAAGACGATTACTAACTCGCCCCTCCGGTCGGGCTGACAGGATTTGAACCTGCGACCCCTTGACCCCCAGTCAAGTGCGCTACCAAGCTGCGCCACAGCCCGCGAGCCCCGAGGGACCCACGTCGCCCGCGTCCGACCGGAGCGCGGAGCAACCCGACCAGCATAGCGGACGCCGGACCCCTCCCGCGCCACGCGGTGTCGTCCCGCGCGAGTCGTCCAGCGCGTTGCGACCCCACACGACACCCGTCGGATTCCCAGGGTCTCCGCCGCCCGGCTCGTAGGGTGGCCCGATGCGTTCCGGTCCCACCTCCCGTGTCCTCCTCGCACTCGCAGCAGCCGGCCTGCTGCTCGGAGCCGCCGGGTGCACCGGGTCACAGACCGAGACACCCCGGCCGACCCTCGCGAAGGCGACGGCGGAGTCCGTGTCGGTCGCGGCGCAGTCCGACGCTGCCGAGCGGTCCGTCCGGACGAGCCGCGCGCTGTTCGCGTCCGCTCCCGGAGCCGTCGTCGCGCCCGCCGACGACGCCGACGCCGTGCGGTCCGCGGCGAGCGCCGCCGAGGCGGCCCACGTCCCGGTCCTCCTCACCGGGAAGGACGAGTCGACGGGGAAGGACGAGTCGACGGCGAAGCCGGCGGCGCACGAACTCGAGCGCCTCGGCGCCCGCTGGTACCAGGCCGAGGGCGACGTCGCGATCGACACCGACGTCCCGGAGCGGGACGCGCCGGACGGCGGGGACGCGCCGGAGCCGAGCCGCGCCTCCAGGCAGGCCACCGTCGTCGTGGCGGACGCGACCGCCGACGCCGCAGCCGTGGCGACCGCGAAGGCGGCGGGTGCCCGCGTCGTGACGATGCCGGACGGTGTGACGGACCCCGCGGCCGCGCCGGACGTGGTGACCGCACTGCACGAGCGGAGCGACCACCCGACGGTGCTGGTGGGGGCGGCGTTCGCCGACCTGCCGGACCCGGAGTGGACCGTCCGCGCCGCCGAGAACGGGTGGCAGCTGCCCGACGGCGGGCAACGGCCGTTCGACGGACACCGGTACGTGGCGCTCTACGGCGCGCCGGGAGCGCCCGCGCTCGGCGTCCTCGGCGAGCAGGACCCGACGGCGACGGTGCAGCGCGCGAAGTCCGTCGCGGCGTCCTACAAGGGGCTCGGCGACGTGCCGATCACGCCCGCGATGGAGGTCATCGCGACCGTCGCCGCCGGGGACGCCGGCGCGGACGGGGACTACTCCACCGAGCTGCCCGTGTCGACGCTCGAGCCCTACGTCGACGCCGCGCACGACGCCGGGATGCCCGTGATCCTCGATCTCCAGCCGGGGCGCGCGGACTTCCTGTCGCAGGCGAAGCGGTACGAGTCGCTCCTGTCGAAGCCGGGCGTGTGGCTGGCGCTCGACCCCGAGTGGCGGCTCGGGCACGACCAGGTCCCGCTCGAGCAGATCGGGAGTGTGCAGGCCTCCGAGGTGAACGAGGTGTCCTCGTGGCTCGCGGACCTGGTCCGCTCGAAGGGGCTCCCCCCGAAGGCGTTCGTGCTCCACCAGTTCCGGCTGTCGATGATCCAGGACCGCGCGTCGCTCGAGCAGCACCCGGAGCTCGACATGCTCGTGCACGTCGACGGACAGGGGTCGCAGCCGGACAAGCAGGCGACGTGGAAGGCGCTGCACGTCGGGGCGCCCGAGGGCATCCATTGGGGATGGAAGAACTTCTACGACGAGGACCAGCCGATGCTGACGCCGCAGCAGACCATGGCGGACGTGGCGCCGACACCGTCGCTGATCACGTACCAGTAGCGTTTTCCACAGACTGGAGGCGCGACCCACGTTTCGTCGGTCGGTGCTGACAGCATGGGGTCATGTCTGTTGCCCCACCACCTGCTCCGCCGTCCCCCGCGATCGCTGCGGAGGCGCAGGAGGCGCTGCACGCCCTGACCGGGCGGCCCGACGCGGTGTTCCACCCGGGGCAGCTCGAGGCGATCTCGGCGCTGGTGGAGCACCGGCAGCGCGCCCTCGTGGTGCAGCGCACCGGGTGGGGGAAGTCCGCCGTGTACTTCCTCGCGACCCTGCTGCTCCGGCGACGCGGGGGCGGCCCGACCGTGCTCGTGTCGCCGCTGCTCGCACTCATGCGCGACCAGGTCGCCGCGGCTGCCCGGGCCGGGGTGCGTGCGGTGTCGATCAACTCGGCGAACGCGCACGAGTGGGGTGAGACGCAGGCGGCGCTCGCACGCGACGAGGTGGACGTCCTGCTCGTCTCCCCCGAGCGGCTCAACAACCCGAGGTTCCGCGACGAACAGCTGCCGACGCTCATAGCCCGCATGGGCATGCTCGTCGTCGACGAGGCGCACTGCATCTCCGACTGGGGGCACGACTTCCGGCCGGACTACCGCCGGCTGGCCGAGCTCATCCGGTCGCTCCCCCACGGCGTGCCCGTGCTCGCCACCACCGCGACGGCGAACGAGCGCGTGGTCGAGGACGTCGCCGAGCAGCTGACCGCCGGCCCCGACGACCCCGTGTTCACCATCCGCGGGTCCCTCGCGCGGGCCTCGCTGCGGCTCGGCGTGCTGTCGCTGCCCGATGCTCGACAGCGGCTCGGCTGGTTACTCGCGCACCTCGGCGACCTGCCGGGCAGCGGCATCATCTACACGCTCACCGTCTCGGCGGCCGAGGACATCGCCCGGCTCCTGCGCGACAACGGGTACGCGGTCCGCGCCTACACCGGGCGTACCGACACCGACGAGCGCGAGCAGCTCGAGCAGCAGCTCAAGGGCAACGAGCTGAAGGCCCTCGTCGCGACGAGCGCGCTCGGCATGGGGTTCGACAAGCCGGACCTGGGCTTCGTCGTCCACGTCGGGGCGCCGTCCTCCCCCGTGGCGTACTACCAGCAGATCGGTCGTGCCGGTCGCGCCACCGACAACGCCGACGTGCTCCTGCTGCCCGGGCGTGAAGACCAAGAGATCTGGCAGTACTTCGCGAGCGCCTCGATGCCGACCGAGTCCCGGGCGTCCGCGGTGCTGAACGCACTGTCCCGCGACTCCGCGATGTCGACCGTCGCCCTCGAGGGACTGGTCGACATCAAGCGCTCCACCCTCGAACTCCTGCTCAAGGTGCTCGACGTCGACGGTGCCGTCCAGCGCGTCGCCGGCGGGTGGGTCGCGACGGGGCAGCCGTGGGAGTACGACGCGCCCCGCTACGATCGGGTCGCCGCAGCCCGCGCTGCCGAGGCCGCGTCGATGCTCGACTACGAGTCCACGTCGCAGTGCCGTATGCAGCTCCTGCAGCAGGACCTCGACGACCCGTCCGCCGAACCGTGCGGTCGCTGCGACAACTGCACCGACGCCTGGTACCCGACGTCGGTGTCGTCGTCGGACGCCTCGGGTGCCGCCGCGGCGCTCGACAAGGTCGGGGTCGAGATCGCCCCGCGCGCCCAGTGGCCGTCGGGCATGTCGTCGCTCGGCGTCCCCGTGCGCGGCAAGATCGGCGCCGACGAGCTCGTCCAGCCCGGACGCGCCGTCGCCCGACTCACCGACCTCGGGTGGGGTGGGCCACTCCGTGCCCTCTTCGCACCGGGGGTCCCCGATGCCCCGATCTCGCGGGAGCTCGTCGACGGGTGCGTCCGTGCGCTCAAGGACTGGCCGTGGGAGACCCGTCCGACCGGGGTCGTCGCGATGTCGTCGTGGTCACGGCCCGAACTCGTCGGGTCGCTCGCGCAGGCACTCTCCTCGATCGGGCGCTTGCAGTTCCTGGGCACCCTCGGTCGGAACGGTGGGACGCCGCGCGGCGACGGTGCGACGAACAGCGCCTACCGGTTGTCCGGGGTGTGGGACACGTTCGTGGTCGATCCGGCGCTCGGGGCCGCGCTGCAGTCGCACGAGGGGCCGGTGCTGCTCGTGGACGACCTCGTCGACAGTCGGTGGACGATGACCGTGGCGGGGCGCGAACTGCGGCGGGCAGGAGCGTCGGCCGTGCTCCCGTTCGCGTTGGCCACGGTCGCCTGACCCGGTCGTCAGCCGCTCGGGTTGCTCAGACCGTCGGCAACCCACTGCAGGAAGACGACGACGGCCACGTCGACCAGGAGCGTCCCGCCGGCCACGAACAACCCGGCCGCTGCGACGACGACCGCTGCCGGACGCGGCCCGGGCACCCGGAACAGGGCCACCACCGTGGCGAGGAGCGCGGCGAGCGAGACGATCCCCGTCACCACCCACCACGGTGGGAACCCCTCGGTGAACACGCGCGCCAGGCCGACCGCGTGTGCGACGCCGGCGATCAGTGCGACGGCCCCGGGCGCAGCCAGCCACCAGCTGCTCGCGCCGATCGTGCGGTCGCCGGACGAACGTGCTGTCATGTCGGACCTCCCCCGGACGCCCCGATGGGCGCCGCCCCGGCGGTCATCGTCGCACACCGGAGGCGCGGTGCGGGCCGGCACCGCGCCTCCAGTCCGCCGGGGCGCGGCTCAGGCGCCGATCGCGTCCAGCTCGGCGAGCGCGTCGGACGGCAGGGCGAAGCCCGCCGACGCGACGTTGTCGCGCAGGTGCGCGACGGACGAGGTCCCCGGGATGAGGAGCATGTTCGGCGAGCGCTGGAGCAGCCACGACAGCGCCACGGTCAGCCGCGACACTCCGAGCCGCTCCGCGACGGCGTCGAGCGCACCGGACTGCAGCGGCGAGAAGCCGCCGAGCGGGAAGTACGGCACGTAGGCGATGCCCTGCGCGGCCGTGCTGTCGACCATCGCGTCGTCCTCGCGGCGGGCGACGTTGTAGAAGTTCTGCACGCAGACGACGGGGGCGATCGACTGCGCCTCGGCGAGTTGCTCGGCGTTCACGGTCGACAGCCCGAGGTGCTTGATGAGTCCCTGCTGCCGGAGTTCGGCGAGCGCTTCGAACTGCGGCGCGAGGCTGCCCGGCTCCGGAGCGTCGAACCCGCCGACGCGGAGGTTCACCACGTCGAGCTGCTCGAGCCCCAGGTTGCGCAGGTTGTCGTGCACCTGTTCGACGAGCTCGTGCGGCTCGCGGGCGTGCGGCCACCCGCCGTCCGCATCGCGACGGGCCCCGACCTTCGTCACGATGTGCAGGCCGTCGGCGTACGGGTGGAGGGCCTCGCGGATGACCTCGTTCGTGACGTGCGGGCCGTAGAAGTCAGCTGTGTCGATGTGCGTGATCCCGAGCTCGACGACGGTGCGGAGGACGCGGATCGCCTCGTCGCGGTCGGTGGGCGGCCCGAAGACGCCGGGGCCCGCGAGCTGCATGGCGCCGTACCCGACGCGGGTGAGGTCGAGGTCGTCGGCGAGGCGGAAGGAACCGCCGGGGAGTGTGGTGTCGGTCATGTCCACCACGATGCTCCCGCTCCGCCGGGACGGACAGGTCCCCGTCGACCCTGGGACCACGGGGACCAGGATCGGACCGCGCCGGGTCCGTAGCATCGAGGGGTGAGCGACAACACCCTCGGCGAGTACCTCCGGGCGAGGCGTGCGCTCGTGCGCCCGGAGGACGCCGGGCTGCGCGTCACCGGTGTCCGACGCACGCCGGGGCTGCGCCGCGAGGAGGTGGCGACGCTCGCCGGGATCAGCGCGGACTACTACCTCCGTCTCGAACAGGGGCGTGACCGGAACCCGTCGGGGCAGGTGCTCGACGCGATCGCACGGGTGTTCGGCCTCGACGCCACGGCGAACGCGTACCTGCGGGGTCTGGCCAGCGCGTCCGGATCGGGTGCCGCTGCGCCCGACCGGGCCAGGGTATCCCGGGGAGGCCGGAGTGACCGGGTCCCGACCGGGACGCTGCAGTTGCTCGACGTCGTCGGGTTGCCCGCCTTCGTCGAGAACCGCGCGTTCGACGTGCTCGCCGCGAACCGGCTCGCGTCCGCGTTGGCGCCGGGGATGCGTGCCGGCGAGAACCGACTGCGCACGATGTTCCTCGGCCACACCGAGCAGGGGCGCTACCCGGACTGGGAGCAGCAGATGGGCGGCATGGTGGCCGCGTTCCGGTCCTCCATCGGGACCCGTGTGGACGATCCGGCGATCACCTCGCTCGTCGGCGAACTGTCGCTCGGCAGCGAGGACTTCCGTCGGCTGTGGGCGCGGCACGACGTCCGGCCGCTCGCCGGGGGCACCGTGCGGATGTGGCACCCGGAGGTGGGCGAGCTCGAGCTCCGGCGGGAGAAGCTCGGCATCGGCGGGACGGACGGGCAGCTGCTCGTGCTGCACCACGCCGAACCGGGGTCGCCCTCGGCGGGGGCGTTGGCGCTGCTCGGGAGCCTGGCCGCGGGGGCTGCGGGCGGCGCGGGCGGCGGGGCGGGCGGCGCGGCGGGCCGACTCGGAACGACATCGTCGACGTCGTACGACCTCGACTGAGTCGCTCCCCCGCGCGTGCAACGGTGCGCGTCCGCAACGAGCGACATCACCGGTGTCGAACGACGTCGACGATGTCGCATCGGCTCGGCACCAGCCAGCGCCATCACCGCCCGCCGCCGCCCCCTCAGCCCGCCGCAGGCCCCGAGCGTCGCGCCGGCTTCGGGAACGCGGCCCGCATGTGGTCGGTCGTCAGCACGTCCCCGATGCCGATCATCAGCAGCGAGAACACGATCTGCTCGATGACCATCCAGAACGGGTAGAGCCCTGGGATCGCCGCGACCACGAGCGTCACGACCGGGAAGATCCGGCTGAACAACCGCAGCCGCTGGTACGCCCAGTAGTACCCGAGCTGCGCCCGCCACGCGAACACGTAGAGCGTCAGCGTGATGAGCAGGACGACGGTCGCACGGAACCACACCGCCCACGGGACCGTCTGCCCGGCGTTCGTCAGGAGGATCGCCACGACGATCGCTGTCAGGCCGACGACGGTCTCGGCGACGAGCAGCCACCGGATCCACCGGAAGGAGCGGACGGTCTCGGGGTGGTCGAGCATGTCCTCGCGGATGACGTAGTCCGCCTGGCGGCCGCCGGCCAGTCGATCGAGGTGCAGACGGCACCACAGGCGGTCGGCGAGGGCACCGAGCCCGGCGTTCTGCTGCGTCACCCTCCCATGGTGCCGTATCCGGCGGCGCGAACCGGCACCGCGCCACCTGCCGTGTCCCGCGGCACGAACCGGCACCGTGCCTCCAGACCGGCGACGCCTCAGTCGGTCGGCAGGAGCGCAGCTCCCCCGAGGACCGCACCGGAGTCGGGGTCAAGCAGGACGAGCGAGCGGACCGGGTCCGGGATGCCGCGGGGTGCCTCGAGGTCGAAGGTGATCGTCCCCACGTCGGACGGGATCGTGCCGAGGTCGTCGTCGTCCTCGTGCCCCGTCCAGAGCCCGGGCCGCGCGCCGACGACCGTGCCCTCGGAGAGCACCACCCGGACCCCTGGCAGCTCCGTGTCGGAGGACGCCACCCGGAGGTCCGTGATCCTGACGAGCAGGTGCTCCCCGGCGCGGGCGATCCGGACGTGTCCCGACGCGGACCGGTCGTGTCCCGAGGCGATCCCGTCGATCGGAGCGATCGGGACGAGGTCGCCGGCCACCGGCGGGACGCGCCGCCACCACGGGTCGATGGGCGACCCGTCGGCATGGTCATCCGTGGCGGGCTCGGGGACCGGGGCGCCGAGCGTGTTCGACGGGGACACGAGCGTGCCGCCCTGTAGACCCTGTTCCGCGAGCGGGGTCGTCGTCGCGACCGGCTCCGCAGCGTCGATGCCACGCTCGGTCTGGATGGCGCGCCAAGCGACCAGGACCGCGACGAGGGCGAGCAGAGCGACCGCTGCGAACAGCCATCGTCGACTCGCCCTCGTCATCTCGGATCTCCTGATCGACCTCAGCGCTTGCGGCGCTCGCGCACCCGCATGTTGACGTTGATCGGCGTGCCCGAGAAGCCCCAGACCTCGCGCAGTCGACGCGTGATGAAGCGTCGGTACTGCGGGTCGAGGAAGCCCGTCGTGAACAGCACGAACGTCGGCGGCTGGCTCGACGCCTGGGTCCCGAACAGGATGCGGGGCTGCTTGCCACCACGGACCGGGTGCGGGTGCTCCTGCACGAGCTCGGCGATGAAGGCGTTGACCTTGCCCGTCGGGATGCGGGTGTCCCACGAGTCGAGCGCGGTCTCGAGGGCCGGCACGAGCTTCTCGAGGTGGCGACCGGTGCGTGCGGAGATGTTGACGCGCGGGACCCACGCCACGTGCGCGAGGTCCTGCTCGATCTCGCGCTCGAGGTAGCGGCGTCGGTCGTCGTCGAGCAGGTCCCACTTGTTGTAGGCCAGCACCAGCGCACGACCGGACTCGAGGACGAGGTCGATGATGCGGAGGTCCTGCACGGAGATCGGCTCGGTGACGTCGAGGACGACCACGGCGACCTCGGCCTTCTCGAGCGCCGCGGTCGTGCGGAGCGAGGCGTAGAAGTCGGCCCCCTGCTGCAGGTGCACGCGCTTGCGGATGCCGGCGGTGTCGACGAAGCGCCAGACACGGCCGCCGAGCTCGATCTGCTCGTCCACCGGGTCGCGGGTCGTCCCCGACAGCTCGTTGACGACGACGCGCTCTTCGCCGGCGGCCTTGTTCAGGAGCGAGCTCTTGCCGACGTTCGGACGGCCGAGGATCGCGACGCGACGGGGTCCGCCGACCTCCTGCTTGGCGACGGCCGAGGTGTCGGGGAGCGTCGTGATGATGAGGTCGAGGAGATCGGCGACGCCACGACCGTGCAGCGCCGACACCGGGTACGGCTGCCCCAGACCGAGATTCCAGAGCTCGTAGGCGTCGAGGTCGCGCCGGTCGTCGTCCGACTTGTTCGCGACGACGATGACCGGACGGTCGGTGCCGCGGAGCATCTTCACGACGTGCTCGTCGGTGGCGGTGATGCCGACCGTGACGTCCACGACGAAGAGCACCGCGTCGGCGAGGTCGATCGCGACCTCGGCCTGGGCGGCGACGGAGGCGTTGATGCCCTTGGCGTCGGGCTCCCACCCGCCGGTGTCGACGAGGGTGAAGCGCTTGTCGTTCCACTCCGCCTTGTAGGCGACGCGGTCACGCGTGACACCGGGGGTGTCCTGCACGACGGCTTCGCGGCGACCGAGGATGCGGTTGACCAGCTGCGACTTGCCGACGTTCGGTCGCCCGACGATCGCGAGCACCGGGTAGGCCGGCAGGTACGTGATGCCGTCCTCGCCGAGCTGCCCGGCTTCGAGCAGGGCGACGTCCTCTTCGTCGAGCTCGTAGTCCTCGAGCCCGGCGCGGAGCGCGTTCGCCCGCTGCTCGGCCTCGGCTTCGTCGAGCCCGGCGATCCGCTCGCCGAGAGCGTCGTCGTACTCGGGGAAGTCGTCGTGTTCTGGGTTGTCCAGCTGCGCCATGTGGGTGTCCTTGCCGGCGACCCTTCGGCCGCGTGTTGTCAGTGCGTGGCCGCGCGTGGCCCTGGTGGTCAGTGCCCGGTCGCGCGGGCCAGGTCGACGACCGCTTGCACGGTCTGGTCGAAGTCGAGGTCGGTGGAGTCGAGCGTCGTGACGCCGTCGGCGGCGTTCATGAAGTCGACGACCTTCGCGTCCGCCGCGTCGCGACGAGCGAGTGCGGCGGAGGTCTCGGCGGCCGACTGGGTGGTGACCTCAGCCGAGCGCCGAGCCATTCTAACGGACTCGTCGGCCGTGAGGAGGATCCGGACTTCGGCGTCGGGCGCGACGACCGTGGTGATGTCACGCCCCTCGGTGATGATGCCCCGGCCCTCGGCCTTGCGCATCACGTTCCGGAAGAGCTGCACGAGCCGCTGCCGGACCTCGGGAAGCTTCGCGATGTGGGCGACCGCGGCGGTGACCTCGGGCGTGCGGATCGCGTCGGTGACGTCGGTGCCGTTCACCTGGACGAAGTAGGCGTCCGGGTCGGTGCCGATCTCGTAGTCGAAGGTGTCCCAGCTCGCCAGGACCGCGGCGGCGTCGTCGAGGTCGACCTGCTGCTGCAGTGCGTGCCAGGCGAGCGCACGGTAGGCGGCACCGGTGTCCTGGTAGCCGAAGCCGAGCGCGCGCGCCGCGGCGCGGGACACGCTCGACTTGCCGCTGCCCGCGGGGCCGTCGACCGCGATCACGAACTTCGCGACGAAGGCGCCGTCCGGCAGTCCGGCCGGCAGGGGGTCGCGCGTCGAACCGGGCTCGCCGCCGCCCTGCCCGTCGAGACCGCCACCCGCTCCGCCGGCACCGCCGATCGGGCCGGGCTGGTCGCCGGGCGTGGGCAGCCCCGTGTCGGGTCCGTCGGGTCCACCGGTCACGCCGGAGTCGTCGTTGTTCAGGCCCATGCTGCTGCGATCCTCCATCCGCGACCCTCGAGTTCGTCGACGAGTCGCTGTTCCTGCTCGGGCACGACCGACACCTCGACGATGCCGATCTGCGCGCCCGGTGAGTGCTCGAGGCGCATGTCCTCGAGGTTGATGCCGATCTCCCCGATGAACGTGAGGAGGGCGGCGATCTGGCCCGGGGTGTCGTCGACGAGGACGACCACCTGGGCGAAGCGTTTCGTGGTGCCGTGCTTGCCCGGCAGCCGTTCGACGCCGCGGTTGCCCGCGGCGATGGTCTCGGCGAGGGCGCGGGGCGAACCGGGCGCGGTCGGGTCCTCGAGTGCGGCGAGCACCCGGTCGAGGTCGTCGCGGAGGTCCGCGAGCACCGGCCGGATGCGCGACGCGTTCGCACCGATGATCTGCACCCACAACCCCGGGTCGCTCGCGGCGATGCGGGTCACGTCACGGACGCCGCCGCCCGCGAGGCCGAGCGAGCCGTCGGGGGCGTCCCGCAGCCGGGAGGCCATCAGCGTGGACACCAGCTGCGGTGCGTGCGAGACGTACGCCACCGCGAGGTCGTGCGACTCCGGTTCCATCGGGACCACGGTCGCGCCGACGTCGAGCGCCAGGTCTTCCACCACGGCGGCACGCTGGTACGTGATGTCGTCGTGCCCGGCGATCACCCACGGCTGCCCGAGGAAGAGATCGGCGCGCGCGGCCGTCGGCCCGCTGCGTTCGCGGCCCGCCATGGGGTGCGAGCCGATGTAGCGCGAGATGTCGGCGCCGGCTGCCCGGAGCGAGGCGAGCGGCCCCGACTTCACGCTCGCCACGTCGGTGACGACGGCACCGGGGAAGGCAGCGAGCTCGCGCTCGACCACCGTCGCGACGACGTCCGGCGGGACGGCCACCACGACGAGTTCCGGACGGTCACCGGGAGCCGGTCGACGCCCGGCGCCGTAGTCGACGGCGAGCGCCAGGGCTGCGGGCGAGACGTCGTCGAGGACGACCTCGACACCCTTCTCACGCAGCGCCAGGCCGATGGACGCACCGAGCAGGCCCGCGCCGACGATCCGCACGGGTCCCCGGAGCCGCCGGTCGATGGCCGGTTCGACGAGCGGGGTGGTGGCGTCGGTCACCCCGCAAGCCTACCGATCGTCAGTCCGAGGACTCTTCGCCGTCCGAGGCCTGGGGAGAACCCTTCGCCTCACGGGCGATGCGGAGGAGCGAACCGAGCTCGACCGTCGACAGCTCCCGGGTCTTGCCGATCGGCAGGGACCCGAGGTGCAGCGGCCCGAACGACCGCCGGACCAGGTCGAGGACGGGGTGGTCGACCTCGTCGAGCATGCGACGCACGATCCGGTTGCGACCGGAGTGCAGCGTGATCTCGACGAGCGACTCCCCGCGCGAGGACTCGAGCAGGCGGACCTTGTCGGCCGCGATCGGACCGTCCTCGAGCTCCACACCGTCGAGCAGCCGCTGCACCGTCGCGGGGTTCACGTTGCCGCGCACCTTCGCGATGTACGTCTTCGTCACCCCGAACGACGGGTGCGCCAGGACGTGCGCGAGGTCCCCGTCGTTCGTCAGCACGAGCAGCCCGGACGTCTCGGTGTCGAGCCGCCCGACGTTGAACAGGCGCTCCTCGTACCGGTCGACGTACTCGGACAGGTCACGACGTCCACGCTCGTCCTGCAGGCTGGAGACCATGCCGGTCGGCTTGTTGAGCAGCACGTAGCGGCGCGAGCTGTCGATCTGCACCGGGACGCCGTCCACCGCGATCTGGTCGGTCTCGGGATCGACACGCCGGCCGAGCGCGTCGACGACCTCGCCGTTGACCGTCACGCGGCCCTCGACGATCAGGTTCTCCGCGACGCGGCGAGATGCCACGCCCGCAGCGGCGATCACCTTCTGCAGGCGCTCCCCCTCTGCCTGGAGGCGCGGCGCGGCCCCGGCGGTCGCCGTCCCGTCCGCCGCGTCCCAGTCCGGGATGATCGGGCGCTCGGGCGTGCCCTCGAGCGGCTGGCCCTGCTGGTCGCGAGCACCCTCGGGCTGCGGGGTGGTGCGGCGGTCGGTGCCGCGCGGGCCGGTGTTCCGGGGCCGGTCGCCGTTGCGCGCCGTGGTGGTGCCGCCGACGTAGCGTCGGCCGTTGTGCCACACCGTGCTGGGTCGGCCGTCCGGGGCACGGCGGTCCTCGCGGGCGGGGTCACGGCGGCGGTCGTCGTCGCGTCGGGGGGCGTCACGACGGTCGTCACGCCGATCGTCACGGCCGCGGTACCCGCCGGACGCGGGGCGCTCGTCACGACCCCGGTACCCGCCGCGGTCGTCGTCACGGCGGTTGAACCCGCCGCGGTCGCTGCCGCGGCGGTCGTCCTCGCGGCCGACGAACCGACCCCGGTCTCCCCCGCGGTCGTCGCGACCCCGGTACCCACCACCGGACGCCGGACGCTCGTCACGCCCGCGGTACCCGCCACCCGAGGACGGACGCTCGTCACGCCCGCGGTACCCACCACCGGAGGCCGGACGCTCGTCACGGCCGCGGTAGCCTCCACGGTCATCGTCACGGCGCGGGGCATCACGGCGGTCGTCACGACCCCGGTACCCACCACCGGACGCCGGACGCTCGTCGCGCCCGCGGTAGCCACCGCGGTCATCGTCACGGCGCGGAGCATCACGGCGGTCGTCACGACCCCGGTACCCACCACCGGACGACGGACGCTCGTCACGGCCGCGGTATCCACCACCGGACGCCGGACGCTCGTCACGACCGCGGTACCCGCCGCCGCTCGACGGACGCTCGTCACGGCCGCGGTAGCCCCCGCGGTCGTCGTCACGCCGGCCGGACCCCGCACGGTCGTCACGACCCCGGTACCCACCGCCAGAGGACGGACGCTCGTCACGGCCCCGGTACCCACCGGAAGCAGGACGCTCGTCACGCCCGCGGTAGCCTCCGCGCTCGTCGCGACCAGCGCTCTCGGACCGGCCACCCGCACGGCCGGAGCCGGCGGTGCGGTCGCGTGACGCGCCTCCAGGACGACCTGCGCCGTCCCGGCGACCCGCGCCGTCCCGGCCCGCGCCACCCCGTGGGCCGCCTCGTCGTTCTTCCTCATACGCGGCCATCGGGGATCCCTTCGTTCTGCTCGAAGCCGCCGGCACCGTCGTCCAGGAGGGGCGAGATGAGCGGCAGCTCGTCGAGCGAGTTGATGCCGAGCTGCTGCAGGAGCAGGTCGGACGTGACGTAGTTGATGGCGCCGGTCTCGGCGTCGGTGAACGACTCCTCGATGAGGCCGCGCGCGACGAGCGTGCGGACGACGCCGTCGACGTTGACGGCGCGGATCGAGGCGATCTGCGACCGGGTGATCGGCTGCTTGTACGCGACGACCGCGAGGGTCTCGAGCGCGGCCTGCGACAGGCGGGAGGGGCGTTCGGCCTCGACGAACTGCTCGACGACGTCGTCGAGGTCCTGCCGGACGTAGAAGCGCCAGCCGCCGCCGACCTCGCGGAGTTCGAACCCGCGGCGGATCGTGCCGTCGACCCCGTCGAAGTCTGCCACGAGACGCTCGATGGCCTGCCTGACCACGGGGACGGGAGCCCCCACGGCCGCGCCGAGGGACACGAGCGACTGGGGTTCGTCGGCGATCATGAGGATCGCCTCGAGCTGTCGGTCGACGGGGATCTCCGGCCGGGCGGCACGCTCGTGCGCCTCGTGGATCTCGCGCTCGATCGCGCGGGCGTCGGCCATCTCGTCGGCGCCGCCGGGTTCGGCACTGGACGTGTCGTGCACGTCATCCGTCATAGTCGGCTCCCAGGTTGGCGAGGCTCTCGTCGGACCAGTCCTCGGCGGTCCAGCGCAGCGTCAGCTCCCCGAGCGGTTCGAACTGTTCGAACGAGATGGATGCGTTCCGGTACAGCTCCAGGATCGCGAGGAAGCGAGCCACCACGATACCCGTCTCCGAGACGCCGGCGATCAGTTCGCGGAACGAGACGTCCTCGTCGGCACGCGTGCGGAGGATCGAGACGACGATCGCGGCCTGCTCCCGGATGCTGACGAGCGGGGCGTGCAGGTGGTCGAGTCCGACCGTCGGGAGCTCCCGCGGAGCGAACGCCAGGGTCGCCAGCGCGGCGAAGTCCTGCACCGACAGGGTCCAGACGAGCTCGGGGGTCCGGGCGCGGAACCGCTCCTCGAGCCGGACGCTCCGCACGTGGCGTCGGGACTCGGTCAGCCAGCGGGAGCCGAACCAGTCGGCGGCCTGCTTGAACGCCCGGTACTGCAGCAGTCGGGCGAACAGGAGGTCGCGGGCCTCGAGCAGGGCGACGTCCTCGGCGTCGACGAGCTCGCCCTGCGGCAGGAGTCCGGCGATCTTGAGGTCGAGCAGCGTGGCGGCGACGACGAGGAACTCGCTGGCCTCGTCGAGTTCGTCCTGGGACTCGGCCTGGCGCACGTACTCGATGAACTCGCCCGTCACGGCGCCGAGCGAGACCTCGGTGATGTCGAGCTCGTGCTTCGTGATGAGCGAGAGGAGCAGGTCGAACGGGCCGTCGAAGTTGCGGAGCCGGACCCGGAAGCCGGCCGCGGTCTGCGTGCCGGCGGGTGCCGGCTGTCCGGCAGGTCCGGGGTCAGGCGACGGCGCCACGCTCGACGAGCTCCCTGGCGAGCTGCCGGTACGCGTGTGCGGCCGCGTGGTCCGGCGCGGTCTGCGTGATCGGGCGCGCCGAGACCGTGGCGTCCGGGAACTTCACGGTCCGGCCGATGACGGTGTCGAGCACGCGGTCGTCGAAGGTGTCCACGACGCGCTCCATGACCTCGCGCGAGTGCAGCGTGCGCGAGTCGTACATCGTCGCGAGGATCCCGTCGAGCTGCAGCGCCGGGTTGAGCCGGTCGCGCACCTTGTCGATCGTCTCGATGAGCAGCGCCACACCACGCAGGGCGAAGAACTCGCACTCGAGCGGGATGAGGACGCCGTGCGCCGCCGTCAGGGCGTTCACGGTCAGCAGCCCGAGCGACGGCTGGCAGTCGACGAGGATCACGTCGTAGTCGTTCGCGACCTTCCGGAGCACGCTCGCGAGGATCTGCTCGCGCGCGACCTCGTTCACGAGGTGCACCTCGGCCGCGGAGAGGTCGATGTTCGCCGGGATCACGTCGAGGTAGGGCGTGTTCGTCGGCTGGATGACCTGGTTCGGGTCCTTGATCGACCCCATCAGCAGGTCGTAGACGGTGGGGATGTCGTGGGTCCGCACGCCGAGGCCGGCCGACAGCGCGCCCTGCGGGTCGAAGTCCACCGCGAGGACCTTGCGCCCGTACTCCGCCAGCGCCGCGCCGAGGTTGATCGACGTCGTGGTCTTGCCGACGCCGCCCTTCTGGTTGCACAGCGCGATGATGCGAGCGGGACCGTGGCCGTCGAGCTCCTCGGGCACCGCGAACTGCCGGACGGGCCGTCCGGTCGGACCGTAGGTGGTCTCGCCGGTTCCGGGGGTGGTCGTCGGGTTCGTGCTCACCCCGTCATCGTACCGGCGACCGGCCGCCGGGCCGGGCCGCACCGCCGCAGGTCGGGCCGCACCGCCGCAGGTCGAGGCCAGGAGGCGCGACTCACGCTGGGCGCAGCGCCACCCGCATGCTGTCCACGCGTTCCGCGATGACGGCGTCCGCCGTCCAGCGCTGCTGCAGGCGCCCCACGAGCTCCTGCACCTGCGTCTGGTCGAGTCCGGGGTGGAGCGCCAGCCCCACCGTCAGTTCCGCACCGGCGAACCGTCCGAGCGGGTCCCCCGGGGCCAGCTCGACCCGCGCCACCGCACGCTCCCCCACGACGGAGTCGGCGAAGGCCCGGGCCACTTCCGGGTCCTCGAAGCAGGGCGTCCACGGCAGGTCCTGCCCGATCGCCCACACCGCGGGGCGACGGAGCACGAACTCGGTCGGCGCCGTCGGGTCGAGGACCACGAGCTGGGTCTCCTCGCTCGCCGCAGCCATGGCCACCCGCCGCGAGTCCGCCGGCACCGGTCGGGCGTCCGCGTCCCAGGAGCGCATCGCCTCGACCGAGGTGAAGGCCGGCATGACGCTGCGACCGTCCGGGCCGGCGACCGTCACGATGGAGAGCTCCTGCGTCTTGTCGACGAGCTTGCCGGCGTCGGTGTGCCCGATGTCTCCGGCCTCGGCGATGAGCGGGATGAGCAGCCGTGCGGTGCGGAGTGCGTCGACGACCACCTGCTGCGACCCCCCGTCCGGCAGCGCCGTGATCGCGGCGACGACGGCCGGGTCGGCCAGACCGTCGTCGTCGTCGAACGTCGTGTCGTGCTGGTCGAACGTGCGCCCGGCCCAGGCGAAGCCCGCGGAGTCCGCCGCCCCACCGGGGGTGTGCGCGTCGTCCGGGTGCCCGTCGCCCGCGGGCCTGTCGGGTCCGGTGCCGCGACCGTTCGAGATGCCCGCCACGCGCCTACTCCGAGGCGATGTCGAGCGCGGCCGGGAGCGTGAACGCCCCCGAGTAGAGCGCCTTGCCGATGATCGCGCCCTCGAGTCCGTGCCGCACGAGCGCACGCAGTGCACGGAGGTCGTCGAGCGTCGAGATCCCGCCGGAGGCCACGACGGGCTGGTCGGTACGGTCGCAGACCTCGCGGAGGAGGTCGACGTTCGGGCCCTGCAGGGTGCCGTCCTTCGTCACGTCGGTCACGACGTACCGGGCGCAGCCGGCTTCCTCGAGGCGGTCGAGGACCTCCCACAGGTCGCCGGCGTCCTCCGTCCAACCCCGGCTGGCGAGGGTCGTGCCGCGCACGTCGAGCCCGACGGCGATCTGCTCGCCGTACGTCCGGATCACGCGGGCCGCCCACTCCGGGTCCTCGAGCGCGGCGGTGCCGAGGTTCACGCGTGCGGCACCGGTCGCGAGGGCTGCCTCGAGCGAGGCGTCGTCGCGGATGCCGCCCGAGAGCTCGACGGCGACGCCCTCGACCTCGCGGATGGCGTGTGCGATGACCTTCCGGTTGTCACCGCGGCCGAACGCCGCGTCGAGGTCGACGAGGTGGATCCACTCGGCACCCTGGTCACGCCACGTCCGGGCTGCTGACACCGGGTCGCCGTAGGACGTCTCGCTGCCGGCCTCGCCCTGGGTGAGGCGCACCGCCTGGCCGTCGACGACGTCCACGGCGGGCAGCAGGACGAGGGGC
This sequence comes from Curtobacterium sp. NPDC087082, assembly GCF_044745045.1. Taxonomy (NCBI): domain Bacteria; kingdom Bacillati; phylum Actinomycetota; class Actinomycetes; order Micrococcales; family Microbacteriaceae; genus Curtobacterium; species Curtobacterium sp. NPDC087082. The sequence continues at coordinate 375,472 of NZ_JBIUZN010000005.1, read as the reverse complement.
GGGGTGGTGGAGAGCTCGGTCATGGTCCTGTCTTCGTTGCGGGGGTCGTCGGGCGCGTCGTCGTTCGCGACGTGTCGCCGCGGGTCTCAGAGCGACTGCACCCAGTTGCGGAGCAGTCGGATGCCCGGCTCGCCGGACTTCTCGGGGTGGAACTGGGTGGCGGTGAGCGGACCGTTCTCGACCGCGGCGACGAACCGCTGCCCGTGCTCGGCCCAGGTCAGGCGCGGTGCGCGGAACGGCCCGTACGCCTCGAGCGGGAAGTCGGTCACGCCGTACGAGTGCACGAAGTAGAAGCGCTCGTCGTGCAGGCCCTCGAACAACACCGAGTCCGCAGGAGCGTCGACCGTGTTCCACCCCATGTGGGGCAGGACGGCGGCCTGGATCTGCTCGACCGTGCCCGGCCACTGACCGAGCCCCTCGACGTCGGCACCGCGCTCGATGCCGCGCGAGAAGAGCACCTGCATGCCGACGCAGATCCCGAGGACCGGACGGCCGCCGGCGAGACGGTGGTCGACGATCTCGCCGCCCCGGACGCCCTCGAGCTGCTCGACCACGGCTCCGAACGCCCCGACGCCGGGGACCAGCAGTCCGTCGGCCCGGAGCGCCGCCTGCTTGTCCGACGTCAGGGTGACGTCGGCGCCGGCGCGTTCGAGCGCCTTGGCGGCGGAGTGGACGTTGCCCGACCCGTAGTCGAGGACGACGACGTTCGGCTTCGCCCCGGCGGTCACAGCGTGCCCTTGGTGGACGGGATGCCGTCCACGCGGGGGTCGAGTTCGACCGCCGTGCGCATCGCCCGGGCGAACGCCTTGAACTCGGCTTCGGCGATGTGGTGCGGGTCGCGGCCCTCGAGCACGCGGACGTGCACCGTGATGCCGGCGTTGAAGGTGATCGCCTCGAACACGTGGCGGACCATCGAGCCGGTGAAGTGGCCGCCGATCCGGTGGAACTCGAAGCCCGCGGGCTCGCCGGAGTGCACGAGGAACGGCCGGCCGGAGACGTCGACCACGGCCTGGGCGAGCGCTTCGTCGAGCGGCACGAGGGCGTCCCCGTACCGACCGATGCCGGCACGGTCACCGAGGGCCTGCTTGAGCGCCTGGCCGAGCACGATGCCGGTGTCCTCGACGGTGTGGTGGACGTCGATGTGGGTGTCGCCGGTCGACCGCACGCGGAGGTCGATGAGCGAGTGCTTGCTGAACGCCGTCAGCATGTGGTCGAAGAACGGCACGCTCGTCGAGATGTCGGACGTGCCGGTGCCGTCGAGGTCGAGTTCGAGCTCGATGCTCGACTCGCTCGTGCTCCGGCTGATCGTGGCGGTGCGCGCGGTCATGCTGCAACCCTAACCGGCGGCTGATCGGCGGCGACGCGGCGCATGGCGTCGAGGAACACGGTGGTCTCCTCTTCCGTGCCGGCGCTCACCCGCAGGTGGTTCGGGATGCCGAGGTCGCGCACGATCACGTCCTGCTCGAGCAGCGCTTCGAACGCGGCGTGCGGGTCGGCGACGCCGCCGAACAGGACGAAGTTCGACCACGTCTCGTACGTGCGGTAGCCCATCGCCCGGAGTTCGGTCACCATGCGGTCGCGCTGCTGCGTGATGTCGTCGACCATCGCGAGCATCGCGGGGGCGTGCCGGAGCGCCGCCACCGCTGCCGCCTGGGTCAGGGCGGAGAGGTGGTACGGCAGCCGGACGAGTCGGATCGCGTCGATGACGGCCGGGTGGGCGGCCATGTAGCCCACGCGGGCACCGGCGAACGCGAACGCCTTGCTCATCGTGCGGGACACGATGAGACGCTCCCGCCCGGGCAGCAGGGTGAGGGCGCTCGGGGCGTCGGCGGGCATGAACTCGGCGTAGGCCTCGTCCACCATCACGATGCCGTCGGTCGCGGCGTAGGCGGCCTCGATCGTCTCGATCGGGAGCGGCGTGCCCGTGGGGTTGTTCGGCCCGCAGAGGAACACGATGTCCGGCTGGTGCTCACGGATGGCGGCCACCACCGTCTCGGGCGCGATGCGGAACTCGTCGTCGCGCTGCGCCGGGATCCAGGTCGTGCCGGTGCCCGACGCAAGGATCGAGTGCATCGAGTAGGTCGGAGGGAACCCGAGCACGGTACGACCCGGCCCACCGAAGGCCTGGAGCAGCTGCTGGAGCACCTCGTTCGAGCCGTTGGCCGCCCAGATCTGCTCCGGACCGAGCGCCTGGCCCGGGGCGAGGTCGCGCTGGAGGTAGTCCGCGAGGGACTGCCGCAGCTCGGTGAACTCACGGTCGGGGTAGCGGTTCACGGTCGTCAGCGCCTGGCGGATCGACGACACGATGTCCTCGGCGACGTCGGCCGGCACCGGATGCGTGTTCTCGTTGACGTTGAGCTGCACGCGCACGTGCTTCTGCGGGGCGCCGTACGGGCTCTGCCCGCGCAGGTCGTCTCGGATCGGGAGGTCTTCGAGCGTGAATGCCACCGATCCATCGTAGGCCGCTCGAACGGTGTGGTGACCGGCCGTCCGGACGGTGCTAGTGCGCGGCGGTGTACTGCGCCGGGATCGAGATCTCCTGCCCGGCCTGCAGCCCGGAGCCGTCGAGCGCGTTCAGGCTGACGACGTCCTGCACGAAGTCGCGCGGGTCGGCGTTCGGGGCGGTCTCTTCCGCCAGCTGCCAGAGCGTCTCGCCCGGCTGGATGGTCACGGTCTCGAAGTGGGCGTGCGACTCGGTGTTGCCGGCCGATGCCTGTCCGCCGTTCAGCACGGCGAGTGCCACACCGATCAGCAGCGGGATCGCGGCGAGCGTCGTCAGGACGACCCGGCCGCGACGCGTGAGGCGCAGGCGCGTACGCACGGCGGGCGCGGTGCGCTGGATGTCAGCGATGGCGATGGTGCTCATGTCGTTCTTGCCTTCCCGTTCGGGTGAACCGAAGTCCTGTACCGAACATAGTTTCGAATGACGAGCCGCACAAGTCCTGCGCGGAGATTTCTGGGGGGTTTTCTGCCGACACGCTCGAACAGGTGTTTGTCCGGCAATGACCGGTCGGATACTGTTTCGATCGACTGGGACAAGTCAAGCGGGCACCACCGACATTCCCGCGGGCACGGTCCCGGCACCGACGAAGGGCGAGACGACGTGGCGGACGAACTGCGGGGCCAGAAGCCGCTGACGGCGAAGCAGCAGGCGATCCTCGACGCGATCCGTGCGTCGATCGCCAGCCGGGGCTACCCGCCGAGCATGCGTGAGATCGGTGACGCCGCGGGCTTGTCCTCGCTGTCGAGCGTCTCGCACCAGCTCGGCCAGCTCGAGCTCGGCGGGTGGATCCGCCGCGACCCGAACCGCCCGCGCGCGCTCGAGGTCCTCGTCGACGAGCCGACCCCCGACGTCGAGGGCCCGGACGTCGACGCAACGACGCTCGTCCCGCTCGTCGGTCGGATCGCCGCCGGTGTGCCGATCACGGCCGAGCAGCACGTCGACGAGATCGTGCCGCTCCCCCGGCAGCTCGTCGGCACTGGTGACCTCTTCATGCTCAAGGTCGTGGGCGAGTCGATGATCGACGCCGCGATCTGCGACGGCGACTGGGTGGTCGTCCGGTCGCAGCAGACGGCCGAGAACGGTGACATCGTCGCCGCCATGCTCGACGAGGAAGCGACCGTGAAGGTCTTCCGCCAGCGGGACGGCCACACGTGGCTGCTCCCCCGCAACACCGCGTTCGAGCCGATCCTCGGCGACGCGGCCACCGTGCTCGGCAAGGTCGTGGCGGTCCTCCGCTCGATCTGACGGCGCAGGCACCGCGTGCCTCTGCGCTGAGCACGACCAAAGCCGGTTCGAACCACACGATCACGTGGTTCGAACCGGCTTTCGTTGTGCGGCGCTGAACGGAACCGCGCAGCCGCGGTGGGCGCGGGGCGGGCGTGCGCCGCGCCTCCTGGACCGCACCGCGCGCGACCGCACGCCGAGCGACCGCACCGCGCGCGACCGCACGACCGCACGCCGCACGTCAGCGCAGGGCGCGCCTCAGGACGCGACGGGCGCGACCACGAACGGGTCGAGCTCCGCGACTTGCCGCTGGAACACGCGCACCCGCAGGCGTGTGCCGTCCTCGACGTAGTCGACGGTCTCGACCGCACCCGCGTCGTGCAGCGACGACACCAGGTCACCGCGGTCGTACGGGACCACCACGGTGAGCTCGACGTCGGGTTCGGGGAGACGGGCCTCGATCACGTCGAGGAGGTCCTGGATGCCCTCGCCCGTGCGCGCCGAGACGAACACCGCGTCCGGTACGAGGCCGACGAGCACGAGCCGCTGCGACTCGTCGATGAGGTCGGCCTTGTTGAAGGCGACGATCTCGGGGATCTCGCGGGCGCCGACGTCGCCGATGACCTCGCGCACGGTCGCCAGCTGGGCGGCCGGGTCGGGGTGCGACCCGTCGACCACGTGCACGATGACGTCGGCCTCGCCGACCTCTTCGAGGGTGGAGCGGAACGCCTCGACGAGCTGGTGCGGCAGGTTGCGCACGAAGCCGACGGTGTCGACGAAGGTGAACTCGCGGCCCTTCGCGCTCTCGGTCCGGCGGACCGTGGCGTCCAGCGTCGCGAAGAGCTGGTTCTGGACGAGCACGCCGGCGCTCGTCAGTCGGTTCAGCAGCGAGGACTTGCCCGCGTTGGTGTAGCCGGCGATCGCGACGCTCGGGACGTCGTTGCGGTGGCGGTCGGCCCGCTTCGCCTCGCGCGCGGGGCGGAACCCGGCGATCTGGCGACGGAGCTTGGACATCCGGGTGTGGATGCGACGACGGTCGAGCTCGATCTTCGTCTCACCGGGACCACGCGAACCCATGCCTGCACCGCCGGAGACCTGGCCACCGGCCTGGCGGGACATCGACTCACCCCAACCGCGGAGTCGCGGCAGGAGGTACTCGAGCTGGGCGAGTTCGACCTGCGCCTTGCCCTCGCGGCTCTTGGCGTGCTGGCTGAAGATGTCGAGGATCACGGCCGTCCGGTCGATCACCTTGACCTTCACCACGTCCTCGAGCGCGCGGCGCTGGGACGGGGCGAGTTCGGTGTCGGCGATGACCGTGTCGGCGCCGGTGGCCTTGACGACCATCGCGAGCTCTTCGGCCTTGCCCTTGCCGAGGTACGTGGAGGGGTCGGGGTTCGGCCGGCGCTGCAGGAGCCCGTCGAGCACCACGGCACCCGCGGTCTCGGCGAGGGCGGCGAGCTCGCGCAGGGAGTTCTCGGCGTCCGAGGCGTCGCCGTGCGGGTACACGCCGATCAGGACGACCTGCTCGAGCCGGAGCTGCCGGTACTCGACCTCGGTGACGTCCTCGAGTTCGGTGGAGAGGCCGCCGACGCGGCGGAGGGCAGCCCGGTCTTCGCGGTCGTACTGGTCGCCGTCGCCCGTCCAGGCGTGGTCGTCGACCGATCGGGTCTGGATCGCCTGCGCGGGGGCGAAGATCGAGGAGCTCGCGCGGGAGTCGGCGTTGCGCAGGACCCGCTCGACGACACCAGCAGCGCTGTCGTCGGTGGTCTCTGCGTCTCGGTTCGTGGTGTCCGTCATCTTCTCCACAGGGTACCGCTCGGGGCCTCGGGACACACGGGGTTGCCGGTACGGTTCATCCATGGCGAACGACCACTACTTCTCCGCGAACCCGTCGTCGGACACCCGCGAACGCCAGATCCACGTCACCCTCGCCGGTCGCCCGCTCACGCTGACCACCGCCGCGGGGGTCTTCAGCCCGGACGGGCTCGACCGTGGCACGCGGGTGCTGCTCGGCTCGGTGCCGCCGCCCGCGCACGAGGGGGCACTGCTCGACGTCGGCTGCGGCTGGGGTCCGATCGCCATCACCATGGCCCTCGACTCCCCCGCCGCCCAGGTGTGGGGCGTCGACGTGAACGAGCGGGTGCTCGGTCTCGCCCGGGCGAACGCTGCTGCTGCGGGGGCCGACAACGTCACCGTCGCACTGCCGGACGAGGTACCGGCCGACCTGCGGTTCCGGACGATCTGGTCGAACCCGCCGATCCGGGTGGGCAAGGACGAGCTGCACCAGATCCTGCTGACGTGGCTGCCCCGGCTCGAGGTCGGTGGGGACGCGTGGTTGGTCGTGTCGAAGGACCTCGGGGGCGATTCGCTGCAGCGGTGGTTGCGGGAGTCGCTCGACGCGGGGTTCCACGTGTCGCGGGCGTCGACGGACAAGGGGTTCCGGGTGCTGCGGGTGCACCGCGCGGCCGAGTAGGCGCCGCCGGCCGCGTGCCGCCGGCCGCCGGCGCGCGGGGCGCGGGGCGAGTGCCGCCGGACGCCGGCGCGCGGGGCGTGCCGCCGGCCGTCGGCGCGCGGGGCGCACGGCTGGCGCCAACGCGAGGCGCGCGGTCCGAGTGGAACCACGATTCCGACATCGAACCAGCGCAAACGGGCAGTTCGATGTCGGGAACGTGGTTCGAAGCGTCACACGACCGGCCAGCGCGCAGCGCGGCCAGCGCGCCGCAGTCGGCCAGCGCGACCGACCCGCCCGTCCGCACCGAGGCAGTGGCCAGGAGGCGCGACCCACGTGACGAGCGTCGGCGCGCCGAACCGCGCCTCCTGGCCGGAGCCCCGCCCGGGTCAGACCGTCAGGTCACCCGAGAACACGAGTTCCGCCGGCCCGGACAACGCGACGTGCTCGCCGTCCTCCGCCGCGAAGATGCGCACCGTGACGACCCCACCCGGCACGCGCACGCGCCACGTGTCCGGCGCCCCGTTGCCCGCCCAGTACCGCGTCGCGAGGGCCGCAGCGACGGCCCCGGTGCCGCACGACAGGGTCTCACCGCTGCCGCGCTCGTGGACGCGCATCGTGATCTGACCGACGCCGTCCTGCACGAGCGGGTCGCCCGGCAGGACGAACTCGACGTTCGCGCCGGCCGCGGGGACCGGCTCGAGCACCGGCACGTACGTGAGGTCGACCTCGGCGAGTTCGTCCTCGGTCGCGACGGCGACCACCACGTGGGGGTTGCCGACGTCGATGCCGAGCCCGGGGCGTGCACCGTCGAGGTTCTTCGCCCGCACGAGCACGTCGTCCGCGCCACCGCCCTCGATGCCGAGCCCCCAGCGTCCGAGGTCGGCGGAGAAGCCGTTGGTCGTCCGCTGGATGTCGACGAGTCCCTTGCGGCTGCCGACCGTCAGGGTCTCGCCGGGGGTCAGGTCGACGAGCCCGGACTCCGTGAGGTAGCGCGCGAACACGCGGATGCCGTTCCCGCACATCTCGGCGACCGTGCCGTCGGCGTTGTGGTAGTCCATGAACCAGGTCGCCGCGGGGTCCTCGGCGACGAGCGCCTGCCCTTCCGGCAGCGCATCGGACCGGACTGCCCGGATGACGCCGTCGCCGCCGACACCGAACCGGCGGTCGGCGATGGCACGGATCCGCTCGGGGGTCAGGTCGACCGACGCGTCGGGGTCGGCGAACAGGACGAAGTCGTTGCCGGTCCCCTGGCCCTTGGTGAAGTGCAGCTCGGTCACGGGACGATCCTACGGGCAGCCGCTGTCAGCGCAGCCCGATCGGCGCCGGTGACGTCGAGGAGCTCCGCGTCGGCGTACCGCCGGAACCACGACACCTGCCGGCGGGCGTACTTGCGCGTCGCGATGCCCGTCGCCTCCACCGCCTGGTCGACGGTCGCGTCCCCGCGGAGCACCTCGAGCGCCTGCGAGTACCCGATCGCCGCCCGCGCGGTCCGCCCCGACTCGAGGCCCTGCTCACGCAGCCCACGGACCTCCTCCACGAGACCGGCGTCGAACATGCGCGCCGCGCGCTCGTGCAGCGCGGCGACGAGCTGCGCTCGGTCGCGGTGCAGGTGCAGGATCCGAGCGGGTCGCCAGGCGCGGGGCGCGGACGGGAGGCTCGGCGTGACCACCTCGGATCGGCTCGCGATCTCGAGTGCACGGATCAACCTCCGCGGGTTGCGTGCGTCGATGGTCGCCGCGGCCGCCGGGTCCAGACCGCGGAGTCGTTCCAGCATGATGCCCGGCCCGAGTTCCTCGTGCTCGCGCTCGAGACGGGCGCGGAGCTCGGGGTCGGTGCCGGGGAACGCGAGGTCGAAGAGCACGGCCGAGACGTACAGCCCGCTGCCGCCGACGAGCAGGGCGACGTTCACGCGGCCGTGGATGGCCTCGATCTCGGCCCGCGCATCACGCTGGTAGGCGGCGACACTGGCCTCGTCCGTGACGTCGAGCACGTCGAGCTGGTGGTGCGGGATGCCCCGGCGCTCCTCGACGCTGAGCTTCGCGGTGCCGATGTCCATGCCGCGGTAGAGCTGCATGGCGTCGGCGTTGACGATCTCGGCGGGGCGGCCCGCGGCGCGGAGGCGTTCGGCGATCGCGATCCCGAGGTCGGACTTGCCGGTGCCTGTCGCCCCGACGACCGCGATCAGGTCGCCGCCGCCGGCGCGCTCCTCGTCAGCGGCCGACACGGATGCTGGGCAGACCGAGCGACACCGGCCGCGGGCCGTCGGCGGCCCCGACGGGTGCCGGCGTCGGGACGCCACAGCTCTCCGCCTGGGCACGGTCCCACGCGTCGCCCGCGCGGGTCCGGCGGATCCGCAACGGTGTGTCCCCGTCGGCGATCAGGAAGTGCGGGGCCGAGCGGGTGACCTCGACGGTGACGACGTCCCCGGGGCGCGGCACGTCCGATCCGCCCGGCACCGAGAAGTGCACGAGTCGGGAGTCCTCGGCGCGGCCCGACAGCCGGTGCGTGGCGTCGTCCTTCTTGCCCTCACCGGTGGCGACGAGGACCTGGACCGTGCGCCCGACCTGCTTCGCGTTCTCTTCTGCCGTGATGTGCTCCTGCAGGGCGACGAGCCGCTCGTACCGCTCCTGCACGACGTGCTTCGGCAGCTGCTCGTCCATCGTCGCCGCGGGTGTCCCCGGCCGGATCGAGTACTGGAACGTGAACGCCGAGGCGAACCGCGACTGCTCCACGACGCGCAGGGTGTCCTCGAAGTCCGCGTCGGTCTCGCCGGGGAAGCCGACGATGATGTCCGTCGAGATCGCCGCGTGCGGGATCTTCGCCCGGACGCGGTCGAGGATGCCGAGGAACCGTTCGCTCCGGTAGCTGCGGCGCATCGCCTTGAGGACGCGGTCCGACCCGGACTGGAGCGGCATGTGCAGCTGGGGCATCACGTTCGGCGTCTCGGCCATCGCGTCGATGACGTCGTCCGTGAAGGCGGCGGGGTGCGGGCTGGTGAATCGGACCCGCTCGAGGCCCTCGATCTGACCGGCGGCCCGGAGCAGCTTGCCGAACGCCTGGCGGTCCCCGAACTCGACGCCGTACGAGTTGACGTTCTGCCCGAGCAGGGTGACCTCGATCGCGCCGTCGTCGACGAGCGCCTGGATCTCGGCGAGCACGTCACCCGGGCGGCGGTCCTTCTCCTTGCCGCGCAGCGACGGCACGATGCAGAACGTGCAGGTGTTGTTGCAGCCGACCGAGATCGACACCCAGCCACTGTGCGTCGAGTCGCGCTTGGTCGGGAGGGTCGACGGGAAGACGTCGAGCGACTCGAGGATCTCGATCTGCGCTTCGTCGTTGTGCCGGGCACGCTCGAGCAGCGTCGGCAGCGACCCCATGTTGTGCGTCCCGAAGACGACGTCCACCCACGGCGCCTTCTCGAGGATGACGTTCTTGTCCTTCTGCGCCAGGCACCCGCCGACCGCGATCTGCATGCCGGGGTGCTCGCGCTTGATGCCCGCGAGCTGCCCGAGGTTGCCGTACAGACGGTTGTCGGCGTTCTCGCGCACGGCGCACGTGTTGATGACGACCACGTCCGCCTGCTCGCCGTCGGCAGCGACGTATCCGGCGGCCTGGAGCGACCCGCTCAGCCGCTCGGAGTCGTGCACGTTCATCTGGCACCCGTAGGTGCGGACTTGGTAGGTGCGGGGGCGCGCTGCGACGGTGGCCATGGTCGTCCCAGTGTAAAACCGTCGCGACGCTACTCGAAGCGGACGGAGCCGCGAGGTCCCGCCGGCGGACGCCCACCGCCGTCGAGCGCACGCTCGACCGCGATCCGCACGATGCCCCCGTTGTAGCCCTTGCGCATCAGGAAGCCCGAGAGCCGTCGCTCCGCCGTCGCTCGGTCGAGCCCGCGGAGCTGCCCGGCACGCTTCTGCGCGAGGTCGATCGCACGGACGAACTCGTCGTCCTCGTCGTCGGCGGCTGCCTCGAGCGCCGCGTCGATCGCGACCTGGTCGATGCCGCGGCGCCGCAGTTCGGCGACGACGCCCTGGCGCCCCAGACCCTTGCGGTCGTGCAGGCGGTCGACGAGGTCGGTCGCGAGCGCCACGTCGTCCACGAGTCCGACGCGGGTGAGCCGCTCGATCTCGTGCTCGACGACGTCCGGGTCGAGGTCGTTCTTGGTCAGCATCGTGCGCAGCTCGGACTCGCTGACGCCCTTGCGACCGAGCGCGCGCATGCTGAGCCGCTCGGCGTCGGCACGCTGCTCGTCGATCGGCCGTGGGGCGTCCGCTGGGTCGAGTTCGGCACCGCCGTCGATCGCGAACACGGACGCCGTCGTGGCGTCAGCCGTCCGGTCGTCGTCGTAGCCGTCCTGCTCGGCACGGGCACCGCGGCCGCTGCCGTCCCCGACGACGGGCGAGAGCCACTCCGCCTGTGCCCGAGCGCCCTGGATCGGCAGCGGGACCGGTGCGTCGGCATCGGCTCCGTCGTGGTCCGTCACGGCATCCGTGTCGTCCGCCGTGTCCGGCCCAGCCGCGGATCGGCGACGGGACCGCGCACCGCGCGCACCGAACAGGTCGGTGACCGGTGCGAGGTCCTCGTCGCCGTCGTGGTCGGTCGTCACGCGCCCTTGCGCTCCGCGATCTTCGGCGCGATCGACTCGACGGGAGCCTCGACCGCCTCGGCCGACGCACCGCCGACACCGAGCTTGGCGAGGATCTTGCCCTCGATCTCAGCAGCGATCTCGGGGTTCTGGATCAGGAACGACCGCGAGTTCTCCTTGCCCTGCCCGAGCTGGTCGCCGTCGTACGTGTACCAGGCACCGGACTTCTTGACGATGCCGTGGTCGACGCCGAAGTCGAGCAACGAACCCTCGCGCGAGATGCCCGTGCCGTACAGGATGTCGAACTCGGCCTGCTTGAAGGGCGGGGCCATCTTGTTCTTGACGACCTTGACGCGGGTGCGGTTGCCGACCGCGTCGGTACCGCTCTTGAGCGTCTCGATGCGACGGATGTCGAGGCGGACCGACGCGTAGAACTTGAGCGCCTTGCCGCCGGCGGTGGTCTCGGGGCTGCCGAAGAACACACCGATCTTCTCGCGCAGCTGGTTGATGAAGATCATCGTGGTCTGCGTCTGGTTCAGGCCACCGGCGAGCTTGCGGAGTGCCTGCGACATGAGGCGGGCCTGCAGACCGACGTGCGAGTCACCCATCTCGCCCTCGATCTCGGCGCGGGGCACGAGCGCCGCGACGGAGTCGATGACGACGAGGTCGATGGAGCCGGAACGGACGAGCATGTCGGCGATCTCGAGCGCCTGCTCACCGGTGTCCGGCTGGGAGACGAGCAGCGCGTCGATGTCGACGCCGAGCTTCTTCGCGTACTCGGGGTCGAGCGCGTGTTCCGCGTCGATGAAGGCCGCGATGCCGCCGGCGCGCTGGGCGTTGGCGATGGCGTGCAGCGTCAGGGTCGTCTTACCCGACGACTCCGGGCCGTAGATCTCGATGATGCGGCCACGCGGGAGCCCGCCGATGCCGAGCGCGACGTCGAGGGCGACCGAACCGGTCGGGATGGTGGCGACGGGGGCGCGCTCGTCCGAGCCGAGGCGCATGACCGTGCCCTTGCCGAACTGACGGTCGATCTGGGCGAGAGCGGTCTCGAGGGCCTTCTCGCGGTCCTGGGGTGAGGGCATGGTGTGCTTCCTTCGTGCTCGGTGTCGGCCGCCTGTAGGCTGTCGCGTCCACCCGGCCGGTGGTGCAGGGCCGGTGCTTCAGCGACAAGGCTTCGGGCTGTTCCCGTTGACTCGAACCTAGGGCGGGCCACCGACATCACTGCCGACGACCGCGCGATCTGTGGACGAACTCTCCGGACAGCGCCGCTGTGGAGGAAGCTACCACCGATCGAACACCCGTTCGAGCAACACGCCGAACAGAGTTTCGGACGGAGACCGCGCGTCAGTCCCGCGGTTCCGCCAGCCCCTTGCCGTGCCGCTTCTCGAGCGGGACGTCCTGCGACTCGCACAGCGCCTCCCACACGCGGCGCGCATCGATGCCCGCGTCGAGCGCCTCGGCCGCCGAGCGTCCGCCGAGTTCCTCGAGCACCACGTCACGACTGACGACGGCACCGTAGGCATCGCCGAACACCTGGTCGACGGCCCGCCAGAACTCACTCACACGCATCATCCCAGCGTAACCGCGCCGCCCCGCGGCCAGAGCACGGCCCTGGAACGCCGAACGCCCCCGCTGGCGGACCAGCGGGGGCGTTCGGGAAGCGGTGGCGTCAGCGCACCGCGAGGTCGTTGTCGAACTCGGCGACGAGGTCGTCCGGGAGCGTGTCGGGCACCGGGGTGAGCCCCTCGACCACCGCGAGACGGTCGCCGACCTCACGCATGATGGTCGAGATGGGGGTGTCCAGCGCGTCCGCGACGGACGCGAGGATCTCCGAGCTGGCTTCCTTCTGCCCACGCTCGACCTCGCTGAGGTACCCGAGAGCCACGCTGGCCTTGGACGCGACCTGACGGAGGGTCCGGCCCTTCTGCAAGCGGAAGTCCCGCAGAACGTCGCCGATTTCCTGACGAACGAGAACCATGAGAACTCCTCCTCTCTGTCGTCTCCGCGCCCGCTCGGTCCTGATGGCCGAGTTCGGGTTCAGCAACAGTAGCGTTGCCGGTTGCAGCATGCTAACCACGCCGGCTGCTCTACTGCTGGAGATTGCGTGAGATGTAACCCAGTGGAAACGGGACCTATTCCCGGGCCCGGATCGTGGACGACATCCGTGCCAGGAGTTCGGAGACGGTCGCCCAGCGGATTGCATCGCGGTCGCCGTCGAGGTGCAACTCGTACGCCTGGGCACCGTCGGCGTCCGCGATGCCGACGAAGACCGTCCCCACCGGCTGACCGTCCTGCGGGTCGGGTCCGGCGACACCGGTCGTGCTGATGCCCCATGTCGCGGGTGCTCCGTCGACCGCGAGTGCTGCTCGCACGCCCGAGGCCATCTGCCGAGCCACCTCCGGGTCGACCGCACCGTTGGACGCGAGCAGCGCCGACGAGACGCCGAGCACGGTGTGCTTCACGGGCGTCGCGTAGGCCACGACTCCCCCGCGCACCACGGCGCTGGCACCCGGCACGCCGACGAGGGTCGCGACGACGAGTCCACCGGTGAGCGACTCCGCCACGGCGACGGTGTCGCCCCGTTCGGTCAGGCGCGCGACGAGGTCGCGGGCGGACGTCCGGACGTCGGGTCCGGTGTCGTGTCCTGGAGGCGCGGTGCCGGTGACGTCGTCGGCCGCCGTCACGCGGTGGTCCGGTTGTGCTTCCACGCCTGGTACAGGTAGTCGATCCCGCTCAGGATGGTCGCCAGGAAGGCCGCGGTCATCAGGATGCCGTTCACCCAGTGCGCCCAGTCCCCCACGAGGTTCCACCACGGGAAGAGCGCGGCGGTCAACGCGACGGCCTGCAGCACGGTCTTGATCTTGCCGCCCCGGCTCGCCGGGATCACCCGGTCCGAGAGCACCGCGAACCGGAAGACCGTGATGCCGATCTCGCGCACCATGATCAGCACGGTCACGTACCAGGGGAGCTCACCGAGGATCGACAGCGCGACGAGGGCGCCGCCGATGAGGACCTTGTCCGCGATCGGGTCGACGAGCTTCCCGAAGTCCGTGACGAGGTTCTGCCGTCGGGCGATGATGCCGTCGGCGCTGTCCGTGACGATGGCGACCACGAACACGACGGCCGCCCAGATGCGCAGCGGCCCGTCGGTGCCGGCGTCCGTCAGGAGCAGCACGAAGAACAGCGGCGCCATGAGGATGCGCACGACCGTGATGATGTTCGCGACGTTGCCCGTCGACGCCGGGCCGGGGCCCTTGCGCAGGAGTCGTCCGCGCCACGGGAAGCGTGCGCCGTGCGTGGTCTCCGTGCTGTCCGAGGCGGTCATCGCACTCACTCCCTGCCCGTCAGTCCCCACGCGTCCTCATCGGGCTCGTCGTCTGCTTCATCGTACCCGCGCGTCATGTCCGCCACCGGGTCGGCGCCGTAGCGGTCGCCGTCGTCGGTCGGGGCCGACGCCGGAGCCGGCGCCGCGGGACCCGGGCCGGCGGCGGGGGCGGCCGGGGCAGCACCCGCCGGTGGCTCCTCGCCCCGGAGCTTCGCGAGCACGGCCGGCAGCTGGTCGGTCGTCACGAGGACGTCGCGCGCCTTCGAGCCCTCGGACGGCCCCACGATGTCGCGGGACTCCATGAGGTCCATCAGGCGGCCGGCCTTGGCGAACCCGACGCGGAGCTTGCGCTGGAGCATCGAGGTCGACCCGAACTGCGTCGAGACGACCTGCTCGACCGCCGCGAGCAGCAGCTCGAGGTCGTCGCCGATGTCCGCGTCGATCTCCTTGCGCTCGACCACGGCCTGGACGTCCTGGCGGTACTCCGGACGGGCCTGGCGGGTGACGTGCTGGACGACCTCGGCGACCTCGCTCTCCTGCACCCAGGCACCCTGGACGCGGAGCGACTTCGAGGACCCCATCGGCAGGAAGAGCGCGTCGCCCTGCCCGATGAGCTTGTCGGCGCCCGGCTGGTCGAGGATGACCCGGGAGTCGGTGACGCTGGTCACCGCGAAGGCGATCCGCGACGGCACGTTCGCCTTGATGAGCCCGGTGATGACGTCGACCGACGGACGCTGCGTCGCGAGCACCAGGTGGATACCGGCGGCACGGGCGAGCTGGGTGATGCGGACGATCGACTCCTCGACGTCACGCGGCGCGACGAGCATGAGGTCGGCGAGCTCGTCGACGACGACGAGCAGGTACGGGTACGGCTTGAGCTTCCGCTCGCTGCCGGCCGGCAGGACGATCTCGTTGTTCGCGATCGCCTTGTTGAAGTCGTCGACGTGCCGGAACCCGAACGACGCGAGGTCGTCGTACCGCATGTCCATCTCCTTCACGACCCACTGCAGCGCCTCGGCCGCCTTCTTCGGGTTCGTGATGATGGGCGTGATGAGGTGCGGGACGCCGGCGTAGATCGAGAGCTCGACGCGCTTCGGGTCGACGAGGACCATGCGGACCTCGGACGGCTTCGCGCGCATGAGCAGCGACGTGATCATCGAGTTGATGAACACCGACTTGCCGGACCCGGTGGAGCCGGCGACGAGCAGGTGCGGCATCTTCGCGAGGTTGGCCACGACGAAGCCGCCCTCGACGTCCTTGCCGACGCCGATCGTCATCGGGTGCTTGGACTTGCGAGCGGCGTTCGAGCGCAGGACGTCACCGAGGGAGACGGTTTCACGGTCGGTGTTCGGGATCTCGACGCCGATCGCGCTCTTGCCCGGGATCGGCGACAGGATGCGGACCTCGTTCGAGGCGACCGCGTACGACAGGTTCTTCGACAGGGCGGTGACGCGCTCGACCTTCACGCCGGGGCCGAGCTCGATCTCGTACCGGGTCACCGTCGGCCCACGGGAGAACCCGGTGACCTTCGCGTCCACCTTGAACTCGGTGAGGACGCTCGTGATCGCGGCGACGATGTCGTCGTTCGCCTGGCTGCGTGCGACCGACGGCGTGCCGGAGCTCAGCGTCGTGGCGGCCGGCAGCCGGTAGGGCGCGGCCGGGTCTTCATCGGGGCCGGCCACCGGGGGCAGGCCGTCCGCGTCGTCGCCGGCGTCGACCGCGAGGTCCTCGGCGGGGAGCGACGGCGAGACCACCGGCGACACCGAGGCGTCCGGACGGACGACCTCGGCCGGCGCGGGGCGTTCCGGCACCGGGGTCCCGAAGTCGCGCAGGGCCTGTTCGGCGATCTGCAGGTCCTGCTCGACCGAGTCGTTGAGGTTGACCGAACCGGGCTCGGCCGGCGTGTGGTCGACCAGACCGGCGGCGGCACCGGCGTTCGGGCCGGGTGCCGGCGCGGCTGCGGCGGCCGGGGGCACGGCCGACGTCGCACCGCTGATCACGGGGCTGTCGTACGCGGGGTCCTCTTCGCGACCGGACTTGTTCCGGCGCCACCACGGGATGGTCCCACCCTCGGCGTCGGACTCGGCGGCCTTGTCGTCCTCGAAGCCGAGGTCGTCGAACAACTGGAAGTCGGTGTCGCCCTTCGCGCCGCGCTTCTTCGTCGGCTTGGTCCGTGCGGCGGGCGCCTCGGCGACGGGCTCGTCCGTCTCCGTCGCGGGGGCCGGCGCGCCGAACAGGTACGCGTAGAGCTCGTGCAGGCGCCGACCGATCTTGTTCGGCGGCGTCTTGGTGATGATGAAGAGCGAGAGCACGAGCAGCAGCACCGCGACCGGCACCGCGACCCACTCGGTGGCGACCGCGACGAGCCAGGCGATCACGACCCAGCCGATGACGCCGCCGGCGGTCGCCAGCGCGGGCATGCCGTCCGAGGCGCTCGGCTGCCCGCCGAACACGTGGCAGAGCGCCGCGATGGACACGAGCAACAGCCCGAGACCGATCCCGATCCGGGTGTTGTCGTGCACGGACGCCGGGTGCCGGAAGAGCCACCCGGCGAAGACGACCATGATGACGGGCAACGCGAAGGCCAGCCGGCCGAACAGCCCGCCGAACGTGTACGCGTCGAGCGCCACCGAGACGGCGTTCGACGGGTTGAGCCACTCGACCACCGCGCCGGCGACCGCCAGCACGAAGAGCAGGAACGGGAACCCGTCGCGCCGCTGGTCCTTCTCGAGGGTCTCCGTGCCGAGCAGGCGGAAGACCGCGCCGACGCCGTGCGCCATCGCCAGCCAGAACGTCACGAGGGGGTTCTGTTCGCGGAAGACCGGGGTCGGTGCGGCCTGCGGCAGCTTCTTCGTCGTGGCCTGGGTGCGCGACGAGCCACGCGTCCCGCTTCCACGGGACGACGAGGACGCGCGCGAGCGCGTGGTCGACTTGGTGCCTCCGGCCATGGGCAGAACCCTAATCCCCCCTCAGGACAAACCGAGCGCGGCCCGCCGGTCAGCCGACAGGCCGGAACGTGCCAGGAGGCGCGGTGCACGTCCGTCAGGAACGTGCACCGCGCCTCCCGGACACGGCCACTGCGACCACCGCGACGTGCGCGGTGGTCGCGACGAGCACTACGCCTCGATGACCACCGGCACGATCATGGGTCGACGACGGTGCTTCGTGTTCACCCAGCGACCCACGGTCCGGCGGACGACCTGCCCGAAGGCGTGCCCGTCGCGCGTGCCGTTCGCGGCCGCCTCGGCGAGCGCCTTCGCGATCTGCGGACGGACGTCGTCGAAGACCGAGTCGTCCTCGGCGAAGCCGCGCGACTGGATCTCCGGGCCGACGACGCACTGGCCGGTGGTGAAGTCCACCGCGGCGAAGATCGAGATGAAGCCCTCTTCCGCGAGGACCCGGCGGTCCTTGAGGTCGGCGTCGGTGATCTCGCCCACGGTCGACCCGTCGACGTAGACGTACCCGATGTCGAGCTGGCCGGCGACCCGGACCTCGCCGTCCTTCAGGTCGACGACGATGCCGTCCTGGCCGAGGATGACGTTCCGCGGCGGCACACCGGTCTGGATCGCGAGGTCCGCGCTGGCGTACAGGTGGCGGTGCTCGCCGTGCACGGGCAGCACGTTCTTCGGCCGGAGGATGTTGTAGCAGTAGAGCAGTTCGCCGGCCGACGCGTGTCCGGAGACGTGCACCTTGGCGTTGCCCTTGTGCACGACCTTCGCGCCGAGCTTGGTGAGCCCGTCGATGACGCGGTACACGGCGTTCTCGTTGCCCGGGATCAGCGACGAGGCGAGGATGACGGTGTCGCCCTCGCCGATCTCGATCTGGTGCTCGAGGTTGGCCATGCGCGCGAGCACGGCCATCGGCTCGCCCTGCGACCCGGTCGACATGTAGACGATCTGGTCGTCGGGGACGTTCTTCGCCTTCTTCGTGTCGATGAGCACGTTCTCGGGCACCCGGAGGTAGCCGAGGTCGGCGGCGATCGTCATGTTGCGGATCATCGAGCGGCCCATGAACGCGACCTTGCGGTTCGCGGCGGCAGCGGCGTCGAGGACCTGCTGCACGCGGTGCACGTGCGACGAGAAGCTCGCCACGACGACCTTCTTGCGGGCGCGCGTGATGATGTTCTCGAGCACGGGTCCGATGTCGCGCTCGGGCGCGGTGAAGCCCGGCACGTCGGCGTTGGTCGAGTCCGGCAGGAACAGGTCGACGCCCTGCTCCCCCAGGCGTGCGAAGGCACGGAGGTCGGTGATGCGGTCGTCCAGCGGGAGCTGGTCCATCTTGAAGTCGCCCGTGTGCAGGACACGACCGGCGGGGGTCGTGATCGCGACGGCGAGGGCGTCCGGGATGGAGTGGTTGACGGCCACGAACTCGAGGTGGAACGGGCCGAGCTGCTCGGTCTGGTCCTCGGCCACGACGAGCGTGTACGGCTTGATCCGGTGTTCCTTGAGCTTCGCCTCGACGAGGGCCAGGGTCAGCGTGGAGCCGATCAGCGGGATGTCGTCGCGGAGCTTCAGCAGGTACGGGACGGCGCCGATGTGGTCCTCGTGGCCGTGCGTGAGCACGACGCCGAGGACGTCGTCGAGGCGGTCCCGGATCGGCGCGAAGTCCGGCAGGATCAGGTCGACCCCGGGCTGGTGCTCCTCGGGGAAGAGCACGCCGGCGTCGACGATGAGCAGCTTGCCCTCGTACTCGTACACGGTCATGTTGCGACCGATCTCGCCGAGTCCCCCGACGGGGATGACGCGGAGGGTGCCGGCTTCGAGCGGCTGCGGTTCGGAGATCTGTGTGGGCATTCGGTCCTACGGATTCGGGCGACGCGCGTCCTGCGCGCCGCGTGTTCGCTAGCGGGTGGTGCCTGGCACCTTCGGAAGAGCACCGCCGGCCGCTGCGTTGCGGTCGGGGCGGAAGTTGGAGAAGTCGGCGCCCGGGATGTCCCGGACGGCTTCGAGCGAGGTCTCGATGGCGTACGCCTCGGAGTCCTCGGGGCCGACGAGCGGCAACCGGACGCGCGGGCTGCCGATGCGGCCGAGCCCGTGCAGGATGTACTTCGCCGCCACGGTACCCGGCACGTGCGTCATCACGGCACGGACGAGGGGTTCGACGCGCTTGTGCTCGGCGGTCGCGGTGGCCAGGTCGCCCCGGTTCACGGCGTCGACGATGGTGCGGTACGGCGTCGACGTGATGTTCGCCGTGACGCCGATGAGCCCCGTCGCGCCGATCGACAGGTGCGGGAGCACGTTCGTGTCGTCGCCCGAGAAGTACATGAGGTCGGTGTTGTTGAGCACTCGGGACACCTCGGCGAAGTCGCCCTTGGCGTCCTTCACCGCGAGGATGTTCGGGTGGTGTGAGGCCCGCACGATCGTCTCGTACGTGATCGGGATGCCCGTGCGACCGGGGATGTCGTACAGGATCACCGGCAGGTCGGTCGCGTCGGCGATCATCCGGAAGTGGGTGAGCACACCGGACTGCGTCGGCTTGTTGTAGTACGGCGTGACGATCATCACACCGTCGGCGCCGGCCTTCTCGCTCTGCTTGTAGAGGTGGATCGCGTGCGCGGTCTCGTTCGACCCGCCACCGGTGATGATCTTCGCGCGCCCGGCGGCGACGGACTTGCCGACCTCGACCAGCCGGAGCTTCTCGGGGTCGGTCAGCGTGCTCGTCTCACCGGTCGTACCGGTGACCACGATGCCGTCGGCGCCGGCGGTGATGCAGTCGTCGATGTGCTGCTCGACGCCGGGCCAGTCGACCTCGCCGTCGGCCGTGAACGGGGTCACGAGGGCGACGAGGACCTGACCGAAGGGATTCTCACGCGGGGACACGGGCACCAGCGTACCGGGGATGCGCGCGAGGGCTGCCGTCCGCGTGGACGGTGCGGCCCAGGAGGCGCGGCTCGACCCCGCCCCGCACGCTGCGGCCGCGCGGCGCGTGGCCGGCCGGCGCTGGCGCGGCGCGTGCCCGGAACGTGTCGAACCAGGTTTCCGACGTCGAACCATCGCCGACGCCTGGTGCGATGTCGTTTCCGTGGTTCCACGCGGCGGCGCCCGCGGCGGCGCCCGGCGCTACGCGCGCCGGCGCCACTCGAGGAAGCGGTAGCGCGTCCCGTCGACGCGCGACTCCTGCCACGGTCCCTCGTCGACGAGCGACCACCCGGCCACCCCGGCGAGCGTCGGCGCCACGGTGTCCCCCGGCACCTCGACGTCGATCACCGTCTCGGAGACCCGGTCGGCGAAGGGCACCCCCGCCGCGTACACCTGCCCGCCGCCCATGATCCACACCGGCTCGTCGGTGTCCAGCGCGGTCGCCAGGTCGTGCACGACGTCGGCCCCGTCGGCCGACCACGAGGCGTCACGCGTCAGCACGACGTTCCGCCGTCCGGGCAGCGGCCTGAAGCGCACCGGCAACGACTCCCACGTGCGGCGCCCCATCACGACGGTCGCGTCGCCGGTGACCTGCCGGAAGTGCGCGAGGTCCTCCGGCACGTGCCACGGCATCCCGCCGTCGGCCCCGATCACGCCGTTCGTCGACCGCGCCCAGACCATCCCGACACCACGGATGGGTTCGGTCCACGAGGACGACATCAGACGGCGACCGCGGCCGTGATCGCCGGGTGGTGGTGGTAGCCGACGACCGTGAAGTCCTCGTACTCGTAGTCGTCGATCGAGTCGCGCGGCGCGAGCTCGAGCGTGGGGAGCGCGTACGCGGTCCGGGACAGCTGCTCCTCCACCTGCTCGACGTGGTTGTCGTAGACGTGGCAGTCGCCGCCGGTCCACACGAACTCGCCGACCTCGAGCCCGGTCTGCGCCGCGATCATGTGGGTGAGCAGCGCGTACGAGGCGATGTTGAACGGGACGCCGAGGAACATGTCCGCGCTCCGCTGGTAGAGCTGGCACGAGAGCTTGCCGTCGTTGACGTAGAACTGGAAGAACGCGTGGCACGGGGCGAGCGCCATCTCGGGGATGTCGGCGACGTTCCACGCCGAGACGATCAGGCGGCGGCTGTCCGGGTTCGTCGTGATCTGCTCGATGACCTGGGCGATCTGGTCGACGTGCTCCCCCGACGGCGTCGGCCACGAGCGCCACTGCACGCCGTACACCGGGCCGAGGTCGCCGTCCTCATCCGCCCACTCGTTCCAGATCCGGACGCCGTGCTCCTGCAGCCAGCGGGCGTTGCCGTCGCCGCGCAGGAACCAGAGCAGCTCGTAGGCGACGGACTTGAAGTGCACCCGCTTCGTCGTGACGAGCGGGAAGCCCTTCGACAGGTCGTACCGGAGCTGTGCGCCGAACAGGCTGCGGGTCCCCGTCCCGGTGCGGTCGCCCTTCGGAGTCCCTTCGGTGAGGACACGCCGCAGCAGGTCCTCGTAGGGGGTCGCGACGGTGGGGTCGGGCTGCACGGTCTCGCTGTCGGTCACGACCACGAGCCTACGACGAGCCGGAGACATCCACGGGCAGTTGAGTAGCGTGAGCGACATGACGACAGCGCCGCTCTCGATCCTGCTCGCCGGTGCGTCCGGCTTCATCGGTACGCCCCTCGTCCACGCCCTGCGCGAGGCCGGGCACCACGTCACCACCCTCGTCCGACGCGAGCCGCGCACGGCGAGCGAGTTCCGCTGGTCCCCGGGCACCCGGAAGCTCGACCCGGCGATCCTCGACGGCGCGGACGTCGTGATCAACCTCGCCGGCGCGAACATCGGCAAGCTCCCCTGGACCGAGACCTACAAGCAGGAGATCCTGCGGTCGCGGGTGTCCGCCACCGAGACCCTCGTCGAGGCCATGCGGCACGCGACGAACCCGCCGCCGCTGTTCCTCTCGGGGTCGGCCTCGGGGGTGTACGGCGACCGCCCGGCCGACGTCCTGCAGGACGACGCGTCCGCCGGCACCGGCTTCCTGGCCGAGGTCTGCACCGCGTGGGAGGCCGCCGCGAACGCCGCTCCCGAGGGCGTCCGCGTCGTGACGCTCCGCACCGGCATCGTCGTCGGGAAGGGCGGCGGCGCGCTCGCACCGCTCGTCCCGCTCACGAAGACCGGGCTCGGCGGCCGCCTCGGCACCGGTGGGCAGCACTGGCCGTGGATCGCCCTCGAGGACGAGGTGGGCGCGATCGTGCACCTCGCGACCAGTCCCGACGCCTCGGACGTCGTCGGGCCGGTGAACCTCGCCGGCCCCGAGGCCGCCGTCGCCGACCGCATCACCAAGCGCGTCGCCGAGGACCTGCACCGGCCCTACCTCTTCCGGATCCCGGAGTTCGCGCTCCGGCTGCTCCTGCAGCAGGCGGCCGACGAGATGCTCCTGTCGAGCCAGCAGATGGTGCCGACGAAGCTGCTCGAGTCCGGCTACGCGTTCCGGTACCAGCGCGCCGAGGACGCGGTCGACGCCGCGTTCTGACGCGACCGGCTGCGGGCCCGGAGGCGCGGTGCGGGCCCGCACCGCGCCTCCTGTCAGGACACGCGTGCCCTGGTGAGCGCTTCGCGCATCGCGGCCCGCGCCCGCTTGCGGTCACCCGCGGCGTCGTAGACGACGCCGAGTCGGTACCACCCGCGCCAGTCCGCCGGGTCGGACTCGACGGCGGCCCGGTACTCGGGGAAGAGCTCGTCGGCGGCCTCGCGCGTGGGACGCCCCGAGGGACGGACCGGGACGACGTCCGCGGGAGCACCGCCCTCCTGCTCGAGCCGGGCGCCGAGCCGGGTGATGCGCAGGCCGAAGCGGAACTCGAGCACGAGCAGCAGCGCACCGATCGCCGCGACGACGAAGAGCGCGACGCCGATGCCGATGCCGATCGGGATGCCCGTCGCGATGAACGCCACGGCACGCTGCCCGACGAGCACGATGTACAGCGCCAGCAGCACCGCCATGAGCGCCGCGCCCCAGAAGGGCGAACGGAGGGACCGGGTCAGGCGCACGACGGTCAGCCGATGCCGAGGACGCTGCCGAGGCCGACCGTGAGACCGCGCATCGACCCCACGGCGGACAGCGCCGCACGGATGCCGGCCACGTAGGCGACGTCGTCGTTCGTGTCGTGCCGGATGGTCAGGGTCTCGCCGGGGCCGCTCAGCACCACGTCCTGCACGGCCGTGACGCCCGGCAGACGGAGCGAGTGGATCGGGACGCTCGCGACCTGCTGCCCCCGCGCGCGCTGGTCGACGTGGGGTGCGTCGACCGGGCCGACCTCGCGCCGGGCGTCGGCGATGAGCTCGGCCGTGCGGACGGCGGTGCCCGACGGGGAGTCGATCTTGCCAGCGTGGTGCGTCTCGACGATCTCGACCGAGGGGAACCAGGGGGCGGCGATCGTCGCCAGGTGGGTGCCGAGCACGGACCCGATCGAGAAGTTCGGGACCACGAAGACGCCCTGCTCCGGACGCGACTCGAGCCCCGCGCGGAGCGTCGCGAGTCGGTCGCCGGACCACCCGGACGTGCCGACGAGCACGTTCGCGCCGCTCACGAGGGCGTTGTCGACGATCGCGGGGCTGAGCGCCGGGACGGTCACGTCCACCACGATCGCCGCGCCGCCGAACACGTCGGGACCGGCCTCGTGCGCGCCGTCCTTGGAGGACAGGCTCGCGACGAGCTCGAAGTCGGGCAGTTCCTCGACCACGGCGGCCACGAGGCCCCCGAGACGACCGGTGGCGCCGACGACGGCGACGGGAGTGACCATGTCCACCATCCTAGGATCGACGCATGACGCTCGAGGTCAGGACCGTGCCGGCAGACATCCCCGAGGTCGACGCCCTGCTCGACGCGTACCTCGACGAGCGCGAGGCCACGTTCCCGAGCGCGCAGGGGTCGTACTCGCGGAAGCGCACCCCGGCGGCCGAGTTCACGCCGCCGGTCGGCACCTTCGTCGTCGCGTACGACGGAGGTCGCGCGGTCGGGTGCGGCGGCCTCCGCCGGATCCCCGACGACGGCGACGACGTCCGGTTCGAGGTGAAGCACGTCTTCGTGACTCCGGAAGGACGCGGACGCGGCGTGGCGACGGCGGTCATGGACGCGCTCGAGGCACGCGGTGCGCAGCTCGGCGCGACGGCGATCGTGCTGGACACGAACGACTCCCTCGTCGCCGCCGGTGCGATGTACCGCGGTCGGGGCTACGAGCGGGTACCGGCGTTCAACGACAACCCGAACGCGACCGCCTGGTACCGCAAGCCGGTGCGCTGAGGCGATCCGCGCCTCCGCTCCGAACGGCAGGGCATGGTCCTGCTCCTCCGTGCCCTCGACTCCCCGACCCGCCTGCCGTTCCTCTCGATCTCGCTCGCCCGGGTCGCGCTCGGACTGTTCTTCGCCGCGTCCGGGTGGAACAAGACCGTGACCGCTCCGGGTCGCGCGGCGATGGCGGAGACGATCCGCTCGATCGGCGCGCCGGTGCCCGAGCTCACAGCCACCGTGGTCGCGGGCTGCGAGCTCGTCTTCGGCGTGCTGCTCGCCGTCGGCCTCGTGACGCGGGCGGCTGCGGCCGTCCTCGGCGTGATCAGCACGGTCGCGCTCACGACCGTGGCGGTCCACCAGCTCGGGCCGGCGGACGCGGTGACCTGGTTCAGCGACCTGCTGTACCTGCCCGAGGTGCTGTACCTGCTCCTCGCGGTGGTGCTGGTCGCGCTCGGCGGTGGGCCGTTCGGACTGGACCGGGTGCTCCGAGCGCGGGTCGCCGCACTCCGGGCGCGCAGGACCCGTCAGACGGGCTGACCGACCGGCAGGCCCGTCCTCAGCTCGACGGGCAGGTGCGCCAGGTCGTTGAGCGCGACGACCTCGGCCGGCTTGGCCGAGCGGATCCGGATGATCGTCAACGCCGTGTGCGCCACGTTCGTCCCCATCCAGCGCCACTCCGGCGCCTGGAACGCCTCGCGCACGAACCAGCCGATGACGGCGTTGTGCGTGATGAGGAGGTCGTGCCGGTCTTCGCGGGCAGGGGTGAACCACTCCGCCACCGCATCGCCCATCTGGGCCTGCCCGGCGACGATCTCCTCTTCCGTGATGCCTCCGTACCACCCCTGGTAGGCGTGCGGCATGTCCGGCGTCGGACCCGACGGGATGCAGTCGAAGAGCAGGGTCGACGGCTCGGGCTCGATCGCCGGGAGCCGCTGCGACAGGAACGACGCGGTCTCGCTCGGCGCTTCGAGCGGCGAGTGGTAGACGCCGTCGAACGGCACGCCGCCGAGACGGTCCGCGACGAGCATCGCCTGCCGCTTGCCGCGCTCGGACAGCTTGCCGTCCCGCAGCCCGTGTTCGGCGTCCTGGTGTTCGCCGTGCCGGACGAGGTAGAGGTAGTGCGACATGTCGGTGTTCAACCGCCGATCCCGATCGCGGCCGCGAGCTCGTCCTGCTGCACCGCACCGACCACCGAGGTGATCGTGGGCCGGGTCAGGAGGTCGCGGGCCAGGTCGAGGACGTCGTCGGTGGTGACCCGGTCCACGCGCTCGAGGGCGGTGGCCAGGTCGGTGAACTCCCCCGTGCCGAGCTCGGACCGGCCGAGTCGGGTCATCCGGGCGTCGGAGTCCTCGAGCGAGAGCGTGAGCGCCCCCTCGATCTGCCCCTTCGCGCGACGGAGCTCGTCGCTGGTGATGCCGTCGTCGACCATCCGGCGGAACTCCGCGTCGACGATCTCGACGACCCCGGCGACGTTGTCGGGGGCGCACCCGGCGTAGACGCCGAAGGCACCGTTGTCGAGGTAGGCGGGCGCGAAGGAACTCACCGCGTAGGCGAGTCCGCGGCGCTCGCGCACCTCTTGGAAGAGTCGGGAGCTCATGCCGCCGCCGAGCACGGCGTTGAGCACGCTGAGGACCGGCCGCCGTTCGTCGCGGAGGTCGAGGCCCTGCGACCCGCGGAGCATCGAGACCTGTTCGGTCGGACGGTGCACGACCGAGAGCTTGGGGATCGCCGGGTCCGCCACCGGCTGCGGGGTCCGCCGTGCCAGCGGGGCAGCGTTCGGGGCGCCCTGGAACACGGCCTCGACGAGCTCGCAGAAGCGGTCGTGGTCGATCGCCCCGGCGGCGGTGACGACGATGCCGTTCGGCGCGTAGTGCTCGCGGTAGTGGGCGAGGACCTCGTCCCGCTGCACGGCGCGGATGCTCTCCGGCGTGCCGCCGATCGGCCGGCCGAGGGCGTGCCCGTCGAAGGCCGCGGCGAAGAACGCCTCGCCGGCGACGTCGGCCGGGTCGTCCGCCGCCATCGCCAGCTCTTCGAGGATGACCCCGCGCTCGATGTCGAACGCCGCGTCGTCGAGGACGGAGCCGGTGACCATGTCGCCGATGACCGAGACGGCCATCGGGACGTCGGCGTCACGGACCCGTGCGTAGTAGCACGTGTACTCCTTGGCGGTCGCGGCGTTGTGCTCGCCACCGACGGAGTCGAACGAGATCGCGATGTCGAGGGCCGACCGGGTCCGGGTGCCCTTGAACAACAGGTGTTCGAGGAAGTGCGTCGAGCCGTACTGGCCGTCGCGTTCGTCGCGGGAGCCGACCCCGACCCAGAAGCCGAGGCTCGTCGAACTCGCTCCGGGCATGGCCTCGGTCAGGACCCGCACGCCGGACGGGAGGACGGTTCGGCGGACGAAGGCGCCCCCGGACGTCAGGAACGACGTGTCCGGGGCCTCGAGCGGCAACGGCACTGGGTGGTTCATCGCAGACGAGCCTACTGACCCCGGAGCGCCCGTCGCCCAGTTTCCACAGCCGCTCACGGTGTCACTCGAAGTGGGGTACAGATATGGAGGATAGAAAGACTCGTCTGTCTGTCCTCCTTGTGGTACAGTTCTCGTACCGGATCGGAAGCCCCCCTATATTCCGATCCGGTGGCTCGGGACATCAGTCCTCACGCGGCACGAGTCCCCCCGCTCCGCCGCGGAGCCGATGAGCCCAAGGAGAGCCACGCTGTGACGGTCGATTCCCCCCAACCGACCGTCCAGCGTCTCCCTGGCCCGAGCACGAACCTCGCGTCGCCGGACGGGTCGAGCGTCCCCCCGGCTCCCCGTTCCGGCGGCGCGAAGGTCCGGATCCTCGAGACCGCCACGCGGCTCTTCTACGAAGAGGGCATCCACGGCGTCGGCGTCGACCGTCTCATCTCCGAGGCGAGCGTCACGAAGGCGACGTTCTACAAGCACTACGGGTCGAAGGACAACCTGATCCTGGCCTACATCCGGACGCAGCACGAGCGCGTGCAGCAGCGGATGGAACAGCTCATCGCCGATGCCGGCTCGCCCGAGGCAGCCGTCCGGGCCTGGGTCACGGCCCTCACCGACGAGGTCAACGACCCCGAGTTCCGCGGCTGCGCGTTCCTCAACGCCGCCGCCGAGTACCACGACCCCCGCGACCCCGTGCGCGAGGTCGTCGCGATGCACCGCGATTGGTACACCGAGCGACTGGCCGACCTGCTGCAGGAGTCCGGCCACACCCTGCCGGGCGACGGCGCGGACGAGCTCATGCTCGCGCGGGACGGCGCCATGTCCGGCGCGTACGCCGGTGACGCGATCGCGGCGACGGCGGCCCTCGGCCGCGTCGTCGAGCGCGTGCTCGCCGCCTGACGACGCACGTCGCGTCGACGGACGCGACCGTCTGTCGGCCTGGAGGCGCGGGTCGGCCCCGCACCGCGCCTCCCGTCCGCCGGTGGGCACCGAGCGACATCCGAGCACGCGGGTGTTGGCTGGGGACATGGCCAACGACCCCAACTGGAACCTCCCCGAGGTCCCGTCCTTCACCCTGACCAGCCCCGACTTCACCGACGGCGGCGTGCTCCCGACGTCCGCCCGCGGCACCGACGCCAGCGGCGAGGACCGCTCCCCCGCGCTCGAGTGGTCGGGCGCTCCGGAGGGCACGCAGAGCTTCGTGCTCACGGTGTACGACCCCGATGCCCCGACGGGGTCCGGGTTCTGGCACTGGAGCCTCACGGACGTCCCGGCATCGGCGACCTCGCTGCCGGCCGGTGCCGGGACCGACGACGCGCTGCTCCCCGCCGAGGCGCTGCGACGCCGCAACGAGTTCGGCACGGACACCTTCCTCGGCGCGGCACCGCCCGCCGGGCACGGGCCGCACCGGTACTTCTTCACGCTGAGCGCGCTCGACGTGCCCGTCCTCGAGGCGCCCGCGGACGCGACGCCCGCGGTGGTCGGCTTCGTGCTCCGCGAGCACCTGCTCGGCCGCGCGCAGCTCGTCGGCACCCAGGAGACCCCCGCCGCGTAGTCCCGCAACGGCGAACGGCCGCCGCCCCGGAAGGGACGGCGGCCGTTCGTGCGTCAGGACGCGGGAGGGATCAGCCCTCGGCCGGGGCCTCGGCGTGGGACTCGTGTCCCTTGCCGCCCTCGGTGTCCACCTCGTCGGCGACGACCGGCGCGAGCGACAGCTTGCCGCGGTCGTCCACCTTGGTGACCTCGACCAGGATCTTCTGGCCGACGCCGAGGACGTCCTCGACGTTCTCCACACGCTTGCCACCGGCGAGCTTGCGCACCTCGGAGACGTGGAGCAGACCGTCGCGGCCCGGGAGCAGCGACACGAACGCACCGAACGTGGCGATCTTGACGACCGTGCCGAGGAACTGGTCCCCGATCTCCGGGTTCGTCGGGTTCGCGATCGCGTTGACCTGGGCGCGAGCGGCCTCGGCCGACGGACCGTCCACGGCGCCGATGTACACGGTGCCGTCGTCCTCGATCGAGATGTCGGCGCCGGTCTCGTCCTGGATGCCGTTGATCGTCTTGCCCTTCGGGCCGATCAGCTCGCCGATCTTGTCGACGGGGATCTGCACCGAGATGACACGAGGAGCGGTGTCCGCCATCTCGTCGGGGGCGTCGATCGCCTCGTTCAGCACACCGAGGATGGCCGAGCGGGCCTCCTTGGCCTGCTTGAGTGCGGCGTCGAGGACCGACGACGGGATGCCGTCGAGCTTCGTGTCCAGCTGGATGGCCGTGACGAAGTCCGAGGTACCGGCGACCTTGAAGTCCATGTCGCCGAGCGCGTCTTCGGCACCGAGGATGTCGGTCAGCGCCGCGTAGCGGGTCTGGCCGTCGACGGTGTCGGAGACGAGGCCCATCGCGATGCCCGCGACCGGGGCCTTGAGGGGCACACCGGCGTTGAGGAGCGACAGGGTCGAGGCGCAGACGGAACCCATCGACGTCGAACCGTTGGAGCCGAGGGCCTCGGACACCTGACGGATGGCGTAGGGGAACTCCTCGCGCGACGGCAGCACCGGCACGAGGGCGCGCTCGGCGAGGAAGCCGTGCCCGATCTCGCGACGCTTCGGCGAACCGACACGACCGGTCTCACCCGTCGAGTACGGCGGGAAGTTGTAGTGGTGCAGGTAGCGCTTCTTCGTGACGGGCGACAGCGAGTCGATCTGCTGCTCCATCTTGAGCATGTTCAGCGTGGTGACGCCCAGGATCTGGGTCTCGCCGCGCTGGAAGATCGCCGAACCGTGGACGCGCGGGATCACGGCGACCTCGGCGTCGAGCGGACGGATGTCGGCGAGGCCGCGACCGTCCATGCGGACCTGCTCGGTCAGGATCCGGCCGCGGACGACCTTCTTCGTGACCGACTTGTAGGCACCGCTGACCTGGCCGTTGGCGCTCTCGGGGAGCTCGCCGGCCGTCACCTTGGCGGCGATGGCCTCCTTGACGCGGGCCTTCAGGGCGTCGTCGGCGTCCTGACGCTCGAGCTTGCCGGCGATCTTGTAGACGTCGCCGAGCTCGGACAGCGCGATGGCCTCGACCGAGTCGTAGACCTCGGGGGCGTACGGCGGGAAGACCGGGTAGTCCTGGATCTCCTTGGCCGACTGGGCGGCCATCTTCGCCTGCGCCTCGACGAGCTGCTTGAGGAACGGCTTCGCCGCCTCGAGCCCCTGCGCGACGACGGCCTCGTCGGGCTTGGTCGCGCCGCCCTGGATGAGGTCCCAGCTGTGCTCGGTGGCCTCGGCCTCGACCATCATGATGGCGACGTCCTCGTTGCCCGCCTCGTCCGTGACGACACGTCCAGCGACGGTGAGGTCGAAGACGGCCTCGGCGAGCTGCGACGCCTTCGGGAACGCGACCCACTGGTCACCGATGAGCGCGAGGCGCACACCGGCGATCGGGCCGGAGAACGGCAGACCGGAGATCTGCGTCGACGCGGACGCCGCGTTGATCGCGAGCGCGTCGTAGAACTCGTCCGGAGCGATGCTCAGGACGGTGATGACGATCTGGACCTCGTTGCGGAGGCCGTCGACGAACGACGGGCGCAGCGGCCGGTCGATGAGGCGGCAGACGAGGATCGCCTCGGTGCTGGG
This sequence comes from Curtobacterium sp. NPDC087082, assembly GCF_044745045.1. Taxonomy (NCBI): domain Bacteria; kingdom Bacillati; phylum Actinomycetota; class Actinomycetes; order Micrococcales; family Microbacteriaceae; genus Curtobacterium; species Curtobacterium sp. NPDC087082. Next base: position 345,154 of record NZ_JBIUZN010000005.1, on the reverse strand, counting down.
ACGGCCTTCACGACGGAAGAACGAACCGGGGATCTTGCCGGCGGCGTACGAGCGCTCCTCGACGTCGACGGTCAGCGGGAAGAAGTCGAACCCTTCACGCGGGTGCTTGCCGGCGCTGGTGGCCGAGAGGAGCATGGTGTCCTCGTCGAGGTACGCGGCGACCGCGCCCTGCGCCTGCTGTGCGAGCCGACCGGTCTCGAACCGGACGGTGCGCTTGCCGTACTTGCCGTTGTCGAGAACGGCCTCGGCGAACTTGATCTCGGGACCCTCCAAAAGGGTGCCTCCTTGATGTGTTCGGCAGGCTGGGGCCACGGCACCCGATGGTGCGTGCGCGCCGAAGGGATCGGGACGCATGTCTGGCCAGCAGTAGAAGCACTCGGGAAACCGTCCGGCCCGCGAGCCACCACCGATGACCAGCTCCGTGCCCGGCCTGCGCAGTGTTTGTCGTAACGCCCGGGGAAACGGTCCCTGGACGTGATGGACTTTACCAGTCCTCAGGGATTCGGCGGCGAGGCTCACGGCGAACCGGAGTGTCCTCGCTAGCCTGCTGCCATGCGCCTCACCCCCTCCCGGGGCTGGTTCGTCGCGGCCGCAGTGGTCGTCGGCGCGCTCGTCGCCCCCGTCGTCACCGCTGTCCCGGCGAACGCGACGGAGTACCCGAGCTGGCAGGACGTCGAGCACGCGAAGGGCAACGAGCAGACCAAGAAGGCCGAGGTCGCCAGGGTCCAGGTGGCACTGGAGTCCGCCCAGCAGGCCGCAGCCGTGAAGTCGCAGGCGGCGCTCGTGGCGTCCCAGCGTGCGGACGCGGCCGAGTCGGCACTGGCGTCAGCCACCCAGGCCGCCACGAGCCTCCAGACCCAGGCGGACCAGGCGGCGAAGACCGCGGACCGCGCCCAGCAGCGCGCCGGCCAGCTCGCCGCGAACCTCTACCGTGACGGCAGCTCGAGCCAGATGACCACGCGCATCGCGACGGCGAAGGACCCCTCCCAGCTGCTGTACCAGCTCGGCGCGCTCGACCAGCTGTCGTCGACGTGGGCCGGCGTGATGGATGACGCCTCGGTCGCCGCGAGGACCGCGTCCTCGCTGCACGACCAGGCCACCCGTGCCGAGGACGAACGCGCCGACCTGGCCGACGCCGCCGAGACGAAGGCGAGCGCGGCGAAGGACGCCGAGGCCGCCGCCGACGCCGCGGTCGACGACACGCAGCAGCACAGCGACGAGCTGTACGCCCAGCTGGCGTCGCTCAAGGACACCACCGCGAAGACCGAGCAGCGCTACCAGCTCGGCGTGCAGGTCGCGGCGCAGAAGGCCGAACAGCAGCGGAAGCGCGAGGAGGCGGCCGCGGCGGCAGCAGCCGACGCGGCACCGAGCCCCGCCGTCCCGTCGACGAGCGGCGGCGGTTCGTCCTACCCGAGCACGGGCGGCGTCGTGGTCGACCCGGCGGGTGCCCAGGCCTACGCCCGCAGCGCCATCGGGTCGTACGGGTGGGGGTCGGACCAGTTCTCGTGCCTGGTGTCCCTGTGGACGCAGGAGTCCGGCTGGCGCGCGAACGCCCTGAACGTCTCGAGCGGTGCGTACGGCATCCCCCAGTCGCTCCCGGCGGAGAAGATGTCCGTCGCGGGCGCGGACTGGCGCACGAACGCGGCGACCCAGATCAACTGGGGCCTCGCCTACATCCACGACGCCTACGGCTCGCCGTGCGGGGCGTGGAACCACGAGATGAGCGTCAACCCGCACTGGTACTGATCAGCCGTCGTCGGCGGGCCAGCCCCCGATCCGGACGACGGTGCCGTCCGCAGCGACCAGGCGTGCCGCGCGACCGCTCCGCCGGAGCATCTCGGTGGCACCGTGTCCACGAACGACCGCGGCGGTCGTCATCGTGTTCGCCGTGACGCACGACGGCGCGACGACGGTCACCGAGCGCCAGACCGGTTCGGCCGGCAGCCCCCACCGCGGGTCGAGGATGTGGTGCCGGGCGTGGCCGTCCTGCTCCCACCGGCGCTTCTGGGTGCTCGAGGTCGCGACGGACCAGCCGGAGGCGATCCGCACGTGGTCGGCGGGGTCGTCGTCGAGGTCCTGCACCCGGACCTGCCAGCCGCCGGACGGGTCGGGCCCGGCGGTCGCGACGTCCCCGCCGAGCGAGACGAGCGCGCCGATGCCGAGGCGGGCGGTGATGCTCGCCGCGGCCATGTCGGCAGCGGCGGCCTTGGCGGTGGCACCGAGGTCGAGCGTGACGCCCTCGGGCACGCGCAGGAAGGTGCCGGACAGCAGGACCCGCTGCCACGCCGGGCGGCCGTCGAGCGCTCGGGCCACGGCCTCGGGCGTCGGAACGGGTGGGGCGTCGGCGAACGCGGCGTCGTAGCCCAGCGACGCCATCCGGGCGCCGAGGGTCGGGTCGACGTCGCCGTCGGAGGCACGTGCGGCGTCGAGCGCCTGGTGCACGAGTGCGGCGAGGAGGGGGGAGACCTCGGCGCCGCGCACCAGGTCGGCGGCGCGGGCGACGAGCTCGGAGTCGCTGCGGAAGCGGCTGCACGCCGCGTCGACGGCGGCGGTGACCTCGACGACGCACGCCCGTGCGGCGGCGAGGTGGCGGCGGTCACGGTGGTCGAGGACGACGCGGGCGGTGGTGGTCCAGAGGTCCCACTCGGCTGCGGCACGCACGGTCACGATCCGGTCGTGGTCGCGTCCGAGGAGCCGGAGCCACCGGTCGTGCCCTGGCTCACGCCCTGGTCGGTCGAGGTCCCGGTGTCGGACGAGGTCCCGGAGTCGGTCGAGGTCCCGGCGTCGGACGAGGTCCGGGCGTCACTCGTCGACGAGTCGGCCGAGCCCGTCGTGGCCTGCTCGTGCCCGAACCACACCCCGGCCCCGGTCAGCGCCGCGACCACGAGCCCGCCCACGCTGACGAGCGCACTCGTCGTCCAGCCGGGTCGCCGGCCGTTGCCCCTGGTGTCCATCGGTCCTCCTCGTCGTCACGATCGGTCGTCACGACGAGGTTCCCGAGCCGACCGGTGAGCGGGCCGGGCAGGGGCTGCACCCCCGCCCGACGACCCCTGTGGCCGGCCTAAGAGCGCACGGCCGAGTGGCCGAGCCCACCGAGCAGGGACGCGAAGTCCGCCGTCTCGGGGAGCGCGTCGGCTTCCTGCGGGGTCCGACGGGAGGCGCGGATCGCCCAGGCGAGGTCTTCCCCGGCCCGGCGGATGCGACCGTCCAGTGCGGCCGAGTCGCCCTCGCTCCCCCAGTCGTCGGTGGCGGCGAACACACCGGTGGGGACGACCGCGGCGCGGAGGTACGCGAACACCGGACGCAGCGCGTGCTCGATCGCGAGCGAGTGCCGTGCGGTGCCGCCGGTGGCTCCGAGCAGGACCGGCATGTCGGCGAGCGAGTCCTTGTCGAGCACGTCGAGGAACGACTTCGCCAGACCGCTCACGCCGGCGGTGAAGATCGGCGTGACGAACACCACGGCGTCGGCCTCGACGACCGTCGCCATCGCGGCGGACAGCGCCGGTGCGGCGAACCCGGTGAGCATCGCGTCGGTGATCTCGTGCGCCAGCGGACGCAGGTCGACGTGCAGGACGTGCGCCGCGCCTCCTGGCAGGCCGGACGGGCTCGGTGCGGCGAGCGCCGCGATCGTGGCCTCGCCCAGGCGGTCGGCGAGCAGGCGGGTGGAGCTGGGCTCGGAGAGCCCGGCGGAGACGACGGCGATGGTGGTCATGGTGAGTCCCGACTTTCGATGCGTTTGCATGAACATCGTACCCAACCGCACGTCCCCCGCAACCATTCCCGGGGAACGGAGAACGCCCCGGTCCTTGTGTGAGGGCCGGGGCGTTCGGTCAAGCCGTGGGTCGGTCGACTAGCGACGCAGGCCGAGACGCTCGATGAGCGCACGGTAGCGGGCGATGTCGACGTCGGAGAGGTAACCGAGGAGACGGCGACGCTGACCGACCATGAGCAGCAGACCACGACGCGAGTGGTGGTCGTGCTTGTGCTCCTTGAGGTGCTCGTTCAGGTCGTTGATACGACGCGTCAGAACGGCGACCTGGACCTCGGGGGAACCGGTGTCGCCCGGGTGGGTCGCGTACTCTTCGATGATCTCCTGCTTGACCTTCGCGTCAAGTGCCATGCGTAGATCCCCTTTCAGTCCGTTGCGCGGTGCCCGTGCCTGATGCACGAGCGCTCTTTGTCCGCGGCCGTTCGACGGCAACCGCGCAAGACTACCAGATCGCTAGACGGTCCTGGCGCGCAGGCGACGCCGACGTGGTGCCGGCAAGAGACTGCGGACGAGGCCGACGAGCGTCGCGCCGAGCAGACCGCCGAGGCCGTTCGACAGGACGTCGCGCGGATCGGCCACGCGGTAGGGCAGGTAGGTCGCCTGCGCGAACTCGATGCCGGTGGAGAGCACGACCGCGACGACCGCACCGAGGATCCACCACCGGCGCGGGAGCCACAGCGCGGCGAGCATCCCCACGGGCACGAACATCGCGATGTTGGCGAGGAACTCCACGCGGTCGTAGCTGAACCACGTGCCGTGCGGGAGCTGCTGCACCCAGGCGATCGCGTGCAGGACCAGGGAGTTCTGCGCCGCCGAGAAGACCTGCGGGGTCAGCGTCATCCGCCAGATCACCCAGGCGTACGCCGCGGTCAGGGCGAGGAGGAGGAGCTTCCGGAACATCCGGCCAGTCTGGGACACGGTCCTGGCAAGAAGCGGCGGCGACGCTGGGTGAACGCCCGGCGGGACGGGCCGGGCCTGGGCACGCCGGGGTCGCACCTGCGAGCATGGGCGCATGCCGAGTCTCGAGGGAACCCGTGCACGCCGCAGCCCCGGCCGTCGTCAGTGGACGTGGATCGGGCTCGCCGCGGTCGTCGTCGCCGCGCTCGTCGTGACGCTCGTGCTGGTGCTCCCCCGCGGCACCGATCCCACCGGCAGGCAGGTCGCCGAGCGGAAGACGGCGTCCGAGGCGTTCCCCGGCGGCCTCGCGGAGCAGCCCGAGGCCGAGAACCAACCCGGCAAGCGGGAGTCCGAGGCGCGTGCCGACGGCGACGACACCACGGCCCGGAAGATCGCCGTCATCGCGGACGAGCCGATCGCCACCTGGCTGACGAACACCTCGGTGTCCGAGACGCGCCAGACCATCCGGGACGTCGTCCGCAGCGCCGAGCGGCAGCGGAAGACACCGGTGTTCGTCCTCTACAACGTCCCGGACCGCGACTGCGGCAGCTATTCCAAGGGCGGGACCGCCGCGGATGAGTACCTGCCGTGGGTCCGGTCGGCGGTGCGGGCCATGGCGGGTTCCCGGGCAGTCGTGCTCGTCGAGCCGGACGCCATCGCCCAGATCCAGGTGTGCAAGCGCCTCGAGCAGGACCGCCTGCCCCTGATCCGCAAGGCCGTCGACGAGCTCAGCGGCCACGGCCTCACCGTGTACCTCGACGGCGGGAACGAGAACCGCGTGCCGACGGCGACGATGGCGAAGTGGCTGCGCGAGGCCGGGGTCGACCGGGTGCAGGGCTTCTTCACGAACGTCTCGAACTTCTACCGGGTCGACCAGGAACGCGCCTACGCCGACCGGCTCGCGGACGCGATCGGCGGCGACCCGCACTTCGTCATCGACGTCTCGCGCAACGGTCAGGGCTGGCGCGGGACCTGGTGCAACCCGGACGGCGCCGGCCTCGGCCAGGCCCCGCACGTCACCCGCGGTTCCACCCGGCTCGACGCGCTGCTGTGGGTGAAGACGCCGGGACTGAGCGACGGCACCTGCAACGGCGGGCCGGCCGCCGGACAGTGGTGGGAGTCGTACGCCCTCGGGCTCGTGGAGAACCGCAAGCACGACTGACCGCGGTGTCGGTGCCCGGTGGTTGCATGACGCCATGACCCCGACCGACCGCATCCGATCCGTCGTCCCGCCCTACCTGCTCCGCGCCGTCGCCGACGCCCAGGGCTTCCCACGCGCGGCCTCGGCGGCACGGACGGCGCTGGCGTCGCTCGACACCGTCCAGCGTCCGAAGCACGAGCACCGGGTCCGTCCGCAGGGCGTGAGCGGCACGGTCGACCGGTCGCCGCAGCGGACCATCTCCGACGCGCACGGCAGCACCACGCTCCCGGGCGCCCCGGTCCGGCGCGAGGGCGACCCGGACTCCGGCGACCCCGCGGTGGACGAGGCGTACACGGGCCTCGGCGACACCCACGCCTTCTGGCTCGAGGTCTTCGGCCGGGTGTCGATCGACGGCGCAGGCCTCCCCCTCGACGCCACGGTGCACTACGGGCAGGACTACGACAACGCCTACTGGGACGGCAGCCGCATGGTGTTCGGCGACGGCGACGGCGAGGTCTTCAACCGCTTCACGATCGCGGTCGACGTCATCGGCCACGAACTCGCGCACGGCGTGACCCAGTACACCGCCGACCTCACGTACGAGGGGCAGTCCGGGGCGCTGAACGAGTCGATCAGCGACGTCTTCGGCTCGCTCGTCGCCCAGTACGCCCGACGCCAGAGCGCCGACCAGGCGTCGTGGCTCATCGGCGAGGGGCTCTTCACGCCGGCCGTGCACGGCGTCGCACTGCGGTCGATGAAGGCCCCCGGCACCGCCTACGACGACCCGGTGCTCGGCAAGGACCCGCAGCCCGCGACGATGGCCGGGTACGTCGACACCACCGAGGACTCCGGCGGCGTGCACACGAACTCCGGCATCCCGAACCACGCCTTCTACCTGGCCGCCACGGCGATCGGCGGCAACGCGTGGGAAGGCGCCGGAGCCGTCTGGTGGGACGCCCTCACGTCCGACGCCGTCACCGCCTCGATCGACTTCGCCGGGTTCGCCACCGTCACCGTCGACGCCGCCCGCACGCGCTTCGGGGACGGGTCGGCGCAGCACACCGCGGTGCAGGACGCCTGGCGCACGGTCGGCGTGCTCGACTGAGCCGGGCTGCCGGCGTACCGTCGGGGGCATGCACATCGACGTCCGCCGCAGTGGGGGCATCGCCGGCACCACCCGGGGCTGGCGCGTCGACACCGATGCCTGCGACGACCCGGGCGGGTGGTCAGCGCTCGTCGGTGCCCTGCCCCGCGACGCCCCGAGTGCCCCTGTGCCGGGTGTCCGCGACGACTTCACGTGGACGATCACCGTCGAACGAACGACGGTCACGATCCCCGGCACCCGCCTCGACGGCCCGTGGGCGGCGCTCGTGACGCGCGTGCGGGCCGAGGGTACCCCGACCTGACGGACGTGCGCCGCGCCTCCCGTGCGCCCGCGCGTGCGCCCGCGCGGCGCTTCGTGAGCAGAAACGGTCGGGTCGCCCGCGCGCACCCGACCATTCCTGCTCACGAAGTGACGCGCGCGGCGCTCACGAAGTGACGCGCGCGGCGCTCAGGCGACGTCGACGACGGTCAGGCGGCGCGTCGGGCGCGTCATGGCGACGTACACGGCGGCAGCCGCGCGCGCCGCGTCCGCACCGACCCGCTCCGGGTCGACCAGCAGCACCCCGTCGAACTCGAGCCCCTTCGCATCGGCGCCCGTGAGCACCGTGACGGACCCCGGCCGGGGCGACCCGAGCGACCGGACGTCCACCTCGGTCCGGGCCAACCGCTCGCGGACCGCGTCCACGTCCGCCTCGGGCACGATGACGCCGATCGTGCCGGCGCCGATGTGCTCCCGCTCGCTGCCGACGATCGCGGCGACCGTGTCGAGCACCTCGGCCCGGCCGGACGTGACGCGCACCACGGGGTCGCCGTCGCGCACGGCCTCGGTCCGGGTGACCGCGAGGCCGGCGGCGTCCGCGAAGGCGCCGGCGGCCTCGACGATCGAGCGCGGCGTGCGGTAGTTGACGGTGAGTTCCTCGACGCGGTGCTCGATCGGCACCTGGGGTGCGCGGCCCCGACGACGGCGGGCGAGGGCGCCGACGACGTCGTCCCACGTGCGGGCGGCCCCGGGCGAGGACCCCTGCGCCATGTCCCCCACGATCGTGAACGAGCGGAGCGGGTTCCGGCGGGCGAGCACCCGCCACTGCATCGGGGAGAGCTCCTGCGCCTCGTCGACGACGATGTGGCCGTAGGTCCACTCGCGGTCCTCGGCGGCGCGCTCGGCGGTGGAGCGGGGGTCGCCGCCCTCGGCGAAGGAGCCGGCGACCTGCTCGGCGGTGACGATGCCCTCGACGCCCATGTTCTCGATGGCCTGGCGGGCGTTCTCGATGTCGCGGTTGCGGCTGGCCTTCGCCGCGCGCTTGGCCGCCCCGCCGGTGGGGTCGAACGGGCCGAGGAGCTCGGCGGCCTCGTCGAGGAGCGGGACGTCCTCGACCGTGAACGCGGCTCCCCGCTCACGCAGCAGCAGGGCCCGGCGCTCCGGGGTCCAGTGGGGGGTGAGCGAGGCGAGCCAGTTCGGCCGGGCGTACAGGTCCTCGAGGAGCTTCTCCGGCGGCAGCGGCAGCCACGCGGTGTTGAGGAGCACGCGGGCGTCGTACGACGACCGGATGTCCTCGCGCAGGACCTTCTCGTCCGCCTCGTCGACGGTGGTCCCGCGCTGGCGGAGCTGCTCGGCGAGCAACCGCGTCATGGCGTCGAGCGCGGTCTTGTTGAACGTGACGCGGGCGGCGTTGTGGGGCTTCCCGCGGTCCTGCGCACGCTTCATGGCGTCGGCGACGAGCTCGGGCGGCACGACGAGCCGCTCCCCCTCGACGTCGAGCGTGACCGACTCGGTCGGGACGACCTGGCGGGACCGCACCGCGCGACGGAGCAGCTGCGCCATCTCGGCCGAGCCCTTCACCGCGGCGATGTCGCGCTGGTCGTGCTTCGTCGCGTGCACGCCCGGGTAGAGCGAGCCGAGCGAGGCCATCACCACGCCGGTCTCGCCGAGCGACGGGAGCACCTGCTCGATGTAGGTCAGGAACGCCGGCGACGGGCCGACCATGAGCACGCCGGACCCCCGGAGCCGCTCGCGGTACGAGTACAGCAGGTAGGCCGCACGGTGCAGGGCCACGGCGGTCTTGCCCGTGCCGGGGCCGCCCTGGACGATGAGGACGCCCTCGAGCGGGGAGCGGATGATCCGGTCCTGCTCGCCCTGGATCGTCGCGACGATGTCCGTCATCCGGCCGGTGCGCTCGGCGGTGACCGCGGCGAGGAGCGCGCCCTCGCCCTGCAGGTGCGTGCGCTCGTCGTCGTAGAGCGTGGCGTCGAAGACCTCGTCCTCGATGCCGACGACGCTCCGGCCGTCGAGGGTCAGGTGCCGGCGGGCGCGCATGCCCATCGGGTGCGCGGCGGTCGCCTGGTAGAAGGCGCTGGCACCGGGGACGCGCCAGTCGAGCAGGAGCGGTCGGTGGTCGCGGTCCCGCAGGCCCACGCGGCCGATGTAGCGGAACGAGTCCTCGTCGCTGTCCGGCTCGGACACCTCGAGCCGCCCGAAGACCAGGCGGTCGCCGACGCGCTCGAGCGTCGCGATGGTGTCCTCGTAGAGCCGGGCGTACGCGTCGCGTTCACTGCGGCTCTGGTGGTTCCCGCCGACCGCCTGACGGCGGGTTTCGGCGAGACGCTGCTCGGCCTCGGCGGTCAGCTCGTCGAGACGGCCGAACAGGCCGTCCACGTAGCCGCGCTCGCGGTCGATCTCGGTCGGTTCTGACACACACAACCCTTCGGGACAGGGGAACCCAGTGTAGTCCCCCCATCCCGAAGTGAGGCTTCCTACATTTCTTCGTGCGTGTCCGGGTCGCCGTCCCAGAGGCGTCCGCGCTCGAGGCCGGAGATCGCCGCGACCTCGGCGTCGGTCAGCTCGAAGCCGAAGACGTCGAGGTTCTCGCGCTGCCGGGCCGCGTCGCCGGACTTCGGCACCGGGACGGCACCGATCTGGACGTGCCAGCGGAGCACGACCTGCCCGGGGGTGACCCCGTGCGCGGCGGCGGCGTCGACGATCGGCTGCTCCGTGAGGAGTTCCGACCGCTTCGCGAGGGGGCTCCAGCTCTCGGTCACGATCCCGAGCTCCTGGTGCACCTTCCGCAGTTCGCCCTGCGGGAAGTACGGGTGCAGCTCGACCTGGTTCACGGCCGGGGCGACACCCGTGGCGTCCACGATGCGACGCAGGTGCTCAGGGGTGAAGTTCGAGACGCCGATCGAGCGGACCTTGCCGCTGTCGCGGAGGTCGACGAAGGCCTTCCAGGTGTCGACGAACTTGTCCACCGACGGGTTCGGCCAGTGGATCAGGTACAGGTCGACCGAGTCGAGGCCCAGGTTGCCGAGGGTCTCGTCGATCGAGCGGTGCGCCTCGTCGTAGCCGTGGTGACGGCCGGGGAGCTTCGACGTGACGACGAGGTCCTCGCGTGCCACCTCCGACTCGCGCACGGCCCTGCCGACGGCGTCCTCGTTGCCGTAGTTGAGCGCGGTGTCGAGCAGCCGGTAGCCGCCCGCGATCGCCGTCCCGACGGCCGCCGCGCCCTCGTCGCCGTTCAGCCCGTAGGTGCCGAGGCCGAGCTCCGGGAACCGGTGTCCGTCGTTCAGCTCGATGGTCGGTGCGCCGACCTGCATCAGCGGACCCCGAGCAGGTCGATGACGAAGATCAGGGTCTTGCCGGACAGGAAGTGGCCGCCGCCGGCGGGGCCGTAGGCGAGCTCCGGCGGGACGACGAGCTTGCGGCGCCCGCCGACCTTCATGCCGGGGATGCCCTCCTGCCAGCCGCGCACCAGGGCGGCGAGCGGGAAGTCGATCGGCTCGCCGCGGTTCCACGAGCTGTCGAACTCCTCGCCGGTCTCGTACTCGACGCCGGCGTAGTGCACCTTGACGGTCGACCCGGCGGAGGCCACGTCGCCGGAGCCCTCGACGATGTCGGTGATGACGAGCTCGGTGGGGGCGGGGCCCTCGGGGGCGTCGAACTCGGGCTTGCTGTTCAGGTCAGTCATGCCCGCCAGTCAACCAGAGAGCGCGGACATGGCCCCGCACGTCCACGGACGGCGCCGCAGCCCCCAGAATGGTTCCACCGTGACATCATCCACACCGACCGGCGAGCGCCGTCGCCGTCTCCTCGCCGACCTCACCCCGCTCCGCCGCTCCCCCGCGTTCGCCCGGCTCTGGCTCGGCACCGCCATCGCCGGCATCGGCACGCAGATGACCACCGTCGCCGTCGGCCTCGAGGTCTACGACATCACCGGCTCGACCTTCGCGGTCGCCCTCGTCGGCGTGATCGCGCTCCTGCCGATGATCGTCGCCGGCCTCTACGGCGGCATGCTCGCCGACGCGTTCGACCGGCGCACCGTCGCACTCGTGTCCGCCGTGATCGCCTGGGCCGCCGTGGCCCTGATCGCCACGCACGCCTGGCTCGGACTGCACAGCGTCGCCCTGCTCTACGTCCTCGCCACGGTCAACGCCGTCGCCGCGACCGTGAGCAACGCCTCCCGCTCCGCGATCGTGCCCCGGCTCGTGGGCACGGACCTGCTGCCGGCGGCGAGCGCCCTCGGCGGCATCGCGTCGGGGTTCCAGGTCACGGTGGGTCCCGCGGTCGCGGGCGTGCTCATCGCGGCCGTCGGCTTCGCCCCGACGTACACGATCGACGTGGTCCTGTTCACGTTCGCGTTCCTCGGGGTGTTCACCCTGCCGCGGATGGCCGCCGACCGGGACGCGCTCCGTCCGGGGCTCAGCTCGCTCGTCGAGGGGGCGCGGTTCCTCCGACGGTCGCGGAACATCACCATGACGTTCGTGCTCGACATCGTCGCGATGACGTTCGGGCAGCCCCGCGTGCTCTTCCCCGCGATCGGTGCGCTCGTGATCGGCGGCGGGTCGATCACCGTCGGCACCCTCACCGCGGCGTACGCGATCGGAGCCCTGCTCTCGAGCGTCTTCTCCGGTCCGCTCGGACACGTCCGCCGCCAGGGCGAGGCGGTCGGCTGGGCGATCACCGCCTACGGTGGCGCCATCGCGGCGTTCGGCGTGGTCATCGCCTGCGCCCACGCGCTCGGCGGCCGCGAGGGCGACGCGTTCAGCACCGGCATCCTGCCCGCGCTCGGCCTCGCGGCGCTGTTCCTAGCGGCGGCTGGCGGCGCGGACAACGTCAGCTCGGTGTTCCGGAACACGATCCTGCAGGCCGCCTCCCCGGACGGCATGCGCGGACGCCTGCAGGGCATCTTCATCGTCGTCGTCACCGGCGGACCGCGGCTGGGCGACCTCTACGCGGGGCTGGTGGTCGCCGCCGGCATCGCGTACCCGCCGATCATCGGCGGCGTGCTGATCATCGGCCTGGTCGCGCTGCTCCTCCGCGCGGTGCCGTCCTTCCGCCGGTACGACGCACGCCACCCGCACGCGAACTGACGAGCGGAGCGGCCGCCGGACGCGACCGTCGACCGGACGGGAGGCGCGGTGCGGGCCGCCACCGCGCCTCCTGGCCCGCAGGTGTCGGGTACCGTACAACGCATGCCGGACAGCGCATCGCGCGACCTCCAGCGGACGGGAGTCCGCGCCGTGGTCCGGCGCACCTACCACTCGGTCATCCGGCACCGCGTCGTCGACGCGGCGGCGTCGCTGACGTTCTTCGCGCTGCTCACGGTGTTCCCGACGACGCTGACCGTGGTGTCGGCCCTGTCGATCGTGGACCGGCAGGGCGACAGCCTCGAGGACATCATCGGGATCCTCGGGTTCATCGTCCGCCCCGAGACGGCGGCGCACCTCGAGGGTCCGCTCCGGCAGCTCCTCACCCTGGACAACCCGTGGCTCGGCTTCGCGATCGGCGTCGTGCTGACGCTCTGGTCGCTCTCCGGGTACGCGACGGCGTTCGGCCGGGCGATGAACACCGCCTACGAGGTCGAGGAAGGGCGTCGCATCTGGAAGTTCCGCAGCATGATGCTCCTCGTCACGCTGCTCGTGATGGCGGGCGGTGCGATCGCGATCGTGATCCTGCTCGGCACCCCGACGATCTCCGCCGCGGTAATCCGGTCCTTCGGGTGGGCGCCGTGGATCGACGACCTCTGGAACGTGGTGAAGTGGCCGGTCCTCGCCGCCGACCTCGTCGTGATGGTCGCGGTGCTGTACTACGCGACGCCGAACGTGAAGACGCCGCAGCTGCGGTGGGTGTCCGCCGGTGCCGGGTTCGCCATCGTGACGTGGGCGCTCGCGACGCTCGGGTTCTCGCTCTACGTCGAGACGATCGGCGGCGGCAACAAGGCCTACGGGTGGCTCGGTGGCGCGATCCTGCTGCTCGTGTACCTGTACATCTCGAACTTCGTGCTCGTGGTGGGCGGTGAGCTCGACTCCGAGGTGATCCGGATGCGCCAGCTCCTCGCCGGGATCGAGGCCGACGAGTCCATCCGGCTGCCGCTGCGGGACGTCACGCGGAACTTCACGCTCGCCCGGTGGCGGGACGCCGACATCGCCGCCGCACACCACGTCCGGACGATCGCGGCGCAGCGGGCGGCCGAGGACGACGCCGATCCCGCCCAGGCCGAGGCGGCGGAACACCTGCGGGACCTGTCCCGGCAGGTGCGGGTCGGCGAGCCGCCGATGCCGTAGGCGCCGCGCGTCAGCGCTCGCGCGCCGCCCGGTCGAGCATCTCCTCGGTGACGACCGGGATCGCCCCCGTGGCCAGCTCGATGCCCGACAGCCGCGCCGGGCTCAGGACGCGCTGGACCTGGTCCTCCTCCATGAGCCCCGCCGCGGTCACGAGCGTCGAGATGGGCGTCGAGGTCGTCAACGCCGTGTGCGCGATCGACGCTGCGGCCGCGTACCCGATGTACGGCGTGAGCGCGGTGACGACGCCGACGTTCGTGTCGACCTGGGCCGCGAGCTTCGCCTCGTTCGCCTCGATCCCGGCCACGCAGTTCACCCGGAGCGTCGCGCACCCGCTCGCCATCCACTGCAGCGACTGCAGGATCGAGTGGGCGATGATCGGCTCGAACGCGTTGAGCTGCAGCTGCCCGCCCTCGGCCGCCATCGTGACCGTGGTGTCCGCTCCCACGACCGCGAACGCGATCTGGTTCACGACCTCGGGGATGACCGGGTTCACCTTGCCCGGCATGATCGAGGACCCCGCCTGCCGTGCCGGGAGCGTGATCTCCCCCAGGCCGGCCTGCGGACCCGAGGCCAGCAGCCGCAGGTCGTTGCAGATCTTGGAGAGCTTCGCCGCGCTCCGCTTCACGGTGCCGGACAGGGTCATGAACGCGCCGGCGTCGCTCGTCGCCTCGATGAGGTCCGGTGCCGTCACGATGTCGAGCCCGGACGCGACCTGCAGCTGGCGACGGACCTCGTCGCGGTACTGGGGGTCGGCCGTGATGCCGGTGCCGATCGCCGTCGCACCGAGGTTCGTCTCGGCGAGCAGCGGCATGACCGTCTTGAGCAGGAGGACGTCCTCCTGGATGGTGTGCGAGAAGCCGGTGAACTCCTGCCCGAGGGTCATCGGCACCGCGTCCTGCAGCTGGGTGCGTCCGATCTTCAGCACGTCCTGGAAGGCGTGCCCGCGCTCCGCGAAGGCGTCGGACAGCGCCTCGAGCTGCGACACGAGCCGCCGCACGCCGAGGATCATCGCGAGCTTGATGCTCGTCGGGTACGTGTCGTTCGTCGACTGGCTGCGGTTGACGTGGTCGATCGGGTGCAGGTACCCGTAGTCGCCCTTCTCGCGGCCGAGGAGCTCGAGGGCACGGTTCGCGAGCACCTCGTTCGTGTTCATGTTCGTCGAGGTACCGGCACCGCCCTGCACGATGTCGACGACGAACTGGTCCCGGAGCGAGCCGTCGCGGACCTCCTGCGCGGCACGGTCGATGGCGTCGGCACGCTCGGCGTCGAGCACCCCGATCGCCTTGTTCGCCCGGGCGGCCGCCTGCTTGACGGTCGCGAGGGCCTCGATGAGGTCCGGGTAGACCGCGATCGGCACCGAGGTGATGGGGAAGTTCTCGAGGGCGCGGAGGGTGTTGATGCCCCAGTACGCGTCCGCTGGGACCTCACGCGACCCCAGGGAGTCGGTCTCGGTACGGGTCTGTGCTGCTTCGTTGCCGGTCACGCCCACGAGGGTAGCCCGTCCGGCCGGTCAGGGCCGGGCCCCGGCCCGGGCGGGCGCGTCGCGACGTGCGCGGACGTCGCGGGTGGCGCCGTGGACGCGCGCGGTGACGGCCTGGAGGCGCGGTGCGGGCCGGCACCGTGCCTCCAGGCCGTCAGGGGGTCGCGCCCAGGGCACGCACGCCGGTCGGCGCGGGATGCGTCAGTGGAACTGCGGGACGATGAGGTAGATGCCGTAGAGGACGGCCGCGCCGCAGACGACGAAGCAGGCGACGGACAGCGTCCGGAACCAGCGCACGGCGGTCGTGACGTTCGACGGGTGCGGGAACCCGACCGTCGCCGGACCGATCGTGCCGTCGTCCTTCACGGTGAACTTGCCGGCGCGGGTGTCCGCGGCGCTCCAGAAGCGGAGGCCGATCGAGTACACGGTGACCACGAAGCACGCGCCGACGAGCGACACGATCGCCACGGTGAGGAAGGCGAACCAGTCGATGCCCATCAGCGTCGTCCTCCCTTGCGGCCGGCCATGCGGCGCAGGGTGCGCTCGCGGCTCAGCTCGGCTCGACGCGCGGCGACGGTCTCGGCGCGCTTCTTCCGCTGCAGGTCACGCAGCTCCTTGCGGGTGAACACCGCGTTGGCGGCGACGTCCACCTCGATCGCCGCGGCCTGCTCGTGCGGCTTGCGGAGCGACCACAGGTAGAGCCCGAGGATCACCGCGGCGCCGACGACCGCGTCGATGACGAGGCCCGTGACGCCGAGGCGGGCGATGCCGGACGCGACCGCGCCGACGGCAGCGGCTGCCGGGAGGGTGATGAACCAGGCGATCACGATCTTGCCGGCGGTGGACCACTGGATCTTCGACCCGCGGCGACCCAGACCGGCGCCGATGATCGAACCCGAGGACACCTGCGTGGTGGACAGCGCGAACCCGAGGTGGCTCGAGGCGAGGATCGTCGCCGCGGTCGAGGCCTCGGCCGCGAAGCCCTGCGTCGCGCGGATCTCGGTGATGCCGGACCCGAGCGTGCGGATGATGCGCCACCCTCCGGTGTACGTACCGAGGGCGATCGCCAGGGCGCAAGCGATGACGACCCAGAACTGGACGCCCTGCTCGGACGACTGCGCACCCGAGGCGATGAGGGTCAGCGTGATGACGCCCATCGTCTTCTGCGCGTCGTTCGTGCCGTGCGCGAGCGACACCATCGAGCTCGTGAAGACCTGGCCGATGCGGAAGCCGCCGCGCTCGTTCGGGAAGACCGGGCGCCGGGTGATCCGGTACGCGATCCGCGTGGACAGGAACGAGACCAGCGCGGCGATCACCGGCGAGAGGAACGCGGGGATGATCACCACCGTCAGCAGGACCGCGTAGTTGACGGCGTTGAACCCCGCACCGACGATCGCGGCACCGATGAGCCCGCCGAACAGCGCGTGCGAGGACGACGACGGCAGGCCGCGCAGCCACGTGATCATGTTCCAGACGACCGCCCCGATGAGCCCGGCGAAGATCATCTCCGGGCTGATCGCCACGCCTCCGGGCCCCTCGTTGATGAGGCCGTGCGAGATCGACGTCGCCACCGCGGTGCTGAGGAACGCACCGACGAGGTTGAGCACCGCGGCGACCGTGACGGCCACCTTGGGCTTCATCGCACCGGTGGCGATCGGGGTCGCCATCGCGTTGGCGGTGTCGTGAAAACCGTTTGTGAAGTCGAAGAAGAGGGCCAACGCGATGACCAGGACGACTATGAGTGTGATGTCCACCGCGGGCAAGTGTCCCAGGCTGGACGCCGCCTGGCAAACCCTGTCGGACACCTGCTGTTCATGTCGCCTTCGGACTCGTTCAGATCCGGAACCATTCCGATGGGAGAATGGACGGCATGGACACCGTCGAGCTCCTCATCCTGTTGGTCGGATCGCTCGCGGTGACGGGGTTCGCTCGGGCCAAGGGACTGCCGGCGCCACTGCTCGTGACGGCCGTCGCCCTGGCCGCGTCGTTCCTGCCCGGCCTCCCGCCGATCGAGATCGACTCCGAGGTCATCCTGACGATCATCCTGCCGCCGCTGCTCTACTCGGCGGCGCTCGACGTGTCGTGGCAGAGCTTCCGGCAGTCGATCAAGCAGATCCGTCGACTCGGCATCTTCCTCGTGATCATCACGGCACTGGCCGTCGGCCTCGCGGCGTACATCATCATCCCCGACATGGACTGGCCCGCGGCGATCCTGCTCGGCGCGATCGTCGCCCCGCCGGACGCGGTGTCGGCCGCCGCGATCGGCCGGAAGCTCGGGCTCCCCCGCCGCGTGATGACGGTGCTGTCCGGCGAGAGCCTCATCAACGACGCCGCGTCCCTGACGCTCGTGCGCGTCTTCACCCTGATCGCGGCGGGCACCTCGCTGACGATCTGGCAGGACCTCGGGATCTTCGGCCTCGCGATCGGCGTCGGGCTGGCGGTCGGCATCGTCCTCGGCGTCGCGGTGCACTGGATCCGGATGCGGATCAACGACCCGGTGGTCGAGACGATCATGAGCATCCTGCTGCCGTTCGTCGCGTACATCCTCGCCGAGGACCTCTCCGGCTCCGGGGTGATCGCGGTGGTGACCGCCGGCCTCTACATCGGCTACAACTCGCCGAAGGAGGGCTACGCGACCCGGCTGCAGGAGCGCCCGCTCTGGACGAGCATCGACGTCATCCTCGAGGGGTTCGTCTTCGCCCTCATCGGCCTCCAGCTCAACACCGTCGTGCAGGACCTCGTCGAGAGCGAGCGCAGCCTCGGGCAGACCCTGACCGCCGCGGCCGTGGTGCTCGTGGTGGTGATCCTCGTGCGGCCGCTCTTCGTGTTCGAGTCGTACGTGCGCAACCGCTTCAACGGCAGGTGGTTCCGACCCCTACGCATCCGGCTGTCCCGCGGCCATCCGTCCCTGCGGTGGATGCGCGGCTCGGCGGAACCGAAGCTCAACTGGCGCGAGCTGACCGTCATCTCGTGGACGGGCATGCGTGGCGTGGTGACCCTCGCCGCGGCCGTGTCGGTCGTGGCGAACCCGGTCGACATCAAGGCCCAGGACACCATCTTCATCATCGCGTTCATCGTGACGGTGGGGACCCTCCTGCTCCAGGGACTCACCCTGCCGTTCGTGATCCGGTCGCTCAAGGTGCAGGACCCGGCCGAGGGCGAGGAGGACGTCCGCAGCGAGATGCGCCTCAACCAGCGCACGACCGAGGCCGCGATCGAGCTGCTCGAGAAGCGACGTCCGGACTGGTCGAAGCAGTACGGCGACGAGGCCGTCGATGCCGTCGTGAACCGGCTCAAGGCCCGGCTCGAGCGCCAGGCGGAGACGTTCCGCCGCGACGCCGAGGAAGAGGAGGACGAGGAGCGCAACACCCCGGTCCGCCTGCGGGGTGCGCAGATCCAGGACATCCGGCGGGAACTGCTCGACCGTCGCCGCGAGATCGTGCTCGAGGAACGCGAGAAGGGCAACCTCGACGAGGAGGTCATGCGCCGCGTGCTCGTGACCCTCGACGCCGAGGAACTCGCGATGGACTCGGCGCAGGCGTCGCGCAGCCGGTCCTGACCGCGACCAGGATCCCGGGCGTATCCTGGCGGCCCGACCCAGAACAGGAGCGCATCGCCGAGTGAGCACGCCGCGGAACGACGTCCCCAGGAACAACGACCTCCCGGATCGTGACGGGGGGCCGCGGCAGTCATCCGCTCCCAAGCAGCGCGCGACCCGTCCGTCCACGCGCGGTGGTTCGAAGCCCCGACGCGGTGCCCCGGTCGCCGGCACCCGGCCGGCCCGCACCGGCTCCGGCGGTTCCGGTCGCGTCCGGCAGGCACCCGTCCCGGAGCCGCAGCGCATCAGCGGCTACCGGCGTTGGTTCGGGACGCTGCACCCGTCGCTCCAGTTGATCGGCCTGCAGCTCTGGATGCCGCTGTTCTTCATCGTCGGCTTCTGCCTCTGCTACGTCTTCGCGTTCCACGCCCCGCACCCGCACGACGTCCCCGTGGCACTCGTCGGCAGCGACCCGACCCTGGTGGCCGCGATGCAGAAGGCGCTGCCGGGCGAGTACCTCTTCCACACCTACGACTCCCTCGCGCAGGCCAAGCGCGACGTACTCGCCGGCACCATGGCCGTGGCGTACGACCCCTCGACGAACGAGGTCTTCAAGGCCACCGCGCACCAGTTCCAGGTCGCCTCGCTCGTGCCCGTGACGCTGAGCACCGTCCTGACCGGCATCGGGGTCGCCGCCCCCACCGTGACCGAGCTGGCTCCGCTGCCCGCCTGGGACGAGTACGGCACCGTCGCCATGTACGTCATGCTCGCCTGGTGCATCGGCGGCTACATGGTCGCGATGTTCATCGGCATCATGGGCGGCCCGCTCCGGCACCGCACCCGCATGGCCGTCATCGTCGTCGGTGGCCTGGTCATCTCGCTCATCACGAACACCCTCGCCGGGCCCGTGGTCGGCGCCATCCACGGACACTGGATCGAGCTCGTCCTCATCGCCTGGGGCTGGATCGTCGCGATCGGCCTCGCCGTCAACGGGCTGAGCTACTTCGTCGGCCGGTTCATCGCCGCGCCGGCCATGATCTGCTTCGTCTTCCTGTCGATGCCGTCGTCCGGCGGCGCCTACCCGAAGTGGTTCATGCCGGAGCCGTTCGCGTGGCTCAACAACGTCGTCGTCGGCTCGAGCATGGTCGACATGATCAAGCACCAGATCTACGGCGTCGGCCCGTCGTACTCGCGCGGCCTCATCACGATGGCCTGCTACGCCGGCGCCGGACTCGTCCTCATGTACTTCGGCAAGCAGTGGTGGGAGCGCCGACGCATCCGTGCCATCGTCACCGGCCGCACGACGATGTTCCAGGACGCCCAGACCGCGAACCGCGAGTTCCTCGGCAAGCAGCGCGACGCCGAGCTCGAGCGCCACGGGCTCACCTCGACCGAGACCGGCACGCTGAGCGTCCTCCACGACGACGACTGGGAGGACGAACGCGTCGGCGGCGACGTCTTCATGGGCGGTCGCGACGGCCTCGAGACCGAGACCACGCCCACGGGTCGCATCCCCGTCGTCCGTGGGGACCGCACCGGTCCGGTGCAGCGTCCAGGAGGCGCGGCGACCGGCCCCCGCACCCGTCCCGTCCCACGGGCCGACGGGTCCAGGGCACCGGGTCGCGCCGACGCCACGGGTCGCCCCGCCGACGGCGCCGGCGAACGACCGCACGGTCGGCACGCGGACCGCTGAGCCCCGGGCTGCGCGCCGCGCCGCGCACGCGGCGCCCGTGCGTGTGCGGCGCCCGTGCGTGTGCATGTTCCGACATCGCACGCGTCGATCGACGGGCACGATGTCGAACGGTGCACACGCATCCGATGCACGTGCACACTTCGACACTGTGCGAGTCGATCGACTCGCGTGATGTCGCACGGTGCACGCGCATCGACACGACCGACGCCCGGACCGCGTCCGCACGGCGCGTATCCTGGGGGCATGAACCCGCGCATCGCCTGGCACCGCGTCCTCGTCACCGTCGTCGTCGTGTTCCTCGTGCTGACGGTCGGGTTCTACGCGGCGAGTGTGCTGCTCGCCCCCGCCGACGGCCGCAACGTCGCCGGGCTGTTCGTCGGCTGGGCGATGTTCGCGATGATCGGCGCGATCGTGTTCGGCATCATCGACTTCTTCGTGCGCCCGCTCGGCGGACGGAGCGGTGACGCCGAGGTCATCGCCGCGGCCGAGGAAGCCCGCACCGGCAGCACCCGCACGCAGACCCCCACCCGGTAGGACGACGCGCTGGGACGGCGACGGGTCAGGGTCCCGACGGCGCTCCAACCCCGGTGCCGGTGTAGCCCGACACCGTGGCATCGTCCTCGGCGAACGTGAACCGCGCCCGCACCGAACCCCCGCCGAGCACGCCCGGCAGCCAGTACTTCGCGTCGTCCCACATCGCGTCGAACGGCACGGCGTCGACCGGGATCCAGCGGGGTTCGAGTTCGTCGCTGCCCGACGGGCTGCCCTGCCAGCGGCGGCAGACGAAGACGTCCGAGACCTGGGACCAGGACGGGCGGTACGGGAACCGGTAGTCCAACGTGCCCCGCGCCTCCAGGTCCGCCGCGTCGATCCGCAGGCCGACCTCTTCCGCGACCTCGCGCACCGCCGTCTCGACGGCGGACTCCCCCGGTTCCCGCTTGCCGCCGGGTCCGACGAGCCGGCCGGTCCCGAGGCCGCGTCGCTTCTCACCGAGGAGCACCTCGGGGCCCTGCTCGCCGTCGCGCACGAGGTAGACGACGACCACGGCTGGGTGCTGGGACTTGCTCGGGTCGCGTGGGGTCACGCGTCCAGTCTGGCCGAAGTTCTGGCGTAGGCTTTTTCCATGGCGGGCACGCTGCGGGGGCACCATGGCTGAGCCGGGCAGGACCGGGCGCAGCCTCGAAGTGCTGCGCGCCGAGGCAGCCGAGGAGATCTCGATGATCGTCGAGCACCGCAGCCGCCAGGGCGAGGACCCGTGGGAGTTCATGCCGACGCTCCCCACCGTGGACGAGCAGGTCGTGCTCATCCTCCGCGCCGACTCCGTCGAGCTGGACGCCGCGATCGGGCAGCGGAGCGCGCAGTGGTCGATGCACCCCGCCTCCGGGCAGGGCACCCGCCTCGGCGAGGAGTACCACCGGCTCCGCCGCATCGCGCTGCAGCACCCCGAGCTGACGCCGGCAGTGTGGAAGCTCATGGGCGCGCTCCCCGAAGCCGGCTAGGTCGTTCCCGGCCGGGCTGCGGTTGGATGGCCCCATGACCGAAACCGTGCTCGCCGTCCTGAACCAGCCCTCCCGCGATCGCGCGCCGCACGACCCCGCGGCGGACGCGTTCACGTGGGCGAAGCCCCTCGAGGAGCACGTCCAGGTGCAGGACCTCGGCATGATCCGCGGCGACGGGGTCTTCGAGACCGTCACCGTGATCGACGGGCACCCGCAGGCGCTCGAGGCACACCTGGCGCGCTTCGGCCGCTCGGCCGCGATGCTCGACCTGCCCGCACCCGACACCGACGCCTGGCGCCGGGCGATCGAGGCGGTGTGCGCCCGGCTCGACCCGGTCCGCGAGGCCTTCGTCAAGACCGTCCTCACCCGCGGCGTCGAGGGAACGGACCGCCCGACGGGGTGGGTCTACGCGGCACCGTCCGGCGACTCGACCGCCGCACGCACCGAGGGCATCTCCGTCGTCACGCTCGACCGCGGCTACCGGCACGACGTCGAGCGGACGTCCCCGTGGCTGCTGCAGGGCGCGAAGACGCTGTCGTACGCGGTGAACATGGCAGCGCTCCGCGAGGCCGGCCGACGCGGAGCGGACGACGCCGTGTTCGTCTCGACGGACGGCTACGTGCTCGAGGGCACGCGCGCGAACCTCGTCCTCTCCGTCGGCGGGCGGCTCGTGACGCCGCGCACCGACATCGGGATCCTCGCCGGGACGACGCAGGCCGACGTGTTCCGCTTCGCCGAGGAAGCGGGCATCGAGACCGCCTACGAGCTCCTCACGCTGGACGACTTCCACGCGGCGGACGCGGCCTGGCTCGTCTCGAGCGTGCGCCAGGCGGCGCCGCTCCGGTCGGTGAACGGTGTCGCGCGGGCGATCGACGCGGAACTCACGACGCGGATCAACGACTTCCTGCTGGCGCGCGAGGTCTGAGACCCGCCTGCGGGCGGCGGACGGGAGGCGCGGTGCGGCCCGCACCGTGCCTCCCGTCAGGAACCTGGTCGCTACCAGCGCGGCGTGGTGACGCCCGTGCCGTCGGCCCACTCGAAGACGGACTCACCCTCGATCCAGACGCGCGTTGCGCGGCTGGTCGCGTCGAGCGGGTCGCCGTCCCACAGGACGAGGTCGGCGTCGTAGCCCTCGGCGAGGCGGCCGACGCGGTCCCCGAACCCGAGGAAGTCGGCGGGGTTCGTCGTGAGCGCCTCGAGCGCGGTCTGGCGGGGCAGCCCCTCCTTCACCGCCGCGGTGGCCTGGTCGACGAGCATGCCGATCGGGACGACCGGGGCGTCGGTCGTGATCGCCACGCGGACCCCGGCCGCCGCGATCGCCGCGAGGTTCGGGATGCCGCGGTCACGGAGCTCGACCTTCGAGCGGCTCGTGAAGAGCGGGCCGTAGATGACGGGGATGTCCTTCTCGGCGAGGACGTGCGCGATCTTGTGCGCCTCGGTGCCGTGGTTCACGACCAGGCGGTACCCGAACTCCTCGGACAGCCGGATCGCGGTGGCGATGTCGTCGTGGCGGTGCGTGTGCTGGTCCCACGCGAGCTCGCCGTCGAGGACGCGGACGAGCGCCTCCTTCGTGAGGTCGCGGGCGAACGGCTCGCCCTTCGCGGCGGCGGCGTCGCGGGCGGCACCGTAGTTCTGGGCCTCGACGAAGGCGTCGCGGATGATCTTCGCGACGCCGAGACGGGTGGACGGGGTCTGTCCCTTGCCGCCGTACACGCGCTTCGGGTTCTCGCCCAGCGCGCTCTTGATGCTCACCGCGTCGGAGATGAGCTGCTCGTCGATCGTGCGGCCGCCCCAGGTCTTGATCGCGACGGTCTGGCCGCCGATCGGGTTGCCGGACCCGGGCTTGACGACGATCGAGGTGATGCCACCCGCGAGGGCGTCGCGGAAGCCCTCGTCGTCGATGTCGATCGCGTCGATCGCGCGAACCCCGGCCATGTTCGGGCCGGTCATCTCGTTCGTGTCGTTGCCCGCCTCGCCGTTCGCCTCCTCGTGGATGCCGACGTGCCCGTGCGACTCGACGAATCCCGGGACGAGCCACGCACCCGCGGCGTCGACGACCGGCAGCCCGGCCGGGGGCGAGACGTCCGGGCCGATCGCGGTGATGCGACCGTGCTCGACCACGACGGCGCCGCCGTCGAACTCGGGGGCGGTGACGGGGACCACGTGTGCGTTCGTCACGACGAAGGAGTTGCTCATGCCACCACGGTACCGACGGGGGCGGACACCGCGGCCGTGCACACGACATGCAGATTCCTCGCGGCGGTGGCCGACGCCGCTCTAGCGTCGAGGCGTCGACCGGTCGTCCGGTCGTCCCGTCGTCCCGTCGTCCCGTCGTCCCGTCGTCCCGTCGTCCCGTCTCGTCCACCGTGGAGGAACCGATGACCCGCACCGAGCACCCCTGGCCGTCCCACACCACCGTCACGCTGCCCTGGCGCAGCAGCGTGCGCGGCCCGCGGCACGACCGCGAGACGACGTCGGTGGTGGCGTCGGTCCCGCCGAGCATCGCCCGCCTCCCCTGGTCCCCGGACGCCGACACCGCAGCGCTGCTCGACCGCGCCGCCGCCGCGCTCGTGCACCTCGACGAGCACCACGGCGACCGGCTCGCCGTGCTCGGTCGCGTGCTCGACCGGACCGAGGCCGTCGCGACCTCCCGCATCGAGGACGAGCACGCCACGCTCGACGACCTCGCGCGGGCCGTCGTCGGCGTCCGGGCGAACCGCAGCGCGACGGCGATGGTCCGTGCCGGCGGGGCGATCGAGACGCTCGTGTCCTCCGCGGCGTCCGGGACGATCACTGAACGGGCGCTGCTCGCGGCCCACCACCGGCTCCTGCGCGACGACCCGGTCGACGGCCGGTACGCCGGACGCTGGCGGGACGTGCAGAACTGGATCGGCGGCGGCGCCACGCCCCGGCTCGCGCGCCACGTCCCGCCGCCGGCCGCGCTCGTGCCCGAGCTGATGGACGACCTGTTCGCGTTCCTCCACCGCGACGACCTGCACCCGATCGCGCAGGCGGCCATCGCGCACGCGCAGTTCGAGTCGATCCACCCGTTCACCGACGGCAACGGGCGGATCGGCCGCGCGCTCGTCGCCGCCGTGCTCCGCCGTCGTGGCCTCGCTCGGACCGTCACGGTGCCGGTCGCGACCGCCCTGGTCGCCGAGCGGGACCGGTACTTCTGGCACCTCGACCGGTACCGTCGAGGTGTCGTCGACGAGTGGGTCCGTGACGTCGCGATCGCGATCGGCACGGTGTGCGACGAAGCCACGGTCACGGCGCTGCTCCTCGACGAGGGCGCCCGGACCCTCCTCGACGATCCCGTCGTCACCGAGGACCACCTCGAGCAGCTGCTCGGCGACGACGCCCGCTCGATCGACACCGTGACCGACGACCTCTGCCGGGCCGGGGTGCTGCGGCCGGTGACCGAGCGGCGCCGTCGCCGAGCGTGGCTCGCGGTGGCCGTCGCCGACGAGGTGACGGCCTTCACCGACCGCGTCCACGACGCCGTCACACACCGGGCGAATAGGGTGGGGTGGTGAGCACCGAGCACGCCCAGGCCACCCCGCCCACCGCCGCCAAGCGGCCCGTGACGCGGACCCACCACGGCATCGACTTCGTCGACGACTACGAGTGGCTGCGCGACAAGGAGTCGCCGGACACCCTGGCCTACCTCGAAGCCGAGAACCGCCACACCGAACAGGCGACGGCGCACCTCGACGGACTGCGCGACCGGATCTTCGCCGAGGTGAAGAACCGCGTGCAGGAGACCGACCTCTCGGTGCCCGTCCGCATGGGCGACTGGTGGTACTTCACGCGCACGGCCGAGGGCAGCCAGTACGGCGTGCACTGCCGTGCGCCGATCAGCGGCCCGGACGACTGGACCCCGCCGGCGGTGACCGAGGGCGAAGCGACGCTCCCCGGCGAGCAGGTCGTCCTCGACGGCAACGCGCTCGCGGACGGGCACGACTTCTTCTCGCTGGGTTCCTACGACATCAGCGACGACGGCACACGGCTCGTCTACGGCATCGACGTCGAGGGCGACGAGCGGTACACCCTGCACGTGCGGGACCTCACGACCGGCACCGACCTCGGCGACGAGATCCCGAACACCGGCTCCGGGGCGACGTTCGACCCGTCCGGGCGCTTCGTGTTCTACCCGACCGTCGACGACTCCTGGCGGCCCGACCGCATCTGGCGGCACACCGTGGGCAGCCCGGCGGCCGACGACGTCGTCGTGTTCGAGGAGCCGGACGACCGCTACTGGGTCGGCGTCGGGGTCACCCGGTCGTCGCAGTACATCGTGATCGAGCTCGGGTCGAAGATCACCTCCGAGGCGCTCGTCCTCGACGCGGCCGACCCCACCGGCGAGTTCCAGGTCGTGTGGCCCCGGCGCGAGGGCGTCGAGTACGAGATCGAGCACGCGATCGTGGGCGGCAGCGACCGGTTCCTCGTCCTGCACAACGACGGCGCCGAGAACTTCGAGCTCGTCGACGTCCCCGCGGACGACCCCACGTCGGAGCGCGACCGGCGAGTCGTCGTCGCGCACCACGCCGAGCGTCGGATCGAGGCGGTGGACGCCTTCGCCGGACACCTCGCGCTCGAGTACCGGTCCGAGGCGCTCCCCCGCGTCGCGATCATCCCGATCGAGGGCGACGGCTACGGCGACGCGCACGAGGTCCCCTTCGACGAGGCACTGTTCTCGGCCGGGCTCGGTGGCAACCCGGAGTGGGACCAGCCGACGCTCCGGATCGGGTTCACGTCGTTCGTCACCCCGTCCGAGGTGAGCGACCTCGACCTCGCGACGGGCGAGGTCACGGTCCTGAAGCGTCAGCCCGTGCTCGGCGGCTACGACCCGGCCGACTACGTCCAGGAGCGCGACTGGGCCACCGCCGACGACGGCACCCGCGTGCCGATCTCCCTCGTGTGGCGCCGTGACGCGGTCGACACCGACCGTCCGGCACCGCTGCACCTCTACGGCTACGGCTCGTACGAGCACTCGATCGACCCCGGGTTCAGCGTCATGCGCCTGTCGATGCTCGACCGCGGCGTCGTGTTCGCCGTCGCCCACGTGCGCGGTGGCGGCGAGATGGGTCGGCACTGGTACGAGAACGGCAAGACCCTCACGAAGAAGAACACCTTCTCCGACTTCGTCGCGGTCGCCACGCACCTGATCGACACCGGACGCACCACCGCCGACCGGCTCGTCGCCGAGGGCGGCAGCGCGGGCGGGCTCCTGATGGGCGCTGTGGCGAACCTCGCCCCGGAACGGTTCGCCGGGATCCTCGCGGCGGTGCCCTTCGTCGACGCGTTGACGAGCATCCTCGACCCCGACCTGCCGTTGACGGTCATCGAGTGGGACGAGTGGGGCGACCCGCTGCACGACCCCGAGGTCTACCGGTACATGAGCGAGTACTCGCCGTACGAGAACGTCCGCGACGACGTGCAGTACCCGAAGATCCTCGCCGTGACGTCCATCAACGACACCCGGGTGCTGTACGTCGAGCCCGCGAAGTGGACCGCGAAGCTGCGGGAGGTCGGCGCTCCGGTGCTGCTCAAGACCGAGATGGCAGCGGGGCACGGCGGGGTCAGCGGCCGGTACGCCTCGTGGAAGGAGCGGGCGTTCGAGCTCGCCTGGCTCCTCGACGTCCTGGGGCTGGCGGACGAAGCGCCCGCCGCGTGACGACTTCGTGAGCAGGAATGGTCGGGTTGCCCATCGGCACCCGACCATTTCTGCTCACCAAGCGAGCGCGCGAGCGCCCGCCGCGCGGCGCTCACACGCGGTTGAGCGCGTGCACCGCCTCGTCGTAGGACTCCTCGGCGAGGCGCACCCGATCGCCCGCGAGCACCCCGTACCCGAACGTGCCCTCGCCGCCGCGCTCGGCGATCGCCGCGTTCGTGCGCAGCGTGTCGAGCGCGTGCAGGGAGCGCACCCGCTCGGTGAGGACGTCGGCCGCCGTCCCGATCCGCTTCCACAGTGCGTGCGGGAACGCGTCGTCGCCGAGCACGTCCATCGTCAGGCGCGCGCGCATCGTCGCGTGCCAGGCGGCCTCGGTCGTGGCGCGGTCGGCGGCCTCACGCGCAGCGGCGGTGTCCGAGGTGTCGTCGGCGACCGCGGCGCGCACGAGTTCGCGGACCTCCGGCTTCACCTGGGCGACGACGTCCTGCGCGACCTTCTTCGGCGACCGGAGGGCCCACGCGGTCGGTGCGGGGCGCTCGACCGCGTCGTCGAGGGCGTCGAGGAGCTCGAGGAACGGCTCGCCGTGCAGGAACGCCACGACGTCCCGGACCGACTGGTCGCGACGTTCGCGGGTGGCCGCCAGGATCCGCTCGCGCGTCATCGCGTCGACGAGCTCGTCCTGCGCCGGGGTCGACGCGCGCGGCAGCCGGTCGATGAGGTACTCCGCCAACGCAGCGCGCGCGGTGACGGCGGCGAGTCCGTCCGCCCCCGCGGCAGCGCGGTCGACGGCGTCGCCGGCGGCGAACGCCGGACGGTACGCGCCGAGGATCGCGGCGATCTCGAGGGCGGTCTCGGCCGCCTGCCGGAGGTCGGTGGCGTCGCCGGAGCGGAGCCGCGCCTCCTGGGCGAGGAGCGCGGCGCGGAGCTTCCGCAGCCGCTTCACCAGCACGCGTGCGGTCGTTCCCTTGTCCGGCTTGTCCTCGGCCTGGAGGCGCGGTGCCGGTGCTCCTGCCAGCCCACGTGCCAGCTTGGACGAGACGGCGGCGGGGCCGGCGCCGACGGCGGCGAAGCGCCCGTCGAGCGACGCGAAGAGCTCGTGGGCGACCTGCGGGTCGACGCCGACGACGATCTCGACCTCGACCTCGCGCCAGGTGCGCGGGGTCTCGGGGGCGTCGTCGTCGAGCCGCGTCGCGCGGACCTGGTCGTCGGCGAGCTCGGCGATCTGGTCGCCGTCCTCGTCGAGCAGCCGCGTCACGGTGCGGGTCGTCGTGATCCGGACCACCGGGTGGAGGCCCCGGCCACGGCGCTCGGTGAAGAGTGCGGCGAGGACCTCGTCGGGGACGGTGTCGGCGTCGTCGGTGAGCGGGAAGTGCTGCTCGTGCCGGACGGTGTCGGACGAGGCGCGCTTGATGTGCCAGCCGGCGTCGGGGCCACCGGTCCGGCGGCGCACCGTCACGCGGGCGGCCACGAGGTCGTACCGCTCGGTGTCCCAGTACGTCGCGTCGAGGTCGAACGGCTCCTGGTGCTCGGTGCGGATGATCCCGCCGATGCCGACGAGGTCCGGCAGGGCACCGCCCTCGGGCAGGTCGTAGGTTCGCTCGATCTCGAGGTGCGTGTCGCTCACGCGGTCCTGTCTACCAGGGCTTCCCCGTGTTCCCCGAACCGGCGGGGTTAGCCTGAGCACATGAGCGAGACGATCACCCGCGACGCGTTCGTGCCGGAGGCCGGCGCCGTCACGATGTTCACGACCAGCTGGTGCGGCTACTGCGCGCGCCTGAAGAACCAGATGTCCAAGGCCGGGGTCCCCTACCGCGAGGTCGACATCGAGCAGACGCCCGGCACGGCCGAACTCGTCGCCGAGGTCAACGGCGGCAACCAGACCGTGCCGACGCTGGTGTTCCCCGACGGCAGCACGGCGACGAACCCCTCGCTCGCCGAGGTCCAGTCGCGCATCTGACGCCGCGGGCGCCCACGTCGAACCACGAAACCGACATCGAACCAGGCCGAAGCCCCGGTTCGATGTCGGTTTCGTGGTTCGTAGCCGGGCGCGCCGGGCGCGCCGCACGCGCCGGACGGCGCCGGCCCTAGCCGCGCTCCAGCGCCTCGGTCAGCAGCGCCGCCATCGCGTCGAGCTGGATGTCGCCGGAGTCGACGATCTCCTCGTCCGAGCCGTCGAGCGCGCGGGCGGCCAGGGACGCCTTCGAGTCGATGAGCTCGGCGATCTTGGTGTCGATCGTCTGGGCGGCGATGATGCGCCACGCCGTGACGGGCTCCTCCTGCCCGATGCGGTGCACGCGGTCGATCGCCTGGGTCTGCTCGGCGCTCGTCCACGACAGCTCGGCGAGCACGACGTTCGACGACACCTGCAGGTTCAGGCCGACGCCGGCCGCGGTGAGCGAGCAGACGATCACGGCGACGTCGGGGTCGTTCACGAACGAGTCGATCTCGGCCGTGCGCTGCGCCGGCGTCTGGTCGCCCCGGACCGTCGCGGTGCGGAGGTGTCGACGGGCGAACACCTCTTCCGCCTGGTCCATGACGTCGAGGTGCTTCGCGAAGAACACGACCTTGCCGACGTTCGAGGCGAGCTGCGCCGCGTAGTCCGCCGCGAGCTGTGCCTTGGCCCGACCGATGCGCCGCACCATCGAGAACACGTTCTCCCCGGTCGGCGAGGCGTCCTGGTCCTCGAGCTCCCAGCGCGCGACCTGGCGGACGAGCTTGTGGTCGATGCCGACGACCGGGTCCTGCCCGGTGCGGGCGTCGAGCGCCTGGTGGTACCGCTTGACGAGCTTCGCGGTGAGCTCGCGCTCGGCGTCGCGGATCGAGCGGCCGACCTCGTCGTCGAGTTCGACGGGGATGTCGGCGATCCGACGTGCCGGGATGTCCGCGGCGACGTCGACCTTGCGGCGGCGGACGATGCCCTGGTCGATGACGGCCTTGCGGGCCTCGACGAAGAACCCGGGGTCGGCCGGCGTCAGGCCGATCTCCTCGAGCTCGTTCATGAGCTTGGCGCGCGGCTTCTTGTCGTCGATCCAGCCGAGGTACTCCCAGATGGTGCGGAAGTCCTCGACCGAGTTGATCAGCGGCGTACCGGTGAGGGCCATCAGCAGCGGCGACGCGGTGCGCGACCGGATCGCCTCGGCGAGCTGCAGCACGAACTTCGAGCGCTGCGAGTCCTTGTTCTTGATGAAGTGCGCCTCGTCGACGACCATGCCCTTGAACCCGAAGTTCCCGAGCCAGCCGGCGTGCCGGTCGAGGATCTCGTAGTTCACGATGACGATGTCGGCGAACCCGTCGAGGTCGTCCCCGTCGCCGTGGATGACCGTGGCGGTGCGGTTCGGGACCCAGCGGGCGGCCTCCCGCTTCCAGTTCGTCTTGACGACGTTCGGCACGACGACCAGCAGCGGGAAGGCGTTCGCGGCCTCGGCGGCGAGGAGCGACTGCGCGGTCTTGCCGAGGCCGGGCTCGTCGGCGAGCAGGAACGTGCGGTGGCCCTGCGCCGCGGCGGCGATGAGCTCCGCCTGGTGCTTCATGAGCGTGGTGCCCGACCGCGAGTGCAGCGTCGTGGGCTCCGGCAGCGGCATCGTCGCCGCTCCCCCGCCCGCGCCGTACTCGAACGACTTGAACAGCGGGCCGAACAGCTCCCAGTTCGCCAGGCGACGCGGGTGCGCGACGGGCTGGTCGGCGAGCGCGAAGTCCGGCGGCAGGAACGGGTTCGCGAGCTGTCGCTGCACGACCGCCTGCGGCACGACCGCACGCACCGGACTCTCCACCGTCGGCGAGGGCTCCGCCGCGATGACGAGTTCCTCGGGCTGCAGCTCCATGCCGCCCGCGATCATCATGTCGCGCTTCACGGTGCGGGTCGTCTCGCTGACCGACGCCTCTTCCGTGAGGAGCTGGATCACGCTGGTGTCCCGCGCCGCGGTCTTCGCGAGGATCGTCGCGACGCCGTCGAGCCGCTTGAGCTGCTCGGCGCGCTGCGAGTCGGTGAGTTCGGTGTCCGCCTTGACCCGTGCGCGTTCCTCGCGCATGAGCAGGGCGACCGCCTGGAACTTCGAACGGTTCGACGCCTTGAGCGGTCCACGCTGCGCCGCCGCCTCGACCTCGCGCACGGCGCGGGCGAGCACGGGGATGACGCCGTCGTTGTCGAGCGGCCTGGTGCGACGCGACGCGGTCCGCGTCCCGCCGGCTGCTCGCCGGGTGCCTGATCGAGCCAACGCTCCTCCTGTTCCGCCCGTTCGTGCGGGCGAGCCGCCCCGCGGGGCGGAAGTCCTGAACCGGCGCCTGGCACGGCTCCGGTGTTCCGGGGGCCACCGTGGCCCACCGCTTCGCCGGTCCCCGTCCGGGGGACGTGGAGTCCCGCGGACCGTTCCCATCGCGGCCACCGGGTGGGGCCGGATGCGACGGTCCGCGCCGGGATCCGGCGCCGTCACACGCACGTGATGCCCCCTCGGAGCGATCACGGACCCGGTTCCCACGTCGGTCAAGTGACCGACTGCTGCGTCCGGAATCGACGCGGCACGCGGGAACGCGGTGCGTGCGCGCTCAGTTTACTCCCCGACCACCGACGGAGGCGACTCGACGACGCCCGCGCGAGTCGCGCCTCCTGGGATCCGCCCGCTGTCGGGTCCAGGAGGCGCGGCGCGGACCCGTCCCGCGACCGGCGTCGCGCAGGTGGTCGCGTCAGGCCTGTGGTGCGGAGCGCGGGCGGAGAAGCCCGTCGGACGGGACGATCGGCGTCGCCTCCGCGAGGGCCGCCTGCGTCGCCGCCAGCAGCTGCTCCGCCGTGTGGATGCCGTTCGCGGAACCGGTCGTGGCCTGGCCGCCGGCGTGCGCGAGCAGTTGCGCGCCGATCGCCGGGCCGATCCGGTCCGACTGGTCGGGGTTGCGCGCGATCCAGTCGCGCGCGACGGCGTCGGCGAGGCGTTCGGCGGCCGCCCCGCGCTCCGCGTCGCCGCGCGACCGGTGCCACAGCCCCGTGACGACGAGGTGCGCCACCACGGCACCGATGTCGCGCACCGGGTAGCCCCAGCCCGCCGTGTCGATGTCGAGCAGGCCGGAGATGCGCCACGGCTCGTCCTCGTCGACGAAGACCTGCTCGAGGTGCAGGTCGCCGTGCACGACCTGCTTCGTCGCGGTCGCCCAGCCGATCGAGCGTCGTCCGATGGCGTCGTAGAGCGCGTCGATCTCCTCGGCGTCCTGCGGCAGCGCGGCGACGAGGGTGCGGCGGTGCCAGTCGGCGTGGTCCATCGCGTCGGCGCGGGCCTGTTGCGTCATCGGGACCGTCGCGATCCGCCCGGTGAGCGCGGCGAGGGAGGCCACGAAGCGCGGGTCGTCCGCGATCTCGAGGATGCGACTGCCGGCGGGGACCCCGCGGATGCGTTCGAGGACGAGCAGACCGTCCCCACGGCTCGACAGCACCCGCGGCACCGGCAGTCCGGCGGCGACGAACTGCTCGTGCGACTTCTCGATCGGGGCCACCCGGTGCGGACGCACGACCTTGAGGAAGAGGGTCCCCTCGGCGGCGTCGACCCGCACCACGGCACGCTTGCCCGGTCGGTACGCCGCGACCGTGAGCGTCGGGTCGGTGACCGGCATGCCGAGCGTCGTGAGGAGCTCGGCGACGGCGTCGCGGTACGTCACCTGGGGCAGCACCGGCAGCCCGGGGTCGTTCGGGTACGCCCACACCGAGACCGGCTCACCCGTCGCGGGGTCGGTGACGATCGCGCTGTTCTGGTCGTGGGTCCCGCCGGTGTCGACGTAGGTCAGGACCGTGGCGCGCTGGCCGTTGCGGTCCACGGTGTCGACCTCGTAGCCGTACAGGTAGCCGTTGCCCGAGGGTTCGACCGAGTGCGCGCGTGCGGCCACCACAGAGGTCCCGGAGCCGGCGAAGGCCTGCGGGATGACGCGCTCATGGTTGGGCCACACGAGACCAGTCAACCGGACGGGGCGGGATTCGTCGCGTTCGTGCACGGCTCGGCGCGCGCACCGTGGCTACCGTGGTCGTCGTGAACCCGGTCGCGCGTCTCCGCAGCTCCAGTCGCACGCCGTTCCTGCAGGTCGTCAAGACCGCGGTCGCGGTGGTCGCCGCCGTGCTGCTGTGCCGGGTGCTCATCGACGGCCCGTTCCCGACCTTCGCCGCGATCGCCGCACTGCTCGTGGTGCAGCCGAGCATCAACCAGTCGTTCGTGAAGGGACTCGAGCGCAGCGCCGGGGTCGTCCTCGGGGTCGTGCTCGCCACCGGGTTCCACCTGCTGCTCGGCGACACCGTGTGGGTCGTCCTGCTCGTCATCGTGCTCGCGATCCTCATCGCGTGGGCGCTGCGGCTCACCCCGACCTCGGCGACGCAGGTCGGCATCAGCGGCATGCTCGTGCTGACCGCGGGCGTCGTCACGCCGAACTACTCGGCCGACCGGATCCTCGAGACCGTCCTCGGAGCGATCGTCGCCCTCATCGTGAACGCGCTCATCGTGCCGCCGGTGCTGCTCGGTCCGGCGCACCTCGCGGTCGCACGGCTCGCCCGGGACACCGCCGCCGCGTTCGAGCGGGTCGCGATCGGGCTCACCGAGGGGTGGGCCCAGGACCGCTGGCACGAGGCGCTCCTGCAGGCCCGGGCGCTCCGGCAGCAGCACGCCCGCGCCGAGGCGTCGCTCACCGCGGCCCGGGAGTCCCTCACGATGAACCCGCGCGGCGGCCGGCACCGGACCGTCCTCGACGAGGACATCGTCGTGGCCGAACACCTGCGTGTGCTCGTCACCCGGGTCACCGGCATGACCCGGGCGATCCAGGACAACACGGCGCCCGACCTCCGGGCCGACCCCGTCGTCGGGAGCATCGCCACCGAGGTCGCCCGGATCGCGGCCGACGTCCGAGCGCTCAGTGCCCGGGTCGCCGCGAAGGAGGTGCCCGTGTCGACCGCCGCGTCCCCTCGGCCCCGGTGGTCGGTGCCGACGTCGCCGCAGCACGACGAGGACGTCGCGGAGCCGGCACTCACGGCGCCGCTCGAGGTGATCCGGCCGAACTCGCGGCACTGGATCCTGATCGGGGCGCTGCTCGAGGACATCCGGCGCGTGCGCGAGGAGCTGCTCGGCGAGGACGACTGACGCGGCCCGTGGGCGGGCGCGTGCGCGTGCGGGCGCGTGCGCGTGCGGGCTCGTGGCGCGTCAGCGCGCGGCGGAGGCCGCCTCGGCCGCCGAGTGCACGATGTCGTCCCAGATCGTCGCCGTCGGCACGGTCGAGTCGCTCGAGACGACCTCGACGCTCGCGAACCGGCTGATCTCGGCCACGACGGCATCGGCCCCCGCGGCACGAGCAGCGACGCTCGCGATGTCCGGGACCGCCGCCCGGAGTTCGGCGACCACACGGTCGCGGCTGTCGTCCTCCATGTCGCCGAGCACGCCGATGCCCTTCCAAGCGGCGTCGAGCTCGGCACGCAGACGGACGAGGGCCGGGTGTTCCGGCATGTCGTTCATGGTGCCCCCACTGCGGATGTGACGTCGGGTACGCCGCTTCCGGTGCGCGAGCATAGCAACGAAGCAAGCAGTCCTCACGTCCCACGAACGGGGGACAGACCGTTCTACCTGTCCGACCGCCGTGACTGTGACGAGATTCAGCGAGTTCAGCCGTGGGATCTCCCGCATGTACAGGTTCGATGCCACGATGGGGTCGAGGAGGTCGCTATGCGCCTGTTGGTGGTCGAAGACGATGACGAGATGCGCGCGCTCATGGAACGTGGGCTCGCGGCAGAGGGGTACCGCGTCACCGCGGTCGAGAACGGGGTCGAGGCGCTGATCGCGCTCGGCGACCAGGCGTTCGACCTGGCCGTCGTGGACGTCATGATGCCCGGCATGTCCGGCTTCGAGCTCGCCCGACGCATCCGCGAGCGCGAGGACCCGGTCCGGATCCTCCTCGTGACCGCGCGGGACGCCGTGGACGACCGCGTGTTCGGCCTCGACGCCGGCGCCGACGACTACCTCACGAAGCCGTTCGCCTTCGCCGAGCTCACCGCTCGCCTCCGCGCCCTCGGTCGTCGCGAGTCCGCCGGCGCCCCGCGCACCATCGAGGTGGGCGACGTCGCGATCGACTCCGAGGCACGTCGCATCCTGATCAAGGGCCAGCGGGTCGCCGTGAGCCCCACCGAGTTCGCGCTCCTCCGGCTGCTCGCACGGTCGGTGGGCACCGTGGTCGACCGCCCGAAGATCCTCGAAGAGGTCTGGGACGGCTCGCAGCACGTCGACCCGAACGTCGTCGAGCAGTACATCTCGTACCTCCGCAAGAAGCTGACCTCGCACGAGGCGACGGTCGCGATCTCCACCGTGCGCGGCCGCGGCTACCGGCTCGATCTGCTCGGAGCGTGACCGGTTCCGGGCGTGGCCTGATCCGTCCGCTGCGGAACCTGTCGCTCCGCGCTCGGATCACCATCGGGTCCACGGCGATCGCGGCGGTGGTCATCGTGCTGCTCGTGCTCGTCATGCGGTTCCAGGTCGTCAGCGTCGTCGCGAGTGCCACGCGCACGCTGCTCGACGCGGACGCCGACCCGTACGTGGCCACGCTCGAGGTCGACAGCGATCCCGACCTGTCCCCGCCGGGCAACGCGCAGCTCGTGGCCGTGGTCTCGCCGTCCGGTGACATCGCCCTGTCGACCATGCCGCCCCGCGTCGAGCGCGCGCTCGGCAGCCTCACCGAGACGAAGGCCGGGACGTCCCTCATCCGGGTCGCCGGCTCGGAGTACCGCGTCGTCGTCGAGCACCCCGTCAACCAGGCGGGTCGGTGGACGGTCGTGGCGGCCCGCAACTCGCAGGCCGAGGCGATCGTCGTCGACGACCTCACCTCGACGCTGTCGCTCACCGGGCTCGCGATCCTGGTCGCGTTCGGCGTCGCCTCGTGGGTGCTCGCGACCGCCGCCCTGCGCCCGGTGAACCGGATGCGCCGCGAAGCCGAGCGCCTCTCCGTCGCCCCCGAACGCGCCGAACTGCCGGTCGGTCCGGCCCAGGACGAACTCGCGTCGCTGGCGACGACCCTCAACGCCTTCCTCGCCCGGACACGCCAGGCCACCGAGCGCGAGCGCCAGATGGTCTCGGACGCGAGCCACGAACTCCGCACACCCCTCGCGATCCTGACGACCCAGCTCGACCTGGCGTCCCTCGACGGGGACGACGCGGCCGCCCTCGCCGCCCACATCGAGCGCGCGAAGCTCAGCGTCGCGCGGCTGTCCCGCCTGGCGAACGACCTGCTCGCGCTGTCCCGCATCGAGGAGTCCGAGCGCCGCGAACAGGACGGCGCCGAGCAGCAGCCCACGGGCTGGTCGGACCTCGGCGACGAGGTCATGAGTGCCGTCGACCGCGTCCGGCTCATCGCGTCCGCCAAGGACATCACCGTCGACTTCGACCTGGAGTCCCCGGTCGCCGTCGGGGGTTCCGGCCCGGGCATCGGCGGCGGCACCGTGGAACCGCGGTACCGACTCGACACCGGTGGCATGGCGCAGCTCGTCACGAACATCGCCGGCAACGCGGTCTCGGCACTCCCCCGCGGCGGCGGCGTCTTCGTCTCGTGGCGCAGTGCCGGCGGCGAGGGGATCCTGCAGATCACGGACGACGGCCCCGGCGTGCCGGAGTCGTTCATCCCCGTCGCCTTCGACCGGTTCACCCGCCCCGACGAGGCCCGGAAGTCCCGCCCGAACCCCGACCCCGCGACCGGCACGATCCCCCTGCCGGGTGGTTCCGGACTCGGGCTCGCGATCGTGCGGGCCGTGGCGGAGCGTGCGGGCGGGACGGCATCGCTCCGCAATGTGCGGTCCGGCGGGCTCGAGGTCACGATCCGCATCCCCGAGGTGCAGTAGCCGGACGGTCACTGGAAGTCCCTCGACCGGGTGCGGACCGACAGGGACAGGTGTTCGATCCGGTCGGCCACCAGGTTCACGACCCCGTCCGGCGACCGCTCGAGGATCCCCCGCACGATCACGGCCGGCGCCTCGCGCGCGACCCGTCGGTACCGCCCCCACACCCCGACGCTGCAGATCACGTTCACCAACCCGGTCTCGTCCTCGACGTTCATGAACGTGATGCCGGACGCCGTCGCCGGACGCTGCCGGTGCGTCACGATCCCCCCGACCTCGACCCGCCGTCCGGTCTCGGCCGTCGCGGTGTCCTGGACGCTGAGCACCCCGCGGGCCACGAGGCCGTCACGGACGTGCCGCACGGGATGGTCGTCCGTCGTCATCCCCGTCGACCACATGTCCGCGATGAGGACGTCACCGCTGGTCATCTGCCCGAACAGCGGCGGCTGCACCGTCACCTGGGTGTCGGGCAGCTGGTCGGGACGCTCGGCCGCGGCCTGTGCTGCCGACCACATCCCACCGCGCCGGTCGACCCCGATCGACGCGAAGGCGTCGGCGGCGGCGAGCGCCTCGAGCTGCGCCGTGGTCAGGCCGACACGGCGAGCGAGGTCGGACATGTCGGTGAAGGGACCGTGGGCATCCCGCTCGGCGACGATCTTCTCGGCGCTCTTCCGGCCGAGCGAGGAGACCTCGGCCAGCCCGAGACGGACAGCGAAGGCGCCGTCCCGCCGGTGCCGCGCCGTGTCGTCGGGCGTGGCCTTGTCGAACGGCAGCACCGGGGGCTGTTCCTCGGCCAGGCAGTCGTCGTGACCCGTCGCGTGGACGTGCGCCGCGCCTCCTGGACCGCCGTCGGCGTCGTCGTCGGCGGCGTCGTCGTCGTGCAGCGGCTCCAACGTGGCGTCCACGCCGGAGCGCAGGATGTCCGGTCGCAGGACGGTGACCCCGTGCCGACGGGCGTCGGCCACCAGGGTCTGGGGTGAGTAGAACCCCATCGGCTGCGCACGGAGCAGCGCGGCGAGGAAGGCTCCGGGGTAGTGCAGCCGCATCCACGCGCTCGCGTAGACGATGAGCGCGAAGCTGATGGAGTGGCTCTCCGCGAAGCCGAAGTTCGCGAACGCCTGGATCTTGGCGTAGATGGCGTCGGCGTCCTCGCCGTGGATGTCGTTCGCGGCCATCCCGGCGTAGAGCTTCTCGCGGAGCCGGTCGATCTTCTCGTGCCCGCGCTTCGACCCCATCGCACGCCGGAGCAGGTCGGCGTCGTCCCCCGAGCACCCGCCCACCGCGATCGCCATCTGCATCAGTTGTTCCTGGAAGAGCGGGACGCCGAGGGTCCGCTCGAGCACGGGTTCGAGCGACGGGTGGATGTACGTGATCGGCTCTTCGCCCGTGCGCCGCCGGATGTACGGGTGGACTGCGCCACCCTGGATCGGCCCGGGGCGCACCAGGGCGACCTCGATGACGAGGTCGTAGAAGCGCCGCGGCAGCAGTCGGGGCAGCGTCCCCATCTGCGCTCGGGACTCCACCTGGAACACCCCGATGGTGTCCGCGCGGCACAGCTGGTCGTAGACGCCCTGTTCCTCCTTCGGGATGGAGTGCATGTCCCACCGCTCCCCGCAGTGCTCGTCGGCGAGGTCGAACGAGTACTGCAGCGCGGCGAGCATGCCGAGCCCGAGCATGTCGAACTTCACGAGCCCCATGTAGGCGCAGTCGTCCTTGTCCCACTGCAGCACCGTCCGGCCGTCCATGCGGGCTTGCTCGATCGGCACGACCTCGCCCACGGGCCGGTCGGTGAGGACCATGCCGCCGGAGTGGATGCCGAGGTGCCGGGGGAACCCGAGCACCTGCTGCGCCATGTCGACCACGGTGTCGGGGATGTCGTGGTCTTGGCTCTCGGTCACCGAGCCCCAGCGTTCGACCTGCTTCGACCAGGCGTCCTGCTGCCCGGGGCTGTGGCCGAGCGCCTTCGCCATGTCCCGCACGGCGCCCTTCGGCCGGTAGGTGATGACGTTCGCGACCTGTGCGGCGTTGAACCGGCCGTACTTCTCGTAGACGTACTGGATGACCTCTTCACGCCGGTCGGAGTCGAAGTCGACGTCGATGTCGGGTTCCTCGTCGCGCATGGCCGACAGGAAGCGCTCGAACGGCAGCCCGTAGCGGATCGAGTCGACCGCGGTGATCTCGAGCAGGTAGCAGACCGCCGAGTTCGCCGCCGAGCCGCGGCCCTGGCAGAGGATGCCGCGCTCACGGGCGTACTGCACCATGTCCCGCACGATGAGGAAGTAGCCGGGGAAGTCCTTGTCCTCGATCACCGAGAGCTCGCGTTCGATGCGCTCGCGCTTCTGCGGGTCGACACCGTCGGCACTGCCGGGGTAGAACCGGCGGGCGCCGCGCCAGGTGAGCTCCCGCAGCCAGGACATCGTGGTGTGCCCGTCGGGGACGTCGATGTCGGGCAACCCGGGCTTGACCGTCTTCAGCCGGAACCCGAGCTCGTCGGCGAGTTCGACGCTGTGCTCGATCGCCCCGGGGTAGCGGGCGAACCGCCGGGCCATCTCGGCCCCCGAGCGGAGGTGGGCCGTCGGCGCGGCCGGCAGCCAGCCGTCGATCTCGTCGAGACTGCGGCGGGCCCGGACCGCGGCGAGCGCCGTCGCCACCGGGAAGCGGTCCGGGGTGGCGTAGTGCACGTTGCCCGTGGCCACCGTGGGCAGCGCGTGCTTCGCGGCGAGCGCGGCCAGGGCGTCGTTCCGCGCGGTGTCCATCGGGTCGCCGTGGTCGGTGAGCTCGACGACGACCCCCGCCGTGCCGAACCGGTCGAGCAGGGCGCGCAGGGCGTCCTCGGCCGCGGACTCGCCCCCGCGCTCGAGCGCCTGCCGGACGGCCCCCTTGCGGCACCCGGTCAGGACGCGCCAGTGCCCGTCCGACCGTGCTGCGAGGTCGTCGAGGTCGTACCGGGGTCGTCCCTTCTCGGCGCCGGCGGCCAGGTGCGCCCGGGTGACGGCACCGGCGAGCCGGTGGTACCCGTCCTGCCCGTCCGCCAGCAGGAGCAGGTGCGTGCCCTCGGGGTCGGGTACGCCGTTCTGCGGTTCGGTCAGCCCGAGGGACAACTCGGTGCCGTACACCGTGGCGACGGTCGGGTAGGCCTCGGCCACCTCGGCCATGCGCGCGGCACCGTAGAAGCCGTCGTGGTCGGTGAGGGCGAGCCCGTGCAGGTGCAACCGAGCGGCCTCTTCGAAGAGCTGTTCCGGGCCGCTCGCGCCGTCGAGGAAGCTGAACGTCGAGTGCGCGTGCAGCTCGGCGTACGGCACGACCGGCACGTTCGTGTCGTCGGCCACCGGCGGGGTCGTCGGCGCGTAGGGCTCGCGCTTGCGGGACCACGCGGGGCTGTCCCCGCCGTCGCCGTCGTGCGTGCTGCCGGGGCTCCGCTTGTCGGACAGCGCACGTTCGAACTGGGACCACGGGATCGGCGGGTTGCTGTACCCCATCAGTGTTCCCCCGTCCGGGCGGTCACGTCGCCACCGCCTCGGCCCACCACCGGTGGTCGGCGAGCACGAGGTACCACGCACGTCCGTCGGCGTCGACGAGCTGCAGCCGGTGGAGTCGGCGTCCGCCGGCCTCCCACCAGCGCACGACGAGCGGCCACGGTCCGGCCCACGCGGTCACGGCGTCGAACCGGCCACCACGCTCCCCCTCGGCACGGAACCGTTCCGGGACCCCGGTGAGGACGCCGCGGTCGTCGACGTCGACGGTGCCGCCGTCGCCGGTGACGACGTCCACCGGGCGCGGA
This sequence comes from Curtobacterium sp. NPDC087082, assembly GCF_044745045.1. Lineage (NCBI taxonomy): Bacteria > Bacillati > Actinomycetota > Actinomycetes > Micrococcales > Microbacteriaceae > Curtobacterium > Curtobacterium sp. NPDC087082. The sequence continues at coordinate 304,191 of NZ_JBIUZN010000005.1, read as the reverse complement.
CGGTCGAGCACGGTCGCCGGCGGCGGACCGGGAAGCTTGCCGGGCCACGGGCGGTCGCGGACGGTCGCCAGCGCACGCTCGCCACCGGCGGGAGCGTCGCCCCACGGCACGAGCACCACGCGTTCGGCCAGGGTGCGCCCGCCGCCGATCCGTGGCGTGACCACCCCGTCGTGCCCGACCAGTCCCTGCACGCGGGCGAGACCGTGGTGCACGCGTTCGTCCGGTCCGGTCCCCCAGAGCCCGCGTTCGTGGTTCGCCATGTCGTCGACCGCGACGGGCTCGAGCACCACCTGGACGACCGGCGCCTCGAGCCCGGTCGGGTCCACCCCGCCGGCGAGCTGCCAGCGCACCCGGTCCACCACGTCGGCGGCGTCGAACCACCGCGGGTGCACCCACGTGCGCTCGAGCAGGATGTCCCGCTCGTCGACGATGCCGACCCGGATCGTGGTGGCGACGAGTCCGGCTGCCCGCAGGCGTGCGGCGAAGTCGTCGGCGGAGCGACGGAACGCGAACGCGATCTGGTCGGCACGGTCGAGCGGGGGTTCGAACGACGCCTCGACCCGGAGTTCGGGCGGGACCGCGCGCGCCGCGACCTCTCGCGGGTCACGACCGCCGGCGAGCCGGTGCAGGAACGCCCCGGCGAGTCCGAACCGGTCGCGCACCTGTTCGTCGGCCAGCGCGGCGAACTCGCCGAGGGTCTGGATGCCGAGGCGCCCGAGCAGCATCGCGAGGTCGGCGTCGCCGAGCACGCCGAGCGGCAGCCCGGCCAGGAACGGCGCCGAGCCGTCGACGGGCACGATCCGCACCCGCTCCCCCGGACGTGCCGGGCGAGCCCGTGCGGCCTGTTCGGCGGCGAACGGGGTGTCCGCGACGCCGGCGCGCACCCCGGGAGCGCCGTGGTCGGCAGCGATGCCGGCGAGGGTCGCCGCGGCGGCTCGTTCTCCGCCGTAGTACCGGGCCGGCCCGCGGGACCGCAGCGCGAGGGTGCCCGGGCGGAGCACCTCGACACCGGGGACCGCCGCCTCGACCGCGCGGATGACCGGTTCGAACGCCCGGTGGTCGAGCGCGTCGTCGTAGGGCTGCACGACGAGCTCGGGGCAGCGCGCCTGTGCCTCGCGCACGCGGAGCCCGCGGACCACGCCGTGCTGCCGGGCGCTGGCGGAACTGGCGTACACCTGGCCCTTCACCACGAGGGCGAACGGGTGGTCCGGCGGCGACCCTGCAGCGCGAGCGGCCGCGATCACCGGCCAGTCCGGGCACCACAGCACGATCGTCCGGGTCGGCGGGGGCTCGGGCAGCGCCCCACCGCGGGCGAGTGCGTCGGCTCGGATCGACCGCGCATCGGGCACGCCCGCCGCACCCGCGCCGGCCCCGGGCCCGCGTCCGGCGAGGGCACCGGTGACCCGGGACCCGGTCGTCCGGGTCCGGCCGCCGCCCCGGGGGCTCACGACGCCACCGCCACGGGACGCAGCACGGGTGTCGTCTGGCCGGGGCCGGACGCCGCAGCGGTGGGGACGGCGGCCCGGACCGTGCCGTCCGCCGCGGGCAGCAGCAGGTCGGCGTCCACCGGTCGCCCCGCTCCGGCACGACCGGACGCCGACACCGTGACCCGTCGTTCCGTCAGGAAGCCGTGCCCGTCCCCGATGCCGCTCCACTCGGACCGGGTCACCCGCAGCGAGACGTCGGCCCCGGGCCAGGACCCGAGCGCGACGAGCGCCCCACCACGCTGACGCAGCCGTGCCAACAGCCGGGAGACGTCGCCGGGAACCACCCGGCCGAGCGGACGGGTGAGGACGATCTGGGCGACGTCCGCCAGCGCGGCCGTCACGGTGAGCCACTGGTCGCCCGGGTCCGGTACGAGCACGAGCCGTTCGAGGTCGATGCCGGCCGCGGCCGCTGCCTCGACCCCGAAGGACGGCACCCCCACCACCGCGCACCAGGCACCGGCGGCCGAGGCTGCCTGCAGCATCGTCATCGCGAGGAGCACCGACTCGTGCACCGAGTAGGACCCGCCCACGCGGATCGCGCCACCCGGCAGGAGCGGTGCGAGCGCCTCGGCCGTGGGCAGCCCCTCGGTGTCGACCCGGGTGGACTCCATCTCGGCCACACGCGACCGCAGCGAGGTGATCCGTTCGAGTGCGGCGCGGGCATCACCGAGGTGGTCGACCCGCCGCACCGGCCGGGCAGGACCGGGCCGCCCGGCCGGCTCTCCGTGAGCCCCGGGCGATCGGAGTGCCGCCGCCGTCTGCATGCCCTCATATTCGAACATGTGTTCGATGATGTCAATCGGGTCCGACATCCTGTGGACAGTTGCTTCGAACACGCGTTCAACACGCCGTGTGAGCGGTGGATCAGCACCCTGTGGAGGAGTGCTCCGGCACCGCCGCCCGACGATCCGCCGTCACCAGCGGGCGACGGCCCCCACACCGGCGAGCACCGAGCGCGTCTTCGTCTCGACCTCGTCCGCCTCGTCCGCGGCGACCGACGACCACGTCACCGCGCCGCCGGCACCGAACGACCGCGACCGCACCGTGCCCCGGTCGTCGATGACCGTCACCAGTGTGCGGATCACCACCGACAGGTCGACCGCGCCGCTGGCCGAGAAGTACCCGATCGCACCCGAGTACAGCCCGCGAGGCCCGTCCTCGAGCCGATCCGCGATCCCCATGGCACTGATCTTCGGCGCGCCGGTCATCGACCCCGGCGGGAACGCGGCGCGCACAACGGCTGCCCGCGACGTCCCCGCGGGCAGGACCGCACCGATCGTCGACACCATCTGGTGCACGCTCGCGTAGGTCTCGACGTCGCAGAGCCGGTCGACGTGCACCGACCCCGGTACCGCGGTCCGGAGCAGGTCGTTCCGGAGCAGGTCGACGATCATGACGTTCTCGGCTCGGTCCTTCGCGCTCACGGCGAGTCCGGCACGGACCGCTTCGTCCTCCACAGGGTCGACGGAGCGCCGTCGGGTCCCCTTGATCGGCTCCGCGGACACCGTCCCGGACGCATCGATCCGCAGGAACCGCTCAGGAGAACGGCTCGCCACGCGCAGCGGGCCGAGCCGCAGGTACGCACCGAACGGGACGGGGTCCGCCGCGCGCAGCCGCAGGTACTCGGTCAGGTGGGGGTCCGTGACGGAGCCCCGCCGCGCCTCCTGGACCGGCGGCACCGCGAAGGCGGTCGTGAGGCACACCTGGAACGCGTTGCCCGCACGGATCTCCGCGCGGCACGCGTCCACCGCCGTCTCGTAGGCGGCGCGCGTGACGCGCCCGGTCGCCGGAGCGGGGCCCGGGAGGAACGGGGCCACGTCGTCGACGTCGACCCGCGTGACCGGGGCGGTCACCGTCTCCAGCCATGCGCGGTTCCGCGCGCTGGCCTCGGGTTCCGCATCGCTCGCCAGGGCCAGTGCCCAGGCGTCACCGGCGGCGTCGACGACCACCGCGCGGTCGACGAACCGCAGGTCCGCGTCCGCGTGCCCCTCGGCCGTCCGGTCGACGCCGCCCGACTCGCGACCGAGCTCGTAGCCGAGGAACCCGACCCAGCCGAGCGCGAAGCCGCAGCCCGCGACCGGTTCCGGCAGCACCGGGGTGCGCGCGAGCAACTCGGTGAGGACCGCGAAGGCGGGTCGGTCCGATCCCTCGGCGGTCGCGACGCCCCCGAACCACGATCGGGACGCCGGGGTCGTCTCGACGAACGCCCGTCGCGTCTCGTGCCGGAACCGCGCTGCGAACGGGCCGTCCGTCAGCGCCAGGACCGACCACCGGGCACGGGCGTGCGCGGTCGGGGGTGAACCGGCCGGCAGCGAGGAGTCGAGCCAGACCACGTCGGCGCCGGACGCGGCGGCGAGGGCGCCGAGGTCGGGAGTCGACGGCAGCCGCCGGACCTCGATCCGGGCGGACGCGGGTGCTGCCGTCAGACCGCCGCGATCGTCCACGAGGCCGCCGACGAGGACCCGGGCTCGAGCACGACGAGTCCGGCGTCGGACCCGGCGTTGAAGGCGTCCGGCGCACAGGTCATCGGCTCGACCGCGAGACCCGCACGGTGGTACTCCGGCACGACGTGGTCGGCGGTGTGCACCTGCGCCCACCCGCACTCCGGGCCGAACGAGGCACGGACACCGCGGCCGTCGGCGGCGGTGAGGACGATCGTCGCGGTGCCGTCGGCGTCGCGGTCGAACCCGGTGAAGGCGTGGTCGATGAACCGGTCGCCGATGCGCGTCGCGGAGCGCAGGTCGAACTCGTCGTGCACGGGCGCGAGGCCCGTCGGGACGAGGCGGTCCTCGGTGACCTCGAGCACCTCGGCCGCGGGCAGCGTCAGGGTCCAGTCGTCGACACGACCCTCGCCGGCGACGAGGTACGGGTGCGGACCGGTCCCCCACGGTGCCGCGTCGGCACCGGTGTTCGTGCCGGTGATCGTCGTGTGCAGCCCCTCGCCGTCGACGCGGTACTCGACCAGTACCTCGACGCGGAACGGGTACCCGTCCTGGGCGGGCACCGTCGTGGCGAGGACCGCGCGGTCCGGTTCGTGCGCGACGATCCGGAAGTCGGTCCAGGCGACCAGCCCGTGCAGGGCGTGCTGCCGCTTCGGCTCGGTCAGCGCGAGCTCGTGCTCGGTCCCGCCGAACGTGTACTTCCCGTCGACGACCCGGTTCGGCCACGGCGCCAGGACGGCTCCGCGGAAGGCCGGGCGGACCTCGTCGGCGTCGAACGGCACGACCAGGTCGCGTCCCTCGAACCGGAACGTCCGCAGTGTCGCCCCCACCGAGGCGATCTCGGCCGTGTAGCCGCCGGCGGTGATCGTCAGGGCGGAACCGGACAGGGGTGCGTCGCTGCTCATGCGCTCAGCGTACTGGGGACGCGGGAGCCGGATCGCCTCGGGCGCGCGTCCCCGGAACGAGAAGACCCCCGCGGTTCCGGAGAACCGCGGGGGTGATGGTGGATCTGAGGGGACTCGAACCCCTGACCCCCTGCATGCCATGCAGGTGCGCTACCAGCTGCGCCACAGACCCGAAGTGTTGGTGTTCCCACCGACTTCAGTGTGCCCCCGTTCCCCGGAGGCACCATAGGAGCGTACACCATGCGAACGCCGGGTGACGAAATCGTCGCCGCCACCCGGGCGCGTCGCAGCTACGCGGTGTGGTCCACCGGGAGCTCGAGCGGGATGGTCGGGCAGTCCGACCAGAGACGCTCGAGCGAGTAGTACTGGCGGTCTTCTTCGTGGAAGACGTGCACGACGATGTCGCCGAAGTCGATGAGGACCCAGCGGCCCTCGCTCCGGCCTTCACGACGGAGCGGCTTGGCCCCGGCTTCGAGGAGGCGCTCTTCGATCTCGTCCGCGATGGCGAGCACGTTGCGCTCGTTCCGGCCGGTCGCGAGCAGGAACACGTCGGTGAGCTGCAGCGGCCCGGTCACGTCGAGGGCGACGAGGTCCTCGGCCTGCTTGGCGTCGGCCGCCTGGGCGGCGATCTGCACGAGTTCCACTGCGCGTGAGGAGGCGGTCACGGATTCCTTCCGGTCGGTCGACCTGGCAGGCTGCCGGATCGCTTGATGGGTCACGATCATAAGCCACCCACCGACACACGGCCAGGCCGTGCGCGGTGGGGAGGACTCAGAACGTGTGGGTCGTGACGAGGGCCACGATGATGACGGCTGCAGCGGCGACGCCGACGGCACCGACCGTCACGCCGAGGATGAGCGGCGTGCGCGACTCCTTCGGCTTGGCCGCCGCGAGGACGACCTGCCGCGTCGAGGTGTGGCTCGACACCGCACGGCTGGCACGGACCGGGCTGGCGTCCGTGTCGGGCTGTTCGTCGTGCTGCTCGAGCAGTCGGTCGACCTCGGCACCGTCGATCGGCCGGTGCGACCCGGTCGAGGACAGCGACGCCGGCAGGTCGATCGAGCCGGTGAGGATGACCTCGCCCGTGGCGTTGAGCGCACCCGTCGGGTCGGCGAGGGCCGAGTTCGGCAGGATGATCGCGTTCGTGTTGGTCACGGCGACGCGGCGGGTGCCGGTCTCCTCGTCGTGGACCTCGGCGTCGTTCGAGTCGTGCGCCTGCTGCGACCAGTGGCCGACGGGCGGCTCGAACGCGGTCGTGAGGGGCTTCGGCTCGGCCGGACGCTGGAACGAGGCCGGCACCCGGGGAGCATCGGCGTCGCCATCGGTGTCGCCGGCGGACGACGGCGCGCCACTCGACGTGGGTGCCGAGGCGGCACGCGTGGGCTGGGCGGCGTTCTGGACCGGGACCTCGTTCGTGTCGTCCTCGTCCAGCGAGAGCGGGAACACCGCCGGCGTGGAGGACTGGATCGGGGTGCGCTGCGCCGTGGCAGGGACGTCCGGGGTGCCCAGCGTGTTCGGAGCGTCCTGCGTGCCCGGCGCGTCCGGCGCGTCCGAGTCGGCTTCGGTGTCCGACGGCTCGGTGGCCTCGGGCGGGGCCCAGGTCGACCGGTGGCGACGCGGCTCTTCGCTGTGGGCGGCGGCTTCTTCGAGGGGCTCGACCGCGTCGGGCGATCCGTCCGCCTCGGTCGCCTGCGCCACGGCTGCCTGGTCGAGCACGACCGTCTCGGCCGAGAGCTCGGGGTCGACGGAGGACTCCTGCGCGAGCGGCTCGGGCTCGGCGGCGGCCGACGTGCCCGTCGCGTCCGTCGCGCCAGGGCGCTCCGGTCCACCGTGCAGCGCATCGACCGAGCCGAGGACGTCCTCGACGGTGCGGTCGGACGACTGCGGGGTCGGGTTCTGCAGCGGGACGGGCTGGATCGCCTGTCCCTCGGCCGCACGCAGCTGCCGGATCTGCCGACGGGTGAGTCCGCCCGAGCCGGGGACGATCTCGGTCGCCGAGGCCGGGGGCATCGACGGCACACCGGAGCCGCCGGACGAGGCCGACGACGGCACGGCGGACTGTGCGGGTGCGCCGGGGGCGGGAGCGACGTGGCTGCCGGGACGGTGGCGCACTTCCGGCTGCTCGGCCGGGGCGGCGACGGTCGGGGGCGGCGTCACGGGCTGCGCACCGCCCGCGGCGGCACGCTCCCGCTCGCGCGCCTGGCGCCGCGACAGGGGCGGCTGCGCGTCGGACGAACTCATGCAACGCTCCGATACAGATGGTGCTTGGAGATGTACTGGACGACACCGTCGGGGACCAAGTACCACACGGGGAAACCACGTCTCACCCGGTCGCGGCAGTCGGTCGACGATATTGCCAGCGCGGGAACTTCGAGCAAGCTTACGTCTCGTTCGGGCAGACCCGTGATGCTCAAGGCGTGTCCCGGACGTGTCACAGCGACGAAGTGCGCGAGGTCCCAGAGGCCATCATGGTCCTTCCAGTCGACAATCTGCTGGACGGCGTCTGCGCCGGAGATGAAGACCAGCTGCGCGTCGGGTCGCTGCTCGTGCAGGTCCTTCAGCGTGTCGACCGTGTAGGTCGGGCCCGGGCGGTCGATGTCCACGCGGCTCACGGTGAACATCGGATTCGACGCCGTGGCGACGACGGTCATGAGGTAGCGGTGCTCGGCGTCGGTCACACCGGACTTCATGTACGGCTGCCCCGTGGGGACGAAGACCACTTCGTCGAGGTCGAACGCGCGCGCCACCTCGGACGCTGCCACGAGGTGGCCGTTGTGGATCGGGTCGAACGTGCCACCCATCACGCCGATGCGAGGCCGCCCCGTGCTCTCGAGCATGGAGTCGCGGGTCAGTGCTCGGCGCGACCGAACTCGTCGACACCCGTCTCGTGGGTGCGCGTGGCCTCGAACTTGTGCGAGTGGCGGTAGGCCACGTCGCGGAAGCTCCAGGTCACGAACCCGAGGAACGCGAAGAAGAGGGCACCGACGAGCGGGAACACGTACGCGGGGACCCCCGAGGCGTGCTCAGCGGCTTCTGCGAGGAAGGTCATTGATCCGATGCTCCGTTCGGTCGGGGGAATTCGCCGTTCAGTCTAGCCGCGGATCTGTCCCTGCCCGCGCACGATCCACTTGGTGCTCGTCAGCTCGGGCAGCCCCATCGGCCCACGAGCGTGCAGTTTCTGCGTGGAGATCCCCACCTCGGCACCGAACCCGAACTCCCCGCCGTCGGTGAACCGCGTCGAGGCGTTCGCCATCACGACCGCGGAGTCGACCTCGGCCAGGAAGCGCTCGGCCGTGTCGACGTCGTTCGTGACGATCGACTCGGTGTGGTGCGTCGACCAGCGCGCGATGTGCGCCATCGCCGCGTCGACGTCGGGCACCACCCGGACGGACAGGTCGAGGTCCATCGACTCGGTCCCCCAGTCGTCGTCCGTCGCCCGGAGCACACCGGGCACGAGCACCCGCGTGGCGTCGTCACCGCGGAGCGTGACGCCCGCGGCCCGCAGCCGGTCGGCCAGCGAGGGCAGGAGCCGGTCGGCCGCCCGCTCGTGCACGAGGAGCGTCTCGAGCGCGTTGCACACGCTGGGCCGCTGCACCTTGCTGTTCAGGACGATGTCGATCGACCGGTCGAGCGGGGCCGACTCGTCGAGGAACACGTGGACGACCCCGGCACCCGTCTCGATCACGGGCACCTGCGACTCGGTCACGACGGTCTGGATCAGTGACGCGCTGCCCCGCGGGATGAGCACGTCGACGAGCCCGCGCGCCCGCATCAGGTCGGTCGCGCCGGCACGCCCGAACTCGTCGATCGTCTGCACGAGTTCGCGCGGCAGCCCCGCCGAGGCGACGGCGTCCTGGATCCGGGCGACGAGCACCGCGTTGGTGCGCTGCGCCGCCGAGCCGCCCCTGAGCACGACCGCGTTGCCGCTCTTCAGCGCGAGGCTGGCGATGTCGACCGTGACGTTCGGCCGCGCTTCGTAGATCGCGCCGACGACCCCGAACGGCACCCGCACCTGGGCGAGCTGCAGCCCGTTCGGCAACCGCGACCCGCGGACGTGCTGCCCGACCGGGTCGGTGAGGCCGACGACGTGCTCGACCGCGGCGGCGAGGGCGTCGATGCGGACGGGATCGAGCCGCAGCCGGTCGAGGAGCCCGGACGAGAGCCCGCTCTCCTCGCCCGCCAGGAGGTCCTCGTGGTTGGCCGCGACGATCTCGTCCGTCGCCTGTCGCACGCCCGCCGCGATCGCGAGGAGCGCCGCGTCCTTCACCGCGGTCGTCGCCGTGGCGAGGACCGACGCCGCGTCGCGCGCAGCGACGAGCTTGCCGGTCAGGGTCGGGGCGGATGCGGTCAGCGACATGGCTCGATTCTAGGCGCGGGGGTCCGCCACATGACGGCGGTCCGGCTCGCCTGTGGAGGGCCCTGGAGGCGCGGCTCCTGTGGAGGAGTCAGCACACGCCCGCAGCGCCCGCACCTCTCGGTCCGCGCGCCTCGCGAGCGGGCACGACACGCCGCAGGCGTGCCGCCGAGGTCGCGGAATCCGTCGCTCGGAGGCGCCGAGCGTGACGAACAATGCCCCCTCGGCGGACGTGAGCGGCGCGCCGCAGCCGACCCGCGCCTCCCGAACCGAACCGTACCGAACCGAACCGAACCGAACGAACCGGAACCGGCCCCCGTCAGCCCCGCGCCGCCGCCTCGAACCAGGTCCCGACCTGCTCCCCCGCCAACGCCCGCTCCACGAGCGCCGTCGCCGTCACGAGCACCGCCGTGCCGGCCTCGGCCGCGAGCCGGGCGGCAGCGACCTTCGTCCCCGCTCCCCCGGTCCCCACGCCCGCGGCACCGATCGACCCGAACGTGACCCCGGCGAGCTCGTCGCCGAACGGCACGTGCGTGATCGGCTCCGCGCCGGGCTGCTCCGGGGGCCGCGTGTAGAGCGACTCCACGTCGGACAGCAGCACGAGCGCATCGGCCCCGAGCAGCCGGGCCACGAGCGCCGCGAGCCGGTCGTTGTCCCCGAAGCGGATCTCGTGCGTCGCCACGGTGTCGTTCTCGTTCACGATCGGCAGCACCCGCAGTGCGAGCAACCGGTCGATGGCCCGCTGCGCGTTCACCCGGTGCGTCGGGTTCTGCAGGTCCCCCGCGGTCAGGAGGATCTGCGCCGCGACGACCGCGTGCCGGTCGAGTTCCTTCTGGTACCGGAACATCAGGACGTTCTGCCCGGTCGCGGCGGCGGCCTGCTGGGTGGCGAGGTCGTCGGGGCGGCCCTCGAGCCCGAGGAACGGGAACCCGGTGGCGATGGCACCGGAGGACACGAGGACGACCTCGGTCCCCCGGGCGTGCGCTGCCGCGATGGCGTCGACGAGCGGAGCGATCTGCCCGGTGTTGTCACCGCTGACCGACGACGACCCGACCTTGACCACGATCCGCTTGGCACGCGGGATGTCCTCGCGCCGGGTGACGGGTCCGAGGTCGGTGCGTGCGGTCGTGTCGGTCATGCTGTGGTCAGTCCCTGTCATCCCGGTCGGCTTCGGCGGGAGACAGGTCTCCGTCCTCCGCCCACAGCCCGGCGATGCGCTCCTGCTCGAGCTCGGCACGCGCCGCGGCCTTGGCGTCCATGCGCTCGAAGTACTCCTCGCGACGCTCGTTGCGGGTCGGACGCGAGGTCGCGCCGATCCGGGCGTCGGTCCCGCGGGCGCTCGTGATGAGCTCCGCGGTCGAGGTGAGCGTGGGCTCCCAGTCGAAGATCGTGCCGCCGTCGCCACCGATGACGACGGTGGACCCGGCGACGGCTCCGGCCTTGAACAGGCCGTCCTCGACGCCGAGCTTCGCCAGGCGGTCGGCGAGGTAGCCGATCGCCTCTTCGTTGGTGAAGTCGGTCTGCTGCACCCAGCGCTCCGGCTTCGCACCGCGGATGCGGTAGAAGCGGTGCTCCTCGCCGCCTTCGGCGCGGATGGTGAAGGGCTTGTCGTCGACCGCCTTGGGGCGGAGGACGATGCGCTCGGCCACCGGCTCGGCGGCACGGGAGGCGCGGGCCTGCTCCACGACGTCGGCCAGCGCGAACGTCAGCTCGCGCAGGCCCTTGCGGGACGCGGTCGAGATCGGGAAGACGCGATAGCCACGGCCCTCGAGCTCGTCGCGCACGAAGGCGGCGAGTTCTTCGGCCTCGGGCACGTCGACCTTGTTGAGCGCGATCATCTGCGGGCGCTCGAGCAGCGGCACCTGGCCCTCGGGGACCGGGTAGCGCTCGAGCTCGCCGAGGATGACGTCGAGGTCGCTGATCGGGTCACGGCCGGGGTCGAGGGTGGCGCAGTCGATCACGTGCAGGAGTGCCTCGCAGCGCTCGACGTGACGGAGGAACTCGAGGCCGAGGCCCTTGCCCTCCGACGCGCCCTCGATCAGACCGGGGACGTCGGCGACGGTGAAGCGGGTGGACCCGGACTCGACGACGCCGAGGTTCGGCGTGAGGGTCGTGAACGGGTAGTCGGCGATCTTCGGCTTCGCGGCGGAGATCGCGGCGATGAGCGAGGACTTGCCGGCGCTCGGGAACCCGACGAGGGCGACGTCGGCGATGGTCTTCAGCTCGAGGCTGACGTCACCGGCCCAGCCCTCGGTGCCGAGCAGCGCGAACCCGGGGGCCTTGCGCTTCGTGGTCGAGAGCGCGGCGTTGCCGAGACCGCCCTGACCGCCGGGGGCGATGACGACACGCATGCCCGGCTCGGTCATGTCCGCGAGGACGTCGCCGTTCTCGTCGTACACCACGGTGCCGATCGGCAGCGGGAGCTCGAGCGTCTCACCGCTGATGCCGCTCCGCATGTCGCCCATGCCGGGCTGCCCGTTCTTGGAGGAACGGTGCGGCGAGCGGTGGTAGCCGAGCAGGGTCGTCACCTGGGGGTCGGCGACGAGGACGATGTCGCCACCGTCACCGCCGTTGCCGCCGTCCGGGCCGGCAAGCGGCTTGAACTTCTCACGGCGGACCGACACGCAGCCGTTGCCGCCGTTCCCCGCGGTGAGGTGCAGGGTCACGCGGTCGACGAAGGTCGCCATGGGTCCACTCCTTGGTGTTGCAACGAAAGAACGGGAGGGGCGGGCACGTGGCCCGCCCCTCCCGCAGAGTCAGATCGTCGAACTGCTTACGCGTTGACGATGTTGACGACCTTGCGGCCGCCCTTGGTGCCGAACTCGACCGCACCGGCCGAGAGGGCGAACAACGTGTCGTCGCCACCGCGGCCGACGTTGGCGCCCGGGTGGAAGTGGGTACCGCGCTGGCGGAGGATGATCTCACCGGCGTTGACGACCTCGCCACCGAAGCGCTTCACGCCGAGGCGCTGTGCGTTCGAGTCACGACCGTTGCGAGTGGAGCTCGCACCCTTCTTGTGTGCCATCTTCTACTCCCGCCTTACGCGATCGAGGTGATCTTGACGCGGGTGAGCTCAGCGCGGAAACCCTGACGCTTCTTGTACCCGGTCTTGTTCTTGAACTTCTGGATGACGACCTTCGGACCGCGGAGGTCCTCGAGCACCTCGGCGGTGACCGTCACGTTGGCGAGCTCGGAAGCCGCCGACGTGATCTTGTCACCGTCCACGAGGAGCACCGGGGCGAGGTCGATGTTGCCCTTGTCGTCGGCCTTGGCACGGTCGATCGTGATGATCGTGCCGACCTCGACCTTCTCCTGACGGCCGCCGGCGCGCACTACTGCGTAAACCACGTGGAAATCCTTACGTAACTCTGCTTGAGGGAAGTCTCGGGTGCCCACTTCTGCACGAGCGGTTCCCGGAGGGCCGGGCCCGATCGGCGACGCAGGCAGAACGGCCCGCTGACACCAGGGATCGAGAATACTCGATGCCCCCAGGTCCGGTCAAACGGCGACACACGTACGATTGCCGTGTGACCGTGATGATCGACCCGCCGACGTGGCCCGCACACGACACTCTGTGGTCGCACCTCGTCAGTGACACATCATACGACGAGCTGCACGAGTTCGCTGGACGCGTCGGTATCCCACGCCGTGCGTTCGACCACGACCACTACGACGTGCCGTTGTCGCGCTACGAGGAACTCGTCGCCGCGGGGGCCACGGCGGTCACCGGGCGGGAGCTGGTCCTGCGCCTGATCGGCAGCGGGCTGCGGGTCGCCCAGCGGGACAAGCACACGTTCTGAGCGCGCGGCCACCCACGCACGGTGCGACGTCCCGTGCTGGGTGTGGCGGTCGTTCCCTCGCACCCTGCCCGGCACCTCGCACGCGGCACGGCGCGGTGGCGCGCGGCGGTCCAGGAGGCGCGGCGCACCCCCGCCCCGCCGGGCACCTCCCACGGTGCGCGGCCGACTCCCGGGCGCGGCGCGGCGCGGCGGTGCGGCACCGTCGCGCGTGGCGAGCCCGAACGACATCGCCGAGGTCGGACGACGTCGGGGATGTCGCACCCCCGCGTCCGCAACGGACGGCGCACGCAACGTGCGACATGGTCGACGTCGGACGACCTCGACCATGTCGCACCACGTCGGCGCCCGGCGCCCGGCAGCCGGCACACGGCCACGAGCCGCACGCGGCCGCTCAGCGGCTCAGCGCGGCGCCGGACCACCCCACGGGTTCGACGGGGGCTGCGGCGGCGCGTACGGCGGCACCTGGCCCCCCTGCGCCCCCGGCTGCCCCGGCTGACCCTGCTGCGACGACGGCTGCACGGTCGCCGGCGGCACCGCGTCGGCCGGTCGGACCGTCCCGGGCGTGCCGGGTGCTCCGGGCGCACGACGTCCGCCCCTTGGCCGCCCGAGCCAGAGCCACGCCGCGGTCGACGTCGCGATGAGCATCAGGGTGAACGGCACACCGGACTGCAGCGGGCGGGTGACGACGTCGATGAGGAGCTGGGCGCCTCCGGAGCGGACGGCGCTGAACGTGCCCGTGAAGACCCCGACGAGCGCCAGGGCGATCGTTCCAGCGGCCCCGGCGAGCACGGCGCGGAGGAGCACCGTCGGCAGCGGGCTCCGTCGGTCGACGGGCGTGAGGAACGCCAGCGCGAGGAAGGCCCCGGCGTAGAACGGGAACGGCGTGGCGAACACCCCGGACACGAACCCGCCGACCAGGCTGCCGCCCGCGCCGTAGCTCGCGAACGGGTGCACCACGAACGAGGCGCCGAGCAGGCCGACGAGCCCCGAGACGAACTCGACGAGGACGATCGACACGACGGCGATGAGCGCGCCGGCCGTGTTCGTGACCGACGCTCCCGGAGCGAAGGCCCGACGCGGATCCGCCGGCGTCCGCGGTGGGCGCGGAGCCGGCCCGGACCCGCCGTACTGCGGCCCGCGGTACGGGCCGCCCTGCGGCGCACCGTACGGGACGCCGGACTGCTGCGGCCCGCCGTACGGGGCACCGGACTGCTGCGGTCCCCCGTACGCTCCGCCCGGCTGCTGCGGGGCACCGGCGGGCGGCGCGGGCTGGGACCAGCCCGCGCCGTAGTACCCACGATCGTGCTGCGACCGCTGCGGATCGCCGGGGTTCGACATCGTCAGTTCCCCAGGATCACGGCGCCGTCGTCGGTGTCGTCACCCTCGGCCGTCGCCGGTGCGCTGATGCTCGGGGACGAGACGCGACGGGACCGCGAACGGCCCTGCCCCGGCTGCTTGGGCTCCGGGAGCGCCTGCAGCACGGAGTCGAGCAGGGACTCGGCGTCCCCGCTGACCTGGCGCGGCTCGCGCTTCGTGGCGGCGATCGGGATGTCGAGGATCGCGACCGAGGTCTCGGCCGGGGTCACCGGGGCGCTCGAGCTCACCCGACGGCGGGTCGGCGCCTTGGCCGGCACGTCCTCGACGACGGGGGCAGCAGCGACCGGAGCCGCCGCAGCCGGAGCGGCAGCAGCCGACGTGCCCTGCTCGGGCGCGGACGGTGCATCGGGCGCCGTGGACGAGCCGGACGCGGTGTCCGCCGTCGTCTCGGGCGCACCGGCACCGCGGCCACCACGACGACGTCGACGCTTCGAGCCCGACGACTGCTCGCCGTGCTCGGACTGCGACGCGCCGGTGTCCGGACCGGACTCCGCGGCGGGTGCCTCCGGAGCCGATGCCGCCGATGCAGCCGATGCCGCCGAATCCGCCGACACCGCAGAGGACGCCGAAGCCGGGGTCGCAGCCCCGTCGTGCTCCTCGTGCGGGATGGTCGATGCGGCGATCCGGGACAGCGCGCTCTTCACGTCGTCCGTGATCTGGTGCGCGTGCGACGAGCCGTTCGACGACGAACCGTTGCCGGACCCGCCGTTCGACCCGTTCCCACCGTTCGAACCGTTCGAACCGTTCGAACCGTTGGACCCGCCGTTGCCGGCCCCACCGCGGCTCTTGCGACGGCTCTTCGACGGCCCCGGGTCGGCGTTGTTGTCGTTGACCTTGGCGTTGACCTCGTCGAGGGACTCGCGGAGCCCCACGCCGATCTTCTTGCGGGTCATCTGCACGAGGCCGAGCGAGGTGACCTCGGCGACCTGGTGCTTCGTCCGGTCACGGCTGAGGCACTCGACGAGTCGACGCAGCACGAGGTCGCGGTTCGACTCGAGCACCATGTCGATGAAGTCGACGACGATGATGCCGCCGATGTCCCGCAGGCGGAGCTGGCGGACGATCTCCTCGGCCGCTTCGAGGTTGTTCTTCGTGACGGTCTCCTCGAGGTTGCCGCCGGACCCGACGAACTTCCCCGTGTTGACGTCGACGACCGTCATGGCCTCGGTGCGGTCGATCACGAGCGAACCACCGGAGGGCAGCCAGACCTTGCGGTCGAGGGCCTTCTCGATCTGCTCGTTGAGGCGGTACTCCTCGAAGGAGTCCGGGCCGTCGTAGATCTCGACGCGGTCCTTGAGGTCCGGCGCGACCGCGGTGAGGTACTCGTCGATCGTCTCGCGCGCCGCGGAGCCGTCGATGATGAGCTTGGTGAAGTCCTCGTTGAAGACGTCGCGGACGATCTTCACGAGCAGGTCCGGCTCCGAGTGGAGCATGACCGGCGCCTGGCCGTTCGCGACCTTCTTCTGGATCGCCTCCCACTGGCTGGTGAGGCGCTGCACGTCGCGGGTGAGCTGCTCCTCGGTCGCGCCCTCGGCGGCGGTGCGGACGATGACGCCCGCGTGCTCCGGGAGGACCTCCTTGAGGATCTTCTTGAGGCGCGCACGCTCGGTGTCCGGCAGCTTGCGCGAGATGCCGTTCATCGAGCCGTTCGGCACGTACACGAGGTAGCGACCCGGCAGCGAGACCTGGCTCGTCAGACGGGCGCCCTTGTGCCCGACCGGGTCCTTCGTGACCTGCACGAGGACCTTGTCGCCCGGCTTGAGCGCGGCTTCGATCCGACGCCCGTGGTTGCCGGTGTCGACCGAGTTCCAGTCGACCTCGCCCGCGTACAGCACGGCGTTGCGACCGCGACCGATGTCGACGAACGCCGCCTCCATCGAGGGCAGGACGTTCTGCACCTTGCCGAGGTACACGTTGCCGATGAGTGACACGTTGTGCGACTTCGTCACGTAGTGCTCGGCGAGGACACCGTCCTCGAGCACGCCGATCTCGATCTTCGAGGCGCTCGACCGGACGATCATCTGCCGGTCGACGCTCTCGCGGCGGGCGAGGAACTCGTCCTCGGTGACGACCTGGCGACGACGACCGGCATCGCGCCCGTCGCGGCGGCGCTGCTTCTTCGCCTCGAGCCGCGTCGAGCCCTTCACCTTCTGCGGCTCGGTGATGTACTCGACCTCGCGGCGGCGGGGCTCCTGGTGGTCCCGCGGCTCGCGCGGTTCGCGCGGCTCACGGCCTTCGCGGTCGGCGCTCGTGCCGCGGCGACGCGACCGACGGCGTCCGCCGCCCTGCTCGTCGTCGTCGTCCTCGTCGTGACGGGGCGCGCGCTCGGGCAGGTCCGGCAGGACCGGGGCGTGGAAGATCAGGCTGAGCGTGCTCGTCGCCTTGGGGACGAACGGCTCGTCGACGGGCTCCGCCGGACTGGAGGCGCTGCTCGCGTCCGCCTCGACCGTCGCGGCCGGTGCGGCTGCGGTCTCGGTGTCGTCACCGGCCGTGATGACCGGCAGGTCGCCCGTGAGGGTGCTCACATCGTGCGGCTCGTCGCCGCCGGCGGTCGCCTCGACCGCGACCGACACGGTGGGCGCCTCCGGCGCTCCCCCGGCGTCCGGCGCTGCGTCCGTCACCGCGAGCGTCTCCGCGCCGGCGTCGGACGTGCCGTCCGCCGGAGACCCGGTCACCTGCTCGACGGGACCCGTCTGCGCGGCGTCACCCCGTGCCTCCTGGCCGGCCGACCGGGCGCGCCGACCGCCGAACAGGCGGCCTCGACGCTTCGGTGCGACTTCTTCGTTGTTCGTGTTGTCGTTGTTCTGCTCCACCATGGACCTGGTGCACTCCTTGACCCCGCTCGCATCCTGTCCGGACGGCGGGAATTCTGTAGTTGTAGCGGGTGGCGACCACGCCCCCGCGTTCGCTGTCTTGTGACCGTCGCGTCGCGCGCGTCCCGGTCACGGTGCGCTCTCACCGCACCTGATCGTCCGGGCTGGGCCCGGAAAGCTTTCGTCGTCGTGCGGATGGCCGCACGACCTCCAGGGATTATCGCATGCCGCACCGGGAAAGGACCGGATCGAGCATGCGATGATGACGCCGTGAGCACGCCAGCACCTGCCGTCCGCCGTCCGATCGCCATGGGCGTCTTCCTCCTGATCACCGGCGCGGTGGGTCTCTACGGGGCGTTCCGACTGGTCATCGACGAGTTCGAGAAGTACGCGCACCCCCAGGCAGTGCTGTCCTGCGACGTCAACCCGTTCATCAACTGCTCCGACGTGATGGCCAGCTGGCAGGGGCACCTGCTCGGCTTCCCGAACCCGCTGCTCGGCGTCATGGGCTTCGTCGCGCCGATCGCCGTCGCCGTCATGCTCCTGGCCGGGTTCCGGAACGGTTCGCGCTGGTTCTGGATCGCGTTCAACGCGGGCGTGTTCCTGGCGTGGGTCTTCGTCACGTGGCTCTTCACCCAGACCGTCTGGTTCATCGGCGCGCTCTGCCCGTGGTGCATGCTCGTGTGGTCGATGACGATCCCGATGTTCTGGGTGTTCACGATCTGGAACGCCGCGCAGGGACGCTTCGGCGCCGGCGCCCAGCGGCTCGGTCGGACCCTGCTGCCCTTCTGCTGGGCCTTCCCGCTGGCGAACTACCTGTTCATCGCCGTGTCGATCCTCATCGTGTTCCCGCGGGTCCTCTCCTCCTTCTGAGCGCCCGCTGAGCGTTGCCGATGACGCGTCATCGAATTCCTGGGTCCTTCCCAGCCAGATCGGCCGATCG
Source organism: Curtobacterium sp. NPDC087082 (assembly GCF_044745045.1). NCBI lineage: Bacteria > Bacillati > Actinomycetota > Actinomycetes > Micrococcales > Microbacteriaceae > Curtobacterium > Curtobacterium sp. NPDC087082. Next base: position 286,071 of record NZ_JBIUZN010000005.1, on the reverse strand, counting down.
CCCCACCGGCACGACCTACGCTCGATGGCGATGAGCGAGAACGAGAGCAAGAAGGCCCGGCGGGAGGCAGCGCGGGAGCGCGCACGCCTCGCCCGCGCGAAGGAGCAGGCGCGTCGACGCCGCAACAAGACCCTGGGGATCAGCGGCATCATCGTCGGCGCGCTCGCGGTCGCCGCGATCGTCGTCGTGGCGGTCGCGAACTCCGTGCAACCCGCCGGCCCCGGGCCGAAGAACATGGCGAGCGACGGTGTGCTCCTGACGGGCTCGAACGGGCAGATCGTCCCGGTCACCACGAAGGCCACGCCGGAGGGCGGGAAGCCGACCCCGACGAAGCAGGACGACTCCGTCGCGAACATCACGGTGTACTCGGACTACATGTGCCCGTACTGCAACCAGTTCGAGACGAGCCAGATGTCCCAGATCCAGCAGTGGGTGAAGGACGGCTCGGCGACGCTCGAGCTGCACCCGTTCAACCTGCTCGACCGCGTGTCCCTCGGCTCGAAGTACTCGACCCGTTCGGCCGCCGCCGCAGCCTGCGTCGCGAACTACGACCCGGACGCGTTCCTCGCGTACAACACGTCGCTCTACGAGAACCAGCCGTCCGAGAGCACGCGCGGCCTCACGAACGACAAGCTCGCATCGCTGGCGAAGGCCGCCGGGGCGACGAACGAGAACGTGGCGTCCTGCATCACGGACCAGAAGTTCGCCGGGTGGGTTGCCGACGCGACGAACCGGGTGCTCAACGACCCGATCCCGAACTCGTCGCTCGACAAGGTCACCGGTACCCCGACCGTGATCGTCAACGGCAAGCAGTACAACGGCTCGCTCACCGACACGGACGCCTTCGCCGCGTTCGTGGAGCAGAACGGCGGGAAGGCGTAGTCCCGGCTGCCCCGGACGACGACGGCCCCCGCTTCCGATCGGAAGCGGGGGCCGTCGTCGTCCAGCGTGCTACTTCGACGCGGCGTCGATCTCGGTGATGACGTCGGTCAGCGTGGCGATCTTCTTGCCGTTCACGAGGACGGTCGGCGTGCCGAAGCCCTGCGTGCCCTGCAGTGCCGGATCGGCCAGCACGGCGTTCGTGGACTTCGTCACCCACCCGCGGAAGCGCTCGCTCGACAGGCACTCGGAGACGTTCGACCCGGTCGCGCCGCCGGCCGTGACGAGCTTCGCGATCTCGGCGTTCGTCAGGCCCTTCGTGCCCTCCTCCGGCTGGTTGTCGAAGAACTGCGTCTGGACGTCGAGGAACTTGTCCGGCGCGTAGTTCGCGACGCACATCGCGGCGTTCGCGGCCCGGCTGGCGTACCGCGAGTTCTGGTAGCTGCGGTCGAGGATCGACACGGGCTGGATCGCGAGCGTCGCGTCGCCGGACTTCACCTTGTCGAGGATCTGGTCGGCGTAGGCGGCCTCGAACTGCTTGCAGACCGGGCAGGCCCAGTCGACGTACTCGGTGACCTGGACCTTCCCGTCGGCGGCCGCGGTGGGCACCGGGGACGGGGTGGCCTTCGCCGACACCGCGCCGGAGGTCACGGGGGTGACCGTGCCGTCGCTGCCGGTGAACTGGATCGCACCGGTCGCCATGTTCTTCGGCCCGGCCGCGGACACGGCGGGCTGGTTGTTCACGTTCACCACCACGATCGCGACGATCGCGGCGACGGCGATGATCCCGAGGCCGATGCCGCCCTGCAGGAACCAGCGGTTGCGGCGCTTGCGGCGCTTCTCGGCCTCGGCGCGCTGCCGGGCGACGTCACGGGCGTGCTGGCGACGCTCGTTCTTCGAGGGACGGTCGTTGTTCGTCACGCGTCGATCCTCCGGACTCAGGCGAACCAGAGCGCGAGCTCGCGCGCCGACGACTCGGGGCTGTCGGAGCCGTGCACGAGGTTCTGCTGCACCTTGAGGCCCCAGTCGCGGCCGAGGTCACCGCGGATCGTCCCGGGCGCGGCCGAGGTCGGGTCGGTGGTGCCGGCGAGCGACCGGAAGCCGGCGATGACGCCGTTGCCGGCGACGCGCACGGCGACGACCGGGCCGGACTGCATGAACTCGACGAGGGGCTCGAAGAACGGCTTGCCCTGGTGCTCCTCGTAGTGGGCGTCGAGCAGGTCACGGGGCGCCGTCACCATCTTCAGGTCGACGATCTCGTAGCCCTTGGCCTCGATCCGGCGGAGGATCTCACCGGTGAGCTGGCGGGCGACGCCGTCGGGCTTGACGAGGACGAGGGTCTCTTCGAGATCGGACACGCGGAACTCCTGGTGTTTCGTGGTCGAACGGGGTGGTCAGTCCTCGCCGAGGGCCGCGCGTCTCGCGGCGTTCTGACGGTCGAGCTGACCGCCCTTGACGAAGCAGAAGACCCACAGCGCCAGGAACACCACGGCCACGGCGAACATGAACGGTTCGATGAACCCGGTGGCGAGGATGGCCGCCTGCAGCAGCCACCCGAACCCTACACCGGCGCGGTTGCCGGTCAGGCGAGAGGCCAGTGCCAGCACGATCATCGAGCCGATGCCACCGCCGAACGCGACCGCTGGCGGGAGCGTCCCCTTGCCGAACACGACGAGCATCGGGAAGAAGAACATGATCGCCTCGAGCACGAGGGTGATCGACAGCAGGCTCTCCCGTGCGCCGCGATCGCGTCGCGGCCGACGGGTGCGCGGCGCGCGTGGGGTCCTGGAGGCGCGGCCCGCGTCCGTCACTTCGTCCCGCCTTCGGCGTGGACCAGGTCCATGACCCGGCCCACCATCACGATCGAGCCCGCGACGAGCACCATGGCGTCGTCCGCCTCGGCGTCGTCCGCGAGGTCACGGGCTTCCTGGAGGGCGGCCTCGAGCGACGGCTCGACGACGACCCGGTCCTCGCCGACCTCGTCGACCACGACCCGGGCGAACTCGTCCGCGTCGAGGGCACGCTCCCCCGGCGGCTGGGTCACGACGAAGGTCGCGACGGTGTCCTTGAGCGCGCGGACGAAGCCGCGGGCGTCCTTGTCGCCGAGGATGCCGACGACGCCGACCACGTGCTCGGACGGGAACGCCACGGGGAGCGCCTCGGCGAGCGCGCGTGCGCCGTGCGGGTTGTGCGCCGCGTCGACCACCACGGTTGGTCCGGTGGCAATCGGCTGGAGCCGGCCGGGGCTGGTCGCACCGGCGAGTCCCTCGGACAGGACGTCCTCGTCGAGGGCCTGCGAGCCGCGGCCGAGGAAGGCCTCGACGGCGGCGATCGCGACGGCGGCGTTGTGCGCCTGGTGCCGGCCGAAGAGCGGCAGGAACAGGTCGTCGTAGCGTCCGGCGATGCCCTGCACGGTGATGAGCTGGCCGCCGACGGCCGGCGTCACGTCGACGAGCCGGAAGCCGTCCCCCTCGACCGCGAGGGTCGACTCGGTGAGCTCGGCCGCGCGCTGCAGCTCGGCGAGCGCCTCGGGCGTCTGTGCGCTCGAGACGATCGACGACGAGGGCTTGATGATGCCGGACTTCGTGCGGGCGATCTCGGCGACGGTACTGCCGAGCTGCTTGGCGTGGTCGATCGCGATCGGCGTGAACACCTGCACCTGGCTCTGCACGACGTTGGTGGAGTCCCACTCGCCGCCCATGCCGACCTCGATCACGGCGACGTCGACCGGCGCCTCGGCGAAGCACGCCAGGGCGAGGACGGTCAGCGCCTCGAAGAAGGTCAGCGGGAGCTCGCCCTTGTCGGTGAGCTCCTGGTCGGTCATCTCGAGGATCGGGGCGATGTCGTCCCAGTTCTCCACGAAGCGGTCGGCGGCGATCGGGGTGCCGTCGATGACGATGCGCTCCCGGATCGACACCAGGTGCGGGCTCGTCATGAGGCCGGTCCGGAGGCCGTGTGCCCGGACGATGCTCTCGGCCATGCGCGCGGTCGAGGTCTTGCCGTTCGTGCCGGTCAGGTGGATCACGGGGTACGACAGGTGCGGGTCGCCGAGGAGCTCGACGGCGCGCCGGGTCGCGGACAGCCGGTGTTCGGGCGACTGCTCACCGATCCGGGCGTACAGGGCCGCCTCGACGCGCTTGACCTCGTCGTCGTCCGCGCCGTAGGGCACGGCGTCGGCGGGGTCCGTCGCACCGGCGGGGCCGACGGGGATCTCGATGCCGTCCTCGGACGGCTCTTCGGGGTACTCGCTCATGCGCGTGACACCTCCACGGTCACCTTCGCACCGTCACCGACGTCGGTGGTGGTGGCGTCTGCCCCGAGGGGCACGATCTCGACGCTCGTCGACAGGGTCTCCCCCGCGATGAGCTGCTGGTGGGTGCGGACCGCCGCGTCGGCGACCTCGTCCGCACCGAGGGTGAGGACGATGCGGTCGCTGACGTCGAGGTCGGCGTCACGGCGGGCCTGCTGGACGGCGCGGACGACGTCGCGGGCGAGCCCCTCGGCCTCGAGCTCGGGCGTCGTCACGGTGTCGAGCACCGCGAAGCCGCCGCCGTCGAGGAACGCCACCGCCACGGAGTCGTCGGCGACGGTGAGGTCGAGCGTGTACTCGCCCTCGACGAGGTCGACGCCGCCGACGGTCACGCCGGACTCGGTCGCGGTCCAGTCGCCCTTCTTGGCAGCCGGGATGACCTGCTGGACCTGCTTGCCGATGCGGGGTCCGGCGGCACGGGCGTTCACGGTGAGCTTCCGCTCGATGCCGTACCGACCGAGCGACGACTCCTCCTGCTGCTCGAGCACGACCTGCTTGACGTTGAGCTCGTCGCGGAGGATGTCCACGAAGGGCTCGACGGCCGCCGGGTCGGGCACCACGAGCGTCAGGGTGGCGAGGGGCAGGCGGACGCGCTTGCCGGTGGCCTTGCGGAGCGCGAGCCCCTTCGAGGCGACGTCCCGCACGCGGTCCATGGCGTCGACGAGCGCCTGGTCGGCCGGGAACTCCTCGGCGTCGGGGAAGTCCTCGAGGTGGACGCTGCGGCCGCCGGTCAGTCCCCGCCAGACCGCATCGGTCACGAGCGGGGCGAGGGGTGCGGCGACGCGGGTGAGCGTCTCGAGCACGGTGTACAGCGTGTCGAACGCGGCACGGGCCTCGGGCGAGGACTCGGCGCCGAGCCAGAACTTGTCGCGCGACCGGCGCACGTACCAGTTCGTCAGCACGTCGGCGAAGTCGCGGACGGCCTGGGCGGCGAGCGGGGTGTCGAGCGCGTCGAGGTGCTGCTGCACGTCCGACACGAGCACCCGGGTCTTCGCGAGCAGGTAGCGGTCGAGCACGTCGGTGCTCGACGTGCTCCGCGACGCCTGGTACCCGGACTCCCCCGACGCGTTCGCGTAGAGGGTGAAGAAGTAGTACGTCGACCAGAGCGGCAGCAGGAACTCGCGGACGCCCTGACGGATGCCCTCTTCCGTGACGACGAGGTTCCCGCCGCGGATGACCGACGACGACATCAGGAACCAGCGCATCGCGTCGGCACCGTCGCGGTCGAACACCTCGGAGACGTCCGGGTAGTTCCGGAGCGACTTCGACATCTTCTGGCCGTCTGAGCCGAGCACGATGCCGTGGCTGATGACGTTCTTGTACGCCGGCCGGTCGAACAGCGCGGTGGACAGCACGTGCATGACGTAGAACCAGCCGCGGGTCTGCCCGATGTACTCGACGATGAAGTCGGCCGGGTTGTGCGACTCGAACCACTCGCGGTTCTCGAACGGGTAGTGCACCTGGGCGTACGGCATCGACCCGGAGTCGAACCAGACGTCGAACACGTCGGTGATCCGGCGCATCGTCGACTTCCCGGTGGGGTCGTCCGGGTTGGGGCGCGTCAGGTCGTCGATGAACGGGCGGTGCAGGTCGACCTCGCCGTCGGCGTTCACCGGCAGTCGACCGAAGTCACGCTCGATCTCCTCGAGCGAGCCGTACACGTCGGTACGCGGGTGTTCGGGGTCGTCGGACTGCCACACCGGGATCGGCGTGCCGAAGTACCGGTTGCGGGACACCGACCAGTCGATGGCGTTGCCGACCCACTTGCCGAACTGGCCGTCCTTGACGTTGTCCGGCACCCAGTTGATGTCCTGGTTGAGCTCGCCCATGCGGTCGCGGAACTCGGTCACGCGGACGAACCAGCTCGACACGGCCTTGTAGATGAGGGGCTTCCGGCAGCGCCAGCAGTGCGGGTAGCTGTGCTCGTAGGACGCCTGGCGGAGCAGTCGACCGGCGTCGCGGACGGCCTTCGTGAGGGGCTTGTTCGCGTCCGACCAGAGCATCCCGGCGACCTCGCCGAACTGCGACGTGAAGACACCGCCCTCGTCGAGCGACAGCACCACGGGGATGCCCGCCGCGGCGCAGACCACCTGGTCGTCGGCACCGTAGGCCGGGGCCTGGTGCACGATGCCGGTGCCCTCGCCCGTCTCGACGTAGTCGGCGACGAGGATCTTCCAGGCGTTCTCCATGCCCTCGGTCTCCGCGAGGAAGTCGAAGAGGCGCTCGTACTCGACGCCGTCGAGCTCCGCACCCGTCAGGGTGCGGACGACCGCGGCAGCGGCGTCCTCCGCGCTCTCGTAGCCGAGGTCCTTCGCGTGGGCGGCCACGGTGTCCGACGCCAGCAGATAGTGGACGGAACCGGCGGCGCCACCGTCAGCCGCGCCTCCTGGACCGGCGGGCAGCACCACGTACGAAACCGCAGGCCCGACGGCCAGCGCGGCGTTCGTGGGCAGGGTCCAGGGGGTCGTCGTCCAGGCGAGCGCACGCACGCCGGCCAGCCCGAGCGACTCGGCGCGCGCACCCTGCAGCGGGAACGACACCGTGACGGACTGGTCCTGGCGCATCTTGTAGACGTCGTCGTCCATGCGCAGCTCGTGGTTCGACAGCGGCGTCTGGTCGTTCCAGCAGTACGGCAGGACCCGGAAGCCCTCGTACGCGAGCCCCTTGTCCCAGAGCTGCTTCCACGCCCACAGCACGCTCTCCATGAACGTCACGTCGAGGGTCTTGTAGTCGTTCTCGAAGTCGACCCAGCGCGCCTGGCGGGTGACGTACTGCTGCCACTCGTCGGTGTACTGCAGGACGGACTTCTTGGCGGCGGCGTTGAAGACGTCGACGCCCATCTCGTCGATCTCGTGCTTCTCGGTGATGCCGAGCTGGCGCATCGCCTCGAGCTCGGCGGGCAGGCCGTGCGTGTCCCAGCCGAAGCGGCGGTGCACCTGCTTGCCACGCATGGTCTGGTAGCGCGGGAAGACGTCCTTCGCGTACCCGGTCAGGAGGTGGCCGTAGTGCGGCAGGCCGTTGGCGAACGGCGGGCCGTCGTAGAACGTCCACTCGTCGCAGCCCTCGCGCTGGTCGATCGACGCCTGGAACGTGCCGTCGCCCTTCCAGAAGGCGAGGATCCCCTGCTCGACGGCGGGGAAGGACGGCGACGGGACGACGCCGTCTGCGTCGGAATCAAGTGGGTAGCGCACCGCGGGGCTCCTGTGGGTTGCCGGTTCTCAGGACCACGAGGACGGAGCAGGCTCCGCGGTACCACCTCGCTTGCCGCTCCGGGTGACCCGGGGCGACCGCTCGTTGCCGGGGGCGTGCGCGGCCCGGTCCGCCCGGTTCTACTGCCGGCGGTCGATGGTGCTGACGGCCGGGTTCTTCCGGAGGCTCCCCGGTGATGGCCGGATCGACGCCTGTGTGCACGAGTTTAGCGGACGGGAGCAACCGCGCGGGTGGCGTGCTCCGGCGTCGACCGTCGCGCACGATCCGGGAAGGTGAACAGGGCCGCGATGGCAGGCTGTCGCTCACGCAGCCAGGACGTCACGACGACGAGCACCATCATGACGACCACCGCGATCGTGGCGGCCGTCCACGGCGAGAGCCCCGCGCCGACGAGTCCGCCCACGATGTGCTGGAAGACCACGACGTGCATGACGTAGACGACGATCGAGTGCTCGCCGAGCCATTCGAGCACCCGGATCCGGGGCAGCACGGCGAAGACGGCGAGTTGCGCGACCGAGAGTGCCAACATCGTCGGAACCGTCGCGATGCTCTCCGAGATCAAGCGCCCCGGAACGCCCGCCACGAACAGCACGGCGATGAACGCCACGAGGCCACTGCATGCGAGCCCCGCGGTGCGGAAGGTCGCCACCGATCCGATCGACCACCGCTCCGACCGGGCGATCGCGATCCCGACGAAGTAGCACGCCGCGAAGCCGTAGCGGATCGCGACCGGCGTCCCGAAGTCCGTGAACAGGTGTCGAGGCCCGTCGACCGCGCCGAGCAGCATCGCGACGACGACCGCGACCACCGCGACCGGGGTCGCAGGGAGTCGGCGAACGAGGACGGCGAGCCCACTGACGCCGGCGAGCACCACCAGGAACCAGAAGGCGCTCTGTGCCGGGTCGGGGCTCTGGTTGAGGGCGTTCTCGCCCCCGAGGGTCGTGTCGAGCACGACCGACAGACCGAACCAGATCACGAGCGGCCAGACCACACCGCGCAGGCGGGTGGTGACGAAGCGTCCGGGACGGTGTTCGAGGGCCCCGGCGGAGAGGAGACCGGCCAGCAGGAACATCACGGGCATGTTCATGAGCTCGAGCAACCAGAGCACCTTCTCCGCCGCGGGACTCGACGTGCCCGTCAGGGTGATCGCGAAGGCGAACGAGTGCATCACGAGCACCGAGGTGACGGTCGCCCCCTTGGCGAGGTCGATCCAGAGCAGACGTGGAGAGGTCATGCAATCAGCATAACAGATATCAGTATATCGATCTGTGCTCGGCGGCACGCACGCCGCGGGACGGGAGCATGCTGGAGCGATGCCCTCGTCAGATGCTGCCCCCGCGCAGCAGGAGCGTCCCGATTCCCTGCTCACCGTCGTCATCGCGTTCGGCGCGAACCTGCTCGTCGCGATCGCCAAGACGATCGCCTCCCTGATCTCCGGATCGGCGTCCATGGTCGCCGAGGCCGCGCACTCGTGGGCCGACACCGGCAACGAGATCTTCCTGCTCGTCGCCGAACGGCGTGGCTCGAGGAAGCGCGACACCGCGCATCCGCTCGGCTACGGCCGTGAGACGTACATCTGGTCGATGTTCGCCGCGTTCGGCCTCTTCACCGCCGGCGCCATCGTCTCGATCTACCACGGCATCACCGAGCTCGGGGACACCGGGCCGGCCGAGGACGTGCTGCTGAACTACATCGTCCTCGGGCTGTCGTTCTGCCTCGAGGGCACGAGCTTCCTCCAGGCGTACCGGCAGGCGCACGGCGCGGCGACGAAGCGGCGGGTGCCGGTGCTCCGGCACGTCCTGCAGTCGTCGAACCCGACCCTCCGCGCCGTCTTCGCCGAGGACGCCGCGGCGCTCATCGGCCTCGTGGTCGCGTTCCTCGGGGTGTTCCTCCACCAGGTCACCGGCCTCGCGGTCTTCGACGCCGTCGGCTCGATCGCGATCGGCATCCTGCTCGGGGTCGTCGCGATCGTCCTGATCGACCGCAACCGCCGGTTCCTGCTCGGGGAGAGCACGTCCCCGGAGCTGGAGAACGCGGTGCTCGTCGAGCTGCTCGGGCGGTCGCAGATCGAGCGCGTCACCTACCTGCACCTCGAGTTCGTCGGGCCCTCGCGGGTCTACCTCGTCGCCGCGGTCGACCTGACCGGCAACGAGAACGAGGAGCACGTGGCGGTGCGGTTGCGCGACGTCGAGAAGTCCCTCGAGGAGAGCCAGTACATCGAGGAGGCCGTGCTCACCCTGAGCTACCCCGGCGACGAGTCGCTCGTGCCGACGGGCGACGATGTGCCCGAGGTGGTGCGGGACGGGACGGCCGAGGACGTCGCCGCGGGCGGGGCCGGCACGCTCCGGACCGACTGAGCCGCACGCGGCTGCCGCGCGGTCGGGTCAGCCGCGGTCGGTGGGCACCAGGGCCGCGGTGTCCCCCCGCCGCTCGATCACCAGGCCGTCCCGCACGACCCACACCCGCAGCGCGTCGAGCCGGAACTCCTCGAACCGCTCCGGGTGCTCCCGCAGCAGGGCCCGCAGGTCGTCGTCCATCGGGAACCGCGGGTCGATCCCGGCGACGAGCACGCCGTAGTCCCCGTGCGTCACCCCCTGGGTCGCGCCACGGCGGCCGATGAACACCGCGAACGACTGCTGCGCCGATCCCGACACGAGGACGCGGACGTCGTCCGGCACCCCGCGGTCCTCGAGGACACCCTCGAGCCGGGCGAACCCGGTGGTGCGGGTCTCGGCGACGGTCCGCACCACGACGAACGCGGGGACGATCGTCACCACGACAGCGAGGAGCGCCACCACGGTCGTGAGCGGCGGCCGCAGCCGGGCGAGCCGGGTGTACCCGACGGCGGCGAGCGCGATGATCCAGGGCATCCACGCCTGGTAGTAGTGCGGCAGTGCGACGTTGGCCGTCGAGTAGAAGACGACGAGGATCCCGAGCGCGATCCCGAGGAGCGCGACGAGCCGGTCCGGGCGGATCGCGAACGCCGCGGCCACCCCGACCAGGAGCACGACGACCGTCGGCCACCCGACCCCCTCGACGACCCGCACGAAGTTCGTCCACCACGGCGCGATCATGTACGTCTTCCCGAGGACCGAGATGATGTGCCCGCGGGTGTCGTGCTTGCCCTGGAACTCGATCATGAAGGTGATCGCCCGGACCCCGCCGACGGGCACGTACGCGACGACGAACACCACGGCGAACGCCGCGGCGGCCGCGACGCCCCCGGTCAGCAGCCCGGACCAGCGCCGGAACAGCAGCGGGACCGCGACCAGCGCGAGCACGAGGACGGTGGTGGTGACCTTCGACGTGACCGACAGCGCCAGCAGGGCACCGGCGAGCGCCATCCACCACCAGCCGTCCCAGGCCGTGGTCCGGTCGGCGGGGCGTCGGGGTCGGGTCGCCCACTGCCAGGCCGCGGCGAGCGCCGCCACGGCGAAGAAGGTCATCAGCGGTTCGAGGAGGGCGAGCCGGTCGATCCGTGCGGCCGTGCCGGACGCGACGTCCGCCCACGTCGGCGAGTCGGCACGCGGCGTGAGCCACCAGAGCCCGGCGGCGAGCACGGCGCCCCAGTACCCGATCGGACGCCGGAGCCAGGCGAACAGGACGATGCCGGTGCCGAACGAGGCCGTCGCGGCGACGAGACGGGGCCCGAGCACGCCCTCGCCGAACACGAGCTGCGCGACGCCGAACAGGTACTTGCCGGTCGGCGGGTGCTGCAGGTTCGAGGAGAGCACCCCGTGCACGTAGTCCCACCCGGCCCGCGTGTAGGTGAACTCGTCGACGTAGGTGCTCTGTCGGCCGATGTGCCAGTACGCGACGAACACCCCCGCGAGGGCGACCACGGCGAAGACCGCGGTTCGTGTCCATCGCGCGCGGGTCATGGGGAGAGAGCCTATTGGGCCGGACCTCAGTGGGAGTCGAGACCCGCTGCGACCGGGGTGAGCGCCGCCCCGACGTACTCGACGAGCGGTCGGCGCCCGACCCCGTCCGAGACCCAGACGCCGAAGGCCGCTGCGGCCGCCCCGAGCATGGCGCCGGACACCGTCTGGGGCCAGAGCGCCGCCGGGTGCTCCCCCGTCCGGCGGGCGACGAAGGCCGCCACCGCCGCGTGCTGGGCCGTCACCCGTGCCGCGACGCTCGCCACGAGCTCGGCACCGATGCCCATCACCTCGGCCTGTGCGATCGCCCAGGGGACCCGGTCGGGGTCGTGGGCGCGGGCGGTGGCGAGCAGCGCGGCCTCGACGGCCCGCACCGCGGAGTCCTCGGTCGAGGCGGCGAGGCACGCCGGGAGCGTCGCGACCGCGGCGTCGAGGTCGAGCCAGAGCACGTCGGACTTCGCCGTGAAGTAATTGAAGAACGTCGCGCGGCTGACCCCGGCCCGCGCGGCGATCTGGTCGACCGTGGTCCGGCCGTAGCCCTGTTCGAGGAACAGCTCGGCCGCGGCGTCGGCGAGCACCTCGGCGCTCGAGCGTCGGGGGCGGCCACCGCGGCGCATCGGTTCGTCCATGGGCCCCAGTAAACCGCTAGACTCGTCCAGCCATGATCTTGGACTCAGTACAGAAAACCACCGCAGTGGTCGGCGGCGCCGCCGCACTCCTCCTCGTGCTCGCCGGCTGCACCGGTGGCGGCACCGCGACGTCGAACAGCACACCGGTCGACGGCGGCACGCTCACGTACGCCTCGGGCGACGCCGAACCGACCTGCCTCGACCCGCACGTCGGCGGCAACTACCCGCAGGCGCTCCTGTCCACCCAGTACATCGAGGAGCTCACCGCGCTCGACGACGGCAAGCCCGTCCCCGCGCTGGCGAAGTCGTGGACGACGAGCGACGACGGCAGGACGCTCACCTTCACGCTGCGCGACGACGTGACCTTCACCGACGGCACGCCCTTCGACGCCGCCGCGGTCGTGGCGAACATCGAGCACGTGCAGGACCCGGCGACCGCGTCGAGCACGGGGTACCTCGCGCTGCAGTCGATCACGAAGGCGACGGCCACCGACGACCACACGGTCACCCTGACGCTGAGCCGGCCGGACAGCGCGCTGCTCGAGTCGTTCTCGCAGCCGTGGGTCGGCATGGAGTCCCCGAAGGCGCTGGAGCGCTCGCAGGCGGTGAACTGCGAGTCGCCGGTCGGCACCGGCCCGTTCGAGGTCACCGGCTGGAAGCACGGCGACCGGGTGACGCTCCGCAAGAACGCCGACTACACGCTGCTCCGCGGGAGCACGGAGCCCCGCCTCGACGGCATCACGTGGCGCTTCCTGCCCGACTCGACCTCGCGGTACGCGGCGCTGCAGTCCGGCCAGGTCGACGTCATCGACAACGCCCAGCCCGACCAGCTCAAGGCGGCCTCGTCGAAGGGGTCCATCCGCGACCTCGACGCTCCGCGCCCCGGTGCGTCGAACCGCCTCGAGCTGAACTCCGGCCACGGGGTCTTCCGCGACGAGGCCGTCCGCAAGGCCTTCATCGCCGGCGCCGAGATCGACCCCGGCATCCGGTCGCTCTTCCTCGGGACGGCGAAGCGCTCGTACTCGGTGCTCTCCAGCGTCGAGCCGTACGGGTACTCCGACAAGAGCCTGTTCGAGTACTCACCGACGAAGGCGAAGCGACTCCTCGACGACGCCGGCTGGAAGGTGGGCAGCGACGGCATCCGCGAGAAGGACGGTGAGCAGCTGACCGTCACGTTCCCGGTGTCGACGAACCAGTCCGTCCCCGCCGAGCGCAGCCTGTTCCAGCAGATCCAGGCCTCCGAGAAGGCCGTCGGCTTCAAGGTCGTGCTGCAGGAGCTCGACCTCTCCAGCTGGTACGCGGCCCTCGCGGCGAACGAGTACGACGTCGTCAGCGCGCCCTACACGAAGGTGGGCGCGGACGTCCTCCGCATCCTGTACGACTCCGCCAGCATCACGCCGGCACCGTCCGGGTACTTCGCGAACCTCGCCCAGCTCGACGACCTTGAGCTCGACGACCTGCTCCAGCAGGCAGCGCAGACCTCGGACACGTCCGAGCGCGGCGACCTCTACGAGCAGGCGCAGGAGATCATCCTGTCCAGCGGCACCGTCCTCCCGCTCTACGACCAGCAGAACCACTTCCTGCTGCGGTCGAGCGTGCACGGCGTGCAGACCACCGCGGTGTCGACGCCGTGGTTCGGCACGGCCTGGATCGACCGCTGATCGCGACCTCGCGATCGTCGGACAGGAGGCACGGATTGCGTCGCGGACGTCGAGGCACGCCCGCCGCGTGGTCGGCGTGGACCCTGTGGGGACTGCGCCGCCTGGCCGGCGGCGTCGGGGTGCTCTGGGCGGTCGCCACGATCGTGTTCGTCGCGATCCGGCTCATCCCGGGCGACCCGGCGCTCGCGATCCTCGGCGGACCGGGCTCCCAGGCCTCGGCCGAGGCGGTCGCGCAGGTCCGGCAGGAGTACGGCCTCGACCGGCCGGTGCTCGTGCAGTACGCGGTGTTCCTCGGGCGTCTGGCGACCGGGCACCTCGGTGACTCGTACGCGTTCCGGACGCCGGTGTCGACGCTCCTCGGGCAGCAGCTCCCGGTCACGCTGACCCTGGCCGTTCTCGGGCTCGTCGTCGCCTGGGTGCTCGCGATCGTCGCCGCGTGGTGGTCGACGCAGCGCGGCCGGTTCGCCGCGGGACTCACGAGCGCCCTGAGCGTCACCGCGAGCGTCACCCCGCACTTCTGGCTCGGCAGCGTCCTCATCGTGGTGTTCGCCAGCGCCCTCGGCTGGGTGCCGGCGGTCAGCGACGGCTCGGCCCGGGGCTGGGTGCTGCCGGTCGTCACGGTGGCCGTGCCGGTCGCCGGGTACCTCGCCGAGACCGTCCGGGACGGCGTGGTCGACGCCCAGCGGTCGGCCTTCGCACTCGCGGCCCGCAGTCGTGGCGAGACCCGCGCGGGACTGTTCGGCCGGCACCTGCTCCGGCACGCCGCACTCCCGGGGATCGCCCTGTCCGCGTGGGCGTTCGGTTCGCTCGTGTCCGGTGCGGTCGTCGTCGAGTCGGTGTTCGCGCTCCCGGGCATCGGGCGCGCACTCGTGACCGCGGTGACGCAGCGGGACATGCCGCTCGTCGCGGGCATCGCGCTGGTGTCGGCCGCCGCGTACGTGGTCGTGCTCGCCGTCGCGGACCTCGTCGAGCGTGTGGTGGACCCGCGTGCCGGCGGGACGGCCGGGGCGGGGGCGACCCGGCGTCGCGCTCCGCGCGTCACCTGGCACGGGGCGGGCGCACGGTGAGCGGGATCGCCGAACCGCGCCTCCAGGCCGGTGCCCAGGGTGACGCGTCCGCCGGACGGTCCGAGCGAGTCCGTGGGGGGACGCTCGGCCCGGCCGGATGGACCGCTGCCGCCGTCGTGGCGCTGGCCGTGGTCGCAGTGGTGTGGCCGGCGCTGCTCGGCGGTGGCGACCCGCTCGCCGTGCACCCGGCGCAGGCGCTCCAGGCGCCGTCGTGGTCGAGTCCGTTCGGCACCGACGAGTCCGGGCGGGACGTCCTCGCCCGGGTCGTCGCCGGGACCCGGGCGTCGCTCGTGGTCGGTGTGGTCGCGACGCTCGTCGGCGGCGGGGTCGGGGTCGTGCTCGGCGTGGTCGCGGGACTCGGCGGACGCGTCGTCGACGGGGTCGTCGGCCGACTGACCGAGGTCGCGTTCGCGCTCCCCCTGCTCCTCGTGGCGCTCGTCGTCATCGCGGTGACCGGCCCCGGGCCCGTCCCGGCGATGCTCGCGGTCGGGTTCGCCACGGCGCCCGGGTACGCCCGGATCGTCCGCGGGCTCGTGCTCCGGGCGCGCCGCTCGCAGGTGGTCGAGACCGCCGTGCTGATGGGCCGCTCCCCCGCCGTGATCACCGTGCGGCACGTGCTCCCCGCGGCGCTCTGGCCGGTCGTGGCGGTCGGGACGCTCGGCGTCGGGCAGGCGATCGTGTGGGCCTCGGCGCTGAGCTACCTCGGCGTCGGCACCCCGCCGCCCGCGCCCGAGTGGGGCGCGATGCTGGCCGACGGTCGCACGTACCTGCTGACGGCCCCGTGGATGAGCACCTTCCCCGGCCTCGCGATCGTGGTCCTGGCGACCGCGGTGACCGTGCTCGGCCGGGCGATCCGACGAACAGGAGCGATCCGATGACCGTGCTCGACGTGCAGGGGCTGACCGTCAGCATCGGCGGGGCAGTGGTCGTGCAGGACGTCGCGCTGCACGTCGATGCCGGCGAGTGCGTCGCGCTCGTCGGCGCCTCCGGCTCCGGCAAGACCGTCACCGCACGGGCGGCGCTCGGCCTGTCGGCGCCCGGTTCCTCGGTCCGGGTCGACCGGCTGACCGTGGCCGGGCTCGACGTCCGGGCGTTCTCGGACCGCAGGTGGCGGAGCGTGCGCGGCTCGCGGGTCGGCTACGTCGGCCAGGAGGCCCTGGGCGCCCTGGACCCGCTGCGTCCCGTCGGGCGTGAGGTCGCGGACGCCCTCCGGCTGCACACGGACATGACGGCGGCGCAGCGGGTGGGGGCCGTTCGGGACGCCCTCACCGCGGTCGGCCTCGACCCGGCGCTCGCCACGGACGGCCGGCTCGCGGGCACCCTGTCCGGCGGGATGCGCCAGCGCGCCCTCATCGCCGCGGCCACGGTCGGGTCGCCGGCGCTCGTGGTCGCCGACGAACCGACGACGGCGCTCGACGCCGGGGTCGCGGTCACCGTGATGGAGCAGCTGCGTGCGGCCCAGTCGCGCGGCGCCGGGCTGCTCGTCATCACGCACGACCTCGGGCTCGTCGCGGGGTGGGCGGACCGGGTGGTCGTCGTGCACGAGGGACGCGTGGTGGAGCAGGGGCCGGTGGCGTCGGTGTTCGCGGCGCCCCAGCACGAGGCGACGCGGGCGCTGGTGCGGGCCGCGGGTGCGGGCGCGGGGCCCGGCGGGTCTGCAGTGTGCGAGGTGCCGGACACGGTGCGGGGGTCGGAGCCCCGCACGGAGCGCGGAGCCTCGCACGGTGCGGGCGTGGTGCTCGCGGCCGAGGGGCTCGCGCGGGCGTTCGACGGCGTGCCCGCCGTGCGCGACGTGTCGTTCGGGCTCGAGCGCGGGCGCGTCCTCGGGGTGATCGGTGCGTCGGGGTCCGGCAAGACCACGCTCGCGAGGATGCTCCTCGGCCTCGAGCTCCCCGACGCCGGCACGGTCACGCTCGACTCGTCGCCGTGGGTCCCGCTCGACGAACGCACCCGCCGGCCCATGCGGCACCGGGTGTCCGCGGTGGTGCAGGACCCCGGGGCGACGTTCGACGAGCGGTGGAACGTGGAGCGGGTCCTCGCGGACGCGTTCACCGGCGGCGCCGAGCGGTCGGCCCGTGGTGCGCTCGGTCCCCGCATCGACGCAGCGCTCGACCAGGTGGGGCTCGACTCGGCACTCCGCCGGCGCTCGCCGCTGACGCTGTCCGGCGGGCAACGGCAGCGCCTCGCGATCGCCCGCGCACTCGCGACGTCGCCCGAGGTCATCGTGCTCGACGAACCGGTCACGGCACTCGACGCCACGGTGCAGGACGCGGTGCTGACACTCCTCGAGGGGCTCCGGGACAGCACGGGCGTGGCGATGGTCTTCGTGTCGCACGATCTCCGGGCCGTCCGGCGGATGGCCGACGACGTGCTGGTCGTGCACGAGGGCCGGGTCGTCGAGCACGGCCCCGCCGCGACGGTGTTCGACCGCCCGACGCACGCCGTGACCGCGCGCTTGCTGCGGGCCGCCGAGCGGCTGGCCGCGGGCCCGCGGCCCGCGGCCGGCGCAGCGTAGCGCGGCGCGCGGCGCGCGGCGCGCCTGAGGTCGCCGA
This sequence comes from Curtobacterium sp. NPDC087082, assembly GCF_044745045.1. Lineage (NCBI taxonomy): Bacteria > Bacillati > Actinomycetota > Actinomycetes > Micrococcales > Microbacteriaceae > Curtobacterium > Curtobacterium sp. NPDC087082. The sequence continues at coordinate 268,885 of NZ_JBIUZN010000005.1, read as the reverse complement.
GACTCGGCCCGGCGGACACTTTCGCGGGTCGGAGGCCCGAGGAACGTCCGGCCAGCCGAGTCTCGGCGCAGGGCCGCGCCGCGCACCGTGTCGCGCACCGCGCCCGGACGAGCGGAGGCACGGCGCGACGTCCGAGACGGACGCGCACCGTGCCTCCTGGCAGCCGACGGCTACGAGCCCGCGGGCTCCTTCGAACCGTCACCGGACGACGGCACGTCGCCCGAGATGATCGGGATCTCGCTCGTCGAGAAGTCCTTCGCCCAGTCGGACTGCGCCAGCTCGGACTCCGGGTCGTTGTAGTCCTTGATGACGCCGGCGATCTCGTCCTCGTGCGCCACCGTGGGGCCGGACCCCATCAGCGGCGTCGCGGCCGTCTCCTTGGTGAAGTAGACGGCGACGAGCCCGATCAGGGCGGCCAGCATCAGGTAGAACGCCGGGATGTCCTCGGCCCAGCCGTAGCCGGCGTCCTTCGCGGCGTTGATGAGCGCCGAGGTGGCGAGCGGGGTCGTCCCACCGAAGAGCGACACCGACACGTTGAACGCGATGGCGAGCGCGCCGTAGCGGATGATCGTCGGGAAGAGCGCCGGCAGGGTCGACGGCATGGTCGAGGTGAACGTCACGAGCACGACACCCAGGATCAGGAGTCCCGCGAAGACCCCCACGCCGGTGCCGGTCTGCACCAGCTTGAGCGCCGGCCACGACAGCAGGATGAACCCGACGCAGCCCGCGGCGAGCACGGGACGTCGGCCGAACTTGTCGGACAGGCGACCGCCGAACGTGATGACGACCATCATGAGGATCATCACGATCACGATGAGGATCAGGCCGAACGTGGCGTTCTGGCCGAGGTTCTGCTCGAGGTACGTCGGCATGTACGACAGGAGCATGTAGTCGGTCACGTTGAACACGAGGACCAGACCGATGCAGATGATCAGCGAGCGCCAGTTCTCGGCGAAGAGCTTGAGGAACGGGGTCTTCTGCCCCTCGCGCTCCGCGGCCTGCTCCTGCTGCTTCTGGAACGCCGGGGTCTCCTCCAGCTTGAGGCGCAGGTAGAGGCCGATCAGGCCGAGCGGACCGGCGATGATGAACGGGATGCGCCAGCCCCAGCTGAGCAGGGCGTCCTCGGAGAGGCCGAACTGCAGGCCCGTGACGATCGATGCGCCGAGCACGTAGCCGGCGAGGGTGCCGAACTCGAGCCACGAACCCATGAACCCGCGGCGCTTGTCCGGCGAGTACTCGGCGATGAACGTCGCCGCCCCGCCGTACTCACCACCGGTCGAGAAGCCCTGCACGAACCGCGCCACCAGCAGCAGCACGGGCGCCCAGAAGCCGATCGAGTTGTAGCTCGGGATCAGGCCGATCATGAGCGTGCCCGCGGCCATCAGGATCATCGTGAGGGCGAGGACCTTCTGCCGGCCGATCCGGTCGCCGATCGGGCCGAAGACCGCACCGCCGATGGGGCGCACGATGAACGCGGCGGCGAAGAAGCCGAAGGTCGCGACGATGTTCGCGGCGGGGTCGCCCTCGGGGAGGAACACCTTCGAGATCGTCACCGTGAGGTAGGCGAAGATGCCGAAGTCGAACCACTCCATGGCGTTGCCGAGCGCGGCGGCCGCGACGGCACGCTTGAGCAGCGACTCCTCGACGACGGTGACGTCGTCCTCGGTCAGCTTGCGGCGTGCGCGCTTCGCGGCGCCCTTGGTGCGCAGGGGGCGGTCGCCCCGTGCGTTTCCTGCTTCGTTCGGTGCCAAGTGAGTTCCTCCGGTAGTGCTGTGTCTTGCCTTCGGGCGCCCGGCGGACGGCGACGCTGCAGTCCCTGCGAACCCCGCGTCCGCCGGACAAACTCCGACAGACTATCAGCTGCCCGGCGTGTCTGCCGGATCCGTGTGCTATTGGCCACCGGAGGGTCGGTGCGAGCCGCTACGATCGTGGGACTGCGCAGCACGCGCACACACTCAGGCACCTCATCACGGACTCGGTGCCGCACACAGCGGTCGCAGCACCGCACCGAACGGAAGGCCCGCCATGTCGAAGCCCATGCCCGAGAAGCCCACGGTGGACGGACTCGAAGACGTCTGGGGCCCGGTCTGGGAGCAGGACGGCACCTACCGGTTCGACCGCGACGCCGCCGGCGACCGCAGCAACGTCTACTCGATCGACACCCCGCCGCCGACCGCCTCCGGTTCGCTCCACATCGGGCACGTGTTCTCGTACACGCACACCGACCTCAAGGCCCGGTACGAGCGCATGCGCGGCAAGCACGTCTTCTACCCGATGGGCTGGGACGACAACGGTCTCCCCACCGAGCGCCGCGTGCAGAACTACTACGGCGTCCGCTGCGACCCGCAGCTCCCCTACGACGCCACCTTCGTGCCGCCGTTCGAGGGCGGGGACAACAAGTCGTCGAAGGCGGCCGACCAGATCCCGGTGTCGCGCCGCAACTTCATCGAGCTGTGCGAGCGCCTGACCGTGCAGGACGAGCAGCAGTTCGAGCACCTCTTCCGCACGCTCGGCCTCTCCGTCGACTGGACGCAGTCGTACCGGACGATCGACGACACCTCGCGGGCGAGCGCCCAGCGTGCCTTCCTCCGCAACCTCGAGCGTGGTGAGGCCTACCAGGCCGACGCCCCGACGCTCTGGGACGTCACGTTCCGCACCGCCGTGGCCCAGGCCGAGCTCGAGGACAAGGAGATGCCGGGCGCCTACCACGGCATCGCCTTCCACCGCACGGACGGCGGCGACGACGTCGTCATCCAGACCACCCGCCCCGAGCTGCTCCCCGCGTGCGTCGCCCTCGTCGCGCACCCGGACGACGAGCGCTTCCAGGACCTCTTCGGCACGACGGTCCGCTCCCCGCTGTTCGACGTCGAGGTCCCGGTGCTCGCGCACCACCTCGCGCAGCAGGACAAGGGCGCCGGCATCGCGATGGTCTGCACCTTCGGCGACACCACCGACGTCGTGTGGTGGCGCGAGCTCCAGCTGCCGAACCGCGCGATCATCGGGTTCGACGGCCGCGTCCGCTCCGACGAGCCGGCCTGGATCGAGTCCGACGGCGGCAAGGCGCTCTACGCCGAGATGGCCGGCAAGACCGTGTTCTCGGCGAAGAAGGTCGTCGTGGACGCCCTGACCGAGTCCGGCGAGCTGATCGGCGACGTGAAGACGATCAACCACCCCGTGAAGTTCTTCGAGAAGGGCGACAAGCCGCTCGAGATCGTCTCGACCCGCCAGTGGTACATCGTGAACGGTGCCCGCGACGAGCAGCTCAAGGCGACCCTCCGGCAGCGCGGCGACGAGATCGCGTTCCACCCGGACTTCATGCGCGTCCGGTACGACAACTGGGTCGGCGGCCTCTCCGGCGACTGGCTCATCTCGCGCCAGCGCTTCTTCGGCGTGCCGCTGCCGGTCTGGTACCCGCTCGACGCCGACGGCAACCCGGTCTTCGACCAGCCGATCGTCCCGACCGAGGCACAGCTCCCCGTCGACCCGGCGTCCGAGCCGGCCCCGGGCTACACCGAGGACCAGCGCGGTGTCGCCGGCGGGTTCCAGGGCGAGCTCGACGTGATGGACACCTGGGCCACCTCGTCGCTCACCCCGCAGCTCGCGGGCAAGTGGGAGACCGACCCGGCGCTCTACGACCTCGTCTACCCCTACGACGTCCGCCCGCAGGCGCAGGACATCATCCGCACGTGGCTGTTCACGACGGTGCTCCGCAGCCAGCTCGAAGCGGACACCGTGCCGTGGAAGCACGCGTCGATCTCCGGCTTCATCGTGGACCCCGACCGCAAGAAGATGTCGAAGTCGAAGGGCAACGTCGTCACGCCGCTGTCCATCCTCGAGCAGCACGGCGCCGACGCGGTCCGCTACTGGGCGGCCTCGTCGAAGCTCGGCACCGACGCGGCGTTCGACCCGCAGAACCCGAAGCAGATCAAGGTCGGTCGTCGTCTGGCGATCAAGGTCCTCAACGCCGCGAAGTTCGTCTACGGCTTCCCGCTGCCCGAGGGCGCGACGAGCGTCACCGAGCCGCTCGACGTCGACGTGCTCGCCGAGCTCGGGTCGGTCATCGACCAGGCCACCACCGCGTTCGACGCGTTCGACCACGCCCGTGCCCTCGAGGTGATCGAGCGCTTCTTCTGGACCTTCTGCGACGACTACCTCGAGCTCGTCAAGGAGCGCGCGTACGGCACCGCCTCGGACGCGACGCACGAGACCCAGGCGAGCGCGGTCCTCGCGCTCCGCGCCGCGATCGACGCGCTGCTGCGCCTGCTGGCACCGTTCCTCCCGTTCGCGACGGAGGAAGTGTGGGCCTGGACCCACGAGACCAGCGTGCACCGCGCCTCCTGGCCGACCGTGGCCGAGCTGCCCACGCAGGCCGAGCCGACGGGGCTCCTCGGGGCGGTGGGTCAGGCGCTCATCGGCATCCGCGGGGCGAAGACGGCCGCCAAGGCGTCCCAGAAGACGCCCGTGACGCGCGCCGTCGTGCAGGCCCCGGCCGAGACGCGTGCGCTCATCGAGCGCGCTGCGGTCGACCTGGCGGCCGTCGGCCGCATCGAGAACCTGTCGTTCGAGGACGGCGCGGAGCTGGCCGTCACCGAGATCGAGCTGGCGGAACAGCAGGCGTAACGTCGGTCGTCCGGGCCGGGTCGCGTGTGCGATCCGGCCCGGCCACCACCGGACTGGAGGCACGGATGCAGTTGGGCAGACGCTGGAACGTGGGTGCCGAGGCACCCGGGCAACTCCCCGAGGCGATGGTCGTCGCCGTGCGGGGCGTCGAGGACGAGCTCGCGTCGGAGTCGGTCGACACGGCAGGGTGGGGCTGGACCCTGACCTTCCTCGAGGGCAAGCCGATGGTCGCGCTCGACGACGGCACCTCGATCCACCTCGACGACGCCGGGCGCGCCCAGGTCACGAACCCCGACGACGCCCCCGAGGAGGACTGAGGGCGCTCGCGCCGCCCGCGCGCCCGCGCGCCGCGCGCATCGCTTGGTGAGCAGAAATGGTCGGGTCCCGCTGGGGAACCCGACCATTGCTGCTCACGATGCGAGCACGCGCGCTACTTCGCGAGCCACCCCAGGAGCACCTCGTTCACCTCGGCGGTGTGCGTGGTGAGCAGGCCGTGCGGGGCGCCCTCGATCTCGACGTACTCCGCCGCGGGCAGGGCCTTGGTGAAGCGTCGGCCGGTGGCGTCGATCGGCAGGATGTTGTCCGCCGTGCCGTGCACGATGAGCGCCGGGACGGTGACCTTCGGGATGTCCTGACGGAAGTCGGTCGGCCACGTCAGCGGTGCTGCGGCGGACGCGATGGCACCCGACCCGGCAGCGACGTTCCACGCGTTCCGGACGGCCTCTTCCGAGATGCGGGAGCCGAGGTTGTCCGACAGGTTGAAGAAGTCCTGGTAGAAGTTCGTGAAGTACGCGTACCGGTCCTTCTTGACGTCGGCGGCGATGCCCTCGAAGAACGACATCGGGCCGGCGCCGTCGGGGTTGTCGTCGGTGATCGCCAGGAAGGGCTCGAGCGAGGCCAGGAACGCGACCTTCGCGATCCGGTCCTCGCCGTGACGGCCGATGTACCGGGCGATCTCGCCTGTGCCCATCGAGAAGCCGACGAGGATCACGTCGTGCAGGTCGAGGGTCGTCAGGACCGTGTGCAGGTCGTCGGCGAAGGTGTCGTAGTCGTACCCGGTCGACGGCTGCGAGGACTGCCCGAAGCCACGGCGGTCGTACGTGATGACGCGGTAGCCGGCGTCGAGCAGGGCCGGGACCTGGCCCTCCCACGAGTTGCCGTCGAGCGGGAAGCCGTGGATCAGCACGATCGGCTGGCCGGTTCCCTTGTCCTCGTAGTGGAGTTCGATGTCGACGCTGTTCTCGGTCCCGACGGTGATGGCACCCATGGTCGTTCCTTCCCTGAACCTCGCGGAGAACGGTCGTTCTCCGTCGATGTGGCTTACACTAGAGAACGGTCGTTCCCGGCGCAAGTCGAGAACGGTGGACACGCAGCGAACGGGGTACGCCATGGCAACCAGCACGCTCCCGACCGTCGACCCCGACGTCCGGGCACACATCGTCGACGTCGCCGACCAGCTCTTCTACGCGCGCGGCATCCAGTCCGTCGGCATGGACGAGATCCGCACCGGCGCCGGGGTGTCGCTCAAGAAGCTCTACGCCGCGTTCCCCGGCAAGGAGCAGCTGATCGCCGCGGTCCTCGCCGGACGCCACGACGTCTGGGAACACGGGGTCCACGGCGCGGTCGATGCCGCCACCACCCCGCGTGACAAGCTGCTCGCGGTCTACGACTTCCTCGAGTCGTGGTTCGGCGACGACACCTTCCGCGGCTGCGGGTTCATCAACGCGTTCGGCGAGCTCGGAGCCACCTCCCCCGCCGTCGCCGAGATCGCCCGTGCCCACAAGGACTCGTTCCAGCGCTTCGTGCAGGACCTCGCGGCCTCGGTCGTCCGCGACCCCGCCACCGCCGAGGAACTCGCCGCCCAGCTCGCCCTCCTCGCCGAGGGGGCACAGACCACGGCCGCCATCGCCGGGTCGACGACGCCGGCGCGGCACGCGCGGCGGGCAGCCGAGACCCTCATCGACGCGGCGACGCGCGCCTGAGACGCGACCGACTCTCGGACAGGAGGCGCGGGGCGGGTCCGCACCGCGCCTCCCGTCCGACAGCGTCACCGGTCCGTAGGGTGGAGCGATGGCAACCCCGTTCGATGGACCGAGCACCCTTCCCTACGCCCTCCCGCCGTTCCGCGAGGTACGGCTCGAGCACTACCGCCCCGCGTTCGACGCCGGCATGGCCGAGCAGCGCACCGAGGTCGAGGCGATCGCCGCCTCCCCCGACGAACCCACCTTCGAGAACACGCTCGTGGCGCTCGAGCGCACCGGGCAGCTGCTCGCCCGCGTGAGCCACGTGTTCTTCACGCTGTCGTCGGCGGACTCGACGCCGGAGCTGCACGACCTCGAGGCCGAGGTCTCCCCGCTGCTCGCTGCACACCGCGACGCGATCACGCTCGACGGACGTCTGTACGCACGGGTGGCGGCGGTCCGCGATTCGCTCGACGACCGGGCCGACCTCACCGACGAGGACCGTCGGCTGGTCGAGCGGACGCACACCGAGATGACCCTCGCGGGCGCCGGGCTCGACTACGCCGGCAAGGAACGGCTCACCGCGATCAACCAGGAGCTCTCGACGCTCACGACGACCTTCGAGCGGAACCTGCTCGAAGACACGAACGATCTCGCCGTGCACGTGTCGGATGCTTCGGAACTGTCCGGCCTCGACGACGGCGCGAAGTCCGCCGCCGCCGCAGCCGCTGCCGACCGGGGGCTCGACGGCTGGCTCATCACACTGCCGCTCTACACCGGGCATCCGTGGCTGTCGTCGCTGGCCGACCGCGGGCTGCGTCGGCGGATCATGGAGGCCTCGCTCTCCCGTGGCCGTCGGGGCAACGACCACGACAACCGCGACGTCCTCCTGCGCATCGTCCGACTCCGGGCCGAGCGCGCCGAACTCCTCGGCTTCCCGAACCACGCCGCGGTCGTCACGGCCGACGAGACCGCCGGGACGCCCGAAGCCGTCGACGGTCTGCTGTCGTCCCTTGTAGGCGCGGCCGCTCGCAACGCCGACGACGAACGGGACGTCCGCGCCCGGGTGCTCGGTCACGAGGTCGAGTCGTGGGACTGGGCGTACGCGACCGAGCTCCTGCGCGGTGAGCAGTTCGCGGCGGACAGCTCGGCGCTCCGCCCCTACTTCGAGGCCGACCGGGTGCTGCACGACGGTGTCTTCCACGCTACCGGCGAGCTCTACGGCCTGACCTTCACCGAGCGCCCCGACCTGCACGGGTACAACGACGAGGTGCGGGTGTTCGAGGTGCGCGGCGCCTCGGGTGAGGAGGTCGGGCTCTACCTGCTCGACCTCTACACGCGGGACGGCAAGCGCGGCGGCGCGTGGATGAACCCCGTCGTGGAGCAGTCCGCGCTGCTCGGCACGCTGCCCGTCGTCGTGAACAACCTCAACGTCGCGAAGCCGGCCGCCGGATCGCCGACGCTCCTCATCCAGGACGAGGTCGAGACGCTCTTCCACGAGTTCGGGCACGCGCTGCACGGCCTCATCGCCCGCACCACCTACCCCCGCTTCTCGGGCACGAACGTGGAGCGGGACTTCGTCGAGTTCCCGTCGCAGGTGAACGAGATGTGGGTGTCGTGGCCGTCCGTCCTGGCGAACTACGCCAAGCACCACGAGACCGGGGCGCCGCTGCCGCCGGAGCTCGTCCTGGGGCTCAGCGACTCCGCCGGCTTCAACGAGGGGTTCGCGACGACGGAGTACCTCGCCGCGGCGCTGCTCGACCAGGCGTGGCACCGGCTCTCCGCTGCCTCGGCGGCTTCCGTGACCTCGGTCGAGGACTTCGAGCGGGCGGCTCTGGAATCCGCGGGCATCGCGGTCGAGGCCGTCCCGCCGCGGTACTCGTCGACGTACTTCGCGCACACGTTCTCGGGCGGGTACGACGCCGGGTACTACGGGTACATCTGGTCCGAGGTCCTCGATGCCGACACGGTGGAGTGGTTCCGCTCGAACGGTGGGCTCTCGCGCGCAGCGGGTGAGCGGTTCGCCTCGAAGTTGCTTGGCGTCGGCGGGGCGAAGGACCCGCTCGAGGCGTACCGGGACTTCCGCGGGCGCGATGCCGAGGTGGGGCCGCTGTTGCGGCGCCGCGGGCTGGAGTAGGGGGGCGCGGCGCGCTGCGCGCCGCGCTGCGGCGCAAGCTGCCGGCGCACAACCAAAGTCCCCCCGAGCCGCGCGCATGCGCGGCTCGGGGTGACTTGCGTTGTGCGCAGCGCGCCGACGCGCAGCGTCGAACCACGAATCCGACGTTGAACCGCCACCGAAGGCCGGTTCGACGTCGGAAACGTGGTTCGAACGTGCGCCCGGCCCGCCGCCGCGCGAGACGCCAGCTGGCGCGGGGCGCGCAAGCGCGCGCAGCGCAGCAGGGCGCGCAAGCGCCCGCCGCGCGCCCTGCGCTAGGCGGACTTCTCGACGCGCTTCGCCCTCGGCCGCGGGACGATCGTCGGCGCAGCGTTCTCGAGCACCGACTCGCGGGTGATCACGACGCGTGCGACATCGTCGTCCGACGGCACGTCGAACATCACCGGCCCGAGCACCTCTTCGAGGATCGCCCGGAGCCCACGAGCACCCGTCTGCCGCAACACCGCGAGGTCCGCGATCGCCTCGAGCGCACCCCGATCGAACTCGAGCTCCACCCCGTCGATCTGGAACATCCGCTGGTACTGCTTCACGAGCGCGTTCTTCGGCTCGGTCAGGATCTGCATGAGCGCCGACTGGTCGAGCTGCGACACCGTGGTCACGACGGGCAGGCGCCCGATGAACTCCGGGATGAGCCCGAACTTGTGCAGGTCTTCCGGCAGGACGTCGGCGTAGAGGTCCTGCTGGTCGAGCGGGCTGTGCAGGGGTGCACCGAAGCCGATGCCCCGCTTGCCGACGCGCGACGAGACGATGTCCTCGAGCCCGGCGAACGCCCCCGCCACGATGAACAGCACGTTCGTCGTGTCGATCTGGATGAACTCCTGGTGCGGGTGCTTCCGACCGCCCTGCGGCGGGACGGAGGCGACCGTGCCCTCGAGGATCTTGAGCAGCGCCTGCTGCACGCCTTCACCCGAGACGTCGCGTGTGATCGACGGGTTCTCGGCCTTGCGGGCGATCTTGTCGACCTCGTCGATGTAGATGATGCCGGTCTCGGCACGCTTCACGTCGTAGTCGGCTGCCTGGATGAGCTTGAGCAGGATGTTCTCGACGTCTTCGCCGACGTACCCGGCCTCGGTCAGGGCAGTGGCGTCCGCGACGGCGAAGGGCACGTTGAGCCGCTTCGCGAGGGTCTGCGCGAGGTAGGTCTTGCCGCAGCCGGTCGGCCCGATGAGCAGGATGTTCGACTTCGCGATCTCGATGTCGTCGCGGTCTTCCGCTGCGGTGATCTGCCCCTGCGCGCGGATGCGCTTGTAGTGGTTGTAGACCGCCACTGCGAGGGAGCGCTTCGCCGGGTCCTGCCCGATGACGTACTCCTGCAGGAAGTCGAAGATCTCGCGCGGCTTGGGGAGCTCGAAGTCACCGCTGGCGGTGTCCTCGCCGGCTTCGGCCAGTCGCTCTTCGATGATCTCGTTGCACAACTCGACGCACTCGTCGCAGATGTACACCCCGGGACCGGCGATCAGCTGCTGGACCTGCTTCTGGCTCTTGCCGCAGAAGGAGCACTTGAGCAGGTCAGCGCTCTCTCCGATGCGTGCCATGTCGGTGCCCTCCTTGGTAGACCGATGCAGGTCGACGACCTGCCCGACTCGTACCGAGCCTAATCGCAACCGGTGACACCGACCGCGACGCCGAGCCGGTTTCGCCCGGCGCGTTCGCCCAGGGCGTTCGATCCTGCTACCGTGTCCACGACTTCTCTACAAGTTGTAGAAGCCGCAGTCGCGGGTCGGAGAACCCGCAGTCCCGGAAGGAACCCCATGTCCAAGCGCCTCGCCGTCGTCGGCACCGCGACCCTCGGCGTCACCGCTGCGATCGTCCTCGGCACCGCGGGTGTCGCCAGCGCCCACGTCTCGGCGACGGCCACCTCGACCGCGGCGAACTCGTACACGACGGCCACCTTCTCGGTCCCGCACGGCTGCGACGGCTCCCCCACGACGAAGATCGAGTTCCAGGTGCCGGAGTCCGTCATCGAGGTCACGCCGACCGTCAACCCGAACTGGACGATCACGAAGGCCACGGCGCCGTACACGAGCCCGTCGGCCTCCGCGGACGACGAGTCCGCCGAGGACGCGGGCGAACGCGTCACGAGCGTCACCTACACGGCGAAGACCCCGCTCCCCGCCGACGAGCGCGACACCTTCGCGCTGTCCTTCTCACTCCCGGACGGCAAGCCCGGCGACCTCGTCGAGTTCCCGGCCCTGCAGACCTGCGAGAAGGGCTCGGTCGAGTGGAACCAGGAACAGAAGGCCGGAGAAGCCGAGCCCGAGCACCCCGCGCCCTCGATCACGCTGACCGCGGCCGAGGCCACCGACGACGACGGTGACCCGGTCGCCGCCACCCCCACGGCCGCAGCGGCAGCGGAGTCCACGCCCGCCGACCCCGACCTCGTCGGACGCTTCCTCGGCCTCGGCGGCCTGGTGCTCGGCGCAGCCGCCCTGGTCGTCGCCGTTGCCGGCACCCGCCGTCGGAGCGCCTCCAAGTGACGGAGCGCGACACGTCGACGGGGCGCGTCGCGTCGACGAGGCGCGTCACGTCGACGGCGCGGTCACCGCGCCTCCGGCGGGCCTGGAGGCGCGGTGCCGGTGTCGCCGCCACCCTCGCCATCGCAGGCGGTGCGGTCCTCGGCCTGGCCGGCCCCGCCAGCGCGCACAACTACATGATCGCCTCGACCCCGAAGGTCGACGGCACGCTGACCGCGCTGCCGAAGGCCTTCGAGATCACGACGAACGACAAGCTGCTCGACATCGACGACACGAACTCGGGCTTCGCCTACCGGATCGTCGGCCCCGACGGGAAGTACTACGAGGACGGCTGCCTCGACGTGGACGGCCCCTCGATGACCACCAAGGCCGCACTCGGCGCCTCGGGGAAGTACACCGTCGAGTGGCAGATCGTCTCCGCCGACGGGCACACCGTGTCCGACGAGTACCGCTTCACGTGGGACGCCCCCGCCGGGTTCACCCCGTCGAAGGGCTCGTCCACCCCGCCCGTCTGCGCCACGGCCGGCAGTGCGGCGAGTGCCAGTGCCGACACCACGGGCACCGCCTCGGGCGACACCGAGTCCCCGACGTCCGACGCCCTCTGGATCGGTGCCGGCGGCGTCGTGCTCGTCGGGCTCGTCGTCGCGCTCCTCCTGCTCCTGCGACGTCGCCCCGCCCCCGCGGCCGACGACGATCCCACCGACGACTGACCGCACCGCACGACGAAGGCCCCGCACCGATCGGTGCGGGGCCTTCGTCGTGCGGGACGCCGGTACTACTTGACGAGCGCCGGCAGGTTCTTGCGGCTCGTGAGGACCTGGTCGATCAGGCCGTACTCGAGCGCCTCTTCGGCGGACATGATCTTGTCGCGCTCGATGTCGTTGTTGACCTGCTCCGGCGTGCGGTTCGAGTGCTTCGACAGGGTCTCCTCGAGCCAGGTGCGCATGCGGAGGATCTCCGCTGCCTGGATCTCGATGTCGGAGGCCTGACCGCCGCCCTGCTGGACCGCCGGCTGGTGGATGAGCACGCGGGCGTTCGGGAGCGCCAGACGCTTGCCGGGGGTACCGGCGGCGAGGAGCACCGACGCCGCCGAGGCAGCCTGACCGAGGCAGACCGTCTGGATCTGCGGACGGATGTACTGCATCGTGTCGTAGATCGCCGTCATCGCGGTGAACGAGCCACCGGGCGAGTTGATGTACATCACGATGTCGCGGTCCGGGTCCATCGACTCGAGCACGAGCAGCTGGGCCATGACGTCGTCGGCCGACGCGTCGTCGACCTGGACGCCGAGGAACACGATGCGGTCCTCGAACAGCTTCGCGTACGGGTCCTGCCGCTTGTAGCCGTAGGCCGTGCGCTCTTCGAAGCTCGGCAGGATGTACCGATCAGTGGGGGCCGGGACGTTCTGCGCGCCACCGAGCATGGGGAGATGCATTCTCGTTTCCTTTTCTTCGGTGGGTGGGGTCAGGACTGGGCGTCGGGCTCGGCCGCGTCGGTGGGGGTCTCGCCGTCGCCGACGGTGCCACCACCGCCGATGACCTCGGTCGACGATGCACGGAGGTGGTCGACGAAGCCGTACTCGAGGGCTTCCTGCGCCGTGAACCAGTTGTCGCGGTCGTTGTCCTTGAGGATCTGCTCGATCGACTTGCCGGTCTGCTCCGCCGTGAGCTCGGCCATCCGCTGCTTCATGTCGAGGATGACCTTCGCCTGCGTCTGGATGTCGGCGGCCGTACCACCGAACCCACCCGACGGCTGGTGCAGGAGCACACGCGCGTTCGGGGTGATGTAGCGCTTGCCCGGGGTGCCCGACGAGAGCAGGAACTGCCCCATCGAGGCGGCGAGGCCGATGCCCACCGTGACGATGTCGTTCGGCACGAACTGCATCGTGTCGTAGATCGCCATACCGGCGGTGATCGAGCCACCGGGCGAGTTGATGTAGAGGTAGATGTCCTTCTCAGGGTCCTCGGCGGCGAGCATCAGCAGCTTGGCTGCGATCTCGTTCGAGTTGTCGTCGCGGACCTCGGAGCCGAGCCACACGATCCGGTCTCTCAGAAGGCGGTCAAAAACACTGGGGTTCAGTGTCGCTTCGGCCATGGAAAAGCTCCCGTTCAGTTGTCGCTTGTTGTCGAACTTATCGGGTGCAACGCACCACTTCTCGTCTGTTCGCTGTCGGCAATGCGGTGGTGCCGAAATACGGGACGGGAGGCGCGGGGGCCCCGGGCCCCCCCCCCCCCCGCCCGCGGGGGGGGGGGGGGGGGCCGGCGGGGGCGGCGGGGCCCGCGGCCGCGGCGGCGCCCGCGACGCCGCGCGGGGCCCCCCCCCGGGGGGGGGGGGGGGGGGCCCCCCCCCCCCCCCCCGCCTCCCGTCCGTCGTGCTGGTGGCGTCGAGATCGTTACTCGGCGTCCTCCGCAGGCGTCTGCGCGACCCCCGCCGTGAAGGCGGAGAGGTCGACGTCGTCACCGTTGGTGTCCTTGACGGTCACCTTGGAGAGGACGGTCGCGACGGCCTTGGAGCGCGCGACCTCGCCGACCATGCCCGGGATCTGCCCGTTCTGGTCGATGACCTTGATGAACTCGCCCGGCTCCATGCCGTACTGCGCAGCGGCCTGGATGAGGTACTGGGTGAGCTCTTCCTGCGAGACCTGGATCTCCTCCTTCTCGGCGATCGAGTCGAGGAGGATCTGCGAGCGGAATGCCTTCTCGCTGGACTCGGAGACCTCCTTGCGGTGCTCGTCGTCCTCGAGGCGGTTCTCCTGCTCGAGGTGACGGTGCACCTCGTCCTCGATGAGCTGCTCCGAGATCGGGATGTTGACGTCCTCGATGAGCTTCTCGACGAGCTTGTCGCGAGCCGCGGCGCCCTGACCGAAGGTCTTGGACTTCGCGATCTGCTCCTTGAGGTCCGCCTTGAGCTCGTCGATCGTGTCGAACTGGCTGGCGATCTGCGCGAACTCGTCGTCGGCCTCGGGGAGCTCGCGCTCCTTGACGGCGGTGACGGTCACGGCGATCTGGGCGATCTCGCCTTCGCGGTCGCCACCGACGAGCTTCGACTCGAAGGTGGTGGACTCGCCGGCGGTGAGGGACTCGAGCGCCTCGTCGATGCCCTCGAGCAGGTCGCCGGAGCCGATCTCGTAGGAGACGCCGGTGGCCGAGTCGACCTCGTCGTCGCCGATGGTGGCGGTGAGGTCGATCTGGGCGAAGTCACCCGTCGTCGCCGGGCGGTCGACCGTGACGAGCGTGCCGAAGCGGGTGCGCAGGTTCTGCAGCTCCTCTTCGATCTCGTCGTCCGAGACCTCGACCGCGTCGACGGTGAGCTCGTACTTGTCGTACTCCGGCAGGTCGAACTCGGGACGGACGTCCACCTCGAAGGTGAGGACGAGGTCGCCCGTGAAGTCCTTGACGTTCGGGAGCTCGGCGACGTCGGCCTCGGCGCGACCGAGGATGCGCAGCTCCTGCTCCTCCACCGCCTGGCGGTAGAAGTTGTCGATGGCGTCGCCGACGGCGTGGTTGAGGACCTCGCCGCGGCCGACGCGCTGGTCGACGATCGCCGGCGGGACCTTGCCCTTGCGGAAGCCGGGGATGTTGATCTGCTCGGCGATGTGCTTGTACGCGTGGTCGATGCTCGGCTTGAGATCTTCCGGCGTCACGTTCACGGTGAGCTTGACGCGGGTGTCGCTCACCTTGTCGACGGTGCTGGTGGCCAAGGGATGTTCTCCTGTTGGTTGACGTTCGTGTGGTCCTGGTCGGGGCGACAGGATTTGAACCTGCGACCTCCCGCTCCCAAAGCGGGCGCTCTACCAAGCTGAGCTACGCCCCGTTTGACTGGGCCAGGGGTGTCCGCGCACGCCGGTGGGGCGCATGCGACGCCGATGAGTCTAGCGGTCCCCGGGCGCGCGGTTCCCGGCAGGTTCGGAGCCGTCGTCGGCGGCGCGTCGCAGGCCCGTCCGCCACCGCACGCCGACGACGACCTGCACGCCGAGCGCGGCCACCGCGAGCAGGATGCCGGCGACGATGCGCCACGCGTGCAGGAGCGCGTGCGCGGGCTGGGTCTGCGGGTCCCCGAACAGCTCCGGCCGCAACGAGAGGACGATCGCGGCGAGGACGACCAGCACGTAGGAGAGCACGCGCGAGCGCTTGATCCGCCGGGCGTCCCGGTCGCTCGGCGGGAGCACGACCCGGGACGACACGGTACGTGGTGACATGTCGGTGCTCGTTCGTCCGCTACGATGGTCGGGCTGCGCCTGGTGCGCAGGCGCGGGGATGTAGCTCAATGGTAGAGCCCCAGTCTTCCAAACTGGCCACGCGGGTTCGATTCCCGTCATCCCCTCCACTCCTCGCTCTCGGCCCTTCCGGGCCGTCGATCGGTGTGCGGCGAACCGAATGCAAGGAAGTGTTTGCAACGAACTGTTTGCAAACATCTCTTTGCGGTGTACGGTCGAGCCATGACCGACGAGACCCGCATCCTCGACGTCGCCGCCCTCAAGGCGCTGGCGCACCCGCTCCGGGCGCGCCTG
Source organism: Curtobacterium sp. NPDC087082 (assembly GCF_044745045.1). Lineage (NCBI taxonomy): Bacteria > Bacillati > Actinomycetota > Actinomycetes > Micrococcales > Microbacteriaceae > Curtobacterium > Curtobacterium sp. NPDC087082. Next base: position 253,144 of record NZ_JBIUZN010000005.1, on the reverse strand, counting down.
CTCGACCTGCTCTCCCAGAACGGCCCCTCGACCGCGACGTCGCTCGGCGCGAAGCTGGGCGAGTCGAGCGGCTCGACGAGCTACCACCTCCGGCAGCTCGAGCGCCACGGGTTCGTCCACGAGCTCCCCGACCGCGGCAACGCCCGCGAGCGCTGGTGGGAACGCACCGCCGGCCGGATCAGCATCGGCAGCCCCGACGAGGGCCCGGCCTCCCCCGCGCAGCAGACGGCGACGCAGCTCGCGAGCCTCGCCGTGATGGACGCCGAGAACGACCTGGTGCGCGAGTGGACCACCCGTGACCCCGACACCGTCCCGGCCGACTGGCGTGGCGTCTCGGGGTCGTCGACCTACGTCGCGCTCACTCCCGACGAGTACGGCGCGATGTGGCGGGAGTTCGAGGCCGTCATCGAGCGGTACCGCGCCATCCGCGGGCAGGCCGCCGATCTGCCCGAGGGCGTCCGTCGTGTGTTCGCCCAGGTCCGCAGCGTCCCGATCATCGACGAGGAGCCGACACCGTGACCACCTACCAGCCCCGCACGCTCCCGGTCCCGCCGATCTCGCCGGTCGAGGTCCTGACCAACCGGCTCGGCACCGCGCTCGTCCGCTGGAGCCTCCGGCACGCCGAACGCCGTGCCCTCCGAGCCGTCACGGCCCGCGAACGCGCTCTCCGTCGCGCGCTCGGTGAGCAGGCCCCGGCGATCACGAGCACGACGACCGACCTGGTCGCGGCCGAGCTCCGTCGGCGCTGGTGACCCGGCCGGCACGACCACCGTCCGCGGACCTCAGGGACCTGCGAGCTCGAGGGTGATCGCCGGTTCGTCGCCCAGCTCGACACCCGCGCGACGACGTTCCGCCGCCCGGAGGGGCACGAGGTACCCGCCGTCCTTCGGGAAGAGCGAGGTCGTCCAGGTCACCGACCCGATCGTGACGCGGGCGGGGATCACGCCCCAGCCGTAGGTGAGCATCGGAGCGAGGTCGTGGATCACCTCGGCGGCGTCCGGCGGCACGACGGCGTAGAAGAACGGCGCCGGACCGCGCCACTCGATGACCTTGCCGGTGAACTGGAGCTCCACGTCGCGATCGTACGGCGCACCGCACGCGGACGGGCGGGTTCTGCCGCGTTCGTGACCGTTCCGGTTCACGATCCCCGGGTTCCGCGAACCAGGACGGTCAACGCGCACGCGCGAATCCTGCTCCAGCGACGGGAGGCGAGGGACGGGACGGACGCGCCCCGCGCCTCCTGGACCGTGCCGAGGAGACGCGGGGCGCGAGCCGCCGCACCGGACGCGACGTCAGTGGTACGTCGCGGCCTGCCCGTAGAGCACCTGCGTCATCGACGACACGTACGACGAGACGTCGCCGTCCGGCAGGTTGTACGTCATGAAGACGCCGTACCCGTCGGCCTTCGTGCGCTGTGCGAGCGACACCGCGGTGGACTGCGCCGTGTTCTGGATGTCGACCGCGGCGGCGGACAGCTTCGCCTTCCCGAGCCCCGGGATCGACGGCGCCGAGTAGGTGCCGTAGTACGGGTTCCAGGCGTAGTCGAGCTTCGAGCCGATGGTGCTGCTCGACGACGAGAGCGACGAGGACGCCGGGCCGATGTCGTAGAAGGAGATGAGCTTGCCGGGCATCTGGGCACGGAGCGCGGTGATGAGCCAGCCGATCGACTGCTGGTTCGGCTGCGGCGTGCCGTTCGTGCCGTAGTCGGAGTACTCGTCGTCGAGGTCGACCCCGTCGAGGCCGTACTTCGTGACCGTGGCGGTGACCTGGGACGCGAAGTCCGCGGCGGCTGCCTGGGTCGGGAAGTTGGCGATCCCGGCGCCCTGGTGGTTGCCGAGGATCGACAGCGAGACCTTGATTCCCTTGGCCTGCAGCGGCTTGATCTGCGTCGCCGCGGCGTCGAGCGTCGCCTGCACCTTGTCGTTGTTGTACAGGACGGCCTTCGACCCGTTCCAGTTGATGTTCGAGGCGAAGATGATCGCCACGTCGAACGCGTTCGCCCCGTTCGCCAGCTGGTAGCGGCCGACGTTCGCGAGCTGGTCGTTGTTGACCTCCACGTACGCGATGCTCGTGGGCCCGGACTTCGTCGCGCTGGTCGCAGACACGGTCGCTCGTGCCGGGTCAGCCGACGCTGCGGACGGCACGAGTGGTGCCGCCATCATCGCGGCGATGGCCGCCACGATGCCGAACTTCATCGTCTTCTTCATCACATTCCTCCTTGAATGGGTCGGTCGTTCAGTTGTGTGGGAAGCGGAAGGTCCGCACCTCGTAGGCGTCGACGGCGAACGAGGACGCGTCGACGGTCCCGGCCGAGGCCAGTGGCTCTTCGAGCAAGGTGACCTCCGCCCCCGCACCGAACGGGCCGTCGACCACGATCCCGCCGGTCCCCCGCTGCCCGGACGGCTCGTACACCCGCACGACCAGGTCGCCGGACCGGTCGTCGGCGAGCTTGACGCTCGACAGCACGACGTCCCCGGAGACCTGCACGAGCGGGTCGAACCCGTGCCCACCGGTGGTCACCCGCGCAGCGGCGTTCATGACCACGCCGGCCGCCGTCGCCCCGAGCTGGTCGGTGCCGATGACGATCCCGTACCGGTGCGTCTGCACGCCCTGGTCGGTCTCGGGGTCGGGGAACCGCGGTGCCCGCAGCAGCGAGAGCCGCACGGTGGTGGTCACGTGCCCGTCGACGGCGTCGCGCGTGATGTCGAACCCGTGGATCGAGTCGTTCACGAGGGCGACGCCGAAGCCCGGCTCGGACACGAGCACGTAGCGGTGCATCGAGGTCTCGAACTTCGCGGCCTCCCACGAGGTGTTCGTGTGCGTCACCCGCTTCTGCGCCCCGAACTGCGTCTCGGCGACGGTGTGCTCGGCGCGGACGTCGAGCGGGAACGCGACCTTGAGGAACTTCTCGGTCTCGTGCCAGTCGGTCGTCTGGTCGAACTCCAGCGTGCGGGAGTCCGGCGCGAGCACGAGCTCCTGCCGGACCGTCGAGTCGCCGAACGCCCGCTCGACGACGACGCGCGCGACGCCGTCCGCGTCGATCGAACCGTGCAGCCCGGTGACCGACACGAGGTCCTCGACCCGGTTCCGGTAGTACCGGTCGACGTCCCACGCGTCCCACATGTTCGGGAAGTCCTGGTGCAGCTGCAGCAGGTTCGCCGCCTGCCCCGGAGCGATCGCCTCACGCCCGGTCGCCCGGTCGACGGCGCTCGTCACGAGCCCCTGCGCGTCGACGACGACCCGGACGAGGTCGTTGGCGAGCACGTACCCGCCGTCCTCCTCGGTCAGTGCCACGGCGGTCGGCTCCGGCACGTCGGTAGTCAGGACCGCGCCCTGCGCGGGTGCGCCGGCCTGGAGGAACGGGGCCGGGTTCGCGACGACGGCCGCGTCCCCGGTACCGGCGAGCGCCGACAGCGCCTGGTCGATGATCGCGGTCAGGGCGCGGTCCGTCTCGGCGTACTTCGCGACCGCTTCGCGGTGCACCCACGCGATCGAGGTCCCCGGCAGGATGTCGTGGAACTGCTGGAGCAGGACCTGCTGCCAGAGCGCGTCGAGCTGGTCGTACGGGTACTCGAACTCGGTCCGGGATGCGGCGGTCGTGGCCCAGAGCTCGGCCTCGATGAGGAGCTGCTCGGAACGGCGGTTGCCCTGCTTCGTGCCGTGCTGGCTGGTCAGGGTCGCACGGTGCAGCTCGAGGTAGAGCTCCCCCACCCACACCGGCGGGTCGGTCAGCTCGGACTTCGCCCGGTCGAAGAACGTGTCCGGGTGCTCCCAGCGGACCTTCGCGCTTCCCTCGAGGTCGGCGAGGCGCTTCGCCGTGCCGGTCATCTCGCGGGTCGTGCCACCGCCGCCGTCGCCCCAGCCGACCGGCGCGATCGACCCCGAGGCGAGCCGGTTCTCGCGGAACTGCCGGGAGGCCTTCGCGACCTCGCTGCCGGACAGCCGCGAGTTGTAGGTGTCCATCGACGGGAAGTGCGAGAACACCCGCGACCCGTCGATGCCCTCCCAGAGGAAGGTGTGGTGCGGGAACTTGTTCACCTGGTTCCACGAGATCTTCTGCGTGAAGAACCACTCGAAGCCCGCGCGACGCATGAGCTGCGGCAGCGCCGGGGAGTACCCGAAGCTGTCCGGCAGCCAGACGCCCTTCGGACGGATCCCGAACTCGCGCTCGAAGAACCGCTGCCCCTGCGAGAACTGGCGGACGATGCTCTCGCCCGTCGGCATCACGGTGTCGGACTCGACCCACATGCCGCCGATCGGCAGGAAGCGTCCGGCCGCCACGGCGGCCTTGACCCGGGCGTAGACCTCGGGCCGGTGCTCCTTGATCCACGCGTACTGCTGCGCGCTCGACATGCCGTACAGGAAGTCGTCGGTCTGGTCGATGAGCTCGGTCATCGTCGAGGTGGTGCGGGCGACCTTGCGGATCGTCTCGCGGACCGGCCAGAGCCAGGCGGAGTCGATGTGCGCGTGCCCGACGGCGGAGATCGTGTGGGCCGAGGCCTCGGCGGGCGCGGCGAGGACGTCCGCGAGGGCCGCTCGGGCCTCGGGGGCGGTCGCGGCGATGTGCTGCAGGTCGAGCCGGTCGAGGGCGTCGTCGAGGGCCTGCAGGATCCGCATCCGCCGCGGCCCCTCCGGGAGCTCGGCCTGCAGTTCGAGCAGGACGTCGATGTCGAGCGCGAGTTCGTGCACCTCGGACTCGAAGACGGCGAGGTCCATCCGGCGACTCGTGTAGAGGCGCGTCGACGACGAGGTCTGGACGTCGCCTTCCTGCGTCGGGAGGAAGGGGTGGTAGTCGAGCAGGACGGGGTTCGACGCCGCCTCGACGAAGAGCACGACGGTCTCGCCGCCGACGGCCTCCTCCGCGACGAGCACCCACTGGTTCCGGGGGTTGATCGACTTCACGGGCGTGCCGTCCGCGCGGTAGACGAGTCCCTCGCACTGGAACCCGGGCATGTTCTTGTCGAAGCCGAGGTCGACGACGGCCTCCACACGGCGGCCGGCCCACTCGTCCGGCACGGTCCCGGTCAGCCGGAACCACGTCGTCCCCCACGCGGCACCCCACGTCGTGCCCACCTCGTACGGCGTGAACTCGAGCGCGAGCCCGGCCGCGGGCGCGATCGGCTCCCCCGGCAGCTCGTGCCACGCGGTCTCGAGCGGCGTCGCGGTGGCGTGCACCGCCGGGAGGATGCGTTCGTCGAGGACGCGTCGCGCCCGGCCGGTGGTGAGGGGGATGTCGTCGTGCATGGAGACCTTCCTGTCGTGCGGTGCTGCTGGACGTGCGGGGTGTGCGGGGCGTGTGGGGTGTGCGGCTCAGGCCATCGTGGCCGGGTGGGCCACCGACAGGAGCTCGGTGGCGGTGTCCTCGGGGACGTCGACGCACCGGCTGATGCCCCGGGCGGCGAGCAGCGCGTGGTCGTCGACCCGCGAACGCAGGACCACCTGGGGCCCGCGTCCGTCCGGGGCCGTCGAGGCGAGGTCGAGCCAGGCGGCGGCGAACCGGCCGCCCGGCGCGCAGTCGGCCCGGAGCCCGCCGCGTTCGGTGCCGTCCGCGAGCACGTCGTCCAGCACGAGGGCGGTGGCCGGCGGCGCGGACACGGCACCGGTCGTGTCGGCCCGGCCGCGGGTGCCGTGCTCGCGGGCGAGGGCGGCGAAGGCCTCCCCCGCCGGCTTCAGCCGACCGTCGTTCGTGAAGAGGCCGAGGTCGTACTCGAGCTCCGGGAAGTCCGCGAGCGACCGCGAGACGTCGTGCGAGCACCACCACGTGACGCCGAGCACGTGCTGCGCGTCGAGCACGTGCCGGATCGTCTGCTCGGTGAACGCGGCGGCGTCGGCGGGGTCGACCACGTTCGTCGGGGCGCCCACCTCCTGCAGCCAGTTCGGGCGCTCGGGGTCGCGGTTCCACGCGCTCGCGAGCTGCAGCAGGTACTCGCCGTGGCGGACCGAGCCGGCCCCGAGTGCGCCGTGCAGGGTCGCCGAGCCGTTGAACACCCACGAGTGCGTGACGGTCGCGTCGCCGTGGTCGGCCGCGTGTTCGGGGCCGAACGGCTGGGCGTCGTCGTACCAGGCCGCGTCGTACTGCGCGACGGTGACCAGGGGCCGTGGACGCGACCCGGTGCCGGGGCGGGCGGACGGTGCCGAGCCGAGCCGCGCCTCCAGGCCGACCGGACTCGACAGCCCGCCCCGCGCCGCCGCGACCATCGCTGCCGCCCACGCGTGCCCCTGCTCCGCCGTGATGTCGTGCGGCGTCGGGTGCGGCGCGTGCGCGAACTGGTTCACCTCGTTGCCGATGGTGATGCCGAGCAGGTTCGGTTTGTCGGCGACGGACGCGGCGAGCGCCTCGACGTAGGCCGCCGTCGACGCGACCACGTCCGGGTCGGTGAACATGTTCCGGCGGTGCCAGCTCTCGAGCCACGAGGGCACGAAGTCGAAGCTCGACAGGTGCCCCTGCAGCGCATCGACGTTGACGTCGAGCCCGAACGAGCCCGCGATGTCGACGACCGTCGCGACGTCCCGGAGCGCCGACCGCCGGATGAGCGTCCGGTTCGGCTGCACGACCGGCCAGAGCGGGAAGATCCGCACGTGGTCCGCGCCGAGCGACGCGATCTGCTCCATGTCCCGCGCCGTGTCCGACGGCGAGAAGTCGAGCCACGAGTGGAACCAGCCGACCGAGGGGGTGTGGTTGACGCCGAAGCGCATCAGCCCTTCACCCCGCCCTCTTCGACGCCCTTGAAGAAGAACCGCTGCAGGATCGCGAAGATCACCGCGATCGGGATGAACGCGATCATCGTGCCGGCCGCGATCATGCGCTGGTCGGTCGCGAACGTGCCCTGCAGGTACTGCAGCCCGACGGTCAGCGTCAGCTTGTCCGGCGACTGCAGCACGATGAGCGGCCAGAGGAAGTCGTCCCACGCGCCGATGAACGAGAAGATCGCGATGACGGCGATGGTCCCCTGCACGGCGGGCAGCGAGATGTACCGGAGCCGCTGCAGGGCGTTCGCGCCGTCCATCACGGCTGCCTGGTCGATCTCCTCGGGGATCTGCCGGAACGCGTTGAACATGAGCAGGACGTTGAGCGCCGCGATCATGCCGGGCAGGGCGACGCCGACGAGGGAGTCGGCGAGGCCGAGGTCCTTCACGGTGACGAACTGGGAGATGATCGTCGCCTCGCCCGGGAGCACCAGGGTGGCCAGGAAGAGCCCGAGCACGGCCTTGCGGAAGCGCCACTGCAGCCGGGCGAGCGCGAAGCCCGCGAGGGTCGCGAACACGATGTTGCCGAGCACGTCGATCGCGGCGACGACGAGGGAGTTGCCGATGTACCCGAACACGGGGATCGCCTCGCCCACCCGCAGGTAGTTGCCGAAGGTCGGCTGCGTCGGGATGAAGGACGGGTTCGCCGTGTAGATGTCCTCCCCCGTGCCCTTGAGCGAGGTCGACAGCTGCCAGAGGAACGGGCCGATCGTGATGAAGAGGACCACGACGAGCAGGACGTAGCGGAGCACCTTCTCGCGGGTGGACATGACGCCCCACGCGGCGCGGCGCCGCTTGCGTCCGTTCGGTCGGGAGGCGCGGCTCCCGTCGGTCGCGCCGGTCACGTCCGGCGCAGGTGCGGCCGCGCCGGCGGCGCCCCCGAGGACGGGTTCGGTGGTCGAGGTCGTGTTGGTCACTTGTCCGCCTTGCTGTTCATCCGGGCGAGGGCGAGCATCGGGATGAGCGTCACGACGAAGAGCAGGAGGCTCAGGGCGGACGCGTAGCCGAGGTTGCCGGTGAAGCCGCGGGCGTACTGCTGGATGAGCATGACGAGCGAGTTGTCCTGCCCGCCCGGTCCGCCGGTGCCGTTGGTGAGGATGTAGAGCTCGCTGAACACCCGGAGCGCGCTCACGCACACGAGGATGCCGACGAGGGTCATGGTCCCCCGGACACCGGGCATGGTGACGGACCAGAACCGGCGGACGGAGCCGGCGCCGTCGAGGGCCGCGGCTTCGTGCAGGTCCTTGCCGACGTTCCCGAGGGCCGCCAGGAAGATGATCATGTAGTACCCGAGGCCCTTCCAGACCGTCAGGCTGATCGCGCTGAAGACGAGCAGCCACCGGTCGGTGAGGAACGGGATGGAGCTCTGCACGATCCCGAGGGACTGCGCCATCTCGTTGATGACCCCGCGGTCGTCGAGGATCCAGTTCCAGATGAGCCCGACGACGACGGCACTGGCGATCACCGGCGTGTAGTACGCGGTCCGGAAGAACGCGATGCCGGGGAGCTTCCGCTCGACGAGCACCGCCATGAGCAGCGGGAGCACCGTCAGCAGCGGCAGGCACACCGCCATGTAGATGACGCTGTTGAGGAGCGCCTCCCACACCTGCGGGTCGGCGAGCAGCGTCTCGAAGTTCTTGAGGCCCACCCACTGGCTCACGCCCCCGAGCGGGCTGGCGTTCGTGAACGACAGCCGGACGGTGTTGATCGACGGCCAGAGACTGAACGCGAGCAACCAGACGAGCGCCGGCAGGACGAGCAGCCAGGGCGTGAACCAGCGGTTGGCGCGCATCAGCTGTTCGCCAGCAGGCTGTTCATCTTGGTCTGCGCGGTCTGCAGCGCCTTTTCGGGCGTCGTGCCGCCCTTCATGGCCAGCGCGATCTGCTGGTCGAGGAAGTCGGTCATCGCCGAGTTCGCCTCGACCGGGTTGAGGTTCTTCGCCGTCTTCAGGGCGTCGTTGGCGAGCACGCGGGCCTTGGCCTCGACGGTGCCGTCGTCCTTCGAGAAGTACGGGTCGGACTGCGACGAGGTGGTCGACGGGAAGATGTTGACCAGGTGCGCGAAGGCCTCCTGGTTCTTCGCGTTCGTCATGAAGGCGGCGAGCGCCTCGGCCGTGGCGATGTGCTTGCTCTTCGCGCTGACGCTGAGGCCCTGCACGTAGAGCGGCGGGTTGTCGAGGGCCGACGACACGACGATGTTGCCCTTGAGTGACGGGTTGTTCTTCTCGAAGTCGCTGATCGCGGTGGCGCCACCGGTGGTCCAGGCGACCTTGCCCTGCGTGAACAGGGTGGAGTTGCCGAGGTAGTCGGTGTTCAGGACGGACGAGGGCATCAGGCCCTCCTTGTAGGCCTTCGCGTACTTCGCGATGAGGTCGGCCGCCTTCGACGAGTTCGCGAAGGTGAACTTCGTGCCCTGGTCGTTGATGATCTTGACGCCGGCGAGCGAGAAGTCCGACAGGCCGGGCTTGCGGCTCATCAGGTAGTCGTCCGGGCACTTCTGGTGCATGGTCTCGGCCTGCGCGAACAGCTCGTCGGTGGTCTTCGGCGGGTTCGCCGGGTCGAGGCCGCACTGCTCGAACATCGTCTTGTTCCAGTAGTCGACGTCGGTGTTGAGGTACCACGGGTAGCCGAAGGTGCCGTCGACGCCCTTGTAGTTGTAGGCAGCGAGCGCACCCTTGACGTAGGTGCTCGAGAGCTTCGAGTCGTCCTTCGCGACGTCCTGCAGGAAGCCGCGCTTGGCGAGGGGCAGGGCGATGTCCGGCGGCAGGTTGATCACGTCGGGCAGGGAGTTCGACGAGGCCTGGCTGAGGACCTTGTCGGCGTAGCCGTCGCCGGGCTGGTCGACGAGCTTCACCTTCGCGTCCGGGTACTTCGCCTCGAAGTCCTTGATCACGCCGTTGAGGTAGTCCGTGTAGGTCGGGGTCAGCGCCCAGGTCTGCAGGGTGATGGATCCGTCGACCTTGCCGCTCCCGCCGCCGCTGCCGGCGCTGCTGCCGCTCGAGCAGGCGGTCAGCGCGAGGGCCGTGACGGCCGCTCCGGCGAGGATCGCGAGGGCGCGTCCCGTCGTCCTGCGTGTGGTGTTCTTCATCGCTCGTGACTCCTTCGTCGTGGTGCGCGTCGTGCTGAACCGGTTCAGTCCCCGTCGCCGATCCGTGTGAATGGAGCGATGATTTCGGACTAAAGCGTTATAGTCAACCCCGTGGCCCAGAACCGTCGTACGACGATCGCCGACATCGCCGCACGAGCCGGCGTGTCCATCAGCGCGGTCTCGTTCGCGCTCAACGACCGCCCCGGCGTGTCCGACGAGACCCGCGCGCGGGTGCAGGCCATCGCCCGCGAACTCGACTGGCAGCCGCACACCGCCGCACGGGCCCTGGGCGGTGCGAAGGCCGGGTCGATCGGCTTCGTGCTGAACCGGCCGGCCCGGACGCTCGGCACCGAGTCGTTCTTCGGCGACCTCATCTCGGGGATCCAGCTCGGGCTCGCCGGCAGTCACGTCGGCATGAACCTCCTCGTCGCGCGGGACGCCGCCGAGGAGCTCCAGACCTACCGGGACTGGTGGCGCGGACACCGGGTCGACGGCGTGATCGTGATCGACCCCCGCCGCGACGACGACCGGCTCGCGCTGCTCGCCGAGCTCGGGATGCCCACCGTCGTCGTCGGGTCGCACCCCTCGGCCGAGCCCGCGGCACCGACGGTCTGGATCGACGACTCCGACGCGACCGACACCGTGCTGCGGTACCTGCACGCGCTCGGGCACCGGCGGATCGCGCACGTCGCCGGACGACCGGAGTTCGAGCACACGGCGATGCGGATCGACCGCCTCCGCGAGTTCACCGCGGCCGAGGGGCTGGAGGACGCCGTGTCGATCCCGACCGACTACTCCGCCGAGGCCGGGGCGAGCGCGACCAGGTCCCTGCTCTCGCGGAGCGTCCGCCCCACCGCGATCGTGTACGACAACGACGTGCTCGCGGTCGCCGGGCTGGGCGTGGCGAGCGAGATGGGCGTGCGCGTGCCGGGTGACGTCTCGATCGTGTCGTTCGACGACTCGGCGATGGTCCGGCTCGTGCGGCCGTCGATCACCTCGCTCACGCGTGACACGGTCGAGCTCGGGCAGCGGGCGGCGACGCTCCTGCGCGAGCAGATCGACGCCGGCTCGCCGCTGCCGTCGCGCCCGGGGCCGTCGCTGACGTTGAGCGTGCGCGAGTCGACCGGCCGCGTGCACCCCTGACCCGCCTGCGGCGCAGGCCCGTCGACACGCCGATCCTGGGCGCCGCGTGCGCACGGGCAGCGCGGCCGACTTGACGCCGGTTCGAACACACGTTCGAATACTCTCGTGGGACGGCGTCGCGAGAACCGGTGGCAGCCCCCGGAACACCCGGAGGTCGAGCGTCCGCGCGCCTACTCCCTCTCCGAGGACGCCCGCGGTCCGGACGTCTGCCACGCCGTCACCCCCGTGCCGGTCTGGGCGTGGATCCAGTTCCCCACGTTCCACGTCCGCGTGAAGGCCTTCGCGAAGAGCTGGACCCGCGACGCCGTCCTCGTCGAGTGGGCGCAGTTCGGGCAGCAGGCGAACGCGTGGGTGTGGCGGTCCGCGGTGAAGCACCGCACCCTGCGTGCCGACGCGTCGCGGCGCAGTCCGCAGAACGCACCACGTTGACTTCCCCCGACATCGCGAGGATCGTTTACGGAACACCGGTACAGCAAGTAACTCACTGATCGAGACATTCGGTCCGAGTGCTGACGCTGGGAGGAGGCACCATGAAGAAGAGCGAGGTGCCGTCCTGGGTCGCCCACGTGCTCACCCCGCCCGAGGTCATCGCGGCCTACGTCGAACGACGGGTCAACGACCCGGCGTTGCTGACGGGTGAACACACGGAGCCCACGTACGCGGACTTCCTCCGCGACGAGTAGACGGTCTTCCCGGAGGCGCGGCACACGTTCCGGACTCACGGAACGGGATCCGCGCCTCCCGTTCGACCGCCCCGACCACGACGCGCGGACAGCGTCACGCCCACGCTCGCGGCGGTGACGCACGCGAGGGCGACGACCTCGAGCAGCGCGAGCGCCTCGTGCAGGATCAGCAGGCCCGCGAGGGCCGCGATCGCCGGCCCGAGGCTCTGCAGCACCCCGAAGACACGGGTCGGCATCCGCCGGAGCGCGAGCATCTCGAGCGCGTAGGGCAGGACGCTCGAGAGCACGGCGACACCGCCGAACACGAGGAGGAGCACCGGTTCACGGACGACCCCGTCGACCGCCGACCGGAGCCCGAACGGCAGCGACACGAGCATCGCGACGAGCATCGACACGGCGAGCCCGTCCACGCCGGGGATCGCGGCCCCCACGTGCCGGTTCATGACGATGTAGCCCGCCCAGCACACCGCGGCGAGGACGGCGAACACGACACCGCCGACCGCGGTCACCGCCGCCGGATCGACCCCGAGCAGCACGACCCCGGCGAGCGCCAGCACCGCCCAGAGCACGTCGCGCCACCGCCGGGTGTGCACGAGGGAGAGGGCGAGCGGGCCGAGGAACTCGATCGTCACCGCGACCCCGATCGGGATGCTCGCGAACGCCACGTAGATGAAGACGTTCATGCCGCCGAGCGCCAGCCCGAGGCCGATCGCACCGAGCCACTGCTGCCGGGTCCAGTGCCGGACGCGCGGCCGGACCACGAGCGCGAGGACGACGGCCCCGATGACGAGCCGCAGTGTGGCGGCGCCGACCGAGCCGACGTCGTCGAACCGGGTCTTCGCGATCGCGGCGCCGAGCTGCACGGACACCATCGCCGCGAGGGCGAGGAGCGGCGCCGGGACGCGGTTCACCGGTGCGCCGTCACCCGAGGTAGGCGAGCACGGCGAGGACCCGACGGTGGTCCTCGCCCGTGTCCTCGAGCGCGAGCTTGCCGAAGATGCTCGAGACGTGCTTCTCGACCGCGCCGGTGCCGATCACGAGCGCGCGGGCGATCGCGGCGTTGGTGCGGCCCTCGGCCATGAGCCCGAGGACGTCGCGCTCGCGCGGCGTGAGCGCTGCGAGCGGGTCACGGCGGCGGCTCATGAGCTGGGTGACGACCTCGGGGTCGAGGACGGTGCCGCCGGCGGCGATGCGGCGGACGGCGTCGTCGATCTCCTCGAGCCGGGTGACGCGGTCCTTGAGCAGGTAGCCGATGCCGGTCGCGCCCGCCGCGAGGACGTCCTCGGCGTAGGTGGCCTCGACGTACTGGGACAGCAGGAGCACGCCGGTGCGCGGAGCCCGGCGCCGGGTCTCGACGGCCGCGCGGACGCCCTCGTCGGTGAAGGTCGGCGGCATCCGCACGTCCATCACCACGACGTCGGGGGCACCGTCGGGGAGCGTGGCGAGGAAGGAGTCGGCGTCGGCGTACTGCCCGATGACGTCGATGCCCGCTTCGTCGAGCACGCGCGAGAGTCCTTCGCGCAGGAGCACGGCGTCGTCGACGACGACGGCCCGGATGCGTGCTGCATCCGGGCCGTCGCTCATGCCGACCAGCCTAGTGGGAGCGTGGACGCTCCCGGGGGCTCACGAGCGCGTCGTGGGCACGCCGTTCAGGGCGCCGAGCGGGATCCGTGCGGTCGCCTCGGTCGGACCGCCCTCAGGGCTCGAGACCGTCAGCTCGCCGTCGAGGGCGCGCATCCGACCCATCAGCCCCTCGATGCCGTGCCCCTCCTGCGGGCGGGCCCCACCGCGGCCGTCGTCGGTGACACTGACCGTGAGGTACCAGAGTCCGGAGGCGTCGACCACGAGTCCGAGGTACACCCCGGCGGTCGAGGCACCGGCGTGCTTCGTGGTGTTCGTCAGCAGCTCGCTCACCGTGAAGTACACGTTGCGCTGGATCTCGGTCGCGAGCTCGAGCCCGTCGGGCAGGCGGACGTCCAGGCCGACGGGGATCGGGGTCCGGGCGACGAGGGCCTCGAGCGCGGCGACGAGCCCGCGGTCGAGCAGGATGGGCGGTGCGAACCCGCGGGACAGGGCACGCAGTTCGTCGAGGGCGTCCTGGGCGTGCTCCGACGCCTCGCCGATGAGCTGCTTCGCCTTCACCGGGTCCTTGTCGAAGGCACGCTCGGCCGCGGACAGGTCCATGCGCAGGCGGACGAGTCGCTGCTGCGGGCCGTCGTGCAGGTCGCGCTCGATCTGGCGGAGTGCCTGGCCCTCGGCGGTGACGGCGCCGGCACGGGAGGCCTGGAGCCCGGCGACCCGACGCTCGAGCTGCTCCGCACGGAACCCGCCGAGCAGACCGAAGTCGATCCAGAAGTGCGCGATCACGGAACCGCGGGCCCACAGCGGGAAGAGCACCACCGAGGCGGCCATCGACAGGAGTCCGAGGGACCCGAAGCCCACGACGGACGTCATGTCCCACCCGAAGTACTGCGCGCTCATGCCGTTCACGAACGCGACCCCGGCGACGCCGATCGGCCAGAGGAAGCCGGCGAGGAGCAGTGCGCCGGCGCCCACCGTGCAGAGCGCCGCGATCGGGTACACGACCGCCGCGTGCAGCAGGTACAGCCAGTAGTGCGGGTTGGCGACGGCCGAGCCCGTGCGCGTCCACCAGTTCTGCTGCCATCGGGGCGTCCAGTCGACCGGTCGGATCGGGCGGTTGTCGGCCCACCCGATGCGGAGCTTCTCGAACTGTCCGAGCCACCGCGCAACGAACAGCGCGATGAAGAACATCAGCAGGACGAACGGGTTGAAGAGGTCGCGGAAGCCGCCGCCGAAGATCGCCGCGGGGAACGCGGCGTAGAGCGTGCAGAGCAGCACCGCCGTGAGTGCCATGTAGCCGAAGTCACGCGGCAGGCGCTTCCACGCCTCGCGGTAGAACGCACCGGCGGTCATGCCCGTGCCCGATCCTGCCCCACCAGGGGCGGTCGGGTGTGCCGGCGGGACGCTCGGGCCCTGGCCGCTCGCGGGCGGCGTCGACGACCACGTCGGGGGCGTCTGGTTCGGCTGTGCGGGCATCGGTTCGGTGGCTCCTGGCGGGACGGAGTCGTGCAGCGGGACGGTCTCGGCCTGGTCGAGGCGGGCGGTGTCGGTCATGACACCAAGCCTCGCGATCACCGGCTCGATCCCCCATCCTGCCCCCTCCCGAACCGGAGGTGGGGTTATCCCCCGCACCGGCCGGCGGCGGTGTTCGTCGCCACGGTGGTGGCGGGTGTCTGCGGAGCGGTCGTGCTCGTGGCCGCCCTGCGGTCCCGGGACCGCCGCGCCATCGCGTTCGGGGTCGCGGCACTGGTGGCGTTCGGCGTGCTGACCGTCCGGGGTCTGCGCGGACCGCAGCGCGTGCTCGGCTGGGTCGTGACGATCGCCGCGGCGATGTGGTTCGTCGTGTCCATGCTGTCGCAGACGGTCCCGCCGCCCTCCACCGCGCAGGAGGTCCTCACCGTCGTGTACGCGGTCCCCGGCGTACTGCAGGCGGTCGCGTTCCTCGCGGCGGCCGTCCTCGTCGCCGTGCCCCTGCTCCGCCCGGTCGGTGCCGGCGCGGGGTCGCTCTGGTCCTCCGCCGAGGTCCGCTGACCCGCCCACTCCACAGATCGGACACCGGCGCCCTCGCCCGGGTGTCCGACATGGCAGCGTCATGGCGTGGAAGATGCACTCCGAGCACTGGTGGACGCCGTCGGCCTCGACGTTCGCTACGGCGACGAGGTCCTCGCCGACGACGAGCGCTGGACGCTCGACCTCGGCTCGACGACCGACCACGTCTGGGTTGCGTCGTCCGCCCGCACCGAGGTGTGGCTCCGACGCGGCGACGACGTCTGGGTGATCTCGCCGGGGACCGCAGCGATCGTCGCGCCGGGAGTCCCGGTGACGGTGGGCACCGGCCCGGATCGCTCACCAGCACCGACGGCCGACGATGCGTGGTGCAGTCCGACGGGCGTCCACCTCGGGACCGCGTCGTTCGGCCCGTTCGTCGACGAAGCGCTCGGGCTCGGCGCGCTCGTCCACACCGAGCCACCCGAGGCACCGCACGAGGACGTGGTGCTCGCCCTCGCCCACATCGCGTCGCTCGTCGGTGGCCGGTGGAGGGCATCGCGCCGGGATGCCCTCGCGCGTGTCGTCGTCATGACCGTGCTCGGCGACAACCCACCGTCGTTCCTCGCGGATGCGAGCCTGACCCCGTGCATCGATCGGCTCCTCGACGGCGGCGACCCCGTGCCGATCGACGAGCTGCGGCGCGGCACCGGCATGTCGGCGAGCACCGTGCGGCGCCGGTTCCGCGCGACGACCGGCTGCTCGCCCGAGGAGCTCCGGCGGTGGTTCCGGTCGCTCGCCCTCCGTGCCGCACTCGCCGACGGCGACGCGGACCCGGCCGCCGTCGCCGCCGACGCCGGGTTCAGCACCACGAGTTCGATGCGGCGCTCGCTCCGGCGCGTGCGAGCGCCCGATGTCCGTGTTCCGCCCGCGCTCTGACCGTTCTGGTTCGCGGATCCCGGGATCCGCGAACCAGGACGGTCAATCGCCGGACAGAACGTGCGGTCGCCCGGGGCTCACGCGCCGAGCGACGCCAGCCGTTCGGAGCGACGGGCGGCCTGCTCGACCGGGTCCGGCACGGGTGCCGCCTGGATGAGCCGCCGCGTGTACGGGTCCTGCGGCGCGCGCAGGATCGCGTCGCGGCTCCCCTGCTCGGCGACCCGCCCGCCGTGCAGCACCACGACCCGGTCGCAGAGCGTGTCCACCACGGCCAGGTCGTGCGTGACGAAGAGGCAGGCGAACCCGAGTCGTTCCTGGAGCTCCCGGAAGACGTCGAGCACCCGTGCCTGAACCGAGACGTCGAGCGCGCTGGTGGGCTCGTCCGCGATGAGCAGCGCGGGGTCCAACGCGACGGCACGGGCGATCGCGACGCGCTGCCGCTGGCCGCCGGAGAGCTCGTGCGGGAAGCGCTCGCGGAAGCCGCCGTCGAGCCCGACGTCCGCGAGCAGGCGCTCCACCCGCTCCCGGACCTCGTCCGCGGGCAGACCGAGGATCTGCCGGAGCGGTTCGGCGACCGTCTGCCCGACCGTGTACCGCGGGTTCAGGGAACGCAGCGGGTTCTGGAAGACGACGCCGACGCGACGGCGCATGGCACGCCGGGAGGCACGGTGCGTGCCCGCCACGTCCGTCCCCTCGACGAGGACGGCGCCCGCGGTGATCGGTGCGAGTCCGACGGCGGCTCGGCCGATGGTGGTCTTGCCGCTGCCGGACTCCCCGACCAGGCCGACGATCTCTCCCCGGCCGACGGTGAACGACACGTCGTCGACCGCACGGAAGCGCCCACGGAGTGCTCCGCCGTACTCGACCACGAGGTGCCGGACGTCCAGGACGGGTGCGGCGACCTCCGCGGCGGGGTCGACCCGCGCCTCCTGGACCGCACCGGTGCCCATCCGCGGGACGGCGGCGAGGAGTTCGCGCGTGTAGTCGGCGGCGGGTGCGGCGAAGACCACGCTCGCCGAGCCGGTCTCGACGACGCTTCCGCGACGCATGACCACCACGCGGTCGGCGATGTCCGCCACGACGCCCATGTCGTGCGTGATGAGCAGGATCGCGGTCCCGGTGCGTTCACGCAGCCGGCGGAGGACGTCGAGGACCTCGGCCTGCACGGTCACGTCGAGCGCGGTCGTCGGCTCGTCCGCGATGAGGAGGTCCGGGTCGGCCGCGAGCGCCATCGCGATCATGACGCGCTGGCACTGGCCGCCGGAGAGTTCGTGCGGGTACTGGCCGAGTCGGCGTTCGGGCTCCGGGACCTCGACGGCGCGGAGGAGGTCGAGCGACCGTTCCCGCACCGCGGCACGGTCGAGGCCGTCCTGGGCACGACGAACGGCCTCAGCGAGCTGGAACCCGACCGTGAAGACCGGGTTCAGTGCGGCGGACGGGTCCTGGAAGATCATCGAGACCCGGCGGCCACGTGCGGCTCGGAGGGTGCGCTCGTCGGCGCCGAGGACCTCGAGGTCACCGAGGCGGATGCTCCCGGTGGCACGTGCGCCGTCCGGGGCGATGCCCATCGCCGTCATCGCGGTCATGCTCTTGCCGGAGCCGGACTCGCCGACGACGGCGACCACCTCGCCGCGACCGACGGTGAACGAGGCGTCGTCGACCGCGCGGACCACGGTGCCGTCGACGTCGAACGTGACGCTGAGGTGTTCGACGGTGAGGACGTCGCTCATGGGGTCTCCGATCGGTCGGGGTGGTCGCGGGCGTCCTTGAACGCCTCCCACTCCTCGAGCATCTTGCGGTGGTAGCCCTGCAGCCACTGCATGTAGTCGCGGCCGTTGAGCAGGCGCTCGCGGACCTCGGCGTCGACGTCACCGGAACCGGTCCGGCCCGCCGCCTCGACGACGGCGAGACCGTGGCCGATGATGTCGCGCTGGCGGTCGAGGTACTTCCGCTCGCTCGCGAGCCAGGACCCCCACACGTCGGCCTCGGCGCGGAAGTAGTGGCTGCGCTCGCCGGGGACGGTGTGCCGCTTCACGAAGCCGGAGTCGACGAGCCGCCTGGTCGCCATCGACACCGATCCCGAGCTGGCGCCGAGGGCGGCCTGCAGGTCGGCGGACGACGAGTGCGGGGCGCGCGTCATCATGAGGTACCCGAGCACCCGGGCGTCGGTGAGGGGCATGCCCGCGGCGTCGTTGAGCATGAGGGCGAACTCCTCGACGAACGTCTGCCGCTCCGGTTCGAGGACGACGTCGTCGACGGGGTGCTCGTCGGTGCGCGCGCGGACACCGGCGCGGTCGTCGCCGCTCACGGTGCCAGTCCAGCCGCGACCTCGGGTCGCTCGGACGGGATCGTCCAGGGTTCCTCGCTCATGCCGCCGCCTGCGCGGATCGACACCACGGTGCCGTCGGCATCGCGCTCGTAGGTGATGTCCTCGTCGATCGACCCGAAGCGGTTGCCGTGGGTCATCCGGAGCGTGTCGGCGTCGACGACCTCGAGCCGGGTCGGGGTGTCGAGCGGCTCGGGGCCCGACGGGTCGACCTCGACGAGTCGATCCCCGATCCGGGCGATGTCGGTGACGCCCCACGGGTTCGCGAAGCGCCCCGTGAACGTGTCGGTGTCGACGTCGTCGGGCACCGGCGTCCCGGGGGCGTCGTCGTCCGCCGCGGCGTCGAGCATCCGGATGATCGCGGTGGCGATGAGCGTCGCCGGGCCGGCCGCGGCGCTGGTGAGCACCGAGACGACGAGACCGGAGGCCGGGTCGAACATCGACTGCGTGATGTGCCCGGGGAAGCCGCCGGAGTGGCCGCGGATCTCCCGGCCACCGATCCGGTCGACGATGAACCCGGCGCCGTAGCCGCGCGCCGCGGGGTCGACCGTCGCGCTCCACGCCTTGCGCTGCGCGAGCCGCTTCGAGTGGTCGTCGAGCAGGGTGCCCTGCCCGATGACGTGCTGCGAGAAGTACCGGACGAGGTCGGAGGCGGTGCCGTGGAAGCCCGTCGCCGCTGCCATCGCGCGGGTGTCGACGTGGTCGATCCGCCGACGCTGCCGAGCGACGTGGAACCCGGTGTACCCGACCACGAAGTCGTCGGCGCGCGCGGGGTCCCAGTCGGGCCCGGTGTTCCGCAGGCCGAGCGGTTCGGTGATCGACTCGCGGACGAAGTCGTTGTACGACCGACCGGACACCGCGGCGATGACGAGCCCGAGCAAGGAGTACCCGAGGTTCGAGTAGTTGAACGACGATCCGGTGGGAACCTTCTGCCCGCGGTCGAGGACGAGCGCGAGGAGTTCCTGTTCGTCCGGGAAGGGCCGGAGCAGCGACCAGTAGTCGCCGTCGTGACCGTCCCGGATCACGCCGGCCCCCATCTCCATGAGCTCCCGGATCGTGGCGTCGGCGAGGGGCGAGCCGCCGTCGACGAGCGCCGGGACGTACGTGCCCACCGTGTCGTCGAGCCGCAGCGACCCGCGCTCGGCGAGCTGCAGGAGCGCGGTGGCGGTGAAGGTCTTCGAGTGCGAGGCGATGCGGAACAGGTCGGTGGTGGTGAGGCGGCGCCCGGCCTCGACGTCCGCGTAGCCCCAGGCCTCGTCGAAGAGGACCTCGTTGCCGTACCCGATCGCGAGCTGCACGCCGGGGACGCGGAGCTGCCACACCTTGTACGACACCCACTCGTGGATGTAGGGCAGGGTCTTCCGGTAGGCGGCGAGGGTGTCTGTCACGGTGGTCCTTTCGAGGGGCGGTGGGTCGAGTCTGACGGATCAGCGCCGTCGCGGGTCGAGCGCGGCGCGCAGCGTGTCCCCGAGCGCGATGACGCAGAGCACCGTCACGGCGAGGAACACCGCGGGTGCGACGAGCATGTGCGGCGCTCGGAGGAACTGGCTCGTCGCGGCGGAGAGCTGCAGTCCCCACGAGATCGCCGGACTCTCGAGCCCGATGCCGAGGTACGTCAGGGACGACTCCGACACGATGACGCCGCCGACGGTGATCGTCGCGAGCACGAGCAGGGGTGAGATCGACGATGGCAGGACGTACCGCGTCGTGATCCGCCACGTAGAGAGCCCCATCGTCCGCGCGGCGAGCACGAACTCGGCGTTCCGGACGCTCCGCACGCTCGACCGCACGAGCCGGGCCATCGTCGGCCAGCCGAACAGCGCGAGCACGAGCGAGACCGTCAGCACCGAGCGCTCCCCCACGCTGTTCAGGACGACGACGGCGCCGAGCAGGAACGGGAAGCCGAGGAACACGTCGGTGAGCCGCGCGAGCACCGCGTCGACCCAGCCGCCGACCATGCCCGCGACGGTGCCGACGACGACGGCGACGACCCCGGCGAGGACCGTGGTGAGCACGGCGACGGCGATCGACGACCGCGTCCCGTAGACCACGTTGGCGTACACGTCGCAGCCCTGCAGGTCGAAGCCGAACGGGTGACCGCCGGTCGGCGACGCGCCGCTCCGACCGAGGTCGCACACCCGCGGGTCGCCGTGGCCGAAGAAGCCGGCGAAGAACCCCGGGAAGACGGCGACGAGCACGACGACGGCGAGGACCCCGGCCGGCAGCCAGAACCCCGGACGACGGACGGCCGCACGCAGGGGACGCCGCTTCGTGACGACGGACGACGGGACGGTCGCGCCGATCGCGGAGGTGGTCATGCGGAGGCTCCTGTCCGGACGCGCGGGTCGAGGGCGGCGTGCAGCAGGTCGACGAGCACGCTCGTGACGAGGAACACCAGGATGAGTGCCGTCGAGATGCCGACGACGACGGCCCCCTCGTGCGACCGGATGCCCTGGAACAGCAGGTTCCCGACACCGGGGAGGTTGAAGATGCCCTCGATGATCACGGTCCCGCCCATCAGGTAGCCCAGGTCCGTGGCGAGGTAGGTCGCCGTCGGGATGAGCGAGTTGCGCATCACGTGCACGCCGACGATCCGTCCCGGCGCGAGTCCCTTCGCCCGGGCGGTCCGCACGAAGTCCGCGTCGAGCGTCTCGATCATCGACGTCCGCGTCAGCCGGGACACCGCCGCGAGACCGAACAGCGCGATCACGAACGCCGGCAGCACGTAGGCCGTCGGCCACCCCGCCGTGGCGCCCGCGACCGGGAACCAGTGGAGCCGGACCGAGAACACGAGCTGCAGCGCGACGCCGAGCACGAAGACGGGGACGGCACCGACGACGATCGTCCCGACCAGGACCGTCTTGTCGAGGACGGTCCCGCGGCGGAGGGCCGAGACCACGCCGAGCCCGATGCCGAGCAGGATCTCGATCGCCCAGGCCGTCAGCGCGAGCGTGATGGTGACCGGCCAGCGCGACGCCATCTGCTCGCCGACGGACTGGCCGCTGAAGTCCGTGCCGAAGTCGCCTCGGAACAGCCCCGCGAGGTACTGCACGTACTGCAGCCACAGCGGCTGGTCGAGGTGGTACTCGGCGCGCAGCGCCCGGACGACGGCGTCGCTGAGCGGCCGGTCGCCGCCGAGCGCCTTGATGGGGTCTCCTGGCAGCGCGAACGTCATCGCGTAGATGAGGAAGGTCACCCCGAGGAAGACGACGACCAGGCCGCCGACCCGGCGACCGACGGCGAGCGCCGGGCGCATCACGCGCCTCCTGGCACGGCCGTCGCGAGGGACGGACGGGAGGCGCGGGTCGGCCCCGCCACGTGACTCGCGCAGGCGAGGATCGCGCCGTACTGCACCCCCACCAGCTTGCTGATCGGGATCGGCTCCGCGCCGGTCGCCTCGTCGGCCTGCCAGGTCGCGTACCGCTGGGCGAGGCGGTCGCGGAGCCGCCGCAGCGGCGCGGGCGCGGTCCCCGCGGTCGTCTCGGCCTCGAGTGCCCGGAGCAGCATCCCGCCGTACCGCAGGCGGAAGCAGCGCACCAGGTCCTCGCAGCCGAACCGCTCGGCGACGGTGGCCGTCCGGTCCGCGGGCTCACGGTCGGCGCGGGCCCGGTCGGTGTCGGTCATCCCGGCGATCATCGGGATGAACGCGCGGGACCCCTCGAGGAACGGTGACTCGATCGTGAGCATCGGCGAGGCCGCGTCGAGGATCTCCTGCAGTTCCGCGCCCGACGCACCGAGGTCGTCGGCGCAGCGGCGGAGCAGATCCGCGTAGGACTCCGACGTCGGGGTCTGGTCGTCGGCGTCCGGGTGGCTCCAGTACGGCAGCTCGGCGACCATGCACAGCGCACCGTGGCGCATCGCCCACGCGGCGCTGGACGCCCCGTGGATGTGCTCGCCGGGGTCGACGCCGAGGCCCTCGAGGTAGTCGTACGCCGTCTCGATGCCGTCCATCGCGAACACCGCCGGGGCGAGCTCCCGCAGGTACGGCGACTCCGGCTCACCCGTGTCCAGCGGGAGCCCCAGCGACGCCGGCACCGCGTGCAGGGTGTCGATCACGTCCGGCAGGTCCTCGGACAGGTAGTAGTAGACCCCGCCCATCTCGCCGTTGTGCAGCGACACGAGCAGGTCCGGCCGGGTGTCGTCGATGAGCCGCATGAACGCCAGGGTCTCCGGCAGCACCTGGTCGAAGTACACCGACCGGTAGCTGTTCGGGAACGTCCACTCCACCTGGCTGTCCGGTGCCGGACGGTAGAAGTGCCGCGCGTACCAGGCCCGGTCGAACGGGTCGCGGAACCACGCCTCGTTCAACCGCATGCCGTCCGGGTCGATCGTCGGGACGATGTGCCACGTCGTGTCCAGTTCCCGGGCCGACGCCTCGTCGCCGACCATCGTCTCGGCGAGGTGCAGCGCCGTCCACGAGCCGATCGGTTCGTTCGGGTGCACGCCGCCGACGACGACGGCGGCGTGCGACCCGGAACCGATGCGGTAGGAGTGGAGTGGCTCGCCGAGCCGACTGGTGCCGATCCGGGTCACCGTGACCTGCTCGGGGTGGGCCGCGGCGAGCGCGTCGAACCGGGCGTGCAGGTCGTCGACGAGCGGGAAGCCGTCGCGGTCGGGGACCTCGGCGACGAGGCGGAGGATGGTGCGCTGGTCCATGCGGTGGTGCCGGTCCCTACTTGACGGTGATGGCGGGGACGACCGGGCTGCCGTCGACCGCGGGCAGCGAGGCGATCTTGTCGCTCACCACGTACGAGTACTTGTCGAAGAACGTCGGGACGATCGGGAAGTCCTCGAGCACGGCCTTCTGCGTCTGGGCGTAGTAGTCGTTCGCCTCGTCCTGCGAGCCGGCGGAGTCCGCCTTCGCGAGGAGCTGGTCGACCTCGTCCGACTGGTAGTAGCCGGTGCAGGGGGCGCATCCACCCGCGGAGGTGAAGAGTGCGCGGAGGGTGTTCTGCTGGCTGGCGTAGAGCGCGCCCCAGTGCCCGAAGTGCGGCCCCTCGATCTTCTTGTCGGTGAGCTCGGAGTAGTACGAGGCCCAGTCGGTGGTGGCCTTCGCGACGGTGTCGACGCCGAGGTTCTGCCGGATCTGGTTCGCGTACGCCTGGTAGAGCGAGTCGAGGCCGTTGCCGCCGGGGTAGACGAGGGTGATGGTGCCGTCGAAGCCGCCGGCCTTCGCGAGCAGCGCCTTGGCCTTCGTCGGCGAGAACTCGCAGGCCTCGCCGCAGATGCCCTCCTCGGTCCCGGACATGTTCGGCGGGGTCAGCGCCGTGGCGGGTTCGTACAGCCCGCCGTAGATCGCCTTGTTGACCTGCTTGCGGTTGATCGACATCGAGATCGCCCGGCGCACGTCGGGGTCCGAGTAGCGCTCGTCCCAGAGCGGGAAGCCGAGGTAGTCGATGCCGGGGGCGTCGAAGGAGTGCAGGCGGTCCCCGAAGTCCGCGCCGGCGCTCGTCATCTTGTCGGCCGGCAGGAAGAGGACGTCGGCGTTGCCCGCGAGCACGTCGGTGTACGCGGTGTTCATGTCCGAGTAGCTCTTGAAGGTGACGTCCTTCGTCTTCGCCTTCGTGCCCTCGTACCCCTTCCACGCGGTGACGGTGAACGGCTGGTTCGCCTTCCACGCCTCGGTCATCTCGTAGGGGCCGTTGCCGATCGGCTTCGCGTCGTAGGCCTTGAGGTCCTCGTACGCGGCCTCGGGCATCGGGTAGAACGCGGTCTGCGCCTGGCTGAGCTGGAGCGGGAACTGGCTGTCCGCGTGGTCGAGCGTCACGGTGAAGGTGTCCTTCCCGGTCACCTTGAGTCCCGACATCTCCTTCGTCTTCGGCGTACCGGACGCCGGGTTGAGGTCCTCGTAGCCGACGATCGCGGCGAGCTCCCCGCTGTTCTCCCACGCGTTCGGGCCGTAGGCGGTGTGGTTCCACGCCTTGACGTAGCTCTCCGGCGTGACCTCCTCGCCGTTCTGGAACGTCCACCCGTCGCGGAGGGTGATCGTCCACGTGGTGTTGTCGGTCGACTCCACGCTCTTCGCGGCGACGTCGTGGAGCTTCCCCTTCGAGTCGGTCTCGGTGAGCGGCGCGAACAGGCTGAGCACCTGGGTGAAGGCCACCGTCTGGCGACCCGGTGTGAGGTGGTCGGGCTCGCCGGTGGCGTAGACGAGGCTCCCGCCGGAGCCGGCCTGGTCGTCCGCGTTCCCGGTGGCCGAACAGCCCGTGGCCACCAACGCCAGCGTGGCTGCTGCAGCCAGCGCGGCGATCGTCCTGCGTCGCATGTGTGCTCCTCGAGTCCCAGCGCTCCCGGGTCCGGCCCGGTCGTCGTTGACCGAGAAGCTAGGCCCGGCAGAAACCCGAACACAAGACTTCTTTCAGTGATCTCTGAAAGCTTTACCGTTCTGAAACACACCGGAAACGGCGGCCCTCGCGCCGTGGTCACCGTGTGTGCCACGCTGGCGGGCATGCGACACACACCGCACTTCCTGATGACCGACGTCGACGAGGTGCGACGCCTCATCGGGGGCAACCCGTGGGCGACGATCGTCTCGCACACCGAGGCCGGGCTGGTCGCGTCGCACTACCCGTTCCTGCTCGAGACGCCCGCACCGGCCGGCGCTGCCGACCCCGACGAGCTCGTCCTGGTGTCGCACGTCGGCCGCCCGGACGAGGTGGCCCACGAACTCGGTCGACACGAGGTGCTCGTCGTGTTCCAGGGCCCGCACGGCTACGTCTCGCCCGCCTGGTACCCGCCGGAGCAGTTCGTGCCGACCTGGAACCACGTGACGGCGCACTGCTGGGGCACGCCGGAGATCCTGTCCGACGAGGAGAACTTCCGCGTCCTCGGCGAACTCGTCGACCACTTCGAGCGGGTGATGCCCGAGCCGGTCTCCCTCGAGGTCGACGAGGAGACGGCACGCCGGATGGCGAAGGGCACCGTCGGGATCCGCATCCGGGTCACCCGGTTCGACGCCCGCGCGAAGCTCTCGCAGAACAAGGCACCGGAGGTGGTGGACCGGATCGTCGCGGGGCTGCGCGGCGACGGTCCGTACGCCTCGCCGGCACTCGCCGACGAGATGGCCCGTGCACACGGCCTGGAGGCGCGGTGAACGAGGTCCTGCTCCGCACCGTCCGACGGGTGGGCACGTCCGGCGCCCCGTCCGACGTCCGGATCGTCGACGGGCTGGTCACCGCGATCGCGCCGGCCGGCACGCTCGACCCCACGGACGCCGACACCGACGTCGTCGAGACGGCCGGCGCCTGGCTCGGCCCCGGGCTCGTCGACCACCACGTGCACTTCGACCAGTGGGCCCTCGTCCGCCGTCGCGTCGACGTGTCGGCCTGCGACTCGGCGGAGGCGACCGCCGACCTGCTGGCGGAGGTGGCACGCACCGGTGTGGCGGACCGCGTCCTGATCGGCCACGGCTACCGCGACGGGATGTGGCCCCGCCCTGCACGACGTGCGCTGCTCGACCGGATCGAGCCGCGCCTCCCGATCGTCGTCATCAGCGGTGACCTGCACGCCGCCTGGTGCAACGCCGCGGCGCTGGAGCACTTCTCCGGCGTCGTCGGCCGCCCGCTCGTCGCCGGCGACGACGGGGTGCTCCGCGAGCAGGACGCGTTCGACGTGACCGGCGCGCTCTCCCGCGTGCCGGACGAGGTGCTCGACGGCTTCGTCGCCGACGCCGTCGAGGCGGCCGCCGCCCGCGGCGTGACCCGGGTGACCGACCTCGAGATGACCTTCGGACTCGACCGCTGGACCCGCCGTGTGCAGGCCGGCACGGACGGCCTCCGCGTCGACTCGGGGGTCTACCCGGCCGACCTCGACGCCGCGATCCGTCGGGGACTCCGCACCGGCGACGTCGTCGACGGCACCCGCGGGCTCGTCCGGACGGGCCCGTTCAAGGTGATCACCGACGGCTCGCTCGGCACCCGGACGGCGGCGACGGCCTCCGGCGACGGCGTGCTCGTGTGGTCGTTCGAGGACCTCGTGGCGATGGTCCGTCGGGCGGTCGACGCCGGGCTCGTCCCCGCAGTGCACGCGATCGGCGACCGGGCGAACACCCTCGCGCTCGACGTCTTCGAGGCCGTCGGCGCACGCGGCACGATCGAGCACGCGCAGTTGCTGGCGGACACCGACCTGGAGCGGTTCGCACGGCTCGGGGTGGCCGCGTCGGTGCAGCCCGAGCACGCGATGGACGACCGCGACATCGCCGACCGCTACTGGGCCGGGATGACCGAGCGAGCGTTCCCGTTCGCGTCCCTCGACCGTGCCGGTGCCCGGCTGCTGCTCGGCTCGGACGCGCCGGTCGCGCCGCTCGACCCGTGGGTGTCGATGGCCGCGGCCGTCGGACGCGACCGGGACGGCCGCGAGCCGTGGCACCCGGCCGAACGCCTCGGCGTGCTGACGGCCTGGCGCGGGTCGACCGAGGGCGGTCGGGTCGGGGTGGCCGTCGGCGACGTCGCGGACCTCGTGCTGCTCGAGGCGGACCCGCTCACGGCGAGCGGTTCGGAACCGCTCCGCCGGGCGCGGGTCCTCGGGACCGCGATCGCCGGACGGTTCACGTACCGGGACGTCTGACCGGCGCTACTTCTGGTCCTTCGGGCACCAGTAGAGCTTGCGGCCGGCCATGTCGGCCATCCGGATCTCGGTGCCGCACACCCGGCAGGGTTCGCCCTCGCGGTGGTAGACCCAGTGCCGGTCCTTCCGGGACCGGACGGCCTTCGCGTGCTCGCTCTTCGACAGGCCGTCCATGGTCAGCATGAGGCCGTCGCGGACGCCCTCGTGCAGGAGCTTCGACCAGTCGTGCCAGAGCGCCTTCGCCTGCTTGACGGTGAGCTGCTTCCCCGGCTTGTACGGATCGATGCGCTGCCGGAACAGCAGCTCGGCGCGGTAGATGTTGCCGATGCCGCTCACGACGGCCTGGTCCATGAGCAGCTGCCCGATCGCGACGTTCCGCTTCCGGACGTTGTCGACGAAGGTCTTCTCGGCCTCGGGACCGTCGTCGTTGATCGGGTCCGGGCCGAGCTTGTCGAGCGCCTTCTGCACGCCGGCCGGGTCCTCGACGACGCACGCCGTCGGGCCGCGGAGGTCGGCGACCGTGTCCTCGGTGAGCAGCCGCACGCGCACCTGTCCGACGGGGTCCGGCGGGAACGCCTCGATCGGGTCCTCGACCTTCTCCTGCTCGGCCATCCGGTAGCGGGCGAGACGGGGAGCGCCGATCGACGTCAGGGACTCCTCGCCGTCGTCGTCCGACAGCGCCCCGGCGGTGGAGAGGTCCCCCGCGAAGTCCCACGCCCCGTAGAGGCCGAGGTGGACGCGCAGGAACCGATCGCCCTCGAACTCGAGGAACATCTGCTTGCCGACGGCCCGGGCGGCGACCATGCGCGTGCCGTCGAGCTGGGCGGCACCGGTGGCGAACCGTCCCTGCGGACTCGACACCTCGCAGCGTTTGCCGACGAAGTGCCGGGTGAACTGGTTGGCGATGCGGTGGACGGAGTGACCCTCGGGCATTGCTCTTGTCTACTCGGCCTTACTGGTCGATCTGCTTGCCGGCGATCAGGCCGGTGGTCTCGTACTCGGCGAGCTGCGCGATGCGGCGGGCGTGACGCTCCTCGCCCGAAAACGGCTCGGCGATGAACAGGTCGACGAACCGGATCGCTTCGTCCTCGGTGTGCTGGCGGGCGCCGATCGAGATGACGTTGGCGTCGTTGTGCTGGCGGGCGAGGAGCGCGGTGGACTCGTTCCACACGAGCGCGGCACGGACGCCCTCGACCTTGTTCGCGGCGATCTGCTCGCCGTTGCCGGACCCCCCGAACACGACACCGAGCGCCTGGACGCCCGCACGCTGGTCCTGCACCACGGCGTGCGCGGCGTTGATGCAGAACGAGGGGTAGTCGTCGAGCGCGTCGTACTCGGTCGGACCGTGGTCCACCACCTCGTGCCCGGCCTCCGTCAGGTGGGTGGCGAGGGTCTTGTTGAACTCGAGGCCGGCGTGGTCCGTTCCGAGGTGGATGCGCATGGGATCGATCCTATTCCTGCGACTACTGCCCCCGGACCACGACCACGACGTACCGCGTGGGCTCCTCGCCCGGGTTCCGGTAGACGACGTCGGCGGGGTCCCCGAGCTCGATGCGGTCCCCCGCGGCGAGCCGCGTCGGCTCGCCGCCGACGACGAGTTCGAGCACGCCGTCGACCACCCAGATGCAGTGGCGCAGGAACGCGTACGCGGACGCCGGGTAGGCCACTTCGCGGCCCGACGGGAGGCGCACCTCGGTGACGTCCGCGGGGAATGCCGCACTCGAGATCGGTCGACGCCGGTACCCGGTCTCGGGATCGGTCCAGGAGTCGGCGGTCGCGCCGCGCTGGACGCCCCGCGCGTCGTCGGGATCGGTCGCCCGGGGCACCTCGTGGTCGAGGGACTCGTCGAGGAGCTGTGAGACCGTGAGCCCGAACGCTCCCGACAGCCGCCCGAGGATGGTCGCCGTCGGGCTCGACACCCCGCGTTCGACGCGGTTGATCATGGCGCGGGAGACCCCGGACTCCTCGGCGAGCTCGGTGAGGCTCCACTTCCGCTCCGTGCGGAGGCGCTGCAGGCGCTCGCCGAGCCGTCGCTGGTCGGCGTCGTCCGCCGTTTCCGGTTCCGACTCCGGTGCGTCTACGATGTGAGACATGACGACAGCATATGCGACGAACGGGTCGAGTCCGGTCACCGTCCGGGAGTGCGAGCCGCGCGACCTCGACGTCGTCCACGCGCTGCACGTCGACGCCGTCCTGCACTCCACCGCCATCTGGCAGGAGGAGCCGCACCCGCGCTCGTACTTCGACAGCTGGCTCGCCGAGCGTCGCGCCGACGGCTACCCGGTCCTCGTCGCCGAAGTCGGCGGGCAGGTCGCCGGCTACGCGACGTACTCGCAGTGGCGGCCGCACCAGGGGTACCGGCTGACGGTGGAGCACAGCGTGTACGTCGTCGAGGCGTTCCGTGGGCGGGGCATCGCGACCGTGCTCATGGACGCCCTCGTCGCACGGGCACGGGCGGAGGGGCGGCACGTCCTGATGGCGGGGATCTGCAGCGAGAACGCCGGGTCGATCGCCCTGCACGCCAAGCTCGGGTTCGACACGGTGGCCGTCGTGCCCGAGGTCGGACGCAAGTTCGACCGCTGGCTCGACCTGACGCTCATGCGGCTCCCGCTCGCCTGAGCCGGGCCGGCGGGGCGGACGCGCGCCGCGCCTCCTGGCCCCCGCGCACAACCAAAGTGCATCCGAACCGGACGTTGTCGTGGTTCGGGTGCACTCCGGTTGTGCGGCGAGCAGCGAGCGTGACCGGACGGTTCCCGTGGTCGTGGCGCGTGACAGCGCACAACCAAAGCGCATCCGAACCGGACGTTGTCGTGGTTCGGGTGCACTCCGGTTGTGCGGCGACCATCCGCGCCGGGTGACGGCGCCGCCGGGCCGACGTCAGTCGGTGGTGTCGAAGATCGGTCCGACGGTCCGCGAGCGCTTGAGCTCGAAGAAGCCCGGGTACTTGGCGACCGCGACGACGCCGTCCCACAGGTCGAGCGCCTCCTGGCCCTTCGGCGCCGGCGAGATGACCGGGCCGAAGAAGGCGGTGCCCTCGACGGCGATGACCGGCGTCCCGACGTCCTGGCCGACCCGGTCGATGCCGTCCTGGTGGCTGGCGCGGACGGCCTGGTCGACCTCGTCCGTCCATGCGTACTCGAGCAGGTCGGCGTCGAGGCCGAGCTCCGCGAGCACCGCCGGCACGACCTGCTCCGGGTCCTGCTCCTGGCGGTGGTGGATGTGCTCGCCGAGCGCGTCGTAGAGCGGCTTGACGATCTCCTGGCCGAGGCGGAGCCGTGCAGCGGTCACGATGCGCGGGTAGACCTGCCCGGCCACGAGCCGCTCGCGGTAGGTGTCGGGGACGTCCTGGTCCTCGTTGAGGACGAACAGGCTCATCACGTTCCAGGTGACGTCGAGGTCGCGGTGCCGGGCGACCTCGCCGACCCAGCGGCTCGTCATCCAGGCCCAGGGGCAGTTCGGGTCGAACCAGAACTCCACAGCGGTGCGGTCGGCGGTCGTCTTGTCCACAGTCGTGTCGGTCACGGATGCGAGCGTACGCGTGCTCGCTAGGCTGGAGGCGACCGTCCCGCCGGTGCACGACGCCGTGCCGGGACCCCCCTCACGCGGACAAGGACCGTCCGTGTGCAACCGCGAAGATGGAGCGTCCGTGCCCGGAGAGAACCTCACCCGAATCGAAGCCCAGGAACGTGCCGCGATCGTCGACGTGCAGACGTACGACGTCGAGCTCGACCTGACCCGCGGTGCCGAGACGTTCGGCAGCACCACGCGGGTGCGCTTCACCGCCACCGCCGGTGCGTCCACGTTCATCGACGCCATCACGAAGTCGGTGCACTCGATCACGCTGAACGGCACGGCGCTCGACGTCGCCGCCGTGAACGACGGGGTCCGCATCCAGCTCGACGGCCTGCAGGAGCAGAACGAGCTCGTGGTCGTCAGCGACGCGCTCTACACGAACACGGGCGAGGGCCTGCACCGCTTCGTCGACCCGGTCGACGACGAGGTGTACCTGTACTCCCAGTTCGAGGTGCCCGACTCGCGTCGCATGTTCGCCGTGTTCGAGCAGCCCGACCTCAAGGCCGAGTTCACCTTCACCGTGACGGCGCCGTCCCGGTGGCAGGTCGTCTCGAACTCCCCCACGCCCGAGCCGCACGTCGACGGCGACATCGCCACGTGGGCCTTCCTCCCGACGGCGAAGATCTCGAGCTACATCACCGCGCTCGTCGCCGGCCCGTACGAGGTCGTGCGAGACGAGCTGACGAGCCGCGACGGCCGGACCATCCCGCTCGGCGTCTTCGCGCGGAAGTCGCTGGCCGAGTACCTCGACCCCGAGTACGTCTTCGGGACCACGAAGAAGGGCTTCGCCTACTACGAGGAGAAGTTCGACGTCCCGTACCCCTTCGAGAAGTACGACCAGCTGTTCGTGCCGGAGTTCAACGCCGGCGCGATGGAGAACGCCGGGGCCGTCACCTTCACCGAGACCTACGTCTTCCGGTCGAAGGTCACCGACGCCATCAAGGAGCGCCGGGTCGTCACGATCCTGCACGAGCTCGCCCACATGTGGTTCGGCGACCTCGTCACCATGAAGTGGTGGAACGACCTGTGGCTCAACGAGTCCTTCGCCGAGTGGGCCTCGACGATCGCCACGGCCGAGGCCACCGAGTGGACCGAGGCGTGGACCACGTTCCAGGCGATGGAGAAGTCCTGGGCCTACCGCCAGGACCAGCTCCCCTCGACGCACCCGATCGTCGCGACGATCAACGACCTCGAGGACGTCCAGGTCAACTTCGACGGCATCACGTACGCCAAGGGCGGCTCCGTCCTGAAGCAGCTCGTGGCGTGGGTCGGCATCGACGCGTTCTTCGCGGGCGTCTCGGCGTACTTCAAGAAGCACCACCACTCGAACACCGAGCTGCGCGACCTGCTCGTCGAGCTCGAGGCCACCAGCGGCCGTGACCTCTCCGAGTGGTCGAAGGCCTGGCTCGAGACCGCCGGGGTGAACACGCTCCGCCCCGAGATCGAGGTCGACGAGTCCGGCGCGATCACGTCGTTCGCCGTGCTGCAGGAAGCGCCGGCCGACTACCCGACGCTCCGTCCGCACCGCCTGGCGATCGGCGTCTACGCCGTCACGCAGGACGCGGACGCACCGTTCGGCGCCGACACCGCGTCCTCCGGCGGCAAGCTCGAGCGCGTGCACCGCGTCGAGATCGACGTCGACGGTGCCCGCACCGAGGTCCCGGAGCTCGTCGGCGTGCAGCGCGGCGACCTCGTGCTCCTCAACGACGACGACCTCGCCTACGCCAAGATCCGTCTCGACGAGCACTCGCGCCGGACCGCGATCGAGCACCTCGCCTCGATCGCGAACCCGCTCGCCCGCTCGATCGTGTGGGGCGCGATGTGGGACGCCACGCGTGACGCCGAGTCGCCCGCCAGCGACTACGTCCGCCTGGTGCTCGGCAACATCGCCACCGAGACCGAGTCGACCACGATCCGCACGACGCTCTCGCAGCTGCTCCTGACCGCGCGCAACTACGTCGCGCCGGCGAAGGTCGACCAGACCGTGCGCACCGTCGGCGACACGCTCTGGAACCTCGCGTCGAGCGCCGAGGCCGGTTCCGACGCGCAGTTCCAGTTCGTGAAGTTCTTCGCGCAGATCGCCTCCACGCCCGAGCACGTGGCCACCCTGAGCGGCCTGCGCGACGGTTCGGTGACGCTGAACGGGCTCGAGATCGACACCGACCTGCGCTGGGAGCTGCTCGAGGGCCTCGTGCTCGCGGGTGCCGCCTCCGGTGCCGAGGTCGACGCCGAGCTCGCTGCGGACAAGACCGCGTCGGGCGAGCAGGCCGCCGCGCGTGCCCGTGCGACGATCCCCACGGCCGAGGGCAAGCTCGCGGCGTTCTCGTCGCTCGTGGACTCGTCCGAGCTGCCCAACGCGATCGTGCGCCAGACGACGGTGGGCTACCAGCACGTGAACAGCCCGGTCGTGCTCGAGGGGCTCGTCCCGAAGTACTTCGACGTGCTCACGCGCATCTGGGCCGAGCGCAGCTACCACATGGCCGACACCATCGTCTCGGGGCTCTACCCGGCGCCGCTCGCGTCGGCCGAGCTGCGGGACGCCGCGGCCGCGTGGCTCGAGGCGCACCCGGAGACCCCGGCGCTGCGTCGCATCGTGTCCGAGAGCCTGGCGGGGACCGAGCGTGCCCTGCGGGTCCAGGCGGCGGACGCCTGAGTCTCGGATGAGGATCGGCGGGGTCCTGGCGTTCCCCAGGGGACGCCAGGGCCCCGCCCTCTAGCATCGACCGGATCATGACCTTGGTTGCAGTTCCCTCCCCGACCCCGTCAGGCCCGGCAGAGGCCGTCTCGCAGACGTTCGGCGAGTTCGTCGACACCTGGCACGTCCCGATCACGATCGTCATCACGATCCTCGCCGCGCTGGTCCTGCGGATCATCCTGCGGCACTCGATCAAGGGCGTCGTCGACCGCGTCGTGAACGGCGTGAAGAAGCGCCAGGGCGCGACCGACACGCAGGCACTCATCGCGTCGCCGATCCAGACCGCCCGCGTCGTCCAGCGCACCCGCACGCTCGGCAGCGTGCTCGAGAACCTCGCGACGGTGATCGTCGTCGTGCTCGCACTCGTCGTCATCATCCCGCTCGTCATCCCGAACGCGGCCGTCGGGATCGTCGGCGGTGCCTCGCTCGTCGCCGCCGGGCTCGCGGTCGGCGCACAGAGCATCGTGCGCGACCTGCTCTCCGGCGTGTTCATGATCCTCGAGGACCAGGCCGGCGTCGGCGACGTCGTCGACACCGGCCAGGCCACCGGCGTCGTCGAGAACGTCGGGCTGCGGGTCATGCAGATCCGCGACGTGAACGGCATCCTCTGGTTCGTGCCGAACGGGCAGATCCTGCGCGTCGGCAACCTCTCGCAGGGCTGGTCGCGCGTCCTCGTCGACATCACGGTCCCGTACGACACCGACATCGACGCCGTGCAGGACGCCCTCCTCAAGGCCGCGGTCACGATGTCGCAGGAGCCCCGGTGGCGCCAGCGCATCGTCGAGAAGCCGGAGATCTGGGGCCTGCAGTCGATCACGGACGCCGGCATGGTGTTCCGGCTCGTCGTGAAGACGCGGGCGTCCGAGCTCGACGTCGTCGGCCGCGAGCTCCGCGTCCGGTTGAAGCACGCCGTCGACGAACTCGGCGTGACCCTGCCCGCGATGGCGATGATCATGCCCGCCGGGTGGGAGAACGCGACGTCGATCAACGGTCTGCGCACCGTGCGGACCCAGCCCACGCCGGCGCCGACCAAGCCCCGACGCGGCCGCAAGAACGTCCTCGGTCAGCCGATCCGGACCGACGACCCCGACGCCGGGAAGGACCCGCGATGACCGACCCCACCCCGCCCGCACAGCCGATCACGCTGCGGGTCGGCGAGCACGGCGCCTCGGCCACCGGCTCCCTCTTCGAGCGCATCGGGGGCGCGCCCACCTTCGACCGGCTCGTCCGGCGCTTCTACGAGGGCGTGCAGCAGGACGACGTCATCTGGCCGATGTACCCGGCGGACGACCTCGAGGGGGCGATCTGGCGTCTCTCGGCCTTCCTGCAGCAGTACTGGGGCGGCCCGGGGACCTACAGCGAGGAACGCGGACACCCCCGTCTGCGGATGCGGCACATGCCGTTCCGGATCACGTCCGAGGCCCGCGAACGCTGGCTCCACCAGATGCGCGAGGCGGTCGAGTCCCTCCAGCTCGCGCCCCTCGACGAGGCAGAGCTCTGGGCCTACCTCGACCGGGCGGCGCACGCCATGACGAACACGTTCGACTGACGGACGTGCGCGGCTGACGGACTGGAGGCGGGGGGGGCCCCGGGCCCCCCCCCCCCCGGCCGGCCCCGGGGGGGGCCCCGGGGGGGGGGGGGGCCCCCGGCCCCCCCCCCCCCCGGCGACCGCGGGGGCGGGGCCGCGGGGTGTAGCCCGCA
>NZ_JBIUZN010000005.1:182387-218108 GCF_044745045.1 Curtobacterium sp. NPDC087082 | reverse complement strand
GGGGGGGGGGGGGGGGCCCGCCGGGGGGGGGGCCCCCCCCCCCTCCCCCCGGTGGGGGGGGGGGGGGGGGGGGGGGGGGGGGGGGGGGGGGGGGGGGCCCCCCCCCCCCCCCCGCCTCCAGTCCGTCACCGGTCGCGTCAGCGGACGTAGGAGCCGTCGGCGAGGTCCTCGACGAGCGGGGGCCGGGTCGGGTTCCACCAGAACGCGCTGCGCGCGTGGGCACCAGAGGCCTCCTGGTGGAGCAGCAGCGCGTCGGCGTACTCGGTGCCCAGACGCTCGCGGCTGGCGTCGACGCTCTCCGCCACGATCGGCGAGCCGTGCGCTCCCGCCTCCGCGATCTCGCGGACCGTCGGGTTGTCCCCGGTGGCCGCGACGACGTAGCCGTCCTGCTCACCGCGGTGCAGGGCGAGGACGTAGAGCTCGCCGAGGTCGTCGGTGTGCACCGTCGTCCAACGCTGCGAACCGTCACCGACGAGTCGGACCTCGTGCTCGCCGTCCCCGACGAACATCGCGGGGATGCCGGTGCCGCGGCCGTACACGATGCCGGGCGCGATGATCGTCGTCCGGACGCTGCTCGCCCGCACCGTCGCCTCGTTCGGCACGCGCCAGGCGGTGAGTGCCGGCGGCGACAGCGGCGACTGCTCGGAGATGTCGGTCGAGTCGCCGAAGGTGAAGATCCCGCCGGTGTGCACGAACGGCTTCGGGGTGCCCTCGAGCGCCGTGAGCACGGTCGCGATGAAGTCCGCGTCGATGCCCTGGGCCGAAGCCGTGTGCACGACGGCGTCCGCCTCGTGTGCGAGCCGGCGGACGACGTCGGTGTCGGTGACGTCACCGACGAGGGCGCGGCCACCCGCGTCGCGGACCGCCTGTGCCTTCTCGTCCGTGCGGACGAGGGCGGTGACCTCGTGCTCGTGGGCGACGAGTGCGCGGAGGACCGAGGAACCGATGTACCCGGACGCGCCGGTGAGGAAGACGTGCATGGAGCCAGCCAACCACGCCCGGTCCGGGAACCGGCTGCCTACGAGTTGAGGGTCCAGGCGCGACGCTTGACGAGCACGTGTCCGCGCGAGGTGGTCAGGCGGCTCCACGGGCCGGTCTCGAAGAGCCGCACCGGGTCGTGGCCGAGGAAGCCGAGGCTCTCCCCCGCGAAGCCGGCGCCGGCGGGGACGTGCTCGATGCCCGCGACCGGACGGCCCCAGACCTCGGAACGGACCTTGCGGACGATGGCTTCGCCGGCGTTCGTCGGGACGGCGTCGGCGACCTCGGCGATGCCATCGCGTGCGGCACGGCGGAGGAGCTCCGGCGAGACGTCGGGCAGCGGGACCCAGCCACCGCGGGGCGGGGAGATCGCTGCCCAGGTGACGGTGTGGACCTCGAGCGGGAGTTCCACCTCGATCGGGGTCGCCCGGGTGGGGTCGGCGCCGTCGGCGTGCTCGGCGTCGTGCGCCTCGGCGAGCAGCCGCAGACGTTCCTGCAGCGAGGCCAGCGGGACGACCGCGTCGACGGTCGCCGGCTGCGCGAGCGAGAACGTGCGCAGGCCGAGGACCGTCGGCAGTTCGTCGAGCAGCCCGAGCGGGTAGAGGATCGCGGTGTAGACCGCGAGGACGCCGGAGTCCGCGATGAGTCGGACGGAGCCGTCCTCGATGCGGGCGGCCCGTCCGAGGTAGGTGCGCAGGTCCCCGAGGGAGGCTGCGTCGGGAAGCGTGAACGAGGTGCCCATGTCACCCAGCAGCCTACCGGGCACGGCTCGGCGCCGGGGCGTTCGTAGACTGCTCGGTGTGAACGGCGAACCGGACTTCCTGCGGACCCTCAGACTCGAGGACACCGGCGCGAGCACCGGCGAGACCATCCTCACCGGCGCGAGCCACTGGTCCCCCGGCGGCCGGGTGTTCGGCGGGCAGGTGCTCGCGCAGTGCATCGTCGCCGCGCAGGCCACCATCGAGGACCGCGACATCCACTCGATGCACGGCTACTTCCTCCGCCCCGGCGACATCGACGTCCCGATCACCTTCGGTGTGGAACGCATCCACGACGGGCGATCGTTCGCCGCGCGGCGGGTGCAGGCCTACCAGCGCGGTGTGCCGATCTTCTCGATGATCGCCTCGTTCCAGCGCCCGGACGTCGGCGTCGAGCACCAGGACCCGTTCCCCGTCGACGTGCCCGAACCGGAGTCCCTGCCGTCGGCCGCGTCGATCCTGTCGGCCATCGACCACCCGGTCGCTCGGGCGTGGGCCGAACGCTCCATCGACCTGCGGCACGTCGAGGGCCCGGTGTTCGTCGACGTCCAGGGCGACCACATCGCCCACCAGGCGGTGTGGTTCCGGGTCGACGGCGACCTCCCCGCCGACCCGGCGCTGCACCGTGCCGTCCTCGCGTACGCGAGCGACCTGTCCATCCTCGAGCCGATCATGCGGCGTCACGGGGTGGCCTGGGGCACCCCCGGTGTGAAGAGCGCGAGCCTCGACCACGCGATGTGGTGGCACCGTGACGGCCGGGCCGACGAGTGGGTGCTCTACACGCAGGAGTCCCCGAGCGCGCAGGGCGGTCGGGGACTCGCGTTCGGGCGGATGTTCTCGCCGGACGGACGGCTGCTGGCATCGGTCGCGCAGGAGGGGATGATGCGCGTCCCGCGCTGACCCGGCCGACGGTGCTGCAGTCCGTCCTACGGGCGGGAGAACTCCACCGGGGCTTCGACGTAGGCGGCGCACGCGTCCCGCTCGGCCTCGGTCAGCCGACGCGGACGGTTGCTGACGGCGTCGACCATCACGAGCGCGGTCGTCGCCCGGGTGTACAGCACCGCGGGCTCGTGCCCGACCGGCGACCAGACCTCGTACGAGACGTCGATGCTCGCGCCGCCGAGCCGCCCGATCCACATCTGGATGTCGAGCGGCTGCCGCAGGTACGGGATCGACGCGAGGTACTCGAGGCGCTGCGCCGCGATCACGGTCATGGTGCCGGAACCCGGCCGCCCGTCGATGATCGGCTCCGGGACCGACCCGTCCGGAGCGCGCTCTTCCGGGTCGGGTCCCCAGAACCCCACGATGCGCGCCTCTTCCAGGAGACGCAGCATCGCGGAGTTGTTGACGTGACCGTAGGCGTCGATGTCGCTCCACCGCATGCGGACCGGAGCGTGCAACCGCGCCACGGTCAGTCGCGGGTGAGCTTGCGGTAGGTCGCCCGACCCGGCTTGGCCGCGTCGGCGCCGAGCCGCTCGATCTTGTTCTCCTCGTACGCCTCAAAGTTGCCCTCGAACCAGTACCAGTTCGGCGTGCCGTCCTCGTTCAGGCCTTCCCACGCGAGGATGTGCGTCGCGATGCGGTCGAGGAACCACCGGTCGTGCGTGATGACCACGGCACAACCCGGGTACTCGAGCAGCGCGTTCTCGAGGCTGCCGAGGGTCTCGACGTCGAGGTCGTTCGTCGGCTCGTCGAGGAGCAGCAGGTTGCCGCCCTGCTTGAGCGTCAGCGCCAGGTTCAGACGGTTGCGCTCACCACCGGAGAGCACCCCGGCCTTCTTCTGCTGGTCCGGACCCTTGAACCCGAACTGCGACACGTACGCACGCGACGGGATCTCGGTCTTGCCGACCTGGATGTAGTCGAGTCCGTCGGACACGACCTCCCACAGGTTCTTGTTCGGGTCGATGCCACCACGGCTCTGGTCGACGTACGAGATGTCGACCGTGTCGCCGATCTTCAGCGTGCCGCCGTCGAGCGGCTCGAGGCCGACGATCGTCTTGAACAGCGTGGTCTTGCCGACGCCGTTCGGGCCGATCACGCCGACGATGCCGTTGCGGGGCAGCGTGAAGGACAGGTCGTCGATGATGATGCGCTCGCCGAACTGCTTGTGCAGCTTCTCGGCGTCGATGACCTGCGAGCCCAGGCGCGGACCGACGGGGATGACGATCTCCTCGAAGTCGAGCTTGCGCGTGCGCTCGGCCTCGGTGACCATCTCCTCGTAGCGGGCGAGACGGGCCTTGGACTTCGCCTGGCGGCCCTTCGTGTTGCTGCGGACCCAGTCGAGCTCCGAGGAGAGGCGCTTCGCGAGCTTGGCGTCCTTCTTGCCCTGGACCTCGAGCCGGGCGCGCTTCTTCTCGAGGTAGGTCGAGTAGTTGCCCTCGTACGGGTAGAGACGACCGCGGTCGACCTCGGCGATCCACTGCGCGACGTGGTCGAGGAAGTACCGGTCGTGGGTCACGGCCAGGACGGCACCGTGGTACTGCTGCAGGTGCTGCTCGAGCCAGAGGACGGACTCGGCGTCGAGGTGGTTGGTGGGCTCGTCGAGGAGGAGCAGGTCCGGCTTCTGGAGCAGCAGCTTGCAGAGCGCCACACGACGCTTCTCACCACCGGACAGGTGCGTGACGAGCTCGTCCCCCGGGGGGCACTGGAGCGCGGCCATGGCCTGCTCGAGCTGCGAGTCGAGGTCCCACGCGTCCGCCGCGTCGATGTCCTCCTGCAGGGTGCCCATCTCGGCGAGGAGCGCGTCGAAGTCGGCGTCCGGCTCGGCCATCTGCGCGGAGATCTCGTTGAAGCGCGTGATCTTCGCGTGGATCTCGCCGACGCCTTCCTGCACGTTCTCGAGCACCGTCTTCGACTCGTCGAGCTCGGGCTCCTGCATGAGGATGCCGACGGTGAAGCCCGGGGTGAGCTTCGCCTCGCCGTTGGACGGCTGGTCGAGACCCGCCATGATCTTCAGGATCGTCGACTTGCCCGCACCGTTCGGCCCGACGACGCCGATCTTGGCGCCGGGGAGGAACGACATCGTGACGTCGTCGAGGATCAGCTTGTCGCCGACCGCCTTGCGGGCGCGGACCATCTGGTAGATGTACTCAGCCATATCGCGCCAAGTGTACTGACAGTGCGCGGCGTCCGTCTGCCCGCTCGCCGGTTCGCCGGATCACGCACGGGGGCTGTTGCGCTCGCCGACTTCGACGTACCGTTTCCCCGCTCCGCACCGGGAGCACGGTCGATCGACCACCGGAGAGGATCAGGACATGTTCACCAAGCGTCTGCGCCGTCTCGCGCTCCCCCTCGCGGGAGCCACCGCGCTCACCGTCGCGCTGCTCGCCCCCGCGACGGCTGCCTCGGCAGCGTCGCCCGTCCCGCGCGGCAACCCCTACGTCCAGTACACCGCGCACCTCATCGAGAGCGGCTCGGGCACCGGGTACTCGTCGTACATCAACGTCCACGACGCCCACAACAACGCGTTCGCCGTGGGGATCCAGTCCGACACCGCCTCGTCCGTGAGCAAGGGGCAGCCCCGGTTCATCTGGGAGCGGGTGCAGAACGGCAAGTTCACGTACGGCTACATGGGCGGCGCCTCGCACAGCAAGACGTCGGTCGGGCTGCGCTGGTACAAGAACGACGTCGCGTCGGTCATCCTCAACAACCGCACGGTCGGCACGATCGCCCTGAACCTCGACGGTCGGCTCTTCTTCAACGCCGAGGCGAACGCCCGACTCAACGGTGACGTCGTGCACTCGCAGGTGAACGACATCTCGATCAAGGTCGGCGACTCGTCCGGTCGGACGGGGCTCGCCGGCACGTGGAACACGAGCTTCTCGTTCCACGGGCTCAAGGCGAAGCAGACGAACAGCCCGAAGGTCCAGGGTGCGAGCTTCTCGATCGACGGACGGGTCTCGGGGCTCCCCCGCGGCGGCAACTGGGACACCACCGAGGTCGCGGGCATCGCGATGATCGCCCAGAACTGGCGGTAGGCGCCCGGGAGCGGGGACGGGGACCGGCTCAGGCCGCGGCACGCTCGTCCCCGTCCACCACCGGGTCGACGCCCACGACGACGTCGAACTCGTGACCGATCGCCGCCGCGGCGTGTCGAGCGGCCTCGGCGCCGTCGGGCAGTTCCTCGCGGACGTCCGGCTCCGTCGGGTCGGGGTCGACACCCGGCACGGGGGTGCGGTCCGTGCCCACCGCGCCGACCTCGCCGGTGACCGGGTCGACGTTCGGCAGGACGCCCGAGGTGCTCCCCGGAGGCGCGGTCGACTCACCCGTGTGCCGCGGGACGCGCACCCAGTTGCTGATGCCCCAGGCGAGGTCGTGCCCGAGTGCCTCGGCGTCGATCTCGACGGAGGTGCCGCCGCGACCGTCCCGCTCCCACGTCCGGATGCGGATGCGCCCGGTGACGACGATGCGGTCGCCCTTCTTCAGGGAACGGTGCACGTTGGCCGCGAGCGATCGGAAGGCCGTGACGGTGTACCAGTTCGTGGCGCCGTTGGTCCAGGTCGAGGTCGCTCGGTCCCAGCGTCGGGACGGTGAGGCGAGGCGCATGCTCGTGATGGCGATGCCGGTGTCGGTCACGAGGTGACGTGGCTCGGTGGCGATGATCCCGCAGACGGTGATGGTGTCGTTCATGCGTCGATCGTCATCGAGCCCCGGGTCGCGCAAGCGACCCGGGGCTCGATCTGTGACTGGATGACTCGATCAGGTGCGTTGTGGAGGACGAGTCCCCCGCGCCTCCTGGTCGAGACGTGGGCACCGCGCGTTCAGTGCGCGCGGAACTCGGGTCGGTCCGCCAACGGGCCGAGCGCTGCGTGCACAGCACCCTTCGCCGACTCGAGCGACGGGTACGTCCCACCGCCCGCGCTCCGACCGTAGAGCTCGACGCGGAACCCGCCGTCTGCTCGGTGGATGCTGCCGACCGCTCCCGCTGGTCCGACCGCGACCCAGGTCCCGGTGTTGTTCGTCATCGTTCGACCACCTCCTCGTGGCCCCGACGTCCGGAGTCTCAGGACGCCAGGATGTACTGACTGTAGGCCTTGCGGACCTTGTTCACCTTGGGCAGTGCCACCGCGAGGCAGTAGCCCTGACCGGGGTTCTTCGCGAAGAAGTCCTGGTGGTACTCCTCCGCACGGTAGAAGGTACCGAGCGGTTCGATCGTCGTCACGATGCCGCCGTCCCAGATGTCCGAGGCGCGCGCGATCGCCCGCTCGAACAGGGCCTTCTGGTCGTCGTCGGCCGGGAACATCGCCGAGCGGTACTGCGTGCCGACGTCGGCGCCCTGCCGGTTCAGCTGCCGCGGGTCGTGCAGCGTGAAGAACACGTCGAGGATGACGTCGGCCGGGATGACCGTCTCGTCGAAGGTGACCGCCACGGCCTCGGCGTGACCGGTCGTCCCCGTGCACACCGACTCGTACGAGGGGTTCTCGACCTCGCCGCCGACGTAGCCGGACACCACGTCCTGCACGCCCTGGAGCGTGCGGTACACGGCGTCGAGACACCAGAAACATCCACCTGCGAGCACGAAGGTCGTCATGGCCGCAACCTACCGCTCCCCGCTCGGAGCGAGCCGCGACCGGGGCACGCCTCCTCCACAACGCGCACGTCCCCGGCAACGCTCCCCGGATCGTCCGAGCGCACTCGGCGTGTCGGTGGTGGGCCGTACCGTCGAAGACACACCGACGAGCAGGAGGCACCACGATGCAGACGACGAACGAACCGGTCTTCCGGATCCGTACCGCGCCCGTGGCCCGCTCGCGCGGCGACCTCCGGATCCTCGACGTCCGCGACGACCTCAGCCGCGTGACCCGGGCGAACGGCGAGATCGTCGGGTACGTGGACCGCGTCGACGTCGCCGGGGGCACCGCCTACCGCGCCCGTCGGTACGTGTCGACCGAGCGACGCTTCGTCGAGCTCCCGAACGTCTGGTCGGCCGACGACGCCGTGGACTGCCTGCGCTGGGGCTGATCCAGCACCACCGGACGACATGATGTTCCACATTGGAATCATGTCCGGTCGGATGCGCGGAACACCGTCCGACCTCCCCGATGCCTGACCGTTTCGTGAGTAGGGTGCGCGCATGGACTGGTGGAACGACCTGACCGACTGGATCTCGTCCGACAACGGCTGGCGCGTGATCTCCGGCGCGCTCATCCCGTTCGTCGCGATCGTCGTGGCGGGCGTCGTCGCGGCGCTCATCGGCCGCGGGGCGACGAAGCGGGTCGTGGCGATGCAGGAACGCGAAGCGCGGAACGCCGCCGTCGCGGGCATCGTCTCGGCTGCACGCAAGGCCGCGACCTGGGGTTCCCTCGGGCACGACGAGCGCGCGTACGCCGACCACCTCGCCGAGGACGCCGACATCCGACTCCGTCTGCTCCCCGTTGCGGGTGCGCCCCTCGCGGCGAACTGGACGCAGCACGAGATCGCGGACATCAAGAAGAACTCCTCGACCTTCAGCTTCCAGGCGGAGCAGTCGCTCGCCGAGTTCCGTGACCGCATCCTCGAGTGGCAGGCACGACCGAACCGGGCGCGCAAGCTCTTCAAGAGCGACCTCGAGCGCTGGAAGTTCGATTCGCCCGACCCCGACGCCGAGCTGATCACGCGGCAGCAGGACTGGAACGCCGACCAGGCCGCCCCCGCGCGTCCCACGGACGCTGGTACGACCACCGCCGTCCCCGCCGAGCGCCCGACGCCGACGACGACCTCCCTCCGGCCCGCTCCGGCGAGCACGCCCGCCCCGGCGAACGCGCCCGCCCCGTCGAGCACGCCCGCCGCAGCCCCCGGTGCCAGCGCCGCCTCCGGTGCTGCTGGTGCAGGCTTCTCGGTCACCCGCGGCGGCTCCGCACCGGTCGACCCGAACGCGACGACGCCGATCTCGGACACCTCCAGCACGAACCGGACGACCCCGATCTCCGACACGAACGCCACGCGCGCGTACGGCGAGGGCGCGACCCGCGCGTACGGCGACGGCGCCGCCACCCCGACCCGGGCGCCCCTGGGTTCGCCGGCATCGCCCGCCGGCACCCGCGGCTCGACCGCGTCCGGCGCGGACACCGACAACGCCGACGCGGTCGACGACGTCCGGCCGAGCAGCCCTCGCGACACCGACCGTCCCACCACGGCCCCCCGGAGCAGCGGGCCCCGCGGGGCGGACACGACCGGTCCCGACGCGAGCGCGACGCCGCCGGTCGCCAAGCCGACCTCGGCGGACGCGCACGTCAACCGCACCACGGAGTCCGACGCCCGCGGTGTCGACGCCTCGACGACGACCGCACACACCCGGTCGATCCCGACCCGCATCGCGGACGGCCCCGCCGAACCGGCCGACGCGAACGAGACCTCGGAAGCGCCCTACACGCAGCCGATCAGCGCGAGCGAGCTCCGTCGCCGCGCTGCCGACGACGACGAGTAGGCAGTCGCCGAACGACACGAAGGCCGCCGTCCCGATGGACGGCGGCCTTCGTCGTGTGTGCCCCCGGCAGGAATCGAACCCGCGGCACGGTGGGTAGAAACCACCTGCTCTATCCACTGAGCTACGGAGGCGGACGGCCCCGATTCTATCCGCGACCCTCGCCGAGGTGCTGCACGAACCGGTCGACCTCCCGCTGCGACCGGAGGTGGACGATGCGCAGGTGCGGCGCGGTCTCGACGAGCTCGGGCACCCGACGACGCGTCACGTTCCGGGTGCTGATGCCCCAGCGGAGGATGTGGCCGCGATCGGTGAAGAACGTCCACAACGACGGTTCGACGTTGCCGTTCCACAGCTCGACACGGCCGAACCGTCGTCGCAGGGTCCGACGCAGCAGCCGCCACAGCGCCACGGACGTCGGCAGGTCGATCCACACGAGCGTGTCTGCACGGTTCGCCAGCATCGCCCGGACGGATGTGTACTGCCACTCCGTCACCCACGCGGGTTCGCTCGTGTACCGCTCGACGTCGGCGACGAAGGTGTCCCGCGGGACCCAGCCGGGCCCGTGGTAGAGCGCGTCGATCTCGGTGTGCGGGATCCCGAGGACCCGGCCGATCCGCCCTGCCGTGGTGGTCTTCCCGACGCCCGTGGTGCCGGCGACGAGGACGCGACGGGGCACCGGGTCCAGGGGGTCGTCGGCGCCGAGCACTCGTCGACCCTAGCCCGCCGTGAGGTCGTAGACCGTGACGCCTCCGATCGTCGACGAGGTGAAGGTCGACTCGACCC
The DNA here is from genome assembly GCF_044745045.1 of Curtobacterium sp. NPDC087082. NCBI lineage: Bacteria > Bacillati > Actinomycetota > Actinomycetes > Micrococcales > Microbacteriaceae > Curtobacterium > Curtobacterium sp. NPDC087082. The sequence continues at coordinate 208,184 of NZ_JBIUZN010000005.1, read as the reverse complement.
ACTCGGAGATCTTCGACGCCGCGTCGCTGCCGCCGTTCGACTGCCCGACGCTACCGGCGATGAAGTAGTGGATCTTCCCGGCGGCGACGTCTGCCTGGAACTCCTCGAGGGTGGGTGACGGATCCGAGCCGTTGAAGCCGCCGATGGGCATCACCGAGGCGCCCGTGGCCAGCTGGTAGGTCGCGGCACTGTTCGAACCGATGGTGGCGGCGACCCAGGTGTAGTCGTCGGCGTCCTCCAGGAGCGCCTTCCGCAGCGTCGAGGAGACCTCGGTAGACCCGCCGAGCAGCCCACCGGCTCCGCCGAACCCGCCGCCACCCGCACGCCCCGTCCCGGTCCCGCCACCGGTCCCCGTCCCGGTCCCGGTCCCGGTCCCGCCACCGGTCCCGGTCCCGCCGGCCGCGCCCGCCCCACCCGGTCCACCGGTCCCGCCGGCCGCGCCCGCCCCACCCGGTCCACCGGTCCCGCCGACGCCACCCGCGCCTCCAGTGCCGCCGCCAGCACCGCCGAACCCGCCGCCACCGCGGGCCCCGCCACCAAACCCGCCGCCACCGAACCCGCCGCCCGCGACGGTCGGTCCGGCCGAGGGCAGCGCCCCGGTGTGAGCGGTCGTCACCGTGTCGATCGAGTACGCCGCCGGTCCGAGCAGCGCCGTGACGACCGCGCCGACGACCGCGACGCTGCCGACCGGACGGGACCACCTCGCGAGCCGGCCGCCGTGCACCGGCACCAGCACCGCCCCCGCCGTCACCACCCCGACCACGAGCACCACCCACCGGATCCACGGCTGCCACCCCGACGCCGCCGTCAACAGGTGCCACTGCCACACCACCGTGACGACCACCGCGAACGCCGCCGTCCCACGCCACCACCACGACGCGCGCCGCTCCCACAGCACCCCGGCGCCGATGCCCACGAGCCCGGCGATGTACGGCGCGAGCGCGACCGTGTAGTACGGGTGGAAGATCCCGCCCATGAAGCTGAACACCAGCCCGGTCACGAGCAGCGACCCACCCAGCGCGATGACCGTGGCGAGGCGGGAGCGAGCAGACGGCGTCCGCTGCCGGAACCCGATCGCGACGAGCGCCGCCACGAGCAGGACCAGAGCGGTGGGCAGGAGCCAGGTGATCTGCCCGGCGAACTCCGACCCGAACAGCCGCAGCAGCCCGGTGGCGCCCCAGGAGCCGGCTCCGGCAGTTCCGCCGCCCCCGGTCACGCTGCCGGTCTCGTCGCCCGTGACCCGCCCGAGGCCGTTGTAGCCGAAGGTGAGCTCGAGGAACGAGTTCGTCTGCGACCCCCCGATGTACGGGCGGGACGACGACGGCACGAGTTCCACCACGGCGACCCACCACCCGCCGGCGACGACCACGGCGAGGGCCGCCCACAGCAGGTGCACGACGCGCTTCACGAACGGCAGCGACGAGCAGGACAGGTACACGCCGACGAGCACGGGCAGGATGAGGAACCCCTGCAGCTGCTTCGTCAGGAACGCGATCCCGACGGCCACGCCGGCCAGGACCACCCACCGCAGACGCCCGCTCTCGACACCGCGCAGGACGAGCCAGAGCGACAGCACCATGAGCAGGGTGAGCAGTGCGTCCGGGTTGTTGAAGCGGAACATGAGGGCCGCGACCGGGGTCGTCGCGAGTGCGGCACCCGCGACGAGCGCTGCCCCGGCGGAGAACCGCCGCCGGACGATGACGTACAGCAGTGCCACGGTCCCGACGCCCATGAGGGCCTCCGGCACGAGGATCGCCCACGAGGTGAGGCCGAACAGGCGTACGGACAGCTCCATCACCCAGAGGAACGCCGGCGGCTTGTCGACCGTGATCGAGTTGCCCGCGTCCGAGGAGCCGTAGAAGAACGCCTCCCAGCTCTGGCTCCCCGCCTGGACCGCTGCCGAGTAGAACGCGTTCGCGTACCCGTTCACCCCGAGGTTCACCAGGTACAGGACGGCCGTCGCGACCAGCAGGCCGAAGAAGGCAGGACGTTCCCACCGTGCTCGCTGGACGGCGGGTGTGCGGGAGCTGGTGCGCATGGTCCCAGCGTCACCGGGTCGGCTTTCGGCATCCGTTGGCAGCGCTGTGGAAGCGCCGGGAGGCGCGGCGTGCGTCCGTCGGGTCGGGTTCCGGAACGGTTCGGCGCGCGTCTGCCTGGTGTTCGCCTCCGCGACACCGCGGCTTCGTAGCGTCCCGAGCATGCGCCCCACCGGTTCCGTCGTCGCGGTCGTCCCGGCCCGTGTGGGGTCGAAGGGCATCCCGGGCAAGAACCTCCGCCCCGTCGCCGGGCGCTCCCTGGTCCGTCGCGCGGTCGAGTCCGCCCGAGCAGCGAGGACGATCGACACCGTCGTGGTCTCGACGGACGGCGACGCCATCGCGGCCGAGGCCGTGTCCGCCGGCGCCCGGGTCGTCCGGCGTCCGGCAGCGCTCGCCGGGGACGAGGCCTCGTCGGAGTCCGCGCTGCTGCACGTCCTCGACACGCTCGCGGCCGCGGGCGAGGAGCCCGAGGTCGTCGTGTTCCTGCAGGCGACCTCGCCGTTCATCGACCCGGCCGACCTCGACGCCGCCGTCAGCCGGGTCCGCGACGGCCACGCCGACTCGGTGTTCGCCGCGGCGCCCTCGCACGCGTTCCTCTGGCGCATCGGCGACGACGGCTCCGCCCGCGCCGTGAACCACGACCAGGCCGTCCGTCCCCGGCGGCAGGACCGCGAGCCGGAGTTCCGCGAGACGGGCGCGTTCTACGCCTTCCGGGCCGCCGCCTTCCGCGAGCACCGCCACCGGTTCCACGGCCGCGTCGAACTCGTCGTCGTCGACGGTGCCGGTGCGATCGACGTCGACGACCCGGCCGACCTCGCGCTCGCGTCCGCCCTCGCACCACGGCTCGACCGTCCCGCGCACCGGTCCGACGAGCACGCACCAGACCACCGTCCGGCCACCGAGCCGCACGTCCCCGCACCGAACGGAGCACCATGACCGTCACCATCGGCACGTCCACGATCGGCGCGGGCCACCCCGCGTACCTCATCGGCGAGATCGGCCTGAACCACAACGGCGACGTCGACATCGCCAAGCGACTCATCGACGTCACGGCCGACGCCGGGCTGCAGGCCGTGAAGTTCCAGAAGCGCACGCCGGAGATCTCCACGCCCGAGCACATGAAGCAGACGCCGCGCAGCACGCCGTGGGGCGAGATGACCTACCTCGAGTACCGGTACCGCGTCGAGTTCGACCGCGACCAGTACATCGAGATCGGCGACCACGCCACGCTCCGCGGGCTCGACTGGTTCGCCTCGCCGTGGGACGAGCCGTCGGTCGCCTTCCTCGAGGACCTCAACGTGGTGGCGTACAAGATCGCCTCGGCGTCGGTGACGGACCTCGGGCTCCTGGCCGAGGTCGCCGCGACCGGCAAGCCCGTGATCCTCTCGACGGGGATGTCGACGCTCGAGCAGATCGACCGTGCCGTGGAGGCCCTCGGCACCGAGCGACTCGTGCTCATGCACGCCACGTCGACGTACCCGCTCCCCGCCGAGGAGGCGAACCTGCGGATGATCGACACCCTCGCGAACCGCTACGCGGGCGTCCCGGTCGGGTACTCCGGCCACGAGCCCGGGCTGCAGATCTCCATCGCCGCCGTGGCACTCGGCGCGACGGCCGTCGAGCGCCACATCACGCTCGACCGCACGATGTGGGGCTCCGACCACGCTGCGTCGCTCGAACCGCACGGGCTGCAGACGCTCGCGCGCGACGTCCGGATCATCGAGACCGCGCTCGGCGACGGCGTGAAGCGGGTCATGCCCGGCGAGCGGGCACCGCTCGCGAAGCTGCGCCGCGTCGGAGCGTGACGGGCGGCGACCTGGACGCGGCCGGCGGCGGGGGCGGGTCGAGGGACGGACGGGAGGCGCGCCTCCCGTCCGACGCCCTGCCACGCGTCCGACGCGTGGTCGGTCTGGTCGACACCGACTCGTTCGCGAAGTGGGGCGCCCACCTGCTCGCCACGGCACCCGCGCACTGGGACCTCGAACTGCTCACGGTGGCGACGCCGCGATCCGCGAGCCGCGCGCAGCTGCGGTCCGCGTTCCGGGGGCTCGACGACCGGCTCGCGCACCTGGCCGCGGCGCCGCCGGAGGCGCTCGAGGTCGACGCCATCGTCGAACGACTCCGGCAGGACCCGCCGGACGCCGTGTTGGTGTCCCTGATCGGACCGGTGGCGGAGCTCGTCATCGAGGAGGCCCACCGTCGGGTGCCGCGGCGGCCCGTCCTCGTGACGGGGCTGCCCGGAATCTCCTACCCGGCGAAGTGGAAGGGCGTGTTCTTCCGGGCGCGCGCCGACCTGTTCGTGCTGCACAGCCACCGCGAGGTCCGCGCCTACGAGGAGCTCGCGACCGAGGGCGGCGTCGAGCCGCACTTCGCGCTCGCGACCCTGCCGTTCGCGCGGCCGTCCGGAGCCGCTGCGAGCCGTGACGGCGCTGGGATCTTCCGCGACTCCGTCGTCTTCGCCGCACAGCCGAGCGTCCCCGCGGAACGTGCCGAGCGGGAGCATGTCGTCGGGTGGCTCGCCGAGACCGCCCGTCGGCACCCGGAGTGGCGCGTGGTGATCAAGGTCCGTGCCGCCGCCGGAGAGCACCAGACGCACCGCGAACAGGACCCGTACCCGGACCTCGTGCCGGCAGACGCGCCGGCGAACCTCGTGGTCGAGAGCGGGCCGATGTCCGCGCATCTCGACCGGGCGGTCGCCCTCGTCACGATCAGCTCGACGGCCGTGCTCGAAGCGGCGGCCCGGGGCATCCCCGCGCTCACCCTGACCGACTTCGGCATCGGGCGGCACCTCATCAACGAGGTGTTCGTGGGCAGCGGGCTCGAGGGCGACGCCGTCGACCTGGTGGACGGCCGGTTCGGGACGGTCCGGAAGGAGTGGATGCACGACAACCACTTCCACCCGGAGTCCGAGGACGACTGGGCCGACCGGACCGAACGGCTCATGGAGTCCCGCGACGCCGGGGTCCTGCGCGACCGACCGGCGGCACGCCGGAGTCGTGGTGGCGTGCTCCGTCGGGCCTGGGAGCGGAAGAACGCACTCGGGCCGGACGACCGGAGTGTCCTCGGGGCCGTCGCGCTGGTGATCGGGGCGCCGGTGCGGGCGCTGAAGCGGGTCGTCCGGCAGGTACGGCGGGTGGTGCGGCCGGCGGAGGTGCCGGTGTTGCTCGCGCCGACGAGTCAGCGTGCTGCGTCCGGTGGTGGCCGGTCAGATCGCCTTGGCGATCGCGAGGAGCAGTTGGTCCCGGGTCGGGACGCCGGGTGACCGGAAGACCTCGGCACCGTCGTCCCGCCGCACGATGATCGTGGGGGTCGACCGGATGCCGAGGTCCTCCGCCTGGTCGGGGTGGTTCGCCACGTCACGCTCGGTCACGTGCAGCCCGGGGACGAGTTCGGACGCCTCGGCCGACACCCGGCGGGCGGCGGCGCACGGGGCGCAGAACGAGGACGTCCAGAGGTCGAGCTGCATGTGGTCCTGCAACGCGGGCGCGGCCGGATCTACTCCCGGTGCAGCGCGGCGCGGCGCGGTGCGGTGTGGTGCGGCGCTGTTGCTTACTCGCGGTCGAACTCGCCGCTGCGGTCCCCGCGGTCCGCGAGGTCGTCCACCGGGTCGGACTCCCCCGGCACGTACTCGAACTCGGCCGAGGTCTGGTCGAGCACCTGGCGGGACTTCGTCAGTCGGTAGGTGAACGCGGTCTGGAGTCCCTCGACGTCGGCGAACACCGTGACCTCGTCGTCCAGCGCGTCGCTCGTGGCCGTGCGGGTGTCGGTCGTGCCGTCGAAGGGTCCGCCGTGGAAGATCGCGGTGTACTCGTCGCCTTCGTGGATGGTGATGTCGCTCATGCATCCCTTCTACCAGGGACCACCTGTTGACACATTCATAGCCTCGCTATATAGTTTTGCTATGGAATTACCGCGTGAACAGACGATCGAGACGCTCCTCGTCTCCGTCAACCGCCTGATCCGCACCGCAGCGCAGGCGACGGGGAACACCACGTCCTCCGCCGTCTGGCGCACGCTCGGCATCCTCGAGACCGACCAGCCGCTCCGCCTCGGCGAGCTCGCTGCCGCCTCCCGCGTCGCGCAGCCCACGATGACCCGACTCGTCGCGGGCATGCTCGCCGACGGGCTCGTGTCCCGCAGCGTCGACCCCGACGACTCCCGCGGGCAGCTCATCGAGCTCACCGACGCCGGCCGTGAACGCCTGGCGTCCTGGCGGGTCACCCTCACCCGGACGGTCGGCCCGCTCTTCGCCGACCTGTCCGACGACGAGTGGGACACCCTGCACGACGCCGTCGAGGTCATCGCCGCCCGAACCTCCACCGCCACCAGAACGGAGACCCACGCGTGAACGCCCACGCACCCGCCGCACAGTCCGGCAGCATCCTCAAGCAGTCATCGGCGGTCTGGGCGATCGCCTTCGCCTGCGTCGTCGCCTTCATGGGCATCGGCCTCGTCGACCCGATCCTCCCCGCGATCGCCTCGTCCCTCAAGGCCACCGCGGCGCAGACCGAGCTCCTCTTCACGAGCTACCTCGCCGTCACCGGTGTCGCGATGTTCTTCACCAGCTGGGTGTCCAGCCGCATCGGCGCGAAGAACACCCTGCTCATCGGCCTCGCCCTCATCGTGCTGTTCTCGGTGCTCGCGGCGACGTCGAACAGCGTGTGGACCATCATCGACTTCCGCGCCGGCTGGGGTCTCGGCAACGCGCTCTTCATCTCCACCGCACTCGCGACGATCGTCGGGGCAGCCTCCGGTGGCACCGCGTCCGCGATCATCCTGTACGAGGCGGCGCTCGGCCTCGGCATCGCCGTCGGCCCGCTCGTCGGCGGCCTGCTCGGCTCCGTCAGCTGGCGCGGCCCGTTCTTCGGCGTCACGACGCTCATGGCCATCGCGTTCATCGCCATCGTCACGCTCCTCAAGACGAAGAACCTCGAGAAGCCCACGCCGACCAAGCTCTCCGCACCGTTCCGCGCACTCGGTCGCCCGGCACTCGCCGCCCTCGCCGTCACCGCGCTCTTCTACAACATCGGCTTCTTCGTCCTGCTCGCCTACACGCCCTTCCCGCTCGGCTTCGGCGCCCTCGGCATCGGCTTCACGTTCTTCGGCTGGGGCGTCGGCCTCGCGATCACCTCGGTCTGGGTCGCCCCGATGCTCACCGCACGACTCCGCCGCACCACCGTGCTGAAGATCGCGCTCCCGCTGCTCGCGCTCGACCTGTTCGCCGCCGCCGTGGTCGTGCAGTCGCAGGTGGGCCTGATCATCTGCGTCATCATCGGCGGCCTCGTGCTCGGCGTCCTCAACACCGTCCTCACCGAGTGCGTCATGGAGGCCACCGACCTCCCCCGCTCCGTCGCCTCGAGCGCCTACTCCGCGGTGCGCTTCATCGGCGGTGCGATCGCCCCGCCCGTGGCCACCCTGCTCGCCGACCAGTTCGCCCCGTCGGCCGCGTACGTGTTCGCCGGGCTGTCCGTTGCCGTCGCGTTCGTCGTCGTGGTGTGCACCACGCGCGTGCTGCGCCGGGTCGACGACGGCGCCGAGCCCGAGCCCGTCGAGGCCGAGGCCATCGCCGCCGGCGAGATGGCGTAGCCCGGCGCCTGCGGGCGGCGCCCGCGGCGCGGCTGGCCGCGCCCCGCGCTCCGCGCTCCGCGCTCCGCGAGCGGGCGAAGTACGTCCCGCTCACCCGCCGCACCCAGCACCTTCCGCCCGCTCGCGCGCTCACCCGCGCGAGCGGGCGTTTTCCGTCCCGGTCGCACCCCGCACCCCGCGCATTCCGCCCGCTCGCGGGTCCCGGAGTGACCGCCTGGAGGCGCGGGGCCGACCCCCGAGACCGGCACCGCGCCTCCAGGCACTCGCGCCCACCCCGCGAGCGGGCGAAACACGCCCGCTGTCCCCGAGCCCTCCCCGCAGGTTTCGCCCGCTCGTCGCACCGGCCCCGCGAGCGGGCGAAATCCGGCTCGGTCGCGCCCCGCAGCCTGCGTATTCCGCCCGCTCGCCGCACCGGCCCCGCGAGCGGGCCAATCCTGCGCGCCACACGCCCCGCATCCCGCGCATTCCGCCCGCTCGCGCAGGTGGCACGGGCGCCGCCTGGAGGCGCGGGTCGCCCCCGAGACCGGCGCCGCGCCTCCAGGCACTCGCGCTCACCCCTCGCCACGAGCGGGCGAAGAACGTCCGGACCGCACCCCGCAACGCGCACATACCGCCCGCTCGCGCACACCGCGGCGCGAGCGGGCGGAAAACGTCCGGACCGCACCCCGCAGCGCGCGCGTACCGCCCGCTCGCGGGCCGGGCGGGCCGCGAGCGGGCGCGGGCGCGCGGGCGAAAAGCGACCCCGCCCCGCCGCGGAATAGGATCGACACCATGGCAACTGCGAACGACCGCCTCGTCTGGATCGACTGCGAGATGACGGGCCTCGACCTCGAGGTCGACGAGCTCGTCGAGGTGGCCGTGGTCGTCACCGACTTCGACCTCGTCCCCGTGCACCCCGGCTTCGACATCGTGATCAAGCCCGACCAGTCGGCACTCGACAACATGAACGAGTTCGTCACGAACATGCACACCACCTCGGGGCTGCTCGAGGAGATCCCGAACGGTGTGAGCCTCGCGGACGCCGAGTACCAGGTCCTCGAGTACATCCTCGAGCACGTCCCCGCCGAGGGCTCCGCTCCCCTCGCGGGCAACACCATCGGCACCGACCGATCGTTCCTGTCGAAGTACATGCCCCGTGTCGACGGACACCTGCACTACCGCAGCGTCGACGTGTCGAGCATCAAGGAGCTCTGCCGCCGCTGGTTCCCGCGCGTGTACTTCAACGCGCCGGAGAAGCACGGTGGGCACCGTGCCCTCGCGGACATCCTCGAGTCCATCCGCGAGCTCGAGTACTACCGCCGCGCGGGCTTCGTGGCCGAGCCCGGCCCCTCCTCGGACGACGTCAAGGCCGTCGCGAACGAGGTCGTCGCCAAGTGGGAGCCGCGGCTCGCGCAGTAGGACACACCGCCTGCGGCGCGTCCAGGAGGCGCGGCTCGCCCCTCGTGTTCTGACCCGCCTCCGGCATGTACTACTATTGAGTGGTCGCGCCGGTCGCCCGGTGTGCACATGGTGGATATAGCTCAGTTGGTAGAGCGCCTGGTTGTGGTCTAGGAGGTCGCGGGTTCGAGACCCGTTATTCACCCCAGTGCTGATGCAGATCAGCGGAAGGCCCCGGTCCCTCGGACCGGGGCCTTCGTCGTGCACAGGACCGGCTGTGTGCACAGGACCGCGTGCGTGCATACGACATGTGGAGAACTTCCGGTCGCACGCTCGCATCTGGTGCACTCGAACGGTGTTCAACCTCGTGCGGAAACTCTGGCCGAACCTCGCTCGTGAGTTCTGGCTCAACACCGTGTGCAGCTCCCGACTCGTCCCCTCGCAGGCGCGGTTCCTGTTGCTCCGGCTCGGCGGGCTCCGACTCCGGCGGAGCACGGTGCTGCACGACGTGGAGTGGTTCGGCAGCGGGCAGGTCACCTTCGAGCGGGGTGTGATCCTCAACCGGGGCGTGATCGTGAACCACAGCGGCGGGCTCTACATGGCCGAGAACTCCGGTCTCGGCCCGGGGACCCTGGTCCTCACGGCGTCGCACGAGATCGGCCCTCCGACGAAGCGGTGGGCTGCCGGCACGACCGCCCGGGTGGTGATCGGCAAGGGCGTCTGGGTCGGCGCGAACGTGACGATCCTGCCGGGGGTGCGCATCGGCGACGGCTGCATCATCGGGGCGGGATCCGTCGTCAGTCGTGACTGCCTCCCGGACGGCATCTACGCCGGCGTCCCCGCCCGCAGGCTCCGCGACGTGACGCCGGCCCCGTGACCGCGCGGCCGCCGCCGGGCCGGACGGGGTTCCACCAGCGCGGTGTGGCACGATCGGCGACGTGATGGAGATGTCCGCCGACGCGTTCGAACAGCTCGTGACCGACGAACTCGACCTGCTGCCGGACGAGATGGTCGACGGCCTCGACAACGTGGTGTTCGTCGTCGAGGACGAACCGGAGAACGGCGAAGAGCTCTTCGGCGTGTACGACGGCATCGCGGCGACCGAGCGCGGGCAGTACGGCTTCGGCGAGCTCCCGGACCGCATCGTGGTGTTCCGGAAGCAGCACCTCGCCGAGTGCGACACGCTCGAGGAGCTCAAGGACGAGGTCCACACCACACTCGTGCACGAGATCGGGCACTTCTACGGCATCGACGACGAGCGCCTCCACGAGCTCGGCTGGGCGTAGCCGGGGCCACCACGCCCACGCCGCCCGAGTCTCGGCTGGGCGGACACTTTCGTGGCGGTGCGGGCGCGAAACTGTCCGCCGGGCCGAGTCTCGCCACCCGCCCACCCGCCCGCCCGCCCCAGCACCTCAGAACCGCGTCGGCCCCACCTCGTGGTACTTCTCCCACGCGTCCACCGGCCCCCGCCCGTGCAGCGCGTACTCCCCCACGAGCCGCTCCTTGTAGACCGCCGGGTTGTGCGACGCCACGACCCGGGCGTTCCGCCAGTGCCGGTCCAACGCCCGCGTGCGATCGGCCGCCGAGGCCCCACCGACCTCGAACAGCTCCGACGCCGCCCGGAGCACCCGCGGCCCGACCTCGATCTGCGCCTGGTAGACCGCGTTCTCGGCGGCGTCCAGCAGGGCACGGTCGACGCCGGCCCCGGGCTCGTTCGTGCCCACGACCCCGTCGAGCAGCCCGGCCGCGGCGACGACGAGCGACCGGGCCGTGAACGCCCCGGCCGACAACCGACCGAGCACGGCCAGCACCTGCGGGTCGTCCCCGGGCCGCGCGGCGTTCGCGTGGATGTACGTCCGGGTCCGCGGTCGCACGAACGCGACGGCGTCGTCGGACACCGCCTGCCCGATCCCGGCGAGGACCGCCAGCAGGTACAGCTGGTAGAAGGCCTGGATGTGCGACAGCGGGGCGTCCTTGTACGCCGACACCACCGAGGGGTCGACCGACACCCCGTCGAACACCGTGGTGCCGGACGCGGTCAACCGCTGCCCGAACCCGTCCCAGTCGTCGACCGACGTCACGCCGATCGCATCGGTCGGGACCGCGAACGTGACCCGGTCGCCGTCCCGGTCCGCCGCGAGGTAGATCCAGTCCGAGTAGAGCGTCCCGGTCGAGTAGAACTTCCGGCCGTCGAGACGGACGGACCCGTCCTCGGCGACGCGCACCGTGGTGGAGATGTCGGCGAGCGTCGTCCCGGTCCGCTCCGACGTCGCGTTCCCGATGATCGCGCCGTCGACGATCCGCTGCAGCCACTCGTCCCGCCCGGCCGACGACGGCCGGAGGAGCACGAGTTCGGTGTACCCGAAGTGCCCGCGCCACAGGTGCGCGATGTTCGAGTCGGCAGCGGCGAGGTCGGCGACGAGGTGCACGAGTTCGACGAGCGTCACGCCGAACCCGCCACGGTCCTCCGGCACGCGGAGCCGTCCGAACCCCGCGTCGGCGAGCGCACGGACCTCGTCGTGCGGCAGCGGTCGGTCCCCCGGCGTCCCGGACGCCAGCTCGCGGTCGACGGCCCCCTCGCGGATGCGGTCGAACAGCGGCCGGAACCGAGCGCGCAGTTCCGTCAGACGGCTGGTCGCGGTACCGCCCTGGAGGGACGGCTCGCCCCCGGTGGTCGTCGTCGCGTCGGTCATGCGGTCACCTCCACGGCGTCGCGCGCGGCGTCCGCGCCGGTTCCGGCAGCTCCGCCCGTGAACGCTCCCCGCCACCGCCGCGCCGGGTGGCTGTCGGGCAGCTGCGGGTGGCCGAAGAGCTTCTCGCGCAACGTCCCCTCGCGGTACTCGGACTGCATCAGTCCGCGTTCCTGCAAGGTCGGGGCGATGTGGTCCACGAACTCCTCGTAGGAGCCGGGCAGCGTCCAGTTGATGACGTTCACCCCGTCGACCCCGGCGCGCTGCCAGTCGGCGAGTTCGTCGGCGATCTGCTCGGGTGTCCCGACCACGCGGGCACGGAGCTTCGCGGAGAGTCGGGCGAGGTCGGCGATCGTCGGCTCCCGGTCGCCGGCGGCCTCCCGGAGCCACTGCAGGTGGGACTGGCCGGCGTGCGTGCGGACCTCGGACAGCGGCGTCTCGGGGTCGAGGGCCTCGCCGGTGTCGGGGTCGAACCCGAGGTTCGAGTGCACGAGGAAGCCGTCGGCCGCGAGGTACTCGTCGATCTCCGCTTCCTTCGCCTTCGCCTCGGCCTCGGTGGCCCCGGTGACGAACGTCAGCCCGAGGAAGAAGGCGATGTCGTCCCGCTGCCGCCCCGCTGCCGAAGCGAGGTCTCGGGTCTCGCGGATGAGCTGCTCGGTGGCGTCGCGGTTCGACGTCAGGATGAACTGGGCCTCGGCGTTCCGCGCGGCGAAGGCACGGCCGGCCGGCGAGGACCCCGCCTGGAAGAGCACGGGCGTCCGCTGCGGCGACGGTGCCGACAGGTGCGGGCCCTGCACGTCGTAGCGCTTCCCGTGGTGGTCGATGCGGTGCACCTTGTCGGGGTCGGCGTAGCCGCGCACCGGGTCCTTGAGCACGGCGCCGTCCTCCCACGACCCCTCCCAGAGCTTCGCGCAGACCTCGAGGTACTCCTCGGCCCAGACGTAGCGCTCGTCGTGCTCCTCGAGCCGGTCGGCGCCGAAGTTCCGCGCGGCGCTGTCGAGGGCGCTCGTGACGACGTTCCAGCCGATCCGGCCCCGGGTGATGTGGTCGAGAGTGGAGACCTTGCGGGCGAAGTCGAACGGGTGCGACTGGATGACGCTCGACGTGAACGCGAGCCCGAGGTGCTCCGTCGACACGGCGAGCGCCGAGAGCAGGACGGACGGGTCGTTCGAGGGGATCTGCAGCCCCTCGCGCAGGTTCGTCGAGTAGTCGCCGCGTCCGGGGCCGTACGTCCCGACGACGTCCGCGAAGAACATCGCGTCGAACTTCCCGCGCTCGAGGGTCTTCGCGAGGTCGGTCCACAGCGTGACGTCGTCGAAGTCGGCCTGGCGGGCGTCCGGGTGCCGCCAGAGGCCGTGCTGGATGTGCGACGTCGTGTTCATGACGAAGGCCGCGAAGCGCAGCGGGCGGTTCGGTGCATCGCTCATGCGGTCCATGTTCCCCGCCGTCGTGTCGCGGGAGGGCGTGACGTGACCTCGCGTTACGCGGGGTGTTCCCCGAGGTGCGCGACGCGACCATGCTCCTGAGGGTGCCGAACTCGACCACCGCAGCCGCGCCTCCAGTCCGTTCCACCGCACCGTCGACCACCGCGACCCGCCGTCGCGTCGCCCTGGCGTCCTTCGTCGGGACGACCGTGGAGTACTACGACTTCTACCTGTACGCGACCGCGTCCGCGCTCGTGTTCGCGCCCACGTTCTTCCCCTCCGTGACCCCCGCGGTCGGCGTCATCGCGTCGTTCGCGACCTACGGTGTCGGGTTCGTCGCCCGCCCGCTCGGCGGGATCATCGCCGGCCACCTCGGGGACCGGATCGGGCGGAAGAAGCTGCTCGTCGCGTCGCTCGTGCTGATGGGGATCGCGTCGACGCTGATCGGGGTCATCCCCTCGGCCGCGACGATCGGCGTCGGTGCCGTCGTCGCGCTCGTGGTCCTGCGGCTGCTGCAGGGTGTCGCGGCCGGCGCCGAGTGGGGTGGGTCGGCGCTGCTGTCCGTCGAGCACGCACCCGAGCGGCACCGCGGACTGTTCGGGGCGTTCACGCAGATGGGATCCGCGGGCGGCATGCTCCTCGCGACCGGTGTCTTCACGCTCGTCCGGGGGCTGCTCGGCACCGAGGCGTTCCTGGCGTGGGGCTGGCGGCTGCCGTTCCTGTTCTCGGCGGTGATCGTGGCCGTCGGGCTCGTCATCCGGCTCGGCGTGCAGGACGCGCCGGTCTTCCAGGAGCTGCGCGCCTCCGGGAACGTCGAGCGGTTCCCGGTGTGGCAGGCGATCCGGCGGCACCCGCGGGCGATCCTCGTCACCGCGGGGCTGCGGCTCGTGCAGCCGGCGCTGTACTCGATCCTGACGACGTACTCGCTGACGTACCTCGGGTCGGTGCGGGGCCCGTCCGGCGCTTCGGCCGGGCTGCAGGCCGTGCTCGTCATCTCGGCGGTGTCGCTCGTGTCGACGCCGTTCTGGGGCTGGCTGTCCGACCGGGTCGGCCGACGGGTGCTGACGATCTGGTCGGCGGTGGGGATCGCGGTGCTCATCTGGCCGTTCTTCGCGTTCCTCGACGCGGGGCCGCTCGTGCTGCTGCCGCTCGTGGCGCTGATCGGGATGTGCGTGTTCCACGACAGCATCTACGGGCCGCAGGCGGCGTGGTTCGCGGAGCAGTTCCCGACCGGTCGGCGCTACTCGGGGATGTCGCTCGGGTACCAGATCGGGTCGATCTTCTCGGTGGGGCTCACGCCGTTGCTCGCGGCCGTGTTCGTCGAGCTCGGTGGGGGCTCGCCGTGGATCCTGTGCGGGTACCTCGGGGTGTACGCGGTGCTCTCGATCGTGGCCGCGGTCTTCGCGGTGGACCCGGTGGCGGCGGCCCGGCGGGGGCAGCGTCCGCACGCGGAGCGCCCTACGTCCGCAGCACCACGTCCGCCAGCTCCGCCGGCCGCTCGGCAGCGATGAACGCCGCCTCCTGCGCCGCCCACCGGTCCCACTCCCGCGCGAAGGACTCGCCGTCACGCCCGATCGCCCGCTCCCACCGGGTGTCGTCGTCGGCCTCGAGCCACACCCGCAACGACGCGAGCGGCGCCGAACCCCGGGACAGCGCACCGCACCCCTCGACCACGATCGGCCGCCCGGGGTCGACGGCGGCCCACCCCGCCGGGCGCGAGGTCGCCCAGTCCCACCGTCGGTAGCCGGAGCGTTCCCCGAGGACGTCGGTCACCACGGCCTCCGCGGCGGCCCGCAACCCGTCCCATCCCGGGTAGACGTCGTCGAGGTGGACGACCTGCGCGCCGAGCCGCTCCGCCAGGGAGTCGCCGAGCGTCGTCTTGCCCGTGCCCGACCTGCCGTCGACGAGCACGACGAGTCGCGTTCCGGAGGCGGCCGCGACCCCGGCGGCCGCGGCGGCGAGTCCCTCGACGAGCGAGTCGTCGAGACCGGCCGTGCCGTCCGCGCCACCCACGTCGGGTTCCCCCTCAGGCACGCCACGTCCCCGCGCCCACGGCCACCGCGATCGACACGACACCGATCCCGACGAGCACGCCGACCATTGCCCACTCCGGCCCCGCGAACCGCACACTCCGCGCCCACGTCCGCCGCCCGGGAGCGCCGAACCCCCGCGACTCCATCGCCACCGCCAGCGTCGTCGCCCGCCGCAGCGCCAGCACGAGCAGCGCGAACGCCATCGACGCGCCACGCCGCAGCCGTCCGGTGTCCGCGACGCCGCGGGCCCGACGGGCCATGCCGAGCTGTCGCCAGTCGTCCCCGAGGAGCGTCATCATCCGGATCGCCGCGAGCGCCCCGAGCACGAACCGCGCAGGCAGCCGCAGGAGCTGCGCGAGCCCGTCCGCGAGGTCGGTCGCGTCCACCCGCACGAACAACGCCACCGCCGGCAGCCCGATCGCCAGGACACGGAGCGCCGTCGCCAGCGCGAGTGCGAGCGACCCGTCGGTGACGTGCGCGAACCCGAGGTCGAACCAGGACCGCCCGGACGGCCTCCCGTACAACGCGATGCTCAGCGCGGTCAGCGGCACCGCGACCAGGACCGGCGAGGTCCGCAGCAGCAGCGTGCGGAGCGGGATCCGCAGGAGCGGCAGGAGCAGGAGTTCGAGACCGAGCGCGACCGCCGCGGACACGACGTCGAGGCTCAGCACCAGGCACACGCCGAGCGCGAGGACGCCCAGCAGCGAGGACACCGGCTGGACGCCTCGGACGCCGCGTGCACGCGTGGTGCCGTCGGGGGGTCCAGGAGGCGCGGCTCGTCCGGGCAGACCGGCCGCGGCCTGGTGCCCGGTCACGGTTGCACCTCCGTGGCCGGGTCGCGCAGGTCGGCGACCGGCCCGAGGGTGCTCGCCCCCGTCGCCCCTGTCGCCCTCGTCGTCCCTGTCGCCCCGAGCACGATTTCGTCCGCGTCGAGCGCGCGGACGAGGTCCCGGTCGTGCGTCACGGCGACGATCGCCGTGCCGGAGTCGGCGAGTTCGCCGAGCCGGTCCACCACGGCCTGCCAGGTCGCCCGGTCCTGACCGGAGGTCGGCTCGTCGAGCACGACGACGGGCGGCCGGGAGGCGATGACCGTCCCGATCGCCAACCGCCGCTGCTCACCGCCGGACAGCGTGAAGGGGTTGGCGTCGGCGAGGTGCGCGAGGCCGAACGCGTCGAGGAGCTCGTCGACCCGGGCATCGACGTCCGCCGCTCCGAGGGCGCGGGGGCCGACGGCCAGCTCCTCACGCACGGTGAGGGCGACAAACTGGTGCTCGGGGTCCTGGAAGACCGTGCCGATCCGACCGGCCAGCTGCCTGCTCGTCCACGCGGCGGGGGCGTCACCGATGCCGTCGGCGAGTGCCGTGCCCGCGCGGAGCGACCCCGCGGCGGGGCGCAGGAGCCCGGCGAGCGTGAGGCCGAGCGTCGACTTGCCGATGCCGTTCGGCCCGGTGACCGCGAGGACCCGTCCGGCCCGGACGTCGAGGTCGATCCCGCTCCCGACCGGCTGCCGCCTGCCCCGGGCGGTCCCGAGCCCCCGCGCCGCGAGCAGCACCGGGTCCCGATCGCCGAGCGGGCTGATTCCGTCCGGTCCCCCGTTGTCGGCCCTGTGCATTCCGCCCACTCGCGGTCCCGCGTCGCCGAGCGGGCGGATTCCGTCCGGTCCCCCGCCCGCAACCCCGCGCATTTCGCCCGCTCGCGGAGACGTGCGGGTGCCCCGACGCGCCGAACCCCGCTCGGGCTCGGACCCGGGCACCCAGACGCCGGCGGCGGTCAACGCCGGACCGTGCTCGGCGAGCACGTCCGCAGGCGCACCGTCCGCGACGACACCCCCGGCCGGCTCCAGCAGCACGAGTCGGTCGACCAGGTCCAGCCACGTGCCGATGCGGTGCTCGACGACGAGCAGTGAACACCCGGTCTCGTCGAGCAGCGCCCGCACGGCGTCGTGCACCTGCACCACGCCGGAGGGGTCGAGGTTCGCGCAGGGCTCGTCGAGCACGAGGGCACCCGGGCGCATGGCGAGCACGCCCGCGAGCGCCAGCCGCTGCCGCTGCCCGCCGGAGAGCATCGTGGTGGACCGGTCGAGCGGCAGGTCGAGCCCGACGACGTCGAGGGCCGACCGGACGCGCTGCCAGATCTCGTCCCGCGGGACGCCGGCGTTCTCGCAGCCGAACGCCACGTCGTCGCCGACGCGGGACATCACCGTGTGCGCCTCGGGGTCCTGCATGACGAGGCCGACGCGCCCGCGGACCGCGCGCGGTTCGGCACCGTCGACGAGGACCGAGCCCTGGACGGAGGCCGCGGTGTCGTCGGTGGCGTCCGGCTCGTCCGGGAGCACGCCCGCGACCGCCCGCAGCAGCGTCGACTTGCCGGCGCCCGAGGGACCGACGATCGCGACCCGCTCCCCCGGCTCGACGGTCAGGTCGACGCCCCGGACGGCCCAGGCGTCACGTTCCGCGTACCGCCAGCCCCAGTCGGAGAAGGTGATCCGCGCGGCTGGCACGGTCACGCGACGGTGCGCGGACCGCGTCTGGAGTGCTCACGGCCCGCCGCGAACGACGACAGGACGCCGGTCGCGGCGAGCGCTCGGACGAGGAACCACGAGCCGACGCCCGCGATCAGCGCACCGGAGACGATCGCCGAGACGACGTAGACGACCTTGAAGGCCAGGTCGAGTCCGGGGTACCAGAGCACCGTGTCGTTCAGCCCGAGCGCCAGCCCGGCCGCGGCACCGGCGAGCACGACCACCGGCAGGCGGTAGACGCGGTACAGGAAGAGTGCGAGCACCAGCTCGGCTCCGAGGCCCTGCACGAGGCCGGCCTCGAGCGTCAGCCAGCCCCACTGCGTGCCGAGGAGCGCCTCGACCGAGGCGGCAACCATCTCGGCAAAGAGGGCCGCTCCGGGCTTCCGGACGATGATCGCGACGACGGGCCCGGCGAGCAGCCACACCCCGCCGAAGAGCGCCTGCGTGCCGGGGAGCACGAGCGCGGCGACGGCGCTGATCGGCTCGTAGCCGAACTCCCAGAGCTTGAAGACGACACCGATCGCGACGGCGAGGACGCTCGCGACGACGATGTCGACGACCCGCCAGCGCAGCGAGCGCCTGACGGGGGTGGACGGAACAGCAGTGTGCGTGCTCGTGGACATGGCCCTGGACTCCTCCCTGCGCCGGCATGATCCGGATCAGGTTCGACGGTCGGAGCGCCACTCGCTCCCTCTCAGCCCGGCGATCCCGGACTCCCGTGTGTGTCCCGCCATTGTAGACGTGGTCGCGACCCGGTGACGGATCGCGACCACAGGACGTCCTGGAGGCGCGGGGCGGGCCCGCACCGCGCCTCCAGGTCCGTCAGTGGGTCACTTCTTCAGGACGCGGACCAGCTTGCGCAGGACGGTGCCGGTCACCCAGATGACCGGGACGCTCACCGCGAGGAGGGAGATCAGGTTCGGCTCGAACTCGAGGTCCTTGCCGGGGCGTCGGACGTAGGCGCCGATCGGGATGGAGACGGCACCGCCGCCTCCGCCACCGTTGTCGTCGCCGTCCCCGCCCCCACCGAAGCCGAACCAGCCGAGGGACACCGGGATGAGGGTCTGGTCGCCGACCTCGACCGGCTCCCCGTAGTTCGTGGACACGCCGACGGGGCGTACCTTCTCTGCGATCTGCGTGACGATGTTGGCCATGCGCGCGACGCTACTCGCCCGTTCCTCCACAGGCGGAGCTGCCCGCGCATCCGTCCACGGCCGGAGCTTGTCTGCGGACGCGGTCGGCTCCCGCCGATATGTTGGCGGGACCCACACCTGGAGGACCGTTTGCACACCTGGCCCGGCAACCCGTACCCGCTCGGGGCGACCTACGACGGGAGCGGCACGAACTTCGCCCTCTTCAGCGAGGTCGCCGAACGCGTGGAACTCTGTCTCTTCGACGACGACGGGAACGAACAGCGCATCGACCTCGTCGAGGTCGATGCGTACGTCTGGCACGCCTACCTCCCGAACGTCGGCCCCGGGCAGCAGTACGGCTTCCGGGTGCACGGCGAGTACGCCCCCGAGAAGGGGCTCCGCGCCAACGCGAACAAGCTGCTCCTCGACCCGTACGCCAAGGCGACCAGCGGGGACATCGACTGGGACCAGGCGCTCTTCTCGTACACGTTCGGCGACCCGGACTCGACCGACGACCAGGACTCGGCGCCCCACATGATGAAGGGCGTCGTCATCAACCCGTTCTTCGACTGGCAGGGCGACCGGGCTCCTCGGATCCCCTACGGCGAGACGGTGATCTACGAGGCGCACGTCAAGGGCCTCACCGAGACGCACCCCGACGTGCCCGAGGAACAGCGCGGGACGTACGCGGGGGTCGCGCACCCGGCCGTGATCGCGCACCTGCAGCGGCTCGGCGTCACCACGCTCGAACTCATGCCCGTGCACCAGTTCGTCAACGACTCGACCCTGCAGGACAAGGGGCTGTCGAACTACTGGGGCTACAACACGATCGGGTTCTTCGCGCCGCACTCGCACTACTCGTCCTCGGGTGACCACGGACAGCAGGTGCAGGAGTTCAAGGCGATGGTCCGCGAACTGCACCGTGCCGGCATCGAGGTCGTCCTCGACGTGGTGTACAACCACACGGCCGAGGGCAACCACCTCGGCCCGACGCTGTCCTTCCGCGGGATCGACAACGCCGCCTACTACCGCCTCGTCGAGGACGACAAGCGGTACTACATGGACACCACGGGCACGGGCAACTCGCTCAACGTCGGGCACCCGCACTCGCTGCAGCTCATCATGGACTCGCTGCGGTACTGGGTCACCGAGATGCACGTCGACGGCTTCCGCTTCGACCTCGCGGCCGCCCTGGCGCGTGAGTTCTACGAGGTGGACCGGCTGGCGGCGTTCTTCGAACTGGTCCAGCAGGACCCGATCGTGTCTCAGGTGAAGCTGATCGCCGAGCCGTGGGACGTCGGCCCCGGTGGCTACCAGGTCGGCAACTTCCCGCCGCAGTGGTCCGAGTGGAACGGCAAGTACCGCGACACCGTCCGCGACTTCTGGCGGGGAGAGCCGTCCACCCTCGGCGAGTTCGCCTCGCGGATCTCGGGCTCGGCCGACCTCTACGAGCACGACGGCCGCACGCCGAAGGCGAGCATCAACTTCATCACGGCGCACGACGGCTTCACGCTGTACGACCTCGTCGCCTACAACGAGAAGCACAACGAGGCCAACGGCGAGGACAACAACGACGGCGAGAGCCACAACCGGTCGTGGAACTCCGGCGCCGAGGGCCCGACCGACGACGAGTCGATCAACGCCCTGCGGCTGCAGCGCCGACGGAACTTCCTCGCGACGCTGCTGCTCAGCCAGGGCGTGCCGATGATCGCCCACGGCGACGAGCTCGGGCGCACGCAGTCCGGCAACAACAACGTGTACGCCCAGGACTCCGCGCTGAGCTGGATCGACTGGGACGCCGCCGACGACGACCTCATCCAGTTCACGGCCGACGTCGTGAAGCTCCGGCACGACCACCCGACGTTCCGCCGCACGCGGTACTTCAACGGGCGTCCGGTCCGTCGCGGGCAGGACGAGCCGCTGCCGGACGTCGTGTGGCTCACGCCCTCCGGCGACGCCATGGAACCCGAGGACTGGGACTCCGGCTTCGGCAAGAGCGTCGGCATGTACCTGAACGGCAACGGGATCCGCGGGCGCGACTCCCGCGGCGAGCGCGTCACCGACGTCGCTTTCATCACGTACTTCAACGCGCACGACGACACCGTGACGTTCACGCTTCCCCCCGAGGAGTACTCGCCGGGCTGGACGGTGCGGATCGACACCGCCGAACCGGGTGCGCGTGACGAGGTCCTCGACGCCGGCACCCCGCTGGACGTCCCGGCACGCTCGATGATCGTGCTGCGGGCCGAGCCCGACCACGAGGTCACGGTGACCCCGGTGGACACCGACTCGTCACGACCGGCCACGGCGGCACCGCAGGACGCCGTCACACCGGTGAACCCCGCCGGCGCCACGGCTCCCTCCGCCACGAGCGGCGGCCAGCAGTGACCGCCCGGCGCGTCCCGACCTCGACGTACCGGCTGCAGGTCACGCCGGACTTCGACCTGTCGGCCGCACGCGACGTCGTCGACTACGTGCGCGACCTCGGCGCGGACTGGCTCTACCTCTCCCCGGTGCTGCAGGCCGAGCCCGGGTCCCAGCACGGCTACGACGTCGTCGACCACGGCCACGTCGACACCGAGCGCGGCGGTGACGAGGCGCTCCGAGCGCTCGCCGACGCCGCCCACGCCGTCGGCCTCGGTGTCCTGGTGGACGTCGTGCCGAACCACGTCGGTGTGGCCACGCCCGAGGTGAACCCGTGGTGGTGGTCCCTGCTCGAGCACGGCCAGGGGTCCCCCGTCGCCTGGGCCTTCGACGTCGACTGGGACGCCGGGGACGGCAAGCTCCGCGTCCCGGTGCTCGACGACCGGCTGCTCGACGCGGTCGACCTTCGTGACGGCCGGCTGTACCTGGGCGACACGGCCTACCCGACCGCCCCGGGCACGGTGCACGACGGCGACTCGGTGGCCGACGTCCACGCCCGGCAGCACTACGAGTTCGTGCACTGGAAGCGCGCCGACCACGAGCTGAACTACCGGCGCTTCTTCGCGGTGAACACGCTCGCGGCGATCCGGGTCGAGGAACCCGAGGTCTTCGCGGCCTCCCACGGCACGATCGGCGCGTGGTTCCGTGACGGCCTCGTCGACGGACTCCGCATCGACCACCCCGACGGGCTGTACGACCCCGCCGGCTACCTGCAGGACCTCGCCGCGCTCACCGACGGCGCGTACACGCTCGTCGAGAAGATCCTCGAGCCGGGCGAGGAACTCCCCGCGAGCTGGCCGGTCGACGGCACCACCGGCTACGACGCCCTCGGCGTGCTCGACCGGGTGTTCGTCGACCCCGCCGGCGAGGACTCGCTGACCGCGGCGTCCGGGGCCGAGCCGACCGACTGGCAGCAGCTGACGCACGACACCCGTCGCGGCATCGCGGACGGCATCCTCGGCAGCGAGGTCGAGCGGCTCGCGCGGCTGCTCGGCCCCGGCACCGGCAGCGCCGCGTCCGCACCGCTCCCCCACGAGCGGATCGTCGACGCGGTCGCCGAGATCGTCGCCTCGTTCGACGTGTACCGGACGTACCTGCCCGAGGGCGCGCACCACCTCATCGACGCTCTCGAAGGTGCCGCCTCGGCGCGGCCGGACCTCGACGACGTCATCGACCGGATCGCCCCGGCGCTGGTCGACCCCGCGAACGCCGCCGCGATCCGCCTCCAGCAGACGAGCGGCATGGTGATGGCGAAGGGCGTCGAGGACACCGCGTTCTACCGGACCTCCCGCCTGACGTCCCTGAGCGAGGTCGGCGGCGACCCGAGCGTGTTCTCGGTGTCGGTCCGTGCCTTCCACCAGGCGCAGCGCGACCGGCTCGGCAGCTGGCCGCACACGATGACGACCCTCACGACGCACGACACCAAGCGCAGCGAGGACACCCGCGCGCGCATCGCCGTGCTCGCCGAGCTCGGGCACGAGTGGGCGTCGACGCTCGAACGCCTGCAGTCCCTCGCCCCGCTCGAGGACGCCGTGCTGGCCGACCTGCTCTGGCAGGCGATCGTCGGCGCGCGCCCGGCCAGCCGAGAACGCCTGCACGCCTACGCCGAGAAGGCCTCGCGCGAAGCCGGCGACAGCACCACGTGGACGGCTCCGGACGAGGACTTCGAACGCCGCATGCACGCGCTCGTCGACGCCGCGTTCGACGACCCGGCCGTGGTCGCCGTGCTCGATGCGCTCGACGAACGGATCGACGCCGCCGGGTGGTCGAACGGGCTCGGACAGAAGCTCGTGCAGCTCACCGCGCCCGGGGTGCCGGACGTCTACCAGGGCACCGAGTTCTGGGACCGCTCGCTCGTCGACCCGGACAACCGTCGGCCGGTGGACTACACCGAGCGTCGGCACGTCCTGGCCGAACTCGACGGGCCGGACGACGACGGCCCCGAACGGCTCCCCGCCGTCGGGCTCGACGGTGCGGCGAAGCTCCTGATGACGAGTCGTGCGCTCCGTGTGCGGCGCGACCACCCGGAGCTCTTCACCCGGTACCTCGCGCTCGAGGCGACCGGCAGCGCGGCAGACCACGTGATCGCGTTCGACCGTGGGGGCGCGGTCACGATCGCGACGCGCCTGCCGATCGGGCTCGAGCGGGTCGGCGGATGGGGCGACACCCTCGTGCACGCCGTGCCCCAGGACCGCGTGGACCTCCTCACCGGCCGCAGCGTGCCGGCCGGCCGGGGCATCGCCCTCGCCGAACTGCTCACCGACTACCCCGTCGCGCTGCTCGTGCCGGCGCGCGTGGCCGAGGCGACGGACCACGGCACGGAGACCCCCGCCGACAGCGGGGCGCCCGCCGACAGCGGGGCGCCCGCCGACAGCGGCTCCGGCTCTGCCGGTGAGTCCGACGCGCAGGCCGAGATCGACATCCTGGAGGGTCACGCATGACCGCACCCGACCGCTACGCCGTCTGGGCGCCGACACCGGAGCGCGTGCGCCTCGTGGTCGACGGCACCGAGTACCCGCTGACCCGCGGCACCGACGACTGGTGGACGACCGACGCGATCGTCCCCGTCGTCGGTGCCCGCTACGGCTTCCGCATCGGCGACGACGACGCGGTGCGGCCCGATCCGCGCAGCCGCTTCCAGCCCGAGGGGGTGCACGGCCCGTCCGAGGTCGTCGACCCCGCACGGTTCTCGTGGACGGACGACGCGTGGACCGGGCGTCCGGCACGCGGCGGCGTGATCTACGAGATGCACGTCGGCACCTACACGCCCGAGGGCACGCTCGACGCTGCGGCCGCGAAGCTCGACCACCTCGTCGAGCTCGGCGTGGAGTTCGTCGAGCTCCTGCCCGTCAACGCGGTGAACGGCGAGTGGAACTGGGGCTACGACGGCGTCGGCTGGTTCGCGGTGCACGCTCCCTACGGCGGCCCGGACGCGTACGACCGCTTCGTCGACCGTGCGCACGCACTCGGCCTCGGGGTCATCCAGGACGTCGTGTACAACCACCTCGGGCCGAGCGGCAACTACCTGCCGCTGTACGGGCCGTACCTGCTGCAGGGGCTCGGCAACACCTGGGGCGACTCGGTGAACGTCGAACACCCCGAGGTCCGTCGGTACGTGCTCGACAACGTCCGGATGTGGTTCCGCGACCACCACGTCGACGGGCTCCGGCTCGACGCCGTGCACGCCCTGCGGGACACCACCCGCCCGCACGTGCTGCAGGCGATGGCCTCCGAGACGGACGCGTACTCCGCCTTCGTCGGGCGGCCGCTCTCGCTCATCGCGGAGTCCGACCTCAACGACCCGATCATGTTCCGCCCGCAGGAGGCCTCGGGCTACGGCCTCGCCGGGCAGTGGTCGGACGACTTCCACCACGCGGTCCACGTCGCGCTGACGGGTGAGACGAACGGCTACTACGCCGACTTCGCACCGCTCTCCGCGCTGGCGAAGGTCCTCGAGCACGGGTTCTTCCACGACGGCACGTGGTCATCGTTCCGGGGGAAGCGGCACGGGCGACCGATCGACCGCGGGACCTCGCCGACGACGGCCCTCGTCGTCGCGAACCAGAACCACGACCAGATCGGCAACCGTGCCGCGGGCGACCGTCTCGCGGCGACCGTGAGCGACGAGGGTCTCGTGATCGCCGCGGCCCTGACGCTGCTCGGTCCGTTCACGCCGATGCTCTTCATGGGCGAGGAGTTCGCCGCCTCGACCCCGTGGCAGTTCTTCACGTCGCACCCCGAACCGGAGCTCGGCAAGGCCACGGCCGAAGGTCGGATCAAGGAGTTCGCCGAGCACGGCTGGGACGAGTCGGCCGTGCCGGACCCGCAGGACCCGACGACGTTCACGAACTCGAAGCTCGACTGGTCGGACGTCGATTCCGAGCGGGGTGCGGCGATCCTCCGGGCCTACCGCGTGCTCGTCGCCCTGCGGCGGACCGACCAGGCCTTCGTCGACCAGCGGTACGAGGCGAACGCCGTGCGCTGCAGCGAGGACCGGCGCTGGCTCGTGCTCACGCGCGGGTTGCTCGGCCCGGACGCCCGGCCGGTGCACGTCGTGGTGAACTTCCTCGACGACGCGGCCGAGGTGCCCGTCCCCGGCGCCACCGGCGAGGAGCTCTACCGCTTCGGCGAGGCCGACGTCGCGACGGACTGCGTCCGCTTCACGGGGCGGGGTGTCGTCGTCCTGCGCTGACCAGCGCGAAGCCGACCAGCGCGAAGCTGACCAGCGCGAACCGAACGGCCCGTGGCGACTCCGCCACGGGCCGTTCGTCTGCCCGCCCGCACTCCTCGCCGGGCTCGCCTCGTCCCTCGACGGGCGCCTCCGCGAAAGCGACAGACACCCGCCGTCGCCGTCCGGGAACCTGTCGCTGTGCCGCCACGGACGGCGGACGGATCCGCACGGAGTCGCTTTCGCGCCACGCGGACACGCCACGCGGACGCGCCACGCGGACGCACCGCGACCACGGACGCGCCGCGACCGCGACCACGGACGCGACGCGACCGCAGACGGACCGGAGGCGGGGGGGGGGGCCGCGCCCCCCCCCCCCCCCCCCCCCCCCCCCCCCCCCGCCCC
>NZ_JBIUZN010000005.1:0-182378 GCF_044745045.1 Curtobacterium sp. NPDC087082 | reverse complement strand
GGGGGGCCGGCGGGGGGGGCTAACCGGCCCGCCCCCGGGGGGGGCGGGGGCGTTTTTGGGCCCGCGGGGGGGGCGCCCCCCCCCCCCCCCCCCGCGGGCCGGGGGGGGGGGGCCCCGCCGCCCCCGCGCCTCCAGGAAGCCCGTCAGCAGCCCGTCAGGCCGCGTGGTCGGCGACCGCGTGCGCGTTCGCCCGCACCGACGGGAGTCGGCGGTGGTCCTTGACGAGGGACCGGGCCTCGCGGATGCGCCGGTCGATGCCCCACTTCGTGACGAGGGTGAGGCTCTCGCGGACGATGTTGCCGCTCATCTTCGAGACGCCGAACTCCCGCTCGGTGAACGTGATCGGGGTCTCGACGACGCGCAGACCAGCCTCGAGCGCGCGCCAGCAGAGGTCGACCTGGAAGCAGTAGCCCTTCGAGGCCACGCCGGCGAGGTCGATGCGCTCGAACGCCCGCGAGGTGAACACCCGGAACCCGCCGGTCGCGTCACGCACCGCGATGCCGAGCGCGAGGCGCGTGTAGAGGTTGCCGCCGCGGGAGAGGAGCTCGCGGTACCAGGGCCAGTTCTCCACGGCGCCGCCCTTGATCCAGCGCGAGCCGAGGACGAGGTCGTTCGTGTCGGCGAGCTCGATCATCCAGGGCAGGTACTCGGGGTGGTGCGAGCCGTCCGCGTCCATCTCGACGAGCTTGTCGTACCCGTGCTCGAGGCCCCAGGCGAACCCGGCGAGGTACGCACCGCCGAGGCCGTCCTTCACGGTGCGGTGCATCACGTGCACCCGGTCGGTCTCACGCGCGATCTGGTCGGCGATGTCGCCGGTGCCGTCCGGGGAGTTGTCGTCCACGACGAGCACGTGCACGTCGGCGTCGGTGGCCGCCAGGGTGCGCTCGACGATGGGGCGGACGTTCTCCGCCTCGTCGTAGGTCGGGATGATGACCAGTGTCGTGCTCATGGTGCTCCTTGCGCTTGACATCGAAGATATCGGCCGGTCGCTGCGTCAGTCCGACGAGAGGTCTGCGAACACGATCAGATTGTCCGTGTAATGACCTGTGGCCGTGTCGAACGTGCCGTCACACGTGATGAGGCGCAGCTGGGGTGTGGGGGCGGTGCCGTAGACGTCGCTCGTGGGGAACGCCGACTTCGCCGCCCGTTCGGACCGGTCCACCGTGAAGGTGCGGGTGGAGCCGTCGGACATGGCGACGTGGACCTCGTCACCGGGGACCAGTTCGTCGAGCCGGAAGAAGACGGCTGCGGCGGTGGGGCTGTCGACGTGCCCGGCGATGACGGCGGGGCCGACCTCACCCGGGACGATGCCGTCGCTGAACCACCCGGCGCTGTCCCAGTCCTTCGGCGGGTCGAGTTCGCCGGCGGCGCCGCGGTGGAGGTCCTCGAGCGACGAGGACACCCCGATGGCGGGGATGGTCACGCGGACCGGGGTGGCGTCGGACCGGGCGGCGGGGGCTGCCGGGTCCTGGAAGCCGTCGGTCGCGCTCCCGGCCGCGGGTGCCGCAGTGCCCGACGATCCGGCGGTCGGCGAGGCCGACCCGGCCACCGTCGGTCCCCCGGTCCCGTTGGTGGCAGCGACCGCGACGCCGGTGACCCCGCCCACGACGAGCACCCCGGCCACGACGGCCCCGACGAGCACGCCGCGCCGCCGCGGTCCGCGCGCGCCGAGTCTCGGCTCGCCGGACACACCGCGGCCTCCGGCAGCGCGAACTCGTCCGCCCCGCCGAGTCTCGGGCGCGTCCCCGCGCGCCCCGGCCCGCCGCCGCCCGCTCACGAGGCACCCCCGGCACGCGTCGCGCACCCGCCGAGCACGTCGGACGTGAGCATCGTCGCGCCGAGCGCCGCCCACGCGTCCCCGTAGTACGTCGGCGTCGTCGCAGCAGTCCGGTCTGCCCGGCGCAGGTCCGTCGCCGCCGCTGCCGACTGCCCGGAGGCCTGCTCCGCCGCGGCCCGCGCCACGTACGCCAGCGCGTTCGTGTCGCCCGTCACGGCCGTGCCGCCGAGGTCGAGCTGTGCCGCCAACTGCGTCTGCCGCCGGAGCGTCGGCGCGATCGACCCGGCCAGGGACCGGTCCTGCGCGGCGCAGGCCTCGGCGTACCGGAGCGGCAGCCGCATCGCGTCGTACCCGTACAGCACCCGGTCGTCCCCGCCGGTCGCGGGCATCGGGTCGACCGTGCCGTCGGCGTGCACCTGGGACCAGTCACTCGGCAGGTCGGACCCGGCGAGCACGGCCCGCGTGACCGCTCGCGACCCGGAGCCGAGCGCCTCCCAGCGATCGTCGCCGGTCGCCTTCGCCAGCACGTCGTACGCCGCCGGCGACGCGTACGAGGCGTCGTACCGGTACGGCTCGGAGTCGGCCCACGGCCCGGGCAGCAGGATCGTGCCGAGCTCGGTCGTGGCGGTCTCGTGCTCGAGGATCGCGGACGCCATGGTCTTCCCCGCCGTGGTGTACCGGGACTCGTCCCACGAGGACCCGGCGAGCACGAGTGCCCTGGCGGCGTCGAGGTCGGCGTCGCTCGCAGACTGCCCGTCGGCGACGCCGTCGTCGGGCGTCCACCGCCACGCGAGCAGGTGGTCGTCGGTGAGCAGGTGTCGCTTCGTCCACGTCCAGATCTCGCCGAAGCGATCACGGTCGCCGTTCGCGTAGGCGATCAGGAGCCCGTAGGCCTGCCCCTCGCTGACGGTGTCGCCGCCCTGGTCGGTGCGGACGACGCGGCCGTCCTGCACGTACCGGTCGAGGAAGTCCGTCCGCAGCTGCTCCGGCGAGCGCACTGCCTCCGGCGCCGCCGAGGACGTCGGGGTCGACGCACCTCCGCCTTCCGGCTGCGGGGCGCCCCACGGGCGCACCGCGACGAGCGCGATGCCGAGCGCGACGAGCACCGCGGCTGCGGCGGTCACGGGGATCCAGGTCCTGCGGGTCATGCGGCCTGCCTTCCTGACTGGGTGCGGGGTGGGGCCTGGAGGCGCGGATCACGCGGGCGGATCCGCTGGGGTGATCCGCGCCTCCGGCCAGGCGTCAGCGGAACAGCGAGCGGAGCGTCGCGATCAGCTCGTGGGTGGCCTGCTCGACCGGGTCGGCGGCCGCGCCGCCACCACCGGTCTGCACCCCGCCGGACGGCGTGGACGCCGTGGCTGCCGCGTCCGTGACGGGCACGACCGTGAGGTCGCCCTTGCTGTCGTCGAGCACGAACAGCGTCGAAACGGTGTTGCCCGCGAGGTCGACCTTCGCCGTGCCCCGCTGCCCGCTGCCCGAGACGTCGAGCGTCCACTTGCCGGCGTCGACGGTGGCGTACTTCGTGGCGGTGCCGAAGGCGGCGTCCTCGGCGACGGCGGTCCCCTCGGAGGTGCTCACGTCGACCGACTTCGCGGTGGTCGCGGCCTGCACGAGCCGGAGCTTCGCCTTGCCGTCGCCGGGCTGCTGGAGGTCGTCGGTGAACGCGGTCGTCTTGAGCCCCGAGTTCTTGCCGTAGGCGACGACGGTGCTCGCGTCGCCCTTGTCGACCGTGACGTCGGTGGAGATCACCGGGGTCGAGTCGGGGGCGTCGGCGGCGCGCATCGACAGGACGTAGGTGCCGACCGGGAGCTCCTGGTACGGGCTGACCTGGCCGTAGGTGACGTCGTCGAGCTCGAAGACCGTCTTGCCGCCGGCCAGGCTCGACAGCTCGACGTCGACGCCCTTCGTGTCCGGGGAGAGGTGGCCGACGCGGAGCCAGCCCTGGTCGCTCGAGGTGGCGGCGGGTGTGGCGGCGGTCGCTGCTTGCGGCGCGAGGCCGACGGCTGCGGCGACGAGGCTCGTGGCGAGGGCGCCGACGAGGAGGGTGCGACGAGGTGCGGGCATGGTGGTGCTCCTTCTGGTCGTGGTTCGGGTCTGGTGCGTGGGTGCGGCGGCGGTCACGAGGCGCTCGTCGCGGTCGTGGTCGGGTCGGCGGGGGCGTAGACGACGGTCAGGCGCGACCCGTCCCGCTCGACCGAGTCGGGTCGGAACCCGCTGGCCATGGCGTCGAGGGTGGCCTCGACGCGGGACGCCTCGGCGTTGCCCGGGGCCTGCAGGACGACCCGCCGGAAGGGCTGCCCGGTCTCGCCGGACACCGGCGTGAACCGGTCGACCTCGACGAACCCGTCGGCGAGGACCTGCCCGAGCGCGATCATCGCCCGCGAGTCCACCTGCCCGGCGCGGAACTGCGACTTGGTGCCCTCGTCGGCGAAGAGCGCCGGGTTCGAGGCGAGCTCGGTCCCCATCGTCTTCCGGAGGTCGGTCGCGCGGGTGATGGCGGCCTCGGCGGCCGTCGACCCCTCGGCGTGGATGCGTCGGACGTCGACCCGCTGGTTCCCGGTGCCGAACGCGGCGACGGTCGTCGAGTTCTCGATCGCCTGGCGGATGTCCGACGACGAGTTGCCGCCGGTGCGCATGGAGTCCGTCGTGACGACGTAGTCCGAGTCCTTCCAGCCGTTCGGCGACTGGCGTTCGACCGCGGCGTCGGTGTCGAGCTTGTAGTACCAGATGACGTTGTTCCGGGCGAAGCCGTCCTGCACGAGGTCGACCCACATGGCGTCGTCCACGAGCAGCCGCGAGGACTTCGGGACGTTGTCGCCGACCCACTGCTCGGCCTGCTGCATCGGCAGGTCGAGGTTGCCGAGCACGAACCCGCGCAGCTGCGTCCCCCAGAGCGGGAGTGCGACGAGGAGCGCCGCGGACGTCACGACCGCCCACGTGGTGCCGAGGCCCCGGCGGACGACGGCCCGCGCATCGGTCCCCGAGGTTCCGCGCAGGCGGCCGAGCACGGTGAGGACGGCACGTTCGGCGGTGTAGGCGACGAGGAGCGCGGCGAACGGGATGAGCATGATCACGTACGGCACGGGCAGGTACCCGTTCGGGCGGAACATCATGAGCAGCAGGAACACGAGCATCGCCGCGATCGGGCGCACCCGGCGGAGGAACAGCCCGACGAACGCTGCGGCCGAGCCGAGCACGATGAACACCGGGTCGAGCGCCCACCACTGCGCGGCGGCTTCGTTCGCGAGGCTCCCCGCGTCGAAGACCGATCCGCTGGCCGCCCGGGAACCGAGCTGGTAGGTGATGCCCTCGAAGAGGCTGACCCGACCGGTGCCGGGCAGGAGCTCGCCCTTCACCGCGGCGAGCAGCAGGTAGCCGCCGCCGATCACGGCGAGCACGGCCCCGGCGACGCTGAGCGTGTACCGGCGGGTGCTCCGGTCGGCCCGGCGCACCGCGATCCAGATCAGGAACGGCAGGGCGAGCAGGTACGTCTCCTTCGAGAGCACCGCGATGCCGAGGCATGCAGCGGCACCCGCGAAGCCGGCGAGCTGCTGGCGACGGCTGAGCACGAGGACGAACGCGGCGAGGAGCCACGGCGTCGCGACGTTGTCGATGTAGACCGTGCGGTGGTACTGCAGGGCCAGGGGCGACAGCGCGAACACGAGGCCCGCGACCGCCGCGGTGGCACGGCCGGCACCGAGTCGGCGGGCGAGGACGAACAGCAGGATGCTCGACACGGCGGCGAAGAACACCATCGCCTCGCGCCCGGCCTCGACGGCGAACGGATAGCGCGCGAACGCCCCGGTCAGCGAGGTGTACCCGGCGATCTGGATCCAGCCCAGCGGCGGGTGGTCGTACCAGTACGTGTAGTGGGTGATCTCGCCGAGGTGCGTGATCGCCCAGGCCTGGGCGGTGTACGTGCCCTCGTCGTCGATCCGCTGGGGCGTGCCGGACATGTTCCACGACTGCACGACGACGGTCACCGCGAGGACGGGGAGGAGCCAGCCGAGGCTCGCGGCGTGCCGGCGGAACCAGGCGCCGACGCCGGAGCGCTGGCGGGCGACGGCGCCCCGGATCGGGATGCCGGTGGTGTCGGTGATGCTGGCGGTCATCGGGTCCCTCCGGTGGTCGACGCGACGAGTTCACGGTCGTCCGAGCGGTCGTCCGCCCGGTCGGTGGTCACGGCGTTCGCGAAGCCGACGACCTCGGCCGACTGTCCGGCCGTGCGGTGCTGCCCGGTGTGCTCGGTCTTCTCCCACCCGTTCTGCCCCTTGGCGTGCCGGACCACGGCCCGGACCGCCGCCGCGGCGAGGAAGATCTGGTACGGCACGAGGCCGAGCACGAGCTTCACGTAGTCGCGGATCCGGACCTTCTCCTTGTAGAGCCGCCCGAACTCGTTGAGGCCGACGACCTCGACGGCGAGCAGCATGAGCGTCGGGGCGACGGGCACGAACGACACGAGGGCGATCGCCGTCGGCACCTTGACGAACAGGATCATCAGGACGCTGAGCGGGATGAGCAGCCCGGTGGCCGCCTGGATGAACGGCATCGTCAGCATGTAGCGGGCGAAGAACCGCTGGCGGAACGACGGGAGCTTCTTCCACTCCCCCTTGCCGAGCACCTGCAGGAAACCCTGGTTCCACCGGGTCCGCTGCTTGAGCAGGGAGGCGAAGGTGGGCGGGGTCTCCTCGCGGGTGACGGCCTCGGGGCTGTAGGCGACGACGACCTTGGCGCCGTCGGCGGAGAGCCGGACGCCCAGCTCGCAGTCCTCGGCGAGGCAGTGCGCGTCCCAGCCGTTCGACCAGTCCAGGCGTTCCTTCGTCACGAAGACGGTGTTGCCGCCGAGCGGGATGAACTTCGACCCGGCGTGGAAGTGGAGGCGCGAGCGGAACCAGAAGTAGTACTCGAGCACGTTCCGGAGCGACCACCAGCTCGACCTGAAGTTCATCAGCTGCACGCCGCCCTGCACGACGTCGGCGTGGGTCTCCTGGAAGCGCGAGTCGACCAGGGAGAGCAGTCGCGGGTAGACCTCGTCCTCGGCGTCGAACACGCCGACGATGTCGCCCGTCGCGTACTGGAGCGCGAGGTTCATCGCCTTCGGCTTGTTCTTCGGCGCGGTGTCGTCGACGACGACCGTGATGAGCCCGGGGTGCCGGGCCGCAGCGGCACGCACGACGGCGTCCGTCTCGGGGTCGTCCTCGCCGACGATCGCGATGATCTCGAAGTCCGGGTGGTCCTGCTTCGCGAGCATGTCGAGCGTCTCCCCCATGACGTCCTGCTCGTGGCGGCCGGGGACCAGCAGCGTGAACCGGTGCGCCGCCGGGCGCGGGGTCTGGCTGAAGCTCGTGGACTTGAGCGCGTCGCGCGAGCGCCAGGCGTGCAGCATCCACCACAGCGTGGTGAGCGCGATGATCGTGAGCAGCACGGAGATCGCGATGAGGGCCGAGTACCCGACCCACTCGCCGACCGACCAGGCGGCCTGCGGGAGCTGACCCGAGCCTCCTGTCGGGACGTCGGTCGTGCCGCGGTTCGGGACGCTCGACGGAGCCGTCCCCTCGTTCGGCTGGAGCAGCGGCCCTGCGGCCGTCCACAGCGTGGCGGAGATGGTCATTCGGCGAGCTCCTTCGCGTGAGCGTCGGTGGAACGGAAGACGAGGGCCTTGTACGCGGCGAACCGGAACGCGGTGCCGAGCACGAGACCCACCCCGTTGCCGGCGACGTTGTCGGCGAGGGTGGAGGTGAAACCGAGGACGTAGTGCGAGACGAAGAGGCACGCGGCGGCGATGCCGAGCCCGATGAGGTTGGTGACCGCGAACAGGAGCCCCTCGCGGAGGGTCTCTCGGCGGCCGGTCTGCCGTTCGGCCCGGAACGTGATGAACCGGTTGCCGATCCAGGCCACGGCCGTGGAGACGACGGCGGAGACGATCTTCGCGGCGATGGGCCCGTCGGGCATCACGGTCGCGCGGAGGAGGTTGTAGACGCCGAGGTCGATGACGAAGCAGACGGCGCCGATGCTGCCGAAGGAGACGAGTTGCCGCGCGAGCACCACCAGGCGCGCGACGGCCGCGCGCGGAGGGACGGGTACCGCGCCGGGTGCGGATGGCACCACAACGGGGGTATCGGTTCGGGTCATGCCCCCGATTCGGGGGGCTTCTCGAGGCGGTTTGGGTGGGGTACAGACTTACGGATGGTTCTGCCAGTTTCGCGACACCCGCTGTTCACATGCGGGTCGCGGTGGACGCGCCCCCACGACGGACTGGAGGCGGGGGGGGCCCCGGGGCCCCCCCCCCCCCGGGGGGGGGGGGGGGGGGGGCCCCCCGGGGGGGCCCCCCGGGGGGGGGGGGGGCCGCGCGCCCGCCCCGGGGGGGGCCGGGGGCCGGCGCCCGGGGCGCCCCTGCGCGCCGCGCCGCGGGGGCGCCGGGCCGTCGGCGGGGGGGCCGGGGGGGCCCGCGGGCGGGGGGGGGGGGGGCCCGGGGCCCCCCCGCCTCCCGTCGGAAGTCGGTCGCGTCTACGCGGCGAGGTGCGCCTGCAGGAACCAGCGGTCCTTGGTCAGGCCGCGCTCGATCTCGATGACGACGTCCTGGCTGTTGAGGTCGACCTCGTCGAGGCCCTCGACGGCGCGGCGGACCTGCAGCAGCGCGGCGTCGATCTCGGCGATGACCTCGGTGATGGTCACGTCGGAGTTCTGGAAGCCCTCGGACAGCGGCGGGATCGTGGTGTTCGCGGCGACCGTGGCGATTCGGGAGTCGACCGGGAGGCCGAGGGCGACGATGCGCTCCGCGGCGAGGTCGGCCCACTCCTGGGCGTGTTCGACGATGGTGTCGAGGAGCTCGTGCACGCCGACGAAGTTGCGGCCGCGGACGTGCCAGTGCGCCTGCTTGCCGTTGACGACGAGCGCCTCGAGGTCGATCACGACGGGGGCGAGGAACTGCGCCACCCCAGCGGCGAGCTCCGGCGTCGTCGAGAACGGGGACGTGGTGGGCGTGGTGCTGGTGGTGTTGGTCATGTCGTTTCCTCCTGCCTCGTGGTCCCACCCGAGTGGGGTGGATCCGATGGTGACAACAGTGCCCGCTTCTCTTGTATGCCGCAAGGAAGCGAAGGCTGACCTCACCCGGTCAGCCGACGAGGGTGTCGAAGCCGGCGTCGGCCAGTTCGATCTGCACGACGGAGCGGGCGCGCTCGACCCAGGGGCTGTCGGCGCAGCCGATCCAGACGCTCGTGCGCGGTTCGCAGTCGGCGACGCACCACTCGGCCGCCCATCCGGTGACGGCGTGCGCGAGGGCCTCGCCGTGGTCCGCGAAGACGAGGGGTGACACCGCGGACGTCCGGGCGCTCCGGAGCAGCCACGTCACCGTGACGCGCGGGGGCGCCGGGAGCGTGCGGACCTGCTCGGCGAGGGCTGCCTCGACGAAGACCTGGCCGTAGGCGTTCTCGGGCAGGTCCTCGAGCATGCGGGCCATCTCGGGGAGGTCGTCGACACTGCCGGCGATGAGGATGCGTTCGCTGGGCTGTCGCCGGGTCCGTGCCATGCGACAACGGTAAGGCAAGCCTTACCTCATCACAAGGGCGTCGCGGCGGTTCCCCCGATACGCGCAGGTGCCACACCGAGTTCGTGGGCGAGGAAGGTCCACATCCAGGACAGGGCGACCGTGTTGGTCAGGTCCGGCACCCCCTGCGCGATCTGCGTCGCCACCCCGTCGCTGTACGCCGCGAGCTTGAGCGCCACGACCTCGGGCGACTCCGCGGGCGTGAACTCCCCCGCCTCGACGCCCCGACGGACGACCCGGACCAGGCAGGCCTCCCACACGCGGATCCGCTCGGCGTACTCCGCAGCGACCTCGGGCCGCCGCACGACCGCCGTCCAGTAGTCCGACCAGATCCGCCAGTGCTGCCGCACCTGCTCGGTGTCCCCGAAGAGCGGTTCCACGAGCATGCGGATGCCGGCGACGGGGTCCGGCTCCGCGTCGACCGCGGCGACGATCGCCCCGTAGAAGCGTTCCGTCTCGAGCACGACGACCTCGTTGAGGATCTCCGCGACGCTGCCGAAGTGGTACGTGACGGTCCCGACCGAGACGTCCGCCTCGGCGGCGATGTCCCGCAGGCCGGTCGCGCCGACGCCGTTCCGGACGATCACGGCACGTGCCGCCTCGACGATCATCGCCCGCCGGACCTCGGGACGCTGCCGGACCCGTGTCTGCTCCGGCCCGCTCACGCCGAGGTCCTCGGCACCTCGTCGACGAACGTGTGCTCGGCGACGAGCACCTCGGCGACGTCGGGACCACCGTCCCGGGCCCAGGCACGCACGGTGTTCCGGACGTGGAAGGCGTCCGCGTCCGCGGTGACCTCGGAGGCGGTCTCGAGCCGCGCGGCCCACTCCGGCTTCGCCAGGCCGATCGACCAGCGGGACGTCGCGCTGGCGCTGGTGGGGTCGTCGGACCGGATGCGGTAGGTCTCGCGGGCGTCCTCGGTGAAGACGAGTCCGTCCGGGTACACGCGTCCGCCGCCGTACCCGGGGTCGACGTCGAGCGTCCACTCCCCCGACTCGACGTCGTGCGTGACGGTGCGCTGCGGCAGGACCTCGGTCGGCGCGACCCGTTCGATCGCGAGCGGCTCGGAGCGCTCCGGCTGCTCGAACCGCACGCCGTCGTCGGTGGCGCGTGTCCAGACCGGGAGCTCGACGTGCGAGCCGGCGGGGTCGATCGTGACGGTCGGTGCGACGCCGTGCGGCCAGACCCACGGCCAGTACGACGTCGACACGGCGATCCGGAGCCGGTGTCCCGCGGCGAACCGGTGACCGGTCGACACGAGCCGGACGGGCAGCGACGCCGCGGCGCCGGGCTCGAGCAGGTCGTCCCGGTCCATCCCGCCTCGCTTCGCGGCGTTCAGCACACCCCGGGTCACGAGGGTCGACGACCCGTCCGGCGCGACGTCGCACAGGCGCACGGTCACGGTGGCCCGCGGCTGGTCGCTCGTCACGGCGAGGTGGACGAGGACGGTGCCGAGCACGTCGACCGGCTCGTCGAGCGGCAGGTCGAAGCAGACCGAGCGGCCGTCCTCGGCGCGTTGGTCCGGCGGCAGGTCGGTGGCGTTGCCGAACGGGAAGAAGCGTCCGGCATCGGCACCGGTGTGCTGCGGCGACCGGACGACGACCGCGCCGTCCGCGCCGCCGCGGAACCCGGCGAGGGGAACCGTGCGGGACACGGTGGCGGACGACGGCCAGGCCTCGGCACCGACCCACCGGCCGCGGCGCGTCTCGTAGTACGTCGCCGGCGGCTCGCCGTCGTTGATCCAGGCCCGGAGTGCGGGCTCCTGCTCGACGCCGGTGTCGACCCCGCGCAGCCAGCGGTCCCACCACCGCAGGGTCTCCTGCAGGAAGCCGATCGACGGCCCGGGTGCGAGCCCCCGGTCGGGGTACTGGTGCGACCACGGTCCGACGATCCCCTTGACCGGGGCGTCCACGTTGGCCACGAGCCGGAGCACGGCGTCGCGGTACGGGTCGGCCCAGCCGCCGACCGCGAGGACCGCGGCGCCGATGGTCTCGTACTCCTCCGCGGCGCTGCCGTGCCGCCAGTAGTCGTCGCGCTCCTGGTGGGACAGCCACACGGGCGTCATCGGGCGGTTCGCATCGAGGCGGTCACGCCACCGGTCGACCCAGCCGGACCCGACCACCTCGGGCCGCGGCGGCCGCGAGTTGAACGCGAACATCGTCGCACCCCACGCCGCCATGTCGATCCCGAGCACCGCACCGCCGACGTAGTGCACGTCGTTGTCGTACCGGTCGTCGGTCGAGCACACCGTCACGATCGCCTTGAGGGCCGCCGGTGCCCGGGCCGCGAGCTGCAGCGCGTTGAACCCGCCCCACGAGATGCCGAACATCCCGACGGCGCCCGTCGACCACTCCTGTGCGGCGAGCCACGCGATCACGGCCTCGCCGTCGCGGAGTTCCTGCTCGCTGTACTCGTCGTCGAAGAACCCGTCCGACGAGCCGGTTCCGCGGATGTCCACCCGCACCGACGCGTACCCGTGCTGCGCGTACCAGGGGTGCCGCTCGGAGTCCCGCGGCGCGGTCCAGTCGTCGAGCCGGTAGGGCAGGTACTCGAGCAGGACCGGCACGGGGCCGTCGGGTGCCGCCGGGGACCAGATCCTCGTGTGCAACCGGACGCCGTCGGGCATCGGGATCCACTCGTCGCGGACGGTCACGCCGTCGGGCAGGGCCGGGTCCACCCCGAGTGCGGTGAAGCCGGTCATGCGTCCTCCCAGTTCCGGGTCAGGTGTCCGTCGCCGCGGTCGGTCCACCCCGGAGCCTCGCGCCACCGCGGCACGCCGTCGCCGACGTCGGGCAGCTCGGTGCTGCCGGGTTCGAGCGTCGCCGCGAGGAGCGTCGCCGTGTACGGGTGGTTCGGGCCGCCGAACACGGCTTCGGTCGGGCCGATCTCGACGATGCGCCCGCCGGTCATCACGGCGACGCGATCGGCCACACCCCGCACCACCGCGAGGTCGTGGCTGATGAACAGGCAACTCAGCCCGCGCTCGCGCTGCAGGTCGGCGAGCAGCGCGAGGATCCCCGCCTGCACCTGCACGTCGAGCGCGGTCGTGATCTCGTCGGCGATGACCAGGCGCGGCTCGGCGGCGAGTGCCCGGGCGATCCCGACACGCTGCCGCTGCCCGCCGGAGAGCTGCGCCGGCAGCCGGTCCGCGAACTCCGGCCCGAGGCCGACCTGGGAGAGCAGTTCCCCGACCCGCTCGCGCGACGAGGAACCGGTGAACAGCTTCAGCGGCCGCGCGATGGCGGCCCCGACGGTCCGGCGGGGGTTCAGCGAGGTGTCGGCGTTCTGGAACACGAGCTGCACCGCACGACGGAGGCCCGGGGACCGTCCGGCGATCGGCTCGCGCAGGTCCCCGCTCACGGTCCCGTCGTCGAACGAGAACGTGCCCGACTCGGCCGGGACCAGGCCGGCCAGGGCCGTCGCGAGCGTCGACTTGCCGCTGCCGGACTCCCCCACGACGGCGAGCGTCTCGCGCGGCGCGATCGTGAACGAGACGCCGTCGACGGCGGCCGGCAGGCCGCGTCCGTAGCGGATCACCAGGTCCTCGGCGGTCACCACGGGACGGACGAGCGGTTCGGGGCCCACGCCGCCGGTTCCGGCGCGACGCGCCAGCGGCGGGCCGGCCGTGCCGGTGGGGAGACCAACGGTCCAGCCGGCCCTGGAGGCGACCGTGGACGAGACGGTCGCCGTCTCGGGCACGTGCTCCGTTCCTCCTGGCCGGCGCCCGTCCGGCACCGCGGCCAGCAGGGCACGCGTGTACTCGTGCTGCGGGGCAGCGAAGAGCGCCGCCGTCTCGGCGTGCTCGACGACCTCGCCGTCGCGCATCACGGCGATCTCGTCGGCCATCGCGGACACGACGCCGAGGTCGTGGCTGACGAGCAGGACGGCCATGCCGAGCTCGCGGCCGAGGTCGGCGACGAGGTCGAGCACGGCGGCCTGCGTGACCACGTCGAGGGCGGTGGTGGGCTCGTCGAGGACCAGCACGCGGGGGCGCGCGGCCACGGCCATCGCGATCGCGACGCGCTGCTGCTGCCCGCCGGAGAGCTGGTGCGGGTACCGGCGGACGATCGTCTCCGGCGACGGCAGCCGCACGAGCCGGACGAGCTCGAGCACGCGCTCGGGGCCGTCGGGTTCGCCGTGGGCGCGGAGGGCCTCGCGGATCTGCTCGCCGACGCGCATCGACGGCGTGAGTGCCTGTCCGGCGTTCTGCGCGACCACCGACGCGGTGCCGCCACGGAGCGCCCGTCGGCCGGCCGGCGAGAGGGCGAAGACGTCCTCGCCGTCGACGTGCACCGTGCCGTGCTCGATGCGCGAGCCGGTCCGGAGGTGCGCGAGCAGGGTGCGGGCGACGGTGGACTTGCCGCTGCCGGACTCGCCGACGAGCCCGAGGGTCCGGCCCGCCTCGATGGCGAACGAGACGCCGCGGACGACCGGTACGGAGCGCTTGCCGGCGGCGTACGAGATCGCGAGGCGGTCGACCTGGACGATGCTCACGCGCTGACTCCCTTCGTCGCGCGGTCGACACCGAGCGACTTGCTCAGCCCGTCGGCCGCGAGGTTGAGGCCGACCACCAGGGTCGCGAGCGCCACGATGGGCGCGAGCGTGCCGAGGGGCACGACCGTGAGGGCGGTCCGGTTCTCCTGGACCATGAGCCCCCAGTCCGGTGTCGGCGGGTTCGCACCGAAGCCGAGGAACGACAGCGACGCCACGAGCAGCACGATCCAGGAGGCGCGCATCGCGTACTCGACGAGGACCACGTCGAGGACGTTCGGCAGGATCTCGCGGAACACGATGGACAGGGAGCGTTCGCCCCGGGCGCGCGCGGCCGTGACGTAGTCCTGCGTGATCACCGTCCGGGCCGCGCCGCGCACCACCCGGGTCACGGCGGGCGCGTAGACGATCGTCACGGCGAGGACGATCACCCAGAGCCCGGCGTCGAACACGGTGACGACGACGAGGAGCGCGAGGATCGACGGCACGCTGAGCAGGGCGTCCACGATCCGCATGACGACCTCGTCGAACCAGTTGTCGGCGTACGCCGTGACGCAGCCGAGGACGGTGCCGACCGCCACGGCGATCGTCGTCGCCAGGAAGGTCACGAGCAGGGCGTAGCGGCCGCCGTTGAGCGTCCGGGACAGGATGTCGCGGCCGTACTGGTCGGTGCCGAGCCAGTGCGTCCACGTCGGGCCGGCGAGCACGTCGGCGGAGTTCGTCGCGACCGGGTCGTGGCCGGCGATGACCGGGGCGAGGACGGCGAGCACGAGGTGCAGCGCGATCAGGCCGAGGCCGATGGCCAGCGCGGTGGAGCTGCGCAAGGGGGCGACGGCTGCGCCGATGACGTTCCGGGAACGCGGGGCGATGGCGGTCATGCTGCTGCCTTCCGGGTGGGGCGTGTGCCGGCGTGACTCCGGGTGCGCGCCCGTCGCTGTCGTGTTCGGAGCTTCGGGTCGAGCACCAGCGCGACGAGGTCGGCCGCGAGGTTGCACACGACGTAGACGAGGGCGCTGAGGAGCGCGATCGCCTCGATCGTCGGCAGGTCGCGGTTGAAGACGGACTCGAGCATGAGCTTGCCCATGCCCGGGTAGTTGAAGACGTTCTCGACGACGACCACCCCACCGAGCAGCCAGGCCACGTTGAGCGCGACGACGTTGAGCGTCGGCAGGAGCGCGCTCGGGACCGCGTGCTTCCAGACGACCCGGCGCATCGTCAGGCCCTTCAGCTCCGCGGTGGTCACGAACTCCGACGCCATCACGTCGATCGTCGAGGAACGGGCGGTCCGGACGATGTACGCGGCCATCGCCAGGGTCAGCACGATGATCGGCAGCCAGATCGTCGGCAGGAGCTCGCCGACCGTGGCGTCGCTGCCGCGCAGGACGACGGCGGGGAAGAGCGGCAGCCCGATCGCGAAGAGCAGCACGAGCACGGTGGCGACCATGAACTCCGGCACGCTCATCACGACGAGGCTGACGATCGAGATCACCCGGTCGGACGCACGGCCGCGGCGGACCCCGGCGATGACGCCGAGCGCGAGGGACAGCGTGACGCCCACGACCATCGCGGGGACGGCGATGAGCATGCTGTTGCGGAACGCCGTGAACAGCGTCGGGGCGACCGGCTCCCCGCTGACGAGCGAGGTGCCGAAGTCGCCGTGCACCGCTCCGGCGAGCCACTGCAGGTACCGGAGCCAGACGTTCTGGTCGAGGCCGAGCGACTCCCGGAGCTGCTTGACGGCGTCGGGTGTGGCGTTCTGCCCGAGCAGCTGCTGCGCGACGTCGCCGGGCAGCGCCTGCACGGCGAGGAACACGAACAGCGAGGCGAGCACCACCGTGAGCACGGCGATGCCGAGCCGACGGAGGACGGGGACGAGGACGTCCGACGGCTTGTTCGTGGTCGTCGTCATCGTCGCAGTCCGATCCGGAGGTAGTCGAACTCGAAGCCGTACTCCGAGTAGTTCACGACGTCGCGGGACAGCCCGACCAGGCGGTCGCCGAACATCGGGGTCATGTCCGCGCCGTCCTCGACCACGAGCCGCTGGGCGTCCTGGTACAGGGTCAGTCGCTTCGCGTCGTCCATCTCGGCGCGGGCGTCGTCGAGCAGCCCGTCGAACCGCTCGTTCGACCACGCGCTCTCGTTGTACGACGAACCGGACCGGAAGATCTGGTTGAGCAGCTGGTCGATCGGACGGCCGGTGAACCAGTAGCTCACCATGAGCGGCTTCTGCATCCAGATCTGCGTGTAGTACGAGTCCGAGCTGGCGTTCTTCACCGTCAGGCGGATGCCCGCGTCCGCGACGGCGTCGCGGTAGGCGACGGCCATCGGGGTGAAGACCGACTCGTAGCTCGACGTGTAGATCGACGCGCGGAGGTCCGACCGACCGGCGGCCTTGAGCAGCGCCTTCGCCTTGTCGGGGTCGTACTCGCGGTGGTCGTCCACGAAGGCGGCGAGCTGCGGCGGCACGGGGTTGTCCCAGCCCGGCGACCCGGTGCCCTGCAGGGCGGTGTCGACGATCGTGCGCGGGTCGTAGGCGAGCTTCATCGCCTGGCGGACCCGCGGGTCGCGGAACTCCTCGGAGGTGGCGAGCATCGGGATCGTGTACCACTGCGCGTTCTTCGAGCGGGCGATGGTCGCACGATCGGAGGCGGCGACGACCCGAGCCGTCGCGAAGTCGAGGTTCGTCTGCGAGATGAGGTCGATCTGCCCCGCGAGCAGGGCGTTCACCCGGGCGGTGGTGTCCTGGATCGAGTAGAAGTCGATGCCGTCCAACGCGGGGCGGCCGGCGAAGTGGTCGTCGAACGCCTCGACGCTGCCGGCACCCGCCGGGGTGAAGGACGACAGGCGGAACGGCCCGGTGCCGATGCCCGTCCGGCCGATGTCGGCGATCGCCCCGGCCGGCACGATGTAGCACTGGTACGCGGTGAGCAGCGACGGGAACTCCGCGTTCGGTTTCGTGAGGGCGAACCGCAGCGTGTACGGGTCGACGGCGGTCATCGAGCGGGCGTCCATCACCTCGCCGAGCACCCCGGCCTGCGGGCTGCCGGTCTTCTCGTCGAGGATGTGCCGGATGCTCGCGATCGCGTCGTCGGCCGAGAAGCGCGACCCGTCGTGGAAGCGCACGCCCCGGCGGAGGCGGAAGGTCCACTCCGTGCCGTCCTGGTTCGCCGACCACTCCTCGGCGAGGTCGGGCACGGTCCGGCCCTGCTGGTCGAGCTTGACGAGCCGGTTGTAGAGCGCGCCGAGGTACTCGTACGCGGACAGGGAGCTCGCGGAGTCGAGGGTCTCGGCGGCCGACGCGGCGGGTCGGGCGATCCGGAGTCGACCGCCGCTCCGGGCGGCGCCGGTGGCGGCGGCCTCGGGAAGGTCGGTGGTGCCGGCCGAGGCGCCGGAGCTGCACCCGGTGAGCGTCAGCAGGCCGAGGCCGGCGAGTCCGGCGGCGCCGGTGAGGAGCGCACGACGGCTCGGGCCGCGGGCGTTCCGGGGTTCGGGGA
The DNA here is from genome assembly GCF_044745045.1 of Curtobacterium sp. NPDC087082. Lineage (NCBI taxonomy): Bacteria > Bacillati > Actinomycetota > Actinomycetes > Micrococcales > Microbacteriaceae > Curtobacterium > Curtobacterium sp. NPDC087082. The sequence goes on along the minus strand of NZ_JBIUZN010000005.1, from coordinate 165,070 downwards.
CGATGGGCTGCATTCGGGGTGACCCCTCCTGGTAATCGTTCCGGTGAACGATAGAGGGCGGATCGTCCCCGGCCAAGCCCGACGAGACGGACGCCGGTCGCCCTCACGGGGCCCCGATCCGCACGGTGACCGCGATCGAGCGGTCTCCCGCAGCCGCACCCGAGGTACGGGAACGTTTACCAACCCGTTACACGAGCGCCTGCGCGAGGCGGGATGATCGACCAGAGCGGCGCCCGCGTGGTCGCCGGACACGCGACCGAGGAGCACCGATGGCGACGTTCACCCGAGGCTTCGGCGGTCGCCGTGACGACCGCGACGACCCGCGCATCCCACCGGGCCAGACACTCGTCCGCGACTGGCCCGTGCTGTCGGCCGGCGCCACCCCCGAGATCGAACCGTCCGACTGGAGCTTCTCGATCCGCACCGAGTCCGGCCTGCACAGCTGGACCTGGGACGAGGTGCAGGCGCTCGGCGTCGAGGACGTCACCGTCGACATCCACTGCGTGACGCACTGGACGAAGCTGGACATGCCGTGGCGCGGTGTCCCGCTCGACCGGCTGTTCGCCGACGTCGAGACCTCCCTGGACTACTGCATGGTGCACAGCTTCGGCGGCTACACGACGAACGTGCCGCTCGACGAGCTCCTCGACGGGCAGGCGTGGATCGCGTTCGAGGCCGACGGCGAACCGCTCACGCCCGAGCACGGCGGGCCCGCACGCCTGCTGGTCCCCCACCTGTACTTCTGGAAGAGCGCGAAGTGGGTGCGCGGCATCGTCATGCAGTCCGACGACGAACCCGGCTTCTGGGAGAACGCGGGCTACAACCTGCACGGCGACCCGTGGAAGGAAGAGCGGTACTGGTGAGCGCGGTGGAGGGCCTGGAGGAACGGATCACCCCGCCGACGTCGGCTGCCCTCCGGCGGCGGCCGGCCTGGCACGCCGCGACGGTCGCCGCCGTCTCCCCCGAGACCCCGAACGCCAGGCGGATCGTCCTGGACGTCCCGACGTGGCCGGGCAACGACCCGGGCCAGCACCTCGACCTGCGCCTCACCGCCGAGGACGGCTACCAGGCGTCACGCTCCTACTCGATCGCCTCGTCCGGCGCGACGACCTCGGTCGTGCTCGCGGTCGACCGGGTCGAGGACGGCGAGGTCTCGCCCTTCCTGGTTGACGCCGTCGAGGTCGGGGACGCACTCGAGGTGCACGGACCGCTCGGCGGGTGGTTCGTCTGGCGCCCGGGCGTGTCGGAGCGGCCCGTGCAGCTCATCGCCGGCGGCTCGGGGATCGTCCCGCTCGCTGCCGTCGCCGGCGCGCACGCCGACGCCGGTGACGCCGCCCCCTTCCGGCTCCTCTACGCCGTGCGCACGCCGGAGGACGTGTTCTTCCGCACCGAGCTCGCACGTGCCGAGGCCGCCGGGGTCGACACCACCGTCGTGTACAGCCGCCGTGCCCCGGACGGTGCCGCGGTCCCGGCCGGCCGACTCACCCGGGACGCCCTGGCAGCAGCGGTGTTCCCGCCGGACGCCGGCGCCCTCGTCTACGTCTGCGGATCGACGCCGTTCGTCGAACAGGTGCTGACGTGGCTCGGCGAGCTCGGGCACGACACGACCGACGTCCGCGCCGAGCGGTTCGGAGGCAGCGCATGACCGTGTTCGACGGCAACGCGTTGGCCGGGGTGCTCATCGGGTTCCTCGGCTCGGACCCCACGGTGGCCGCGCTCCGGTGCTCGGGGTGCAGGACGGTCGGGGCGCTCGCGGGCACCCGGGTGCACGCCAGCCCGATGGGCTTCGTCGCGCGGTGCCCGCACTGCGACGACGTGCTCGTCACGGTCGTCGATGCTCCGGGCGGACCGTGGGTCGGCATCCCTGGTGCACGGGTCGCGCTCGACGCCGACTGAGGACGCCCATCCGGGCGGAGTACGAGCGACACGCCGAGCACGTGCGAGGTGATGCGGGATCCGTGCGGGAAACCGCACGGTCCGGGGTCCGACCCATCCGGACGGGGCGCCGCTCCGGATCACCGGATGGGCGCCGACCGGACCACCCATCCGCCGGCGCTCGAGTGGGCACGGTGGCCCGCGCGTCCGAGGGGCGCGGGCACCCGAAGCCTGCGCCCCACGGACCGGATCGGGCCACCAGCCCGGACGACGAAGGCCCCGGTCGAGTGACCGGGGCCTTCGCAGTTCCGAGCGGATGACGAGATTCGAACTCGCGACCCTCACCTTGGCAAGGTGATGCGCTACCACTGCGCCACATCCGCGTACACGAGAACACTACCAGGCCGAGGGAGTTCGATCACACCATGAGCTACGTGCACGACAACCCCGGCGGTACCGAGGCCCACGGTGTGGACCTCGTCGACGGCGACGAACCAGCGGCGCGGATCCTCGTGCACGGCGACCTGCCGACGACGATCGAGCACGAGGGTCGGACCTGGCTGTCCTCCGGCGAGAGCCACGACGACGGTGACGACCAGGCGCCCCCGATCGCGATCTACCGGCCGGTCGGCTGAGCAGTGACCACCGCTCTGGAGGACGTCGTCGCCCTCTTCGAGTACGCCACCACGCGCCTCCTGGACCGCGTCGCGGGCCTGACGGACGACGAGTGGTCCTGGGAGCCGATCGGGGACGAACCGCGCGTGTCGATCCGCTGGCGGCTCGACCACATCGCCGAGACGCTCGACGAACCGCGCAACCGGGAGTTCCTCGGCGCCGGACCGTCCGGCGAGGCGACACCCGTCCTCGCGGCGTCGGCGGATGCGGCAGTCGCCGCCGTCCGCGACGCCGCCGCCCGCTTCGCCGCGCTGGCCCGTGGCCTCGGCGACTCGGCGTCCGAGCCCCTCGGTCCGGTCGCGGGTCCGTACGGCGCCGACAGTCGGCTCTCGTTCGTCCTGCACGTCGTCGACGAGCTGGTGCACCACGCCGCCGAGGTCGCGCTGCTCCGCGACCTCCACGCCGGCTGGGAGCGTGCACATCGGGTGGCCCCACACTGACGGCACGGTGTCACCAGGGTGGACCGCGGAACCCCTCGGCCACCCTGGGGAACCGCCGAGGGAGACCCCATGACGAACCCATCCGAGGCGGCCACGACACCCCTCGCACTCACGAGCGTGGTGGCCTCCGGCCTCCCCAGCGAACTCGGCAGCCCCGCGGCAGCGAAGTACTACGACGTCCCGGCCGTGTTCAACCGTCGACCAGACGCCACCGAGACCACGGCGCTGCGCGGTGCCGACGGACACGCCCGGCTCGCCGCCGCCGGGTACCCCGACGTGACACTCGACGTCCAGGACCGCCGCCTGGTGATCGGGCACACGAACCTCGGGCAGCTCGAACGCGGCCTCGCCACCGCCGTGGCGACGATCGTCGACACCGTCAGTCGCGCGTCGCTGGCCGAGAAGGAGGTCGCGCGGGACGCCGCACGGGCCGACTTCGACGACCGGACGGCCCGGGCGCAGGACGTGACACGGGCAGCGGAACGCATCCGCTTCGTCCCGGAGGCAGCACGGGTGCACTAGGGTCTCGGGAAACGGACAATGCATCGACGGCCGGATGGACCGTGCGACGGATCGCACGACGGCGGACGACCGAGAACGGTGTCACCCATGGATCACTTCGCTGCTGCAGCGGCCGCCATGCAGGCCGCGCCGGAGGGTACCGACCTGTGCCCGCCCTTCCTCGCCACCCTCCCCGTGACGAGCGTCGGGATCTCGACGCTCGGCGATCCGTTGGGTTCGGTGACGGTGTGCGCGAGTGACGCGATGGCGGAGCGCGTGGACGAGATCCAACTCGACCTCGGCGAGGGACCGTGCTGGCAGGCGCTCGAGACCCGGCGTCCGGTCCTCGAGGCCGATCTCACCGCCACGACGACCGCGACCTGGCCCGTCGCACTCGAGGAACTCCTCCGGGCCGGGGTCGGTGCGCTCTTCTCCTTCCCGATGCGCATCGGCACGATCCCCGTCGGCGCCGTCGACCTCACGGTCGGCGAGGAACGGACCCTGACCCGCGGGCAGGTCCAGGGGGCGATCGAGCTGAGCACGGTCGCCGCGCGGCGTGTCCTCCGGGACGCCCTGCTCGCCGCTGCCGCCGACGGGCGCGCGGACATGGAACCCGGACGATACTCGAGGCGGGAGGTGCACCAGGCCACCGGCATGGTCGCAGCCCAGCTCGGCGTCAGCGTCCAGGACGCCCTGCTCGTCCTGCAGGCCCACGCGTACGCCACCGAACGCACCGTCCGCGACGTCGCCGCGGACATCATCGAACGCCGACTCGACCTCGCCCGGCCGTACGGTTCCGAGACCTAGGGAGCACGCACCATGGCACCGACCCGCGAGCACCGACTCGTCGACACCTTCGTCGCGCTGACCGACATCCTCGTGGACGACTACGACGTGGTCGAACTCCTGCAGAACCTCGTCGACAGCGTCGTCGACATCTTCGACGCGTCCGCCGCCGGCATCCTGCTCGTCAACCAGTCGCAGGAGCTCGAGGTCCTCGCGTCCACGAGCGACCGGTCGAGCTTCCTCGGACTCCTGCAGCTCGACGCCGGCGAGGGCCCCTGCGTGGAGTGCTTCGCCACCGGGCGCCCGGTGTCGGTACGCGACCACGCCGAGATGGAACGCCGGTGGCCGACGTTCGCCGCGGCCTCGGCCGAGTCCGGCTACGCCTCGGTCCACGCCATCCCGATGCGCCTCCGCGACACCACGCTCGGGTCGCTCAACCTGTTCCGCGAGAGCGAGGGCGCCCTGAACCGCGACGACGCCCTCGCCGCCCAGGCGCTCACGGACGTGGCCACGATCAGCATCCTGCAGCAGCGGTCGCTCGAACACGCCAACCTGGCGCAGCAGCAGCTCCAGCGCGCGCTCGACAGCCGGATCGTCATCGAGCAGGCGAAGGGCTTCCTCGCCCAGACCCACCGGATCGACATGGATCAGGCCTTCGCGAAGCTGCGCACCCACGCGCGGTCCAACCAGGAGCTGCTCGCCGACGTCGCGCGCGCGGTCGTGGAGCGGCGACTCGTCATCCCCTGAGCCGCGCAGGTCGCTCCGCGTACCGTGCAGGACAGCACGTAGCCCCGGTCCCCGGTTACAGCGTCACCGCTGCACCCAGGAGGACACCATGGTCGACGACACGACCGCACCGGTCAGCTACCGGAAGACCACACCGCGCGACGGCCGCCCCGACACGACGTCGACCTACACCGCGCTGCTCGCCCAGGTCCGCACCGCCGGACTCCTCGGTCGTCGGACCGGCTGGTACTGGGGGCTCGTCGCCGTCCTCACGGCGCTGCTCGTCGCCACGGGCACCGCGTTCGCCGTGCTCGGCGGCTCGTGGTGGCAGCTCGTCGTCGCGGGGGTGCTCGGACTGCTCTTCACCCAGTTCGCCTTCCTCTCGCACGAGGCCGCACACCGGCAGGTCTTCGCCAGTCACGACTGGAACGACCGTGCCGCACGGTACGTCGGCACGTTCCTGACCGGCATCAGCTACGCCTGGTGGATGAACAAGCACACCCGGCACCACGCGAACCCGAACACGGTCGGCAAGGACCCGGACATCTCGTTCGACGCGATCTCCTTCCGGGCGGAGGACGCGCGGAGCCGCACCGGGTTCCTGCACGTCCTGGTCCGGGTGCAGGGGTGGGCGTTCTTCCCGATGCTCCTCGTCGAGGGCGCGAACCTGCACTGGCAGTCGATCCGCACCTACACGGGACGCGGAGCCGTCAAGCACCGCTGGGCCGAGGGGTCCGTCTTCGCCGGACGCTTCGTGCTCTACGTCGGAGCGGTCTTCTGGGTCCTGCCGATCGGCATCGCGTTCGCGTTCCTCGGCGTCCAGCTGGCGGTGTTCGGGTTCTGCATGGGGATCGCGTTCGCGCCGAACCACAAGGGCATGCCGATCATCGAGGCCGGACGCCGGGTCGACTTCCTTTCCCGCCAGGTGCTGACCTCCCGCGACATCAGCGGCGGGCGGTGGGTCGAGTTCTTCATGGGCGGGTTGAACCACCAGGTCGAACACCACCTCTTCCCGAGCATGGCCCGGCCGAACCTCCGTGCGGCGCGGGACCTCGTCCGCCGGTACTGCGACGAGCAGGGGGTGCCGTACACCGAGACCACCCTCGTGCACTCCTACGTGATCGTCGTCCGGTACCTCAACGAGGTCGGCCTGGCGGCGAGCGATCCGTTCGCCTGCCCGGTGGTCGAGCGCTTCCGGGCCCCGTGACCGTCGGCGGTCCCCGCTAGGGTCCGGGCGTGAGCACACGCACCACCGGTCAGGGCCGCCCGCTCGTCGCCGTGCACGGCTTCGGCATCGACCACCGCATCCTGCTCCCCCTCGAGCACGCCGTCGCGGACGCGCCGTGGCGGTGGGTGCACCTCGACCTGCCGTGGGTCCGGGAGTCGCCGGGGTACGACCCCTCGGCCTCGAGCGCGCAGGACGTCGCCGACGCCGTCCGGGAAGCGGTCCGTGCGCACCTGGGCGACGAGCCGTTCGCGATCGTCGGCAACTCGTTCGGCGGCATGGTCGCGCGCTCCGTCGCGCACGAGCTCCGCAGCCAGGTGCTCGGCCTCGCCACGATCGTCGGCGTCGTCGAACCGGACCACGCACGCCGACGAGTGCCCCCGCGACAGGTCGTCCTCCCCGATCCGGCCGTGGTCGCCGCGGCCGAGCCCGGTGCCGCCCGCGACGACTTCGCCGCGCTCAGCGTCGTCCAGACCACCGCGACGCTCGAGGCGTACGAACAGTCCGTGCTCCCCGGCCTGCGCGGCGCCGACCAGGCCGTGGTCGACCGGATCGCGACCGACTACGCGCTGCGCACCGAACCCGAGGCGCTCCACCCCGATCCGTTCACGGCGCCGACACTGCACCTCTTCGGCCGTCAGGACGACGTGGTCGGGTACGAGGACGGCTGGGCGCTGCGCGACCACTACCCCCGCGCGACGTACGCCGTGCTCGACGCGGCGGGGCACAACGCCCACCTGGAACGTCCGGCCGTCGCGGCGGCGCTGTTCCGCGACTGGCTCGACCGGATGGCCTGAGCCGGGGCGTCCGCCGCCCAGCCGCCGAGGACTACCGTCGAGCCAGGTGACCCCAGCCCACGGCCGCCGGAACGATCCCATCGTCCAGCGACCGGAAGCACCATGACCTCCCTCTCCAGCACCGAGCACGCCGAGACCGACGACGTCCGCTGGGCGGCGGTCGATCCGCGGACCTGGGAGGCGCGGTGCGGCTCCCACGTGATCGGCACGGTGGTCTTCGGGTCGCGGTACGTCGTGCGGCTGCGGGACGGCGACATGACCGGCTTCCACACCAGTCTCGAGAGCGCGAAGGCACAGCTCGAGGCGTGGGTCCGCTGGCAGTCGGGGCCTCCCGGCGAGCTCTGAGAGGCTGGGTCGGTGCACATCACACTCGACTCCACGACCGCGACCGACGTCGTCACCGACATCCGGTTCCCCGAGGGCAACCGCTGGCACGACGGCCGGCTCTGGTACTCCGACATGCACACGGGCGAGGTGTTCTCGCTGCGCCCCGGCCCGGCCGCGCAGCCCCGGCTCGAGACCACGGTGGACGGGCAGTCCTCGGGCCTCGGGTGGCTGCCGGACGGCCGGTTGATCGTCAGCGCGATGGAGTCCCGCACGGTCGTGGCCGTGGGCGAGGACGGCGCGGCCGAGGTGTTCGCCGACCTGTCCGGGGTCGAGTCCTCGCTGCTCAACGACCTGGTCGTCGACGACGCCACCGGCCGCACCTACATCGGCGCCTTCGGCTACGACCTCTACGGCGGTGAGGAGCTCCGCCCCGGCCCGCTCTGGGTGATCGACACCGACGGGTCGCACCGCCTCGCCGCGGACGGTCTCGTCTTCCCGAACAGTGCGAACGTCCTCCCGGGCACCCGCACGCTCGTGGTCAGTGAGACGTGGGGCGGTCGTCTGACGGCGTTCGACATCGAGCCCGACGGTTCCCTGACCGGACGACGCGAGTGGGCGGCGCTCCCCGCCGGCACCACGCCGGACGGCAGCACCGTCGACCGCGACGGCGCGGTCTGGGTCTGCTCCGTCGACACCGGCGAGTTCCTGCGGGTCGTCGAGGGCGGCACGGTGACGGACCGCATCGAGGCCCCGGGTCGGTGTGCGATCGACTGTGCGCTCGGCGGCGAGGACGGGCGCACGCTCTACCTCGCGACCGCCGACAGCTACGACCCCGCCGTGACGGCACGGACCCGGGCCGGTCGGATCAGTTCCGTGCGCGTCGAGGTCCCGGGGTGGTGACGGCGACCGGTCGGTCGTGACGCCGCGCGGAGATCGCTCCGTGCGGCCGCGGGGTCGCGTCGTCGGCGTCCCGGGTGACCGTCTCGACGACGTCGAAGCCCGCTGCGGAGACCGCTGTTGCCAGTCGGTCCACCGACCACCGGTGGGCGGTGGTGACCGCGTGGTCGAACGGCTCCACGTCCGGTCCGGTGGGGAACCCGACGAGCAGCCGGCCGCCGGGGCGGAGGACCCGCGCGAACTCCTCGAGCGGACGTCGCAGGGCAGCCGGGTCGTGGTGGATCAACGAGTACCAGGCCAGGACGCCTCCGAGGCTCTCCGGCTCGTCGGGGAGCGCGTCGACGTCCGCGACCGCGAACGGGACGCCCGGGTGCGCCTGCCGGGCGTGTGCGACGAACTCCGGGACACGGTCCACACCCCGTGCGTCGTGACCGAGCGAGGCGAGCTGTGCGGTCCAGTGTCCGGGGCCGCACCCGGCGTCGAGCAGGGCTCCGTCGACGGTCGACGCCCACGCCGTCACCAGCGCCTCGTCGGCCGCGTGGACGGACGTCATCGACCCCAGGTGCTCGATGTACTCGGCGGCGCGACGCGAGTACGCCGACGTGACGGGATCCGGGTCGCCGGGACGCACCATCACCACGTCGACGTCGTCCTCGTGGTCACGGACGAACCCGTGCCGCTCGTACAGGCGCCGCGCCGCACTCCCCTGCAGCACGATGAGTCGCGTGTCCCCGGCGTGCGGCTCGGCCAGCACGGTCCGCAGCACCGTCGACCCGATGCCGCGCCCCTGCAGGTGCGGCGCGAGGTAGAGGTGCTCGATCCACCGGTCGCTGCCGTCGACCCGGACCGTGACGGAGCCGACGTCGGCACCGTCGACCACGATGACCCGCGTGCTGTGGGGCAGGAACCCGCGCCGCAGCCGCTCCCGCACGCGCACGTCGTCGTACCGGCCGAGTCGGCGGAGATCGGCTCGGAGCACCTCGGCCCGGAGCTCCGCGACCCACTCCACGTCGTCGGGGGTACCGGGGCGCAGCGAGATGTCCATCCCCGCCATCGTACGGTCGCCGGGACACGTCGTAGCCTGGCCGCGTGGCACCTTCGCGAGCGGTCGGGTTCGACCTCGACGGGACCCTCTTCGACCACCGGGGCGCCGCCCGCACCGGCGCGGAGCAGTTCCTCACCGGGCTGGGCGTCACCGTCACCCCGTCGGTGCTCGACGCCTGGTCCGCCGCCGAGGACGAACATTTCGAGCGCTGGCGCTCCGGCGAGATCGGCTTCCAGGAGCAGCGGCGCGAGCGGCTCCGGACCGTCCTGCCCCCGCTCGGGATCGTGCTCCCCCACGACCCCGACGCTCTGGACAGCGTGTTCGAGCGGTACCTCGACGCCTACCGCGCCGCCTGGCGTGCGTTCCCGGACGTTGCGCCGCTGCTCCGCGAGCTCCGGACGCGCGGCTACCGCCTCGGGCTGCTGACGAACGGGTCCGCGGAACAGCAGTCCGAGAAGCTGGCCGCGACCGGACTCGACACCGCCCTCGACGTGGTGTGCATCTCGGAGCGCATCGGCGTGCAGAAGCCCGACGAGGGAGCCTTCCACGCGCTCGCCGACGCACTGGGGGTGCCCGCGTCGGCGTGCCTCTTCGTCGGCGACGACCCGGTCCGCGACGTCGCCGGGGCCCGGTCCGCAGGGATGCGCACCGTCCTCGTCGACCGGTACGCCCACGGTGCACCCGACGTCCGGCACCAGGTGCTGTCCGCGCTCGGCGAGTCCTGAACGACGCGGCGTCCCGGTCGGCTCGTGCCGTTCCCTAGGCTGGTGCGATGCGCTCCCTGACCCGGCTCGACGACTGGACGGCAGACGAGGTCGAGGAGGTCTTCGCCCTCGCGGACGCGTACCGCACCGGTCAGGGGCCGACGACCGACGGCTCTGCGGTGATGTTCTTCCCCGCGACCAGCCTGCGCACGCGGGTCACGTTCGAGCGCGGGGCCGCGACGATGGGACTGCAGCCGATCGTCTTCCCGGACACCACGCTCGACAAGCCCGAGGCGCTCTCGGACGTCGCCGGCTACCTGGCCTCGTGGGCGGACGTCCTCGTCGTCCGCCACCACGACCTCACCGTCGTCGAGGGCCTCGCGGCTGCCGGAGCACTCCCCGTCGTGAACGCGATGACCGACGAGAACCACCCGTGCGAGGTGCTGTCCGACCTGTACGCCCTGCGGCGGGAGCAGCGCGACCTCGGCACGCTGCGCTTCCGTTTCGTGGGCGCCGACGGCAACATCGCCCGGGCGTGGCAGGAGGCCGCCCGCGTCCTGCAGCTCGACCTGGTGCAGTGCTGCCCCGCCGACCTCGCGACCCCCGGAGCAGCGTGGACGGACGACCTCGCGACCGCCATCCGAACGGCCGACGTCGTCATCACCGACGGGCCCGGTCCGCATGCAGAGGCGCTCGAGCCGTTCCGGGTCACGGCGGACCTGCTCGACACCGCACCGACCGGTGTCCGCTTCGCCCCGTGTCCGCCGTTCGTGCGCGGGCGGGAGGTCAGCGCGGACGCCGTGGCACACCCGGCCTTCGTCGGGCACGGGTTCAAGCGGTCGCTGCTGCCGGTGCAGCAGGCCGTGCTGGCGCACTGCATCGGTCTCGCCTGATCCGGCCCACTCCCTACCGCTCGACTCGCACGGGAGCACGGCCCGACCGACCAGCCCGGACCCGGAGACATCGCACGGAGAGCGCGATGCCCACTCCGTCGAGCAGGACGAGGAGACCGAGCGCAGCGTGTGCGACCACCCAGAGCGCAGCATCGTGCGGCAGCAACTGCGACGGGTCGAACGCACCGGTCGACTCCGAACGGTCGACCGCCTGGTCGTGAGCCTCCGTGTACAACGCGAAGAAGGCGACGAACGCCGCGTTGAACACGGCCGCCAGCGCCCAGATCACCGAGACCGTCACCCGGGAGAGCGGCCGGGGCGCACCGACGTCGGACATGGGGCAACCGTAGACGGGAACGACCGGGCGACCGGCAGGGGAACCGCATCCTGGCGTGAGCGTCCTCGAAGGGACGGAACGACGAAAGCCCCCGGTTTCCCGGGGGCTTTCGTCTGTGGTGGGCGATACTGGGATCGAACCAGTGACCTCTTCCGTGTCAGGGAAGCGCGCTACCGCTGCGCCAATCGCCCAGAGGAGTGTGGAACTGGAGGTGGGGACGGGATTCGAACCCGCGTGGACGGCTTTGCAGGCCGCTGCCTAGCCTCTCGGCCACCCCACCATCGAGGTTCACGTCTCCGTGAGTACCCGAACGGTGGGATACCCTCTGGTGAGTCGTGACGTTCCGGAGAACACCACACTCGAGCGGATGACGAGATTCGAACTCGCGACCCTCACCTTGGCAAGGTGATGCGCTACCACTGCGCCACATCCGCATTTGTCTGACCCGCTGTCGCGGCGACGACGTAAACTCTATACGAACCCGGGGGCATCCACCAAAATCCTCCTCGTTCACCGGGCGTGTCCCCCGTGTTCATGCGGATCGGGCGGGTTCCACCGCCCGCGCCACACCCGGGACGCGCGCCGTGTTCGGCACCGGCCCCGGCATCCGCTACTATCGACTGGCACGCACAGTGCAGGGGGCGATTGGCGCAGTTGGTAGCGCGCTTCGTTCACACCGAAGAGGTCATCAGTTCGAGTCTGGTATCGCCCACCCACCCGCAAGAGCCCGGCGCAACAGCGTCGGGCTCTTCGCATCTGTTGAGACAGTCACCAGCCAGATCGGACGAAGGGGCGCATGACCGACGTCGACCTCGAGTTCGCCCGGGTCCGGGCAGTCCTCGACCGTCCGACCCTCCGGCTGATGTCCCGGCCGACCAGCGCCGTCGTCCTCGCGGTGTTCCGCACGGTGTTCGACCGCGACGTGCAGTACGTCCCCGCGGACCGGATGCACCTGCAGGTCGAGGAGCACGTCGCACGGCTCCAGGCCGCCGGCGCGCGCACCCCCGCGAGCGAGCAGGCGGAGCAGCCCGAGCAGGACGCCCGACCGAACGGCCGCGCCCTCTGCCGCGAGTGGGTCGCCGCGCAGTGGCTCGTCCGTTCGAACTCCCCCGACGGCGACGAGCAGTACTCCCTGACGAGCCACGCGCTCGAGGCCCTGTCCCTCGTCGACGCCCTGTCGTCCGACCGGGCGCTCATCAGCGAGAGCCGGCTCGCGATGATCGTCGACGCCGTGCACCGCTGGGCCGCCCGCGCCGAGCCCGACCCCGACGTGCAGATCCGGCGCATCGACGCGCAGATCGCCGAGCTCCAGGCCGAGCGGGCGCGACTCGAACAGGGTGACGTGGACACCGTGGACGACGCCCGGATGCGGGACGGCTACACGAACATCTCCGACCTGATCCGCCAGCTCCCGAGCGACTTCAAGCGTGTGGAGGAAGCGGTGGCGACGATGCACCGCTCGATCGTCGAGGACTTCCGGCAAGAGGTCCGTCCGATCGGCGAGATCCTCGACGACTACCTCGCCCGCACGGACAACCTCATGCAGGCCACCCCCGAGGGCCGTGCGTTCGAGGGGGCGTTCGAACTGCTCCGCGACGACGCCCTGCTGCTGCGGCTCCGAGACGACATCGCGACGATCCTGGCCCACCCCTTCGCGGACTCCCTCGGGGCGTCCGAGCGCCGGGCCTTCCGCAACACGGTCGTCATCCTCCGCCAGGGCATCGAGGACGTCCTCGCCCAGCGACGACAGCTCACGGCGACCCTGCGCGACCAGATCGTCGCGCACGACGTCGCCCGCGACCGTGAACTCGACGCCGTCATCCGGTCGATCGAGCGCGGGCTCGCGACCTGGATGGAGCAGGGGTCGGCGCGCGACCGGCTGCCCCTCGGCCTCCTGCCGGCGACGGCCGAGGTCGGCACGCTGCGCGAACGGTTCTACGACCCGGACGCCGAGTCCGTGCCGCCCGCGATCGAGGAGCCGGACGACGACGTCTTCGAGGAGCTCGACGTGGAGACGCTCCGGCGACACGGCGGACCGCTCCTCACCGAGCTCCGCGCGGCGCTGCGCTCCGCCGAGGCCGACTCCAGCGTCGACGCCTTCCACGGCCTGCCGCCGGAGCAGCGGCGCCCGGTCGAGCTCTTCGGGCTCGCGCACCTCCTCACCGGTCACGAGGACTTCGAGTCCGCCACGCACCTCGCGGAGCACCGGACGGTCCGTCCCGACGGCAGCCCGGTCACCTTCCACATGCCGACCGCGGCGCTCACCGACGAGCGCCACGACCGGACGCCAGACACGACGAACGACGAACACGCACAGGAGGCGCGGTGAGCGACACGACGCCGGCACCGGTCGACGAGACGGTCCCCTACGACGACCCCGCACCCGTCCTGCGGGACGACGAGCGCGACGAGACCAGCTTCGCCCTCTTCGAGGGCGACGAGGGTCGACTTGACGACCGGCAGCGCCGTGCCCTCGTGGCGCTGCTCCGCAACTCCTACGTCAGCGCACGGACGCACGCCGACGAGTGGCGCGCCGTGCTCGACGCGGAGTACCAGCTCCGCTCGCGCCTCAACGACCTGTTCCTCGAACTGCACGTGGACCGCGACCGCGAGGTCGCCTGGAAGCGTCAGGCCCGCTCCGAGAGCCAGCGCCGCGGCTTCCCCACGCTGCTGCGCGACGTCCCGTACACGCGCGAGGAGACGATCGTCCTCGTCTACCTGCGCATGCGCCTCCGCGCCGACACCCGCCCGGGCCCGGACCAGGTCGTCGTCGACCGCTCCGAGATCCTCGGGCACGTCGCCGGGTTCCGCCCCGCGACGGCGACCGACCGCACCCGTGACGAGGGGCGCGTGGCGAAGGCGGTCGAACGCCTCGTGACCGCCCGGATCCTGCTGAAGACCAGCGACCCGGACCGGTTCCGGGTCGCGAGCGTGGTCGAGGTGCTGCTCCCGCTGGAGCGGCTGCGCGACCTGGACACGTGGTTGGCGAGCACAGCGTCGCGGACCGCCGCCGCGCACGGGGACGCGACCACCCCGAACGGCGAGCCGACCGACGGGGACGACCCGTCCCTCCTGGCCGACGAGACCGACACCGACGACGAAGGCGAGACGGAAGCGTGACCGACACCTTCGAGATCCCGGCCCTGTTCGACACGGTCGCACAGTGGCGCGCCGAGTCGATGCAGGTCGTGAACTGGGGCGGCTTCCACGGCCACCGCCAGGTCGAGCTGTCCGGCACCGCGACGCTCATCTCGGGCGCGTCCGGCACCGGCAAGTCGACGCTGATGGACGCGTACCTCGCCGTGATGATGCCGTCGGACGTGCCGTTCAACGGCGCGTCGAACGACGCCACCACCGGGCGCGCGCGCAGTGCCGACCAGCGGAACCTGCTGACGTACCTGCGCGGCAAGGTGGACACCCGTCGCGACCCCGAGTCCGGTGCCCTGCGCGACGTGAACCTGCGCGGCGACGACCAGACCACGTGGGGTGCCGTCGCGGTGACGTTCCGGAACGACGACGAGCGGCGCTTCACGGTGCTGCGCGCGTACATCGTGCCGAAGCGTGCGCGGGGCGTCGGCGACATCCAGATGACCATGGCGACGGTGGACGACACGTTCGACCTGCGCCGGCTCGAGGAGTTCGTGCCGACGCGGTTCCACCACCTCGAGCTCACCGGACGCGTGCCGGGGCTCGTCATCCGCGACACCTACCAGGAGCTCGCCTACACGCTGCAGACCCGCCTCGGGATCGGCGACTCCGGCGGTGGCAACCGGGCGATGCGGCTCCTCGCGCGCATCCAGGCCGGGCAGCACCTGCCGACCGTCGACGCCCTGTACAAGTCGCTCGTGCTCGAGACGCCGGGCACGTACGAGGCCGCCGACCGTGCCCTCGCGCACTTCTCCGCCCTCGACGAGGCGTACGAGGCGATGGACACCGAGGAGCGCAAGGTCCGCATCCTCTCCCCCATCACCGAACTGCACGCCGAGATCGCGCGCTCGAGGGCCGCGGCCGAGGCGCTCGACGGGATCGCGACCGGCGCCGAGGTCTCCCCGTTCGCGCACTGGACCGCATCGCGCAAGCGAGCGCTCCTGGACGCCGAGGTGGACCGCAACGGGCGCGAACGCACGGCTGCCCGCGCCGAGGTCGCCGCGGCCGAGGCCCGGCACGCCGCGGTCGAGATCGAGCTGCGCGATGCCGAGGCCCGGCTCCGCGACCAGGGCGGGAACGCGCTGGCCCAGCTCGAGGACCGCATCGACCGTCGGACGCGCGAGCGCGACGCCGTCGTCCGCACCCGGGCGACGTTCGACGAGCGGACGGCCGTGCTCGGGTCGCCCGTGTCCACCGAGCAGTCCTTCACCGCCGTGCAGCGGGCGTCGCACGAGTTCCTCGGCACCTACGCCGCGTCGCGCGCGGAGCTCGACGAGCGCCGTGACGCCCTCACCCGCGAGGAGTACCCGCTCCTCGACCGCGAGCGGTCCCTCCGCCAGGAGCGTCAGTCGCTCGAGCACCGACAGGGCGCCATGCCGCTGCCGATGCACGAGGCCCGACTGGCGATGGCCCGCGCCGCCGGCATCGACCCGTCCGAGCTGCCCTTCGTCGCCGAACTGCTCGACGTGCTGCCCGGCGAGGAGCGCTGGCGCACGGCGATCGAGTCCGTCCTGGCGCCCGTCGCCCGCACGCTCCTGGTCGACCAGGACCGCCTCGCCGACTTCAGCGAGGCGATCGACGCGCTCCGCCTGCCGGTGCGCGTGCAGTTCGAGGGCGTCCCGACGGGGCCGCACATCGACGTCGACGGCGACCCGTCCATGGTGTCCGGCAAGCTCGCGATCAAGCAGTCGCCGTTCAGCACCTGGGTGCGCGAGCGCATCGAGTCCGACCGCACCGACGCCCGGTGCGTCGGGTCCGCCGCGGACCTCGGCGGCGGCGGTCGGCGCGTCACCGAGTCCGGGCAGCTCCGCGACGGTCGACGCGGTGCCCACGGCGACCGGCGTCAGGCGAACGTCATCGGCTTCACGAACGAGGCGCGGGTCGCCTCGGTGGAGCAGGAGCTGGCCGCGATCGCCGAGGACCTCGCCACGCTCGAGGCCCGGCGCACCGACGTCGCGCAGGACATCACGGCGCTCGACGTCCTCCGCGCCGCGCACCAGCACATCGTCGACGTCACATGGGAGGCGATCGACGTCGTCGGGCTCGAGGACTCGCTCGCCCGCCTCGACCAGGAACGCCAGGCACTCCTCGCCGCGGACGACGGCCTGCGCACCCTGCGTTCGGCCGTGGGTCGGCTCCGGGCGTCCCTCGACGAGGCGTCGGACCGTCGCGCTGCTGCCCGCCAGTCCGTCGCCCGGCTCGAGGAGCGGCACGCCGTGCTCGTGGACGGTCAGGACGCCGCGGCCGAGATCCTGTCGCGCTTCGAGGACACCCCTGACGCCCTGCCGGACGACCGACAGGCGCAGCTGCTGTCCGAGACGTTCGAGGAGATCGGAGCACCGGACGGCGTCGACGGCTTCGACGACGCCACCCGCCGACTGAAGCGCCGGCTCGAGGAACGCCTCGCGCAGGCGCTCGACGGCGCCGCGTCGGCCTCGACCGCGTTGACGCTGACCTTCCAGCGCTACCAGGACGCCTGGCCGGACCCGAACCTCGGGACCGGCGTCGCGTCCTACCCCGACTACCGCGCCATCCTCGACCAGATCGTCGCGACCGGCCTGCACTCCCGCCGGAGCGAGTGGCGCCGACGCCTGTCGCAGTGGAGCGGCGAGGACCTCGTCCCGCTCGCCGGTGCCTTCGACCGGGCCGTCGTCGAGATCGAGGAGCGGCTCGAACCGGTCAACGAGATCCTCCGCGAGTTGCCCTTCGGTGCGAACCGCGACCGGCTGAAGATCCAGATCCGCCGGGTCACGCGCGAAGAGGTCACGGCCTTCCGCCGGGAGCTGCGGGCACTGTCGGCGTCCGTCGACACCGAGCTGACGGACGACGTGCTCGAGACCCGGTTCCGCCGGCTCCGACGCTTCATGGCCGTCATCCGCCCCGACCCGTCCGTCCCGCGTGGCGGCCGGACCACGCAGCGCGACGCCGTGCTCGACGTCCGGCGGCACATGGAGATCACGGCCGTGCGGTACGACACCGAGGGCAACGACCTCGGCGTGTACTCGTCCCTCGGCGACAAGTCCGGCGGTGAGACGCAGGAGCTCGTGGCGTTCATCGTCGGTGCCGCGCTCCGGTACCAGCTCGGCGACGAGACCCGGCCGCGGCCGCGGTTCGCGCCGGTGTTCCTCGACGAGGCCTTCATCAAGGCGGACTCGGAGTTCGCGGGGCGTGCGGTGACGGCGTGGCTGCGGCTCGGGTTCCAGCTCGTCGTGAGTGCGCCGCTCGACAAGGTCACGGCGCTGGAGCCCTCGATGGAGCGGCTCCTGTCGATGCGCAAGCACCCGGACACCGGGCACTCGTCGATCACCGAGATCGCGCGGGCGGCCGTGGGGGCGTAGGCGCGCCGCCGGGGTCGCACGAACTGCCGCCCGGCGCCGGCAGCAGCGGCACCTCGTGCGACCTCAGCGACGGGCGCACGGCATGTCGTGCGACCGGCGCGAACGTCACCGCCACCCCCGGACTGGGGTGCCGGCAACAGCAGGCCGCCGGGCACTCCTTGACTACGATCGCCAGGAGCTCCACCGACTCCAGCAGGGACCGTACCGTGACCACTCGCACACGCACCGCAGGCGCGATCGTCACCGGGCTCCTCGTCGCCGGCACGCTCGCTGCGTGTGTCCCGTCCTCGACGGCACCGGGGTCGACAGCGGCACCGACCACCGCCACGGCGTCTCCGCTGGTCACACCGACGCCGACGCAGACGCCGACGCCCACACCCACCGCGACCGCGACCCCGACTCCGACCGCGACCCCGACCGCCGTGCCGACGACACTCCCGGTCGGCGACGTCACGGCGAACGGACGCACCTGGCGGCAGTCGTACGCCGAGGACTTCACGAAGCCCGCCGCACTCGGCACGGTGGCAGCCGTCTACCCCGGCATGGGCCTCTACGACGGATTCCAGGACACCAGCGGACTCGGCACGTACGCCCCTGCGAAGGTGCTGTCCGTCGCCGACGGCAACCTCGACTTCGACTTCCACTCCGAGGACGGCCGACCGCTCGTCGCCGCGGTCATGCCGGACGGGTACGCACCGCACACGACGGCACGGGTCAGCATCCGCTACAAGACCACGGTCACCGACGGGTACAAGTTCGTCGGCATGCTGTGGCCGTCCTCCGACGAGTGGAACGACGGCGAGATCGACTGGCCGGAGTCACTCACGCTCGGGGCATCGCCGCGCCCCGCGTCCGCGATCCCGGGAACGTACGCGAACCGTCACGTCAAGTACGACCGCTCAGTGCAGGTCCACGCGAAGACCGACACCACCGAGTACCACGTCGCCACCACCGAGTGGGACACGGGCATCGTCCGCTTCTACTGGGACGGGGAGCTCGTCTCCTCCACCACCGAGGCCGTGCCGACGAAGCCAATGCGCGTGACCCTGCAGGGCGAGACGTGGACCGATCACGGCGCCGTCCCGACGGACGCATCGGGCACCGTGTCCGTCGACTGGATCTCCATCTGGAACTGACCCGCGCGCGGTACGGTGGGCGCGTGTTCGGACGCCGCTCCCCCAGCCCCCGCCCCGACGACCGACCGGGCCTCGGCATCGGCGCCCTCGTGCAGGTCGTCGACACCGACCAGGGCGGCGAGGAGTGGGCCGACGAGCCGATCGGCGTCATCGTCGCACCGGGCGCCAGCCAGCTCGGCGGGACGCAGCGCACCTGGACGGTCGCGTTCGAGGAACCCGTCTACACGAAGGACGGCCGCGGCCCGTTCGAGCGCGCGACCGTCCTGAGTCGTCAGCTGGTGCCGGTCGAGCCGGCACCGGACACCGAGGGCTAGTACTCCTCGTTGCCGCTCTTCATCATGGCCGCGAAGGCCATGCAGACCCCCACGCCACCGAGCACGCCGATGCCGATGATGACGCCTGCGATGAGTTCGAGCATTGGTGACTCCTTGGTTCCGGGGCCGGTCTGGCTGCCCTCAGGTTAGCGGATGCCGCGCATGAGCTTCAGCACCGGCTTGGCGAGGACGAGCAGGACGACCCCGACCGCGACGGCGACGAGCCCGAGGACGGCGAAGTACGGCGCCTCGTCCGTCGGGTCGTAGTACTGCGAGAGCACCCCCGTGACGGCGGTGCCGAGCGACACCGACAGGAAGAACAGGGCCACCATCTGCGTCTGGAACTTCGGCGGTGCGAGCTTCGTGGCCACCGACTGCCCCACCGGCGACAGCAGGAGCTCGGCGATCGTGAAGACGAGCAGGATCCCGACGAGGGCGAGCAGCGGCGTGCCGTTCTGCCCGGTGCCGACGAAGGGCAGGAAGAGCAGGAACGCGACGCCCATGATGCCGGTGCCGAGCGCGAACTTCGTCGGGGTGGACGGCTGACGGTCGCCGAGCTTCGTCCAGATCGCCGCGAACACACCGGACAGCACGATGATGAAGACCGGGTTGATGGACTGCACCCACGAGACCGGCATCTCCCAGCCGAACAGGGACCGGTCGAGGCGCTCGTCGGAGTAGACGGTCACGACGGTGAACTGCTGCTGGTACAGCGACCAGAACACCGCACTGCCGATGAACAGCGGGATGAAGGCGAACACGCGCGACCGCTCCTGCGCGGTGATGCCGCTCGAGAGGATCACCACGAAGTACCCGATCGTGGCGAGGATGACGATGGCGACGACCACGGTGGGCAGGTTGTCGACGTTGAGGAGCCCGGTCAGCACGGCGACCACGATCACCGCGAGTGCCACGAGGACGAGCACGCCGATGAGCGGGAGCCGACGGCGGTCGACGGGGTTCGTGACGTGCCGCACGGACTCCGGCAGCTTGCGGCGGCGGATCGCGTACTGCACGAGCCCGGCAGCCATGCCGACCGCGGCCAGGCCGAAGCCGTAGTGGAAGCCGAGCGAGCTCTGCAGCAGGCCGGTCAGGAGCGGACCGAAGAACGCCCCGAGGTTCACGCCGAGGTAGTACAGGGAGAACCCGGCGTCTCGACGGGGGTCGTCCCGGCTGTAGAGCCCGCCGACGATCGTCGTCGCCGTGGCCTTGAGCCCGCCGGAGCCCAGCGCGATGAGCACGAGGCCGACGCCGACGCCCGCGACACCGGGGATGAGCGCGAGGGCGATGTGCCCGAGCATCACCACGATGGCACTGCCGAACAACGTCCGGTCCGCACCGAGCAGCCGGTCGGCGATCCACGCCCCGATGATCGTGAACAGGTACACGGCGCCGCCGTAGGCACCCATGATCCCGCTGGCGACGCCCTTGTCGATGCCCAGCCCGCCCTGCGAGAGCGTGTAGTACATGTAGATGAGGACGATGCCCTGCATCCCGTAGAACGAGAACCGCTCCCAGAGCTCGACGGCGAACGGCGTCGACAACTCGAACGGCTGCCCGAAGAAGGTCCGCCCGCGTGCGGGCGTGGTGGTACCTGACATGCCGCACATTCTGCCCCTCGGAGCCGGGCCGCGCCGAATCGCTGAACTCGCCTCAGGAACGCCGGGCGCGGTCGTTTGGAGGGTTCCCACGACCGCGGCCGACCCACGGGCCACCCGCGTTGTCAGCCCCGGACGGCGTTCACGCGACTCGCGGGTCCGATCAATAGCGTGGGTTCTGCAACACCGGACAGAGCAGTTCAGGAGGGCTCCGACCATGGTCGACACCGCACCCGTCCACAGCACGAACACGCCCAAGGCCGACGCCGCGGGCGACCCCGCCGCGGGCACGCCCGCCGGCGGGACGGACACCGACGTCCGGATCGACGTCGACCTGCTCGCCGAGCACCTGCTCGGCCGTTGGGCGGACGACCGCCGAGCCTCGCGCCGACTCGCACTCGACCCGGCGATGCACAAGGTCGAGGGCATGCCCTACGCCGACGCCCGCGCCCGGACGCTCGACCAGCTCCGCATCCTCGTCGACGCGGGTGCGATCCAGCGCCCCTACCCCGAGGAGTTCGGCGGCTCGAGCAACCACGGCGGCAACCTCGCCGCGTTCGAGGAGCTCACCACGGCCGACCCCTCGATGCAGATCAAGGCCGGCGTGCAGTGGGGGCTGTTCGGCTCGGCCGTGCACCACCTCGGCACCGAACGGAACCACCGCGAGTTCCTGCCGGGCATCGTCTCGTTCGAGGTCCCCGGCTGCTTCGCGATGACGGAGACCGGGCACGGCTCTGACGTCCAGAGCATCGCCACGCGGGCGACCTACGACCCGGCGACCCAGGAGTTCGAGATCCACACGCCCTTCCGCGGCGCGTGGAAGGACTACATCGGCAACGCCGCCCTGCACGGCAAGGCCGCCGTCGTCTTCGCGAAGCTCGTGACGCAGGGCGTCGACCACGGCGTCCACGCGTTCTACGTGCCGCTCCGCGACGCCGCGGGTGCGTTCCTGCCCGGTGTCGGCGGCGAGGACGACGGCTACAAGGGCGGCCTGAACGGCATCGACAACGGCCGGCTGCACTTCGACCACGTGCGCATCCCCCGCACCAACCTGCTGAACCGCTACGGCGACGTCGCCGAGGACGGCACCTACTCCTCGCCGATCGCCTCGCCCGGTCGCCGCTTCTTCACCATGCTCGGCACCCTCGTGCAGGGCCGCGTGTCGCTCGACGGCGCCGCGGTCGTCGCCCAGAAGATCGGCCTGGAGATCGCGCTGACGTACGCGGCACAGCGCCGCCAGTTCCCGACGGGCGACGGCACCGAGGGTGTCCTGCTCGACTACGGCCGGCACCAGCGCCGGTTGATCCCCCGCCTCGCCACGGTGTTCGCGCAGTCCTTCGCCCACGAGAAGCTCCTCCGCACCTTCGACGACGTGTTCAGCGGGCGTGAGGACACCCCGCAGCGTCGCGAGGACCTCGAGACCCAGGCGGCGGCCTTCAAGTCGATGTCCACGTGGTCGGCCCTCGACACGCTCCAGGAGTGCCGCGAAGCCTGCGGTGGTGCCGGGTTCCTCGCCGAGAACCGCCTCACCGGACTCCGCGCCGACCTCGACGTCTACGTGACGTTCGAGGGCGACAACACCGTGCTGCTCCAGCTCGTCGGCAAGCGCCTGCTCACCGACTTCCGCGCGAAGGCGCCGAAGGACCCGGCGTCGACCGCGAAGTTCGTCGCGGCCCAGGCGGCCACGAAGCTCGCCGACGCCACCGGTCTCCGGCGCCTCGGGCAGACCATGACCGACCGCGGCTCGCTCGCCGCGTCCGTCACGGACCTGCAGGACGCCAAGACGCAGCGCGACCTGCTCGCCGGCCGCGTCGACACGATGGTCACCGAGATCGGCATGCGCCTCGCGTCAGCCGGCAAGGACCGCGCACGCGGTGCCCGACTGCTCAACCGCTCGCAGCACGAGCTCATCGAGGCGGCCAAGGCCCACGCCGAGCTCATGCAGTGGGAGGCCTTCACCGAGGCCATCGACGAGGTCCCGCCGGGAGACACCCGCCGCGTGCTCGTCTGGCTCCGCGACCTGTTCGCCCTCGGCCTGCTGGAGCAGCACCTCGACTGGTACCTCATGCACGGGCGCATCACGGCGCAGCGGGCGCGGGCGGTCTCGGCGTACATCGACCGCCTCGTCGCCCGGGTCCGACCGGTCATCCCGCAGCTGCTCGACTCGTTCGGGTACGAGGCCGGCCACGTCCGCGCACCGATCGCGCTCGGTGCCGAGCAGGCCCGGCAGGACGAGGCGCAGGCCTGGTTCGCCGCCGAGGCGGCCGCGGGTCGCCTTCCCGAGCAGGAGAAGAAGCCCCGCGCCTAGCGCTGGACGTGGGGCGCGTCAGGCGTCGCCGGCGGGCCCGCGGTCCTCGAGGGCCCGGCGGAGCCGCGCCTCGGCGTCGTCCCCGGCGCCGGCGGCAGCGGCAGCGGCCTCGGCGTTGGCCTCGGTCACCGCGCGCACGACCTCTTCGCGCTGGATCTTCACCCCGCGAGGGGCGTCGATACCGATGCGGACGCCGTCCCCGCGGCTGTCGAGCACCGTGATGACGATGTCGTCACCGACGAGGATCCGCTCGCCGACCTTCCGCGTGAGTACCAGCACCCGTTCAGCCTAGCGACACGACGGGGACTCCCAGCAGGTGCACCGACTCCGGCGTGGCGGTCTCCCCCGCGCCGATCGCCACGACCCCGGCCACGTGGGCCCGGTCGGCGACGGCGGCGAGCATGCGGACCGAGTCCTCGTGCTTCCGACCGACGTCCACGACGACCCAGACCTGGTCGGGTGCGAGTCCGGCGGCCGTCGCGACGTCGTCCCAGGCGGCGACCGCGAGCAGCGCGTACCCGTCGCGGACGCCCTCGGCCCGGGCGAGGATCCCGCTCCGCCGGTCGGCCGCGTCGGTCGGCCGGAGTGCGTGCCGGGTCGCGAAGATCCCGGCGGCTGCGTCCACGTCGTTCGGACGCCCGACGAGCAGCACGAGGTCGCCGTCGGCGGACCGGACCGACGGGGCGGGCCGTGTGGGTGCGGTGGCGGCGACCAGCTGCTCGGCCACGACGTCGTCGACGAGCCGAGCCGTCCCTCCAGGAACGACCGACGGACCGGGCACGTCCAGGAGGCGCGACCCACCCTGCTCCTCCGCCCCCGCCTCCGGCAGTGCACGCGTCGGGCGCGGGGCGCTCCCCGTGATCCCGTCGGCGACGAAGCCGTCGAGCACCGACGCGAACGCGTCGGCCCGCGTGGACGCGGTGCCGTCGTGGCCGGCGATGCGCGCCTCCGCGGCTTCGGCGTCGGCCAGGAGCGCGGCGATGCCCACCCGCTGCACCGGAGAGTCGGCGATGGCGACGCGCGCCGTCGGGACGTCGTCGGGGCCGGGGACCTCGACGGTGGCCTCGACGTGCGCCTTGCGGAACAGCCCGCCGATGCCCGGTGTGGTGACGCGCTCGGCGGCGACGATGCGTGCGCCCGGTCCGAACTCCGAGCGGACGGCGTCCCGGAGCTCGTCGAGCGTGGCGCCGTTACGCTGCAATCGGGTCGGCGGCACGGACCACTCCCACGGTCTCGATGGTGGAGCCCGCGGCGGTGGCCTCTTGGTAGGAGAGCACCGGCAGGCCGTTCGACTGCGCGGAGACCATGCGGTGCACGGCCGGGCGGAGCTGCGGGGCGCAGACGAGGACGGCGGAGATCCCCTGGTCCTCGACGGAGCGGACGGCCTCCCGGAGCGACCCGAGCACCTGCTCGATGCGGTGGGCGTCGAGGACGATCTGGGTCCCCTGCTCGGACGGCCGGAGCCCCTCGAGCATCGACTGCTCGAGCAGCGGGTCGATCATGATGACCCGGAGCGTGCCGGCGTCGAGGTACCGGGCGGGCAGCGCGGGGCCGAGTGCGGCGCGGGCGGCCTCGACGAGCCCCTCCGGGTCGGTCGACACCTTGGCGCGGAGCGTGAGGCCCTCGCAGATCCGGCCGAGGTCGTTGATCGGGACCCGTTCGGCGAGCAGGCCCTGCAGGACCCGCTGCAGCTCGGCGAGCGAGAGCATCCCGGGGACGAGCTCCTCGACGGCCGCGGGGTTGACCTGCTTGACGCCCTCGGTGAGGACCTTGACGTCCTCGCGGGTGAGGAGCCGCGCGGCGTTGTCGCCGATGATCGCCTGCAGGTGCGTGACGAGCACGGAGACGCGGTCGATGACGGTCGCGCCGGTCATCTCGGCGGCGTGCCGGAGCTCGGCGGGGACCCACTTGCCGGCGAGGCCGAACACCGGTTCGACGGTGGTCTCCCCCGGGAGGCCCTCGAGGTGGTCGCCGAGCGCGAGCACGCTGCGCGACGGCGCGGTGCCCCGGCCGGCCTCGACACCGGCGATGCGGATGGCGTAGGTCGACGGCGGGAGCTCGATGCTGTCGCGGGTCCGGACGGGCGGGACGACGATCCCCATGTCGATCGCGATCTTCCGGCGGAGGGCACGGACGCGGCCGAGCAGGTCGTCCGACGCGCCGGACACCATGTCGACCAGGTCGGGCGCGAGCAGGATCTCGAGGGCGTGCACGCGCATCTGCTCGATGAGGTCCTCGGGGGTGTCGGCGCTCGGTGCGGCGGCCTCCATGGCCTGCTGCTGGGCGACGGCCGCCTCCTCGCGCTTGGTGTTCTGCCCGAGGCGCCACCCGATGACGAGCAGCGTGGCGCCGATGACCAGGAACGGGACGATCGGCATGCCGGGGATGAACCCCATCGCGATCGCCGCGACGCCCGCGATCGCGAGGGCGTTCCGCGACTGGGTGAGCTGCTGCGACGCCGAGGTGCCGATCTCGGTCTCGGCGCCGGAGCGGGTGACGATCATGCCCGTCGACACCGCCATGAGGAGCGCCGGGATCTGCGTGACCAGCCCGTCGCCGATGGTCAGGATGCCGTACTTCGACAGGGCGTCGGTGATCGACAGCCCGTTCTGCACCATGCCGATGGCGATGCCGCCGACGAGGTTGATGACGATGATGAGGATGCCGGCGATCGCGTCGCCCTTGACGAACTTCGACGCACCGTCCATGGCACCGTAGAAGTCGGCCTCGGCGGACACGGCGGCACGGCGTTCCTTCGCCTGGGCGTCGGTGATGAGCCCCGCGTTGAGGTCCGCGTCGATCGCCATCTGCTTGCCGGGCATCGCGTCCAGGGTGAACCGTGCCCCGACCTCGGCGACGCGCTCGGCGCCCTTCGTGACGACGACGAACTGGATGACGACGAGGATCAGGAAGATGACCGCGCCGATGATGATCGAGCCGGAGACCGCCACGTGGCCGAACGCCTGGATGACGTCGCCGGCGAACCCCTCGCCGAGGACGAGCCGCGTCGACGCGACGTTCAGGCCGAGCCGGAACAGCGTCGCGACGAGCAGCAGCGACGGGAACACCGAGAAGTCGAGCGGCTTCTTCACGAACAGCGTCGTGAGCAGGATCACCAGCGCCAGCAGGATGTTGCAGATGATGAGGAAGTCGAGCAGGAAGGACGGCACCGGCAGGATCAGCAGCAGGATGATGCCGACGATGAAGACCGGGACGACGAGCTTCGGCAGGTCCTTGCGGTTCATGCGGGCACCCCTTCGGGAGTCGAGTTCGGGCGGAGCTTCCGGGGCCGGAGGTCCCCGCTGATCGTGGCGGGGTCGATGACCGTGGCGACCTCGTCCGGGGTGGTCGGCCGCGGCGGCGCGTGCGTCCCGGCCGCCGCTCCCCTGGCCTTGAGCGCCATGACGAACGACAGCACGCGGGCGACCGGCGTGTAGAGGTCGACCGGCACCTCCTGCCCGAGCTCGCACGCGGCGTGCAGCGCACGGGTGAGCGGGACGTCCTGGACGATCGGCACCCGGGCCTCGAGCGCCTTGTCGCGGATCATCGCCGCGACCGGACCGGCGCCCTTCGCCACGACGCGCGGCGCGGACTTCCCCGGCTCGTACGACAGCGCGACGGCGTAGTGCGTCGGGTTCGTCATCACGACGTCCGCGGTGCCGATCGCCTGCACCATCCGGTTCCGGCTCATCGCGAGCTGTCGGGAGCGGCGCTGGGACTTCACGAGCGGGTCGCCCTCGGCGTGCTTGTTCTCGTCCTTGACCTCGCGCTTGGTCATCATCGTGCGCTTGCGGTTGCGGCGGATCACGACGAAGACGTCGAGCGCGGCGAGGACCAGGCCGGCGACGATCGCCGCCCGCAGCAGGGTGCCGGTCCCGGCGGCCGCGGCGTCGAGCACGGCGGACAGCGGCAGCGACCCGCTCGTCATGAGGACGGGGACGAGTGCCTGCACGGCCATCCAGAGGACGAGGCCGACGACGGCGGTCTTGAGGAGCGCCTTGCACCCGTTCCAGAGCGCCTGGGTACCGAACACCCGCTTCAGGCCCTGGATCGGGTCGAAGTGCTCGGGCTGCGGGGTCAGCTTCCGGACGTGCACGCCGCCCTGCGCGACCGCTGCGGCCAGCACGGCGACGGCGACGACCCCGAGCATCGGGCCGAGGGTCCCGCCGAGCGAGCCGAGGGCCTCGTCGAACACGGCGTTCATGGTGCCGATCGTCGGGTCGGCGATGACGCGCTGCACGGCTCGGAGCTGCTCGGAGCCCGCGGCGGCGGCGTTGCCGATCGCGGACGGCATCATGAGTGCCGCGACCGCGATCCCGATCCACGCACCGAGGTCCTGCGACCGCCCGATCTGGCCCTTCTGGTGGACCTCGCGCATCCGCTTCTGGGTCGCCTGCTCGGAGCGTTCTCCGCTGTCGGACACGTCGTCACCCCCGTCCCGTGATCGCGGCCACCGCGTCGCCGGTGAGGGACGAGACGACGGACGGCAGCGCCATGAAGAGCGCGCCGGCGAAGACGACGGTCAGCCCGATCTTGATCGGGAAGCCCATCTGGAAGGCGTTGAGCGCCGGGGCGACGCGCGTGAGCAGGCCCAGGCCGACGTCGGCGAGGAAGAGCACCACCACGAGGGGCCCGGCGATCTGCAGCGACGAGAGGAACATCTGCGTGAGCGCGGTGACGAGCACGGACGCCAGGCCGCCGAGGTCGAACGTGCCCGTCAGCGGCACCGCGTCGAAGGAGCGCACGAGGCCGGCGACGATGAGCTGGTACCCGCCCGAGGCGAACAGCAGCGCGAGCGCCGCCATCTGGAACAGCCGCGTGAACTGGGCGCCGTTCACCTGCGACTGCGGGTCGAAGGCCTGCGCCAGCGTGAACCCGCCGAACAGGTCGATGAGCGCACCGGCCGACTGCACGGCGGCGAACACGAGGAACACGAGGAACCCGAGGGCGAGCCCGACGAGGAGCTGCGTCAGGAGCGCGAGCAGGAACGGTCCGGTGTCGAGCGACTCGTACCCGACCGCGACGCGCGGGGCGACGCCGATCGCCAGCCCGATGCCGAGGATCACCTTCACCGTCGCGGGGAACGCGCGGTACGAGAACGGCGGCGCGATGACGAAGAACGCGACGAGGCGGACGCCGGCGAGCATCGTCGCCTCGAGGCGGTCGCCGTCGATCGACAGCTCCATCAGGCCGTTCCCAAGAGCTTCGGGATCATGTCGAACGCGACGTGCGTGAACCCGACCATCTCCGAGATCATCCAGTTGCCGCAGACGACCAGGGCGATCGCGACGGCGACGGCCTTCGGCACGAAGGAGAGCGTGACCTCCTGGATCTGCGTGACCGACTGGAACAGCGAGATCGCGAAGCCCACGACGAGCGACGTCACGAGCACGGGCGCGGCGAGCTTCGCCGACACCAGGAGCGCCTGGAGCGTGAGGTCGATGACGGCCTGCTGGTTCATCAGTGCACCACCTGGTAGCTCTCGATGAGGGACTTGATGATGAGCCCCCACCCGTCGACGAGGACGAACAGCAGGATCTTGAACGGGAGCGAGATCATGACCGGCGGGAGCATCATCATGCCCATCGACATGAGCGCCGCGGAGACGACGAGGTCGATGACCAGGAACGGGATGAAGATGACGAACCCGATGATGAAGGCGCTGCGGAGCTCGGAGATCACGAACGCGGGGATCACCGTCGTCATCGGCACGTCGGCCATCGACTTCGGGTTGTCCTGACCGGCGGCACGGGTGATGAGCGCCACGTCCTCCTCACGCGTCTGGTGCAGCATGAAGGTCCGCAGCGGCTTCGTCCCGATCTCGACCGCCTGGGTGAAGTCGAGGTGGCCGGCGAGGTACGGCTGCAGGGCGTCGTCGTTGATGTGCCCGAGGACCGGTGCCATCACGAAGAGCGACAGGAACAGCGCGAGGCCGGCCAGCACCTGGTTCGGCGGGATGGACTGCAGCGCGAGGGCGTTCCGCGTCATCGCGAGCACCACGAAGATCTTCGTGAACGACGTCATCATCAGCATGAGGGCCGGTGCGACGCTGAGCAGGGTGATCCCGATCAGGGTGACGACGGCGGACGACGGGGTGCCGTCCGGGCCGTTCACGCTGACGCTGAAGTCACCGGTCGACGGCGGCGTGGGCGTGGCGGGAGCGGTCGGCTGCACGACACCGGCCGCGTGGGCGCCGGTCGCCGTGAGCATGAGGAAGCCGGCGACGATCGTCACCCCCAGCAGGAGGAGGGCGATCAGGCGTCCGGTGCGGGCCGCGGTCACCCGGCCCGCCGGTTCCGGAGCGCCGAGGCTGCCTGCCGCCAGGTGTCGGCGGACAGGATCGACCCCTGCAGCTGCTGCGCCGTGGGCAGCGTGGTGCGCTGCGAGCGGCGGTTGCGGGGACGCATGGGCAGCGGCTGCGCCGCGTCGGACGGGAGGGACGGCTCAGCTGCCGTCTGCTGCTCCAGTTCCTGACGGAAGCGGTCGGCCGACGGGGTCGGACGCACCGGCAGCGTCACCGGCCCGGTCACGATCGTGAGTTCCGGCGCCGGCGCCTGCCCGCTGGTGAGCAGGGCGACACCGTGCTCGGAGACACCGAGCACGAGGCGCTCGCCCTCGACGTCGACGACGACGACGCTCGCCTTGCCGCCGATGCCCTGGCGGCCGACGACCTCGACCGACGCCGAGCGGCGGCCCTTGGCCTTGCCCGCACCCAGGCCGCTCTTCGCGACGCGACGGTGCAGCACCCACATCAGGGCGAGCACGACGCCGAGCGAGAGCGCGACGCGGAGGACGATGACGGCGGTGTCCACGTCGGGGCTCAGACGCTCTCGGCGACGTCGAGGATCTTCGTGATCCGGACGGCGTAGTCCTGGTCGACGACGACGACCTCGCCGTGGGCGATGAGCCGGCCGTTGAGCAGGACGTCGGCCGGGGCTCCGGCGCTGCGGTCGAGTTCGACGACCGCGCCGGGCTCCATGCCGAGCACGTCGCGCACGGACATCCGGGTGCGGCCGATCTCGACGGTCAGGGTCATCTCGACGTTGTTGATCCGGCCGAGGTTCCCGGCGGGCAGGCTCGTCGTCGGTGCCGCGGCGGCCGGTGCGGACACGGTGCCGTTCTCGCGGACGCGCAGCGCGAACCAGCCGCCGGGGACGCCACCGGCGGTCAGCTCGAACACGACCGCGTCCGGGTCGGCCAGGAGCGCCGAGGCCGACTCGCGCCGAGCCTCGCCGAGGACGCCGACGCCGAGGACACCGGCGGCGGCCTCGAGGGACGGACGGAGCACGTCGGTCACGTCGACGATCCCGTGGTCGGTGCCGCCCGCGGCGACGACGGCCTCGAGGTCGGTGAGCACGAGGACGAGGTCGGCCGACAGGCCGCCGACGAAGGACGCGACCACCGCGTCACCGGCCGCCTCGAGGGCGACGGGGGTCGCGCCTCCCGGGACCGCTGCCAGCGGAGCGGCCGTCGGGAGCTGCGCGGCGAGTGCCTCGGCCGCCTGCGTGTGGAGGGTGGTCGTGACGGTCATGCGGGCTGCTCCGATGTGGTGGTGACGACGATGCCGGCGAGGCGCGAGCCGTTCGCGCCGACGGCGGCGGTGCCGACGGGCTCGCCGTCGACCGCGATGGTGAGGGGGCGGTGCTGCGGGTGCGGCAGCGGCAGCACGTCGCCGACGGCGAGGCGCAGGACCTGCGACGGCAGCACGGTCGCCGGGGCGAACCGCAGGCTGACGCCGACCGGGACGCCGGCGAGTTGCGCGTCGACGAGGGCGCGGGCGTCGGCGGGGGTGACGTGGGCGGCGGCCTCGCCGAGCTGCGGCAGGACGGCGTCGGCCGGCAGCGCGAGCGTGCCGGGGGCGACGCGCTCCCCCACGCGGATCGTGAACGAGGCGACGATCATGAGGTCGCCCTTCTGGGCGGCCTGGGCGAACTGCGAGTTGAACTGGAAGCCGCCGGCGGTGACGTCGTGCGCGAGCAGGCCGCCGAACGAGTAGCGGAGGTCGTCGAGGGCGTCCTCGACGATCTTGCGGACGAGCGCCTGCTCGATCGGGGTGAACGTCCGGTCCGGCGTCGGCAGCGGCTTCGAGGCGCCGAGCGCGTGCGAGACCCAGGTGAGCGCGGCGTCGAGCGGGACCTGCAGCACGCCCTTCGGGACGACGTCCGCGATCGGGAGCAGCACCATGCCGGTGAGCGCGGGCAGCGAGGCGGCGTACTCGTCGTACGTCGTCATCTGGACCTGCTCGCACGTGACCTGGCTCACCGCGCGGACCTTGGCCGTCAGCTGGGTGCCCCACTGGCGCGCGAAGGTCTCGAAGGCGAGTTCGAGGACCCGGGCGTGCTCGCGGGCGAGCGTCGACGGGCGCGCGAAGTCGTACACCTCGGGCGCTGGCAGGGTCTCGGTCACGCGTGCGTCTATCGGTCCGCTGTGGAGCACCCGTCAGTACTGTGCCCCTTTCTGGGGCGGTGGTGCGCTCAGCCGGCTCGAGCCCCGTCCTGCGCCTTCGCCAGGGCCGGCATCAGCGCGCTGACGTCCTGGTCCTGGTTCGACAGCACCACGATGTCGACCCGCCGGTTCAGTGTGAGGTCGGCGTCCGTCCCGCCCTTCGCCAGCGGACGGCTCGACCCGAACCCGACGCTCTGGATGTGCTGGGCCGGCATCCCGCCGCGTTCCACGAGGTCGCGGAGCACCCCGGTCGCGCGGGCGGCGCTCAGCTCCCAGTTCGTGGCGTACGGCGCGGTGGAGTTCCGCTGGTCGGCGTGGCCCTCGACGCTGACGTCGTGGCCGCTGGTCTTCAGGACCGGGGCGATGGCGTCCATGATCCGCTTCGCCTGGTCGGACAGGTCGGCGCTGTTCGTGGTGAAGTACGTCTCGCTGCCGACGAGCCGGACCGTGAGCCCACGGGCGTCGACCGTGAACTGCACGTTCGACGTCTGCCCGGCCTTCGCGAGGTTCGCCTTGATCGCCTGCTCGATGGCCTGCAGGTCGTCGAGCTCCTTCTTCGCCGCGGCGACGTCGGCCTCCGTCGCGGTCGTCGGGACCACGGTGGAGGCCGGGTCGACGTTGGTGTCCTTCGTGCCGGACGACGCGGTCGAGTGGTCCGCCTGGGACTTGTCGACGGAGTACCCGGAGCCGTCCTCGACCTCGTCCTTCGTCACGACCGTGCCCGACGCCGTGTCGACCTTCTGCGACTTCACCTCACCGAAGCCCGTGGCGAGCGAGTTCTTCAGCTGGATGTACTTCTGCTGGTCGACCGTGGACATCGCGAAGAGCACGAGGAACATGCACATCAACACGGTGATCATGTCCATGTACGAGGCCATCCAGCGCTCGTCGGGGTGCTCGGCCTCGTCGTGCGACTTCTTCGACCGTCCACGACCGCGCCCGCGGGGGTTGGCGCTCATCGTCAGGCCGCCAGCTGCTGGTCGTCGGCGTCCGCGTCGCTGCCCTTGCCGGCCTTCGCCTTGCCGCCCTTGGCGTCCCCACCGCGCGCCGCGGGCGGGACCATGGCGGTCAGCCGCTCGCCGAGCAGGCGCGGCTGGCTGCCGGCCTGCACCGCGAGGAGCCCCTCCATGAGCAGCGTCTGCCGGTCGGCCTCGAGCTGCGCGAGCTTGCGGAGCTTCCCGCCGATCGGCAGCCACAGGAAGTTGGCGGTGAGCAGGCCCCAGAGCGTCGCGACGAACGCGCTCGCGATGAGCGGACCGAGCTCGTCGGGCTTGCCGAGGTTCGCGAGGACGTGGGTCAGCGACACCACGGTGCCGATGATGCCGACGGTGGGGGCGAAGCCGCCGAGGCCCATGAAGAACGAGCTGGCCGACCGGACCGGGGCGGCGTTCGACTCGATCTCGTCCTCGAGCAGGATCCGCAGCTCGTCGCCGTCCGTGCCGTCCGCGATGTTCTGCAGCGCCTTCTTCATGAACGGGTCGTCGTGCTTGTCGGCCTCCTGCTCGAGCGCGAGCAGACCGTTCGCACGGGCCGTCTCGGCGAGCCCGACCACGTCGTCGATGACCGACTGCGGCGGGGTGACCTTGCCGGTGAACGCCTTCGGCACGGCCTTGAAGCTGGCGATGGCGTCCTTGAGGGTCGTGCTCGCGATGCCGCAACCGATCGTGGCACCGAACACGAGCAGCATCGGTGCCGGCAGGAACAGCCCGGCGAGCTCGACGTGCTCCATCTCGACCATGCCGAACAGGGCGCCGAAGGCGAGCAGGATCCCGATGATCGTCGCGATGTCCACGTCAGCGACCCCCGTCCTGCGTGCGGGGTGCCCGGTCGGTGGACACGGCGTGGATCGGGGCGACCGGTGCCAGCGTCGGCTGCGGGCCGGTGGCGTTCCGCGCGGCGGTGTCCGTGCCGTAGGCCATGCCGACGATGCGTGCGCGGTACGCGGCGATCAGGTCGATGACGTCGGCCAGGGACTCGCGGACGATGTACTTGGCGCCGTCGACCATGATGAGCGTCGTGTCCGGCGTCTCCTGGATGCGCTCCACGAGATCGGGGTTGACAGCGAATCCGCTGCCGTTGAGTCGTGTGACGACGATCATGGCCCGTCCTGGTTCTCGATCGTCCCGCCGCCGTCCGTGGGGCGGGATGCTGCCCGTCCGTGGGCTGCACCGAGGACTATCGGCGGGCCGGGGCCGGTCGTTAGACGTGACCGGCGCGACCCGCGTGATCTGCCGACACCGGATTCCGGATCCACTGCATCCGATCGGCCCCGTCCGCCGGTAGTGCCGGTGTGACGTCGACGACGACGTCGTCCGTACCGGCCCGAAGGGGCCAGAAGGAGACCCGACATGCGCAAGACACTCGCCACCGGCCTCGCCGCCGGTGTGCTGCTCGCCGCTGCTGCGGCCGCGGTCCCGGCGGCCACCGCCTCCGCCGCCACCGGGGACGCGACGCTCTCCGTCCTGCACGCCGTCCCGGACGTCACGGTCGACGTCTACCTGGACGGGAAGCGCGCCCTCGACGACTTCACGCCGGGCACCCTGGCCGGCCCGATGATGGTCCCGGCGGGCGCGCACCAGCTCGCGATCACCGCCTCGGACGCAGCCGATGCGTCAGAGCCGGTCATCGGCCCCGTGGACGTCACGCTCGACGCCGGCGGGAACTACAGCGCCGTCGCGCACGACGACACCAGTGGGAAGCCCACCGCCACGCTCTTCACCAACGACGTCTCGGCGACCCCGGCCGGACAGGGACGCCTGATCGTCCGGCACGTCGCCGCCGCCCCCGCGGTCGACGTGCTCGCCGGTGGCGAGGCCGTCGTCAGCAACCTGTCGAACCCGGACGAGCAGGCACTCGAGCTCCCCGCCGGCACCGTCTCGGCATCCGTCGCCGCCACCGGCACGACCGACCCGGTGATCGGTCCGGCCGACGTCGCGGTCACCGCCGGCGCCGACACGATCGTGTACGCCTGGGGCAGCCTCGACGACCAGAACCTGGCGCTCGCCACCCAGACGATCTCGGACCTCGGCGGCACGCCGAACGGCGTCCCGGCCGGCAACGCCGGACTCGTCGCGACGAACCGGACCGACACCGCCGGGATCGTCGGCGGGACGGCAGCAGCCCTCGCGGCTGCGGTCGCGATCGGCGCGGTGGTGCTCCGGCGCCGCCGCACCGTGACCGGGGACCAGCGGCAGGACTCGGGTCACTGACCGTGCCGTCCCCGGTCCGGACCACCGCGGCGGCGCTCGTCGTCGCCGCGGTGGCCGCGACCATCCTGACCGGGTGCTCGTCGGGCGGCTCCCCCACCCCCGACGGGCACCCCTCGACCGCGATCGTCACCGGTCCGTCGTCGACGCCGACCCCGGTGCCGTCGGCGTTCTCGACCGCGGTGCCGCAGGTCCGCGCCACGGTCCCGCCGGCCGTCCGGGTCCCCGCTCCGTCCCGGATCGCCGTCGACTGGGCCGGGGTGCGGGCCGAGGTCCGTCCCGAGGGCGTCGACGACAAGGGCGCGATGTCCCTGCCGCCCGATCCGGCCGTCGCCGGCTGGTACCGGTACGGCGCAGCACCGGCGTCGACCACGGGGACCGTCGTGATCGCCGCCCACGTCGACGCCGTCGGCTACGGCGTCGGGCCGTTCGCCCACCTCCGGGACGTCCCCGCCGGTACGACCGTCACCCTGACCGACACGGCCGGTGAGCGGACCCGGTGGCGGATCGACTCGGTCGCCCTCGTCGCCAAACGCGGCCTCCCGTGGGCCTCGGTCTTCCGGACCGACGGGCCGCGACGGCTCGTCCTGGTCTCCTGCGGCGGCGTGTTCGACGAGTCCACCCACCACTACGAGAGCAACCTCATCATCAGCGCGACGCCCGCCTGACCGGACCGATCACGACCGCCGTACGATCGGGTCACGGTCGACGACGACCACGCCAGCGACAGGATCCAGTGACGACCACCCTCCCGGACGACAGCGAGCTCTCCGACGCGTTCAGCGCCGGGAGCGAGGACGCCCTGCGCGCCGTCTACGACCGGTGGTCCCCGCTCGTCTACTCGTTGGCGCTCCGCGCGCTGGGCGACCAGTCGGCGGCCGAGGACGTGACGCAACAGGTCTTCGTGAAGGCCTGGCGCCGGAGTGCCAGCTACGACCCGGAGCGGGCCCCACTCGGCGCCTGGCTCGTCGGGATCACCCGGAACTGCATCGCCGACGCCTTCGCGGAACGGACACGGCACGCCAGGACCACCGACCCGAGCGTCGTCGAGGAGACCGCGGCGGCACCGGAGTCCGAGTTCGACCTCGCCGAACGCGCGCTGGTCGCGGGCGAGCTCGACCGGCTCGACGACGTGCCACGCCGGGTCATGCGCTTGGCGTTCTACGACGAGCTGAGCCATCGTGAGATCGCCGAACGGCTCGGACTCCCCCTCGGCACCGTCAAGAGTCACATCCACCGAAGTCTGGCTCGGCTCCGAACACGTCTCGAGGTGATCGAATGAAGCACGTCGACGACGAGACGCTCGCCATGCTCGCGGTCTCCGGTGTCGTGGCCGACGACGCCGTGACGGAGCACCTCGCTGCCTGCGCCCGGTGCCGCGACGAGGTCGCGGACCTGCAGCGCGTGGCCGCCGTGACGCGGTCGTCCTCCCACGTTCGGCTCGACGCACCCCCGGAGGCGGTCTGGGACCGCATCGCTGCGGAGGTCCGGGACGGTCCGCCGCGCGACCTCCCGGCGGAGTCACCCGCACCGGTCGCGGTCTCCGGAACGGGCCGCCCAGGAGGAACGACCCGCCCCCGCGGACGGGTCACCCCCGGTGGGCCCCGCGTCCACCGCCGTCGGCGCGTCCTCCTGACCGTCGCGGCCGTCGTCGGGGCGTTCGCGATCGTGCTCGGGATCGGCGTGGCGACGGGTGCCATGCCCGGGCTCCCCGGCTCGGCGTCCGAGACCGTGCTCGCGCGGGCGGAGCTGGACGCCCTGCCCGGGTGGTCCGGGGCCGGTGGCACCGCCGAGCTGGAGCGGGACCGCGACGGGCGGCTCTCGCTCGTGGTCGACCTGCGCGGCGGGACCGGACGAACGGGTACCGGTGCCCTGCGCGAGGTGTGGATGATGCGCTCTGACCTCGACGGGCTCGTCAGCGTCGGGTTCCTCGACGGCGACCGCGGGCGGTTCACGGTCCCGTCGGGCATGGACACCGCACGCTTCCCGGTCGTCGACGTCTCGGCCGAGGCGGATGACGGCGACCCGGCGCACTCGGGCGACTCGATCGTGCGCGGCCGGCTCGCGCGCCCCTGACCGAGGACGTGCGCAGTAGCCTGACGCCGTGATCACCCCCGAGGACCTGCTCGTGGGCCCCCGAGGCCGACGCTTCTGCTTCGAGCTCCTCGGACACGCGGCCGACGAGTCGTCCGAGGTCGCCCACGCACTCGAGGCGGTCATCGACACGGTCGACCCGCGGTCGATCGACACCACGCAGGTCCTCCGGGCACTCGCGGACACGGCCGACACCGCGATGTCCTGGCAGGAGCCGGACGCGACCGACGTCTTGCTCGCCCGGTCCGAGTTCGCCCCGGCGCTCGCCCGGCTCGCGAGCACCTGGGCGTCCCTCCCCGCGGTGACCGCCGTCGTCGAACCGCCCGGAGCGGTGACGCAGTGGAGCACGGTCCCCGACGGCGAGCTCGGGCGACACCCCGACCGCGGCGCCGGTCCGGGAGCAGCGGCCCGGAGCCTCACTGCGTGGCACCGCGCACTGACGACCGAGGTGGCCGCCGTGCGGCCCCGCGATCGTCGTCGCCCGGCCGCGGCGAACGTGAGCGGCTCCTGGTGGTCGACTCCCCCGTCCGAGCTCCTCACCACCACCGCCGCCGTCGGGACCCTCGGCCCGATCGGGCTCTGGGCCGTGGAGGACGGGCTCGGCTGGGAGCGTGCCACCGTCGCGCCGATCCAGCCGGCACCGGACGTCAGCGTCCTGGTGGTCGACTCCGCGGAGGACTGGGGTGCGCTCTGCCGCCGGTGGTCCTTCGACGTGAGCGACACGACGCGCCGGCACGACTGGTACCGCACCACCGGCCGCGACGGACGGTGGCTGACACCGGACTGGTCCGCGCTCGCCGAGACCCACGACGCCGTCCACGTGACGGTCCGCGCGTGGCTCCGCGCAGCCGGCACCGCGGTCCCGGTCGGCCCCGACACCGCGAGCGTCATCGCCGGGTGGACGCCGGACACCACCGTGTGGCTGCGCGACCCGCAACCGGTGGTGGACGACGACGCCGCGACGGTCTGGACGTTCGACGGCGACGCGCTCCGCTGGACGACAGGTGACGACGAAGTTCTCACAGACGGTGTATTCCCGACCCGATCCTGAGAAGCCTGGGCGTTGTCCCCCGTGATTTATCTCATGAGCGTGTTAGCGTGCCCCTCATGACCGACACCACCATCGTCGCTCCCCCGACCACCCCGGCCCCGCTCCGCGAGGTCGGCGCCCTCATCCGGGGCGCCCGCAAGGGTCGCAGCATGACCCAGGCCCAGCTCGCCGAACGCGTCGGCACGAGCCAGAGCGCCATCAACCGCATCGAGCAGGGCGGGCAGAACCTGTCCCTCGAGATGCTCACCCGCATCAGCGACGCCCTCGACCAGCAGATCGTCTCGATCGGCGGCGCCCCGCAGCGCGCCCACCTCCGCGTGCAGGGCGGCCGCAAGCTCAGCGGCTCGATCGCGGTGAACTCGAGCAAGAACGCCGCCGTGGCGCTCCTGTGCGCCTCGCTGCTGAACCGTGGCGTGACCCGACTGCACAAGGTCGCGCGCATCGTCGAGGTCGACCGCATCATCGACGTGCTCCGCAGCCTCGGTGCGACGGTCACCTGGTCCGAGGACGGCGAGACCCTCGAGATCGTCGCCCCGTCCGACCTCCGCCTCGACGCGATCGACGCCGATGCCGCTCGCCGGACCCGCAGCGTCCTCATGTTCCTCGGTCCGCTCAGCGGCCGGTACGAGTCCTTCCGCCTGCCGTACGCCGGCGGCTGCGACCTCGGCACCCGCACGGTCGAGCCGCACCTCATCGCCCTGCGCCCGTTCGGCGTCGACGTCGAGGCGACGTCGGGCTGGTACGAGGTCGACGTGGCGAACACCGAGGTCCCGACGAAGTCGGTCGTCCTCACCGAGCGCGGCGACACCGTCACCGAGAACGCGATCCTGGCCGCGGCCGCCCGCGACGGCGAGACCGTCATCCGCAACGCCAGCCCGAACTACATGGTGCAGGACCTCTGCTTCTTCCTCGAGCTCCTCGGGGTGGAGATCGAGGGCATCGGCACCACCACGCTCCGGATCACCGGGAAGAGCCGCATCGACGAGGTCGTGGACTACTGGCCGAGCGAGGACCCGGTCGAGGCCATGAGCCTGCTGACCGCCGGCATCGTCACCGACTCCACGCTCACCGTCACGCGCGCACCGATCGAGTTCCTCGAGATCGAGCTCGCGACCCTGGCCGAGATGGGCCTGCGCTTCGACGTCACCGACGAGTACCCCGCCGCGAACGGTCGCACCCGCCTGGTCGACATCACGGTGCACCCGTCCGAGCTGCACGCGCCGATCGACAAGATCCACGCGATGCCGTTCCCCGGCCTGAACATCGACAACCTGCCGTTCTTCGTGGTCATCGCCGCGATGGCGGAGGGCACCACGCTCGTGCACGACTGGGTGTACGAGGGCCGCGCGATCCACCTGCTCGACCTCACCCGCCTGGGCGCGAGCGTGACCCTGCGCGATCCGCACCGGCTCGACGTGACCGGCCCGACGCACTTCTCGGGTGCCGAGGTCAGCTGCCCGCCGGCCCTCCGCCCCGCCGTGGTCATCCTGCTGGCGATGCTCGCGGCCAAGGGCGAGAGCGTCCTGCGCAACGTCGGCATCATCGCCCGCGGCTACGAGCAGCTGCAGGAACGGCTCAACTCGCTCGGCGCGTCCATCGAGACGTTCCACGACTGACGCACCGGAGGCCGCACCCGGCCGCCTGCCGACGTGACCCGACGGCCCGTCCCCGCAAGTGGGGACGGGCCGTCACCCGTCCCGGGCGAAACGAGCCGTTCCTCCAGGCCGATGCCCAGGAGCGCTCCACTGCCCACCCAGGCCGACGGTGCTGGATGGGCTGATGGCCACGAGATCGCTCCTGACCGTCCCCCTGCTCACCACCGTCGCAGCCGCCGCCCTGGCGTGGTTCGTGCTCGGTCCGGCCGCCGCGCTCGCGTTCGTCGCGCTCGCGCTCCTCGAGATCGCGATGGCGGCCGACTCGTCGGTCCCGATGGCCGGCATCGCGTCGCGCCTGCACTCCCCCGCACGGCGGCTGTTCCTGTCGCTCGGCATCGTCGCTGGTGTCCTCGCGATGCGGCTGCTGCTCCCACCGGCCGCGGTGGCGGTCGGCGACGCGACCGACCCGGCGAGCTCGGTGGGCGAGGCCGTGTTCGCACCGGGCTCGTTCTCGGCGCACCTCGCCGAGGTGCGGCCGGCCCTCGCCGCCTTCGGCGCCGCGTTCATCTGGCTCGTGTTCGCCGAGTACCTCTTCAACACGGACCGCGCGTCGCGTCGGTCCTGGCTGGGCCGACTGGAGGCGCGGCTCGCCCGGGTCGCCCGCCCTCGCGTCTGGTCGCTGGTCACCGCCGGCGCCGGGGTGCTGCTGACCTCGGTGCTCGTGGGGGTCGACGCCGGGTGGTCCCCGCCGACGCTGCTGCCGGTGGTCCTCGGCGGGACGATCGGCATCGGCGCGTACCTCGGGTCGAAGCGGATCGCGGCGTGGGCGCTCCGGAGCACGGACGGGACCGACACGGCGTCGATCGGGACCGGGAGCGGCGCCTGGCGGATCCACGCCTACGCCTCGACGGTCGTCTTCGAACGCGGGCTCGTGGTGTTCATGCTGTTCGAGATCCTCGACGGGGTCTACAGCCTGTCCGGCTCCGGTGTGCTCGGCGGTGACGGGCTCGGGGCGCTCGAACAGGCGGCCGTGGCGATCGCCGCGATCGGGGTCGGGGCGGTGTTCCTCGCGCGCCTGACCTCGCGGCTCGACGAGGCGTCGGGGCTGAAGCGGCTCCGGTACCTCAAGGCGGGGGCGGCGTACGTGCTGGGCATCCTCTCGGTGCTGCTGTGGACGAGCCTGCTCGTGCCGATCCCCGGCGTCGTCGTCGGGTGGTTCGGCAGCGTCGTGATCGGCCTGGCGCTCGCGACCTCGCTGCCGTGGGGTGCGTGGTGGCGCCGGGCGCGGCGGTCGTTGCCCGGTGGGGCGCGCGCCGCGCGGGGCTGAGCGGTCCGGTGTCAGCCGCGACCGACGAACGGCATGGCGGTCGGCATGACCGTCAGGTTCGGCACGTTCGTGCCGGCCGGCATCCCGGCCATGTACGCGACCGCTCGGCCCGTCTCGGCGACGTCCATCGTCGGTTCGGGGCGGATCGAGCCGTCCGCCTGCATCGTCCCGTCCGCCGCGCCCGACCCCATCGTGGTGGCGGCGTTGCCGATGTCGAGCTGCCCGCAGGCGATGCCGAACGCCCGACCGTCCAGCTGGAGCTGCTTGGTCAGGCCGGCCACCGCGTGCTTGGCGACCGTGTAGGGCGCGGAGAGCGGACGCGGTGCGTGCGCGGAGATCGAGCCGTTGTTGATGATGCGGCCGCCCTGCGGTGTCTGGGTCCGCATGATCCGGAACGCCTCGCGGGCGCAGAGGAACGAACCCGTGAGGGTCACGGCCAACACCTCGTCCCAGGTGTCGAGCGTGATCTCGTCGAACTGCGTCGCCGGCGCCCCGGTGCCGGCGTTGTTGAACAGGAGGTCGAGTCGGCCGAACCGCGCGACGGCCTCGTCGAAGAGCCGTCGGACGTCCGCCTCGACCGAGACGTCGGCGACGACCGGCACGATGCGCTCCGAGACGGCCGCGACCTCGTCGAGCGGGCCACGCCGCCGTCCGGCGATCACGACCGTCCACCCGTCGCCCGCCAGCGCGAGTGCGGCGGAGCGGCCGATCCCGCTGCCGCCGCCGGTCACGACGGCGATGCGGGAGTCACGCGCGGGGGCGGGGGTCGTGTCGTCGCTCATGGCGGCACGCTACCGCGGACGTCCGTCCCCGTGCGTCATGCGTCGACCACCCCGTCGGGCACCGGTGCGACCAGGCCCGCTCGCCGACGGAGGTCGAACGCGGCCGCGACCAGCTCCCGCGTGCGCGGGTGCCGTCCCGCGTCGAACAGCTGCTCGGCCGGACCGACGTCGACGATCCGCCCGGCGTCGAAGACCGCGATCCGGTCGGCGACGCGACGCACCACCGCGAGGTCGTGCGACACGAAGACGCACGTCGTCCCGGTGGTGCGCTGCAGGTCGAGGACGAGGTCGAGGATCCGCGCCTGCACGGACACGTCGAGCGCCGAGGTGGGCTCGTCGCACACGACCAACGGGACGGGACCGGCGAAGGCCCGGGCGATGGCGACGCGCTGCTTCTGTC
Source organism: Curtobacterium sp. NPDC087082 (assembly GCF_044745045.1). Classification (NCBI taxonomy): domain Bacteria; kingdom Bacillati; phylum Actinomycetota; class Actinomycetes; order Micrococcales; family Microbacteriaceae; genus Curtobacterium; species Curtobacterium sp. NPDC087082. The sequence continues at coordinate 123,101 of NZ_JBIUZN010000005.1, read as the reverse complement.
CGCCGGAGAGCTGCGCCGGCCGGCGGTCGAGGACCTCGGCGTCGAGCCCGACCCGGGCGGCGAGGTCCTCGGCGCTGCCCTCGCCACCGAGCAGTCGGATCGCTCGGCCGAGCACCTGCCGGACGGTCCGCCTCGGGTTGAGCGACGCGTCGGCGTTCTGGAACACGACCTGCACGGGCGGGGTCCGTCGCCCGGGGCCGTCGCCCGCGGCGGAGGCAGCCGTGGTCACCGTGCCGTCGTAGCGGACGAGGCCGGCGAGGGCGCGTCCGAACGTGGTCTTGCCGGAGCCGGACTCCCCGACGACGCCGAGGACCTCGCCCCGGTGCAGGTCGAGGTCGATGCCGTCGAGGGCGACCGCACCGTCGTACTCCTTGCGGAGGCCGCGGACCGACACGAGCACGTCGTCCTCCGTGGTGCCGCGTGCGGCCTTGCCCGCGGTGATGTCCGGCAGCGCCTCGACGAGCTGCACCGTGTACGGCTCGGACGGCGCACCGAGCACCGTTCGAGCGGAGCCCTCCTCGACGAGCACGCCGTGCCGGAGTACACCGACCCGCTCGCAGTGCGCGGCGACGAGCGGCAGGTTGTGGCTGATGAGGAGCGTGGCGAAGCCGGTCTCCTCGCGCAGTTCGTCGATGAGCGCCATGATCCCCGCCTCGACGGTGCTGTCGAGGCCGGTCGTGGGCTCGTCGAGCACGAGCAGCCGCGGCCGGGAGACCAGGGCCATCGCGATCGCGACGCGCTGCTGCTGCCCGCCGGACAGCTCGTGCGGGTACCGGACGCCGATCGTGTCCGGGTCGGGCAGTCCGACGCGGGTGAACGCCTCGACCGTCCTCGACTCGGCCTCGGCCCGCCCGGACCCGGTGGCACGGAGCACCTCGGCGACCTGACGGCCGACGGGCATCGTCGGGTTCAGCGCGAGGCCCGGCTCCTGGTGCACGACCGCGACCACGTCACGCCGGAAGCGCCGGAGCCGTTCGCGGCGGAGCGTGGGGACGTCCGAACCGTCGACGACGATCGCCGCCGCCGAGACGTCGGCATCCGGACCGAGCGAGGCGGTGAGGGTCCCCGCCACCGTGCTCTTGCCGGAGCCGGACTCGCCGACGAGGCCGTACGACCCGCCCGCCTCGATCGTGAACGACACCCCGTCGACGACCCTGACACCGCGGTACGCGACGGTGAGTCCCTCGACGCGGACCAGCGGTTCGCTCACTCGGCGACCTCCTTGAGGTTGTCCGCGATGAGGTTCGCGGCGACGACGATCGACGCCACGGCGACGCCCGGGAAGACGACCGTCCACCAGGCGGCCTGCAGGTAGGCGCGGTTCGCGTTGATGTCGAGGCCCCAGTCGGCGGCCGGAGGTTGCGACCCGAGGCCGAGGAAGGACAGCGACGCGGTGATGAAGATGGCGGCACCGAGGCTCAGGACGGCCTGCACGACGAACACCCCGACGACGTTCGGCAGGAGCTCGGTGAGCATCGCCCGGAGCGCGCTCTCGCCCTGGAGCCGGGCCGCCTGCACGTAGGACTTGCCCATCTCGACGAGCACTGCGGCGCGGACGATGCGCGCGATGCCCGGAGCGAACAGCACGCCGACGATGAGCACGAGCGCCGGGGTCGAGACGCCGAACGCCCCCACGAGCACCACCAGGAAGATGAGGCTCGGCAGCGCGAGGAGCACGTCGAAGAACCGCATCAGGGCGGTGTCGACCCAGCCGCGGTGGAAGCCCGCGACGAGTCCGAGCGTGCCCCCGAGGACGGTCGCGAGCGCGGCGCCGAACGGGCCGATCACGAGCGCCGGGCGGGCTCCGGCCGCGACCCGGGCGAAGACGTCGCGCCCGAGCGAGTCGGTGCCGAACCAGTGCGCCGCACTCGGCGCCTGCAGGAGTTCCCCGGTCTTCGCGAACGGCTGCAACCCGAGCGCGTGCCACCCGACGGCGAGGACGACCCACCAGACGAGGATCGCGACCGAGACCAGGAAGGTCGGGCGACCCAGCAGCGCGCGCCAGCCACGACGGGCACGGCGCGATCCTGCGGTCTGCTCCGGCCCGGTGACGACCGGGGCGTCGGTGGCGAGGGCTCCGGGGACGACGGCGGTCATGCGGTGACCCGCCGTTCGAACCGGATCCGGGGGTCGACCACGACGAACAGGAGGTCGGTGAGCAGCAACGCGCCGAGGGACAGCGCTCCGGCGAGCATCACGCCGCTCTCGAGCAGGAGCGCGTCCTTCCGCTCGGCGGCCGACACGAGCAGCGCGCCCAGCCCCGGGTACGAGAAGAGCGTCTCGACGATCACGCTCCCGCCGAGCAGGGTGCCGAGGTAGATCCCGAGCACCGAGAACGTCGGGATGAGCGCGTTGCGGACGACGTGCCGCCGGACGATCTGACCGGTCGTCAGCCCCTTCAGCACCGCGGTCCGGTGGAACTGCGACCGGATCGTCTCGATGACCCCGGCCCGCACCATCCGGGTCAGCACGGCGAGGTACGCCAGGGCCAGCACGACGGCCGGCAGGGTGAGCACCCGGAGCCGCTCGCCGAACCCCGCGTCGAGCGCGCCGGACGCCTGCACGGGCACGACGCGGAGCCAGACCGCGAAGACCAGCAGCAGGACGATCCCGACCACGAACTCCGGGATCGCGGAGACGGTCAGCAGGCCCACCGTCACGGCACGGTCGGACCGGCGCCCCTGGCGGTAGGCCTGCACGGCGCCGAGGACGAGGGCGACCGGCACCATGATGACGAAGGCGTACGCGCCGAGCAGGAGCGAGTTACCGAGCCGTCCGAGCACCAGGTCCCGCACCGGCTCGGAGTACACGAAGCTCGTGCCCCAGTCGCCGGTCACGAACCCGCCGATCCAGTGCAGGTACCGGCTCACGAGGGAGCCGTCGAGTCCGTGGTCGACGTTCCAGGCCTGCACCTGCGCCGCCGTCGCGTACTGCCCGAGCGCGTTCCGACCGGGGTCCCCCGGGACGACCTGGACCAGCCAGAACGTGAGGATCGAGACCACGACCAGGACGAGCGGGATCTGGACGACCCGCTGGCCGACGAGGGACAGCAGACGACGGCGGCGCGCGGTGCTCATGACGAGGTGACCCCGATCCCGCGGAAGTCGAACCCGCCCGGGAAGTCCTGCCCGGACCGGAAGGTCCCCGTCACGCGCTTCTGCAGCAGGATGCTGCTCGACGCGAACGCCGGCACGATCACCGGCAGGTCCGTCCACTCGATCGTCGCGATCCGGTCGGCGAGGTCCTGCCGCTCGGACTCCGACGTGGTCGACTCGTACTGATCGACGAGGGTCTCGAGCTCCGGGTTCGAGTACTTCGACGCGTTCCAGGCGGCGCCGGACCGGTAGATCAGGTCGACGTACTGGGCCGGCAGTCGCTGCGCCCAGTTCGTGATCGTCACCGGGGCGTTGAGCCACGGCGTGTCGGCCCCGTCGGCGTAGTACTGCGCGCTCGTGAGGACCTTGAGCGTGACGTCGAACCCGCCGACGGCCTCGAGCTGCTGCTGCACCACCTGGGCGAGCGCCTTCTCGGCGTCGAGCGTGGTGATCTCGAACGACACGGTCTTGCCGCCGAGGAGCTCCCGCACCTTCGCCGCGTCCTGCGACCGCTGCTCGAGGCCCTTCGGCTGGATCGCGGAACTCGGGAAGAACGTGGTGTCGTTGCCGACCTCGGCGTTCCCGCCGTAGACCGTCTTGACGATCTCCTTCCGGTCGAGCGCCAGGGCGAACGCCTCGCGGACGTCCGGGTCGTCGAACGGCGCCTTGGTCACGTCGAGGAAGATGCCGTCGAACTTGTTGTAGTACGGCTTGGTCTCGTTGTAGTCGGAGGCCTGCAGCGTCGAGGTCGCGGTGGGGCTCGACGCGATCTGGTCGATCTCGCCGCTCTGGAAGGCCAGCAGCTGTGCCTGGTCGTCGGCGTAGAACTTCACGTCGACCTTGTCGAGGTCGACGTCCTTCGCGTCCCAGTAGTCGGGGTTCTTCGTGAACGTCGCGCCCTGCCCGGCGGAGTACTTCGACAGCACGAACTGGCCGGCACCGACGGGCTGCTTCGCCCAGTTCGTCGACGCCGTGAAGCCGGCGGGCTGGATCGTCGTGTTCGAGCCGGTGAGCAGGTACGGGAAGTCGGCGTAGGGCTTGTCGAGCGTGAACTCCACGGCGGAGTCGCCGTCCGCGGCGACGGACCCGAGGATGCCCTCGAAGCTCGACTTGCCGGGCGACTGGCTGTCCGTGCCGATGATCGAGTCGAACGTCGCGACGACGTCCTTGCTCGTGAGGGCGGCGCCGTCCGAGAACTTCAGGCCGTCGCGCAGGGTGACGGTCCAGGTGCGCCCGTCGGACGAGGCCTTCCAGGAGTCGGCGAGCCGGCCCTCGAGCTTGCCCTGCGCGTCCTGGCTGAGGAGTCCCTCGGATGCCAGCCCGACGATGAACATCGCGTTGTAGTCGGACGTGGTGAGGGGGTTGATGGTGCTGTCGGGCTCCTGGAGGCCGAGCGTGTAGGTGCCGGCGTCCGACGAGCCGGACGAGGCGTCGCCGCCGGACGAGCACGCGGCGAGGGTGAGGGCGAGGGCGGACGCGGTGGCCGCGAGGGCGAGGCGCTTGAGGCGACGCCGCCGCGACGTGAGGTCGACGGTCATGGTTGGCTCCTGGGGTTCGGGGTGCAGGGGGTGGTGCGGTCAGCGGTGCGCGCGGTCGGGCACGCGGGGGTGTCCGAACCGCTCGCGCAGGGTGAGGTCGTCGTACGTGGTGGCGGTCCGGCCGCGGCGCTGCAGCTCGGGCACGACGTGGTCGACGAAGCGGTCGATGCCACCCGGCAGGTACGGGAACTGCACGATGAAGCCGTCCGCTCCGCCGTCGTCCGCGAGTTCCTCGAGCCGGTCGGCGATCTCCGGCCCGGTGCCGGTGAGCAAGCTCCGCCGGTACGACCACGAGTAGACGTCGCGGGGCGTCGCCGGCCCGTCCGCGAGGAGGCGCTCGACCGCGGGCTTGGGCGACCGGGTCTCGTTCGAGGTGTCGAACTCCTCGGCGTAGTCGAACGGCACGTCGACGTCGCGCCCCGACAGGTCCTGGCCGATCTGGTGCGACACGTCCTCGAGGATGAGGGCGTCCGGGGTGAGCGCCAGGATCGCGTCCGCCTCGGCCCGGGCGTCGGCGGCGGTCTCCCCCACGACCGGCATGACCGAGGGCATGATCTTCACGGCGTCGGCAGCGCGACCGTGTCGGACCGCCCGGGCGCGCAGGTCGTCGACGAACCGACGGACGTCGGCCGCGGACCCACCCCGCGTGAACACGGCGTCCGCGGTGTCGGCGGCGAGCTCGAGGCCCGACTCGGAGCCGCCGGCCTGGAACAGCAGCGGGTGGCCCTGCGGCGGCCGGGCGATGTTGAGCGGACCGCGCACCCGGAAGAACTCCCCGTCGTGGTCGAGCCGGTGCAGCCCGTCCCGTTCGGCGAAGATCCCGGACGCGGCGTCCGCACGGATCGCGTCGTCGTCCCAGCTGTCGAGCAGACCGTGGACGACGTCGACGAACTCGCGGCCGCGCTCGTACCGGCGGGAGTGGTCGATGTGCGCGTCGCCGCCGAAGTTCCGGGCCTCTTCGTCGTAGCGGCTCGTGACGAGGTTCCACGCCGCGCGGCCCCGGCTGATGTGGTCGAGGGAGGCGATCGTCCGCGCCACGTGGTACGGCTCGTTGTAGGTGGTCGAGACCGTCGCCGCGAGCCCGATGCGGCTGGTCACCTGGGACAGCGCCGCGAGCAGGGTGAACGGCTCCGGGCGGAGCGCGCCGTAGTGGTCGACGCCCGACGGGTACCGGTCCCAGAAGTACAGGCCGTCCGCCAGGAACAGCGTGTCGAAGAACCCGCGCTCGGCGCTCTGCGCGATGTGGCGGTGGTGGCCGATCGTCAGGTGCTCGGCCGGCCGCGACGACGGGTGCCGCCAGCCGGTGACGTGCGCGCCGCCGGGGTGGAAGGCGAACGCACCGAGCAGGATCCGGTCGCTCATGCCGAGACCTCCGCCGTCCGGAGCGTGCTCGCCGGTCGCGCCAGCCCGAGGTGCTCGCGCAGGGTGTCCCCGCGGTACGTGCGGTCGTACACGCCGCGGCGTTCGAGCTCCGGCACCACCTGGTCGACGAACCGGTCCACGCTCACCGGGATCGACGAGAACGCGAGCATGAAGCCGTCCGCGGCGTCCTGCTCGTAGCGCTCGGTCAGCCAGTCCGCGATCTGCTCGGGTGTCCCGGGCAGGAACCGGCGCCGCAGGATCGTCCGGTAGACCTCGCGCAGCGTCGTGGCGTCCGCGGCGATGCGTCGGATCGACTCGTACACCGACTTCGACTGGGTGATCGACGACTCGTCGAAGACGTGCTCGAACGGCGCGTCGAGCGGCCGGTCGGACAGGTCGGTCTGCAGGTAGTGGGAGAGCAGGTCGAGCGAGACGCGGTCCGGCGTGAGCTCCTCGATCTCGTCGAGCTGGCGCAGCGCGTCCGCCTCGGTGTCGCCGATGACTGGTGACACGGCCGGCAGGATGAGCATCGACGACGGGTCGCGGCCGTTGTCGACGGCTCGGCGCTTGTAGTCGGCGTACAGCGCCTGCGCGTCGGCGAGCTCGTCCTGCCAGAGCGTGAACACGCCCTCGGCCTTCGCCCCCGCCAGCGCTCGGCCGGCCTCGGACGCGCCGGCCTGGAACAGCACCGGGTGTGCCTGGGGCGGACGGGCGATGTTGAGGGGTCCCCGCACCCGGAAGAACTCACCCTGGTGGTCGAGGACGTGCAGGCCCTCGCGCTTGGCGAAGTACCCGGACTGCTTGTCGTGGAGGAAGGCGTCGTCGTCCCAGCTGTCCCAGAGTCCCTGCACGACGTCGACGAACTCGGCCCCGCGCCGGTAGCGCACCGCGTGGTCGAGGTTGGCGTCGCGCCCGAAGTTCCACGCCTCTTCGTCGGAGGCGCTCGTGACGAGGTTCCACGCGGCGCGGCCCTCGCTGAGGTGGTCGAGCGAGGCGAGCTTCCGTGCGACGTGGTACGGCTCGTTGTACGTCGTCGACACCGTGGCGGCGAGTCCGATGTGCTCGGTCCGCTGCGAGAGCGCGCCGAGCAGCGTGAAGGGCTCGGTGCGGATGTTCACGACGTGGTCGATGCCGGAGTCGAAGCGGTCCCAGACGTAGAGCTCGTCGGCGATGAAGAGCGTCGCGAACCCGCCGCGCTCGAGCGTCTGGGCGAACCGGACGTAGTACTCCACGTCGAGGTACTGCTCCGGTTCGCTGCCGGGCAGCCGCCAGCTCGTGACGTGTTCACCGCCCGGGTAGAAGACCATCCCGCCCAGCACGAGGCCGCCGTCGCGCGTCATGCCGTCACCGCCTCTCGTGTCCGTGCCGGTGCGACCGGCCCCACCGTCGCCCCGATGCGTGGCGCGACGTCCTCCGCGAAGAGCGCGAGGGCCTCGCGCCGACGCTCCTGGTCGGCGTAGCCGTGCTCGACCTGCACGTTGAGCTGCGTGGCGTACCGGGAGTACGGCTTCGACAGGATCGACTCGGCGATGTCCTCGGCGGTGCCGTAGTGCAGGTTCAGCGACGCGGCCTTCTCGGCCAGGGTCGACGCCGGGGGCAGGAACGACTCGCCCCACGCGTACTTCGCCTCGATGCCGGCACGGGCCTCGCGCAGCGCCGTGGCACGGTCACGGGCCGGGTAGATCGCGGTGGAGAGCGCCACCCGCGGGACCGCGCCGTCGGGCAGCGCGTCGAGGTAGGCGGCGGCGGTGACCTCGGCCGGTACCGTCTGGGTGGTGCCGACCAGGACCCCGTGTCCCCGGGTGGCGGCGATCGCAGCGCTACCGGCGGTGAGGGTGGCGTCCCAGAGCCGGTCCAGCAGTGCGCTGCCGTCCGGGTTCAGTCGGGCCGTGCCGGTCCCGAGCGGCTCCCCGCGGAGCGCACCGAGCAGCGTGTCGAGCTGGGCGTCGAAGGCCGCCCGACGTGCCTCGTGCTCGGCGTGGGCGAGGTCCGGCGCGAAGACGTCGAGGGTCTCCGGGCCGCCGCCGTTCGCGACGCCGAGCTCGACCCGGCCGTCGCTGAGCGCGTCGAGCACCGCGGCGTCCTCGGCGACGCGGACCGGGTCCTCGTGCGGGAGCGTCACCGCACCGAGTCCGAGCCGCAGGGTCGAGGTGCGCTCGGCGAGGGCGGCGAAGAAGACGAACGGTGACGGCAGCCCGCCGCGGGTCGGGTCGTCGTCGTGCCGGAAGTGGAACTGCCGGACCCACGCGCCCTCGTACCCGAGTCGTTCCGCGGCGGCGAACAGGTCCAGCTCGTCGCGGTACGCCCGGCTCGCCGGCGGCGCTTCCGTCCCGTGCGAGAACACCGCGATCCGCAGTGGCACCGAGGCCACGCGGGCGGCCCGTTCGACGTGCGTCATGGAACACTCCCTCGTCAGTGGAGTGATGCAAACACGCACCACCGACGGTCCACGAGCGGCGACGTAACGGAGCGTTGCGCGACGTCACACAACGTAGGAGTGCGCACGGACCGCGTCCGAGGAGCATGATCGCCCCGTGCCGCAGCCCGCCGAATCCGACACCCTCAGCCGTCGTCACCCCGCCCTGCCGGACCACCTCACGTGGGAGCCGAGCAGCCGCTGGGTCCGCGCGGTCGTCGACGGCCTGACGGTCGTCGACACCCGTGCGCCGATCCTCGTGTGGGAGGCCGGCCACAAGGTCCCCGAGTACGGGATCCCGCGAGCCGACGTCCGCACCGACCTCCTGTCGCCGGCGGACGACGCACCCGCACCGGGTCGGTCCTGGCGCCCGGTCCGACCGGCCCGACGCTGGTACCACCTCCGGCTCCCCGACCGGGTCGTCCCGCACGTCGCCTGGTCGTGGGACGACGACGGCCTCGACGGGTGGCTCGGCGTCACGTGGACCCCCGGGGTCCTGGACGCCTGGTACGAGGAGGACGAGCGCGTCATCACCCACCCCCGTGACCCGCACAACCGGGTGGACGCACTGCCGAGCAGCCGGCACGTCGTGGTCCGCGACGGCGACCGGGTGCTCGCCGACTCCCGTTCGCCCGTCGCCGTGTACGAGACCGGCCTGCCGACGCGCTGGTACCTGCCCCGCGAGGACGTCCGGTTCGACGAGCTCGTCGCCACCGACACCGTCAGCGAGTGCCCGTACAAGGGCCACGCGACCGCGTACTGGGGCGTCCGGCGCGCGGACGGCACCGTCGAGGACGTCGCGTGGTCCTACCCGGACCCCTTCCCCGCGGTCGCCGCCGTCCGCGACCGCGTCGCGTTCTGGGGTGAGCGGGTGGTCGTCGAGGTGGACGGCGTCCGCGCGTCGTCCGCGGTGGACCTGCGCGTCTGACGGACGGGAGGCGCGGGTCGGGCCCGACCCGCGCCTCCCGTCCGACACTGGTCGCGACCACCGCCCGGAGCGCGTGTGCGCTGTCAGCGCCCACCGCGTTGACTGGGGTGTCGGTCGATCGAGGAGTGCGTGTGCTGGGACCTGAACTGGTGGTCGTGCTCGGCCTCGCCATCGCCCTGACGGCGGGCATCGCCGACCGCATCCGGGTCGCCCCGCCGGTGCTGCTGCTCGTCTTCGGCGCGCTGCTCGCCCTCGTGCCCGAGTTCGCGGGTGTGCAGCTCCCCGCCGACGCCGTCCTCCTGCTCTTCCTGCCGGCGCTGCTGTACTGGGAGAGCCTGACGACGTCCCTGCGCGAGATCCGGAAGAACCTGCGCGGCATCGTCCTGATGGGCACGCTGCTCGTCGTGGTCACGGCCGGCGCGGTCGCCGTCCTGCTCCACCTGCTCGGGATGCCGTGGGGTCCGGCCTGGGTGCTCGGTGCCGCCGTGGCCCCGACCGACGCCACGGCCGTCGGGGTGCTCACGAAGATGCTGCCGCGCCGGAACGTCACGGTGCTGCGTGCCGAGAGCCTCGTCAACGACGGCACCACGCTCGTGGTCTACGGGATCGCCGTCGCGGTCACGGTCGGCACGCAGGAGCTCACGTTCTGGGGTGTCTCGGGCATGCTCGCGCTGTCCTACCTCGGCGGCGTGGCAGCCGGTCTGGTCGCGGCGTGGCTCGGCACGCAAGTGCTCCGGCGCGTCGACACGGTCGTCCTCGAGAACCTGGTGACGCTCCTCGTGCCGTTCGTCGCGTTCCTCGGTGCCGAGGCGATCGGGGCCTCCGGCGTCCTCGCGGTCGTGGCCGCCGGCATCGTGGTGAGCCAGGTCGGTCCGAAGCTCGACCGCGCCGAGACCCGTCAGCAGGTCCGCGCGTTCTGGTCCTTCCTGACGTTCCTGCTGAACGGCGCGCTGTTCGTGCTCGTCGGCATCGAGGCGATGGTCGCCGCCCGTGCGCTGGAGCCCGCCGAGCTCCTGCGCGCCACCGGCGTGATCGCCGCGGTGTCGATCGCCCTCGTGCTCGTGCGGTTCGCGTTCCTCAACGCGGCCGGCGGCACGGTGTGGCTCGTCACCCGACGGTCCGGCGGAGCACCGCGTGAGGGCCACCGGGACCGGCTCGTCAGCGGTTTCGCCGGGTTCCGCGGGGCGGTGTCGCTCGCGATGGCCGTCGCCGTGCCCCGGACCCTCGAGTCCGGCGCGGCCTTCCCCGACCGGGACCTCATCGTCTTCGTCACCGCCGGGGTCGTCGTCGTCACGATCGTCGGGCAGGCCCTGGTGCTGCCGGCCGTCCTCCGCCGGGCCGCGCTGCCCGAGGACGAGTCGGTCGGTGAGGAGCGCCGCTACGCCGAGCGCACCGCGATCGAGGAGGCGCTCGACGCACTCCCCCGCCTGGCCCGCTCGACCGGCGCGGACCGTGCGACCGTGGAGCGGGTGCGGAAGGACTACGAGGCGCACCTCGACGTCATCCAGGCCCGCGAGGATGACGACGACGACCACCCGGCGCTGCAACGGCACGACACCGCGGTCGCCCTCGAGCTCGCGCTGGTCCGGCACAAGGCCGCGACGCTCCTGCGGTTGCGGGACGCCGACGAGATCGACGACCTCGTGCTGCGGCAGGTGCGGTCGGGGTACGACGCGGAGGAGGCGCGGTTGAGCGGGGTCACCACGACCTGACGGTGCGGCTCGCGGATGTCCGGACGGGAGGCGCGGTGCGGGCTGGCACCGCGCCTCCCGTCCGTCACGTCCTACGACTCGTCGGCAGCCGCCGGTTCCGAGGCGAGCGCCTTCCGACGCTGCGCGACCTGGACCGCGATCGCCACCGGGACCGCCGCGAGGGCGAGTCCCCGCAGCCACGGACGGTCGAAGACGTGGCCGGACGCGTGGTCGAGGGACACCGGACCGGGGCCGCCGAGGGCGAACATCGCCGCCGAGAAGCCGAGGAACGCCGGGAACTCGAACCCGCCGTCGGCGTTGAAGAAGCCGTTCGGGGTGTGCACGCTCGACGCGACACCCATGGTCGTCGCCGCGCCCGCACCGGCGATCGGGGTGGCCAGGCCGAGCGCGAGGGCGGCACCGGAGCCGGCCTCGCCGATCCCGGCCAGGACGGCGTTGCGGCGGCCGGGCCGGAAGCCCATCTGGTGCATGCCCTGGGCGGTGCCCTCGATGCCGCCGCCGCCGAACGCGCCGAAGAGCTTCTGGGAGCCGTGCGACACGAGGACGGCGCCGAGGGCGATGCGGAGCAGGGTCTTGGCGGTGACGGAAGCGGTCGTGGTGCGTGCGCTCATGCGTTCTCCCGGTGCGTGGTCGGTGGTGCTGTGCGCCAGACGGTACGCCGCGCGCCGTCACGCCGGTGACGGGTTCGCCACCGAGTGGACGACCGTGGACGCGCCGGGGGTGGCCCAGACCGTGCCGTCGGCGGCGAACGCGAGCACGTCGACGTCGGCGTCGCTCGTGAGCCGCCGGAGGTCGTCCTCGTCGCCGGCGACGACCGCGGTCGCGAGGACGTCCGCCGTGACGATGTCGTCGGCGATGACCGTCGCCTGGACGAACGTCGGGGTCGCCCGGCGCCAGATGTGCTCGCCGCGCTCGGCGGTGCCGGAGGTCGCGACGGCACGACGAGGTGCCTCGAGCCGGACGACGCCGACGACGGTGTCCCGGTGGGCCGGATCGACGACGCCGACGCTCCAGGGGTCGTCGGCGCGGTGGTGGCCGCGGACGAGCACGTCGCCGCCGGCGCTGACCATCCAGTCGCCGCTGCTGCTCGCGGCGTCGAGGACGGCTCCGGCGTCGCGGATCGCGAGCGCCTTCACGACGCCGGAGAGGTCGATCACGCCGTCCGGGCGGTGCGGGGTGAACGCGCCCCCGGTGCGCTCCCGCCAGTCGAGCGCGAGCGCGTAGACGTCACGCACCTCGGACGGGGTGTCCGCGAGCCGGACCGAACCGTCGGCGACGCGGCTGAGGACCGACGACGGGTCGTACAGGCTGTAGCGGTGGTCGTAGCCGGCGAAGACGGCACGCACTTCGGACGCGGCCCCCGGGGTCGCGCCCCGGAGGCTCACGACGGTGCCCATCGTCTCGAAGGTGGTGACGCCGCTCACAGCCCGGCCTTGTCGATCGCGGACTGGAGCGACGTGGTGTAGCCCTCACTGGTGAAGGTCGCGCCGCTGACGGACTGGATCTGCGCGGACTGCGCCTGCAGCGCCTCCTGGCGGAGGATCGGGGCCGCCTGCTGACTGATCTGCACCGACCGCCCGTCGCTGTTCGTGAGCTGCAGCGCGGTGACGTCGGTGATCGTCCCGTTCGCGACCGTGATCTGGACCTGCACCGGACCGTACTGCGTCTGCGTCGTGTCGCCGGCGAAGGTGCCGGAGGCGGACGAACCACCGGTGGTGCCGCCGCTGGTGCTGCCGCTCGTCCCGGTGCTGGTGCCGGTCGTGCCGGAACCCGACGTCGTGCTCTGCTGTGCCGGTGCGGTGACCGCGGGCTGGCCGCCGAGCTGCCACCCGACGACCAGGACCGCGATGGACGAGACGACCCCGCCGGCGATGACGCGTGCTCTCACGACTCGAACCGTTCCTGGTGGATCTGGTGCTCGGGGACGCCCGCGAGCCGTGCTTCGCGGACGACGAGGTCGGACCAGGCACGCGGCCCGCAGACGTACAGGTCCGACTGGAGCAGGTTCGGGAACACCGACCGGAGGGAGACCCCGCGCCGGACGTCCTCCTCGGTCATCCAGCTCTCGCGGGAGCGGGACCGGTGACCGACCATCGTGTACAGCCGGCTGCCCGTCGCCTCGGCGAGGTCCGCGGTCTCGTGCCACAGGTACTGCTGGTCGGCGTCGGTCCCGCGCAGCAGCACGGTGGCCTCACCCGGACGGAGGTCGGTGTCCTCCAGCAGCGACCGCACGGGGGTGATGCCGATGCCGGAGGCGACGAGCGCGAGGTACGGCGCGGTCCGAGCCCGGCTGGTGAACAGGCCGTAGGGGCCCTCGAGGGAGACGAACGCACCCGGTGTGATCCGGCCGAGTCGCGCGGAGCCGGCGCCGAGGTCGCGCACCGTGATCCGGGCACGATCGCGGCCGGGGACGGCGGAGAACGACACCGGGTGGGCGTGCCACCAGGTGCGGGCGGTCCAGAAGCGCCACACCCCGTACTGCCCGCCCTCGGTCCCGAGGCGGTCGAGGTCTCGTCCGGCGAGGTGGATCGACACGACGCCCGGTGCGATGGGCTCGACGCCGACGACACGGATGCGGTGGCGGAGCGTCACGACGAGGGGCAGCGCGAACCGGTACAGGGCGATCAGGCCGAGGGCCAGGACGTAGAGCGCGATCCAGTAGACCCGCTGCCACGTGCCCTGCGCGAGGACGCTGCCGACGCTGAGCATGTGCGGCAGCGCGACGAGTACCGCGGCGTAGCTGAGGAGGTGGATGACGTGCCAGGCCTCGTACGGCAGGCGACGGCGGACCGCGACGAGCGAGGACACCACGACGGCGACGAACAGCCCGAGTCCGAGGTAGGCCAGCGGCATGTCCGGCGTGGAGAAGAGCGCGATCGTCTCGGCGATCGGCCCGGTGCCCGCCGAGGCGCCGTACCCCAGGGTCAGGAGCGCTCCGTGCGCGAGCAGCAGGTACAGCACGGGCTTCCCGAGCGACCGGTGCACCGCGATGGCGTTGTCCTGGCCGAAGGTCCGGTCGATGAGCGGCACGCGCGCGGCGAGCACGAGCATGACGAGCACGAGGTCGGTCGCGACGAGTCCCGCGACGATCCCGGCGTCGGTGAGCCAGCCGCCGATGCCGACGACCGTGTGCGATCCGGGCGACACGAGCCAGAGCATGACGGCCACCGCTGCCGAGACCCAGGCGAGGATCCCGAGCAGGTCGGTGACGGCGTTGCGGCGGCGTCCGGCTCGGCGGCGGCGACGGGCCGCGACCTCGAGGGGTTCGTCGTCTCCGATGGGTCTCGGAACGGGACGAGCAGTGGGGCGAGCGGTGTCGATCATCGGCTCGTTCCTCTCCAGCATGTGATCGGGTGGCTCACAGCATCGGCATCGGAGCTATGGAGGAACCCGGAACGGGACGTGTCCTTCCTCGGAAGCACCTCGCTCGAACACCCGAGGGTGCCGGGGTACCCGCTCAGGGCATCCCACCCGCCCGCCCGGCGCGCGACCATCGGACCGTGACCACCTCGACGCCCCGTGTCGCGCTCCTCCTGGCCTCCCTCGGGTTCTTCCTCATCACGCTCGACATCCTGATCGTGAACGTCGCCCTGACGACGATCGGCCGGGAGCTCGGCGGCAGCACCTCGGGTCTGCAGTGGGTCATCGACTCGTACACGCTGCTCTTCGCGTCCCTGCTGCTGTTCGCCGGCAACCTGTCCGACCGCATCGGTGCGAAGCGTGCCATCGGGTGGGGCATCGCCGGGTTCCTGCTCGCCTCCGTCGCCTGCGCGATCGCTCCGACGCTCGGCACCCTGATCGGAGCGCGCGCCGTCCAGGGCGCTGCGGCAGCGGTCATGCTGCCGGCGTCGATGGCACTCGTCCGCGAGGCGTTCCCGGACGCCCGCGAACGCGCCCACGCCCTCGGCATCTGGGCGGTCGGCGGCGCCGTGGCCGGAGCGGTCGGGCCGGTCCTCGGCGGCGCGCTGACCACGGTCGACTGGCGGCTCGTGTTCGCGATCAACCTGCCGGTGTGCGTCGTCATGCTCGGCATGCTGCTGCGGGTGGCGCCCTCGCCCCGTCGCCCGAGCCGGTTCGACCCCGTGGGCCAGGTGCTGGCGCTGCTCACCCTCGCCGGACTGGTCTTCGGCCTCATCGAGGGCGGCGCGCAGGGCTTCGGCACCGGGGACGTCGTCGCCGCACTCGTGGTCGCCGCTGCATCGCTCGTCGGGTTCCTCGTCGTCCAGGCCCGGGGTCGCTCTCCGATGATGCCGCTCGACCTGTTCCGGTCGAGCGGGATGCGGATCGCGCTCGGAGTCGGGTTCGCGTTCATGGTCGGCAACTTCGGCAGCGTCTTCGTGCTGAGCCTGTACCTGCAGCAGCACCTCGGGCTGTCGCCGCTGCTCGCCGGACTCGTGTTCCTGCCGTCCGCGGCGTGCAGCATCGTCGGCAACGTCGTCAGCGGCACCCTCGCCAACCGCTTCGGCGCCCGCGTCCCGGTCGTCGCCGGACTCACCACGATGATCCTGGGTCTCGCGGTGGTGATCGTGTTCGCACCGCTCGACTCGTGGGTCGCCGTCGCCGTCTGCGCGGTCCTGACCGGCGCGGGCGGATCGGTCGCGATGCCGCCGGCGACGTCCGTCGTCCTCGCCAGCGTCCCCGCGGAACGCTCGGGGACCGCGAGCGCCGTGTTCAACACCTTCCGCCAGGTCGGCGGCGCGGTGGCCATCGCCGTGTTCGGCGCCCTCCTCGCCGACCGGGCGCACTTCGTGACCGGCACCCAGGTCAGCTTCGTCGTCGCGGGAGCCGTCATCCTCGTCGCCGCGGTCGCGGCCACCCGCATCCGCACCACGTGACGGTCGGTCCGGTCGGGCGGGACGCGACCGGTGACGGACGGGAGGCGCGGTGCCGGCTGGCACCGCGCCTCCCGTCCGCTGGGTGGTCGCGTCGCGACCCGGTGTCAGCGGGCCGTCGTCACGCGCGTCCGTCTGCCGCAGCGGGGTCGGCGGCGTTCGCCGCGTCCCGGCGCTCGGTGGCGTCGAGGGATCCGAGCAGGCGGAGCGCGTCCGCCGTCGGCGAGCCCGCCTCGGCCGTGTAGAGCAGGAAGCTCAGCGCCGGGTCGCTCATCAGGCGGGAGCCCTCGAACAGCAGGTCGAGCGCGCCGACGACCGGGTGCACGAAGTGCTTCTCGCCGGTGCCGTGCCGGCGGACGTCGTGCGCGCCCCACCTCGTGCGGAACTCGGGGCTGCGCGTGGAGAGCTCGCCGACGAGGTCCTGCAGCTCCCGGTCGTGCGGGTCGTGCCCCGCGGCTGCCCGGAGGATCGCCACACTCTGGTCGGCGGCGAGGTCCCAGTCCGGGTAGAACGCGTCCGACCACTCGCGGTCGAGGAACGCTGCGCGGGCGAGGTTCGGGCGCTCGGCCTTCCGGAAGAGGTCGGCGTAGAGGGCCCGTCCGAGCGCGTTCGCGCCGAGCACGTCGAGACGGTCGTTGCGGATGAACGCCGGTCCCCCGGTGAAGGCGTCGAGCGCGTACTGCAGGCCGGGCCGCAGCGTCTTCGGGGTCGTGGACCGGCGGCGGGCGGCCCGCACCGGCGAGGCGTTCGCGGCACGGGCGAGGTCGAACAGGTGGTCGCGTTCGGCGTCGTCGAGGAGCAGCGCACCGGCGATCGCGTGCAGGACGCCCTCGGACACCCCGGAGAGACTGCCGCGCTCGAGTCGGGAGTAGTACTCGACGCTCACGTCGGCGAGCATCGCCACCTCGCCACGGCGGAGGCCCGCGACCCGCCGGTTCGCTCCTGCGGGCAGGCCGACCTGCTCGGGGCGGACGCGGGCGCGCCGGCTGACGAGGAAGTCCTTGACGTCGTCGCGGTTCGTGCTCATGGACGGGGACTGATCCGGACGGTCGCCGAGGTCGGTCCGTCCTGCAGCATCGGGGGCAGGTACGGGCTGCCGGCGTACTTCGCCTCATAGGCGGCGTCGATGCGGCTGTTCAGGTCGGGGCCGACGGCCTCGAAGGCGGCCTCGTGCTCGGTCCCGGCGGCGCGGATCCGGCCGGCACCCTGCTCGAGGGCGGCGCGGTACCACCGGGAGCGCCGACCGTTGTAGGCGCGGGCGTACAGCTCGCCGTCGACGACCACGGACCAGATCCACGTCGGCGTGCCGTACGTCGTGCCGTCCCCCCGGAACGGGCTGACGTGGAGGTCGTCGCTCGCGGCGATCGCGGCGATGGTGTCCTCGTCCCAGTTCGTCATCGGGTCACCGGCCCGCGAGGTCGTCGTCGGAGACGTGCTCGAGCCAGGTGGTCGTGGTCGACGGGTCGTCGGCGCTCTCGAGCATCGCGAGGTGTTCCATGAACGTGCCCTCGGCGGAGGCGTGGAAGTGCTCCTCGCCCGGTGAGACGTACACGGTGTCACCGGGACGCGCGGTCACGACCTTCCCGTCGCGGGTCCCGAAGCGCGCCACGCCCTGGGTGACGCGGAGGAACTGGCCGCGGGCGTGGGAGTGCCAGGCGGTGCGGGCACCGGGGGCGAACTTCACGAGCGCGAGCGTCGCGCGCTGGTCGCCGTCCTGCGGGGTGACGATCGGGTCGACCCACACGTCGCCGGCGAACTGCTCCGGCGGGTTCTTGGCGGTGGGCTGCTTCGGCAGGATCTCCTGCGGCATGGGTTCGTCCTCTCTCGGCGGGTGGTCGTGTGCCCGCTGCGTCCGACGCTACGACCGATGGCGGTCGGGAGGGATGTCCTGACAGGGTGACCCTGCCGGTCTAGCGTTGCGGGCATGGGCAGTGACGCACCACGGACGACCGATCGCGGCGACTCGACGCAGCACCTGTTCCTCCGCCGCAACCGCGCCCGACTGCAGTCCCTCGTCGACCGGGTCGTGCCCGCCGACGAGTACCCGTCGGCGTCCGAGGCCGGCGCGCTCGAGTTCCTGGCGTCGGTCCTCGACGAGCGTCCGGACTGGCTCGACCGGATCCGTGCGGTCGTGGACGGCCACGACCAGGACGACGACCCCGACTGGGCGTGGTTCGCGGGGATCGTCGCCGCCGGCTACTACGCCGACGCGGGCAACGGCGGCAACGCCGGCGAACGCTCGTGGGAGATGGTCGGCTGGCAGCCCGGGCCGCCGGCGGGGTGGAGCGTCCCGGTGCCGGTGGCCACCGCGCAGCCGGTGGTGATGCGCCCGTCCGAGTTGGCCGAGCGGTACGACGCGATCGTCATCGGTTCGGGTGCCGGTGGGGGTGTCGCGGCGTGCGGGCTCGCCGAGTCCGGGCGCCGGGTCCTCGTGGTCGAGGCCGGGTCCTGGCCGGGCACCGCCGACCTCGCGCAGGACCACATCCGCAATCCCCGGTCGACGTGGGGGCTCGCACCGCGGTCCGGTCCCGTCGACCTCGGCAAC
Organism: Curtobacterium sp. NPDC087082; assembly: GCF_044745045.1. Lineage (NCBI taxonomy): Bacteria > Bacillati > Actinomycetota > Actinomycetes > Micrococcales > Microbacteriaceae > Curtobacterium > Curtobacterium sp. NPDC087082. The sequence continues at coordinate 104,673 of NZ_JBIUZN010000005.1, read as the reverse complement.
CCGCGCGTGATCGCCTCGCAGGAGGGAGACCGGGTCGCCCGGCCGTCCGACTGGGACTGGCACAACAACGCCTTCACGGCTGGCGGTGGCACGAGGGTCTACGGCGCGCAGGCATGGCGGTTCGCCCCGAGGGACTTCACGATGGCCACCGACCACGGTGTGCCGGACGGCAGTGCCCTGGCGGACTGGCCGATCGGCTACGCGGACCTCGAGCCCTGGTACGAGCGGGCGGAGTGGGAGCTCGGCGTGAGCGGCGACGGCGACGGTCCGTGGGCCGGTCCCCGCACCCGGGCGCTGCCGATGCCGGCTGTGGCGGCGGGGCCAGCGCGGGAGCGGTTGGCGCGGGCCGCGACCGAGCTCGGCTGGTCGACGGTGCACGTTCCGCTGCTCGTCAACTCGGTCCCCTTCCTCGGGCGGGGAGCGTGCGAGCAGTGCGGGATGTGCGTCGGGTTCGCCTGCCCCGTCGACGCGAAGAACGGCAGCCAGAACACGATGCTCCCCCGGGCCGTCGCCACCGGCAACGCGTCCGTCCTCCTCGAGACCCGGGCCGCGCGGATCCGGACGGACCGGTCCGGCCGCGTCGTCGGGGTGACGCTCGTCGGGACGGTCGACGGCATCGACTGGCGTTCGGACGTCGACGCGGCGGAGGTCGTCGTCGCGGCGGGGGCGGTGGAGTCCGCTCGGCTCCTCCTCAACAGCCGCAGCGAGCAGGAGCCGAACGGGCTCGGCAACGGCCGGGACCAGGTCGGACGGCACCTGCAGGGGCACCGGTACGGCGGCGCGATGGGCATCTTCGACGACGTCGTCGAGGGCGGCCTCGGGCCCGGGCCGTCCATCGCCACGACCGACTTCCGGCACGGCGTCCCCGGGCAGATCGGCGGCGGGATCATCGCGGACGAGTTCGTCGCGACGCCGTCGAACACCTACGCGTACCTCACCGGGTTCGGGCTCCTCCCCCGTGCGGGCATCGACAGCAAGCACGGGATGCGCGACCTCGCCCGCCGGAGCATGCGGCTGATGGGGCCGATCCAGGAGGTCACGTCCGCCGACTCCCGCGTCCGCGTCGACCCCGCCGTCACCGACCGGTGGGGCGTCCCGGTCGCACGGTTCAGCGGTGGCCCGCACCCGGAGGACACCCGTGCCCGGGACCACACCAGTGCGCGGAGCGGGGACTGGCTCCGGGCCGCGGGTGCGACGCGGGTCGCCGAGATGCACGGGGAGCTGACCGGGACGAGTGGTGGCCAGCACCAGGCCGGGACCCTCCGCATGGGCGACGACCCGCGCACGTCGGTCGTCGATCCGTTCGGTCGGGTGTGGGGACACGACAACCTGCGCGTCGCCGACGGGTCGGTGCACGTCACGAACGGCGGGGTGAACCCGGTGCTGACGATCTTCGCGACGGCGATGCGGACGATCGACGACATGGTCCGGTGACGTCGGGCGCCGCGGACGCTACCCGCGGCGACGGGTGCGGGGGCCCGTCGGGTCCGGCGGGTCCGTCGGGTCCGTCGGGTCGGTCGGCTCCGTCGGCTCCGTCGGCTGACCGAGGACGGTCCGACCGGCGAGGACGGCCAGCGCGACCTCGGTGACCGGGAGCCGGTTCCGCCGCGCGTGGTCGCGCAGCAGCGAGAACGCGGTCGCGGGGTCCACGCCGTTCCGGTTGGCGAGCCACCCCTTCGCCTGTTCGATGACCGTCCGGCTCTCGAGTGCCGCCTGCAGCTGCGCCTGTGTCGTCACGGCGTCGTCGATGGTCCGCTGCTGCACGACCGAGATCGCGGCGATGTCCGCCAGCGCACGCGCGGCGACGACGTCGTCCTCGTTGAACGCGCCCGTGGACTCGCCGAACAGGTTGAGCGACCCGATGACCGTCGCCCGGAGCCGCAGCGGGATCGAGTGGACGGCGCGGTACCCGGCGTCCGCAGCGGCCCGGGAGAAGTGCGGCCATCGAGACTCGGCGGCCACGACGTCGGGGATCGAGACCACGGTCCCCGTCCGGGCGGCCTTGAGGCAGGGCCCGTCGCCGACCTCGAGCTGCAGGAGTTCGAGCAGTCCGCTGTGGTGCCCCACCGAGGCGGCGATGTGCAACCGGTCGTCCGACCCGAACAGCATCAGCCCGGCGGCCTGCACGTCGAACAACGCCGCCGACTCGTCCACGAGGAGCTGCAGGCGGCCCGCGAGGTCCCGTGGACCGGTGGCACCGCCGACCAGTTCGATGATCGTGTCGAGCAGTCGTCGTTCGCGGTCGTCACCCAAGGGGTCACTCCAGATTCGGTGATCAGAAGTGGCCGGTCGTGCGCTGCTCCAGCGGTCGGGGACCGCGTGTTCCCACCGTACGGCCCGCAGATGCGAGCGGCCCGGGCGTCCGACGTGCCTGACCGGCGCACGACGGAAGGCACCGCGAACCGCGGTTCCCCGTGGTTCGCGGTGCCTTCCGTGGTGCACAAGCACCCCGCACCGCGGGGCGCCGCCGCGCGCGGCCGCGGCCCCGCGCTACCGCTTCAGGTTCGTCAGCTCCTGCAGTACCTCGTCCGAGGTCGTGATGATGCGCGCGTTCGCCTGGAACCCGCGCTGCGCCACGATGAGGTTCGTGAACTCCTGCGACAGGTCGACGTTCGACATCTCGAGCGTGCCCGACGCAAGCTGCCCGACACCGGGCGACCCCGGCGCGCCGACCGTGGCGTTGCCGGAGTTGGCCGTGGCGCGGTAGCCCGACGCACCGGTCTTCTCGAGGCCGGCCGGGTTCGCGAACGTCGCGAGGGCGATCCGACCGATGGCGAGCGACGCACCGTTCGAGAACGTCCCGACGACCGTGCCGTCCTTCGAGATCGAGTAGCCCTGGAGCGACCCGGCCTCGTGGCCGTTCTGCGACGAGATCGACGCGGTGTTGAGCGAGGCGAAGCCCGTGAGCTGCCGCATGTCGACGGCGATGCCCCCGACGGCGAGCGTGCCACCGGCCGTGAGCTTGCCGTCGGTCCCGAACGTGAGCGACGTCGTCGCCTGGGTGCCCTGGCCGTCGGTCGCGGTGACGTCCCAGCCGGCGGCGGTGCGCTCGTAGGCGATCGACATGGTGTGCTTCGCACCGGACGCGTCGTAGACGGTGGCGTCGCGGGTGATGACCGCGCCCACGGCGGTCTCGGACGGCAGGTTGCCGGTCACACCAGCGGTGGAGGTGCGGACGGCGGGCGCGGCGGCGTCGAGCGGCAGGACGATGTCCGACAGGGCGCCGTTCTCGTTCACGACGCCGTTCGTGGCCGGGTAGCCCTGCACGATCTTCCCGTCGGCGCTGACGAGGCGGCCGTCGGCGTCGAAGTCGAACGCACCGGCGCGGCTGTACACGGTGTCGTTGCCGAGGCGCGTGACGAAGAAGCCGTCGCCCGAGATCATCAGGTCGGTGGCCTTGCCGGTGGCCTGGGCGGAGCCCTGGGCGAAGTTCGTGGAGACGCCGGCGACCTGCACGCCGAGGCCGATCTGGGCGGGGTTCGTGCCACCGATGCCGGTCTGCGGTCCGCCGGCACCCTGGGTCATCTGCGACAGGGTGTCCTGGAAGACCGTCGACGACGACTTGAATCCGACGGTGTTGACGTTGGCGATGTTGTTGCCCGTGACGTCCAGCATCTGCTGGTGCGAACGGAGGCCGGAGATCCCGGAGTAGAGCGAGCGGAGCATGGTGCGTCCTTTCGTGGAGGTACCGAAGAAGAAGAAGAGGAGGGAGTCAGGAGGTCGTCTTGATGCCGGAGATCACGTCGAGGTTGACCTCCTTCCCGTTCACCGTCACGGTCGGCACGCTCTGGGCGTACGACACCGCGGTCGCCGTCCCCGTGATCGGTGTGCCGGACGTGGCGTCGGTGTAGCTGACCTGCTTCCCGACGAGGTTCGCGGCGGCGATCCGCATCTGCAGCGAGAAGTTCTCGTTCGCCGTCGTGGTCTGGTTGGTGATCTGCTCCATCATCGCGAGCTGCGTCTGCTGGCTGATCATCTGGTTCGTGTCCATCGGCGAAGACGGGTCCTGGTTCTGCAGCTGCGTGACGAGGAGCTTCATGAACACCTCGGAGTCCATCGTCTGCGACCGCGAGCTGGTCTGGTTCGCGGCGAGGGCCGCGGCCTGGGCGGCCTGGTCCACGGTGCCGGTGATGCCGTCGATCGGCATGGTCGTTCCCTTCGGTTCTGCCTGTGCTGGCGGTCGTCGCTCAGGCGAGGACGTCGAGTCCGACGGTGCGGACGGTGGGCGTGTGGGCGGTGCCGGGTGCGCGCGGGGTGCGCCGCGCCTCCTGGCCGGTGTCGACGCGTGGACCCGTCTGGGCGGGCCGTTCGTCGTGCCCGGAGCGGGTGTCCGGGTGGTTCTGCGAGGACAGGTCGAGCGTGGTCGACAGTCCGGAGCCGGCGGCGTCGCGGCGGAGGTCCGGCATGACCTGCCGGACCGCGTCGCGCCCCGCGTCGGAGGCGGCGAAGAGCTCGACGTGCATCCCGTGCGCGGTGACGTGCACGCGGACGGTGACCGGGCCGAGCGTGTCCGGCGTCACCTGGACGGTGACGACGTGCTCCCCCGGGCCTGCTTGTGCGAGCGTGAACACCGGGCGGGCCAGCTGCTGGGCGAGGGGGGCCGGGGCGTTCGCGGTGGCTGCGCCGGACGTCGGTGTGGCCGGCGCGGCGGGCGCGGTCGGCGAGGTGGTCGGGACCGCGACGGCGCTCTCTCCACCGCGGGGCGTGGTGACGGCCTGGAGGCGCGGATCGCCCTGGTCGGGCGCGCCGCTGTCCGCCTCGTGGCCGGTCTGGGCACTGCTGCCCGGCGCTCCCGTCGCCGTGGCAGTCGCCGGGGCGGTGGCCGTGGCGACGACGGGCTGTCCGGCGTCGGCGGGGTCGGCGCCGGTGCCGGTGCCGGTCGTGGCGGCCCGGGCGCCCTGAGCGTTCTGGCTGCCCTGGGCGCTCTGGGCGACCGGCGTGCTCGCTGGTGCCGGAGCCGTCGGTGCGGCCGCTGCCCCCGGGACGGCGGACGGCTGCGTCGCTGCCGTCCGGTCGGCCTGGAGCGAGTGTCCCGCCGGGAGGGCCGGGCCGGGCGCACCGAGCGGGGCGGCCGGGGTCGTCGCCGCGGCAGCTGTCGTCCCGGCCGGGGCTCCGGCGGCGGTCTCCGCTGCGGTGCGGCCGAGCGACCCGACCGCGGGGGTCGCGGCAGCGGTCGCCGCGGTCGGGTGTGCGCTGCTCGCGGCGTCGGCGTGCATCGTCGGGTCTGCGGGGTCGGGCGTCGGGGTCGCCCCGCTGCTCGGCACGGGTGCGTCGAGCGACGCCACGGGCGAGCTGGCTGCTGCGGGAGTCGCGAGCGGCTGGGCGGCGGCGGTCGGCGTGGCGGGGACCGGCTGGACCAGGGCAGCGACGATCGACGCCGTGTCGACGGTCGGCGCCGTCCCCGTGGCGGCGGGACCGGCGGCGGTGCCGTCGCTGGAGGTGCCGTCGGCGGAGGTGTCATCGGCGGAGGTGTCGTCGGCGGCACGGGTCCCACCGTCCGTCGTGCCGTCCGTCGTCGTCGCTTCCGTCGCCGAGCGGCGGTCCCGTCCTGCTGCCGAGGACGTGGGCTGCGCACCGCGGTCCGCTCCGGGCGCCGGGGTGCGGCGGTCGTCGGACGGCCCCGTCGGCGTGCGTCGGTCCCGGGCGTCGGCAGCCGAGGCAGCGGACGCGGAGGATCCGGTGGCCCCGGCCGAACCCGCGTTCCCCGCGGCGGCCATCGCGGCGCCGAACGAGTCCGCGGACGCCGGCGCACCCGACGAGGACGCGGCCCGCGCCGGTGCCGGGGTGGCGGCGGACGTGGTGATGGTCAGGCTCATGCTGCGCTCCCCGCGTTCATGAGGGACAGCAGCGCCGCCGTCTGCAGGTCCGTCGCACCCGAGGCCGCGGTCGTCGCCGTCGTGGCGGACGCCTGCGCGGGCACGATGCGTCGGATCGTGGCGATGTCCGAGTCCTTGTACCAGTTGTCGACGATCCGGACGTCCTTGCCCGGGCGCGGCGCGTGCAGGACCTTGCCGTCGCCGACGTAGATGACGACGTGTCCCTCGCCCTTCGGGATGATGAGGTCGCCGGGCTGCGCGTCCTTGAGGGACCCCACCTCGACGCCCATCTTCGCCTGGTCCGGCACGACCCGGGGCATGGTCACCCCGAGGTCCTTGAAGACCGTCTGCACCAGCCCCGAGCAGTCCATGCCGCTCGTGGTGGTGCCGCCGAAGACGTACGGCACGCCGAGGTACTTCTTCGCGTCCGCGACGACGTCGGCACCCGTGGCGCCGCTGCCCGTCGCGAGGGTCCCGGCCCCGGCGTCGACGGACGTGGCGGCGGCCGCGGGCGTCACGGCCGAGGTCGTGCCGGTACCGGTCGCGCCGGTCCCGCTCCCGGTCGCGGTCGCCAGGGCGTCGGCGAACGCGGTCGACGTGGCGGCACCCGACGCGGCCGAGGTGGCCGCCGTCGCGGTGGTCCCGCTGCGCAGGGCATCGATCTGGGTCCGGATCTCGGAGATCCGGGAGAGCACGGCGTCCACGCTCATCGGGCACCACCTTCCGCGCGGCTGCGTGCCGCGATCTCGTCGAGGGCGTTCTGTTCGGTGCGGAGGTCCTCGGCGGCCTGCTGCTCGTCGTGCTGGACCTCGAGCTTCTCGAGCCCGAGGGCGGACCGGCGGGCGGCGTTGTAGTCGTCCTGTGCCCGGTCGGCGTCGGCGCGGCGGGTCCGGGCGACGGCGTCGAGCTCCTCGAGCATCCCGCGGGTGGCGGCACGCGCCGCGGCGACCGCGCTGAGGGTCGCGGCGTCCTGGATCGGCTGCGACCCCTCGGTGTCGGCGAGGTTCCGACGCGCCGCGATCCGGGCGTCGGCGGCGTCGCGCACACGCTCGTTGGCGGTCGCGAGGGCGGCTGCGGCACGGTCCTGTTCGGCGTGCCGGAGCCGGAGGAGCCCGGCGAGCGGGAACCGGCGGGCCATCAGGCACCACCCCCGGTGCCGAGCGTGCTGACGAGTGCGTCGAGGGAGCGCCACGACGCAGCCGCGGTCGCACGCTCGTCCATGCCCTGCCGCAGGAAGCCGTCGATCGCGTCCTGGTGGTCGACGGCGGCGTCCACCAAGGGGTTCGTCCCGCGCTGGTACGCCCCGACGTCGAGCAGGTCCTGCGCCGCCTTGCCCGCGGCCATGACCTTCCGCAGGGCCGTCGCCGCACCGCGCTGCCCGGGCGTGGTGACCTTCGAGGCCACGCGCGACACCGAGCCGAGCGCGTCGACCGACGGGAAGTGCCCGGTGATCGCCAGCTTCCGGTCGAGCACGACGTGTCCGTCGAGGATGCTCCGGGCGGCGTCGGCGATCGGTTCGTTGTGGTCGTCGCCGTCGACGAGGACCGTGTACAGCCCCGTGACGCTGCCGACCCGGTCGGTCCCGGCGCGTTCGAGCAGTCCGGCGAGGACGGAGAACGTCGACGGCGGGTAGCCCCGGGTGGCCGGCGGCTCCCCCACGGACAGCCCGATCTCGCGCTGCGCCATCGCGACGCGGGTGAGCGAGTCCATCATCAGCACGACGTCCTGGCCGGCGTCGCGGAAGGACTCGGCGATGCGGGTGGCGACGAACGCGGCACGCAGGCGCATGAGCGCCGGCTCGTCCGAGGTCGACACGACGACGATCGAGCGGGCGAGGCCCTCCGGACCGAGGTCGTCCTCGAGGAACTCGCGCACCTCGCGGCCGCGCTCACCGACGAGGGCGATGACGTTGACGGCGGCGTCGCTCCCCCGGGCGATCATCGACAGCAGCGAGGACTTGCCGACGCCGGAGCCCGCGAACAGGCCCATGCGCTGCCCGCGTCCGACCGTGGTGAGGGTGTCGAGCACGCGGACGCCGAGCTGCATCGGGGTGTCGATGCGCGTCCGGGCCATGGCGTTCGGCGTCTCGTGGTCGAGCGGCACCCACGCGACCGGCTCGCCACCGGCGCCGACGAGCGGACCGCGGTCGTCGATCGGGCGTCCGAGTCCGTCGAGCACGCGTCCGAACAGTCCCGCGCCGGTGGGCACGAGCACCGGTCGCCCGGTGGGCCGTGCGGGCGTGCCGGCGGTGACACCGGTCAGGCGCCCGAGCGGCATGCAGCGGACGCCGGTGACGTCGGTCGCGACGACCTCGACGAGGGTCTGCGGCGCACGCTCGGCACCGACGGCGACGACCTCGCCGACGTGCGCGTCGAGTCCGGCGATCGTGAGGCCGAGTCCGACCGCGCTCGTCACGACACCGACCCGCTGCGGAGCGGCCTGTCGGAGCGCTTCGTCGAGCCCACGGGGGCGGAGGAGCGTCGTGGTCACGGGGTCACCCCCAGCGCCGTGCGGGCACGGTCCAGGGCGGTGGCGATCCGCGCGTCGAGCAGCCCGTCGGGCAGGTCGACGACGGCGTCCCCGTCGCGCAGCGACGGGTCGGCGACGACCGGGACCGGCAGGTCGAGGTCAGCGACGCGCGCGGCGTCCGCGACGCTCAGCCGGACGGCCACGGCGACGGTGCGGTCGATGGACGCGAGCGCCCGCTCGACGGTCGCCTGCGCACCGGGGACGACCCGCGCCTCCCGTCCGTCATCGGCGGTGTCCGCGGTTCGGGAGGCGCGGATCGCGTACCCGACGACGGCTTCCGCCAGGTCGACGGCCGCGACCGCGACCGACTGCTCGGCCTGGTCGAGGACCGGTGCGACGTGCGACAGCATCGCGTTCGTCGCGGCGTCGAGGACCGCGATGCGGCGCGCGGTGTCGGCCTGCATCGAGGCGGTGCGGGCCGCGTGCTCGGACTCGAGCCGGGCGCGCAGCGCGTCGGTCTCGGCCTGCGCCTGCCGGAGCCCCGCGGCGTACCCGGCGGCGTGCCCGCGCACGTCGGCGCTGGCGGCGCGCGCGTTCCCGGACGCGTCCCCGATGACGGGGAACGCGACGCGCTGGACCACGGACTCAGTCAACGAGCTCGTCCTCCTCGGCGCGGTGGACCGTGATGACGCCCTGCGCCTCGAGTTCGCGGACGGAGCGGACGACCTCGGCGCGGGCCTCCTCGACCTGCGAGACCCGGACCGGGCCCATGGCCTGCAGCTCGTCGTCGAGGAGCTCGCGGTTGCGCTCGGAGACGTTCGCCCGGATCGTCTCGACGACCGGCGCGGCGGCACCCTTCATGGCGGTCGCGAGGAGCTTCGAGTCGATCCCGCGCAGGACCTGCTGGATGTCGCGGGACTCGAGCTTGACGATGTCCTCGAACGTGAGCATCCGGGAGCGGATGTCCTCGGCGAGTTCGGGGTCGCGCGCCTCGAGCCCGTCGAGCACGGCCTTCTCGGTGGCGACGTCCGAGCGGTTGATGATGTCGACGAGCGGGGCGATGCCGCCGACGACCTCGACGCTCTCGCGCGGCGACACGACGGCACCGGCGCGCTGGCGGAGGACGCCGGCGACGATCCCGACGGCTTCCGGGGTCGCGCTCCCCATGGTCGCGAACGCCTGGGCGACGTCGGTGCGGGCGCGCTCGTCCACCCCGGCCAGCACGGCGCTGGCCTGCGCCGGCTTCAGGTGTGCGAGCACGAGGGCGATGGTCTGCGGGAGTTCGCCCTCGAGGAGCGTGACGACCTGGCCGGGCTCGGCGTCGTCGAGGAAGTCGAACGACTGCCCGGCGAGGTTCGAGGCGAGCCGGTCCATGACGCCGGCGGCGCGTTCGGCACCGAAGGACGCCTCGAGCAGGCCGAGCGCGGTCTCCTTGCCGCCGCGCTTCTGCGTGCGGCCGCTCAGCGTCATCCGGTGGAACTCGGTCAGGGTCTTGTCGACGACGGTGTCCTCGACGCGGCGCATCCGGACGATCTCGGCGGAGATCTCCTCGGCCTCGATCTCGGTGAACTGCTTCATCACCTCGGCGGCGCGCTCGGTCTCCATCTGCATGAGGATGAGCGCGACCTTCTGCGCACCGGTCAGCGCACGGTCTCCAGCGCCGGTCCCGCCGGCGCTCGGCACCAGGGCGCTCACACCGGTGCCCGGTCGTCGAGGAGTCCGCGGAGGAGCTCGGCCGTGCGCTTCGGGTCCCGCTCGGCGAGGGCGGAGATGTCCTGGCGACGACGCTCCGCGGTGATCTCCTCGGTGGTGAGGACCTCGGTGGGGGCGTCGTCGTGCGGGACGGTGGGCAGCGCGACGGTCGGGGCGTCACCGGCCTGCAGGGTGCTCCGGTCCGCGGCGCCGTCGACGGCGAGCGGGAGCTGGAAGGTCTCGCCGGAGAACGCGTCGAGCTCCCCGAGGTCGACCGCCTCGCGCTCCTGCTTCCGGCTGCGGCGGGCGAGGAAGACGATGATCGCGATGAGGGCGAGCAGCGCGCCGACGACGATCCCGGCGGTGCGGATCGACGACCACAGCGCCTCCTGCTGGTCCGCCTTCTGCTGGGCCTCGAGCGCCTTCGTCGCCTTGTCGGCGGCGCTGGTGTCGAAGTCCATCATCGCCACGCGGACCTGGTCGCCGCGGGTCTGGTCGACACCGGCGGCCGCGGCCACGAGGTCGTTGATGCTCTGCAGGTTCGCGTTCTGCACCGCGGCCGCCTTGGAGTTCAGCGCGACCGAGATCGTCTGACGGGAGAGCCCACCGGCCGGCAGCTGCGTGGTCTCGGTGGTGTGGTCGACGGCGTTGTTCTTCGTCGCGGACTCGTTCTTGTACCCGTCGTCGGCGCCGCTCGTCGCGGTGCCGTTCGGCACGGCGATGTTGTCCGGGCCGAGGACGCCGGTCGCCCCGGCACCGCCGGCACCGGACCCCGCGCCGTACTGCTCGGTGGTGGACGACTCGTTGAGCGCGACCGGGCCGGTCGTCGGCGTCGTGTAGGACTCCGACGTGCGGGTGCCCGAGTTCTGGTTCATCGTGGCGGACACCACGACGCTGGCGTTCCCGGTGCCGAGGGTCGTGTCGAGCAGGTCCTGGATCTTCTTGCTCGTCGAGGCGTCGTAGTCGGCCGCCTGGTCCGCCCCGCTGCCGGTCGCGCCGGTGCCGACGGCGGAGAGCGTCTGGCCCTTCGCGTCGACGACGGAGACGTCGGTCGGCTGCATGCCCTCGACGGCGGCGCTCGTCAGGTGCACGATCGCCTGGACCTGGTCGGTGCTCAGCTCGCTGCCGTTCTTCGTGGCGATGAACACCGACGCGGTCGGGTCCTTCTCCTCGGAGACGAACACGGTCTTCTCGGGGATCGCGAGCTGCACGGTGGCGGTCTGGACGCCGTCCATCGCGCCGATGGTCTTCGCGAGCTCGCCCTCCATCGCGCGCTTGTACGTGACGTCCTGCTGGAACTCGGAGCTCGTCACGCCCATCTTGTCGAGCAGCGAGTAGCCGCCCTCGTTCGATGCAGGGAGCCCGTTCGACGCGGCCTTGAGCCGCTCCGAGTACACCGACCCCTGCGGGACGAGGATCGTGGCACCGCCGTCGGTGAGCTGGTACGGCACACCGTCGGTGGTGAGCTGGTCGGTGACGCTCGCCGCGTCGGCCGCCGCCAGTCCGGTGAACAGCGGGGCGTAGGACGCCTTGCCGAGCCAGCTCGCGAGCGCGATGCCGCCAAGCACGAGCGCGGCGATGACGAGGATCGCGATGGTCCGCTGGGCAGCGCTGAAGCCCTTGACGTAGGCGGCGAGACGACCGAAGAGGTCCTTGACGGCGACGGGCATCAGGCCTGCATCCTCATGATCTCGTTGAAGGCGTCGACGCCCTTGTTGCGGACGGCGGAGACGAGCTCGAGCGTGACCTGGGCGCGGGTGGCGGCGATGGTCGCGTCGTGGATGTCGTCGAGGTTGCCGGTGACGGCCTTGAGCGCGAGGGTCTTCGAGTCGCTCTGCAGCTGCTGGAGCCCGTCGACCGCGTTCCCGAGCGATGCGGCGAACCCGCTGCCGTCGGACGTCGCGCCGGCGGCCGCGACTCCGCTCGTCGCGCTCGTGCCGACGTCGCTGGACGTGCCGCTCAGGCTCGTCATCGCGTTCGTCATCGCGTTGGTGGTCACACCGTTCACGGCGTCGATGGGCATCAGTTCTTCCCGATCTGCAGGGCCGCCTCGTAGGCGGTCTTCGCGCGGTCGACCACGGCGGCGTTCGCCTGGTAGCCCCGCTGGGCCATGATGAGGTCCGCCATCTGCGTGCCGAGGTCGATGTCCGGCATGCGGACGTAGCCCTCCGCGTTCGCGAGCGGGTTGTCCGGGTCGTACGTGACCCGGCCGGCGGCGCTGCCGAACGCGGCGCCCTTGACGTAGGCGCCGGAGACGCCGTTGCCCTCCTGGACCTCGACGTAGCGGGCCTGGAAGGCGGAGTCGTCCATCGACTTCACCGTGTTGACGTTCGCGATGTTGTCCGACACGGCGTCGAGCCACTTGCGGTGCACCGTCATGCCGGTGCTCGCGATGCCGATCGCGTCGAACGTGGTCACGAGGTGGTCCGCATCGCCGCGCGGACACTGGTGAGCTCGGAGTTCATCGCCTGCGTGGCGAACTGGTACCGGAGCACGGTGTCGATGTTCGAGAGCGTCTCCTCGTCGAGGTTGACGTTGTTGCCGTTCGTGTTCGTCGGCTCGAGGCTCCGCGCGACGGTCGGGGTCGTGCCGCCGTCCCCGTCGACGATCGACTTCGCCAGGGCGTCCTCGAACTGGACCTTCTCGGCGTGGTAGTTCGGCGTGTTGATGTTCGCGATGTTGTTCGCGATGACCTTCTGTCGCATCGACAGGCCGTCGAGCGCACTCTGCAGTGCGACGCTCGTCACGGAATCGAACACTGGTGGACCGTCCCCTCGCTGACGACGTCCCCTGTTGACGTCGCCTGATGGCGGTGGCCGATCCGTGGCCGAACTGGTGAGCGATCCGTGCTCAGGGGGCGCTGTCGGCCGGGCCGTGGGGCGCGTTAGGGGTCGCCCCGAACGGGGGGCGGGGGCGGCTCACGTGTGCACACTTCGACATTCCGCCGGTCGATCGACGCGTGCTTCGTCGCACGATGCACACGCATCCGGTGCGTGTGCATGCTCCGACGTTCCGCCGGTCGATCGACGCGTGCTTCGTCGCACGATGCACACGCATCCGGTGCGTGTGCATGCTCCGACGTTCCGCCAGTCGATCGACGCGTGCTTCGTCGCACGATGCACACGCATCCGCGCGGCCGCCGCCCGCGCCGCGGCCCCCGCGCCCGCGCCGCGCCCCGCGTCAGGCGGACGCGTCGAGGTACACCGAACCGCGCGGCTCCCGCGTCGCGTCCACCGCCCGGAGCGCCCCGAGGTGGTCGAGCGTCGCCCGACGGTCCCCCTCGAGCGCCGCGATCCGGTCCCGCTGCGCGGCGAGCAGCCGGGAGGCACGCCCCACCAGCTCCCGCGGCACCGGCCCCAGCCCGGTCGGCTCGGACCACCGCACGTCGCCGCCCGCCGTCAGGTCGGCTTCGAGCGCCTCGAGCACGGCCTCCCACGCGGCACGGCGATCCGCGTCAGGCGACACCGAGTGCCCCGCCGGTCGGGTGCTGCACCGTGGTCGCCGCCGGGATCGACGCGGCGGCCTCGTGCCACGACTGCCGCAGCGGCTCGAGGATCCGGATGCAGTCTCGGGTGGCCTGGACGTCCCGGTGCACGTTCGCGGTGATGAGCGACGTCGACGCGTAGTTGTAGATCGCCAGCAGTCCCTCGCCGCCGTCCCACACGTCGATCTTCAGCGTCGAGGACAGCTCGCCGACGATGGCCTGCGCGTGCAGGAGCTGCTCGCGGGCCGCGTCCCAGTCGGCGGTCGTCTGTGCGGCCTCGGCGCGGTGCAGGTCGAGGAGCAGCCGATCGTAGAGCATCGTGACGAGCTGCGCCGGCGTCGCCGAGAGCACGGCTTCGTTCGTGTACTGGGCACGGCGCTGGTCCGTGACGGTGCGGGGCTGCGCGGCCTGTCGGAAGGCGGCGGACTGGAGGTCGAAGGCGTTCATCGGTGTTCCTGTCAGCTCGTCGTCGACGCCAGCTGGCTCGCGAGCCAGCTGGACTGGGACTGGAGCTTGCTGAGGCTGGTCTCGAGGCTCGCGTACATCGTCTGCAACGCTGCGCGACGCGAGGTGAGCCGGTCGGTCCAGCTGTCGATCTGGATGTTGAGGTCCTTCGCGACGGCCTGCTGTCCGGTGATCGCGGTGGTGATGGACCCGTCGTACTTGTCGGAGGCCGAGGTGGCAGCGGCGCCGACGTTCGCCGCGACGCCCGAGAGCATCGCCTGCGTGCCCTCCGGATCGGTCGCGAGGGCCTTCTGGAAGACGTCGGCGTCGAAGGTGAAGTCGCCGTCCTTCGTGATCGAGATCCCGATCGACGACGGGGACTTCCCGCCCACCGGCGCGGACATCGTGCTCGCGAGCCGCTGGACGACGTCACGCGTGGTGCCGTCGCCGGAGAGCACGCCGGCCGTCGTCGTGGTGGTGCCGGTCGTCGGGCTGGTCGTGCTCGTGACGGCGGTGTTCGAGCTGTAGTACGCGGCCACGGCGTTCATCGCATCGACGAGGCCGGACGCGACGGTCTGCGCCTTCGTCGTGTCCTGCGCGATGGTCAGCGTCACCGGGTCGGTGGTGGGCCGCGTCACCGTGACGCTGACCCCGGGGACGAGGTCGGTGAAGGTGTTCGTCGTGCTCGTCACCGTCTGCGCCGCCGCGGTACCGGCCCACAGGGTCACGCTGGCGTCCTTCGCCTGCGTGACGACCGCGGCACCGACCTGGGTGAGGACGTTCGTCGCGGTGCCGGCGGTGACCTCGTCGGCCGTGCCGCGGTACACCTCGAACGCTCCGGCGGCCCCGGTCTTCGCCGAGGTGAGCTGCAGGCGGTAGAGCTTCGTGCCGTCGGCGTCGGTCCCGGCAGCGACCCGCGTCGCCGTGACGCCGGCGCCCGACTTGTTGATCGCGGACACGGTGTCGTCGAGGGACCCGGAGGCCGGTGTGACGGTCGTCTTCGTGCCGTCGGCGCCGACGAGCGTGATCGGCTCGGCCGCGGAGGACCACGTCGCCATCGCCGCGGTGACGCCGACCTGCGCCGACGCGGTGGACCCGACCGTGAAGCTCAGCGACCCGGCGCTGGCGTTTGCCCCGGTGACCGCGGTGACGCCCGGCGACGAACTCGTGGCCGTGAAGAGGTCGAGCGAGGTCACCTTCGCCGCGTCCTTCGCCTTCGTCGCGAGGGTCTGCACGAGCCCGTTGATCGTCTGCAGTGACGAGATGAACGAGTTGGTGCTGGTGAGCTTGTTCTTGAGGAGCGTCTGCGGGACCCCCTCGACGCTCATCAGCGAGTTGATGAGGTCGGTGGTCTTGAGACCGCTGACGAGACCGTCGATCGCGAGACTGCTCGCCGAAGACACGGACGACATCGATGGCTCCTGCCGCTACGAGGGGAAAGGGTGCGGGTGACGCCGCCGCCCGGGGTACCTGAACGATCCCGGACGGCGGCGTCAGCGCTGCTAGCGCAGGAGCGAGAGCACACCCTGCGTGCTCTGGTTGGCCTGCGCGAGCATCGAGGTGCCGGCCTGGCTGAGGATGTTGTCGCGCGTGTACTTGACCATCTCCTCCGCCATGTCGACGTCGGTGATGCGCGAACCGGCAGCGGTGAGGTTCTCCTTGGCCACGTTCGTCACGTTGATGGCGTGGTCGAAGCGGTTCTGGATGGCACCGATGTTCGAACGTGCCGTCGACACGCTCTTGATCTGCGCGTCGATCGTGGTGATCGCGGTCTGCGCACCGGTGGCGGTCGTGAAGTCGAGACCGGTGACGGCGGTCGCCACGGTCGAGACGTTCGCGCCCGACAGGTCGACGTCGATCTGGCTCGCCGCGTCGCCGTTGGCGCCGACCTGGAACTTCAGGACGCCTGCGGTGCCGGCGGAGCCGTCGAGCAGGTTGATGCCGTTGAAGTTGGTCGACTGGGAGATGCGGGTGAGCTCCTTGGACAGCTCGCCGACCTCGGTGGAGATCGCCGTGCGGGAGTCCGCGTTGTTCGAGTCGTTGCCGGCCTGCACGGCGAGGTCGCGCATGCGCTGGAGGATCGAGTGGGTCTCGGTGAGGCCACCTTCAGCGGTCTGCACGACGGAGATGCCGTCCTGTGCGTTGCGGGCGGCGACCGTGAGGCCACCGACCTGGGACTTCAGCCCCTCGGAGATCGACAGACCGGCCGCGTCGTCGGCAGCACGGTTGATGCGGAGGCCCGACGAGAGCTTCTCGAGGGACTTCGACAGGTCGTTCTGCGTCGAGTTCAGGTTCCGGTACGTGTTGAGTGCCGAGAGGTTGGTGTTGATGGACATACCCATGGTGGTTTCCTCCGTGAAATCTGGGTCGTACGTCTGCCCGTCCGTGGGCTGACAGGGGTGACTCTCGACCGGTTGGCCGGAGCCGTTAGGGAATCGGCGGAATTCGTCGTGCGACGAGACCGCCGAGGGCTAGCTCACCGCGACGACGGGGGCGGTCGTGGCCGTCGTGGCGTCCTGCACGGCCCGCGCCACGCCGGCTGCGGCGTTCGCGGCGACCCGTGCCAGGTACGCACTGCGGCGCGCGGCGGTGGTCTTCGAGGCCGGCTCCACGGTGACGCCGTCGTCCCCGTAGTGCGCGGCGAGTCCGTCGCGGAGCAGGCGCATCGCCTCGGAGCGCTGCTGCGACACGGCGGAGTGGGTGATCCCGAGCTCGGCGGCGACCTCGGTCACCGACCGGTCGCCGAAGTACACGTTCTCGACCACGAAGCGCATCCGCTCCGGCAGCGCCTCGACGGCGGCACGGAGGTAGCGGCGCTTCTCCGCTTCGAGCAGGTCCTCACCCGGCAGCGGCAGGTCCGCGGCGAGGGTGTCGTGCACGGTCTCGTCGATCGGCGAGACGGTCCGGGCCGCGTCGCTCATGGCGTCGGCGGCGGTCTGGCGGTCGACGCCCATCGCGTCCGCGATCTCCTGCACGCCGACGCTCCGCCCGAGCCGGGCCGACAGCGCCTCCTGCGTGGCGAGGGTCTCGCGGATCCGCTTCCGGGTGCCGCGGGACGCCCAGTCGGCGGAGCGCATGTCGTCGGCGATCGCGCCGGTGATGCGGGTGCGGGCGTACGCGCCGAAGGGGACGCCGAGGTCGGGGTCGAAGGCCTCGGCCGCGGCGACGAGGGCCAGCGACCCGACGGCGGCGAGGTCATCACGGTCGAGGTGCGTGGCACGCGCCCGCACGTCGGCGACGATGTAGCCCACGAGCGGGAGGTGCTCCACGATCATCGCGTTGCGGTCGTTCCGGTCCATGCTGATCCCCTGGTCGCCTGACATGCCTGACCCGTCCGTGGGCGCGGCGGACGCCGGCCTCGGATGGCCGGTGCGTACGCCGAAGACCCACCCGGGTCCCTCCGGGTGGTGCACCGTGCGTCCCTGCGACGCGGTGCGGGGTGTCCCCCGCGGTGCGCTTCGAATGTATCGGCTGGCAAAGCCCTGAGTGGGTGCACAACCGTCCCCAAAGCGGGGGTGAGGGGCAGTTTTCCCGGTCGGCATTTGGGGGGACCCCGGCTCGGGAACGCGCGTTCTTGTCCCCCGATGGGGTGCTTGCCAGGAGGCGCGGCTCGTGTCCGGCAGGCGCACTCGCCCGGTCGGTGCTTACGCCCGGCACCCGCGACCCGATAGGTCCCGGTGTCCGCAG
Source organism: Curtobacterium sp. NPDC087082 (assembly GCF_044745045.1). Taxonomy (NCBI): domain Bacteria; kingdom Bacillati; phylum Actinomycetota; class Actinomycetes; order Micrococcales; family Microbacteriaceae; genus Curtobacterium; species Curtobacterium sp. NPDC087082. The sequence goes on along the minus strand of NZ_JBIUZN010000005.1, from coordinate 87,081 downwards.
GATGACCGACACACCCCACCGGGAGGAGCTGATGAGCGTGAACGAACTGTCCGCCGTGCTCTGGCGCGAACGCGAACTGCTCGAGCTGCTCACCTTCAAGCTCGAGGAGGAACAGCTGCTCCTCGCGGCCGGTCGCTCCCGCTGGGTCTCGCACGCCAGCCGCGAGGTCGAGCAGGTCCTCGAGCGCCTCCGCAGCACCGGTCTCGAGCGCGCCGCGTCGAGTGCCGAGGTCGCCGAGGAGTGGGGCGTCGCCGCCGACGCTCCCCTGCGCGAGGTCGTCGCCGCTGCGCCGAACGGCCCCTGGGGCGAGATCCTCGCCGCCCACCTCACCGCGATGGTGGAGCTCACCACGCAGATCGGGGCGCTCCGCGACGAGAACGACCGCTTCCTCCGTGCCGCCGCGCAGGCGACCGAGGAGACGCTCGCCGGGTCCGTCACGGGTGCCGCCACCTACGACGCCAGTGGTACCTCGGGTACGGGCACGGACGGCGCACGACTCTTCGAGGGGACCCTGTAGCACCGTGGTCAGCACCTTCGGCTCCCTCGCCACCGCCTACTCCGGCCTCGCCGCGGCCCGTGCCGGCATCGACGTCACCGGGCAGAACATCGCCAACGCCGGCACCGCCGGGTACACCCGCCAGCGCGTCTCGCAGTCCTCGATCCCCGCCGCCCAGACCGGGTTCATGCGCGGGACCGCAGCGCTCGCGGGACAGGGCGTGTCCGTCGACGGCATCGCCCGCCTGGCGTCCCTCACGCTCGACGCCGGCGTGCGGGTGGCCTCCGGCTCCTCGGCCTACGCCGACGCCCGCGCCACCGCACTCGCCGCGCTCGAGAACGGGCTGAACGAACCCGGTGACGACGGGCTCGCCAGCAAGCTCGACGCGTTCTGGTCCTCGTGGAGCGAGCTCTCCAGCCACCCGGACGACCCCGGTGCCGCCAGCGCCGTCATCGGCGCCGCGAAGACCGTCGCCAACGCGCTCGCCAGCGGCTCGAAGGCGATCGACGCACAGTGGACGAGCGTCCGTGGCACCGTCGACGGCCAGGTGCAGCAGCTCAACGTCGCCGCGTCGCAGGTCGCCGACCTGAACGGTCGGATCCGCACCGCGCTGGCGTCCGGCGGGAACGCGAACGAGCTGCTGGACCAGCGCGACCAGCTCACCCAGCAGATCGCCTCGCTGGCCGGCGGCACGGTCCGACCGAACACCGACGGCACCGTCGACGTGCTCATCGGCGGCAACGCCATCGTGCAGGGCACCGATGCCCGCTCCGTGGCGCTCGGCGGCGGGCAGCGCATGGCCGACGGTGCCGCGGTCACCCTCACCTGGACCTCGGGCACGGCCGGCGCGGTCGCCCTGTCCGGCGGCTCGATCGGCGGGAACCTCTCACTGCTCGCCCCCGCGACGGCGAACGGCACCGGCGGAGCACTCGCCGAGGCGTCCGCGTCCTACGACCAGGTCGCGACGAAGCTCGCCACCGCGGTCAACGCCGTGCACGCCACGGGGACGACACCGACCGGTGCCACCGGGTCCCCGTTCTTCTCCCTCGCGGCCGGCGTCCCGGCTGCCCAGGGCCTCTCGGTCGTCCCGACCGACGGCAGCGGCCTGGCGACGCGGAACGCGGCGGGGGAACTCGACGACTCGTTCACCGACGCGCTCTCGCGACTCGGCGCGGCCTCCGACGGTGCCGACCGCTCCTGGGCGACGTTCGTGGCGGGGGTGGGCAGCGCCTCCAGGTCCGCCGCGTCGGAATCGACGCTCACCGGACTCGCGCTGACCAACGCGCGCACGCAGCAGCAGTCGAGCGCCGGTGTGGACCTCGACGAGGAGAACGTCAACCTGCTGAGCTACCAGCACGCGTACCAGGGCGCCGCGCGGGTCCTGACCGCCGTCGACGAGATGCTCGACACCATCATCAACCGCGTCGGACTCGTCGGGAGGGGCTGACCGTGATCACCCGTGTGACCACCCAGATGTCGATGACGGCCGCGAGCGCCAGGCTGCAGGCCGGCGCCGCGAAGCTCGCGCAGCTCACCGACCAGGCGACGACGCTGAAGAACATCCAGCGGCCGTCCGACGATCCCGTCGGGACCGCCTCGTCGATGCAGGTGCGCAAGGAGCAGGCGGCCGCCGCGCAGTACACGCGCAACGCGAACGACGCGGCCGGCTGGCTCGCCACGACCGACAGCGCCCTGTCGAGCGTGTACTCCGTGCTCAACAACGTGCGCGACCTCACCGTGCAGGCGGCGAACAGCGGCACCATGAGCGACACCGACCGCGACGCGTTCATCACGCAGTTCCAGTCCCTCAAGTCCGAGCTCGAGTCCCGGGCGAACACGACCTACGGCACGCGATCGGTGTTCGCCGGATCGTCCACCGCCGCCACCGCGTACGACCCGGCGACCGGGTGGGCGTCCTCCGGCACCGACGTCACCCGACGCATCGGCGACGGCACCACCGTGCGGGTCGACACCGCCGGCACCGCGGTGTTCGGCTCGGGGAACTCGTCCGTCTTCGCCATGATCGACTCGATCGTCGGCGACCTGCAGAACGGCGTGAACGTGAACCCCCGCATCAACGACGTCGACGCCGCGATCAGCACCGTCCGCGGCATCCAGGCCGACGTGGGCGTCCGGCACGCCGCGGCCCTCTCCGCGCAGGACTCCCTGAAGAGCGCGACCGTCTCGCTCGAGAACCGGCGCGCCGGCATCGAGGACAAGGACCTCGCGAAGGCCGTCCTCGACCTGCAGGTGCAGCAGACCAACTACCAGGCAGCCCTCGCCGTCACCGCGAAGGTCCTGCAGCCGACCCTGATGGACTACCTCCGATGAGCATCGACCTGACCTTCGCCGTCCCGCCGTTCGGCCTGGCGCCCGCCCCCGTCTTCACGCTGACGCCCGTGGACGGCGCCGACGGGCTCTTCACGCTCGTGGGCGACGACGCGCGCTTGTTCGTGCTCGACGCCGCGGTGCACCTGCCGTCGTACGCGCCGGAGCTCACGGACGAGCAGGCGGCCGGGCTCGGGCTGACCGCACCAGAGGACGCGATGCTGCTCGTCGTCGCGAACCCGGGCGGCGCCGACGGCGGGACCACGGTGAACCTGCTCGCGCCGATCGTCGTGAACGCCCGGACGTCGGTCGGAGCGCAGCTCATCCTCGAGGAGCAGGACCTGCCGCTGCGCGCGGAGCTCGCCGCGCGCTGAGCGCTGGCCGGGTTCCGCGCGTGTTTCGACATCGCGCGAGTCGATCGACGCGTGCTTCGTCGGAACCTGCACACGCATGAGATGCACGTGCATGGAGCGACATCACGCCCGACGATCGACGAGTGTCTTGTCGGTCGATGTACACGCACGGATCACCCTCGGTCCTCCACAAGCTGCTCGATGACCGGAGGTGTCCACGGATCCGGCGGCACGGACGCCCGGGGCCGACGCGGGCGCGACCCTGGGGCGGTGAGCAGAGCAGACGACATCGAGATCATCCGCACGACCGGGCTCCCGAGTGCGGAACGGCGGCACCTCGAACGAGCCGTCCTCCGTGGGCAGCTGGTCCGGATCCGGCCCGGCGTGCTCGTGCAGCAGGGTGCGCTGGACGATCTCCTGCCCGAGCATCGGCACCACGTGCTCGTGCGGGCTTCGATCCACCGCGCACGCCCGAGCGACCTGGTCTCGCACGAGTCCGCGTGCGCCGTGCTCGGACTGCCGTTCGTGGGGCCGTGGCCACCGAAGGTGCACGTGTGCGATCCGACCTCCCCGAACACCCGCGTCACGGCGTGGTTCGTCCGACACGGTTCCGAACACCGACCACCGTTGGGTCGCACCCGGGCGAACGAGATCGCCGCGACCGATGCGGCCCGGACGGCGGTGGACCTGGCGGCGTCACGACCGCTGATCCACTCGCTCCCCGTCATCGACCACGTGCTCGGCCGTGGCCTCGCGACCACGACGGAGCTCGAGCGCGAGGCGGGCTCGCTGCGCAAGGGACGGACGAAGGCGGGGGTCGCGATCGGGATGGGGTCGGGGCTGTCCGGGTCGCCGGCGGAGTCGGTGTGCCGGGTCCGGTTCCGGCAGCTCGGCGTCCCGCAGCCCGTACAGCAGCACACGTTCCGACGGCCCGGGGAACGCACGGCGATCGTCGACTTCTGGTTCCCCGAGGCCGGCGTGGTGGTCGAGGTGGACGGCCGCGGGAAGTACGAGGACCCGGCGATGCTGCGCGGCTCCACCACCGCTGACGCCCACTGGCAGGAGAAGCAGCGCGAGGACTTCGTGCGCTCCTTCCCCGAGGTCCGCGCCGTCGTCCGGCTGACCTGGGCGGACCTGATGGATCCCGAGCGGGTCCGGGCGAAGCTGCGACGGGCGGGGATCACGTGCCGGTGAACCGCGGAGCGTCCGGGTGGTGGGCTCGTTGGCGTTCGACACCGGAGACCGTGGCACGGCCGACGACCACGTCGCCCGCTCCGAGTCGGACGCCGTGGACCCGCCCCGTGCCCTTGACGACGGCACCGCGCCGGTCCGGGTCCGGGTCGTGGCGGTCGGCCCCGGCGCCGAGGACGACGTCACGGACCGCAACCGTCCCGATCACCTGCGCACCGGCGCCGATCGTCGCCGGTCCCTCGACGAGACAGCCACCGGACAGCCGTGCACCCGCGCCGATCTCCACGTCGGCACTCCCGGAACCGGACGAGGCCGCACCGACCGCGACGACCGTGACCGGACCGGGCCCGAGCTCCGCCCGACCGATCTCGACGCGCGCCCCGTCCGCGAGGACCGTCACCGGCCCAGGCCCCAACCGCGCCTCCGCGCGGACGACGACGGTCCCGATCCCCCGGCTCTCGAGGACGGCACCCGGGTACAGCACGACGCCCGGCTCGATGACCACCGAACGACCGACCAGCACGGACGCCGGGTCCAGGACCAGCACGTTCGGCGCCAGTGCAGCGACCTCGTCCGGCGTCAGGAATCCGGCAGCGCGCCGTGCTGCATCGAGTGCGTGTGCAGGGGTCATCCGACGAGCCTCCCATGCGTCCGGCGTACCGTCGTCTCCATGGCCCGAGAGCAGAAGGACCAGGCGATCGTGCCCTTGCCGGCAGCGCCTGTGGCCTCCACCCCCACCGATCCGAACGCGCGCACCCCCGAGCAGACCCAGCCGGCCGGCTGGGTCAAGATGCTCGACCGGGTGCTGAGCGTGCAACGCCCCGTCGTGGTGGCCCACGTGCGGGCACTCCGCCGTCGGCACCCCGACTCGACCCCGGCCGAGATCATCCAGATCCTCGAGCGGCAGTACCTCGCGGCGGTGACCACGGGCGGTGCAGCCGTCGGCGCGAGCGCGGTGATCCCGGGCGTCGGCATGGCGGCGGCCCTCGGGTTGAGCGGCGCCGAGACCGTCGGCTTCCTCGAGACCACGGCCCTGTTCGCGCAGTCCGTGACCGAGGTGCACGGCATCGCGCTCGACGATCCCGAGCGCGCACGCATGCTCGTGATGGCGATGATCCTCGGCTCGCCGGGCACCCAGCTCATCAACCAGCTCGCGGGCCAGATCGCCGGTGGACAGGTCCGCACCGCGTTCTGGGGCGAGATGGTGACGTCGTCCCTCCCGAAGCAGGTCGTGAACGGCATCGGCGGACAGGTGCGTGACCAGTTCATCAAGCGCTTCGCCGCGCGGCAGGGCACGACGATCGTCGGTCGAGCCCTCCCGTTCGGGATCGGTGCGGCGGTCGGTGGCCTCGGGAACCACGCGCTCGGGCGGAAGGTGATCCAGGCCTCGCGGACGGGGTTCGGGCTGCCCCCGGCACAGTTCCCGATCGTGCTGGAACCGAAGTCGGGCAAGGAACCGAAGCCGGCCAAGGACTCGAAGGCGCCCAAGGAACCCAAGCAGGCCAAGGCGCCGAAGGAACGGCGGGCGATCGGTCGCCGGAAGGGTCGCGAGGACCTCTGGGCCGACACCCCGGACCGCACCGGCGACTGACGGGCGCGATCGCCGACCGACCGGACGCAACCCACCGACCGGACGCAAACCGCCGACCGGACGCGAACCACCAGCCGGACGCAAACCACCGACCAGACGCAAACCACCAGCCGGACGCAAACCGCCGACCAGACGCAAACCACCAGCCGGACGCAAACCGCCGACCAGACGCGAACCACCAGCCGGACGCAAACCACCGGCCGGACGTGAACCAGCGATCGGACGCAAGCCACCGATCGGCCGGGCGCAACCGCCGACCGGCCGAACGCAACCGACAGACGGACGGGAGGCGCGGCGCCAGCCGGCACCGCGCCTCCCGTCCGTCCTGACGCAAGCCCGCCTCAGCGCCCCCGCACCGGCGTCGTCACCACCTGCCCAGCGTGCGCGAACCCACCGCCGAACCCGAAGAGCAGCGCCGGCACCCCCTCGGGGAGGTCCCCTCGGGCCCACGCCTTCGACAGCCCGAGCGGCACGCTCGCCGCCGACGTGTTCCCCGACTCGACGACGTCCCGCACCACGAACTTCGACTCCCCGCCGAGAGCGTGCACGAGCGGCTCGATGATCCGCAGGTTCGCCTGGTGGAACGCGAACACCCCGATGTCGTCCATCGTGAGCCCCGCAGCGGCGACGGCTGCCCGGGCGTGGTCGGCGGCGTCGGTGATGGCCCAACGGTAGATGGAGCGACCCTCCTGGCTGAAGCGCTCGGGGTCGCCGGAGACGAGCACGGCCTCCTCGAGGTGCGGCACGCTCCCCCACGACACCGGGCCGATCTGGGCCTCGTCGGACACACCCAGCACGGCGGCACCGGCACCGTCCCCGACGAGCACGCACGTGGATCGGTCGGTCCAGTCGACGATGCCGGACAGCACCTCCGAGCCGACGACGACCGCGATGTCCGTCGACCCGACGCGGATCGCCTGGTCGGCCAGCGCGACGCCGTACTCGAAGCCGCTGCAGGCGGTGTTGATGTCGATGGGTGCGGCGGCGGGCGACAGGCCGAGCGCCGCGGCGACCCGACCGGCGGTGTAGGGCGCCCGGTCGCGGTGGGTGGTGGACGCGACGATGACCAGTCCGACGTCGGAGGGCGCGACGCCGGCGTCGGCGAGGGCGTTCCGCGCTGCCTCGATCGCCATGGAGGTCACGGTGTCCGACGGTCCGGCGATGTGCCGGGTCTCGATCCCGGTCCTCGTGCGGATCCACTCGTCGTTCGTGTCGACCATGGTCGAGAGCTCGTCGTTGGTCAGGACGCGTGCTGGCTGGTGGTGGCCGAACCCGAGGATCCGGCTGCCACGGAGTGCTGGGGTGTTCACGAGACCGCACGCTACTCCCCTGCGCGACCCGCTCATGCCCGGCGCGGCATGGAGCGCACCCTCCGAGGCGGGTACCCACAGGGCCTGCCTGCGGAGACCGGGACCGCGTAGACCTGGACCATGGACTACACACACCTCGGCCGCACAGGGTTGTCGGTCTCACGAGCCGTGCTCGGGACCATGAACTTCGGCCCGGAGACCAGCGAGGACGACTCGCACGCCATCATGGACCGGGCCCACGAGCTCGGCGTCAACTTCTTCGACACCGCCAACGGCTACGGCGGCTCGGTGGGCAAGGGCGCCACCGAGGAGATCATCGGCCGCTGGTTCGCCAAGGGGGGCGGGCGGCGTGAGAAGACCGTCCTCGCGACGAAGGTCTACGGCGACATGATCGACTGGCCGAACGGCGGGAAGCTCAGCGCGTACAACATCCGCCAGGCCCTCGACGCGAGCCTGCAGCGCCTCCAGACGGACCACATCGACCTCTACCAGTTCCACCACGTCGACCGTGCTACCCCGTGGGACGAGATCTGGCAGGCGCTCGACGTCGCCGTGCAGCAGGGCAAGGTGCTCTACGTCGGCTCGTCGAACTTCGCCGGGTGGCACATCGCCCAGGCCCAGGAGGCCGCCGCGCGCCGGAACACCCTCGGCCTCGTCAGCGAGCAGTCGATCTACAACCTCGTCGTGCGCGACATCGAGCGCGAGGTCCTCCCGGCCGCCCGTGAGTACGGCCTCGGCGTGATCCCGTGGTCACCGCTGCAGGGCGGCCTCCTCGGTGGCGTCATCGAGAAGACCGAGAACGGCTCGCGTCGCCTCTCGGGCCGCAGTGCCGAGTACGTCGAGGGCCACCGCGACCAGCTCACCGCCTACGAGTCGTTCGCGAAGGAGCTCGGGCACACCCCGGGCGAGCTCGCCCTGGCGTGGCTCCTGCACCAGCCCGGCGTCACGGCACCGATCACCGGCCCGCGCACGATGGAGCAGTGGGAGTCCGCGGTCCGCGCCGTCGACATCCGCCTCGACCAGCGTGCACTCGACCGGCTCGACGAGATCTTCCCGGGGCACAAGACCTCGCCGGAGGACTACGCCTGGTGACGCGCTGACGCCACCACGTCGCTGACGCGACCCATGACGGGAGGCGCGGTGCGGGTCCGACCCGCACCGCGCCTCCCGTCCGTCCGCACGTCCAGAGCCGGACCCGCGTCGCGCGCGCAGCCACCGGTCAGAGCGCGGCGATCTCGTCGTCCCGCAGCCCGATGCTGCGGAGGTACCCGTCCACCGAGCCCCACCGCCGCTCGACGCGCTCGATGACCGTCGTCATGATCTCCGGCACGCAGCGGTGGCCGATCGCCGTCGCCACGGGGTCCGTGCTGGCGGCGCGCTCGGCGGCGAACCGCTCGACGAGCCCGGCGGCGCTGGCCGCGTAGTCGGCACCGACGGCGTCGAGGTCGGCGCCCCAGTGCCGGGCGAGCAGCGCGCTCACGATGCCGGTGCGGTCCTTGCCGGCGGCGCAGCAGACGAGCACGTCGCCGTCCGCGGTGGCGATCGTCCGCAGCGCCGCGGCGATGCCGGAGCGGTGCCGGTCGAGCCAGTCGGTATACTGGTCCTCGAGCTGGACGGCCTCGGCGGCGGACTCGATCGCCGAGGCCGGGTCGAAGAGCGGCACGGAGCGGTAGGCGGGCGTGGCGGCGAGCGGGTGCGGCACCGCGTCCGTCTCGTCCACGCGGCGCAGGTCGACCACGGCGGCGAGGCCCGCCGGGTACGCGGCGGGGGCGACCGGGTCGGTGTTCGCCCGGTACACCGTGCGTCGGCGGCCGTGCTGGAGGCCGGGTCCCCCGACCTCGCGGAGGTTCGTGAGCGTGTTCGACGTCGTCGTCATGGCTCCACTCTGCCGGACGCGGGGCGCCGGGCGCGTCCGTCGGCCGCGCGCCCGCCGTCGTGCCGCGTGCCCGGGCGGCCGGGCGGCCGGGCGTCTGCCGCGCCGCACAACCAAAGCCACCCCGAACCACGCGGTCGCACGGCTCGGGGTGACTTCCGTTGTGCGAACCCGCGCCGCACCACCGGCGCGCCCCGCCCCGGCGCCGCGCCCCGCGCCGCCCCGCCCGCCCGGCGCCCCCCGCGCCCCGCACACGACGACGGGCCCCGCGCTGCTGCGTGCGCGGGGCCCGTCGTGACGGTGTGGCAGCGAACTACCGGACGGAGACCGGGGTCTCGTCGCGCTCCTCGTAGAGGACGTAGCCCTCTTCGCCGTGGACCGCGGTGTCGATGCCGGCGACCTCGTCCTCGGTCTTCACACGGAAGCCCATCGTCTTCTCGATGATCCAGCCGATGACGAAGGCGAGGACGAACGAGTAGAGACCGACCACGCCGGCAGCGGCGGCCTGCTTGCCGAGCTGCGTGAACGAGCCCGAGTAGATCAGGCCGGTGTCGTTCGCGAAGAAGCCGAGGTACAGCGTGCCGACGATGCCGCCGACCAGGTGGACGCCGACGACGTCGAGCGAGTCGTCGAAGCCGAGACGGTACTTCCAGTCGATCGCGAAGCAGCAGATGATGCCCGCGAGGAAGCCGAGCAGGATGCCCCAGCCCGGGGTGAGCGCGGCGCACGCCGGGGTGATGGCGACGAGGCCGGTGACGGCTCCCGACGCGGCACCGATCGAGGTGGCCTTGCCGTCCTTGAGCTTCTCGACGAGCAGCCAACCGAGGATCGCGGCGGCCGGGGCGGCGAGGGTGTTGACCCAGGCGATCGCGGCGATGCCGTCCGCGGCGCCCTCGGAGCCGGCGTTGAAGCCGAACCAGCCGAACCACAGGATCGCGGCACCGAGGAGCACGAAGGGCGGGTTGTGCGGCTTGTGCGCGCCCTTGGCGAAGCCGACGCGCTTGCCGAGGACGATCGCCAGCGCGAGACCCGCGGCACCGGCGTTGATGTGGACCGCGGTGCCACCGGCGAAGTCGATGACGCCCCAGGTCGCTGCCCAGCCGGACGTGAGGTTGAAGACCCACGAGGCGACCGGGAAGTAGACGACCGTGACCCAGACGCCGGCGAAGACCATCCACGCGCCGAACTTGGCACGGTCGGCGATCGCACCGGAGATGAGCGCGACCGTGATGATCGCGAAGGTCGCCTGGAAGCCGACGAACGCCATCGAGGGGTACGCGGCGTTGATCGTCGAGGCCTTGGCCTCCTCGAACGCCTGCCCGAGGCCGATCTGGTTCCAGTCGATGCTGAAGAAGCCGACGACACCGGACACCGCCGTGCCGTCACCGTGGTTCGCGAAGGCGATGGCGTAGCCGTAGACGACCCAGAGGACGCTCACGAGCGCGATCGCTCCGAAGGACATCATCATCATGCTGATGACGGACTTGGCCTTCACCAGACCGCCGTAGAAGAAGGCCAGGCCGGGTGTCATGAACAACACCAGCGCCGCCATGACCAACACGAACGTCGTGTTGCCCTGATCAAGCATCTGTTCACCTCTCGATTGCACCAGCGGCTCTTGGTCCGCGTCGGGTGTCACCGAGTCTGGCGAGGCGAGGTTTCACGAGGGAGCACGAAGTGTTTCGCGGATGTAACGCGACGGCCCGGTGTGTAAACGTCGTGTTTCGTCCCCCGGGCAGTCCCCTGGACGGGGGCCACGAGTTCTCCCGGTCCGTCCGGACGGTGTCCGACAGCCGTCGCGGAACGGGGCCTGGAGGCGCGGCGCAGCGGGGCACCGGCTCCTCACGACCGGCAGGCGGCTCAGTCCACGGCGCGGGTCAGCGCCACGACGCGGCTCGCCGCACGCAGGTACTTCTTGCGGTACCCGCCGTCGAGCATCGACTCGGGGTACACCTGGTCGAGCGGGGTGCCCGACGCCACGATCCGCACCTGCGCGTCGTACAGCCGGTCCACCAGCGCGACCCACCGGAGCGCATCGGTCTGGTCGGTGAAGGGCTGTACGTCGGTGAGGCCGACGGCGTCGAGGTCCTCGACCATCGCGACGTACTTCGACGGGTGCACGGACGCGAGGTGCCCGACCACCGCCCGGAAGTCGTCGAGCGTGACGCGTCCGCCGGGGAGTGCCGCGGCGACGTCGGCCACCACGCCCGCCGACTCGTCGACGGCACGCCGGCGGAAGTCGAGCCCGTCGATGCGCATGGTGTCGAACCGGTCGGACATCGCCTGGATCTCGCGCAGGAAGTCCTGCGCAGCGAACCGTCCCTCGCCGAGCGCACCCGGCGGCGTGTTCGAGGTGGCGGCGAACCGGGTGCCCGTCTCGGTGAGCTCCTTGATGAGGCGCGTCATCACCATCGTGTCACCGGGGTCGTCGAGCTCGAACTCGTCGATGCACACCAGCGCCGTCCCGCGCAGCAGGTCGACGGTGCCCTGGAACCCGAGGGCCCCGACGAGCGCCGTGTACTCGATGAAGGTGCCGAACGTCTTCCGGCCGGTGGCGGCGTGGTAGGCGGCGGCGAGCAGGTGGGTCTTGCCGACGCCGAACCCGCCGTCGAGGTAGACGCCCGACTTCACGGTCGACTCCGCCACGGGCTTCCGGCGACCGAACAGCCCCCGGCGAGGCTGGTCGGCGGGACCGGCGGCGACGAAGGCCTCCACCGCGTCGCGGACCGCCGCCTGCGACGGGTACTCCGCGTCGGGCCGGTAGGAGGCGAACGACGCGTCGGCGAACTGCGGCGGCGGGACGAGCGCGGCAGCCATCTGCTGCGGGGTCACCTGCGGGTCGCGGTCGACGAGGTGTTCAGGCGCGGTGTTCGCTGACAATCGGGGCAGTCCTTCGGGAAGCATGTCGTGGGGTGTCACGTTGCGTCAGGAGCACGGCACGCCCGCGTACCGTTGCCCACAGGCACCGACGACCGATCCTAGTCCGGTGCCGGATGACCACCTGGAGGTAGCCCACCATGACCGCACCGGTCGACACGTCCGAGAAGTTCACCGCCTACGCCCACCCGGAGCGGCTCGTCTCCACCGAGTGGCTGCAGGAGCACCTGGACGCCGGCACCCCGGACCTGGTCGTCGTCGAGTCCGACGAGGACGTCCTGCTCTACGAGACGGGCCACGTCCCCGGTGCCGTGAAGATCGACTGGCACACCGACCTCAACGACCCGGTGCTCCGCGACTACATCGACGGCGAGGCCTTCGCCGAACTGCTCGGCAGCAAGGGCATCGGCCGCGAGACCACCGTGGTGATCTACGGCGACAAGAACAACTGGTGGGCCGCCTACGCCCTCTGGGTCTTCTCGCTGTTCGGCCACGAGGACGTCCGTCTCCTCGACGGCGGCCGGGCGAAGTGGATCGCCGAGGACCGCGCGCTCACCACCGACCAGACCGTGGTCACGCCGGTCGAGTACCCCGTCGTCGACCGGATCGACACCGAGATCCGCGCCTACAAGGACGACGTGCTCGCCCACCTCGGCAAGCCGCTGATCGACGTCCGCAGCGCCCCGGAGTACGCCGGCGACCGCACCACCGCGCCGGACTACCCGGAGGAGGGCGCCCTCCGCGCCGGCCACGTCCCCACCGCCGTGAACATCCCGTGGGCCACCGCCGCGGCACCGGACGGCACCTTCAAGACCCGCGAGGAGCTCGACGCGATCTACCGCGACGGCGCGGGCATCGGCGACGCGGACGAGGTCATCGCCTACTGCCGCATCGGCGAGCGGTCGAGCCACACCTGGTTCGTCCTGCAGCACCTGCTCGGGTACGAGAACGTCCGCAACTACGACGGCTCGTGGACCGAGTGGGGCAGCGCGGTCCGCGTCCCGATCGCCGTCGGCACCGAACCGGGTACGATCACCGACCGATGACCGACGCACTCCCCCAGTCCCTCGCCGAGATCCGCGACGACTTCCTCGAACTCTCCCAGCAGGACCGCCTGCAGCTGCTCCTCGAGTTCTCGAACGAGCTCCCGGCGCTTCCAGAGCGCCTGCAGGGGCACGAGGACGAGCTCGAACGCGTCGAGGAGTGCCAGTCCCCCGTCTTCATCACGGTCACCGTGGGTGCGGACGGCGACGCGCCCGGCATCGTCCGGATGCACGCCACGGCGCCGCGCGAGGCACCGACCACGCGGGGCTTCGCGTCGATCCTCGCGCAGGGGCTGTCCGGCCTGACCGCCGAGCAGGTGCTCGCCGTGCCGGCGGACTACCCGCTGACGATCGGGCTGAGCGAGGCGGTCAGCCCGCTGCGGATCCGCGGCATGGTCGGGATGCTGGGTCGGGTGCAGCGGCAGGTGCAGGCGCAGGCCGCGGTCGCGTAGACGTCACCACACGCTGACGGGAGGCGGGGGGGGGGGGGGGGCCCCCCCCCCCCCCCCCGGGGGGGGGGGGGGTGCCCCCCCGGGGGGCGGCCCCGCCCCCGGGCCCCCCCGGCGCCCCCCCCCCGGGGGGGGGGGGGGCGGGCGAAGCGCCCCGCCGCTGGCCCGCCGGCGCGGTCTCCGGACGTATCGACATCCCGCCAGCCCCCCCCCCCCCCACCGGGGGGGGGGGGGGGGCCGGGGGCCCCCCCGCCTCCCGTCCGTGAAGGGGATGCGTCTCAGACGCAGCTCACGTTGTAGTCCTGGTTCCCCACGACGTACTGGGCCATCCGCACCTGGCTGCCCGCGGTGAGGCCGCCGGCCGAGCACGCCTTCTGCGCCGCCGCGACGCCGTCGTTGCCCACCGCGATCCAGCTCGGCAGCCCGCGGAGCGTCGAGGTCGACGGGACGGTCCCCACGATCTGCCCGAACTGGTACCCCGTCGAGTAGATGCCGATCGTCGAGACGCCTGCGGCCTTGAGCGCGGCGACCATGCCCTCGATGTCGGCGCGGTTCTGCGTCTGGTAGTCCTTCGCGTCGGTGGCCCCGAGCCACGAGAGGCCCGTCTCGACGTCGATCCACCAGCGGTACGAGGTCGGCGAGGAGACGCCGCGGGAGTACACGTCGTCATAGGCGCGTGCGTACCCGTACATGTAGGAGCATGCGGCCGTGTAGGCATTCGGCGCGCACGTCCCGTACGGGTTGACGACCTTGGTCCCGGCCGGGTAGGAGTTCGACGACGGCCAGACCGAGGCGGCCTTGCCGGGGTTCGCGGCGAGGGCGTAGAGCTGCGCCTTCGGCTGCGACGTGCCGCCGGCCGACCCCGCGGCCCACGCCAGCTGCGGGGCGAGGGACTCGTTGGTCTGGTTCGGCAGCGAGCCGTTCACGCCGACGACGCCGAACGCCTGGTTCGACGGGTAGTTCGACGAAGACCCGCCCTGCGGCCACGAGACGTCGGCCCCGAAGCCCGAGCCGCTCGACCCGTCGAGGAAGTACCCCGCGACGTCGAGGTGCAGCTGTGCGGAGCCCTTCGACACCTTCGCCTGCACCCGGCGGTCGACGCTCGACCCGGTGACCTTCGCGACGACGAGGTTCGCGACCGAGGTGCCGGCGTCGAACACCTGCGTCGCGACCTGGGGGTCCTGGCCCGCGGGCGTGACGCGGAGGTACGCGGCCGCGGTGGGCTTCGTCGTCTCGGCGTTCGCGACGACGGCCGTGGCGGTCCCGGGGACGCCCGCGACGCCGGACAGTCGGATGGTCCCCGCGGTGGCGGACACCGAACCGGCGAACGCACGGGTGGTGTCGATCGGGACGAACACCGAGCCGGTGGACGAGTTCGAGTAGTAGCCGGCGACGTCCATGTAGACCGTGCCCGAGCCCTTCGAGAGCTTCACCTGGGCGGCACCGTCGTCGGAGAGCTTCACGATCGCGAGGTTCGACAGCGCCTGACCAGCCGAGTAGAGCTGCGTCACGACGGAGGGGTCCTGCCCGGCCGTGGTGACGCGGACGTACCCGGCGACCGTCGGGTTGCTGACCTGCACGTTCACGGCGACGGCGGTCGCGTCGGCGGGGATCCCGGCGCGGCCGGCGAGGGGCACCTGTGTCGGCGTGGTGCCCACCGTGGCGCCGAACACCCGCGCGGCGTCGAGCGGGGTGTAGGTGGCACCGGAGCCGTCGGCGTAGTACCCGGCGACGTCGAAGTACCCGCTCGCCGTGCCCTTCGAGAGCTTCGCCTGGATCGAGCCGTTCACGAGCCGCACGGTGACGAGGTTCGCGATCGTCTGCCCGGCGGCGAAGTCCTGGGTCGCGACGGTGGCGTCCTTGCCCGCGGGGGTGACGCGGACGTAGCCGGCCGCGGTGGGCTTGGCGACCTCGACGTTGACGACGACGGCCGTGGCGTTCGCGGGGACCCCCGCGTTCCCGGCGACCTTCACCACCTTCGGCGACGTCGTCAGGGCGCCCGACCAGACGCGGGTCGTGTCGATCGGCGTGTACCGGCCGGTCGTCGGCGCCGCGGCCTGCGCGGTCGAGACCGGTGCGACGACGGCGACGGCGGTGGCGACGAGCGCGGTGGTCAGGGCGAGTGCGAGGCGTCGGTGCAGGCGCATGTGGTTCTTCCCCAGGTTCGTGGACCGCCCCCTGACGGTCTCCGGCAGTCTAGGTGCACGATGCAACGGACAGGGGATCGCGGAGCACACCTGTGCACTCCGACACAGTCGCTCAGCCGCGCGGCAGGTGCCGCCGCCACGACCGCCGCCGCGCGGCGATCACGAGCACGGCGACGAACACCATCAGCCCGGCCCCGTGCAGCAGGTAGCTCTCCGCCGCACTCGTGACGCCCAGCAGCACCAGCACCGCCGCCGGCCACACGTAGGCGACCCCCGGGAACGTCGTCGCCGTGACCCACGCCCGCGCGAACGCGAGCAGCGCCGTCACCGCGAGGATGATCGTGCCGGCGAGCCCGATCTGCAGCCACGCGTCGACGAACGCGTTGAGGCCGGACGTGAACCGCTGCCCGGCCGGGTCGATGAACGTCACGTAGGGCACCACGGCCTCGTGCGGCCACGTGCCGACCCAACCCCAGCCCTGGATCGGGAACTGACTCACGAACACGCGGATCTGCGCCCAGAGGTCCACCCGGGTCGCCGTGCCCCCGGCCGCACCGATCTCGGCGAGGACCCGGTGCCGGGCGACGATGCCGAGGCCGATCATGAGCAGGACCGCCCCGCCGAGCACGCCGTTCACCACCGGTCGGGTCGTCGGTCGGGCGTGCCGGAGCGACCACAGCGCGAGGGCGGTCACGGCCAGGGCGATCATCGCGAGCCCGGTGATGGGGGACTGCACGAGCATGAGGGCGATGACGGCGAGGGTGGTCGAGCCGATCGCACGCCACATCGTCACCGAGCGGGTGAGGAACTCCACCACGAACGTCACCAGCGCCATCGCGGCGATGAACCCCATGAAGTTGCGGGTCCCGCCGATGCCCTGGATCGGGCCGCCGTACGCGATGTTGCCCTGGATGCCGAACGCCGGGATCGGGGTGTCGAGGACGAGGCCGGACAGGACCTCGAGGCCGAGCGCGACCACCAGCAGGATCCGGAAGGCGTCGCCGGACGCCCGGATGACCTGCACCAGGTCGCGGCCGAGCGCGAGGTAGAGCCCGAGCCCGATGAAGCAGACGGTGCCGACCAGCCCCCGGAGCGCCACCCACGAGTACTCGCTCCAGAGGACGCTCAACGCGCAGTACCCGACGAACGCCAGGAGCGAGAGGGGGAGCACCCCGTGCCACTCGATCCGGTACCGCTGCCCGAGCAGGCTCAGGCCGGCGAGGACGAACAGCGTGACGAGCACGGCCCACACACCGGCACGACCGACGAGCGCGGTCACCGTGGGCTGCGCGAACGCGAAGAGCACGATCACGGTCGCGAGTGCCTGGCTGAACCGGCCGCCCGCGGAGAACCCGATCCACGCCGACAGGTACCGTCGCGCGAGCACGCGTCTGGTCACCCGGCCGTCCGTCACCTCACCATCTTGGCCCATCCGGCCTCGTCGGCAGGTGGACGCCCCGGCGTCGTGCCCGGCGGCGGCCTCGATCGGCGTGCCCCGGACGACCGCGACACGACGGGTGCACCCCCGCGCGGATATCCACGATCCGCGATGTCGGCGGTACGATCGCCGCACCATGGCGCGCGGGTGGCGGCTGTACGGCGCACCGACGGTCGCTGCGGTCGTCGGTGGGTCCGCCACGGCCGTTGCCTGGTGGCGGCTCGGCCCGGTTACCCGCGGGACGGTGTGGGCCGAGGACGGCGGGGTGTTCCTCCGCGAGCGGCTCGCACTCGGCCCCGGCGCCGTCCTGGAGCCCTACGCCGGGTACCGCCACCTCGTCCCGCGCATCGTCGTCGACCTCGCCTGGCTCCTGCCCGTCGAGCGGTACGCGGTCGCGGTGTCGGGCCTGGCCTGCCTGGTCGTCGGGGTCGTCTGCGCGCTCGTGTTCCTGCTCTCCGGCGACGTCGTCCGGCCGTGGCCGCTCCGGGTCCTGCTCGCCGCGGTCCCCGTCGTCCTGCCGCTCGCCCCCGTCGAGATCAGCGGCACCGCGGCGAACCTGCACTGGTACGTGCTCGTCCTGGTGCCGTGGCTGTTCACGCACCGTCCCCGGACGTGGTGGGGAGCGGTGGCGCTCGCCGTGGTCACGGCCCTCGGCGTGCTCAGCGAGGTCCAGGCGACGCTGTTCCTCCCGCTCCTGCTGGTCGCCTGGCTGCCGCTGCGACGCACGGCGACCGGACGGGTGGACCTCCGCCCGCTGCCGGGCACCCTGGCGGCGGTGCTGGGCAGTGGGGTGCAGGTCGCGACGGCGCTCACGGACCCGCGAACGTCCCGCCCGGGCGAGCCGCGCGCCTCCGACTCGCTCGCCGGGTACCTGCTGCAGCCGCTCGGGGGAGCGTGGGACCGTCGGGTCGGTGTGGTGGCGGAGACGGTGCACGCGCACGGGTGGGGCGTGGTCGTCCTGCCGACCGTGCTGCTGGTGGTCGTGCTCGTGACGGCCGTGGTGCTCGGCCGGGGGCGTGCGCGGTGGGTCGTGGTCGCCCTCGCCGGGGGCTCCCTCGTGGTGTGGTGGGCAGCGCTGGTGGCGAACGGCTCGGCGGTGCAGGACTGGGTGGCACTCGGGCCGGCCGCGCTGGCGGCGGGGCCGCAGCGGTACGCGGCAGCGTCCGGGCTGCTGCTCGTGTCGGGAGCGGTGGTGGCGGCGTCCGTGGTCATCGAGGCGGTGGGAGTGCCAGGAGGCGCGGGTCGGCCCGGTGCGGGTCGATCCGGTCCGGCAGTCGGCCGGTCGGCGGCCGCGGGCCGGCTGGTCGCGGTCGTGCTCGCGTGGTGCGTGGTCGCCGCGGTGGTCGTCGCCGCCGTCTGGAGCGCCGCTCCGGGGACGACCCGGCGGAGCGCCGGCCCGGTCTGGTCCGCGCAGGTCCCCGCGGCCGCCGAGGCCTGTCGCGCCGACCCGACGCTGCCGTCCGTCGTGCTCCGGACCGCGCCGTGGCGGGCCGCGGTGCCGTGCGACCGCCTGGTCGAGCGGCCGTGACGACGGGACCGGTGTCGGGGGCCGGGGCGGGCTCTGGTCAGCGGCGCGCGGGCGTCCGGAACTCGCGGCGGGCCGGGGGCGTGCGGGGACCGTCACCGGCGGACACGGGCTCCTCGCCGACGAGCACGATCCGGGTCTTGATCGCGATGAGGGCGAACAGGACCCAGTTGCCCTGGTAGAGCAGTCGTGACTCGGCGACCGACTGCACGAGCAGCGCCACGACGACGAGCAGCGGCAGCAGCGACACCGGGTCGAACGGACGGGGGGAGAGCGACGCGTCGTAGCCGATCCGGGTGGCCGAGGCCCACGACCGGCTGAGGGTCGTGACCACGTAGACCACGAAGACCGCCAGTCCGACGACACCGGTCTGCATCCACACGTCGAGGTAGGCGTCGTGCGCCTGCAGGTAGGTCACGCCCTTGCGGTGCGCGAGGTCCGCGAGGGTCGGGATGCCCGGCCACCAGTAGCCGATCCACCCCCAGCCGACGACGGTGTGCTCCTGGATGAGCCCGATGACCCGCTCCCAGATCACGCCGCGGCCGGTGGCGTCCGAACCCTTGCCGAGCAGCTCGGACACCTGGCCGCGGGCGAGGAACCCGAGCACGGCGACGACCACGGCCCCGACGGCGACGGCGAGGTAGCGCGGGGTCCGTCGTTCGGTCGGGACCCGGCGGATCCAGAGCGCGACGGCGAGCGCGACGAGGACGACGAGCCCGGCGGCCAGCACGGTCGAGGAGCGGGTGAGTGCGAGGACGACGAGAGCCACGACGGTCCAGCCGATCGCGCGGTTGCGCCGGAGTCGCCCGTCGGCGTACTGGACCGCGACGGCGATCACGGCGAGGAGCGCGACCATCGCGAGCAGGTTCGCGTTGCCGGGGAGGCCCTGGATGCGCCCGCCGGTGAAGAGCTCGGCGCGTGAGAAGTAGAAGGCGTCCGGGATCTTCCGGTCGCCGTAGTCCGTCCACGCCGGTGCGATCGGGTGCCGGAGGACGACCGCGACGAAGGCCTCGAAGAGCAGCGACCCCATCAGGACCCAGCGCAGCGCGAGGCTCAGCGCATCGGTGATCCGCCGCCACGTGAGGGTCGAGGCGATCGCGAAGGCCGCGCCCGCGCAGATGACCTGGACCGCGAGGCTCGAGATCGTCGCGAACCGCCAGTGCGACCACACGACGGACACCAGGCACCAGGCGAGGAAGAGCCAGAGCGCACGCGGTGTCCGGGTGAGCGGCGGGCGGGCCCGGACGATGATCGTCGTGGCCCAGACCCCGGCGGCCGCCCAGAGCAGTCCCGCCCCGACCCACGTGAGCGTGTTCGGCACGGCGTCGCCGGCGAAGAGCACGAACAGGATCGTCGCGCCGAATGCGAACGCCTCGCGCTCGGGCACGGATCCGCGCGCCAACGGCCAGGTGTTCGTCACGACGCCAGGGTACCCGGGGAGCGCACGTCGACCGCCGATAGGCTCGTGCGCATGTTCCTCGGCATCACGAACACGCCCCGCGACTACGCCTGGGGATCCGTCACGGCCATCCCCGAGCTCCTCGGCCGGACCGTCACCGGCGCACCGCAGGCCGAACTCTGGCTCGGCGCGCACCCGGGCAGCCCGAGCGTCGTCGTGAACCCGGCGATGGTCGGCGGCGCGGACACGCTGCTCGACTGGATCACCGCGGAGCCCCGGGACGCCCTCGGACCGGACCGCACGGGGCTCCCGTTCCTGCTGAAGGTCCTCGCGGCCGCCGCCCCGCTCTCGCTGCAGGCGCACCCGACACCCGAGCAGGCGCGCGAGGGGTTCGAGCGTGAGGAAGCGGCGGGTGTCCCGATCGACGACCCGGCCCGCAACTACAAGGACCCGTTCCCGAAGCCCGAGCTCGTCGTGGCGCTCAGCGAGCGCTTCGAGGCGCTGAGCGGCTTCCGCCCGGTGGCCGAGACGCTCGCCGACGTCGAGACGCTCGACGCCGGCTCCGGTCGGCTCGGCCCCCTGGTCGTGCACCTGCAGCACGGGCTCGAGGACACGGTGCGGTGGCTCGAGACCGGAGACTCCTCGGCGCAGGCCGTCGTGCAGGCCGTGAGCGACCTCGCCGCCGCGCTCCCCGACGACGCCGTCACCCCGAACACCGCGACCGTGCGCGACCTCGGCACGAGCTACCCGGGCGACCCCGGCATCGTGGTGTCCCTGCTCATGCACCGCGTGACGCTCGCCGCGGGTGAGGCGATGTACCTGCCCGCCGGCAACATCCACGCCTACCTCGACGGGCTCGGCATCGAGCTCATGGCCCCCTCCGACAACGTCCTGCGCGGCGGGCTCACGCCGAAGCACGTCGACGTCCCGGAGCTGCTGCACGTCCTCGACTTCACCGCGTACCCGGCACCCGTCCTGACCCCCGAGCCGGTCGCCGCCGGCGTCGAGCGCTTCGCGCCGGACGGCGTCGGGTTCGCGCTGCTCCGCGTCACGGGGGACGGACGCCCGGTCGGCCTGGCCTCCGGCGGGGTCGCGCCGCTGCACGGCCCCTCCATCGCGATCTGCACCGCGGGCGCGGTGACGCTCGTCGGCGCGCAGTCCGCGACGCTGCTGCGCCAGGGGGAGTCCTGCTACATCACCCCCGACGAGGGCGACGTCACGGTCGAGGCCGACAACGGCAGCGGCCTGGCGTCCACGGTCTTCATCGCGACGGGTGCGTGAACCCGCAGCGCGTGGCGGTCTGACGCCGCGCCGGTTCCGCTAGCGTGGCCAGCATGAGTTGGCTGGTCACCGGCGGCGCCGGGTACATCGGGTCCCACGTCGTCCGAGCACTGCGTGCGGCGGGCATCGACACCGTCGCGTTCGACGACCTCTCGAGCGGCTTCCGGGCGTTCGTGCCCGAGGACGTGCCGTTCGTCGAGGGCACGATCCTCGACGGTGCGCTGGTGGCCCGGACGCTGCGCGAGCACGCCGTCACCGGTGTGGTGCACGTCGCGGGCTTCAAGTACGCGGGGGTGTCGGTCGAGCGACCGCTGCACACCTACGAGCAAAACGTCACCGGCATGGCGACGCTCCTCCGGGCGATGGCGGAGAACGGCGTCACCAAGGCGGTGTTCTCGTCGAGCGCCGCCGTCTACGGCACGCCGGACGTCGACACCGTGGTCGAGGACACCCCGAAGGCGCCCGAGTCGCCCTACGGCGAGTCGAAGCTCATCGGCGAGTGGCTGCTGCGCGACATGGAGGTCGCCGCGGGCTTCACCACGACGTCGCTGCGCTACTTCAACGTCGTCGGGTCGGGGGAGCCGGACCTGTACGACGCCAGCCCGCACAACCTCTTCCCGCTCGTCTTCGACGCCCTGCTCGCCGGTCGCACGCCGCGGATCAACGGCGACGACTACGCCACGCCCGACGGCACCTGCGTGCGGGACTACATCCACGTCGCCGACCTCGCGCACTCGCACGCGGTCGCCGCGCAGAAGCTCGAGGCGGGCCAGACCCTCGAGCGCGCGTACAACCTCGGCAGCGGCGACGGGGTCAGCGTCCGGCAGATCATGGACGCCATGGCGAAGGGCACCGGCATCGCGTTCGAGCCCGAGATCGCGCCGCGACGCGCCGGTGACCCCGCGCGGATCGTCGCGACGGGCGAAGCGGCTGCGCGTGACCTCGACTGGGCGATGCGCCACACGCTCGACGAGATGGTCACGAGCGCCTGGGAAGCCCGGCGCCGCATCGGCTGACGGGCCGTCGCGGCCGGCTGAGGGGGCGTCAGTTGTCCCCCGAAACCCCGACAGACCGGCCGCGACACGCCCGTACGGGGGACATGACACGCCGGAACCGTCAGTGCCTTCTATGATCCGCGACTTGACTCTCGCGAATGACACCGCTGTAATTACAGGCAACGACAGCGATCGTTGTGGTCCCGTTATCGAGACGTCAGGGGTGATCAGGGTGAACGGTTCCGACTTCCACGCCGGAGTACCGGAGGACTGGCACGTCGACCCCGTGTCGCTCGGCGTCCCGGGTGTCCGGCGTCCGGAGACCGACGACGAGGAGAACCCGCTCGCCTGGCAGGTGGACTCGCTCTGCGCGCAGACCGACCCCGAGGCGTTCTTCCCCGAGAAGGGCGGCTCGACGCGCGAGGCCAAGAAGATCTGCACCTCGTGCGAGGTCCGGGCGCAGTGCCTCGAGTACGCGCTCGAGAACGACGAGCGCTTCGGCATCTGGGGCGGCCTGTCCGAGCGCGAGCGCCGCAAGCTGCGAAAGCGCGCCTGAGCGCGCACCTGGCCGGTCCAGGAGGCACGGTGCGCGTCCGACGCGCACCGGTCGTTGATGGCTCCCACAGGTTCACGGCGCGCCGCCGTCCGCAGGCCGAGCCGCGCCTCCAGACCGTAGAGTGACGCCCGTCATGCAGCCCAGAGTCACCGCGATCCTCGTCGCCGCCAACGGGGCGGACCACCTCGACCGGACCCTGGACGCGCTCGCCGCCCAGACCCGTCACCCCGAGAACCTCGTCGTCGTCGACCTCGGGTCGACCGACGGCTCGACCACCGACCTGTCGTTCGGCGGCTCCGCCGAACTCCTGCGCCTGCCCGCCGGTCGCCCCTTCGGCGAGGCGGTCGCCCGCGGCGAACGCGAGGCCCCGCCCGCGGTCGCGGACGAACCCGTCGACGAGTGGCTCTGGCTGCTCGGCCACGACAACGCGCCGGCGCCCACCGCCCTCGCCGACCTCCTGTCCGCGGTCGAGATCGCGCCGAGCGTGGTCGTCGCGGGGCCGAAGCTCGTCGACGTCGACGACCCGTCGCGGCTCCGGGCGTTCGGCGAGAGCATGACCCGCTTCGGTCGGTCGATCGTCCTCGTGCAGGACGAGCTCGACCAGGGCCAGCACGACCGGAACACCGACGTGATGGCGGTCGCCGCCGGCGGGATGCTCGTCCGACGCTCGGTGTGGAACGAACTCGGCGGCTTCGACCCCGCCCTGCCGAACGTGGACGCCGCGCTCGACTTCTGCGTGCGCGTGCGCCTCGCCGGACACCGGGTCGCCGTCGTCCCCGAGGCCCGCGTGACGAGCGCCGGACCCATCGAGGAGTTCGGGCGCAAGCGGGTCTCCGAGGGGCGGCGCGTCCGGATGCACCGGCAGGCGCAGCTGCACCGCCGGATGACCTACGCGTCCGCCGGGGTCCTCTGGATCCACTGGCTCACGCTCGTGCCGTTCGCGATCGGCCGCGCGATCGGGCACCTCGTCGCCAAGCACCCGGCCGCGGTCGGGGCCGAGCTCGCCGCGGCGTTCTCGGTCGCCTTCGGCGGCGGGACCGGACGCTCGCGCCGGGTCCTCGCACGCGGCAAGAAGCTCGGGTGGGCGGCGGTCGAGCCGCTCCGCGTCAGCTGGCGCCGGGTGCACGAGCGGCGGACCACGTCGCGCGACGTCGAGCTCGCCCGGGTCGAGGACGCACCGATCGCCCGGGCGTCGTTCCTCGGCGACGGCGGCATCTGGGTCGTCCTCGCCGCGGCGGTCCTGAGCGTCGTGACCCTGTACCCGTTGCTCGGCTCCCCGGCGTTGACCGGTGGCGGGCTCCTGCCGCTGAGCACCGACGTCGCCCGGCTGTGGCAGAACGTCGGCTACGGCTGGCACTCGATCGGCACCGGGTTCACGGGGCCGAGCGACCCGTTCGCCGCGGTCGTCGCCGTGCTCGGCTCGATCACGTTCTGGTCGCCGTCGACCTCGGTCGTGCTCGTGATGCTCGTCGCGTTCCCGCTCGCCGCACTCGGCGCCTGGTTCGCGGTGCGGAAGCTGACGACCCGCACCTGGGTCCCGGTGATCGGCGCGGCGCTGTACACGATCGCCCCGACGCTCGTCGGTGCCGTCACGAGCGGGCACCTCGGCGCCGTGATCGCGCACGTCCTCCTGCCCTGGCTGTTCCTCGCCGTGCTCGAGGCGCACCGCTCGTGGGCCTGGGCCTCGGGTGCGTCCCTGCTCTTCGCCGTCATCGCGGCCTCGGCGCCGTCGCTGCTGCCGGTGCTGCTGCTCGGCTGGCTCGTGTCGCTCGCCGTCGGGTGGCGTCGTGCGCACCGTCGGGTGTTCATCCCGGTGCCGGCAGCCGTGCTCTTCCTGCCGCTCGTGCTCGCGCAGGTCGCCCGCGGCAACGTGCTCGCCGTCTTCGCGGACCCGGGCGTGCCCTCGGCCACCCGCGCACCCTCGGCCTTCCAGCTCGCCATCGGCCAGCCGGTGCCGGACTGGAGCGGCTGGCTGCCCACCACGTCCGGGCTCGCGCTCGCCGCCTGGATCCTGCCGGTCCTCATGGCGGTGCTCGCGCTCCCGGTTGCCGTCGCCGCCATCGGCGCGATGCTCGGCCACCGCTGGGCCGTCGCGGGAGCCACGCTCCTCATCGCGCTGGCCGGCTTCGCCACCGCGTTCGCCGCCACCCACGTCACCGTCACCGGGGTCGGGTCCACGACCACGATCATCTGGCCGGGCAGCGGGCTGAGCGTGTACTGGTTCGGCATCGTCGCCGCCGCCTGCATCGGGATCGACGTGCTGCCGCGGATCGCCCCGGTCGCGGGACTCGTGACGGCCGTGGTCGCCGCCGTCACCGTGGCACCGGCGTTCGGGGCGTTCTACCTCGGCAACGCGGTGATCCAGCCGACCTCCGGCCGGGTGCTCAGCGCCTACGTGAACGCCGAGGCGCAGGCCAACCCCGACGTCGGCACGCTCGTCGTCGACCCGCAGGACGACGGCTCGCTCGCGGTGTCGCTCGAACGCGGTCAGGGTTCGACGCTCGACGACCAGACCACCCTCGACTCGACGGCGCTCACGCTCAGCCGTTCCGGTGCGCAGCTCGCGACCCTCGCCGGCAACCTGGCGAGCCGGAGCGGGTACGACCCCGAGCCCGCACTGCGGCAGCTCGGCGTGAGCTTCGTCCTGCTCGACGACGCCCCCGACGGTTCCTCCGCGCAGGAGGTCCACGACCGTGCAGCCGGGGCGATCGGCCAGAACGCGCTGTTCACGAGCATCGGTGAGACGACGAGCGGCCAGCTGTTCCACTACGAGGGCGACGTCGACCGCCCGTCCACCGGGTCGGCCGGGGCACAGGCGACGCACGTGCTCTACCTCGTGGTCCTCGGGGTCGTGTTCGGCGCCGCGGCGCTGCTGGCGGTGCCCACCGCGCCCCGTCGACGCCGTGCCACCTCGAACGTCATCGAGGCCGAGGAACCCGCCACCACCTTCGACGAGGAGCGCGACGAATGAGCCGTACCCCCGCCTCCGTCCGCCGCTGGGTCGTCCGCGGCACGGCGACCGCGATCGCCGTCGTGGTCGCCGCCGGAGCCGTCACCGCGGCGCACGCCCTCGGCACCGACACCGACCCGGGTCGTCCCGCGGGCAAGACGGTGACACCCGTCCCGGCCGACGCCGAGCGCGTCTGCGCCGGCAACGCGCTCCGGCTCTCCGACGACGCCGGCAACGACGCGACGAAGGCGAGCACCGTCGGCTCGGCCACCGTCGCCACCGCGACCACCGGGTCGAGCGTCGAGCGCTCCGGCCTCGACGACTCCGCGACCGGCGGGAGCAAGCCGCGCCTCCTGACCGCTCCGGCGGGGGACACCACCCCGCAGGTCGCCGGCAGCAGCTACCAGAGCGTCGCGAGCGGAGACGTCGTCGGCGTCGGTGCCGCGTCGTGCGACGACCCGAGCCAGTCCACCTGGCTGGTCGGCGGGTCCACCGAGACCGGCCGCACGAGCCTCGTCACGCTGTCGAACCCGACCGACGTGAACGCGACCGTCGACCTGTCGATCTACGACGGTTCGGGCACGGTCAGCGCTCCCGGCACGACCGGCATCGTCGTCGCGCCGAACACCCAGAAGGTCGTCCCGCTGTCCGGGTTCGTCTCCGACCAGGGCTCGACCGTCGTGCACGTCGAGTCCTCCGGCGGCCAGATCGTCGCCCACATGCAGGAGTCCATCGTCCGCACCCTCACCCCCGGTGGGTTCGACATCATCTCCGGCGGTGCGGCGCCGTCGACGTCGCAGATCATCCCGGGTGTGGTCCTCGACGGTGCCCAAGAGGCCCAGCGCGGCGACGACACGGCCGACGCCGCGCCGATCGTCCGGCTGTTCGTGCCCGGCACGAAGGCGGCCCGCGTGACCCTCGGCATCACCACCGCCGACGGGGGCGGGTCCACCGTGAACGCCACCGCCGAGCCCGGTGTCGTCACCGACGTCACGCTCGACGACTTCCCGGACGGTCGCTACGCCTTCACCGTCACGTCGACCGAGCCGCTCGTCGCCGGCGCCCGCACGACCACGCCCACCTACGACGGACGCACGGACGTCGGGTGGTTCGCCTCCGCCGACCCGCTCGGCGAGTCCACCATCACGGCGGTCGCGCCCGGTGAGAACCAGCGCCTCACGCTCGTCAACCCGACGCGCTCCGACGCCGACGTCACGATCCGCTCCGGCGACGAGACGCAGGACGTGCAGGTCGTCGCCGGTGGTGTGCGCACCGTGGTCGTCCCGGTCGCGAAGCAGCTCGAGCTGCAGGGGACCGAGGGGCTCGTCGCCGGGGTGACCTACATGGGCGACGACGGCATCGCCGGGTTCCCGGTGCGGGCCGCGACCGAGGTCTCGACGCCGGTCCGGGTCTACCCCTGAGCCGTGGCGCGCTGCGTCACCAGTGGCGGTAGCGGTCCGGCGCCAGGTCCCACGGGTCCTTGTCGATCAGCTCGCCCACGGCGCGGAACACGGCGGTCTCGATGATGATGCGCTTGTCGGCGTCGTCCTTCTCGGGACTCCGGGTGACCCGCTCCACCGGGACGCGGAACACGGTCACGCGGCGCTGCTCGCGGTCCACCCGCCACCGGGGCATGTGGTCCGGCAGGGTCGAGTCCGTCGGCATGTCCGCGACCTGGAACACGACGCCCTCGAGCTCGGCCGGCCAGAGCCCGAGCAGGTAGTGCGCGGTGTCGCCGACGATGCGGTCGAACGTCTCGGCGCGGGTGATGATCGGCGCGAGGTCCGGACCGGTCACGCTGGACCGTCCGCCGCGTCCGTGCCGGGACCGACCGCGGCCCCGGTCGACGGGTGTGACGAGACGAGTCCTGCGACGCATCCCCACATCGTACGCGGCGCGGGCGGTGCCGCCCTGCTCCGATAGGGTCGGTGGCGGTATGGACGTGAGGATCTGCAGCAAGGTCGCCTGTGGCGCGAGCGCCTCGGCGACCCTGACGTACGACTACGGGGACTCCATGGTCGTCGTCGGCCCCCTCTCCACCCGCGTCGAACCCCACGGCTACGACCTCTGCGCCCGCCACGCGGCGCAGCTGCGCGTCCCGCGCGGGTGGCAGGTGGTGCGGCGCGAGCCGCTCCGTCGCGACGCGGACTGACGCGGTCGGGTCCGGTCCTCCACAGGGGGATCCCTGGAGGCGCGGCTCACGGCACCGACGTCGGCTGACGACCCGCGCCTCCCGGCGTGGAAGACTGGGCCGCATGCCCACCGAAGCCCGTACTGCAGCACCGTTCCGCGTCGCCGACCTCGCCCTCGCCGAGGCGGGGCGCCACCAGATCCGCCTCGCCGAGAACGAGATGCCGGGGCTCATGTCCCTGCGCGAGGAGTTCGGCGCGTCGCAGCCGCTCGCCGGCGCGCGCATCGCGGGCTCGCTGCACATGACGGTGCAGACGGCCGTCCTCATCGAGACGCTCGTCGCGCTCGGTGCGCAGGTCCGGTGGGCGAGCTGCAACATCTTCTCCACGCAGGACGAAGCCGCCGCGGCCATCGCCGTCGGCCCGACCGGCACGCCTGGGTCGCCGGCCGGCGTCCCCGTGTTCGCGTGGAAGGGCGAGACGCTCGAGGAGTACTGGTGGTGCACCAGCCGGATCTTCGACTGGTCGGCCGAGGCCGCAGCCGCCGGCGCCGACTGGATCGGCCCGAACCTCATCCTCGACGACGGCGGCGACGCCACGATGCTCGTGCACACCGGCGCCGATGCCGAAGCCGCCGGCCGTGTGCCCGATGCCGGGGCTGATGCGAGCACCGAGTGGAAGATCGTCCTCGACACCGTCGCCGCCTCACTGCAGGAGTCGTCGGACCGCTGGACCCGCATCGCGGCCGACATCGAGGGCGTGACCGAGGAGACCACCACCGGCGTGCACCGCCTCTACGAGCTGTCGCGCACCGGCGAGCTGAAGTTCCCGGCGATCAACGTCAACGACTCCGTCACGAAGTCGAAGTTCGACAACAAGTACGGCATCCGGCACTCGCTGCCCGACGGGCTCAACCGGGCGACCGACGTGCTGATCGGCGGCAAGGTCGCGTTCGTCGTGGGTTACGGCGACGTCGGCAAGGGTGCGGCCGAGGCGCTCCGCGGGCAGGGCGCCCGCGTGATCGTGTCCGAGGTCGACCCGATCTGCGCGCTCCAGGCCGCGATGGACGGGTACCAGGTGGCGCGCCTCGCGGACGTCGCCGACCAGGTCGACATGGTCGTCACGTGCACGGGCAACCTCGGCGTCGTCGGTGTCGACGAGATGCTGGCACTGAAGCACCTCGCGATCGTCGCGAACGTGGGGCACTTCGACAACGAGATCGACATGGCGGGCCTCGAGTCCCTGCAGGGGGTCGAGAAGGTCGAGATCAAGCCGCAGGTGCACGAGTGGCGTCTGCCCACGGGCCGGTCGATCCTCGTGCTCTCCGAGGGGCGGCTCATGAACCTCGGCAACGCCACGGGGCACCCGTCCTTCGTGATGAGCAACTCCTTCACGAACCAGGTGCTCGCCCAGATCGAGCTGCACACCCGCCGCGCCGAGTACCCGACGGGGGTGTACGTGCTGCCGAAGCACCTCGACGAGAAGGTGGCGCGGCTGCACCTCGATGCGCTCGGGGTCGCGCTGACCGAGCTCCGGCCGGAGCAGGCGGCGTACATCGGGGTCCCGGTCGAGGGCCCTTACAAGCCCGAGCACTACCGGTACTGACGCGGCGCGGCGCGGCGCGGGCGCGCGCCGCGGCGCGGGGCGCGCTGCCGGGGCGCGCTGCCGCCGCGCGCTGCCGCCGCGCGGCGGGCGCGCTGCCGCACCGCGCTGCCGCCGCGCGCTGCCGCACCGCGGCGGTCGCGCTGCCGCACCGCACAACCAAAGTCGCCCGGAACCACGCATCCGCGTGGCTCCGTGTGCTTTTGGTTGTGCGCCGGCAGCCGCCGGCTGCCGCCCGCCGGCTGCCGGCTGTGCCGGTCGGCACCCGGCACGACCGAGCGCGGCCCGCGGCTCGCGGCCCGCGGCCCGCGCGCGGGGCGCCCGCGGCGCGGGCTCGGCGGCGACGAACCACGTTTCCGACAACGAACCAGGCAGCCGCGCTGGTTCGACGTCGGAAACGTGGTTCGAAAGGCGAACGCGAGCCACGCCGCCGCGGCGCCCGCCGCCGCGGCGCCGCGGCGCAGCGCGTCAGCGCGGGAACCCCGGCGGCCGCGCCGTCGCCACCGCCGACGCCCGGTCGAGCACCGCCGCCCGACCCCGCAACGCGCGCAGGTCCCGCTCCCGCCGCAGCACGACCACCCCGGCGAGGAACACCTCGGGGTGGACCGCCGGCACCGGGTGCGCGTACTCGGCGACCGCTGCCGCGAGGGACCGTGCCGCCGCCTCCCGGAGCTCGGGGCGGAGGTCGGCAGCACCGCGGAAGAACGCCCCGAGCCGGTTCTCGAGCCGCTGCGGCAGCGCCGACACGTCCGCGACCCCGGCCCAGGCCACGAGCTCCGCGGGCATGAGCACCTCGGGGGACCGCTGCTTCGCCGCCCGCTCGTGCTGCACGAACGTCCCGGCGAGCAGGTCCCCGAGTCGCCGCGGGCGGGATCCGAACAGCGCGACGAGCAGCGCAACGGAGCCGAACGTCATCCACAGCTCGAACAGCCCGACGAGGGCACGGGTGAACGCGTGCCGGAACCCGATCGCCCCGCCGTCGAGCCGGACGACCCGGGTGCCGGTCGCGTACCGGCCGACGCTCTTGCCCCGGGTGACGGTCTCGAGCGCCGCCGGGACGAGCACGAGCACGACGACGAGCACGCCGATGCTGAGCGCCGCTGCCCAGGCCTCGTCGAGGTCGCTCGGCCAGACCCGCGACAGGCCGATCATGAGCATCACGTACAGCGCGAGCAGGCAGACACCGTCGAGGAGCGCCGCCGCGAGCCGCAACGCGATGCCGGCGGGCTGCACGTCGAGTGCGACGGCCTCACCGACGACGAGCTCGTCGCGGGTGTCGTCGAGCGCGACGACGAACCGACCGTCGGCGAGGTCACGCGGCACGCGGGTCTTCGGCATGGGATCATTCTGTCGGAGACGCACGCCCGCCGCCCGGACGGCACGGACGCGCGAACACCGGAACGAGCGGGGGGGGAGACGCTGTGGACCTGGACGCCTACACCGAGGTGCACCGCGACCGGTGGCAGGAACTCGACCGGCTCGCCCGCACCCGCCACGCCTCCGGTGCCGACGTCGACCGCCTCGTCTCCGGCTACCAGGCGGCAGCGACCGACCTCGCGCGCATCCGCGGCGCCGCCCCGCGCACCGCGGTCGGCGACCGGCTCTCGCTGACACTGTTCCGCGCCCGACTCCGGTTCACCGGCACGCCCGTCGACCCGCTCGCGGCGCTGACGTCCTTCTTCGTCCTGCAGCTCCCCGCCGCCCTGTACCGGATCCGCTGGGTCGCGATCTGGGTGGCAGCCGCCACGGCGGCGATCGCCGCGATCACGGCGGTCTGGATCACGACCACCCCGGGTGCCGTCGACACGTTCGGCACCCCCGAAGCACTCCGGCAGTACGCGACCCGGGACTTCCAGGCCTACTACTCCGACCACGGCCTCGGTGCCTTCACGGCACAGGTGTGGACGAACAACGCGTACATCGCCGCCACCATGGTCGCCTTCGGGATCACCGGTCTCTTCGTGCCGTTCTCGATCGGCCAGAACGCGATGAGCCTCGGTGTCTCGGCGGCCATCCTGCACGACCAGGGCCGCCTCGGCGACTTCTTCCTCTACATCGCCCCGCACGGGCAGCTCGAGCTGTACTCGATCTTCCTCGCGGCGGCCGCGGGCCTGATGATCTTCTGGTCGTGGGTCGCCCCCGGGGCCCGCACCCGCGGGCAGGCCCTCGCCGAGGACGGCCGAGCCCTCATCACGATCGCGGTCGGCCTCGCCCTGACGCTCCTGCTGTCCGGTCTCGTCGAGGGCACGGTGACCCGGCAGGACTGGCCGTGGCCCGTCAAGATCGGGATCGGCACCGTCGCCCTCGCGGCCGTGCTCTGGTACCAGTGGGTCCTCGGCGGTCGCGCGTACCGCGCGGGGCAGCGCGGCGACCTCGAGGAGTTCGAGCGCGGCACGTCCGCCCTCGTCGCCGACTGACCGACGCCTAGAGCCGTCCGGTCGCCTTCGCGCGGATGTACGCGTCCGCGACGAGGGGCGGCACCTGCTCGGGTGCGGCCCGGACGACCTCGGCCCCGGCACGGCGCGCCACGTCCGCCACGCCGTCGGCATCGAGGAGCGTGCGTTCGGCGGCAGCGCGTCGGTACACGTCGCGCTCGGCACAGCCCTGGAGGGACGGCGCACGTCCGCCCCGCCGCCCCGGTCCCGAGACCGCCGGGTCCACCGCCCCGCTCGCCATCCGCTCGACGGCCGGGTCCGTCACGCTGGTGACGACGACCGCGTGCCGCCGCGTCAGGCGGGGGAGCACGGCGAGCAGGTCACCCGACGCGCCGACCGAGTCGAGGCTCGACACGAGCACCACGAGGGCCCTGGAGGTGGTGATCGAGTCGACGAGCCCGGGCACCGCCGACCAGTCGGTGGCCGCGATCCCGGGTTCCGCGAGCGCGAGCGTCTCCCCGAACCGCTGCACGACGTCGGTGCGCGTGGCACCGTGCACGCGACCCCGGACGGCGTCGTCCAGCACGGCGAGGTCCACCCGGTCGCCCGCGGCCGCCGCGAGTGCGCCGAGGAGCAGCGCGGACTCGATGAACGTGTCGAGCCGCGGTTCGTCGTCGACCCGTCCGGCACCGGCACGCCCGGCGTCGACGACCACGATCACCCGACGGTCCCGCTCCGGACGCCAGGTGCGCACCACGAGGTCCTGGCGGCGGGCGGTCGCACGCCAGTCGATCGACCGGACGTCGTCGCCGCGCACGTAGTCCCGCAGCGAGTCGAACTCGGTGCCGTGGCCCCGCAGTTGGAGGGTGGTCTCGCCGTCGAGTTCCCGCAGCCGCGCGAGCCGCGAGGGCAGGTGCCGACGCGACCGGAACGGTGGCGTGACGACCAGCTCGGCGGGCGCCACGAGGACGCGTTGGCGTGCGGCGAGCCCGAGCGGCCCGAACGCACGCACGGCGACGCCGGCGGAGGCCCGGCGGCCGCGACGGAACGGGGCGAACCGCATGCGCGCGGTCCGTCGCTCCCCGGCGGGCACCTGCAGGTCGATGCGGCGCGGGGTCTGCCCGGCGGACGGCTCCCACATGTCGCGCACCACACCGCGGAGCGTCCGGCGGCCGTCGTTGGCGAGCACGAGTGTCCCTTCGGCGGTGGTGTCCCGGCGGGCGAGCCGGGGCATCCGCCGCTCGACGCGCACGGCGGTGAGGTCGGCGGCGAGCAGCACGTCGAGCAGGGCCGCCAGCACGACCACGCCCGCCCAGGCCGCACCCGCCCATCCCGTGCCGAGCAACACGGTGGGCACGATCGCGACGGCGAGGAGCGCGACGAACCGGCCGGAGATCGCCACTAGATCGGCACCCGGACCTGCTCGAGCACCTGCTGCAGCACCCCGTCGGCACCGACGCCCTCGAGCTCGGCGTCGGCGGCGACCCGCAGCCGGTGCCGCCACACCGGCAGGAGCATGGCCTGGACGTGGTCCGGCGTGATCGCGTCGTACCCGGTGAGCCAGGCCCAGGCCTTCGCGGCGGCGAGCAGGGCGGTCGCACCGCGAGGGCTGACCCCGACCCGGACGGACGGCGCCTGCCGGGTGGCGCGGGCGAGGTCGACGATGTAGGCGAGGACGTCGTCCCGCGCCCCGACCCCGCGGACCGCGCGCTGTGCGGCGAGGACCTCGTCGACCCCGAGGACCGGCGCGATCCCGGCCGACCGGACGTCCCGCGGCACGAAGCCGTCCGCGTGCCGACGGAGCACCTGCCACTCGACGTCCCGCGGCGGGACGTCGAGCGTCAGCTTCATGAGGAAGCGGTCGAGCTGGGCCTCCGGGAGCGTGTACGTGCCCTCGAACTCGATCGGGTTCATCGTCGCCGCGACGAAGAAGGGGTCGGGCAGCACCCGGGCGTCGCCGTCGACGCTGACCTGGCGTTCCTCCATGGCCTCGAGGAGTGCGGACTGGGTCTTCGGCGGCGTCCGGTTCACCTCGTCGGCGAGGAGCACGTTCGTGAACACCGGTCCCTCGCGGAACGGGAAGGTGCCCGTCGAGGCGTCGTACACGAGCGAGCCGGTGACGTCGCCCGGCATCAGGTCCGGCGTGAACTGGATCCGCTTCGTGTCGAGCGACATCGCGGCGGCGAGGCTCCGGACCAGCAGGGTCTTCGCCACGCCGGGGACGCCCTCGAGCAGGACGTGCCCCTGCGCGAGGATGCCGACGATCATCCCGGAGACGGCGCCCTCCTGCCCGACGACGGCCTTGCCGACCTCGGCGCGCAGCCGTCCGAACACGTCGCGCAACGGATCACCAGCGGGGGTCGCCTGCGGGGTCTGGGTGGTGGACGGATCGGTCACGGTCGTGCTCCTCGGTGGTCTCGGTCGGTCAGCTGGGCGCCGGTGGTCGCGGCGAGGACGGCACGCTCGAGGTCGTCGAGCGCCGCTGCCCCGGCGGTGAGGGCCCGGTCGTCGGTGGCCGGGCCGCCCACGAGGACCGCCCCGACGCGCCGGTCGGGGATCCCGGTGGCGCGTGCCGCGGCCCGGACGACCTCGTCGACGTGGGCCGACCGGGGGAGGCCGAGCCGGCGTGCCGTGCGGCGGAGGGCCGCGATCCGGAGCGTGTCGAGCGCGTGGGTCCGGTCGCCGGTGCGTGCGGCGAGCCGGGCACGGCCCTCGGTGGTCTCGGCGACACGGACGACGACCGGCATCCGCTCGACCACGAGCGGGCCGAGCCGGCGGCCGCGCCAGAACGCGGCGGCGACGGCGACGAGTCCGAGCAGCACGAGTGCGCTCGGCACCCACGGCGGTGCGAGCGACCCGAGGGTCGGGGCCGCGTCCGACGTGCCGGGGGTCGGCGTGTACCAGCTGAGCGTCGCGTCGTCGCCGAGCAGACCGAGGGCGAGGGCGGCGTTGCCGGCGGTGGTGATCGTGTCGTTCCGGAACGCCGCCGTGGTCCCGACGAGCGTGACGTCACCGGCCGGGGTCGCCGTCCGGACGAGGCCGTAGGCCCGGTCGCCGCCCGAGCCGGACGGTGCGCAGAGGTCGGTGCCGCTGGGGGCCCGGCCGCCGTCCGGCACGGCGTACCCGGTGCCGCCGAGGGTGACACGCTCGGCCCCGGCAGCGGCCGGGATCGCGCACGAGGCGGTGGACACGGTGTCGTCCGCGCCGACCTGCGTGACCGGCTCGACGTCGAGCCCGAACGCCTCGAGCGTCGCGGGGGTCGTCGACACGAGGACGACGTGGTCCGCCTGCCGAGCGATCCGCCGGGCGACGCCTCGGTCGAGGACGCCCTGCTCGTCGTCGACGAACACGGTGCCGTCCCCGATCCGGTCGGCGCGGTCGACGATCCGGACGTCGGTGCCCTGCTGCTCGAGGACCCGCACGAGTGCCTTCGCGCCGCTCGCCGTCGCGGAGGTCGGGTCGAGCGGCGCCTGCCCGGGACCGGTCCGCCCGACGACGGCCGTGAGCACGGCGAGCACGGTGCCGACCAGGACGATGGCGACCCAGAAGCCGACGCGGAGCCCACGGCCCGCACGGCGCGGCGAGGTCGAGGCCTCGCCCGACGGTGCGGACGGGGTGGCGGTCGCGGTCACGCGGGGACCGCCGTGGTCGTCGTCCGTGCGGGGCGTGCCGTCCGGACCGCGTGCTCGGTGTCCAGGACGTCGCGGGCGGTCCGCTCGGTCGCCTCGGCGCCGAGGTACCGCACCTCGTCGAAGGTGGCCGCGGCGCGCTCGAGCCGCGCGGCCTCGGCCGGGAAGACCACGGTCGCCCGGCCGGCGATGGCACGCGCGGTGGCGCCGGGGACGTCGGGGACGAGGTCGCGCTCCCCGAGCCCACGGGCGAGGGCACGGTACCCGTCGAGCACGGCGCGGGACCAGTCACCCGCGCGCAGGGCTGCTCGGGCGTCCTCGGCGATGGCACCGGCGGGACGCAGGTCGTCGTCGTCGAACACCCGCCGACCTGCCCGTCCGCGAGCCGAGCGCGACGCCGGGGGAGTCCGCGGGCGACGACCACGAGGACGACCACAGCGACGAGCACGACGACGG
Source organism: Curtobacterium sp. NPDC087082 (assembly GCF_044745045.1). Classification (NCBI taxonomy): domain Bacteria; kingdom Bacillati; phylum Actinomycetota; class Actinomycetes; order Micrococcales; family Microbacteriaceae; genus Curtobacterium; species Curtobacterium sp. NPDC087082. The sequence goes on along the minus strand of NZ_JBIUZN010000005.1, from coordinate 51,088 downwards.
CCGTCCAGAGCAGCGTGTGCGCGACCGCGGGGGAGCCGAGGCCGTCCGCGCGGAGCGAGCCGAGCCAGTCGAGGACCGCACGCGAGGCACGGTCCCACCACGTCACGTGGGCACCGTCGTACTCCGACCGCTCGAGCTCGCGTTCGAGGAGCCGTCGTGCGTCGTCGGGGTCGATCGTCATGCGCGGCCGTCCGGCGGGTACCGTCCGGGTTCGCCGCCCCACTGCGGCGGCGTCGGGCCGCCCGGCTGCTGGCCGCCCGCTCCCGGCTGCCCCGGCCACGGCTGGCCAGGCCACGGCTGCTGCGGACCCGGACCGGCCCCGGGCCAGGGCTGCCCCGGCCACGGCTGCTGCGGTCCCGGACCGGCGCCCGGCCACCCCTGCCCCGGCCACGCCGGCCGGTCCACCCGCGGCGACGGCGCGAACGGGTCACCCGGCTGCCCGGTCTCGAGGTGCGACGCGATCCGCTGGTCGAGCGCCTCGGTCCGGATGCGGCGGTCGATCGCCAGGAAGGTCACGACGGACGCGGACAGCACGTCGGTGATGCACTGCACCGCGATCCCGAGCAGGCTCCCCACGACGATCGCCACGAGCCCGCCGACCCCGGCTCCCGACCCCGCATCGGTCTGCCCGAGCGGGTCGAACGTGCCGCCGACGAGCGTCGCACCGATCGTGAGCGGGACCGAGGCGATCGACACCGCGAAGGCGAACATGACCTGCACGAGCAGGATGATGCCGAAGGTGCGCCAGAAGGCTCCGCGGGTGAGCCGCCACGACTGCGCCGCGGCCTGGAAGACGGGGCGTCCCTCGAGCGCGATGGTCGGGACGGTGAACGCGAACTTCGTCCCGAGCCAGACGAGCACGACCGTGAAACCGAGGCCGAGCACGAAGAAGGTGAGCAGGAAGCCGCCGATGCCCGACCCGCTGCCGGAGAGCCCGGCGGCGGCGCCGACCAGCACGAGCACGAAGACGATCCCGATGACGGCACCGGCTGCGAGCTGCAGGAGGATCCAGGCGACCACCGGCCAGCGTCGTCCGGCGAGGAGCGCCCAGAGCCCGCGGAAGGTGGCGCGCCGTCCGAGGACGCGTTGTCCGGTGTCCGCGGCGACCGGGGCGACGAGGAAGCCGCGCCCGAGGTAGGCCAGGAACGGGAGCCCGATCGACAGCACCAGCCAGAGCGTCACCGATCCGGCGAGGATCGACGTCTGGCCGTCCACGTCGCCGTCGACCGCCGAGAGCATACGGGACTGGATCGCACGCTGGCCGAACGCACTCGCGATGGTGGAGAGCAGCCCGAGGACCCCGCTGAGGAGCACGCTCCAGAGCAGGAGCACCCGCGCGTTGCGGCGGAACACGGTGAAGGCGCCGCTCAGGACGTCACCGAGCCCGAGCGGTCGCAGCGGGATGACCGGCCGCGACCCGGCCGGCGGCGGCCCCGGCGGCCGACCCGGCCCACCGGCGGACGGCCCGCTGCCGTACGGTCCACCGGCGGACGGACCACCGGACTGGCCCGGCCACGGGGCGGACGGCTGCTGCCCCGGGGGCCGCGCCGCGCCTCCTGGGCCGTTCCCCCGACCGTCCTGCGGACCGCCGGGCGCCCCCGGTACCTGCCAATCGGACATCGCCGCCCCCTCGTGGTCCCGACCGAGCACGCGGAAGGCGCGGTCGACACCCATCCTGTCGGAAAACGCCGTCGCACGGGGCCTCGGCTATCGTGAGTGGTCAGGTGCCGACCGGGTACCGCTGCACGTCACACGGAGTCCCCATCACATGACACCGCGCATCCTCGTCGTCGACGACGACCAGGCCCTCGCCGAGATGATCGGCATCGTCCTCCGCTCCGAGGGCTACGAACCCGAGTTCAGCGCCGACGGCAACGACGCCATCGACGCGTTCCACGGGACGAAGCCCGACCTGGTGCTGCTCGACGTGATGCTCCCGGGCATCGACGGCATCGAGGTCTGCAAGCGCATCCGCGCCGAGAGCGGCACGCCGATCATCATGCTCACCGCCAAGGGCGACACGTCCGACGTCGTCGCCGGGCTCGAGAACGGCGCCGACGACTACGTCGTGAAGCCCTTCAACCCGAAGGAGCTCGTCGCCCGCATCCGCACCCGGCTCCGCCCGACGGCCGCCGATGCGACGGTACTGCACGTCGGCGACCTCACCGTCGACGTCGCCGGGCACGAGGTCCGTCGGGGCGACGCCGTCATCGCGCTGACCCCGCTCGAGTTCGACCTGCTGCGGGCGCTGTCCGAGAAGCCGAACCAGGTGTTCACCCGCGAGATGCTGCTCGAACAGGTCTGGGGCTACCACTACAAGGCGGACACCCGCCTGGTGAACGTCCACGTGCAGCGCCTCCGCGCGAAGATCGAGCACGACCCCGACAACCCGAAGATCGTCACCACGGTGCGCGGCGTCGGGTACCGGGCCGGAGGAGCCTGAGCACCGTGCCGTCCGCAGCGTCGACCGGCGGCGTCGCCGTGCAGGGCAGGCTCGCCCGTGCCGGCCGTCGCCTTCGACGGTGGGTCCGGCGCGGCTGGCGCGCCGCGGCGTACCTGTGGCGCCGCTCCCTGATGTTCCGGTCGGTCGCGATCACGGTGATGACCACCGGCCTCGCGGTCGCGATCATCGGCACGGCCGTCATGATCAGCATCTCGAACAACGTCTACTCGCAGCGCCGCGACCAGATCGAGGCCGAGTCGGCACGCGCGACGATCGTGGCGCAGGGCATCTTCGACGCGGCCACCGCGGGCGAGGACAACAACCAGAGCGAGCTCGAGACCCTGCAGAGCGAGGCGCAGCAGGCGATCCTGTCGAACACCACGAGTCCCGGCGGCACGAGCATCGCCATCGAGCGGAGTCCCGACCAGCCCGGGCCGCAGACGGTGCAGAACGTCGCGAGCCAGGGCTTCCCGGACGCCGTGATCACCGACGCCCTCCGCAAGCAGGTCGGCAAGAACACCGGCACGCTCAGCCTGCAGCCCGTGCGCCTCGACGACGACGGCCGTCACCAGCCCGGCCTCGCCGTCGGGTCGACGCTGCAGATCCCGAGTGCCGGTCAGTACGAGCTGTACCTCGTCTACGACCTGTCGGACGCTCAGCAGACCCTCGACTTCGTCTCGCAGACGCTCTCGATCGGCGGTGTCGCGCTCATGGTGCTCATCGCCCTCGTGACCTCGCTCGTCGTCCGGCTCGTGGTCGTGCCGATCCGGGGTGCGGCCGAGACGAGCCGGAAGATCGCCGCCGGCCGGCTCGACGAACGCATCCCGGTGCGGGGCAACGACGACATCGCCACCCTCGCCCGCAGCTTCAACGGCATGGCCGACGCGGTGAGCCGGCAGATCACCCAGCTCGCCGAGCTCTCCCGCGTGCAGCAGCGGTTCGTCTCCGACGTCTCCCACGAGCTCCGGACCCCGCTGACGACCATCCGGCTCGCCGGCGACATGCTGTTCGACTCCCGTCACGCCTTCGAGCCGTCGGTCGGTCGGTCCGCCGAGCTCCTGCACGCCCAGGTGGAGCGGTTCGAGCTCCTGCTCGCCGACCTCCTCGAGATCTCGCGGTTCGACGCGCAGGCGGTGCACCTCGATCCCGAGCCCGTCATCCCCGCGGCCCTGGCGACCGACATCGTCGACGAGTTCCGGCCGCTCGCCGAACGCGCCGGCATCGACCTGCAGCTCGCCACACCCGGCGGGCACACCACCATGCAGCTCGACGCGAAGCGCATCCGCCGCGTGCTCCGCAACCTCGTCGGCAACGCGATCGAGCACGGCGACGCGAAGCCCGTGCAGGTCGTCGTCGACAGCGACGCCCGCTCGGTCGCGATCGCCGTGCGCGACCAGGGCGTCGGCATGCCGCCGGAGGACGCCGCCCGCGTGTTCGACCGGTTCTGGCGCGCCGACCCGAGCCGCAAGCGGACGATCGGCGGGACCGGCCTCGGACTCGCGATCTCGCTCGGCGACGCGAACCTGCACGGCGGCCGCATCGACGTGTGGTCCCGCCCCGGCGAGGGCTCCACCTTCGTGCTCACGCTGCCGCGCAACGACCGCGTCACCGTGACGACCTCGGCGATCCCGCTGCCAGACCTCGACGAGTCGTACGACGGCCCCCGCGCCGTCAGGGAGGACGACTGATGCGCACCCGCTTCCGCACCCTGGTCGCCACTGCGCTCGCCGCGTTGACGATCGTCGCCGTGTCCGCCTGCGCCGCGATCCCCACCGACGGCGCGGTGCGCTCCGGCGGCGTGATCAAGGACCAGTCGGTGTCCGGCGTCGACTACCGGCCCGGCAAGCCCGTGCCCGGTGCCGACCAGACGACGATCCTCCGCGGCTTCATCGCGGCCGGCACCGGTGCGGCGGACGACTACGCCGTCGCCCGGGAGTTCCTCGCCTCGAACTTCTCGACGAAGTGGAACCCCCGGCGCTCGGTGACGATCCAGCCCGGCAACCCGGCGATCGAGCGGGTCGGCGAACGCGAGCTGACCTACACCCTCACCGCGAGCGCCTCGGTGGACGCCGACGGCGAGTACACGCAGGCGGTCCGACCGACCTCGTCCACGCTGACGTTCCAGTTCACCCGCGAGGACGGCGAGTGGCGCATTGCCTACGCCCCCGACGGCATCATCCTGTCGCCGGTGAACTTCGAGTCGGTGTTCCAGCAGCACGCGCTCTACTTCTACGACCCGACGTACAAGTTCCTCGTGCCCGACGAGCGCTGGTTCCTCGCCCGGTCGTCGACGAGCACCCGCATCGCGAGCGCGCTGCTCGCCGGACCCGCGAGCTGGCTCAAGGGGGCCGTGGTCACCGCCTTCCCCGAGGGCACGCAGCTCTCCCTGAACGCGGTCACGATCCAGAGCGGGACCGCCCTCGTCGACCTGTCGAGCGACGCCCTGCGCGCCAGCAGTCAGGACCGGATCCGGATGCGCGAGCAGCTGAGCAAGTCGCTCGCCTCGGTCGCCACGGTGTCCTCCGTCGACATCACGGCCGAGGGCACGACCTTCGCCGTCCCCGACGGCAGCGGGTCCGACGCGCAGCAGAACCCCGACGTCGATGCCCGCCCGCTCGTCGACCAGGACGGCACCGTGGGCTACTCGGCCCTCGGCGGCGGGAAGATCGCACCGCTCGGCAACGGCATGGGCGCGGAGATCGGCGACCTCGGGCCGTCCTCGTTCGCGTTGTCCGCGTCCGGTACCGCTGCGGTGGTCGGGAACGGCGACGGCGTGACGGTCGTGCGCGGACGCTCGCACCTGCGCATCGACGCGACCGACGGCCTGGTCCCGCCGTCCATCGACGACCTCGGGTTCGTCTGGGTCGCGTCCGAGAAGAACACCCGCCGGGTCACGGCCTACGGTCTCGGCGGCGATCCGCACGCGGTGAACACGACGCTCCCGGCCGGCGACCTCGTGTCGTTCCAGGTCTCGCGCGACTCGACCAGGGCCCTCGCGCTCATCCAGACGAACGACGGACCGAGCCTGTACGTGATGGCCATCGTCCGCGGCGCCGACCGCACACCGACCGCGCTCGGCTCCCCGGTGCGCGTGCAGGCCGCCACGGGCAACGCCGTCGGGGCCGCCTGGATCAGCGACTCCGACGTCGCCTCGGTCGGGCAGACGTCCTCCGGCCCGGACGTCGTCCGCTCCACGATCGGTGGGCAGTCGAGCACCCTGCCGAAGCCCGACGGGCGGGCGACCGAGATCGTCGGCGGGAGCGGCGGCTCGATGCTCCTGCGGATGTCCGACGGGTCGGTCCTGCAGTCGACCGGCGGTGGCTGGGTCACGACCGGGATCAGCGCGGACGTGCTCGGCGTCCAGCGCTGAGGACGTTCCTCCACAGGGCGGCGGTCCAGGAGGCGCGTCCCCAGCCCCACGGATCGGCCTGCGCCCGGTGGTGGGTGGCGGTCAGGATCGTCGGCATGAGGACACGGGACAGGCTGCGGCCGTGGCTCGACGCGGCCGTCGCGGTGCTCGGGCTCTTCCTGCCGGTGGACTGCGTCGGGTGCGGCCGGCCCGACCGGGCACTCTGCGCCGCGTGCCGACACGCGCTCGACGCGAAGCCCCGCCGGGTGCGTCTCGTCGCCGGGGTCCGGCTGGACGCGGCGTTCGAGTACACGGGACTCGTACGGACGATGCTCCTCGAGCTCAAGCTGCGCGGGCGCGTGGACGTCTCTCGGCCCCTCGGTGCCCGGTTCGGTGGGCTCGTGCGGGCGGCGCTCGCCGACGCCGGTCCCGGGGCCGTGCTGCTGCGGGTACCGCCCTCGCGGCAGGGTGCTCGGCGGCGGGGGTTCGACCCCGTCGTGCTGCTGGCGGCGCGCGGGGGAGTGCGGCGGTCGCGGGCGATGTCGCGGGTGCGGGCAGGAGGGCTGGTGCGGCGTCGCGCCGGCGTCGGTGCCGGCGCAGGTACAGATGCCGGTGCCGGTGCCGGTGCCGGTGCCGGTGCAGGTGCGGGTGCCGGCGTCGGTGCCGGCGCACTGCACGGCGGGCAGAAGGAACGCAACGCGGTGGAACGGGTGGCCGCGACGGTCGGCACCCTCTCGGTCACGGGCGTCACCGGTCGAGCCGTCGTCGTGGTGGACGACGTCGTCACCACCGGCGTCACGATGGCCGAAGCCGTGCGCGCCGTGCGTGCCGCCGGTGGTCGGGTCGTGCGGTGCGTCGCCGTCGCGAGCGTCGACGACTGAGGCGCGCCCATCGAAGGCCCTCGGCGCATCGGTGAACGCTCGATGGCCACTGTGTGTCCGGTGGGTGTCCTGGCGACTCACCGACATCGCGTGACGCCGGAGCGCCACCGGGTCTAGCCTCGCGGCAAGGCGTTCAGGATCGCCGGATGGAGGCGACGCGCTGAGTCTGGATGGGAGCCGCCACATGGACGTGACGATCACGGGCCGGAACATCGGGGTCACCGACCGATTCCGCACCTACGTCGAACAGAAGTCCGAGAAGATCGACGTGCTCGCCGACCGCGCCCTCGCCTTCGAGGTGCGCATCAGCCGCCACAACGAGAAATCGGGCGGTTCCCAGGGCGAGGACCGCGTCGAGCTGACATTGATCGGCCCCGGCCCCCTCGTGCGGGCGGAGTCCGCCGCGTCGGACAAGTACGCCGCCTTCGATCTGGCCTTCGCCCGGATCATGGAACGACTCCGCCGAGCACGCGACCGCCGCAAGGTGCACCGCGGCCGCCACCGTCCGACCTCCGTGTCCGAGGCGTCCGGCACCGCGTTCGAGCGCATGGGCGTCGTCCCGGCCGACGGCAAGCTCATCGAGGACGTCGCGACGGGTGCCGTCCCGGTGGTCGACGCGAACGCCGAGGACGACGAGAACGAGGTCTACAGCCCCGTCGTGATCCGGCACAAGGTCTTCGAAGCCGGTCCCATGACGGTCGACGACGCCCTGTACTTCATGGAGCTCGTCGGGCACGACTTCTACCTGTTCGTCGACGCGGAGACGCACCGCCCGAGCGTGGTCTACCGCCGCAAGGGTTGGGACTACGGCGTGATCGGCATCGACGACCCGTCCACCGAGCACGCTCCGGCAGCGGCGTCGGAGTCCGAGCCGGCGGTCGCGATCGCCTGACGATCGCTCAGTACGGCAGACCGAACCCGGGTGTGCGCGGACCGTTCGCGGGCCGCGCACACCCGCGCTGTTCACAGCGGCCGGAGTCGACGGGTTGCTAGCATGACTGGCTGTTCGCATCGCGCAGGTCGCGCGTGACGATCTCGTAAGGAGCTCACGTGGCAAACGTGCTGGAGAAGGTCCTCCGCATCGGCGAAGGACGCACCCTCCGACGGCTGAAGGCGTACGCCTCGGCCATCAACGACCTCGAGGACGACTTCGCGAGCCTCACCGACGAGGAACTCCAGGACGAGACCAAGGAGCTCCGCGAGCGCTACGCGAACGGCGAGACCCTCGACGACCTGCTGCCCGAGGCGTTCGCCGCCGTGCGGGAAGCAGCGAAGCGCACCCTCGGCATGCGGCACTTCGACGTGCAGCTCATGGGCGGTGCCGCGCTGCACCTCGGCAACATCGCCGAGATGAAGACCGGTGAAGGCAAGACCCTCGTCGCCACGACGGCCGCGTACCTCAACGCCATCCCGTCGCGCGGTGTGCACGTCATCACCGTCAACGACTTCCTCGCGTCGTACCAGTCCGAGCTCATGGGCCGCGTGTTCCGTGCGCTCGGCATGACGACCGGCTGCATCATCGCGAACCAGTCCCCGGCCGAGCGTCGCGAGCAGTACGCCGCCGACATCACCTACGGCACGAACAACGAGTTCGGCTTCGACTACCTCCGCGACAACATGGCGTGGCAGGCATCCGACATGGTGCAGCGCGGCCACTTCTTCGCGATCGTGGACGAGGTCGACTCGATCCTCATCGACGAGGCCCGCACGCCGCTCATCATCTCCGGTCCGTCCTCGGGCGAGGCCAACCGCTGGTTCACCGAGTTCGCGTCGATCGCGACCCGCCTCACCCCGGGCGAGGACTACGAGGTCGACGAGAAGAAGCGCACCGTCGGCGTGCTCGAGCCCGGCATCGAGAAGGTCGAGGACTACCTCGGTATCGACAACCTGTACGAGTCGGCGAACACCCCGCTCATCTCGTTCCTGAACAACTCGATCAAGGCCGTCGCCCTCTTCAAGCGTGACAAGGACTACGTCGTGATGAACGGCGAGGTGCTCATCGTCGACGAGCACACCGGCCGCATCCTGATGGGCCGTCGCTACAACGAGGGCATCCACCAGGCGATCGAGGCGAAGGAGAAGGTCGAGGTCAAGGCCGAGAACCAGACCCTCGCCACGGTCACGCTGCAGAACTACTTCCGCCTCTACCAGAAGCTGTCCGGCATGACGGGTACGGCCGAGACCGAAGCGGCCGAGTTCATGTCGACGTACAAGCTCGGCGTGGTCCCCATCCCGACGAACAAGCCGATGCAGCGCATCGACCAGACCGACCTCGTCTACAAGAACGAGAAGGCGAAGTTCGAGCAGGTCGCCGAGGACATCGCCGAGCGCCACGAGAAGGGCCAGCCGGTCCTCGTCGGCACCACCAGCGTCGAGAAGTCCGAGTACCTGTCGAAGCTCCTCGCGAAGAAGGGCGTCAAGCACGAGGTCCTCAACGCGAAGAACCACGCGCGTGAGGCCGCGATCGTCGCCCAGGCCGGTCGACTCGGCGCCGTGACGGTCGCCACGAACATGGCCGGTCGCGGTACCGACATCATGCTCGGCGGCAACTCGGAGTTCCTCGCCGTGCAGGAGATGCACGCCAAGGGCTTGTCCCCGACGGAGACCCCGGAAGAGTACGAGGCCGCGTGGGACGACGTGTTCGACCGCGTCAAGGCCGAGATCAAGGACGAGGCCGACAAGGTCCGCGAGGTCGGCGGTCTCTACGTCCTCGGCACCGAGCGTCACGAGTCCCGCCGCATTGACAACCAGCTGCGCGGTCGGTCCGGCCGTCAGGGCGACCCCGGCGAGAGCCGCTTCTACCTGTCGCTCACCGACGACCTCATGCGCCTGTTCAACTCCGGTGCCGCCGAGAGCCTGATGGGCCGCTCGAACGTCCCGGACGACCTCGCGATCGAGAACAAGCTCGTCGGCCGTGCGATCCGGTCGGCCCAGGCGCAGGTCGAGGGCCGCAACGCCGAGATCCGCAAGAACGTCCTGAAGTACGACGACGTCCTCAACCGCCAGCGCGAAGCGATCTACAGCGACCGCCGCCACATCCTCGAGGGTGACGACATCCACGACCGTGCGCAGTCGTTCCTCAAGAGCGTCGTCGACGACGTGATCGACTCCCACACCGCCGAGGGCAACGCGGACGACTGGGACCTCGACGCCATGTGGACCGAGCTCGGGACCCTGTACCCGATCTCGATCTCCATCGACGAGGTCATCACCGAGGCCGGCTCGAAGGGCAAGGCCTCGCGCGAGTTCCTCGGCCGCGAGATCCTCTCCGACGCCAAGCTCGCCTACCAGCAGCGCGAGGAACTCCTCGGCGACGAGGCCATGCGTGAGCTCGAGCGCCGCGTCGTCCTCTCGGTGATCGACCGCCGCTGGCGCGACCACCTCTACGAGATGGACTACCTCAAGGACGGCATCGGCCTCCGGGCGATGGCACAGCGCGACCCGCTGGTCGAGTACCAGCGCGAGGGCTACGCGCTCTTCCAGAGCATGATGGGGCAGATCCGCGAAGAGTCGGTCGGCTACCTCTTCAACCTCGAGGTGCAGGTCCAGTCCGACGGCGAGAACGCCGTGATCGAGGCCAAGGGCCTCGGCGAGGACGAGGTCTCCGGTCTCGAGTACTCCGCTCCGTCGATCGACGGCGAGGTCGAGGTCCGCGACGAGCGCGGTCGCCTCGAGCAGGCCGCGACCGCGCGAGCGCAGAAGGCGCAGGCCGAGGCCGAGGCGGCCGCCGGGCCGGAGCAGGGCTCCGCGTTCGGCAACGCCGCGACCGCGTCCGGCCAGGCTGCCGCGGGCAACCGTGCTGAGCGTCGTCAGGCCGCCAAGAAGGGCTGACGCGACCACGTCCGGACAGGAGGCGCGGTGCCGGCTGGCACCGCGCCTCCTGTCCGTCTCCCGGTCATGTCACGGGCGTCACAGGACGCCGACGGCCGTCGCGCGCCATCGACCCTGCCGTTCCTCCAAGCGCATCGCGACCGCACGGGCGTGACTGCGCGTGTGCACGACGACCGTCGCCTCGGCGACCCCGTCGGCCGGGCGGCACACGATGACGCTGCCGACCCGGAGCAGCGCCCGTCCGCGCGACCGGCTGCCGAGCTGCCGGGCCCGCGCCGCCACCGCCGCCCGCTGCTGCAGGTGCCGGTGCACCTCGTCCGTGATCCACCGGGCGATGCTGTCGACCTCGCGTGACCCCGTCAGGATCTCGGCGACGCAGAGGCCGAGCGCGCGAGCGGTGTCCTCGACGTCGGTCGGTGGCGGTACGGCGCTGAGTCGCGGGACGTCCCCCATCGGCTCTGCGTCATCGATCCGGCGTGCTTCCTCGGCCACCCCTGCCCCTTTCGTCGGGGCTGAGCGTAGAGCGAGTACAACATGAGAAATATGACTGTCATCGAGCCTGTGGAGAGAGCGCAGTTGTCCACAGTGGTGCGCACCTAGACTGGGCGGGTGTCGACCCTCAGTGACCTCGTCCTCGCACAAGGCCGTTCCTCCGAAGCCGACGTGGAATGGCTCCACCTGCTCGTCGGGGACTGGCAGTTGCTCGCCGACCTGTCCTTCGCGGACATGGTCCTCTGGGTCCCGACCGCCGAGGACGGCTCGTTCGTGGCGGTGGCGCACGCTCGCCCGAGTTCCGCGGCGACGCTCTTCTACCGCGACATCGTCGGGCAGGAGATCCGCGAGGAGTGGCGCGAACAGGTCACCGAGAGCTTCGTCGGCGCGAGGGTCGTCGACTCCGCCGAGCCGGACTGGTACGAGGACACCCCGACGCGCGTCCGGGCGATCCCGGTGCTCCGGCGGCTGAGCGCGAACAGCGCCGAGACGACCGAGCGCCCGATCGCGGTCGTGACGCGGCACTCGAACCAGGACGAGATGCGCACTCCGAGCCGCCAGGAGCTCAACTTCACCGCGAGCGCGAACGACCTGTTCGGCATGATCGCCACGGGTGACTTCCCCGACATCGGTGCGCCGGCCGGACCCCGACGCGGTGCACCGCGCGCCAGCGACGGCCTGCTCCGCCTCGACACGAACGGGATCGTCACGTTCGCCAGCCCGAACGGCCTCAGCGCCTTCAACCGGATGGGCTTCGAGGGCGAGCTCGAGCGGAAGTCCCTCGCCGAGGTCACGACCGAGCTCATCGGTGCGCAGCTCGACGTCGACGAGTCGCTGCCCCTGGTCGTCACCGGCCGTGCCCCGTGGCGTGCCGACGTCGAGTCGAAGGGCGTCACGGTCTCGCTGCGGTCGATCCCGCTCCGCGACCACGGCGAGCGGATCGGTGCGATCGTCCTCTGCCGCGACGTCACCGAACTGCGGCACCAGGAGCGCGAGCTCATCACCAAGGACGCGACGATCCGCGAGATCCACCACCGCGTGAAGAACAACCTGCAGACCGTGGCGTCGCTCCTGCGCATCCAGGCGCGCCGCACCCACTCGGACGAGGCCCGGACGTCGCTGCAGAACGCGATGCGCCGCGTGGCCGCGATCGCCGTCGTGCACGACACCCTGTCGACCGGCCTCAGCCAGAACGTCGACTTCGACGAGGTCTTCGACTCCGTGCTGAAGCTCGTGACCGAGGTCGCGGCGTCGCACAACACGACCGTCCGCCCGAAGAAGACCGGGGAGTTCGGGGTGCTGCCCTCCGAGGCCGCGACCCCGCTCGCGCTCGGGCTCACCGAGCTCGTCACGAACGCCGTCGAGCACGGGCTGGACGGCCGCGACGGCGAGGTCGAGATCGTGGCGGAGCGCTTCGACGACCACCTCGACATCCAGGTCCGCGACAACGGGCGGGGCCTGCCCGAGGGCAAGGTCGGGTCGGGCCTCGGGACACAGATCGTCCGGACGCTGATCCAGGGCGAGCTCGGCGGCACCATCGACTGGCACACCCTGACCGGCAGCGGCACCGAGGTGACCATCACGATCCCGTTCCGCTGGCTGACGGCGACCCCGGGCGCCGCGTAGCGCGCTCCGCGCCCGCCGCGGCGTCCCGCGCAACCGCCTGAAGGCGCGGCGTGTGCCCGCCAGTCCTGCTTCGAACCACGTTCCCGACGTCGAACCACCGTCCGGCCCTGGTTCGACGTCGGTTCCGCGGTTCGCCGCGCGGCCGCGCGACGGCGCGCACGCCGCGGCGGGCGGCCGCACAACGAAAGTGTGTCCGAACCGCGCGATGCCGCGGCGTCGCCTGCTTTCCGTTGTGCGCAGGTACGTGCAACCGCCTGGAGGCGCGGCGTGCGCCCGCCGGGGCTGCGTCGAACCACGTTCCCGACGTCGAACCACCGTCCGGCCCTGGTTCGACGTCGGTTCCGTGGTTCGCCGCGCGGCCGCGCGACGGCGCGCGCGCCTCGGCGGGCGGCCGCACTACGGAAGTGCGTCCGAGCCGCGCGATGGTGCGGCGTCGCCTGCTTTCCGTTGTGTGCAGGCACACGCAACTGCCTGGAGGCGCGGCGTGCGCCCGCCAGGGCCGCATCGAACCACGCTCCCGACGTCGAACCGCCGTCCGGCCCTGGTTCGACGTCGGTTCCGTGTTCGCCGCGCGGCGCGCGCGCCGGCGCGCATGCCGCGGCGGCAGCCGCAGCGCGCGGCCGCACAACGGAAGTACGTCCGAACCGCGCGATCGCGCGGCGCCGCGTGCTTTCCGTTGTGCGCAGGCATGCGCAACCGCCTGAAGGCGCGCGGCGCGGTGCGGCGCAGCCGCCCCCGCGCGCGGCGTAGCCGCGCCGCGCGCGGCGCAGCCGCCCCGCGCACGACGACGCCCGCCGGCCCCGAAGGGACGGCGGGCGTCAGGCGCGCAGCAGGCGCCGGGTCAGGAAGCGCGGCGAGCGCGGGCGGCGCGACGCTTCAGCGCGCGGCGCTCGTCCTCGCTCAGGCCACCCCAGACACCGGAGTCCTGGTTGTTCTCGAGGGCGTACTGCAGGCACATCTCGGTGACCGTGCAGCGAGCGCAGACCGACTTGGCCTTCTCGATCTGGTCGACGGCCGGTCCGGTGTTCCCGACGGGGAAGAAGAGCTCGGGGTCCGCGGTGAGGCAGGCTGCCTGGTCACGCCAGTCCATGTGTGGTGCTCCTTGAAATCGATGCTCGAACGGCAGGCCGGGGCCGTGGTTCGGGGATCGGAACGCTGAGCATGCGCGAGGCACGAGGGGACACCCGTGGGGGAGGAGTCCGCTGGAAGCGAGTCTGACGCCCGCAGAACGCTCGGGGGAGGAGCGTCGAACCACGGGAGACGCACACCACATCGTGCCGTCCAAACGACCTCGAATATCGTTCCATACTGGTAGGGCCAAATCAAGGGTTCCGACGCTGGAGGAATGCTGTGCCCGACACCACCCCGACCGAGCCCGACCACGTCGAGCGGCGGTCGCCTGCCCTCCTGGCGCTCCTCGTCGTCGTCGGACTCGAGTTCGCCGCCCTCGTCGTCGTGACGATCGTCCTCATCGTCGAACTCATCGTCGCGCCGGCCACGAGCATCGCGTCCGGGATCGCGCTGACGGTCCTCGCGGCCATCGCGGCGCTCTGGCTCGGCTCCCTGTTCATCGGCCTCCGCAACCGTCGTCCGTGGGTGCGGTCCGGGATCATCGTCTGGCAGGTGCTGCAGGGTGCGCTCGCGATCGGGGCGTTCCAGGGCGTCTTCCGCGTGCCCGCCGTCGGCTGGTTCCTGCTCATCCCCGCGCTGCTGGGCATCACGCTGGTGCTGTCGCGGCCGGTGACGGACGCGCTCGCCCGACCGGTCGAGTAGGCGGTCCCGGTCCACGGACTGGAGGCGCGGTGCCAGCCGGCACCGCGCCTCCTGTCCGTCGATCAGCCGGGTCTCAGACCAGGCCGAGCTTCTTCCGCAGGCTCGCCACGTGCCCCGTCGCCTTGACGTTGTAGAGCGGCAGCTGCACGGTGCCGTCCTCGTCGACCACGATCGTGGAGCGGATCGTGCCGGTGACGATCTTCCCGTAGTTGTTCTTCTCGCCCCAGGCGCCGTACGCCTTGTGCACGGCGAGGTCCGGGTCGCTCAGCAGCGGGAAGGTCAGGGCCTGCTCGTGCTGGAAGGTCTTGAGCGCCGGCAGGTCGTCCTTCGAGACGCCGAGCACCTCGTACCCGGCGGCCTGCAGCGAGGACATGTTGTCGCGGAAGTCGCACGCCTCGGTGGTGCACCCCGGCGTCGACGCTGCCGGGTAGAAGTACACGATGACCTTCTTCCCACGCAGGGCCGAGAGGGAGTGCTCGGTGCCGTCCTGGTCCGGCAGGGTGAAGTCGGGGGCGGTGTCGCCGGCGGCGAGACGGTCGGTCATGGGGCTCCTGTTCGTGGTCCGTGCCCCGAGTGGTCAAGAGCACGCGAAACCCATGCTATTGTTGTTTCCCGTTGCAGCACGGAAGCGCAACATGCACCTCTAGCTCAATTGGCAGAGCAACTGACTCTTAATCAGTGGGTTCTCGGTTCAAGTCCGAGGGGGTGCACCAGCAAGGCCCCGACTCATCGAGTCGGGGCCTTCGTCGTTCCCGGCGTGCGGTGCCGCACGGTGAGACACGCCCGGAGTGCGATTCGGCCGCGACTCCGCGTGCGGATCAGTCGGCGGGGACGTCGACGACGCGCTCCTCGCCGACCACCGGGTCGAGCGCTCCCGCCGAGGTCGCGGCGAGGTCGGCACGCAGCGGTTCGATGCCGTCGCCCGGCACCCAGAGCTCGAACGTCGCGGCGGCGCCGTACGCGGGGTCGCCGAGCGTGGCTCCGTGGTGCCGGACCCAGTCGCGCAGCACGTTGTCGATCCGGCCGGCGTCGGCGTGCGGGACGTCCACCGTCACCCGGGTCAGTGCGCGCCGGTGCACGAGCGTCGCGCGGTCGAGTGCCTCGGACACCGAGGTCGAGTAGGCACGGACGAGGCCGCCGGCGCCGAGCTTCACGCCCCCGAAGTACCGCGTGACGACCGCGACGACGTCGGTCAGCCCGCGACGCCGGAGCACCTCGAGCATCGGGACGCCGGCGGTCCCGGAGGGTTCACCGTCGTCGCTCGACCGCGCCTGGTCCCCGAGCACGCCCGTGACCATCGCGGTGCAGTTGTGCCGGGCGTCCCACCGGCGGCGGCGGACCTCGGCGATCACCCGGTCCGCGTCCGCGACCCCGGACACCGGCGCCACGGTCGTGATGAAGCGCGACTTCGTGATGACGATCTCGTGCTCGACCAGGGCGGCGACCGTGGACGGGTACGGGGTGCTCACACCGTCGAGGCTAGCGAGGTCCTCGTCGGCGGCTCGCGCTACCATGTCCTGCACGACGTGCGGCTGGGGAGGAGTCCGATCGACATGGCGACAGCAGATCCGAGGGGTGGCGTGCTCGACGCCGCGGAACTCGCGCGCCGGCTGAACCTCCTCCTCGACTTCGAGGAAGCGCAGCGCGGCGCCCCCGTCCCGTTCGCGGCGATCGAGGAGTACGTGGCGGCCCAGGGCGGCTCGCTGTCCCGGGCGAAGTGGACGTACATGCTCTCCGGCGACGGCCGTCGCAACCGTGACACCGGGCTGCTCCGCCTGCTCGCGGGCTTCTTCGAGGTCGACGAGCGCTTCCTGCTCGAGGACAGCGACGTCCCCGAGCGCATCGGTGCCCAGCTCGCCCTCGTGCGCTCCCTCCGATCGGCACGTGTCAGCGGGTTCGCCGCCCGGACCTTCCCCGGTGAGCTCTCGCCCGAGGCGCTTCGTCGCATCGCCGAGGTGCTCGAGGAGGAGTCCGCCCGGGGGAGTGTCGCATGAGCGCTCCGACCGACCTCGTCGAGGCGTTCTGGGCGCGTGGTGCGGCCGAGGGGTGGTCCGACGTCGACCAGGCCGTCGCCGCCGCGGCCGAGGTGGTCGGCAAGCCGATCGTCGTCCGTGAAGAGGCGTTCCTCGCCGCCGAGCCCGTGTGCGGCTTCGTGGCGACGCTCGAGCGGCAGCACCTGGTGATGATCTCCCCGACGGCCTCGCGGACGTTCCGGTCGTTCGTCATCGGCCACGAACTCGGCCACATCCTGCACCGCCACCAGGACCACGCCCCGCAGGCGGCCTACATCCGCGACGTCATCCCGGACCTGCCGGAGTACAAGGTCGAGCGGGCACTCGCCCGCGGGCTGTTCTCGAACGAGTACGAGCACGAGGCCGAGGTCTTCGCCGACCGGCTCGCCGGGCTCATCCGCGGCCACCGCGACCGTCCGAGCGCGTTCCGCGGGGTGTTCGGGTGATCGTCTCCCTCGTCCAGGCGCTGCTCCTGATCGCGGGCACGGTCACGCTGTTCGTCCTGCAGCGCGGGCAGGACCGCACGCTCGCGGTCACCTTCCTGTTGTTCGCCGCGACGATCGTCACGAACGTCGACCCGCTGTACCGGTGGCTCGATCCGCTGTTCGGCGGGTTCAACGTGGTCACGGTCGTCAGCGACTGCCTGATGGTCGCGGGGACGAGCACCCTGCTCTGGGGTGTGGCGAAGGCCGTCGGTGCCGCACGGCCGTGGCTCCGGAACGCGATCGTCGTAACGTGCGCGGTCGTCGTCGTGGTGGTGATTGTGGCGTTCACCGTCCTCGACAAGCCCGCGACGACGACGACCTTCATGCTCGACGCCGGATCGCACCCGGCGGCGACGGTCTACTCGATCGCGCAGACGGTCTACCTCGGGGTGGCGCTCGGCGCGACCGGACTCATCTGCGTCCTGCACCTGCGCGAGGCCCGCACCACCACCGACCTCGTCGGCCTGTGGGTCCTCGTGCTCGGTGGGGTCCTCGGTGTCGTGCGGATGGTCGTCGTCGTGGTGATGGACCTCGCGCACGTCCTGGGCGACCTCGGCCTCACCCGGGCCCTCGCGCTGCCCTACGACGTCACGACCCCGGGTGCGGTGATCTGCGTGTCGTCCGGGATGCTCCTGCTCGTCATCGGCCACCAGGTCTCCCGTCGTCGGCGCTCCCGTCGGGTGGAGACCGCCCTGCGCGCCCTCACGCCGTTGCACGCGCGGATCGGCACCGACAACGCCTACCCCGACTCCGGCGATCCGGCGACGCGGCTCAGTCGGCTCATCGTCGAGATCAACGACGGCGCCCGTCGCGCCCGGCAGTCGCTGAGCGAGTCGGAGCAGCGGGCCCTGGCCGACGCCGAAGCGGCCCTCGACGCGGCGTAGCGCCAGTCGTTACCGGAACGGGACATCGATCCCACTGGATGGGTCGACGTCGTCCGGGCCGCCGTGTAGGGTCTGTAGCAGGTGCTACACGCGATGTGGCAGCACGGGGTGGGACTCGGCCGCGTTGGGGGCGGCCGAGCACCACCGGCCCCGTGCCCGCAGTGTCTAGGATCGTCGGGTGACCGTCTTCGCAGCCCTCGTCCTGTTCATCGGTGCCGTCTTCAACGTCGTCACCTGGCCCCGCTTCTTCCAGCGGGTCGCGAAGGACTCGCGGGCACGTGACGCCGCCGGCAAGCCGACGACGTTCTACACGGTGCACCTCGTGCTGCTGCTCATCGCGCTGGCGATCGCCGTCGCGGCCGTCGTCGCGGGGATCCTGCTGCTCGTCTGAGCCGGTCCCGACCGGCCTCGCCGGCCCGGCCGGCTGCGAGCGTGTCCGTCGCCGAGGGAGCAGGATCGGCGCTGGTACCGTCGCCGCCGGAGGCCGGGCCAGAACCCGAATCCGTCCCGGGACCCGGCGACGACGGGGCTGTGGACGCGACCCGGTGCCGGCCAGGAGGCGCGGTGCCGGCCCGCACCGCGCCTCCTGGCCCGCGACCGGTCGCGTTCAGGGCGCTTCAGGCCTGCTTCAGCGGCGCACGGCAGGATCGGGGCATGCGTGTCCTGGTGGTCGACGACGAGGTGCGGCTCGCCGACGGCGTCCGTCGCGGGCTGGAAGCCGAGGGGTGGGCGGTCGACGTCGCCCACGACGGCGTCGACGGACTGTGGCACGCCCGCGAGTTCGGCTACGACGCGATCGTGCTCGACCTGATGATGCCCGGCCTCAGCGGCTGGGCCGTGTGCGCGCAGCTCCGTGCCGACGGCGACTGGACGCCCGTCCTCATGCTGACGGCGAAGGACGGCGAGTGGGACCAGGTCGAGGCGCTCGACGCCGGGGCCGACGACTACGTGACGAAGCCGTTCTCGCACCCCGTCCTCGTGGCGAGGCTGCGTGCCCTGGTCCGCCGCGGTGCGCGCGAGCGCCCGGCGGTCCTGACGCTCGGCGACCTCGTCGTCGACCCGGCCGCCCGGACGGTGTCCCGGGCGTCGACGCCCGTCGAGCTGACGAGTCGCGAGTTCGCCGTCCTCGAGTTCCTGGCGCGCCGCGCCGGCGAGGTCTGCTCGAAGCGCGACGTCATCGAGAACGTGTGGGACGTCGACTTCGACGGCGACCCGAACATCGTCGAGGTGTACGTCGGACACCTGCGTCGCAAGGTCGACCGGCCGTTCGGTCGCACCGCGATCGAGACGGTGCGCGGCGCCGGCTACCGGTTGGCGGCGGACGGTGGCTGACGGCGGCCGCCGGCGCTTCCGGTCCGTCCGGGCCCGGACCACCCTCGGGGCGGTGGTCGTCGTGCTCGCGGCGCTGCTCGTCGGCGCGGCGGCGTTCGTCGTCGTGCTCCGCCTCGTCCTGCTCGACGGGGTGCGGACCACGGCGGAGTCGGGGCTCGAGCAGGCCTCGGCTCGTGTCGAGGCCGACGGCGCCGGGGTGGTGAGCGGCTACGAGGACGTCCTCGTGCAGGTCGTGGGGGACGACGGGTCCGTCCTCGCCCACGGGGACGACGCCGATCCACCGGCGCTCCCGACGGCCGACGAGTCCCGCTGGACCCATGACGGCGAGCGGTGGCTGCTCGTCGCCGACGACGTCGACCTGCCCGGCGGCGGGGACGCGACGCTCGTCTACGGGGTCTCCCTCGACCAGACCGACGCCGCCGTCGGTGCCGCGGTCGCGCTGCTGGCCGTGGGCGTCCCGGTGCTCGTGGTCGTGATGGGGGCCGTCACGTGGGTGGTCACCGGCCGGTCGCTGCGCCCGGTCGAACGCATGCGCACCGAGGTCGAGACGATCCGCGCGGCACGACCGGACGCCCGGGTCGCCGTCCCGGACACCGGCGACGAGATCGCCCGGCTCGCCACGACCATGAACACCATGCTCGACCGGCTCGACCGTTCCGCCGCGGGGCAGCGGCGGTTCGTCTCCGACGCCTCCCACGAGCTGCGGTCGCCGATCGCGACCATCCGCCAGCACGCCGAGGTCGCCGCGGCGCACCCCGACCGCGCCGACGTCGTCGAGCTGTCCGAGGTGGTGCGCTCGGAGGCGCTCCGGCTGCAGGACCTCGTGACGGGCCTCCTCGAGCTCTCGCGGCTCGACGAGGGCGACGTGGGCGTCCGGCGTCCGGTGGACCTCGACGACCTGGCGCTCGACGCCGTGGCCCGGGCGCGTGGACGGCTCGGCGGGAGCACCGCCGGGTCGATCCGGGTCGAGGGGTCCGGGATCGGGCCTGCCCGTGTCCTCGGGGACGAACGGCTCCTCGCCGCCGTGGTCCGCAACCTCGTCGACAACGCCGTCCGGCACGCCGAGGCTCGGGTCGTCGTCGCGCTCGCCGAGCAGGACGGACGCGCCGTCCTGACGGTGGACGACGACGGGGCGGGCATCGCCCCGGCGGACCGTGACCGCGTGTTCGAACGTCTCGTCCGGCTCGACGAGGCGCGCAGCCGGGACGCGGGCGGCGCGGGGCTCGGCCTCGCGATCGTCCAGGACGCCGTCCGGGCACACGGCGGGGACGTCGTCGTGGCGGACTCGCCCCTCGGCGGCGCCCGGTTCGCGGTCCGCATCGCACTCGGCGGCTGACCAGGGGGCTTCAGCCGTGCTTCAGCACCCGCCCGGCACCCTGGTCGCATGAACGCACTCCGCACCACCACCGCCCGCTCGACCCGTCGTGTCGCCGGCATCGCCGCCCTGCCGCTCGTGGCGTCCCTCGCCCTCGTCGGGTGCTCCACCGCGCAGTCCGACGGGGCCTCGTCCACGACGTCGTCGTCGTCCTCGTCCGGATCGGCGTCCGGCGGCGCGACCGCTGCGTCCGCCACGTCGAACGACGCCCTGCGTGCCGCCGTCGCCACCGCCCGCGACGCCGTGGGGTCTGGCACCGTGATCTCGGTCGAGCAGGAGCAGAACGGCACCGCGTACGAAGTGCTGGTCGTCACCGACGACGGCACCGAGCACGAGGTGCACACGAACGAGGCCGGCACGGCGGTGTCCGGATCGCCGCGCACCGAGACCTCGGACGCCGACGACCGGGCCGAGAACGAGCGCTTCACGGCCGCGGCCGACCTGACCGTGGACGACGCGGTCGGCCGGTTCGAGGACCTGCACGCCGGCACGATCACCGAGCTCGGGCTCGACGACCACCTCGGGAAGGTCGTCTGGGAGGGCGACGTCCGCGACGCCTCGGGCGCCAAGCACAGCGTCCGCCTCGACGCGGGCACCGGCAAGGTCGTCACGGACGAGGTCGACACCGACGACTGAGGCGCGGGCGCGGCCGTGGGCGCGAGCGCGGGCGCGAGGGCGTCGGTGGTCCGCGGTAGACCTGGGGCATCCGGCCACGCGCCGGCGGACCCGGGAGCGACGATGACCGACCAGACCCCGCGCACGTACCCCCAGGGCGTCCCCAGCTGGATCGACGCCCGACAGCCGGATCCAGATGCAGCCCAGGCCTTCTACGGCGGGCTGTTCGGCTGGGACTTCGAGGAGCGACTCCCGCCGGGGGCGCCGGGCTCCTACCGCATCGTGTCGATCGACGGGCACGAGGTCGGTGCCGTCGCGTCGAGTGACGAGCCGGCCACGTGGCGCACGTACATCGCGGTCGACGACGCCGACGCCGTGGCCCGTCGCGTCACGGAGCTCGGCGGCACCGCTGGTCCCGCCGAGGACGCCGGACCCGGGGGAGCGGCCGGCCGCAGTGTCGACTGCGTCGATCCCCGTGGTGCCGCGTTCGGGCTCTGGCAGGCGCGCGCCCGACTCGGCGCGCAGCACATCAACGCCCCCGGTGGGTGGGTGTTCAGCGACCTCCGCTCGACCGATCCGGAGCAGGCGATCGGGTTCTACGAGCAGCTCTTCGGCTGGCAGGTCTCCGGCATCGAGGAAGGCCCGAGCGCGATGGTCCGCCTGCCCGGGTACGGCGACCACCTCGCGGCGACCTCGGACCCGGACATCCGCGAACGCCAGGTCGGCACGCCGGAGGGGTTCGCCGACGTCATCGGCGCGCTCGACAAGCTCGACGCCGGGGCCGACGACTGGCACGTGTCGTTCAGCGTGGCGGACCGCGACGGTGCCGCGGCGCTCGCCGAACGGCTCGGTGGCCGGGTGCTGGACTCGTGGGACGGCTCCTGGACCCGGGCTGCGGAGCTGCAGGACCCGCAGGGTGCGACGTTCCGCGTCACGCAGTTCGCGCCGCAGGACGGCTGAGTCCCGCCACGAGGATGTCGAGCAGCCGGCCCGTCTGCGCGGCGTCGACCGCGTCGCGGGTGGAGAGCAGGATGCCCACCAGTGCGGCCGTGACGTCGTCGGCGAGCAGTTCGGCCCGGAGCGAGCCGTCGGCGGCCCCGGCGTCCAGGAAGCGCTGCACCGCCGCGTTCACCCGTTCTCGGGTCCCCGCGGCCTCGGCTGTCCCGCGCAACGCCCCCGCTCGCACGGTCTCGGCGAGCCCCCGCTTCGTGACGACGAACTCGGCGTACCGGCCGGCGAAGGCGCGGAAGGCGTCCGCGGCGCTCCCGGAGCCGGTACCGGGGGCGAGGAGCTCGTCGACGGTCGCGAGCGCAGCATCGAGCTCGGCGCGGTAGACCGCGGCGATGAGGTCGTCGCGCGTCGGGAAGTTCCGGTACAGCGTCCCGATCCCGACGCCCGCGGCCCGTGCCACAGCCTCGAGCGACGTGTCCTCGCCCTGCGCGGTGAAGGCCGCACGCGCGGCGTCCACCACCCGCTGGCGGTTGCGCGCGGCGTCCGCGCGAGGTCGCCGAGTGCTCGTGACGGGATCGCTAGCCAAAGCGGAGGCTCCTCCGGTTATGCTGATCGAAGCGGAGGTTCCTCCGTTTTGATCGACACTACCGGAGATGACATGCACGAGGAACAGTCACGGCGCCCGGGTGGCGCCTCCACGCTCGGCGGTCGGACCGTCGGACGGATCGGCTACGGGGCGATGGCACTCGAACGGTTCGCCGACGACCGGCAGGCGGGCGTGGCCCTGCTGCACCGCGCCCGGGAGCTCGGCGTCGACCACGTGGACACCGCCGACTTCTACGGAGACGGTGTCGCGAACGACGTGATCCGGCGAGCGTTCGGGGCCGATGACAGCGTGGTCGTCGTGAGCAAGGTCGGTGCCGTCCGGGTCGCCGCACCGGTGCCACTCGCCCTCGCGCAGCGTCCGGAGCAGTTGCGTGCTCAGGTGCACGCCAACCTGCGCAGCCTCGGCCGTGAGCGCATCGACGTCGTGAACCTCCGCCGAGCGGACACCGGCCCCGGTCTGCTGGCCGAGGGGGACCAGCTCGTGGACGTCGAGGACCAGCTGGCGGAGATGACCGCGATGCGCGACGAGGGGTTGATCGGGGGGATCGGTCTGAGTGCCGTGTCCGGCGAGGTGCTCGAGCGGGGGCTCGCGGCCGGGATCGTCTGCGTGCAGAACGCCTACTCGCTCGTGGCCCGTGAGCACGAGGCGCTGCTCGCCCAGTGCATCCGCGAAGGGATCGCGTGGGTGCCGTACTTCCCCCTCGGCGGGGCGTTCCCGGGCCTCCCGAAGGTCGTGGACGAACCGGTGGCCGTGCGGATCGCGGACGAGCTCGGCGTCACTCCGGCGCAGCTCGGACTCGCGTGGCTGCTGCAGCACGCGCCGGACGTCCTGCTCATCCCCGGGACGTCGGACGCCGGGCACCTGGCCGAGAACCTCGCCACGGGTGCGGTCCGGTTGGACGAGACACAGGTCGCCGACCTCGACGCGGTGTGGGGACGTCGGCTCGCGGACGGTACAGCCCACCCGTCCTGGCCGTGAGCGCCCGCCGGTCGGCGGTGGACGTCAGGACGCGGACGGCAACGGCGCGCCGAGGGCTCGGCGCAGCGCCAGCCCGGCGACCTGTTCGTCCGTGGTGTCGAGCAGCACCCGGTAGGTCTCCCCGGCCGTGACGAACTCGACGCACACCGCGTCGAAGTCGCACGGTTCGATCCGCCACCCGCGCACGGACTCCATCGGCACCGGCGTCAGGGCGTCCCGCTCGTAGCTGGTCTCGGCAGCGACGCGGTCGTCGAACACCCGGACGCGGCCGAAGGTGCCGCGCCAGGTGAGCTGGAGGTCGAGCGTGGGGGAGACAGATGGGTCCGGCACCCGCCGATCGTACCGACGGGTGCCGGACCCTCCTGCACGCCCCGGGCGCGCTGTTTCGCTATCCGGACACTCCGCCCGTCGTCGGTCGAGCCGACGGACGGGGGAGCTGCCGGTGATCAGGCCCGGTGGTCGTCCGATCCGGCGTCCGACCCGGCGTCCGACCCGGCGTCCGGACCAGCGGACGCATCCGTGGACCCGGTCGAGGAACCGTCCGCCGCTGCGGTCGAGGAGCCGTCCGTGCCGGCGCCGCTCCGACGCACCTGGTTCGCCGGGTCCCGACCGGTCACCGGGTACGGACCCGTGATGCCCGAGCGGAGCGAGGCGATCCGGAGGATGCGGTCGCGCTGCAGGAACCAGCCGAGGATGAGCAGCGGGATCACGATGATGAGCGACGCGATCGTGTACGTGCCGATCGGGTAGTCGATCGCCATGAGCACGATGACGGTCGCGAGGAACACCAGCGTCAGCCAGGACGTGTACGGCGCGCCCGGCAGCTTGAACGACGGCTCCTTCGCGAGTCCCTGCTTCGCCCACGACCGCAGCTTCATCTGGCAGAGGATGATCGTGCCCCAGGCGGTGATGATGCCGAGGCTCGCGATGTTCAGGGCGATCTCGAACGCCTGCCCGGGGACGAACAGGTTGAGGATGACGCCGACCAGCGTGAACGCCGAGGTCAGCAGGATGCCGGCGAACGGCACGCCGCCCTTCGTCATCTTCGTGGTCCACTTCGGCGCGGAGCCGTTCATGCCCATCGAGTGGAGTGCTCGTCCGGTCGAGTAGAGCCCGGCGTTCAGCGACGACAGCGCCGCGGTGAGGACGACGAAGTTCATGATCGAGCCGACGACCTGGCCGACCTGCGGGTTGCCGATCGACGAGAAGAAGGTCACGAAGGGGCTGACGCCGTCCTTGTACGAGGTGTACGGCAGGAGCAGCGAGAGCAGGACGACCGACCCGACGTAGAACACCGCGATGCGGAAGACGACCGAGTTGATCGCGCGGGGGATGACCTTCTCGGTGTCCTGCGTCTCGCCGGACGCGGTGCCGACGAGCTCGATCGCGGCGTACGCGAACACGACGCCCTGCACCACGAGGACCGCCGGGAGCAGGCCGGTCGGGAAGAGGCCGCCGTTGTCCGCCCAGATGCCGAAGCCGGTGCGGACCGCTTCGCCGCCCGCCTCCACCGGGAACGCGAACACGAGCCACACGAGCGCGACGATGAGGAAGGCCACCAGGGCGGCGACCTTGATGATCGCGAACCAGAACTCGAGCTCGCCGAAGACCTTCACCGCGACGAGGTTCGCGGCCAGCACGACGACGAGCGCCGCGAGGGCCAGCGCCCACTGCGGGATCGCGCGCGGTCCGGCCCAGTAGTGCAGGTAGAGCGCGACCGCGGTGGTGTCCACGATCGAGGTCATCGCCCAGTTCAGGAAGTACATCCACCCGGCGGCGTACGCGAACTTCTCACCGAAGAACTCGCGGGCGTACGAGATGAACGACCCGGACGACGGGCGGTGCAGCACGAGCTCACCGAGTGCCCGGAGGATGAAGAACGCGAAGATGCCCGCGATGAGGTACACGACCGCCAGGGCCGGCCCCGCGGTGTGCAGGCGACCGCCCGCGCCGAGGAAGAGCCCCGTGCCGATCGCGCCGCCGATGGCGATCATCTGCAGTTGCCGGGGCTTCAGCCCGTGCTGGTAGCCCTCCTGCTCGTGCGAGAAGTCGTTCGCGGGCGCGCGGTCCACCCCGGTGTCGTTCTGCGCTGTCATGCGCGACACGCTACAGGTGCGTCGAACCGGGGTGGCACACAACCATGCGAGTCTCCTGAAAAGTAACGAGCCGGTCACGATCGCGATCCCCGCACCGATGGGCGACACGCCGTGAACGGGGTACACCGGTGCCGGGATTCCGGCGGACCCGGATTCGCGACGGGGGACAAGCGCCGATAGCCTTGAACGTCCCTTCAGGGGACACCGACGATCAGGACGCGTCCACCGCAGCAGCACAGCGGGGGCCGTACGGTCGGCTGGACCGGGGTCGTCCCGAGTACGACCCCCGCGTGCGTGATCGCTCGCCCTGCGCCGTTGCGCGGGCTCGATGCGATGCCGCCGAACACGGTGCCGGGCGACCCGTCCGCAACCACCGGTACCGCCGTGCGCCGTTCCGCGCCGCGGTCCCGCGAGGAGCACCGTTGACCATCGCACCACCCCAGGACCGGCGTGCCGTCACGCCGGACCACCCCACCGACGTCCCGGCCGTGCGCGTGCACGGCGCCTACAAGGTCTTCGGCCGCCGACCCGGTGAAGCGGTCCGCCGTCTGGCCGACGGCGCCACCCGTGACGAGGTCCGTGACCTCGGCTCGGCAGCCGTCATCGACGCGTCCTTCGACGTGCGTCCCGGCGAGATCTTCGTCGTCATGGGCCTGTCCGGCTCGGGCAAGTCGACGCTCATCCGCATGCTGAACGGCCTGCTGGAGCCGACCGCGGGCAGCGTCGAGATCGGTGGCCGGACGGTCACCAAGGCGACGCCGAAGGAGATCCGCGAGATCCGCCGCACGAGCGTGTCGATGGTCTTCCAGCACTTCGCGCTGCTGCCGCACCGCACGGTGCTCGAGAACGTCGCGTACGGCCTCGAGGTCAACGGCGTCGACAAGGCCACCCGGCTGGCCAAGGCCCGCGAGGTCATCGGCCTGGTCGGACTCGACGTCTGGGCGGACGCCAAGCCCGACGAGCTCTCCGGCGGCATGCAGCAGCGCGTCGGCATCGCCCGCGCCCTCGCCGCCGAGACCGACGTCCTGCTGATGGACGAGGCCTTCAGCGCCCTCGACCCGCTCATCCGCCGCGAGATGCAGGAGCAGCTCGTCGACCTGCAGCAGCGCCTCGGCAAGACGATCGTCTTCATCACGCACGACCTCAACGAGGCCATGTTCCTCGGCGACCGGATCGCCGTGATGCGCGACGGCCGGATCGTGCAGATCGGTTCGCCGGAGGACATCCTCACGGACCCCGCGAACGACTACGTCGCGCAGTTCGTGCAGGACGTCGACCGTGCCCGCGTGCTCACCGCGTCGAGCGTCATGGAGCCCGCACGTGCCGCGGTCCCGCTGACCGTCGGCCCGCGTGGCGCGCTCCGGACCATGCGCGACCTGCAGACGGCCGCGGTCTTCGTGACCGGACGCGGCCGGAAGCTCGAGGGCTGGGTCCGCGACCGGCACGTCATGCGCCAGGTCAAGGCCGGCGACACGAACCTCGACGCCATCGTCAACACCGAGTACGCCCGGGTCGCGCCGGAGACCGCGCTGACCGACCTGTTCGAGCTCGCGGTGGAATCGCCGCTGCCGATCGCGGTCGTCGACGACGAGGGGCGCCTGCTCGGGGTCGTCCCGCGCGTCACCCTGCTCGCCGCCCTCGGCAACGTGCCGACGGCGACGATGCCCATCCCGGTGCTCGAGCCGGTCACCCGCATCTCCGACTCCGACATGGACTCGACCCTCGCCGAAGGAGACCACGCATGATCACCCCCGGTACCAACTCCTTCGGCGACTTCCACCTGCCCCTCGGCACCTGGGTCGCAGCGATCGTCGACTGGATCACCACCTACCTCTCCGGCTTCTTCGACGTCGTCCGCTACGTGTTCACGTGGATGGACGCGTGGATGGAGTACTTCCTCTCCACGCCGCCGTTCTGGGTGGTCGTCGCGATCCTCGTGGTCCTGGCGTTCGTCGCGAAGGGCTGGAAGCTCGCACTCGGCGCCGCCGTCGGTCTGCTCTTCATCGTGAGCGTCGGCCAGTGGACGAACGCGATGGACACCCTCGCCCTCGTGATCGTCGCCGCGGGGCTCGCTGTCGTGTTCAGCATCCCGCTCGGCATCTGGGCCGCCCGCTCGGACACCGCCAGCCGGATCATCCGCCCGGTGCTCGACTTCATGCAGACCACTCCGGCCTTCGTCTACCTGATCCCGGCGCTGCTGCTCTTCCGCGTCGGCGTCGTCCCCGGCATCGTCGCGACGATCGTCTTCGCGATGGCTCCGGGCGTCCGGCTCACCGAGCTCGGCATCCGTGGGGTCCCGAGCGAGGTCGTCGAGGCCGGCGCAGCGTTCGGGTCGAGCCCGTGGCGCATCCTCCGCCAGATCCAGCTGCCGCTCGCGAAGGCCAGCATCATGGCGGGCGTCAACCAGGTCATCATGCTGTCGCTCTCGATGGTCGTCATCGCCGGCATGGTCGGCGCCGGGGGACTCGGCGAGCAGATCGTCGCCTCGCTGAACCGCATCGACGTCGGTCTCGGTGCGGAAGCCGGCCTGTCGGTGGTGGTGCTGGCGATCCTGCTGGACCGCCTGACCGCAGCGCTCGGCGGTGACTCGGGCCGCGCCTCCAGGCTCTTCGGACGTGCGAAGCGGAAGCCCACCGTGACCGCGACGCCGAACGCGGCGACCGCCCAGACCGCCGCCACCACCGAAGCGGTCACCGACCGCCAGACCGTCGACGCGTGAGGAAGGAACAGATCATGAAGCGAACCAAGCGCACCCTCGCGGCCGCCGCACTCGCCGCCGCCACCGCCCTCGGCCTGTCCGCGTGCATGCCGCCCGGGTACTACGGCGCCTCCGGCACGCTCGACAACGGCGACCAGAAGTCCATGCACGTCGTCGTCTTCAACGGCTGGGACGAGGACACCGCCGCGAGCTACCTGTGGAAGCACGTCCTCGAGGAGAAGGGCTACGACGTCCAGCTCACGAACTCCGACGTCGCGCCCGCCTACACGGGCCTCGCATCCGGCGACTACGACGTCGTGTTCGACACCTGGCTGCCGAACACGCACAAGGAGTACATGGACACGTACGGCAAGGACCTCACGGACCTCGGCGCGTGGAACGAGCAGGCGTCGCTCGAGCTCGCCGTGCCCGAGTACTCGGACATCGACTCGATCGACGAACTGAAGGCAAAGGCCTCGGACTTCGGCAACAAGATCGTCGGCATCGAGCCCGCGGCCGGCGAGACGAAGGTCGTGCAGGACCAGGTGATCCCGAAGTACGGCCTCGACGGGATGGACTTCATCACGAGTTCGACGCCGGCGATGCTCGCCGACCTCAAGGCCGCGATCGCGAAGAAGGAGGACGTCGTCGTGACGCTGTGGCGTCCGCACTGGGCGTACGACGCCTTCCCGATCAAGGACCTGGAGGACCCGAAGGGCGCCCTCGGCAAGAACGAGGAGATCCACACCATCGCCAAGAAGGACTTCGCCGACGAGTTCCCGCAGGCGTCGAAGTGGATGGAGGACTTCGCGATGGACTCCGACACGCTCTACTCACTCGAGAACGCGCTCGTGAACAGCGGTGCGAAGACGAGCGAGTACCCGGCGATCACCGCGAAGTGGGCGTCCGAGCACCAGGACTACGTGGACTCGCTCACCTCGACGAAGTAGCAGCAGCCCCTGCCAGGAGGCGCGGTGCCGGTCCGGCGCCGCGCCTCCTGTCGTGCGGGTGGTCGCGTTCCTGAACGACGTCCGTCGTCCACCGCTTCGATGGAGGGATGGACATCCTCCTCCGGCTCCTCGTCGCGATCGGCGTCGCGCTGCTCGTCACCGCCGCCGCCGCGCTCGTCCTGCACCTCGTCTTCCGCGCACTCGCGCGGCGGGAACGCTGGGCGGCCGTGCTCTCCCGACGCATGAAGCACCCGTTCCGCACCGAACTGCTCGTCGTGCTCCTCTGGGTCGCGTTCGTCACGAGCGTCCCGAACCGGCCGGACGCCTTCCCGTGGCGCGCGCCGGTGTCGCACGGATTCCTCATCGCCACGATCGCCGCAGGCACCTGGCTGGCGTGCCAGATCGCGATCTTCCTCGAGGACCTCGGCCTGCACCGCTTCCGCATCGACGTCCCGGACAACCGGCAGGCCCGCCGCATCCGCACGCAGGTCCTCGTGATCCGTCGGCTGACCGTCGCGGTCCTCGTGATCATCGGCATCGGCGCGATCCTGCTGACCTTCCCGGGGGTCGAGGCAGCCGGGGCGAGCGTGCTCGCGTCGGCGGGGCTCATCTCCGTCATCGCCGGCCTCGCGGCGCAGTCGACGCTGGGCAACGTCTTCGCCGGCATGCAGCTCGCGTTCTCCGGGTCGATCCGTGTCGACGACGTCGTCGTGGTCGAGCAGCAGTGGGGGCGGATCGAGGAGATCACCCTCACCTACGTCGTCGTGCACCTGTGGGACGACCGGCGGTTCGTGCTGCCGTCGACGTACTTCACCAGCACGCCGTTCGAGAACTGGACCCGGACCAACAGCGAGCTGCTCGGTGCCGTCGAGCTCGACCTCGACTGGCGGGTCCGGCCGGGGGAGATGCGGGCCGAGCTCGACCGGATCCTCGACCGCACCGAGCTCTGGGACCGCCGGGTGAAGGTCCTGCAGGTCACCGACGCCGTGCAGGGGTCCGTGCGTGTCCGGGTCCTCGCGACCTCGCACGACGCGCCGTCCCTGTTCGACCTGCGCTGCTACATCCGCGAGGAGCTCGTCGACTGGATCCAGCGGACCCACCCCGACGCGCTGCCGGTCCAGCGGGTGCTCATGGTGGACGAGGTCGCGGCGCCGCGACGGCGCGCGGCGTCGACCGCGTCGGAGTCCGCGCTGTTCACGCCGGACCAGGACGACCGTGCGGCGCTCTTCACGGGACCGATCCAGACCTCGGACATCCCGCGGTCGGAGCGCTGACCGGCCGGCCCCGGAACAGACGGACGGACGGGAGGGACGGTGCCAGCTGGCACCGTCCCTCCCGTCCGTCACCGGGTTGCGTCCCGTCACCGGGTCGCGCCGCGGTCTACGGCTGCTTGGCCTTGACGGCACGGTCGTCCTCGACGACCGTGCCGATCGCCACGAGCGTCGTCGCGATCCACGCCACCCACGTCAGCGCGAGGCGCCAGTCACGCGGGCCCTGCCGCGTGGTCTGCACCACGCTGTAGCCGCTGATGATCGAACTCCACACCGCACCGCTGAACATGAACTTCCGCACGGGTTCCTCCTGTCGTCGTCCCGTCAACGCTACCGGCCGCTACATTGGAGCGCCGCCGGACGCCCTGCCCGGCGCACTCGTGGAGGAGTCGTCGTGCGCCAGGCCGTCATCGGGGGAGCCCTGCTCGTGGTGGGCGCGGTGTGCGTCGCCCTCGGGTTGCTCCCACTGTCCGACCTCGCCGAGCTCGCCGACCGGGTCGTCCCGGTGCTGGCCTTCGTGCTCGGACTCACCGTCGTCGCCGAGCTCGCGGCGGACGCCGGGGTCTTCGACCGGCTCGCCGACGTCGCCGCACGGGTCGGGGGCGGTCGGACGATCGGGCTGTGGGGCGCCGTGGTCGTGCTCGCCGTCCTGTGCACCGTGTTCCTGTCGATCGACACCACGGCCGTGCTCCTCACCCCGATCGTCATCACGCTCGCCCGGCGGGTCGGACTGCCGCCGATGCCGTTCGCGCTGACGACCGTGTGGCTCGCGAACACGGCGTCGCTGCTGCTCCCGGTGTCGAACCTGACGAACCTGCTCGCCGTCGACCGCATCGGGCTCGACGGGCCGATCCCGTTCGCCGGGCTCATGGTGTGGGCGGCGCTCGCCGGTGTCGTGATCCCGTGCGCGGTGCTCCTCGTGGTGTTCCGCGGCAAGCTCTTCGGCCGGTACACGCCGGTCTCGGTCCGGGCGGCGACCGACCCGGTGTTCTTCTGGTCGGCGTCGGCGGTGCTCGTCGCGCTGGTGATCGCCCTGACCGCCGGCGTCACGGTGTGGATCGCCGCGATCGCCGCGGCGGTCGTGCTCGTGGTCGTCGCGGCCTTCCGGGCGCCGTCGGAGCTCAAGCCGTCGCGCGTGCCGTGGTCGACGCTCGTCTTCGCGGCCGGGTTGTTCGTGGTCGTCGAGACGCTGCACACGACCGGCATCACCGACCCGATCGTGGCTGCGCTCTCCGGTGGCACCGGGACGGGGTCGCTCCTGGTGCTCGGCGGTGCCGGCGCGCTGGCGGCGAACGCGATCGACAACCTGCCCGCCTACCTGGTGCTCGAGCCGGCCGCCGGGCACGAGGCCCTGCGCTACGCGGCGCTCCTCGTCGGGGTGAACGCCGGCTGCCTCATCACGCCGTGGGCCTCGCTCGCGACGCTGCTGTGGCACGCACGACTGTCGTCCGAGGGCGTCCACCTGTCGTGGGGGCGGTACATGGCGCTCGGGTGCATCGTGGCACCGCTCACCGTCGTCGCCGGGGTCCTCGCGCTGCGGCTCTAGAGCCAGTCCTTCTTCTTGAACACCCCGTAGAGCGACAGGGACGAGACGACCACCAGTCCGAGCGCGTAGAACAACCCGCTCCAGTGGCTCTCGCCGGGGAACGTCACGTTCATGCCGAACGCCCCCGTGATCGCCGTCGGGATCGCGATGATCGCCGCCCAGCTCGTCACCTTCTTCATGACCGTGTTCTGCCGGTTCGACGCCAGGTTGAGGTTCGTGTCGAGGACGCTCGACACCGCGTCACGGAGCTGGTCGACGGAGTCGGTGATCGACACGAGGTGGTCCTCGACGTCGCGGAAGTAGGGGCGGATGCCGTCCGAGATCGTCTCGGCGTCCCCGTGCAGCAACGAGGCGACGCTGTCCCGCGTGGGGACCACCTGACGGCGCAGGACGCCCAGGGCCTTGCGGAGGCGGAACGATCGCCGCTGGATCTGCTTCTCACGCGGGGTGCCGTGTTCGAAGAGGTCCTCCTCGAGCGCGTCGATCCGGCGCTCGATGTCCTCGACCGTGTTCGTGGCGTGGTCCGTGACCGCGTCGAGCAGGCCCCACATCAACCACGGGACGCCGTGGTCGGCGATGTCCGTGGTCGCGTCGAGCCGGCGCTCCATGGCCCCGGTGTCGACGTCGCTGCCGTGGATCGTGACGAGGGCGTGCTCGGTCACGAAGGCCTTCACCTCGTGCGTGGTGAGGTCCCCGGCGTGGTCGAGGCCGCCCACGTCGTAGACGACCAGGAAGAGGCTGTCGCGGTACCGGTCGAGCTTCGGGCGCTGGCCGCGTTCGACGGCGTCCTCGACCGCGAGCGCGTGGATGCCGAGCTCGGCCTCGACGTGCTCGAGGTCGGACGGATCGGGGTCGGTGTAGTCCACCCACACGAAGGTGCCGTCCTCGGCGATGAGCTCGGAGATCCGGTCGACCGGGAAGTCCCGTTCCGCCGCGGTGCCGTTCCGCCACGCCCGTGTCATGACCATGGGGTCGAGCCTAGTGAGACGGCCGACCCCGGGACTCCAGGGTCGGCCGTGCAGGCGGTACGGGCTCTCAGTACGCCGAGACGAGCTTCCCGTCCTCGACCTTCAGGTAGACGTCCACGTCGAACGTGTCCTCGCTCTTCTGCGCGTCGCCGAAGTAGTCCGTGTACGAGTACCCGATCCTGCCGTCCGCGGTGCTCGTCACCTCGACGAGTCCGCCCCCGGAGGACTGCACCTCGAGATCCGGCTTCGACCGGACGTCGTACTGCACGGCGCCGTCCGCGTCGTACGGGCCGTACCAGGGGCAGCCGTCCGCGTAGCTGATGTCGGTCTTCGCCGCGCAGTCGTCGATGAGGTCCGACACGTACTGCTCGGCGTCGGTCTCGAGCTGCTTCGTGGGCTTCGCCTGGAAGTCGGCGTACGGCGAGCTCGACGAGCCCACGCGGAGCGTCTCGGTGCCGCCGGTGAAGTACTCCGTGCCGCCGACCTCGACCTGGTAGCTGCCGGGGTAGGCGAGCGACGTGAAGGCGCCGTTCTCGATCTCGCCCACCTTCTTGCCGCCGACCGTCACGTCGGCGCCCTCGAGGACCGTTCCGGCCGTGATGGTCACACGGTCCGTGAGCGGCTCCGTGACGCGCCACTCGTCCTTCACGAGGAACGACGTGCCGGTGCGCTCGAGGACGATCTGGCCGGAGCGCTGCGCGTCGCCCTGCCGGAAGGTGACGTTCGCGTACGCGGTGTCCCCGCTGGTCGACACCCGGCCGACGCGGACGTCGGTGGGACGGTCCTTCGCGCTCTCCAGCACGGCGGAGTCGAGCATCGAGGCGTCGCCGGTCACCTCGCTCAGGCTCGCCGCGGTGTCCGCGTCGCCCTGGGCGATCGCGTCGACGTACGACCGGGCCGTGGGTCCGGGGCCCCAGACGGTGGTGCGGAGCACGCCCGTGGTGATCGCTCCCGCGACGACGACCACGACGACCGCGCCGCCCGCGATGAGCGAGCGCACGAGGACCTTCTTCGCGCGCGGGGACATCGGCGCGGGGGCGGGGGCGCCCTGGCCGACGAACGGCTGGCTCGGGTGCGGCTGGCCGACCGGGGCACCGGGCTGGACGGGCTGGTCCGGCTGCGACGGGTCTGTCGTGGCCGCCGGGGCCGCCGGGGCCGCCGCATCGTCGGGCACCGCCCACACCGGAGCGGCACCGTCGGCCGCCGAGCCGGTCGCCCCCGTGGCGGGAGCGACGGGTGCCCCGGGCACGCTAGCGCCGGCGGACCCGTCGAGCGGAGCGGTCGGCCGGGCCGGCACCGGCACCGGGTCGGTCCCGACCACGCGCGCCGTCCGCAGCAGCACGCCGCCGCCGAGGCGGGGGAGCAGCACGGGTGCCACGTACCGGGCGACGACCTCGATGGCCCCGCCCCAGAGCGCGAAGACGACGGGCGTCCACGGCGTCACACCGACCGAGCCGGACCCGCCGACCGCACTCGAACCCGTCACCTGGTAGGACACCACGCCGGTGCCGAGCACGAAAAGCACGAGTCCGGCGACGAACCAGACCACGGGCGTCGCGACCCAGTCGAGCGTCGTGCGGACCCGGTCGTTCCGGCGCACCGCGAGCGCCAGACCGGCCGCGAACGAGCTCACGACGACGAGCAGGACGACGAGCCAGGTCCAGCCACCGGCGCCCGCGAAGACCGAGGCGTCGCTCCCGGCGGCACCGAGTCCGGACCTGCCGACCCCACCGAGGAAGCCGAGCGCGGTCAGGGCGACGGCCGCGTTGCCGAGCAGCAGCGGTAGGGCGGCGCCCCACGACGGCTGCGCGACGAGCGCCACGACGACGAGCACGAGGGCGAGCAGGACGAGGAGCCCGCCGAACTGCCACGCGGCGACCCGCAGGGCACCGAGTGCCCGGGCGACGGAGGTGTTCCCGCCGACGAGCAGCGACGGACGCGCGAGCAGCACCGCGAGGGTGCCGATCACGAACGACCCGAGCACACTGCCGATCCCCACGGCGTGCACGGGGTCGATCTGCACCCCGGAGACGGCGGGGAACCGGATGGCGAGCACGAGGCCGGCGAGTGTGGTGACCGCGGTGGTCACGAGCCCGGCGACGACCGCCGTGACGACGAGCTGCGGGAGCGCGAGGACCCGGCTCCGGATGCGGCGAGTGAGCACGACCGCGAGCACGACCTGCGCCGCGAGCACCAGCACGGGCACGACGCCGACCGACCCCGACCCGGAACCGAGCAGCAGGATCGAACCGGAGCCGTGCAGCCGCCCGAGGTCCGCGAGGGCGACGAGCTGCGCCGGGGACCCCAACAGCACGCTCACCCCCGACAGGAGCGACTGGACGTCGGGTGCCCCGGCCGACCTGGGGTCGGAGCCGCCGGTGCCGAGGCCCGAGGACGAGCCCTCGGACACCGGACCGGAACCGGCGGCGGCCACGGCGACCGTCAGGAACAGCGAGATCGCCGCGACGACGTACGCGGCCACCCACCCGCCGACACCCGCGACGACGGCGGCGACCCAGTCGCGACCGGGGACGGCGCGGAGCAGGCGACCGAGCGGGTCCGACGCTGCCGGCGCGGCTGACGGGGGCCCGGGCGGAACGGGCGGGACGGGCGACTGATCGCTCACGACGGTTGGGTCCTCTCTCGTCGAGAGGGCGGTGACGACCCCGTGCGTCACCTGCGTGTCCCCCCGACACGATGGACGCAGCGTACCGGAAGCCGTCGATCCGCCGTGAATCCGCTGTCGGCACGCTGGTAACTTCGGCACCGAACCCGGCGTTCGTGCCGGGCGGAACGGAGACCCCAGCACCCCATGGCAGCACCCCGCACCGAACAGACCCGCTACGCCTTCGTCGTCGCCTCGAACCGCCTGCCGGTCGACCGCATCGTCGACGAGGACGGCAACGAGGGCTGGCGGCACTCGCCCGGCGGCCTCGTCACCGCACTCGAGCCGGTGATGCGCGCGAACGACGGTGCCTGGGTCGGCTGGGTCGGCCAGCCCGACGTCGAGGTCGCCCCGTTCGACAACGAGGGCATCCACATCGTGCCCGTCCCGCTGAGCAACGACGACGTCGAGGAGTACTACGAGGGGTTCAGCAACGACACCCTCTGGCCGCTCTACCACGACGTCATCGAGCACCCGAGCTACCACCGCGACTGGTGGAACGCGTACAAGCGCGTGAACCAGCGCTTCGCCGAGCAGATCGCCGAGATCGTCGAGCAGGACGGCATCGTCTGGGTGCAGGACTACCAGCTGCAGCTCGTCCCCGCGCTCCTCCGCGAGCTCCGCCCGGACCTGACGATCGGCTTCTTCAACCACATCCCGTTCCCGCCCGTCGGCATCTACGCCCAGCTCCCGTGGCGCGCACAGATCCTCGACGGCCTGCTCGGGGCGGACGTGATCGGCTTCCAGCGGCACGACGACGCGAGTGACTTCCTCCGGGCGGTCCGGCACATCAAGGGCTACACGACCAAGGGGCAGACGATCGACGTCCCCGTCGACGACCCGGACGCACCGCGCAGCCGCAAGGGCATCACGGTGCGGCACGTCGAGGCCCGGCACTTCCCGATCTCCATCGACGCCGCCGGCTTCGAGGAGATCGCGCACCGACCCGAGGTGCAGGAGCGCGCCCGTGAGATCCGTGCGAGCCTCGGCAACCCGAAGACCGTGCTGCTCGGCGTCGACCGCCTCGACTACACGAAGGGCATCCGCCACCGGATCAAGGCCTTCGGCGAACTCGTCGAGGACGGTCGCATCGCGGTCGAGGACGCCACCCTCGTGCAGGTCGCCAGCCCGAGCCGCGAGCGCGTCGACACGTACGCCACGCTCCGCGACGAGATCGAGCTCACGGTCGGCCGCATCAACGGCGACCTCGGCGTGATCGGACACCAGCCGATCGCCTACCTGCACCACGGCTACCCGCGCGAGGAGATGGTGGCGCTCTACCTCGCCGCCGACATCATGCTCGTCACGGCCCTCCGCGACGGCATGAACCTCGTCGCGAAGGAGTACGTCGCGGCCCGGTTCGACAACGACGGCGTCCTCATCCTGTCCGAGTTCGCCGGTGCCGCCGACGAACTGAAGCAGGCCGTCATCGTCAACCCGCACGACATCGGCGCGCTGAAGGACTCGATCCAGCGCGCGATCGAGATGCCCCGACGCGAACGCTCGACCCGCATGCGGGCCCTCCGCAAGCGCGTCCGCGACAACGACGTGGCGCGCTGGTCGCGCTCGTTCCTCGAGGCGCTCGACCGCCACGCCCCGAAGAACGCGCAGATCGACCCCTCCGCGGCGGACCCGAAGGACCAGCACCGCGAGGCGCAGACGGACAACATGTCGATCTTCGACCAGGACGCCCAGACGGCGCGTGCTGCCGAGGACACCCGGGAGGCGCGTGATGCCTGAGACGACCACCGACCAGACCGCCATCGACCGGGCCCTCGAGACGCTCGCGGCTGCGCCGCGACTCATCGTCGCCCTCGACTTCGACGGCACGCTCGCGCCGTTCGCCGACGACCCGTCGCAGGTCGGCGCGCTGCCCGGCTCGTGGGCGGCCGTCCTCACCCTGCACCGGGCGAAGGACACCGAGGTCGTCCTGGTCTCCGGGCGCCCGCTGGACAGCCTCGCCGCGGTGACGCACGCCCCCGCCGAGATGGCCCTCGTCGGGTCGCACGGCGTGGAGTGGCGCGTCGACGGGCACGACGAAGCGGCCCTCACCGACGACGAGCAGGCCCGCGTGGCCCGGATCGGCACGGCGCTCGACGCGGTCGGGGAGCGGTTTCCGGGTGTCGTCATCGAGCACAAGCCGGCCGGCCACGGCGTGCACACCCGCCGGGTGAGCGCCGAGGTCGCGGCCGAGGCGAACGCCGCCGCGAGTGCCGCCGCGCACGAGGCCGACCCGGACGTCCTCGAACGCGGGGGCAAGGACATCCTCGAGTTCGCCGTCCGGCACGTCACCAAGGGTGACGCGATCGCCAGGCTGCGCGACCTGCACGGCGCCGACGCGGTGTTCTTCGCCGGCGACGACGTCACCGACGAGGACGCCTTCCGGGTGCTCCGCGACGGCGACGTCGGCGTGAAGGTGGGGGAGGGCGACACGCTCGCCGGCTACCGGGTCGCCGACCCGGCGGCGCTCACCGACGTGCTGAAGCAGCTCGCCCGGATCCGCGCCACGCGCTGACCCGCAGCGATCCGACGGACCCGACCCGCGCCTCCTGGACCGCCCGTCACCCATGCGGATGCATGGAGTTGTCGGATTGGTATCCCAACTGCGCCTAGACTCACCCCATGCCTGATATCGACGTCAAGCCGCGCAGCCGGGTCGTCACCGACGGGATCGAAGCAACCACCTCGCGTGGCATGCTGCGTGCCGTCGGGATGGGGGACGAGGACTGGGAGAAGCCGCAGATCGGCATCGCCTCCTCGTGGAACGAGATCACCCCGTGCAACCTCTCCCTCGACCGCCTCGCGCAGGGGGCGAAGGAGGGCGTCCACTCCGGCGGCGGGTACCCGCTCCAGTTCGGCACCATCTCCGTCTCCGACGGCATCTCGATGGGCCACGAGGGCATGCACTTCTCCCTCGTCTCGCGTGAGGTCATCGCCGACAGCGTCGAGACCGTCGTGAACGCCGAGCGGCTGGACGGCACCGTCCTGCTCGCCGGCTGCGACAAGTCCCTGCCCGGCATGCTCATGGCGGCCGCGCGCCTCGACCTCGCGAGCGTCTTCCTCTACGCGGGCTCGGTCATGCCGGGCTACGTGAAGCAGGCCGACGGCTCCTTCAAGGAGGTCACGATCATCGACTCCTTCGAGGGCGTCGGCGCGTGCAAGGCCGGCACCATGTCGGAAGAGGAACTCAAGAAGATCGAGTGTGCGATCGTCCCGGGCGAGGGCGCCTGCGGCGGCATGTACACCGCGAACACCATGGCGTCGGTCGCCGAGGCCCTCGGCATGTCGCTCCCCGGCTCGGCAGCGCCGCCCAGCGCCGACCGTCGTCGTGACTACTACGCGCACCGCTCCGGCGAGGCCGTGGTAAACATGCTCCGCCTGGGCCTCACCGCCCGCCAGATCCTCACGAAGGAGGCGTTCGAGAACGCCATCGCCGTCGCCATGGCACTCGGAGGCTCCACGAACGTCGTCCTCCACCTCCTCGCGATCGCGCACGAGGCCGAGGTCGAGCTCTCCCTCGACGACTTCAACCGCATCGGCTCGAAGGTCCCGCACCTCGCCGACATGAAGCCGTTCGGCAAGTACGTCATGGTCGACGTGGACCGCAACGGCGGCATCCCGGTGATCATGAAGGCGCTGCTCGACGCCGGCCTGCTGCACGGTGACGTCATGACCGTCACCGGCAAGACCCTCGCCGAGAACCTGGCCGAGATCGACCCGCCGGAGCTCGACGGCGAGGTGTTCCGGACGCTCGACAACCCGATCCACGCCACCGGCGGCCTGACGATCCTGCAGGGCTCCTTCGCGCCGGAGGGCGCCGTGGTGAAGACGGCCGGCTTCGACGCCGAGGTCTTCGAGGGCCCCGCGCGGGTGTTCGACCGCGAGCGCGCCGCCATGGACGCCCTCACCGAGGGGAAGATCCAGAAGGGCGACGTCGTCGTCATCCGGTACGAGGGGCCCAAGGGCGGCCCGGGCATGCGCGAGATGCTCGCCATCACGGCGGCCATCAAGGGCGCTGGACTCGGCAAGGATGTACTACTGTTGACGGACGGACGATTCTCAGGCGGCACAACCGGCCTGTGCATCGGCCACATCGCACCGGAAGCGGTGGACGCAGGTCCAGTCGCATTCGTGCGCGATGGCGACCGCATCCGTGTCGACATCGCGGCTCGCTCGCTCGACCTACTGGTCGACGAAGCCGAGCTGGAAGCCCGCCGAGAAGGCTGGGCCCCGCTGCCCCCGCGCTACACCCGCGGAGTCCTCGCGAAGTTCGCGAAGCTCGTCCAGTCCGCCGCCAAGGGCGCGGTCACGGGCTAGCGTCGACACACGCACCATCGCCATCACTCCAGGCAAGGAACACCTCATGCCCACGGAAGCCACTCCGCTGTCCGCGGCCGCCGGTGCACGCCGGACGCCGGAGATCCTGACCGGCTCGGGAGCCGTCCTCCGGACGCTCGAGCACCTCGGGATCACCGACGTCTTCGGCCTGCCGGGCGGTGCGATCATCCCGTTCTACGACGAGCTCATGGCGTCGCAGACGATCCGCCACGTCCTCGTCCGGCACGAGCAGGGCGCCGGCCACGCCGCCGAGGGCTACGCCTCGGCGTCCGGCAAGGTCGGCGTCGCCATCGCGACCTCGGGCCCCGGCGCGACGAACCTCGTCACCGCGATCGCCGACGCCTACATGGACTCGGTGCCGTTCATCGCGATCACCGGCCAGGTCTTCTCGACCCTGATGGGGACGGACGCCTTCCAAGAAGCCGACATCGTCGGCATCACGATGCCGATCACGAAGCACTCGTTCCTCGTGACCGACCCGGCCGACGTGCCGGCGACCCTCGCCGCGGCGCACCTCATCGCGACGACCGGACGCCCCGGCCCCGTGCTGGTCGACATCACGAAGGACGCCCAGCAGAAGTCGGCGCCGTACGTCTGGCCGCCCAAGATCGACCTGCCCGGCTACCGTCCGGTCACCAAGGCGCACGGCAAGCAGATCACCGCGGCCGCGCAGCTCCTCGCCGAGTCCGAGCGCCCGGTGCTCTACGTCGGCGGCGGCGTGATCCGCTCCCGGGCGACCGCCGAGCTGCTCCGCTTCGCCGAGGCCACCGGTGCGCCGGTCGTCACGACGCTGATGGCACGGGGTGCCTTCCCCGACTCGCACCCGCAGCACCTCGGCATGCCCGGCATGCACGGCACCGTCCCGGCGGTGCTCGGCCTGCAGGACAGTGACCTCATCATCGCGCTCGGCGCCCGCTTCGACGACCGCGTGACCGGCAAGGCCGACGAGTTCGCGCCGAACGCCAAGGTCGTGCACGTCGACATCGATCCGGCCGAGATCTCGAAGATCCGCTTCGCCGACGTCCCGATCGTGGGCGACGCGAAAGAGGTCCTGGTCGACCTGCTCGACGCGTGGGGCGGCATCCCGACCGACCAGCGTGCGAGTACCGCCGAGTGGTGGGCGAAGCTCGAGCAGCTCAAGGTCGACTTCCCGCTCGGCTACGCGGAGCCGACGGACGGCCTGCTCGCGCCGCAGGCCATCATCAAGCGCATCGGCGAGCTGAGCGGCCCCGAGGCGATCTACGCCTCCGGCGTCGGGCAGCACCAGATGTGGTCGGCGCAGTTCATCAAGTACGAGCGGCCGAACGCCTGGCTGAACTCCGGCGGCGCGGGCACGATGGGCTACTCCGTCCCCGCCGCGATGGGCGCGAAGGTCGCCGAGCCGGACCGCGTGGTCTGGGCGATCGACGGCGACGGCTGCTTCCAGATGACCAACCAGGAGCTCGCGACCTGCGTCATCAACGACATCCCGATCAAGGTCGCGATCATCAACAACTCGTCGCTCGGCATGGTGCGGCAGTGGCAGACGCTGTTCTACGACGGCCGCCACTCGTTCACCGACCTCGAGACCGGCCACGACTCGCGCCGGGTGCCCGACTTCGTGAAGCTGGCGGACGCGTACGGCGCCCTCGGCATCCGCGTCGAGAAGGCGGACGAGGTCGACGCCGCCATCCAGCTCGCCCTCGAGACGAACGACCGCCCCGTGGTGATCGACTTCGTCGTGAGCCGCGACTCGATGGTCTGGCCGATGGTCCCGCAGGGAGTCAGCAACTCGTCCATCGAGTACGCCCAGGCCCTCGCCCCCACCTGGGACGACGAGGACGCCGACATGACGGGGGAAACCGCATGAGCCACGTCCTCTCCCTCCTCGTCGAGGACAAGCCGGGTCTGCTGACCCGCGTCGCCGGGCTGTTCGCGCGCCGCGGGTTCAACATCGAGTCCCTCGCGGTCGGCAACACCGAGGTCGACGGC
Source organism: Curtobacterium sp. NPDC087082 (assembly GCF_044745045.1). Lineage (NCBI taxonomy): Bacteria > Bacillati > Actinomycetota > Actinomycetes > Micrococcales > Microbacteriaceae > Curtobacterium > Curtobacterium sp. NPDC087082. Next base: position 8,951 of record NZ_JBIUZN010000005.1, on the reverse strand, counting down.
CTCAGCCGGATCACGGTCGTCGTCGACGTCGAGGACCTCCCGCTCGAGCAGGTGACGAAGCAGCTCAACAAGCTGGTCAACGTCATCAAGATCGTCGAGCTGGACTTCTCCCAGTCCGTCCAGCGCGAGCACATGCTCGTGAAGGTGCGGGTGGACAACCAGACGCGCTCGGCCGTGCTCGAGGCAGTGAACCTGTTCCGTGCGCAGGTCGTCGACGTCGCGAACGACTCGCTCATCGTCGAGGTGACCGGCGACCCCGGCAAGATCCAGGCGATCCTCCGCGTGCTCGAGCCCTACGGCATCAAGGAGCTCGCCCGTGCGGGCCTCCTCGGCATGGGCCGTGGGCCCAAGAGCATCACCGACCGGGTGCGCTGACCGCGACCCGTGACGGACTGGAGGCGCGGGTCGCCACCCGCACCGCGCCTCCAGTCCGTCTCCTCCCGACTCACCGCAACCAACGCTTCCCGAACCGACCACAGGAGAACCACCACCGTGACTGACATCGTGTACGACGCCGACGCCGACCTGACGCTCATCCAGGGCAAGAAGGTCGCCGTCATCGGGTACGGCTCGCAGGGCCACGCCCACGCCCTCAACCTCCGCGACAGCGGCGTCGAGGTCAAGATCGGCCTGCAGGAGGGCTCGAAGAGCCGCCAGAAGGCAGAAGAGGCCGGCTTCGAGGTCCTCACCCCGGCCGACGCCACGGCCTGGGCGGACGTCGTCGTCATCCTCGCGCCGGACCAGGTCCAGCGCATCGTCTACAAGGACGACATCGAGCCCAACCTCAAGCCGGGCGCCACGCTCGTCTTCGGCCACGGCTTCAACATCCGCTTCGGCTACATCCAGGCGCCGGAGGGCGTCGACGTGTCGCTCGTCGCCCCCAAGGGCCCGGGGCACACCGTGCGCCGCGAGTACGAGGCCGGCCGTGGCGTCCCCGTGATCGTCGCCGTCGAGGTCGACGCGTCCGGCTCCGCCTGGGACCTCGCGTGGTCGTACTCGAAGGCCATCGGCGGCCTCCGCTCCGGCGGCATCAAGACGACCTTCACCGAGGAGACCGAGACCGACCTGTTCGGCGAGCAGGCCGTCCTGTGCGGAGGCACCTCGCAGCTCATCCAGTACGGCTTCGAGACCCTGGTCGAGGCCGGCTACCAGCCGCAGATCGCCTACTTCGAGGTCCTGCACGAGCTCAAGCTCATCGTCGACCTCATCTGGGAGGGCGGCCTCACGAAGCAGCGCTGGTCGATCTCCGACACGGCCGAGTTCGGTGACTACGTCTCCGGCCCGCGCGTGATCTCGCCCGAGGTCAAGGAGAACATGAAGGCCGTCCTCGCGGACATCCAGAACGGTGCCTTCGCGAAGCGCTTCATCGACGACCAGGACGCCGGCGCGCCGGAGTTCAAGGCACTCCGCGCCAAGGGCGAGGGCCACCCGATCGAGGCGACCGGTCGCGAGCTGCGCGCCCTCTTCGCGTGGAAGTCGAACGACGCCGACTACGTGGACGGTTCCGCCGCGCGGTAGTCTTCGCAACACCACTCGACGACGAGGCGGCGGTGCACCCGCACCGCCGCCTCGCGATGTGACCCGAACGTTATGCAGCACTTCACCACCAGCCCCGACGCCGCCCACCGGCGTTCCCCCGGCGTTCCCGGGGACGTTTCGCGACGACCGTCGTCCGGCCCGGACATGGGCGGTCCTCAGGTCGTCGTCCAGCATGGGAGGATCGTCGGATGGCGGTGACGAAGCGAGCGGTCCACATCGGCGCCGGCAAGATCGGACGCGGGTTCGTGGGGCAGTTCCTGGTCGCGAGCGGCTACGAGCTCACCTTCGTGGACGTCGACGACCGCGTCGTCTCGGCACTGAACGAAGCCGGCCGGTTCGTCGTGCACGAGGTCGGCGAGATGCCGGTCGAGCACCTCGTCTACGGGTTCACGGCCCTCAGCAGCAAGACCGACCGCGAGCAGGTCGTCCGGGCCATCGCCGAGGCCGACGTCGTCACGACCGCGGTCGGCGCCCGCACCCTCCCGCTCGTCGCCCCCGTCATCGCCGAGGGGTTGGCGGCCCGGCCGCTCGACCGCGGCGACGTCACGATCGTGGCGTGCGAGAACGCCTTCAACGCGACGGACTCCCTGCACGCCAGCATCCGTCGAGCCCCCATCCTCGAGGACCGCGACATCGCCGCCGTCTTCGCGAACTGCGCCATCGACCGCATCGTCCCCGACCAGTCCGGGGTGCTCGGCCAGTCCGGCGGCCTCGACGTCGTGCTCGAGCCGTTCTACGAGTGGGTCATCGAGCGCACGCCCTTCGCCGACTCGGACGCCGAGCCGCCCGCGATCGACGGCGTGACCTGGGTCGACGACCTGCAGCCGTTCGTCGAGCGCAAGCTCTACACGGTGAACACCGCGCACGCGACGGCCGCCTACCACGGCTACGTCCGGGGCATCCGCCTCATCCGCGAGGCCCTCGAGGACGAGGCCGTCCGCGCCGAGGTCGACGGCGTCCTCGCCGAGACCACCGCGCTCCTCGTCGCCAAGCACGGCTTCGACCCGGAGGAGCACGCGCGCTACGTCGCCGCGAACCTCTCCCGCATCGCGAACCCGCACCTCCCGGACACGACCGTCCGCGTCGGACGCAACCCGCTCCGGAAGCTCGGCCGCCGCGAGCGCTTCGTCGGCCCGGCCGCGCAGCTCGCCGAACGCGGGCTCCCCGTCGACCACCTGCTCGGCGCCGTGCGCGTCGCGCTCGACTTCGACGACGAGAACGACCCCGAGTCGATCGAGCTGCACGCGCTGCTCCGCTCGGGTGCGACGGCACACGCCCTCACCGAGATCCTCACCGGCCTGATGGAGAGCCACCCGCTGTTCCCCGCGGTGCGCGAGGTCGTCGCCGAGGTCCTCGAGACCCAGCCCGCCGACGTCTGACCAGCGGCCGTACCGGTCGTCCGTGGTCGAGCCGGAGCGGCACGCCTCGTAGAATCGAGGCATGACCACGGCAGCATCCCCGCCCGACGGCTCGGTCGACCACGACGACGACGCCCTCAGCTGGGGCGACGCCGACGACGCGACCCACGTCGACGCGGCGCACAACCCGGTCACCGTCAAGGAACGCTCCGGCCGTGACCCCGAGGCCCCCGAGACCTCCGGCGCGCTCATCGGGTTCGGCGTCTTCGGTGGCCTGTACCTGCTCTACACGGTGGCCTGGCTGCTCACGGCCTCGACCTCGTACGTCTCGGACGTCGACACCGTGCTGACCGTCTTCGTCGAGGTCCTCCGGTTCCTGTCGATCGTCGCGCCCGCGCTGTGGTTCACCGTCGTGCTCTGGGCCGGCCGTGGACAGCGCACGCGGAGCCGTCTGCTGTGGATGCTGCTCGGCGCCCTCGTCCTCTTCCCGTGGCCGTTCCTCATGACGCGGAGCTTCGGGTGACCGCCGCGACGCCGACCGTCCGTCGGTCGTCCCGGGCGTTCGTCGGCAAGGTCGTCGTCTGGCTCGTGTTCGCCCTGCTGTTCGCGTACATGACCGTCCAGAGCGTCGGCAACCTCGTGAACATCTCGGGTTCGGTCCGGCAGTTCAACGCCTTCCTCGACACGACGTCCGGCGGCGATTCGCTCCGGAGCAGCACGCCGTGGCTCTGGCTCGTGCTGGACATCGCGATCGCGCCGGTCGCGTTCGTCGTCGCCCTGTGGATCACCCGACGCGCTCGGCTCGCGGTGACCATCGGTGTCTTCGTGCTGGCCTTCGCGGCAGCCGGCGCGCTGTGGCTGGACCTGCAACTGTTCGTGCCGAGCCTGCTGGACTTCGGACGCTCCTCCTGACGGCCAGGAGGCGCGGTGCCGGCCGGCACCGCGCCTCCCGTCCGTCGTGTGGTCGCCCACCGGACGGACCCTGCGGTCGTAACCACGTGCACACGTCGATACGATGGTGGGATACCGCCCGTCTCGTGTGAGGAAACTGCAGCTGTGCCGAAGCCGGTCGTCCTGATCGCCGAAGAACTCTCGCCCGCCACAGTCGACGCCCTCGGGCCCGACTTCGAGATCCGGAACGTGGACGGTACCGACCGCCCCGCCCTCCTGGCCTCCCTCGCCGATGCGCACGCCATCCTGGTGCGCTCCGCCACCAAGGTCGACGCCGAGGCGATCGCCGCGGCCCCGAACCTCAAGGTCGTCGCCCGTGCCGGCGTCGGCCTCGACAACGTCGACATCAAGGCGGCGACCACCGCCGGGGTGATGGTCGTCAACGCGCCGACGTCGAACATCATCTCCGCCGCCGAGCTCACGGTCGGCCACATCCTGTCGCTCGCGCGCCACATCCCGGCCGCACACGCGTCGCTCGCCGCCGGCACCTGGAAGCGCTCCGCGTACACCGGTGTCGAGCTGTACGAGAAGACCGTCGGCATCATCGGCCTCGGCCGCATCGGTGCGCTCATCACCCAGCGCCTGCAGGCGTTCGGCGTCCAGGTGATCGCGTACGACCCGTACGTCACCACGGCCCGTGCCCAGCAGCTCGGGGTCGAGCTCGTCTCGCTCGAGGACCTGCTCAAGCGCGCCGACTTCACCACGATCCACATGCCGAAGACGCCGGAGACGGTCGGCATGATCTCGGACGACCAGTTCGCGCTCATGAAGCCGACCGCGTTCGTCGTGAACGTCGCCCGCGGCGGGCTGATCGACGAGGACGCGCTGCACCGTGCGCTCACCTCGAACACGATCGCCGGCGCCGGTCTCGACGTCTTCGTGTCCGAGCCCCCGAAGGACTCGCCGCTCGTCGCGCTCCCGAACGTCGTCGTCACGCCGCACCTCGGTGCCTCGACGGACGAAGCGCAGGAGAAGGCGGGCGTCTCGGTCGCCAAGTCGGTGCGGCTCGCCCTCGGCGGCGAACTCGTCCCCGACGCGGTCAACGTCGCCGGTGGCGTCATCGACCCGTACGTGCGCCCGGGCATCCCGCTCGTCGAGAAGCTCGGCCAGGTGTTCACCGGCCTCGCGACGTCGCCCGTCACCAGCATCGACGTCGAGGTGCACGGCGAGCTCGCCGAGTTCGACGTCAGCGTGCTGAAGCTCGCGGCGCTCAAGGGCGTCTTCACCGACGTCGTCAGCGACCAGGTGTCCTACGTCAACGCACCGTTGATCGCCGAGCAGCGCGGGGTCACCGTGCGGCTCATCACCGACTCGGACAGCCCCGAGTACCGGAACGTGCTCACGATCCGCGGGGCCCAGTCCGACGGCCCGGCGATCAGCGTGTCCGGCACGCTCACCGGGCCGAAGCAGGTCGCGAAGCTCGTCGAGATCAACGGCCACGACGTCGAGGTCGCCCTCGCCGAGCACCACGTGGTGATGGAGTACACCGACCGGCCCGGCATCGTCGCGGTCTACGGCAAGGAGTTCGGCGACGCCGGCATCAACATCGCGGCGATGCAGATCTCGCGGGAAGCCGCCGGCGGCCAGGCGCTCAGCGTCCTCACCGTCGACTCGCCGGTCCCGGCCGAGATCCTCGAGCACGTCCGGTCCACGATCGACGCGGCCTCGCTCCGCGAGATCGACATCACGCTGTAGGGGAGTGGCGGACATGACGCAGACGGTGAAGCTCGCGGTGATCCGCGGGGACGGCATCGGACCCGAGGTGGTCGACGAGGCGCTGAAGGTCCTGCACGCGGTGCTGCCGGACGACCTCGTGGTGGAGGAGACCCCGTTCTCCCTCGGTGCCGACCGGTTCCTCGAGACCGGTGACATCCTCACCGAGGACGACATGTCCGCCATCGCCACCCACGACGCGATCCTGCTCGGCGCGGTCGGTGGCGACCCCCGCGACCCCCGGCTCGCGGGCGGGATCATCGAGCGCGGGCTGCTGCTGAAGCTGCGGTTCGCCTTCGACCACTACGTGAACCTGCGCCCGACCGTCGTCTACCCGTCGGTCACGACGCCGCTGACGTCCCCCGGTGACGTCGACTTCGTGGTCGTGCGCGAGGGCACCGAGGGACCGTACGTCGGCAACGGCGGCGCCATCCGCGTCGGGACCCCGCAGGAGATCGCGACCGAGGTCTCGTTGAACACCGCGTACGGCGTCGAGCGCGTCGTCCGGTACGCGTTCGAGCTGGCGGACCGGCGGCCGCGCAGGCACCTCACGCTCGTGCACAAGAGCAACGTCCTGGTGCACGCCGGAGCCCTCTGGCAGCGCACCGTCGCGGCCGTCGGGCAGGAGTACCCGGACGTCACGGTGGACTACCAGCACGTCGACGCCGTCACCATCCACATGGTGCGGGAACCTGCTAGGTTCGACGTCATCGTCACCGACAACCTCTTCGGGGACATCATCACCGACCTGGCCGGCGCGATCAGCGGCGGCATCGGTCTGGCGGCCTCGGGCAACATCAACCCGGACGGCACCTTCCCCAGCATGTTCGAGCCGGTCCACGGCTCCGCGCCGGACATCGCGGGTCAGCAGAAGGCCGATCCCACGGCCGCCATCCTGTCCGTCGCACTGCTGCTCGACCACATCGGTCGCAGCGACCTCGCGGCGGCGGTCACGCGGGCGGTCGAGGCCGACCTCGCCGACCGGGGCACCTCGCAGCGTCGCACGGCCGAGATCGGCGACGCCATCGCCGCCGCGGCCACGGCACGCACCACCACCGCCTGACAGGAGTCTCCCCGTATGAGCACCGACACCGACTTCGGACTCGCGTTCGCCACCACCCCCTCACCCGAGCGCCGTGCCGCCGCCGAGCGCGAGGAGATCCTCGCCGACCCGGGCTTCGGCAGGCACTTCACGGACCACATGGCCACCGTGCAGTGGACGCTGGACGCCGGGTGGCACGATGCCTCGGTCCACCCGTACGGGCCGATCAGCCTCGACCCCAGCGCGAGCGTCCTGCACTACGCGCAGGAGATCTTCGAGGGGCTGAAGGCCTACCGGCACGCCGACGGCTCGGTCTGGACGTTCCGCCCGGACGCCAACGCCAAGCGCTTCCAGCGGTCCGCGCGGCGGCTCGCGCTGCCGGAGCTGCCGGTGGAGACCTTCGTCGACTCCATCCGCGAGCTGGTCCGGACCGACGTCGACTGGGTGCCCTCGGCGCCCGAGACGAGCCTGTACCTGCGGCCGTTCATGATCGCGACCGAGTCGTTCCTGGGGGTGCGTGCGGCACAGGCGGTGGCGTACCACTGCATCGCGAGCCCGGCGGGTGCGTACTTCACCTCCGGACCGAAGCCGGTGTCGATCTGGCTGTCCACGAACTACGCCCGGGCCGGCAAGGGCGGCACGGGTGCGGCGAAGACCGGCGGCAACTACGCCTCGTCGCTCCTGCCCCAGCAAGAGGCGTACGAGCACGGCTGCCAGCAGGTCATGTTCCTCGACTCGGTCGAGGGCAAGTACCTCGAGGAACTCGGGGGCATGAACGTCGTGCTGGTGAAGGCGGACGGCACGCTCGTAACACCGGACTCCGACTCCATCCTCGAGGGCATCACGCGCGACTCGATCCTGCAGCTGGCGGAGGACCGCGGGCTGCGCGTCGAACGCCGTCGGGTGACCCTCGACGAGTGGCGTGACGGCGTCGAGGACGGCTCCATCACCGAGGCCTTCGCGTGCGGGACCGCCGCCGTCGTGACCCCGATCGCGGAACTCCGCGGCGAGGGCTTCACGATCGGGTCGCCGACCGTCGGGGCCGGCGAGCTGACGATGTCCCTGCGCGACGAACTCACCGACATCCAGTACGGCCGCCGTCCCGACCCGCACGGGTGGATGACGCGCCTGACCGACCCGGCCTGAACGCACACCACACGTCGATAGGCTCCAACGGTGAAGATCGCACGGTTCAGCAGCAAGGGCGAAGACCCCCGGTACGGCATCCTCGACGAGCGCGACCTGGTCGTGCTGGCGGGTGACCCGATGTACCAGGGGTTCGAGACCACGGGGGAGCGGGTGCCCCTGGCGGACGCCAAGCTCCTCGCCCCCGTCATCCCGCGGTCGAAGGTGATCGGCGTGGGGCTCAACTACGCCGAGCACGCGTCCGAGATGGACGAGCGCTCCGGGGACGACCCGGTGGTGTTCCTCAAGCCCAACACGTCGGTGATCGGCCCCGAGGACCCGATCCGTCTCCCCGCAGGGGTCGGACGCGTCGACCACGAGGGCGAGCTCGCCATCGTGATCGGGTCGCTCGCGAAGAACGTCACGCGCGAGGACTTCGCGAGCGTGATCCTCGGCTACACGATCGCCAACGACGTGACCGCCCGTGACCTGCAGGCGCGCGACGGCCAGTGGACCCGGTCCAAGGGCTTCGACACCTTCTGCCCGCTCGGGCCGGCGATCGAGACCGAGATCGACCCGTCGGACATCCGCATCGAGACCCGCGTGGACGGCGACCTGCGCCAGGTGGGCTCGACGAGTGAGATGGTGCACGACATCCCGTCCCTCATCGAGTTCGTCTCGTCGATCTGGACGCTCCTGCCCGGCGACGTCATCCTGACCGGCACCCCTGCCGGCGTCGGCGAGATCCGCGACGGCGAGGTCGTCGAGGTGACGATCGAGGGGATCGGCACGCTCAAGAACCCGGTCATCGCCAAGCACTGACACGCGTCACCGAACGGCCCGCTCCCACCGTGGGGGCGGGCCGTTCCGCGTCTCCGCGCGGATCGGCACCTGCGACACGCCCGGGGTGCGGGACGGTTGGCGGGGCCCCCGGGGCGTGTGTAGAGTAATCACTCGTTGCCGCTGAGGCGGAGAACGGAACGGCCGAGACGGTCACCGGAGCGAACGCCCCGGAGATGCAGTCCGGACGGGGTCCCGCTCAGGCAACGAATCCCGATGACGATCCACTCTCGAAGTGGTCTGTTCGGGGTGAGACGAAATGCCTCTCTGACGACGCTCGTGTTCCACGGGTCGAGTGGGGAGTGCGTCTGGTCCTTGAGAACTCAACAGCGTGCACATTGTCAATGCCAATTTATTGACCCCGTTGCCTTCACTTGTGGAGG
>NZ_JBIUZN010000004.1:380764-480193 GCF_044745045.1 Curtobacterium sp. NPDC087082 | reverse complement strand
GGGGGGCGCCTCCCCGGCGGCCACATTGGTGGGTTGGCACATTACGGTGGGGGGAACCCTGAAAACGGGGGGGGGGGGGGGGGGCCGCCCCCCCCCCCCCCCCCGGGGGGGGGGGGGCCCCGGGGCCCCCGCGCCTCCCGTCTCGCTGTCACCGCGTCTGTTCATCGACCAGACCGGGCCCGTTCACCCGCCTGTACCCACGCACAGCCATCCTCGGATGGCACCCGTTCGGGGCACAGACGAGGGGAACACCCAATGCAGCACACTCCGCAGCGCCGCCGCCGCGCGGCGCTCGCACTCGGCGCCGCGCTCATCGCCGGCGCCGTCGCCCTGCCGGGCGCGGCCGAGGCCGTCGGGCAGCTCGCGCTGAACCAGCACGGCGGCGCACAGCGCCACCAGGGCGACCAGACCCGGTCGATCCAGCAGGAGATCAAGCGGGCCGGCGCGAAGAACGTCATCCTGCTCATCGGCGACGGGATGGGCGACTCCGAGATCACCATCGCGCGGAACTACCAGTACGGCGCGGCCGGTCGGCTCCCGGGCCTCGACGCGCTGCCGCTCACCGGCTCGTACACGACGTACTCCCTCTACAAGGACGGTGCGGACAAGGGCAAGCCCGACTACGTCACCGACTCGGCGGCATCCGGCAGCGCCTGGGCGACGGGGACGAAGACGTACGACGGCGCGATCTCGGTCGACATCGACGGGAAGCAGCAGCAGACGCTCCTCGAGCTCGCGAAGGCGAACGGCCTCCGCACCGGCGACGTGTCCACCGCCGAGATCCAGGACGCCACCCCGGCGGTCCAGGTCGCCCACGTCGGCGCCCGCTCCTGCTACGGCCCGGACACGGCGTCGTGCGGCACGGACGCGCTGCAGAACGGCGGGCTCGGGTCGATCAGCGAGCAGCTGCTGAACACGCGCCCGGACCTCACCCTCGGCGGCGGTTCGGCGAGCTTCCAGCAGACCGCGAAGGCCGGACAGTGGCAGGGCTCGACGCTCTTCGACCAGGCTGAGCAGCGCGGCTACCAGGTGGTCTCCGACGCCGACGGCCTCGCCGCCGTTCGTCGCGCGGACCAGTCGAAGCCGCTCCTCGGGCTCTTCACGCCGGGCAACTTCCCGACCCGGTACGCACCCACCACGGCGACGGTAGGCGGGGCGGACCAGGCACCGGTGCAGTGCACGCCGAACCCGGCACGCCTGTCGACCGGGCTGTCGCTGCAGTCGCTCACGAACAAGTCGATCGACCTGCTGAACCGTGACCGTGCGAAGACCGGCAAGGGCTTCTTCCTGCAGGTCGAGGGCGCGAGCATCGACAAGCAGGACCACGCCGCCGACGCCTGCGGCCAGATCGGCGAGACGATCGACTTCGACGAGGCCGTGCAGTCCGCACTCGCCTTCGCGAAGAAGGACGGCAACACGCTCGTCATCGCCACGGCCGACCACGCCCACTCGAGCCAGATCGTCGACAGCACGCCGCCGACCTCGCTCTCCACGGCGCTCCGCACCGCGGACGGCACCACGATGAAGGTCTCGTACGGCACCTCGGCCGCGGGCAGCTCGCAGCAGCACACCGGCACGCAGGTCCGCATCGCGGCGTACGGCCCGGGTGCCGCGAACGTCGTCGGGCTGTCGGACCAGACGGACACGTTCTCCACCATCCGCGACGGGCTCCGGCTGCACGACGACCTCGCAGCACTGTCGCGCGGCGCCCGCATCGACCTGTCCGTCGGGGCACCGCGTCCGAACCAGCGCGTGACGCTCACCGGGTCGCGGTTCGCCGGTGACCGCCAGGTGCGGGTCGCCGTCGGTTCGACCGACCTCGGCACGGTGGACGTCATCGACGGCACGGCGACGGTGGCGTGGAAGGCGACGTCGGGGAAGTCGACGATCACCTTCACCGGCGTGCAGTCCGGCAAGCAGGCCTCGAAGCAGGTCCGAGTCCGCTAGCCTCCTCGGCTCGGTCGAGACGGCCTGGTGACACCGGTCCCTCAGGGGGCCGGCGTCACCAGGCCGGTCTCGTACGCCAGCACCACCGCGTGCACCCGGTCCCGCAGCTGCAGCTTCGCCAGGATCCGGCCGACGTGCGTCTTCACGGTCTGCTCGGCGATGTAGAGCTCCGCCGCGATCTCCCCGTTCGACCGGCCCCGTGCCAGCAGGAGGAACACGTCGCGCTCCCGTTCGGTCAGCACCTCGAGCACCTCGGTCCGGGGTGCGGCCGGGAGCGGGCCCGCGACGAACGCCTCGACGAGGTGCCGGGTCACCCGCGGCGCCAGCAACGAGTCGCCCGCCGCGACCGTGCGGACCGCCTGCACGAGCTCGTCGGCGCTGGCGTCCTTGAGCAGGAACCCGCTCGCCCCGGCACGGAGGGCGTCGAACACGTAGTCGTCGATGTCGAACGTCGTGAGCATGACGACCCGCACCGGCTGCGTGGCCGGAGCGGCCGTGATCCGTCGGGTCGCCTCGATCCCGTCGAGCTCGGGCATCCGGACGTCCATGAGCACGACGTCGGGTCGGAGCCGCAGCGCCTCGACGACCGCTTCGGCGCCGTCCGACGCCTCGCCCACGACCTCGACGTCGTCCTGGGCCTGGAGGATCGCCCGCAGTCCCATGCGGAACATCTGCTGGTCGTCCACCACCATCACACGCGTCATCGGGTTCCTCGGTCGGGCGGGGCCGTGCTCGGCTGGGCGGTGCTCGGGTGGGCGGTGCTCGGGTGGGCGGGCAGGGTCACGGCGACCCGGAACCCGCCGTCCGGGAGCGGCCCGTGCTCGATCGTCCCGCCGAGTGCCGACACGCGCTCCCGCATGCCGGCGAGCCCGAACCCGCCATCGTCCGGGGGAGCGGCGGGGACGGTGCCGGCGGGTGGCGCGGCGTTGGTCACCTCGACCGCCAGCAGGGCGCCGCGCCGGGCGACCGTCACGATCGTGACCGCACCGGGAGCGTGCCGCGCGACGTTCCCGAGCGCCTCCTGCACGACCCGGTACGCGCTCAGCTGTGCCAGCCGGTCGTCCCCGTCGTCGGATGCGTCGTCGTCGAGGTGGAGCTCGACCGGGATCCCGGCGGCCCGCGTGGCCTGCACGAGCGCGGGGAGGTCGGCGAGCCGGGGCTGCGGCGCCCGTTCCGCCGAGCCGTCGCCGCGCAGGGTGCCGAGCAGCTGCCGCATCTCGCGGAGCGCCGTCCGCGAGGTCTCGGCGATCGCCGCGAACTCCGCACGTGCTGCCGGCGGGAGGTCGGCCACGCGGAACGGCGCCGACTCGGCCTGCATGTGCACGACGGACATGCTGTGCGCCACGACGTCGTGGAGTTCGCGGGCGATCCGGGAGCGTTCCTCGACCGACCGGCGGCGGGCCTGCTCGAGTTCGGCGTCGCGGCGGGCCTCGGCGAGCTCCACCCGGACGGCCCGGCGCTGCCCGATCGCCACGGCCGTCCCGGCGAGGAGCAGGTCGCTGCCGCCGGAGACGACGAAGGTCGCGGCCCAGACGTCGGCCGGGTCCCACCGACCGGGGACCACCGCGACCAGGCCGAGCGTGAGCACCGTCGCCGCGGTCCAGACAGCCGCGGTGAGTCGCCAGTCCGTCCGGACGCCGAGCACGACGAGGAGCGCGCCGACGCCGATGATCGCGGTGACCGGGAGCGGCCACGGACCGGCCGGCGACCCGGCGGTGAGGAGCCCGAGGGCCGCCACCCCCGCCAGGTGCACCACCGAGGCCGTCCGCGGCAGCACGGGAGCGAGCCCGAGCGAGACGGAGAGCACCGCGGTCACGAGCAGCGCGAGCGGGACGGGCACGTCGTACACGGCGACCGTCACGGGTGCGGCCACCGCGAAGAGCGTCGCGGCGACGACGACGAGCACGATCCGGGCGACGACGACGGGCCAGGTCGCCCACTCCCGGCGCGTCGACCACGGCCGGCGTCGGCGCGGCGTCACGGGTGGGACGTGGGCGGTCACGGTCGTGCGGTCCCTCCGGAGTGGGCGAGGTGCGGTGCGGTGCGGGGGGCGCTGAGGACCGCTGCCCGGGCGTCCGCGCGGTCGTCCGCCCGGGCGGACGCTCGGGCCTCCCGCTTCCGGGTGACTCTACCGATGACCCGGTCGACGGCGATCCCCAGTCCGGCGGCGACCACCATCGAGACCAGTGCTGCGACGAGCGGCTCGTGCAGCACGCTCGACGCCGCGAGGGCGATCCCGATCGAGGTGGCCGACCACGCCAGCCCGGCGACCGAGCTGATCGCGAGGAACTTACGGTACGGGAGCCGGGTCGCACCGGCGGTCATGTTCACCGCGACGCGTCCGACGGGGATGTACCGACCGACGAGGATGAGGCTCGCGGACCGCCGTCGCATCTGGCGCTCGGCGAACGCGAACGCCGCGGCGATCCTCGGACGCCGGGACCGGGCGAGGCGGCCGAGTCCGATCCGACGGCCGATCCAGTAGGCGACGGAGTCCCCGGCGACCGCCCCGAGTGCGGCGGCCGCGAGGACCCCGGCGAGGACCGGCTGGCCGGAGGTCGCGGCGATGGCGGCGACCGCGACGAGGGCGGCCTCGCTCGGCACGGGTGGGAAGAAGCCGTCCACCAGGCAGAGCGCGAAGATGACGACGAAGACGAGCGGGCTGGCCGCCAGCTCGACGACGAGCGGGGTGATCTGGTCGAACACGGTGGCTCCCTCCGCCGACGGACCTCGTCGACGGGTTCGACGCTACGGAGCGTGCGACCGGCTGCCATCCCGCGCGGGTCTCGACCACCCCCTACCGCGGTATGACTTCCCCCTGACGGGTCACGGTGTGGCCTCGGGGTCCGTCCGTGCGGCCTCGGTCGCCGCGGCCGCCTCGCGGATCCGTCGGACGACGGCGGTCGTGGAGTGCTCGGGCACGTAGTCGACCATGACGACCTCGCCGCCGTAGCCCTCCACCACCGCGGTCTCGCGCAGCATCTCGGGCGAGTAGTCACCGCCCTTGACGTAGACCTCGGGGTGCAGCCGTTCGATGAGCGGGATCGGGGTGTCGGTGGCGAAGACCGTCACCAGGTCGACGCACGCGAGGGCGGCGAGGACACCGGCCCGGTCCTCGGCCGGGTTGATCGGCCGCTCCGGACCCTTCAGGCGCCGGACGGAATCGTCGTCGTTCAGTGCGACGACGAGCAGGTCGCCGAGGTCCCGGGCCTGCCGGAGGTAGGTCGTGTGTCCGCGGTGGACCACGTCGAAGCAGCCGTTCGTGAACACGATCCGTCGTCCGGCCTCCCGCGCGGCGTCCACCGCGGCGGCGAGCTCGTCGTGGTCGACGACGGTCGCGGCCGGCGCGGTCACCGACTCCAGCAGCGCCGCGGCCGAGCACACCGAGGTGCCGGCCTCGCGGACGACGACATCGGCTGCCGCCTGGGCGACCGACACGGCGTCGCGGAGCGGGGCGTACACCGCGAGCGCCACCGTGGCAGCGGCGCAGAAGGTGTCGCCAGCACCGGAGGCCTGCTGCTCCGACGCGGGGACCGCCCGCGTGCGGAAGCCACCGTCGGAACCGTGCTCGACCAGGACCGTGCCGTCGCGGTCCAGCGTCACGACCGCCGCACGTGCGCCGGTCCGTCGGAGGACCTCGTGCCGGGCGTCGACGACCGCGGACGCCCGGTCCGGGCCGGTCCCGAGCGGCGCCCCGAGCAGGGCGGCCGCCTCGCCGGCGTTGGGCGTCACGAGGTCGGGCCGGAGCGCCGCCCAGCGGGTGAGGTCGTGCGCGTCGACGACGACCGCGGTGGGACGGTCGGCGTCGAGCACGGGGACGACGTCGGCCGGGTCCACCCCGAGGCCGTAGTCGCAGACGACCGCGGCGTCGGCGCACCGCAGCGCGCGGGCGACGGCCTCGGCCAGCCGGACGCCGTGCTCGGCGGTGGGCTCCGCGGCGATCTCGTCGACGCGGACGACGACCCGGTCGCCGCCGACGACCCGCGACTTCGTCGTGGTGCGGGTGCCGGGGACGACGACCATGCAGGACGTGTCCACCCCGGCGGCGTCGAGGCGTTCGCGGAGCACGGCACCGGCCTCGTCGTCGCCGAGCAGCCCGACCATCCGGACGCGGGCGCCGAGTGCGCGGGCGTTCACCGCGGTGTTCGCCGCGCCGCCAGGGACGGCCACGGTCTCCGTCACGCGGACCACCGGGGCCGGGGCCTCGCGCGAGACCCGTTCGGCCTCGCCGACGGTCCAGCGGTCGAGGATGCAGTCGCCGATCACGACGACGAGCGGCTCGCGGTCGTCGACCGTGGCGACGAGGTCCCGGACGAGCCGGACGTCGACGCTCACCGGTCACCCCCGGCCGGCGGGGCCGCCTCGAGGTGCACGACCGTCGTGGTGGTGAGCTCGTCGAGCAGGTGCGGGCCGTACCCAAACCCGGCTCCGGAGGCACCCCGGGGCTGCGCGCTGCCACCCGGGGCACCGCCGAAGACGGCGTTCACCTTCACCGTGCCGACGGGGAGTTCCGCGGCCGCACGCAGGGCGTGTCCGGTGTCGTTCGTGAGCACCGTCGCCGCGAGGCCGTAGCGGTCGGACGCCGCGAGCCGCAGGCCCTCGTCGAAGTCCTCGACGACGCGCACGGGGGCGATCGGCCCGAAGGTCTCCTCGATCATGACGAGCATGTCGTCGGTGACACCGGTGAGCACGGTCGCGGGGTAGAAGGCGCCCGGGCCGTCCGGTGTGGCACCGCCGGTGCGCGCCGACGCCCCACGCTGCAGCGCGTCGTCGACGTGCGACTGCACGGTGCGCCGGAGCCGGTCGTCGACGAGCGGCCCGTACTCCGCCGCCGGGGCGGACGTGCGCCGCTCGGCCTCGGCGACGAGTGCGGTCACGAACGGCTCGGCGACCGCGCGGTGCACGTACACCCGCTCGACGCTCGTGCAGATCTGGCCGGTGTTCGCGAAGGCGCCGAGGGCCACCTGGGCCGCGGCCCACACCGGGTCGACGTCGGCGTCCACGACGACCGCGTCGTTCCCGCCGTTCTCCCGGACGACGTGGGCACGGGTCCGCACTGCAGCCTCGGAGAGCCGGTCCCCGGTCGCGGTGGAGCCCACGTGCGCGTACACGTCGATGCCGTCCTGCGCGAGGAGCAGTTCACCCGTCGCGCCGTCGCCGTCCACGCCGACGAGGACGCCGTCCGGCAGGACCTCGGCGAGCAGGGCGTTCAGGCGGGCGATCGTCGCGGGGGAGCGCTCGCTGCCCTTGTGCACGACCGTGTTGCCGGTGACGATCGCGGCGCCGAGGATCCCGCACGCCACGGCGACCGGGTCGTTCCACGGGGTCAGCGCGAGCACCACGCCGCGGGGGTGCGGCACCGACCAGTCGGCAGCGCCGAACGCGCCGCGCAGGGCCTCGCCGCGGTGCACGGGTCCGAGCTCGGC
The DNA here is from genome assembly GCF_044745045.1 of Curtobacterium sp. NPDC087082. NCBI lineage: Bacteria > Bacillati > Actinomycetota > Actinomycetes > Micrococcales > Microbacteriaceae > Curtobacterium > Curtobacterium sp. NPDC087082. Next base: position 472,820 of record NZ_JBIUZN010000004.1, on the reverse strand, counting down.
GTACTGCACGAGCGTCCCGACCCCGGCCTCGACGCCGCCGAGCGCGTCGCCGGGGACCTTGCCGGTCTCCCGGGTGTTCAGCTCGGCCAGCTCCTGGGCGTGCGCGCGGACGTGCTCGGCAGCGCGGTGCAGCAGGGCACCCCGCTCCGCCGGTGCGGTCCGGGCCCACATCGGGGCCGCGGCCCGGGCACGGGCGACGGCGGTGCGGACCTCGTCCTCGGAGGCGCGGCGCACCGTCGAGGCGAGGGTCCCGGTGGCGGGGTCGGCCACCACGATGTCATCGGTGGCGGGGGGAGCGATCGTCATGGTGTCCTTCCGGGGGACGGGCGGGGGTCCGACGGTCCTCGCGGGAAGCTGGGCACGCCCACGGCATCGCGTTTCTCGTCCATCCGAGCCCGCTGCTGGACGTCCGGGCGGCCCCCGGTCGGTAGACGGGACGGGTGCAACTGATCGGCAACGGTGGAGAACGGTTCGACGATGTCCGCGAGATCGGGGTGCTCCGGGGCGGGGGCCTCGGCGACCTGCTCTTCGCGGTGCCGGCGCTCGATGCCCTGGCAGCGGCGTACCCCGAGGCGCGCGTCACCCTGCTCGGCACGCCGACCGCCCCGGCGGTGCTGCGCGGCCGGACCGACGCCGTGCACGTGTTCGAGGAGCTGCCGGTCGTCCCGGGCGTCCGGGACTCCGGCGAGGGTGCTCCGACCCTCGCGGACTTCGAGTCGCGGCTCGCCGGGCGCTTCGACCTCGCCGTGCAGCTGCACGGGGGCGGACGGAACTCGAACCCGTTCCTGCTCCGGCTCGGCGCCCGGCACACGGTCGGCACCGCCACCGAGGACGCCGAGGTCACGGAGCGCTGGGTCCGCTACGTCTACTACCAGCACGAGGTCCTCCGGGCGCTCGAGGTCGTGTCGCTCGCCGGTGCTGCACCGGCGACCCTCGACCCCCGCGTGCGGGTCTCCGACGAGGAGCGCGCGGCGGTCCGCCACCGGCTCGGCGTCCGCACCGCGTCGGACCGCAGCGGGCGGCTCGTCGCGATCCACCCGGGCGCCACCGATCCGCGGCGCCGCTGGAGTCCGGACCGGTTCGCCGCGGTCGCCCGGGCTCGGCTCGCCGCCGGTGACGACGTCGTCCTCGTCGGTGACGCCACGGACGTGCCCGCTGCGGCAGCGATCCGGGCCGCGCTGCCCGCCGACACCGCGTACCGCGTGCACGACCGCACCGGCTCGCTCCCGCTCACCGACCTCCCGGCGGTCCTCGCGGCGGCGGACGTCATGGTCGGCGACGACTCCGGCCCGCGGCACCTCGCCGTGGCCGTGGGCACCCCGACGGTGGGCGTGTTCTGGTTCGGCAACGTGGTGAACGCCGGTCCGTTCGACCGCGGTCGGCACCGCGTCCACCTCTCGTACGTGACGCGGTGCCCGGTGTGCGGGGTCGACGTGACGCAGGTCGGGTGGACGGCCGAGCGCTGCGCGCACGACCCGTCCTACGTCGACGAGGTCGAGCCGCAGGCCGTGCTCGACGACGTCGCGGACCTGCTCCGCACCACGTGACGGGAGGCGCGGTGCGGGCCCGCACCGCGCCTCCCGTCCGTCAGACGGTCGCGTCTACGGCCAGCTCGGCTCCGTCGCCGGCATGATCGACAGCTCGCGGATCTCGCAGCCGGCCGGCTGCGCGAGCGCGAACAGGATCGCGTTCGCGACGTACTCCGGCTCGATGAGCTGCGCGTCCGGCCCGGGCTTGTACTGCTCCGTGCGGTCGGCGAAGAAGTTCGTCCGCATGCCCGCCGGGATCACGTTCGTGACGCCGACGCTGCCGCCGGTCTCGGCGGCGAGGGCCTGCGAGAACCCGCGGACGCCGAACTTCGACGCCGAGTAGGCGGTGCCGTCCCCGACGCCGCGGAGGGCGAGCGACGAGGAGACCGTGACGACCCGACCGTGCGACGCCTCGAGTGCGGGCAGCGCCGCACGGACGACGGCCGCCGTGCCGAGCAGGTTGACGGCGACGATCCGCTCCCAGTCGCCGGACGAGATGCCGCCGATCGGAGCGGGCTTGTCGATCCCCGCCGCGGTCACGACGGCGTCGAGGCCGCCGTGCCGTTCCGCTGCCTCGCGGACGGCTCGCTCGGTCGCCTCCGTGTCGGTGACGTCGACCGCGACGGCGTCGAGGCCGTCCGGGACGGCATCGATCCGGAGGTCGAGGACGATCGGCGTGCCGCCGGCCTCGGTGACCGCGGCGACGACGGCGGCCCCGAGGCCGGAGGCGCCGCCGGTGACGAGGACACGGCCGATGGGGGTGGTGGGGACGGGCATGGACTTCCTTCCGTGGTGGGGTGGTGGGGGCGTGCCGGCTCAGCCGACGTGTTCGAGGGCCGCCGCGAGTCGCGTGGTCGACCGGCCGGGGTGGAACGGGACCGTCACGACGCGGCCGCCCCACTCGGCGAGGGTGCGCGACTCCGGGAGCTCGGCCGCGGTGTAGTCGCCGCCCTTCGCCCAGACGTCCGGACGGAAGCGGCGCAGGGCCTCGTCGGGCGTGTGCTCGTCGAAGACCACGACGGCGTCGACGCAGTCGAGCGCGAGGAGCAGCTCGACGCGGTCGTCCTGGCCCATGATCGGCCGGTCGGGGCCCTTGAGCGCCCGGACCGAGTCGTCGGAGTTCAGGCAGACCACCAGGCAGTCCCCGAGCGCCCGGGCTGCCGAGAGCGTGCGGGCGTGCCCGGCGTGCAGGAGGTCGAAGCAGCCACCCGTGGCCACCACGGTCCCGCCCGCGTTCCGCACGTCGTGCACGAGGCGCATCGCGTCGCGGTCGGCGCCGGGGACGCGCACGGGTGCCGGACCCTCCTGGGCGAAGAGCGCCGTGACGCCGCCCGCGGCGAGGTACTCGGACGCGGCGGTGACCCCGGCGGTGACGGCCTCGGCGACGTCGGCTCCCGAGGCGAGGGCGACGGCAACACCGGCGGCGAGACGGTCGCCCGCACCGCAGGGGTCGCCTGCGGTGACGGAGGGTGCCGGGACGAAGCGGTTGCCGTCCCTGCTGCTCGCGACGAGCGCGCCGCGGTCGCCGAGCGTCACGGCGACGGCGTCGACGCGCCACGTGGCGACCAGGTGGGCCGCTGCCGCGGTGGCGAAGGTGACGTCCGCGCTGCCGGCGCTGCCCGCGCCCGCGTGGGGTGCCACGACCGCGTCGGCGGTGAACCGGCGCGCCTCGGCGGAGTTCGGGGTCACGACCGCGACCCCGGCGACCGGTGCGGCGCCCGTCGGGTGCGGGTCCCAGACGACGGGGGTGCTCCGGGCCGCCCGGGCGAGGGCCTCCCGCATGGTCGGGGCGGCGGCGACCCCGCGGCCGTAGTCGGCGACGACGACGGCGTCGACCCCGTCGAGGGCGGCGGTCATCGCGTCGGTGACGTCCGGGACGGGCGGGGTGCCGCACCCCTCGTCGATCCGCACGAGGGCGTGGTCGACGACGCGCACGCGGGTCTTCACGGGCGTGGGCGCTCCGGACGGGCCCGCGACGACGGTGACGTCCGGGAGCAGGCTGCGGATCTCCGGTCCCCTGGAGTCGTCGGAGAGCACGGTGACGAGGGTCACGTCGTGGCCGTCGCGCGCGAGCATCGTCGCCACGAGGCCGGCGCCACCGGCACGGCGGTCGTCGGTGCGGACGTCGACGACGGGCACGGGCGCGTCGGGGCTGAGGCGCTCGCTCGTGCCGGAGACGTCGACGTCGAGCAGGGTGTCCCCGACGACGGCGATGCGGAGCCGCGGAGCGGTCGCGGACCCGTGCGGCACGGTGGGGTTCCCGTGCGGCACGGTGGGGTTCCCGTGCGGCCCGGTCATCGCCGTGCCCCGCGGCGGAGCGCCGGTTCCATCGCCCGGCACAGCGCGTGCACGAGGACGAGCTGCGCCTCCTGCACGTTCGCAGACGGCCCGTCGATGCAGATCGCGTCGTCGACCGCCTCGGCGAGCGGGTTCGGCCGCGGCCCCGTCATCGCGATCGTCCGGGCCCCGACGGCGCGGGCGGCCTCGGCGGCGCGGAGCAGGTTCGGGCTCCGACCGCTCGTGCTCAGCAGGACGAGGACGTCGCCGGCCCGTGCGTGCGCCGAGACCTGTCGGGCGAAGACCTGGTCGAAGCCGTAGTCGTTCCCGATGGCCGTCACGGCGGAGGACTCGGCGTGCAGGGAGATCGCCGAGTACGCCGGGCGGTCCCCGTCGAAGCGACCGGTCAGCTCGGACGTGAGGTGCTGCGCCTCGGCCGCCGACCCGCCGTTGCCCGCGGCGAGCAACCGGCGTCCGGCGACGAGCCGCGCGGCGATGTCGTCCGCCCAGGCACCGATGTGGTCGCCGTGGTCGACGAGCGACGCGACCACGGGGACCGAGGCCGCCACGTGGTCGAGCACGATCCGCGCACTGGCGCTGGTGCGCTCGTCGACGGTCCCCGTGCGTTGGTCGATTGTCATCGTGCCGTCCTCTCGGTGGACTGGGTGGAGCGGGCGGTCCGTCCGGCCCGTGGACCGCGGGTCTCGGTGTCGATCGGGGCGAGGGCGTCGGGGGCGAGGGCGTCCGGGACGGGGGCGGCGACCGACCGGCTGCCGGCGAGCAGCCGCTCGTAGACCCGCTCGCTGTCCGCGGCGACCTTCTGCCACGTGTAGCGCGACTCGGCACGCTCGCGGCCGGCCCGTCCGTACTGCGCCCGTCGGTCGGGGTCGTCGAGCAGACCGCCGACGGCCGCGGCGACGGCGTGCTCGTCGCGCGGGGGCACGTGCAGCCCGGTGGCGTCCTCGACGACGGTGTCGATCAGCCCCCCGACGCTCGACGCGACGACCGGGCGCCCGCACGCCATCGCCTCGAGCGGGACGATCCCGAACGGCTCGTACCAGGGCGCGCAGACGACGACGTCCGCGCTGCGGTAGACCGCCGGCATGTCGTGCTGTCCGAGCTGGCCCCGGAAGGTGACGTGGTCGCGGACACCGAGGGACCGCGCGAGCGCGTCGAGGCGCTGGTACTCCGGGTCGTCCGGGAGGTCGGCGCCGGCGACTCCGGCACCGCCGACGACGACGAGCTCGACGTCGCGACCCTCGTGCACGAGCGCGGCGAGTGCGGCGATGGTGGTCCCGACGCCCTTGCGCCGGACGAGCCGCGACGCCGTGAGGATCCGGGCGGCACGGCCGCGCTCCTCCACGGGGAGACCGGCGCCCTCGGGTCGGAACAGCGACACGTCGACGCCGCAGGGCACCACGGAGATGCGGTGCAGCGGGACACCGAGCGCCTTCAGCTCGAACGCCTCGTCCGAGCACGTCGCCACGACCTGGTCGGCGCTGCGGCCCACCGCGGGCTCGAGCCACTCGCGCTCGGCCGGGCTCGTGTCGGCAGCGCCCTGGTGTCGGCGCTTCACGACCCCGAGCGCGTGGAAGGTCTGGACGACCGGGATGCGGACGCCGCCGGTGCGCGCCTGGACCTGGGCGACGGCTTCGAGGGCCGCGTGCCCGGACATCCAGAAGTGCGCGTGCACGACGTCGGGCCGGTCGACGAACCACTCCGCGGCGAGCACCGACGCGAAGGTCCCCATGTACGGGAAGAGGTCGTCCTTCGGCACGGTCCGCGCGGGCCCGGCATCGACGTGCACGACCTCGACACCGGGGCGGAGCAGGACGCGCACGGGCTGGTCGGCGTCGTCGCGGCGCGTGTACACCGTCACCCGGTGCCCGCGGTCCGCGAGCGCGCCCGACAGTTCGGCGACGTGCACGTTCTGCCCGCCGGCGTCGACCCCGCCGAGGACCGCGAGCGGACTCGCGTGCTCGGACACCATCGCGATCCTCATCGCGCACTCCCTTCCAGCGCGGCGGAGGCCGTGCGGTTCCGCGTCACGGCGCGCGTCACGGCGTCGTCGAGCAGGTCGTCCCAGTCCGCGGTGAAGCGGCCGAGTGCGTGCCGCGCGAGCGCGGCCTCGCGGGCGACGGCACCCCGTCGGCGCGCTTCGTCCGGGTCCTCGAGCAGGGTCCTGGAGGCGCGGACCAGCTCCTCGACGTCCGTCGCGATCGCGCCCGCCTCGGCCGGGACCGTGCGGGCCGCGTCCGTCGTCGCCAGGACCAGGACCGGCATCGCCAGGTGCATCGCCTCGATGAGCGACAGGCCGAGGGACGTCCACCGGTTCGGGTGCACGTACGCCCGGCGCTCGGCGAGGGCGGCGTGCATCGGGTCGGCGGGCACGTCGCCGCGGGCGACCACACGGTCGCCGAAGTCGAGTTCGGGCAGGCGCTCGGTGCCCATGCCCCAGACGTCGACCGGCGCGACCGCGGCGAAGCGGGGGAGCAGGTCGGTCCCGACGACGCGGCCGCGGCGCACGGGTTCGTTGATGACGACGCCGAGTCGGTCGAGCGTGCCGGTGTACCGGGGCCCGGGGTCGACGACGCCGTGCTCGACGACCGTGGTCCGCGTCGAGCCGCAGTCCCACATGAGCGCGTTCCAGTGCGTGACGTGGGCGATGGTGACGTCGTCGCGGTCCCGCAGCGGGTGGCGGCTGTTCGGCACGTCCACACGGGGTGCGTTGTGCTCGACGAACACCATCGGGACCTCGCGCCCGCCGAGCAGCCGGCGCGCCTCGTCGAGTTCCTCGGGCCGCTGCAGCACCACGACGTCGACCTCGGCGTCGGCGACGTCGGCCGGGTCGATCTCGACGACGGAGGCCGGCCAGGCGCGGTCGGCACGGCCGAGCCCCCAGGCGTCCCGGGCGGGCGTGGTCGGGACGAGGTACTCGTGCTGGCCGCGGACGAAGGCGTCCATCCAGCCGCCGTGCACGTGCCACACGAGGATCCGCATGCGGGGCCTTCCGGTCGGGACGAGGAGAAGAGGAGGAGGAGCAGTGCGGAAGCTACGCAGCACCTTCTGGCGTGCTCCGCAGACTTCTCCGGACCATCCGGGAAGCGCGGTCGAGCAGCCTCCGGTGCGCTTCGAGGACGTCCTCGATGCGCACGGAGGACAGGCACGGGTGCCCCGGCACCGGGCACGCTCGGGCTCGGCTGAGGCGACACGGAGCCCCCTGGTCGCCGAGCAGTTCGACGAGCGGTGCGTCCGGCGCCCACTTGACCGCCGGGACCACCGGCGAGAACAGGCTGACGATCGGCACGCCCACCGCTGCGGCGAGGTGCGCCGGCCCCGTGTTGCCCACGACGACGACCTCGGCACCGGCCAGGACCGCCGCGAGCTCTGCCGGCGTGGTGCGGCCGCCGAGGTCGATCGCGGTGTCGCCGGCGACCCGCGCCGTCAGGGCGCGCTCGCCCGGCGAGCCGGTGACGACGACGGCGGTGCCCTGCGCCGCGTACGCGGCGACGAGGGCCCGGTGACGGTCCTCCGGCCAGGCGCGGGCCGGGACGCTCGCGCCGGGGTGCACGACCACGTACCGGTCCAGCCCGGCCACCTCGGCAGGCGGGGCGACGTCGAGACGCACGCCGAGCCTCCTGGACGCACCCGACGGCAGTCGGAACCCGGCGGCCTCGGCGATGCGGAGGGCGCGCTCGGGTTCGGGGACGTCCTCGGGGAGGTCCTCGCCGGGTCGGAGCCGCACGTCGAGCAGTGAACCGGGGTGGTCGACGCTCGCGCCGGAGACGCGACGGACGCCCGCGAGGCGGAGCAGCAGCGCGACCGGCAGCGGCGACTGGTGGAACGAGGTGAGGACCACGGCCTCGTCCGGCGCCTCCTCGGCGACCAGGGCGCGGAAGTCGGCGAGCAGTGCGTCGTCGATCGGGCGGGCGGTCTCGGTGACCCACGGCGCCGCCCAGACCCGGACCCGGTCCACGCCGGGCAGCAGGTCCGCGGCGGGCGCACCCTGCGGCCCGCACAGCATCGTCACGTGGGACGCGCCGGCGGCCACGGCCCGGACGGCGGGACCGGCGACGAGGACGTCGCCGAACGAGTCGAGCCGGACGACGAGGACCCGGGGTCCGGTCCTCACGTGCGCACCGCCCGCACGTGGTCGAGGACGAGCGCCACGGCGTCCTCGATCGTCGCCGCGACCGTCGGCGCGGCGTCGACCTCCTCCTGCCGGGTGCGCGGCGTCGGGACCAGGACGGCCTGGGCGCCCGCGGCCAGAGCGGCGGCGACGTCCGCGCCGATGTCGCCGACGACCACGAGCTCGGACGGGTCGAGGCCGAGACGTCCGGCCGCGTCGAGGACCATCCCGGGCCGCGGCTTCCGGCACGCGCAGTCGTCGTCGGCGTCGTGCGGGCAGACGCACCACACGTCGAAGGGTCCGACGAGTTCGTCCACCCGGGCGTTCGTGGCGTCGACCTGCTCGCGCGTCGCCATCCCCTTCGCGATCACCGACTGGTTCGTGACGACCCCGAGCGCCAGACCGGCTGCGCGGGCACGTGCCACTGCTCGACGCGCGCCGGGGACGGGCACCACCCGGTGCGGGTCGGCGTTGTACGGGACGTCGATGACGAGCGTGTCGTCCCGGTCGAAGAGGAGACCGCGCACGGTGCGGTCCGGAGCGAGGGCCATGCTCCTGACGTACCGACCGCGGGCCGGTGACGGGTTCAGGAACAGCCGCGGAACGCGTTCCCGGACGGGCGGGCGGCGGCGTCCGTCTAGCGTCGGCGCGGTGACCGCCGTCGACACCCTGCCCCCGTCCGACGGGCGCCCCGAGCTGCTCGTGCTCCGCGCCATCAAGCTCGGCGACCTGCTCGTCGCCGTGCCCGCACTGCACGCGCTGCGCCGCGCCTTCCCGGACCACCGGATCTCGCTCGCGACGACGGCCTGGCTGGCGCCCGTCGTGGAGCTCGTGCCCGACGTCGACGTGCACCTCGCCCAGCACGGTCTGGACCACCCGATCGGCGCACCCGCGGGCGCGGTCGACGTAGCGGTGAACCTGCACGGCGCCGGGCCGGAGTCGTCCGACCTCGTCGCCGTGCTCGGTGCCCGTCGGGTGATCGGCCACGCCGACCCCACGAACGGCTTCGACGGACCGGAGTGGCCCGACGCGGTGCACGAGCGCGACCGCTGGGCCGACCTGCTCCGGTGGCACGGGATCGAGGCCGACCCCGACGACGTCGCGATCGCCCGTCCCGACGCGCCGCCGGTCGCCGAGGGTGCCGCGGTCGTGCACGTCGGCGCGTTCCACGGTGCGCGGCACTGGCCGACGGACCGCTTCGCCGCCGTGGTGCGCGGACTGCGCGAGCGCGGCCTCGACGTGGTGCTGACGGGAGGCGCGGACGACGTCGAGCGCGCCGCCGCCGTCGCGCAGGCGGCCGGGCTGGCGCCGGGGGCGGTCCTGGCCGGCGTGCTCGCACTGCAGGACTTCGCGGGCGTGATCGCGGCCGCACGGCTCGTCGTGACGGTCGACACCGGCGCCGCGCACCTCGCGTCCGCCTACGGCGTCCCGTCGGTGGTGGTCTTCGGTCCGGCGCCGCCGGAGGCATGGGGGCCTCCGGCCTCCGGTCCGCACGTCGTCCTCACCGACGCCTCGGTGCGGCGCGGCGACGTCTTCGCCGAGGACCCGGACCCCGCGCTGCTCGCCATCGGGCCCGACGACGTGCTCGCCGCGGTGGACTCGCTCGGCGTGACCGACCCGTCCGCGGCCCGGTAGCGTCGACGGAGAGCGACCCGGACGCGCCGGGTGCTCGCGAGGAGGCGCACGTGTTCGAAGCCGCGAACATCCGGGACTGGATCGGCCTGCCGGTCGTCGACGAGGCGGACGACAAGGTCGGGACGCTCGAGAGCATCTACTACGACACCGCGACGTCCGAGCCTGCCTTCGGCGCGGTGACCACGGGGATGGTCGGCTTCCAGAAGCTCCTGTTCGTGCCCCTGACCGGAGCCCTCGTCGCGCCGAAGCACCTGCGTGTCGCGTACCCGAAGAAGACCATCAAGGCCGCGCCGACGATCGCGACCGACGGCGAGCTCGACGCGTCGCTCGAACCCGAGGTCTACCAGCACTACGGGCTCGAGTACCGCACCGGCAGCGGGGGAGAGCGGCGCCTGGGTCGTCGCTGACCGCGGCGCCCGGTCGTTCGCTGACCGCGGCCGCCGGGTCGACCGGTTAGCCTGGTCCGTCCGACCCGTCCCTGGAGGCCGAACCTGCTCCGCTCCGTCCGCTCGACGCTGCTCGCCGTGGTGGCGGCCTTCGTCGTGCTCGCCGGATCGGTCGCGGGTGGTGGTGCGGCGTGGGCTGCACCGATGTGGCCGGCCCCGCAGCCCTACCCGGTGACCGGTGTGCCGGCGGAGACGCTCGCGGACATCCCGCCGGGCAGCGAGTACGTCGCGCTCGGCGACTCGTACTCCGCGGGGTACGGGCTGTCCGACCCGACGCACCTGCCGACGAGTGCGTGCGGGCAGTCCGCCCAGGACTACCCGCACCGCATCGCCGCGCGCTTCGGGCTCGCCCTCACCGACGTCACGTGCGGCGGCGCCACGAGCGACGACGTCACGAGCGGCTTCCAGTTCAAGGGCGTGCCGCCGCAGATCCGGTCGCTGTCCGAACGCACCCGCCTGGTGACGCTGACGATCGGCGGGAACGACGCCGACCTCTTCGGCACGGCGGCGTCCTGCCTCGCGCTCTCGGCGAAGGGCCCGGTGTTCTCCGGACGCGACGCACCGTCCTGCCGGAGCACGCTCGTGGCCGACGGCGAGGACCTGCTCGGCACGAAGATCGAGTCCCGCGTCGCCCTCGGCATCGCCGACACCCTCGCCACGGTCAAGGAGGCCGCGCCGAACGCGACGATCGTCTTCCTCGGGTACCCGGCGATCTTCCCGGACGCCGACCACACGCCGAAGGGCGGCTGCTTCCGGTCCGCCCTCGACCTCGGGACGCTCGCGGGGTCCTTCCCGACGAACTCGTACCCGTTCACGAACACCGACGTGCGGTACCTGCACGGCGTGCAGGAGGCGCTGAACGACGTCTCGGCGTCGGCGGCACGAGCAGCCGGGGTCCGGTTCGTGGACGTGTTCTCGTCCACCCAGGCGCACTCGGCGTGCGCGACGAAGAAGCCCTACGTGTCGGGCGTCTCGCTCGACGGCACCGGCGACCTGCGGCGGATCGACCTCGAGCCGGGCGCCCTGCACCCGAACACGCGAGGCGTCGCCTACCTCACGAAGCGCGTGGCGGCCGCCGCGCGCGACCTCGCCGGCTGACCGGTCGCGGCGGGGACCTCCGCGCTGCCGACGTCGTGTGCGCCGTGCGCCGCCCGCGGGACCACGCACACCGGCGACGCGGTCTCCCGCAGGACGTCGTGCAGCACCGACCCCGAGAGCGCCGTCACGTGCCCGAGGCCGAGCACGACGAGCGAGGCACGGCGGGTGTGCGCGGCGATCGCGTGCCCCGGGTGCCCCTCGACGAGCAGCGGGTGGAACCGGACGCCGGGGTACCGAGCGGTCAGGGCCGTCGTGACCCGCTGCAGCAGCTCGGCGTTCCGGGTGCGCCACCGCAACGGGTCCTCGGCGAAGTCCGTGAGGCCCGTGCGGGTCAGCACCGGCATCTCCCAGGCACGCAGGAGCGTCACGCGACGGTGGAGTCGGTGCGCCTCGTCGACAGCGATCGCGAGGGCGCGTTCGTCGATCGGCTCCTCGACCGCGAGGACGACGTCGCCGTCGATCGGGTGCGGCCCCTCCGGCACGACGACCGTCGGCACGGCTGCCCGTTCGGCGACCCGCGCCGGGTCCCCACCAGCCGTCGAACCGCGCCGGCCACGGAAGGTCCCGACGACGAGCAGGTCGCCACCGTCGGACTCCTCGACGAGTGCCGCGGCGAAGGGCCCGGCGTGCCGACGCACCTCGACCCGGACGTCGGGCATCGCGGTGCGGGCAGCGTCCGCCAGGGCGTCGGCCACGCGCTTGCCGTCCGGTCCGGTGCGTCCTTCGATCGCCGGGTCCACGCCGATGACCCGGATGCGTTCGATGCCCGTGCCGACCCGGGACGTGACCCAGTGCAGGGCTTCCTCGTGCGGCTTCGCCGCGTCGGCGGCCAGTGTGACCGTCGTCCACCGTTCGTCCATCCCGATCGACCTCCTCGTCCGGGGTCCTCCGGGGGCGTCGCCATGGCGCTCCTTGCGCTGCAAACTACTCCCGTTGCCCGCTGTGTCGCCGTTGCCCGCTGTGTAGCCTCGCGCTGTGGTGTTGAGCGCTGGACTCCTGCTGTACCGGGCCGACGACGCCGGCGTGCAGGTCTGGATCGCGCACATGGGCGGGCCGTTCTGGCGGGACCGCCCGCGCGCGTGGTCGATCCCGAAGGGGATCGTCGAGGGGGACGAGGACCCGCTCGACACCGCACGGCGCGAGTTCGCCGAGGAGATCGGGGTCGCCGCACCGGACGGACCGGTGACCGATCTCGGCGAGGTGCGGCAGGCGTCCGGCAAGCGCGTGCGGGTGTTCGCGGTCGACGCCCCGGGCTTCTCGGTCGATCGGGTGCGGTCGAACACGGCGCGGATCGAGCTGCCGCGGGGCTCCGGACGGTTCGTCGAGGTGCCGGAGGTCGACGACGCACGCTGGGTCCCGATCGACGAGGCGCGGTCGATGGTCGTCGCGGGACAGGTCGCGGCGCTGGACCGGCTGACCGCGGAGTGACCGGCTCCGGGCGCGTGTCACGAACACGTCTCGGTGTGGACGGACTTCGCGGTCCCTGGATAACCTGAGCGAGCGTCGTGGTGAGGCGGCGCCGAAACAGGGGAGTTCCACATGCGGCGTTGGCGCGCAGTCACCGCAGGGCTGACCGGGATCGTGCTCGGAGCGGGTCTGGCGTTCGGGGGCGCCACGAGCGCGTCCGCCGCGCCGGCCGGCCACTGGGGCACGTTCACCGTCAGCGGGTCGAGCAAGGCCTACACGGGAACGATGACACTGCCGGGGTTCCCGGCGACGACGTTCACGTCGAACTCACGGCAGTCCACCGTGATCAGCGGTGCCTCGACCTGGCAGGGGCCGTCGACGGGGCCGGGCGCGGTGTACGGCTCGAGCCGCGGGAACACCTACATCAACCAGCGTCCGAACGCCGACTCGCCGACCTCGTCGGCGGCGTCGACCACGACCTACACCTTCGACGGTGCGACCCCAGGCAACGGCAGCTGGTCCTTCGTCCTCGGTGACGTCGACGCCGACCAGGCGACGATCTCCGCGACCGTCCAGGGCGGCGCAGCGGCGACCGCGGCACAGCTCGGCTACCAGAGCTCGTACAACTCGTGCTCGTCCGTCTCCGCCGGCGGATGGAGCTGCCCGGCCGATCCGGGCGGAGTCCCGGCCGGACAGGACACCCCCACGTGGGATGCCGCGACCCGGACCCTGACGGGGAACGCGGCCGCCAACGACACCTCCGGCGCCACCGCGTGGTTCACGCCGACGGTCCCGCTCGAGACCCTGACGATCACCTACCAGCAGCGCAGCGGGTTCCCCGTCTACCAGACCTGGTTCGCCAACCGCACGGCGGCGATCACCGGCACCGCGACGCTCGACGACACCCCGATCCCCGGCGCGACCGTCACGGTGCAGGCACCCCGCGGCACGCTCTACACGACGACCACGGGCGCCGACGGGACCTACTCGTTCCCGGAGCTCCCGGTCATCGGCGGCTACACCGTGACGATCACGCCGCCGCCGAACGCCGACGGCACCCCGTCGACGACGACGTCCCTCAACACGGTCCCCGGCGGCGCCGACCAGGTCGTGGACTTCCCGTTCACCGCACCACAGGGCACCACGTCGGTCATCGGCACCGTGACCGACGCCGACGGCAACCCCGTGTCGAACGTCCCCGTGGTGATCGTCGACCCGTCCGACGGCGAGGAACTCGTCAACACGACGACGAACAGCGACGGCGTCTACACCGGCTCCGACCTGCCCGCCGGCACCGACCTCGGTGTCTCGGTCGGCGACGAGGACCCGACGACGATCACGACCGGACCGGCCGGTGGCGACCCCACCGCGCTCGACCCGATCGAGGCCCCCGCCGCGGTCATCGCGACCGTCACCGGTGTCGTCAGCCTCGACGGCGCTCCCGTCGCGGCCGGCCAGGTCGTGGAGCTGCTGCAGGGCACCACCGTCGTGGCCTCGACCACCACGGACGCCTCGGGCCGCTACACGTTCCACACCGCGGCCGGCACGTACACCGTCCGCACCACCGTCCCGGAGCCCGGAGCGACCGGCCCGACCCAGAACACCGGGGTCACCGTCGCCGGTGGCGCGAGCGCGGAGTCGGACCTGCCGTTCGCGACGCCCGCGGCGCCGGTCGTCACGACCACGGACCAGCCCGGCACGGTCACCGACACGAACGGCGACCCGGCCGCGGGCGTCGACGTCGTCGCGACCCCGACCGACCCGGAGGCCGGCGACCCCGTCCGGACCACCACGGGCACGGACGGGACGTTCGACCTCACCGGCCTCGCGCCCGAGACGGAGTACACCGTCGAGGTCGACGGCGCGGACCCCGTGACGATCACCACGCCCGCGAGCGGTTCGGCCGCGGCGCTGGCGATCACGGTCCCGGCCGCCGTCGTGACCCCGACGCCCACGCCGTCGGCTCCCGCTCCGGCTCCGACGCCCGGCGGCGGTTCCGGCACGACGCCGATCTCGTCCGGTGGCGGATCGACCACCGGCGGCGCGCTGGCGTACACGGGCGCCGACCTGGCGCCGGGGCTCATCGCGGCGGGCGTGCTCGTGCTGCTCGGCGTCGGGCTCCTGACGTTCCGGGCGGTGCGCAACCGCCGCCGGACGTCGCACCTGCAGGACTGACCGCACGACGACGGGGCGGGGCCGGCGCTGCCGGTCCCGCCCCGTCGTGCGTGCGGGGCGCCTCAGCGCCGCCGACGCGTCGGCACCGAACCCGTCGCCACCGCGACCGACCCCGTCAGGGTCTGGATCGCCCGCGACACCACCGGCACCGAGGTCGTGACGACCGCGAGCGACGACGTGATCGCCTCGATCGACGAGGTCGACAGGTGCTCCTGGTTGTGCGTGTGCACCGGGAAGCCCCGACGCGCCGCGATCACGACGCCGAGCGACCCGACCAGCACGACGGCCCCGGCGAACGGCATGAACTGCAGCCCGACGACCCCGAGTGCCTGGCCGCCGATGGCCGCGCCGCCGGCGATGCCGATGTTCGACGCACCGTTGATGAGCGCACCCGCGATGTCGGGCGAGACACCGCCGGAGCGGATCGCCGCGGCCATGAAGAGCGTGCCGGTGGTGCCGTTCGCGGCCATCCACACGCCGGCGACGACCATCGTGCCGAGCAGCGACCCGTGCACGAACGGCAGCACCGCGAAGGCCGCTGCCATCACGGCGACGGCCGCGATCAGCGTCTGCCGCGGAGCCCGGTCGACGAACATGCCGGCGAGCCAGAGACCGACGACACCCGTGCCACCGAGGACGAGCAGCGCCCCGCTGACCATGTCGGCGTCGAGCCCGGCGTCGATCGCGTACGGCCCGATGTACGTGTAGACGACGTAGTGTCCGGCGAAGAGCAGCAGGTCGGCGATCACGACGGAGAGCAGGCCGGTGCGGGCCCAGGCCTTCGGGGAGCCGATGTGCGGCGACGATGCCCCGCGGACGCTCGGCAGGAACAGGAGCGCGACGACGGCGAGTGCTGCTGCGGCGACGGCGACGGCACCGACGGCCGGGCGCCACCCGATCGACTGCGCGACCCAGGTCGCCACGGGCACGCCGATGACGAAGCCGAGCGAGCTGCCGGAGTACACGAACGCGATCGCGCGACCGGCGAGACGCGGCGGCACGATGCGCGTCGCGTAGGCCGAGGCGACCGAGAAGAAGAGCGCGTGCGCGACACCGCCGACGATGCGTCCGGCGCAGACCACCGCGAAGGACGGCGCGAGCGCGATCATCACGTTCGACACCGTGTAGCCGATGAGCGTCGCCACGAGGACGGTCTTGCGGGGGAGTCGGGCGGTGAAGGACGTGAGCGGCAGCGCGAGGATCGCCACGGCGGCGGCGTACACCGTCACGACGATGCCCATGGTCGACTCGGAGACGCCGAGGTCGGCGCTCATGGTGCCGAGCAGCCCGACCGGCATGAGCTCGGTCGTGATCGCGAAGAACGTCGCGAGCCCGAGCACGGCGATGCCGACGATCGACTGCGTGGTGACGGTGATCGGCCGCGTGTTCGTCGACACGGCCGAGGTGGTGGTGTTGGTGGACACGATGCTGACCTCCTCCGGGGAACGGCGGAGCGCGCGTCGGTGTCGACGTGACGACGACCGGACCGGACGGTGCCGGCCGACGATGCGCGCTCGCTGTGGTGTGTGGATTGTGGGTACGACTCCACGGCGAGTGCGCTCTTCCAGTGTTGCACGCTGCAGCGAGGAGATGCGAGGGCCTTCGCCGAGAAAGTCCTAGGAGCGCTCCAACGCCGTCAGTGCCGAGACATTCCCGATCAGTTCTCGTTCGTCACGGTGCCCTGCACCCCGCCACCCCGGAGGCTCAGCGTCAGCGTGCCGCTCATCGACTGCGCCGACAGCGAGACCGACCCGTGCAGCGCGTCCTGCCGCGGGTAGCACGCGGACGTCGACTCCAGCCGGTTCGCCGTCGCGACGAGGCAGATCGTCGAGCGGTCCGTCCCGACGCCGGCCCACACGCTCCAGGGCGTCTCGAACGAGCCGCCGTCGAGCGCACGGTTCGTGAAGATGAGCCGCGTCGTCCGGAGCGTGACCGGCGCCTCGACCGGTCCCGGCAGCTGGTCGGCGTAGGTCTGCGGCGCGTCCAGCAGGTCCTCGAGCGTGATCGTCCCGGCACTCGGCGTCACGCTCGGCGCCGCCGCCGGGTCCGGCCTCGAGGTCCCGACCACCGTCCCCGCCGCGAACGCCACACCGACGGCCGCCGCGACGCCCAGCCCGATCCAGACGCGCGGCCGGGTGGTCCAGAACACCCGTGCGGCTCGCGTCCGCCAGGCGCCGATGCGGTCCAGGAGGCGCGACCCGCCTCCGTCACGGTCGCCCGGCTCCGTCCCGTGGCCGGTCCCCACCCCGTGGTCCGGTCCGTCGGGGACCCCGCTCGTGTCGTCGGTCGCCGCCCGGTTGACCGTGCTCGGAGCACCCTCGGCGGCGGCCGCGCCCTGTGGTCCCGCGTCCGGTGTCCGCGGCCCCGGTGTCGACGGCACCGAGACCGGACCCGGTGCCGGCGTCGTGACCCGGTCGGCGACGGCTCCCGAGGAACCGGCGAGGGGCCGCGCACCGCCGGTGTGGAACGGGCTCGTCGTGCCGGACGTGACGGCCCGGTCGGAGCCCGCCGCGGAGGTCGGACGCGACCGCCCCGTCGACCGGGCCCGCGGGGAGACGGGAGCCGCGCCTCCTGGACCGCGCCGTCCTCGGCCGAGCCGCTCGAGGGCGAGCCGCGCTGCGGCCGCGTCGGTCTCGGACGCGGCACCACCCCATGCGAGCGCCTCGAGCCGTGCTCGTTCTGCTGCCACGTCGTCGTCGGCCATGCGCACTCCCGGTCCGGTCGCACTGTCCGCCCATCGTCCCACCGGCGCCGTGCGGGCGCGCACCCAGTTCGCGGGGCGTAGACGGGGGTCATGAGCGACAAGCACGATCCCGACCCCGAGACCCTCGAGCCCCTGAGCCACGACACGCAGTCCGGGGAGGCCGACTACGTCGCGACGAGCCCGGGCGGGACGGGCACCGAGCGGCACGTCCCCCTGCCGGACGAGGAGCAGGGACGCGGCACCGAGTACGACCCCGTCGACCAGGGCCCGCAGCAGGAGGGCCAGGGCGGCTGACACGCCCGCCGCCCGACCGCGACGTCAGGCGAGCACGCGTCGCAGCACCGCACGCTCCCCGAGCGTCCACGCGGCACTCGTGACGACGTAGAGTGCGGCGGCCAGGGGCGCGATCGCGGCGAACACCACCGTGACGAAGGGCGCCCACCGGCCGATCGCCGCCGTCGCACCCGCCCCCGGCACCGCGGCGTCCGGCACCGCCGCCGGGTTCCACCGCAGGTTCGCCCGCCGGGTGAGCTCGACCACGAGGGCGAGCACGGCGAGCAGGAGCACCACGACCCACGCGTGCCACCAGAGCGGCGAGGTCACGACGACCACGAGCGCGTGCCCGAGCGGGACGCCCGCGAGCGTGGCCGTCAGCAGGGTGTTCACCGTGCCGTCGATCGAGGCGTGCGTGAACAGCGTGTACACGAGCGACAGCACCGGTGCCTGGGCGAGGACCGGCAGGCACCCGGCGAGCGGCGAGACCTTCTCGTTCGTGTAGAGCTCCTGCATCGCACGCTGCAGCCGTTCGGCGTCCTTCGCGTGGCGCTTCCGGAGCGCGGCGATCTGCGGGGCGAGGCGTCGGCGGTCCCGTTCCGCGCGGACCTGGAGCACGGCGAGCGGGACGAGCACGGCCCGGACCACGAGGGTGAGCAGCACGACGGCGACGGCGGCGGCGAGCCCTCCGGCGACGGGGGAGAGCGCCGCGCTGGTGGCGGCGAGGAGGTCGGCGCCGCCGTGCAGCAGCGGCCCGACGAGGGGCAGGGTGGTGAGGTCCATGACGTTCCGATCGGTTCGGTGGGAGGGGTCGCTTGTACGGCCCGTCCACCGGTCGGTGGTCAGGGCCTCAGGCGACGGCTCCCGGTGCCCGGGGTCGGGCGTGCCCGTCGGCGTCGGGGTGGCTCCACGCGATCCGCGTCACGAGGTCGACCGGGGCGCGCGACGACAGCGGCCGGACCGGCACCAGGCCGAGGACGATCGCGAGGACGCCGGCGACCAGCACCGCGACCGCCACGGCCGTGAGCCCGAGCGCGGCGACCGCGAGGAGCGGGACGGCACCGACCGACGGGTCGCCGAGCACCAGCGCGGCGGTGGCGCGCAGCAGGAGTTCGACGGCGGTCATGGTCCGTTCAGGGTAACGCCCGCGCGCCGTCGTGGGGGAAGTGGCTGGTCACGGCAGGATCGTGCCCATGACCGCAGGTTCGCCGAGCACCCCAGCGACCGCCGCCCTCGAGCGGGCAGGGGTCGCGTACACGCCGCACGTGTACGAGCACCACGAGACCGCCACGAACTTCGGCGAGGAGGCCGCGGCCGCCCTCGGGCTCCGCGAGGAGCAGGTGTTCAAGACCCTCGTGGTGTCGGTCGACGGTGCCCTGGCCGTGGCGATCGTCCCGGTGGCGAACCGGCTCGACCTCAAGGCGATCGCGGCTGCCGTCGGCGGGAAGAAGGCGACGCTCGCGGACCCGGCCCTCGCCGAGAAGCGCACCGGCTACGTGGTGGGCGGGATCAGCCCGGTCGGGCAGAAGACGAAGCTGCCGACCGTGGTGGACGAGTCGGCGCTGTCCTACGCGAGCATCTTCGTGTCCGGCGGGCGTCGCGGCTTCGACATCGAGGTGTCCCCGGCGGACCTCGTGCGCATCACCGAGGCGACCGCAGCACCGATCGCACGGACCTGAGCCGGGTCGCCGCAAGTTTCTTCCACGACCGGGAATGACCCGGTCCCTCCTGCGTTGCATTGAGTCGAAGGCACTCAAGTTCCCAGGAGGTCCCTTTGCCAGCAACGTTCGGCCCGACCGGCGGCAACGACTCGTTCGACGAGTTCCTCGCCCGCCTGCTCGCGGCACAGGACTCCGGCGCCCAGCGATCCGTACCGCTGGGACGCCCGGTCGACATCACGCGACTGCTCAGCCGTCGCACCCACGAGCTGCTCCAGCGCACCGCGGAGTTCGCGGCCGAGCAGGGGCAGCACGAGATCGACGCCCTGCACGTCCTGCACGTGCTCGTCCGCACCGACCCGTTCACCGCGGTCCTCCGGCACGCCGGGGTCGACCCCGAGCAGTTCGCGGACGAGGTCGAGCAGCGCCTGCCGATGGCGGGCGAACCCCGCCAGCAGCCCGACGGTCGCCCGGCCCTGACCGGGACCGCGCAGCGGATCCTGCTCGAGGCCACCCAGGCCGCCCGCGGGTTCGGCAGCACCTACACCGATCCCGAGCACGTCTTCTTCGCGCTCGTCATGGACCAGGACACCGTCACCGGGCAGCTGCTCGCCAGTGCCGGCGTCACCCCGCAGGTCATGCAGGACTACGCCGCGCAGGCCGCGGCGGCCGCCAGGGAGGGGCGCACGATGCCCACGAGCACCGACCAGACCACCGACACCGAGAGCGACACCCCGACGCTCGACCAGTTCGGCACCGACCTCACCGAGCGGGCCCGCGACGGCCGCATCGACCCGGTGATCGGCCGCGCCGACGAGATCGAGCAGACCGTCGAGATCCTGCTCCGTCGCACCAAGAACAACCCCGTCCTCATCGGCGAGCCCGGCGTCGGCAAGACCGCCATCGTCGAGGGACTCGCCCAGCGCATCGCCGACGGCGACGTGCCCGTGCTGCTCCAGGGCAAGCGCGTGGTCGCCCTCGACCTCGCCGGCATGCTCTCCGGCACGCGCTACCGCGGCGACTTCGAGGAGCGCCTCACGACGGCGATGGATGAGATCGCAGCGCACGCCGACGAGCTCATCGTGTTCGTGGACGAGCTGCACACCGTCGTCGGCGCCGGTGGTGGCGGCGAGGGCGGTTCGATGGACGCCGGCAACATCCTCAAGCCCCGGCTGGCCCGTGGCGACCTGCACATGGTCGGCGCGACCACGCTGAACGAGTACCGCCGGATCGAGAAGGACGCCGCACTCGAGCGTCGCTTCCAGCCGGTCACGGTGGGGGAGCCGAGCGTCGAGGACGCCGTCGCGATCCTCACCGGACTCGCCCCGCGCTACGAGGAGCACCACAGCGTCACGTACACGCCGGACGCCCTGCGCGCCTCGGTCGAGCTCTCGCACCGCTACGTCACCGACCGGCACCTGCCGGACAAGGCCATCGACCTCATCGACCAGGCCGGCGCACGTCGTCGCCTGGCCCTGTCTGGCGACGTCGACGTCGAGGCGCTCCGCGCACAGGTCGCGACGCTCACCGCATCGAAGGACGCGGCCGTCGCCGAGGAGCACTACGAGGAAGCGTCGCGCCTGCGCGACGAGATCGACGGACTGGAGGCGCGGATCACCGCCGCCGGATCGGCCGACGCAGGTCGCGCCTCCGGTCCGGAATCCGTGGGCACCTCGATCACGGAGGAGGACATCGCGGCCGTCGTGTCGCGTGCCACCGGGATCCCGGCGACCCGCCTGACGCAGGGCGACCGCTCCCGGCTCGCCGCGCTCGAGGACGAACTCCACGAGCGCGTCGTCGGCCAGGACGACGCCGTGCGGGCGATCGCGACCGCGGTGCGGCGCAGCCGGACCGGCATGGGCGACCCCCGTCGTCCGGTGGGCAGCTTCCTGTTCCTCGGTCCGACCGGTGTCGGCAAGACCGAGCTCGCGAAGGCGTTGGCCGGGTCGCTGTTCGGCGACGAGTCGGCGATGCTGCGCTTCGACATGAGCGAGTTCGGCGAGCGGCACACCGTGTCGCGGTTGGTCGGCGCCCCTCCCGGGTACGTCGGCTACGACGAGGCCGGGCAGCTGACCGAGCGTGTCCGTCGGAACCCGTACTCGGTCGTCCTGCTCGACGAGGTCGAGAAGGCGCACCCGGACGTGTTCAACCTGCTGCTGCAGGTGCTCGACGACGGTCGCCTGACGGACGGCCAGGGCCGCACGGTGGACTTCCGGAACACCGTCGTGATCATGACGTCGAACATCGGGTCGGAGTTCCTCGCGTCGCGCTCCGGTGCACTCGGCTTCGCGCCGGTCGGCTCCGCGGACGGGTTCGCCGAGGACGACCTGCGCGCCCGGGTCATGGGCAAGCTCCGTGAGGCGATGCGGCCGGAGTTCATCAACCGCATCGACGAGATCGTGCTGTTCCGCAAGCTCGACCGCTCGCAGATCGAGTCGATCGTGTCGCTCCTGCTCGAGGACACCGCGCTCCGCCTCGTCGCCCAGGGGATGACCCTGACGGTGACGGACGCCGCGGTCGGGTGGCTCGCCGAGCACGGCTACGAGCCGGAGTACGGCGCCCGCCCGCTCCGTCGGCTGATCCAGCGCGAGGTCGACGACCGCATCGCGAGCCTCGTGGTCGACGAGGCCGTGGCCGAGGGCGACACCGTCCGGGTCGACGTGGTCGACGGCGCGCTCGACGCCACGGTCGCGGTCCCCGCCGCGGTCTAGACACCTCGTCCGCATCGAACGCCCCGGTACCCCTCGTGGGACCGGGGCGTTCTGCGTGTCCGGCGTCCCCGAACTGTTCGGGAATGCAATTCCGGACGAATCTCGAGAAAAGGGTTGCGCGGGGAATACCGGTGTGGATAGTGTTCACGAGCAGCAATCACCGCGTCAGCACGAGACCGAGAGGGGGCCTGACCATGAAGTTCACCGAAACGACTCCGTTCCGTGGAATCCGTACGTCCGGCGGCACCCCGATCCGGGTCCGCTGACACGGGGCGTCCCACACCAGTCGCATCTCCGACCGGCCCGTCCGCGCTGAGGTCCTCCTCGCCGTCCGGTGCCGTTCCGACCCTCGGTCGCACTCGCCCGTCGCCCTCGCGGTGACGCACTCGGCGCGTGCCCGACACCGGTCGTGAATGTCGGTGGCCGGTGCGACGCTCCTTCCATCGGCAGCAATTCCTGACCGCACCCGTCGTGCATTCTTCGACGGGGCGCGGAATGCATTCTCCCGCATTCATCTCCCTTGCCCGCGTTCCGGGCAGTACTGCCATGCCCTGGCAGTCGTCGTCACGCCTGAAAGGCACCACCTTGTCAACGAAGACCGTCAACCGTCCCCCCGATACCCGTGCGGTGCGCCGTCGGGTCTCGCTCTCCGACCGCATCGCACTCCGCATCGGGATGTCCCTGATCATCTGGAGTCGTCGGACGCACCACGTGCGTCCGTCGGTCGACCTCGAGACGCGCCGGCGCCTCGAACGGGAGCGCGCCGCCCGCGAGGTCGCGTGGCTCACGCAGGTCGGCATGCTCAACCGCTGGCGCTGAGCCGCGCGGCGCGGCGGCGCGCCGCGCGCGCCGCCCCGCGGCTGCCGCAGTGTGCGAGGTTCCGCTCTCCGTGCCCGGCCCCTGGCCCCGCACGGAGCGCGGGACCTCGCACACTGTCACGCGAACCGCGCCCCCGCGCCCCCGCGCCCTGCGCGCCCCACCGCGCACGGTGTGGGGCGGGTCGGGCGCACCCCGCGCCTCCCGTACCGTTGTCGGGTGACCGAAACCGCAGCTGCACTCGTCGAACGCCTCACCGCCATCGTCCCGGACTTCCCATCGCCGGGGATCCTGTTCCGCGACGTCACGCCGGTGTTCTCCGACGCCGTCGCGTTCGGCCGCGTGTGCGAGGCACTCGCAGCACCCTTCGCGATCGGCGAGGGCTTCGCCGCCGTCGCCGGCATCGAGGCCCGCGGCTTCGCGCTGGCCGGCGGGATCGCCGCGCAGCACCAGGTCGGCGTCCTCACCGTCCGCAAGGCGGGCAAGCTCCCCGGCGAGGTCCTCAGCGAGCAGTACGCGCTCGAGTACGGCGAGGCCGAGCTCGAGCTCCGCCCCGGGCAGCTGCCCGCGGGCACGCGCGTGCTCGTGGTCGACGACGTCCTCGCGACCGGGGGCACCGCGGCCGCGACCGTGACCCTGCTCGAGCGCGCCGGCTACGAGGCGATCGGCTTCGCCGCGCTGCTCGAACTCGACGGCCTGTCGGGTCGCGAGCGCCTCGAACCGCGCCTGCCCGTGCAGACCCTCGGCGCCGTCCCCGCGTGAGCCTCGGCGGGGCGCCCCGCGCACTAGTCTTGATCCACCATCCAACCGAGGAGTCCCATCATCGTGACCGAGTCAGTCGCCGCAGCGCCGGAAGGCGCGTCGCCGGACAACGCCGAGCCCGCAGCCGTGCCCCAGGCACCCGAGCCCCGCACCGCGACGACGACCACGACGGGCACCGAGCTGTTCGACGGCGTCCGCGGCGTCGTGGCGATCCGTGTCGCGGGTGTGCTCAAGGACCTCGCCGCCTCGGTCGACGCCGGTGACGTCGTCGAGCCGGTCACCCTCGACGAGCAGGACGGCCTCGACATCCTGCGCCACTCGGCCGCGCACGTGCTCGCGCAGGCGGTGCAGCAGATCAACCCCGACGCCAAGCTCGGCATCGGCCCGCCCGTCACCGACGGCTACTACTACGACTTCGACGTCGCCGAGCCCTTCACCCCCGAAGACCTCAAGGCGATCGAGAAGGGCACGGACCGGATCATCCGGCAGGCCCAGCGCTTCCGCCGCGTCGTCGTCACCGACGAGGAAGCCCGCGAGCGCATGGCGGGGGAACCCTACAAGCAGGAGCTCATCGGCCTCAAGGGTGCTGCGGACGCCGGCGACTCGGGCGAGAGCGTCGAGGTCGGTGCCGGCGAGCTGACGGTCTACGAGAACGTCGACCCGAAGACGGGCGAGGTCGTCTGGCAGGACCTCTGCCGCGGCCCGCACCTGCCGCACACCCGCATCATCGGCAACGCGTCGAAGCTCATGCGCGTCGCCGCGGCGTACTGGCGCGGCTCGGAGAAGAACCCGCAGCTCCAGCGCGTGTACGGCACGGCCTGGCCCGACAAGGACCAGCTCAAGGCCTACCTGCTCCGGCTGGAAGAGGCTGCGAAGCGCGACCACCGCAAGCTCGGCGCCGAGCTCGACCTGTTCTCCTTCCCCGACGAGATCGGGTCCGGCCTGGCGATCTTCCACCCGAAGGGCGGCATCATCCGCCGCGAGATGGAGGACTACTCGCGCCGTCGGCACGAGCAAGAGGGCTACTCGTTCGTCTACACGCCCCACATCACCAAGGGCGACCTGTTCGAGACCTCCGGGCACCTCGGCTGGTACAAGGACGGCATGTTCCCGGCCATGCACATGGACGAGGCGCGCGACGAAGACGGCAACATCACCCGCCAGGGCGCTGACTACTACCTCAAGCCGATGAACTGTCCGATGCACATCCTGGCGTACCGCTCGCAGGCCCGCTCCTACCGCGACCTGCCCCTGCGGATGTTCGAGTTCGGCACGGTCTACCGCAACGAGAAGTCCGGCGTCATCCACGGGCTCACCCGCGTGCGCGGCCTGACCCAGGACGACGCGCACATCTTCACCACGCAGGAGAAGATGAAGGAGGAGCTCACCACGACCCTCCAGTTCGTGCTGTCGCTGCTCCGTGACTACGGCCTCGACGACTTCTACCTCGAGCTCTCCACGAAGGACCCCGAGAAGTACGTGGGCGACGACGACGTGTGGGACGTCGCCACGAACACCCTGCGCGAGGTGGCGGAGGAGACCGGACTCGAACTCGTGCCGGACCCCGCCGGTGCCGCCTTCTACGGCCCGAAGATCTCCGTGCAGGCCCGTGACGCCATCGGCCGCACCTGGCAGATGTCGACCGTCCAGCTCGACTTCAACCTGCCCGAGCGCTTCGGCCTCGAGTACGCGGCGGCGGACGGCACGCGGCAGCGCCCCGTCATGATCCACCGCGCGCTGTTCGGCTCGATCGAGCGGTTCTTCGGCGTCCTCACCGAGCACTACGCCGGCGCCTTCCCGGCCTGGCTCGCCCCGGTCCAGGTCGTCGCGATCCCGGTCGCGGCGGAGTACGGCGACTACCTCGACGAGGTCGTCGCGAAGCTGCGCTCGCACGGCGTCCGTGCCGAGGTCGACCACTCTGACGACCGCATGCAGAAGAAGATCCGCACGCACACGAAGCAGAAGGTGCCGTTCCAGCTCATCGCGGGCGGCGACGACCGCGACGCCGGCGCGGTCTCGTTCCGCTTCCGCGACGGTCGGCAGGACAACGGTGTGCCCGTGGACGAGGCGGTCGAGCGCATCCTCACCGCGATCCGCGAGCGCGCGCAGGTCTGATGACCCCTCCAGGAGGCACGGATCCCGTCGGTGGGACCGGTCGCGTCGACGACGCGGCCGGTCCCACCGCCGTGCCCGCTCCCGACTCGTCGGGTCCGGCCGGTGCGGCCGGCGCCGGCGGGGCGGACGACCCGCTCGTGATCCGCGACGCCGCGACCGGCGCCGCGGTGCCCGATGCGTTCCAGCGCCTCTGGAACCCGCACCGGATGGCGTACATCGACGCCGGGCGCGAGGGCAGGGGCCGCGGCCACGACGACGACTGCCCGTTCTGCGAGGCCCCGCACAAGTCCGACGAGGACGGCCTCATCGTCGCGCGGGGCGAGCACGCCTACGTCCTGCTCAACCTGTTCCCGTACAACAACGGGCACCTGCTCGTCTGCCCGTACCGTCACGTCCCGCTCTACGACGAGGCGACGCCGGACGAACTCCGCGAGATCGGCGAGCTCACCCAGACGGCGATGCGCGTCCTTCGGGCCGTGTCGCACTGCGACGGCTTCAACATCGGGATGAACCAGGGCGAGGTCGCCGGCGCCGGTGTGGCCGGCCACCTGCACCAGCACATCGTGCCGCGGTGGCAGTCGGACGCGAACTTCTTCCCGATCATCGCGCGGACGAAGTCGATGTCCCAGCTGCTCGGCGAGACCCGCCGACTCGTCGCCGAAGGGTGGCCGTCGGAGCACTAGACTGTCGGCATCATGAGCGACAGCAGCAGCACCACGAGCACCCCCGGCACCTCGATCACCGGCTCGGACCGCGTCAAGCGCGGCCTCGCCGAGATGCTCAAGGGCGGCGTGATCATGGACGTCGTCGACGCCGAGCAGGCCCGCATCGCGGAAGAGGCCGGCGCGACCGCCGTCATGGCCCTCGAGCGCGTCCCCGCCGACATCCGCGCGCAGGGTGGCGTCGCCCGCATGTCCGACCCGTCCATGATCGAGGAGATCATCGCGAGCGTGTCGATCCCCGTCATGGCGAAGGCCCGCATCGGCCACTTCGTCGAGGCGCAGGTGCTGCAGGAGCTCGGCGTCGACTACATCGACGAGTCCGAGGTGCTGTCGCCGGCCGACTACGTCAACCACATCGACAAGTGGAACTTCACCACCCCCTTCGTCTGCGGTGCGACCAACCTGGGCGAGGCGCTCCGTCGCATCACCGAGGGCGCGGCCATGATCCGCTCCAAGGGCGAGGCCGGCACGGGTGACGTGTCCGAGGCCACCAAGCACATCCGCACGATCAACAAGGAGATCGCGGCGCTGCGTCACCTCAAGGAAGACGAGCTCTACGTCGCCGCGAAGGACCTGCAGGCCCCGTTCGACATCGTGAAGGAGGTCGCGCAGACCGGCAAGCTCCCCGTGGTGCTCTTCACCGCCGGTGGCGTCGCGACCCCGGCCGACGCCGCGATGATGATGCAGCTCGGCGCGGACGGCGTGTTCGTCGGCTCCGGCATCTTCAAGTCGGGCGACCCGGCCAAGCGTGCCGCCGCGATCGTCAAGGCCACGACCTTCCACGACGACCCCAAGGTCATCGCCGAGGTGTCCCGCGGTCTGGGCGAGGCGATGGTCGGCATCAACGTCGCCGACGTCCCCGCACCGCACCGTCTCGCCGAGCGCGGCTGGTGAGCGCCCGGCCCCGCATCGGGGTCCTCGCGCTGCAGGGCGACTTCCGTGAGCACATCGCGTCGCTGACGGAACTCGGTGCCGACGTGGTGCCGCTCCGTCGCCCGGAGGAGATCGGCGCCCTCGACGGCGTCGTCATCCCGGGCGGGGAGTCCAGCGTCATGGACAAGCTCGCGCGTGCCTTCGGCGTGGCCGAGCCG
Source organism: Curtobacterium sp. NPDC087082 (assembly GCF_044745045.1). Lineage (NCBI taxonomy): Bacteria > Bacillati > Actinomycetota > Actinomycetes > Micrococcales > Microbacteriaceae > Curtobacterium > Curtobacterium sp. NPDC087082. Next base: position 445,272 of record NZ_JBIUZN010000004.1, on the reverse strand, counting down.
CTGTCCGAGGCGATCCGCGGCGGGCTGCCGACCTACGGCACCTGCGCGGGCATGATCATGCTCTCCTCGCGCATCGCCGCCGGGATCCCCGGGCAGCAGACGCTCGACGTGCTCGACACGACGGTGCGCCGCAACGCCTTCGGCAGCCAGAACGACTCGTTCGAGATCGACATCCCGATGCCGGCCCTCGGCGAGGCCCCGGTGCACGCGGTGTTCATCCGCGCGCCCGTGGTGGAGCAGTACGGCCCCGGGGTCGACGTCCTCGGCGCGCTCCCCGACGGGCAGGTCGTCGCGGTCCAGCAGGGCGCCGTCATCGCGAGTGCGTTCCACCCCGAGGTCGCCGGCGAGGACCGCTTCCACCGGCGCTTCCTCGACCTCGTCCGCGCCGCCTGACGCCGACCGGCCCGTCGCTCGACGGGGTCAGGCCACGCCGGTAGCGACCAGCACCTGCACCACGACGGCCCGGACGGCGAACGCCGCGAACCCGAGGGCGATCACGGCGTACACGACGAGCCGAGCGCGCCGCGGCCGGCCCACCGCACGCAGGATCTCGGCCGCGCTCTGCAGCACGAACACCCGTGTGGCGAGCAGCAGCGGGACGACGGCCACGGCCCACGTCCCCGTGGTCGGTGCCGCCAGCGCGACGATGCCCCAGGTCACGAGCGCGGCGAAGCCGGCGATGTACGCACCACCGCGGTCGTTCTCCTCCTTGCGACGCCGTCCGCGGTCGGCGACGAGCCCGTCCCACAGCCCGGACCGCACCTGACGACGGCGTTGCACGATCGTGGTGGCGTCCTGCGCAGCGGACTGCAGCAGCAGCGCGACGCCGAGCACGGTGACGATGGTGGTGTACCCGTCGCCGGCTGGTGGGACGATGCCGGCGAGCAGGAGCACCGCTCCGGCGGCACCGGCGATCCAGGTGAGTGCCGCGACGCCGAGCACGACGGGTACGAGCGGGACCCGCCGCATCGTCCGGAGGAGCAGTCCGCGCGGGAACTTCGCGAACGAGTGCACCTCCACGAAGCAGACCCAGAGCGCCGCGATGCCGGTCAGGGTCCACCCGAGCGTCTTCGTGACGACGTTCGCACCGCCCCCGGCAGCGATGTGGGCGCCGAGCACCGTCACGACGAGGGACCAGGCGACGACGCCGACCGGCACGGACATGAGGCTCCAGAGCCCGTCGTCCACACGTCGGCGGGCCTCCCACGACGTCGGGTGCTGCGCGAGGACCCGAGCGGACTGCGCGACCCGCTCGGACAGCTGCAGGACCGATCCGGCCGCGAGCATCACCCACTCGTCGTTCGGGTCGAGCTCGAGTGCTCGGTCCATGGCCTCGCGTGCCCGTGGCGCGAGGGCCGCGTCGGTCCACGAGAGGGCGCGGTAGCACTGCGCCGCGTCGGCGAACAGCCGGGCGTCGTGGGGTGCGAGCTCGAGCGCGCGGTCGAGGGCTGCCGCGGACCGGGCGACGTCCGCCGTCGGCCACGCGGCTTCCTCCGCTGCGGACCGCTTCGCGTGCGACCAGCGTGTGTGTGCGAACGCCCACAGCAGGTGCGCGGTCGCCCAGTCCGGCCGGCGCTCGCGCAGTTCCTCGGCCGCGGCCTTCGCCGCCTGGCGCTCGTTCGCGTCGAGCATCGCGTTCACCCGGGCGGACAGGGCGGTGGCGTTGTCAGGGTCGAGCGCGAGGGCGCGCTCGGCGGCGGTGCGACTGGCGGCGTGGTCGTGGCGTGCGCGTTCCGCCCGTGCGAGCGTCGCCCACAGCCGGGGGTCGTCCGGTGTGCTCGCGACGGCGGCGGTGAGCACGGCCCGCGCGTCGTCCGGGCGCTTGAAGCCCAGGAGCGCGTCGGCGCGCTCGACCACGACGTCGACCGCGTCGACCATCAGAGCTGCTTCTCCTCGCGGAGCCACTCGACCATGTCGTCGTACTCGCCGCTGGCGTTGGAGTACTCCGCCACGTTGCGGGCGGTCTGCACCCAGGGGCCGATCGACGGCTTGACCTCCTTGAGGGCGGCGCGCATGTCGTCCATCCGCATCGGCCGCACCGACCCGGTCCGGATCGACTCCGTCATCGCCTTCTCCGCCGCGGTGGTCACGAGGTGCTCCAGGTCGGCGCCGGAGAAGCCCTTCGTGCGACGGACGAGGTCGCCGAGGTCGATGCCCTCGATCGGCCGTCGGCGGAGGTGGACACGGAGGATCGCCTCGCGGGCGTCGTCGTCCGGTGGGCGCACGAGGACCATCCGGTCGAAGCGTCCCGGTCGCTTCAGCGCAGCGTCGACCTCCCACGGGTGGTTCGTGGCCGCGAGGACGTAGACGCCGTCGTTCTGCGAGTCGACCCCGTCCATCTCGACGAGGATCTGGTTGACGACGTTCCGGAACGACGAGAACGTGTTCCCGCTCCGCTTCGCGCCGATCGCGTCCATCTCGTCGAAGAACAGCACGGCGGGCGCGTGCTCGCGGGCCGTGCGGAACACCCGGTGGATGTTCTTCTCGCTCTCGCCGATGAACCGGTCGAGCACGTCGCTGAGCGTGACGGAGATGAAGTGCGCTCCGAGCTCGCCGGCGATCGCGCGGGCGAGGAACGTCTTGCCGCAGCCGGGCGGACCGTACAGCAGCAGGCCGCCGCGGAGCTTCTTGCCGAACGCGGCCGCGATCTCGGGGTGCGCCATCGGCTGCAGGAACGACTCGTCGATCCGCCGCTTCACGACCTCGAGCCCGCCGACGTCGGCGAGTCGGACGGTCTCGCGGCGGAGTTCCGCCACCGGGTCGGCGTCCTCGGCGGTCTCGGCAGCCTCGGCCACGAGCTCCTCGTCGTGCTCGGCCACGACCCGCTCGACGAACGGCGGCTCGGTCGGGTTCGCGATCGACGCCTCGAGCTCGGACCAATCGATGTCCTCGTGCCGGTCGCTCGGTGCCGGTGTCGGCGGCGCGACCGGCGGCTCCGGCGGCTCCGATGCCGCGAGGGCCGCGCGCCGGACGACCGCCTTCGCCGCCTCGTCCTCCGGCGCCTCGCGCAGCACGACGCTCGCCTGCTCGATCGCCTCGCCGTGCCGGCCGGCGTCGGCGAGCAGCTCGGCGTAGCGGACCCGGAGGGTCCGGTCGTCGGGGAGCGCCTGGACGGCGGCCTCGAGTGCGGACAGCGGATCGGTCATGCGTTCCCCCTGGTCGTCCCGGTGCTGCGCCCATCGTACGTGCGTCGACGGGCCCGCCCGCGAGGCGGGGCCGCACCGTGCCTCCAGGCCGCTAAGCTGGACGGGACTTTCCGCAAGACGCAAGGAGCACCGTGTCCGGGCATTCCAAGTGGGCAACGACCAAGCACAAGAAGGCCGTCATCGACCAGCGACGTGCCAAGTCGTTCGCGAAGCTCATCAAGAACATCGAGGTCGCCGCCAAGATGGGCGGCGCCGACCTCTCCGGCAACCCGACCCTCGTCGACGCCGTGCAGAAGGCCAAGAAGACCTCGGTCCCCAACGACAACATCGACCGCGCCATCAAGCGCGGTGCCGGCCTGACCGGTGAGACGATCGAGTACACGACGATCATGTACGAGGGCTACGGCCCGAACGGCGTCGCGATGCTCATCGAGTGCCTCACGGACAACAAGAACCGTGCCGCTGCCGAGGTCCGCACCGCGATGTCGCGGAACGGCGGGACCATGGCGGACCCGGGCAGCGTCGCCTACAACTTCTCCCGCAAGGGCGTCATCTCCGTCACCAAGACCGACGGCCTCGACGAGGACACCGTCATGACGGCGGTGCTGGACGCCGGCGTCGAGGACGTCATCGACCAGGGCGGCGGCTTCGAGGTCATCACCGAGGCGACCGACCTCGTCGCGGCCCGCACCGCGCTGCAGGACGCCGGGATCGACTACGACTCCGCCGATGCCGAGTTCGTCCCCGGCCTCAAGGTGCCGGTCGACGCCGACACGGCGCGCAAGGTGTTCCGCCTGATCGACGCGCTCGAGGACAGCGACGACGTGCAGAACGTCTACTCGAACTTCGACATCCCCGCGGACGTCCAGGCCGAGCTCGACGAGGACGAGGACTAGCCCGATGCTGCGCGTGCTCGGGGTCGACCCCGGGCTCACGCGGTGCGGCGTCGGCATCGTCGAGGTCGCATCGAACCGCCGCGCCCGGCTCGTCCACGTGACGGTCGTGCGCACCCCGGCGGACATGGCGCTCGAGCAGCGGCTGCTCCGCATCGCCGACGGCATCGCCGCCGAGATCGACGAGCACCGTCCCGACGCCGTCGCGGTCGAGCGGGTGTTCGCGCAGGCGAACGTCCGGACGGTCATGGGCACGGCGCAGGCCGCCGGCCTCGCCCTGCACGCCGCGGCGGCACGGGGGCTGCCGGTCGGGCTGCACACCCCGTCCGAGGTGAAGGCCGCCGTGACCGGGTACGGCAACGCGGACAAGCGCCAGGTGCAGACGATGATCGCGCGCGTGCTCGGCCTCGACGAGGCCCCCAAGCCCGCCGACGCCGCGGACGCGCTCGCCCTGGCGGTGTGCCACGCCTGGAGGCTCGGGTCACCCGACACGGTCGGCACGCGTGCCACGAACCTCACCCCGGCACAGCGTGCCTGGCGGGACGCACAGGGCGGCACGGTCGACTCGCCGCTGGCACGCGCCGCGGCCGCCGCCGCCGGTCGCTCGCAGCGTGGCTCGTCGGCATCGTCGGTGGCCGGCCGTAGGCTCGGGGCATGATCGCGAGTCTCCGGGGCACCTGCATCGACATCGCCGGCTCCGGCGTGGTGATCGAGGTCGGGGGAGTGGGCTACGCGGTCACGGTGACCCCGGCGCACGCGCTGACGATGCGCCACGGGTCCGAGGTCTTCGTCCGGACCGCGATGATCGTGCGCGAGGACGAGCACCTCCTCTTCGGCTTCGAGTCCACCGACGCGCTCCAGGTGTTCGACCTCCTCCGCAGCGTGTCCGGCGTCGGCCCGAAGTCGGCGATGGGCGTCCTCGCCCACATGGACCCGGCCCAGGTCGCGAACGCCGTCGCACACGACGACGACGGCGCCTTCCGCAAGGTCTCCGGCATCGGCCCGAAGACCGCCAAGCTCATCATCGTCGCCCTCTCCGGCAAGCTCGCCGCGTTCGAGCAGGCCCCCGTCGTGGCGGCCCGCGGCGGGACCGCGCACCCGGCCGCGACCGACGTCGTCGCCGCCCTCGTCGGCCTCGGCTGGCGCGAGGACGCCGCGCAGCGTGCGGTCGACGAGACCATCGCGTCCGAGCCGGGCGTCGCCTCGATGGGCACCCAGGCACTGCTCCGCGCCGCCCTCGGCGCGCTCCGCCCCGCCGGTGCCGGCCGGTGAGCGGGATCACCGCCGCGGGCGCCGAGTCACAAGAGGAACTCGCGTTCGAGGGGGCCCTCCGGCCGAAGTCCCTCGACGAGTTCGTCGGGCAGCGGAAGGTCCGAGGGCAGCTCGACCTGCTCCTCAAGGCGGCGGCGCTGCAGGACCGGACGCCCGACCACATCCTGATGGCCGGCCCTCCCGGACTCGGCAAGACGACCCTCGCGATGATCGTCGCGCACGAGTCCGGTCGGCCCCTGCGGATGTCGAGCGGCCCGGCGATCCAGCACGCCGGTGACCTCGCCGCGGTGCTGTCGTCCCTCGTCCCCGGCGAGGTCCTGTTCATCGACGAGATCCACCGGATGGCCCGCTCGGCAGAGGAGATGCTCTACCTCGCGATGGAGGACTTCCGCATCGACGTGATGGTCGGCAAGGGGGCCGGCGCCACGAGCATCCCGCTCGACCTCGCGCCGTTCACCCTCGTCGGCGCCACCACGCGTGCCGGCCTCCTGCCGAACCCGCTGCGCGACCGCTTCGGGTTCACCGCCCACCTCGAGTTCTACGAGAAGGACGAGCTCGAGCAGGTCCTCATCCGGGCGGCGCACCTGCTCGAACTCGACATCGACCGGTCCGCCCTGCGCGAGATCGCCGGGCGCTCCCGGGGCACACCGCGCATCGCGAACCGCCTGCTCCGACGTGTCCGCGACTACGCCCTCGTGCACCGCACCACCGACGGCATGGCCGCCGTGCAGGGCGCCCTCGACCTCTACGACGTCGACGAACTCGGACTCGACCGTCTCGACCGCGCCGTGGTCGAGACGATGCTGACGCGCTTCGACGGCGGTCCCGTCGGCCTGAACACCCTCGCGGTGTCCGTCGGGGAAGAGTCCGAGACCATCGAGTCGGTCGTCGAACCGTTCCTCGTCCGGGTCGGCCTCGTCACCCGCAGTCCCCGCGGGCGGATCGCCACCCCGCAGGCCTGGCGGCACTTCGACATGACACCCGGGCAGACCGGCCTCGCACAGCCCGGGCTGTTCGACGACGACGCCGACTGACGTCCCCGTCCGCGGTCTCGGTGACATGCCACGCACAGACGTGTGCCCTAGACTGCTACGGCCCGAAACCGAGCAACCAGAGAAGGCAACGCATCATGGGTCAAGAAGTCATCCTCATCGTCATCGTCGTGGCGTTCGCGGCCTTCATGTTCTACAACAGCCGGAAGCGCAAGAAGCAGCAGGGCGAGCTCGCCACCAAGATGGTGCCGGGCGCGAAGGTCATGCTGTCCTTCGGTCTGTACGGCACGCTCCTGTCGGTCGACGACGAGAAGGTCACGGCCGACGTCGAGATCGCACCCGGAACGGTCGTCACCGTCCACCGCCAGACCCTGTCGCGTGTCGTCGACGACACCGCGTCGGACATCACCACCACGGCCACGCCCGAGGACGAGCCGGCAGCGCCGAAGCCCGTCGCCGAGCTCAACGGGGAGCCGATCTACGGCGAGCGTGTCGAGTCCACGGACGCCGACACCGACGCTGCGAAGCGCAAGACCGAAGACTGACTCCTCGGCCGCCGGGTCCACCGACCCGGCGGCGACACCTGCCGCCGGTCAACCGCCGTCGGTCCTGACAGAAAGACGAGACGACCGGTGGCACGATCGACACCCGTCAAGAAGGCGATCCGCTCGCTGACCTGGTTGGTGATCCTCATGGCGGTCCTCGCGGGGTTGAACACCGCCGCGTCGGTCCTCGCCGGGAACACCAAGGACGACAGCGGCAAGTGGTTCGAAGGGGCCAGCTGGGTCCCGGAACTCGCCCTCGACCTCCAGGGCGGCACGCAGCTGACGCTCGCGGCGCAGAACACCGAGGGCGGCTCGGTGACGAGCCAGCAGCTCAACCAGGCCGTGAACATCATCCGGCAGCGCATCAACGCGACCGGTGTCTCGGAATCGCAGATCAACACCCAGGGGACGAACAACATCGTCGTCTCCATCCCGGGCAAGCCGGACAAGGCGACGATCGACCGCATCGAGGCGGCGGCGAAGCTCACGTTCCGCCCGGTCCTCTACACCGAGGCGGCGACCAACACCGCGGTGGGCGGCAGTGGGTCCTCGTCGGCCTCCGCGACGCCGTACTCCCCGCCGGCATCGCTCGCCGCGACGCCGAGCGCCAAGCCGACCAACGGCAGCGACCTGAACTGGGTCACGCCGGCGCTGCAGGACCTGTACACGAACTACAACTGCAACGCTCCGGACGACGTCACGACGGCGCCGGACGACGAGCCCCTCGTCACCTGTGACCAGGACGGTGCCGCGAAGTACATCCTCGGCCCGGTCGAGGTGTCCGGCTCGGGCATCAGCAACGCCACCTCCGGCCTCGCGACCGACTCGCAGGGCACGTCGACCGGCCAGTGGGCCGTCAACCTGACGTTCAAGGGCAAGAGCTCGGACGACTTCCGTGACGTCACCAGCCGGCTCGTGAAGCTGCAGCCGCCGCAGAACCAGTTCGCGATCGTCCTCGACGGCTCTGTCATCACGGCGCCGGCGTCGAACGCGGCCATCACGAACGGCAAGGCGCAGATCACCGGCTCGTTCACGGCCGACTCCGCGAAGACCCTCGCCGACCAGTTGAAGTACGGCGCGCTGCCGATCAACTTCCAGGTCCAGTCGAACGAGAACATCTCCGCGACGCTCGGTACCGCGCAGCTCGTCGGTGGCCTCGTGGCGGGTCTGATCGGTCTGATCCTGGTCATCATCTACTCGGTCATCCAGTACCGGGCGCTCGCGTTCGTCACGGTCCTCTCGCTCGGTGTGGCCGCGGCGCTGACGTACCTCGTGATCGCGATCATGTCCTGGCGCGTCGACTACCGCCTGTCGTTGGCGGGTGTGGCGGGTCTGATCGTCGCGATCGGCATCACGGCGGACTCGTTCATCGTGTACTTCGAACGCATCAGGGACGAACTCCGCGACGGCCGGGGCCTCGAGAGTGCCGTCGAGTCCGGGTGGAAGCGTGCACTGCGCACGATCCTGGCGTCCGACTCGATCAACTTCCTCGCCGCCGTGGTGCTCTACATCCTCGCGGTGAGCGACGTGAAGGGCTTCGCGTTCACGCTGCTCCTCACCACCCTGATCGACGTCGTCGTGGTCGTGATGTTCACGCACCCGATGATGCAGCTCATCGCCCGCAGCCGCTTCTTCGGCGAGGGACACCGGTTCAGCGGGCTCGATCCCGCGGCCCTCGGTGCCGTCTACCGCGGTCGCGCGCAGTTCCGCGCGCCGGTCGTCGACGGCAGGCGTCAGCGCAGCGCCGGTGAGGCGCAGCGTCGACAGACGATCGCAGAGCGGAAGGCCGCGCAGGCCTCCGGCGAGAACGGCACGACGCCGGACGGGAAGGACGACTGATGGCCAGCTTCAGCCAGTTCGGCAGCGACCTCTACACGGGGAAGCGTTCGTACGACATCGTCGGCCGACGCAAGACCTGGTACGTCATCGCGATCATCGCGATCGTGGTCTCGCTCGCGGTCCCGTGGCTGCGTGGCGGGTACCAGCTCGGCATCGAGTTCACCGGCGGGTCCGAGTTCACGCTCTCCGACGTGAAGACGCTCGACCAGAACCTCGCCACCGAGACCGTCGAGTCGATCGTCCCCGACGGCGTCCCGCGTGTCTCGCAGCTCGGTACGCACGGCATCCGCGTGCAGACCGGCCAGCTCACCGACCGTGAGACCTCCGAGGTCCAGGACGCCCTGGCGAAGGCCTACGACGTCCCGGACAGCCAGGTCGCCGCGACCTTCATCGGTGCGACCTGGGGTGCCGACGTGCTCAACCAGGCGATCCGCGGCCTCGTGATCTTCCTCGCCCTCGCGGCGGTGTTCATGGCGCTGTACTTCCGCACCTGGAAGATGTCGGTGTCCGCGATGGTGGCGCTCCTCCACGACCTCCTCATCACGGCGGGCGTGTACGGCATCGTCGGGCTCGAGGTCACGCCCGCGGCGGTGATCGGCTTCCTGACCATCCTCGGCTACTCGCTGTACGACACCGTCGTGGTGTTCGACAAGGTCCGCGAGAACACGAGCCAGGAGTCCCACCGCACCTTCGTGCAGTCGGTGAACCTCGCGGTCAACCAAACGCTCGTGCGGTCGATCAACACCTCGGTCGTCGCTCTGCTGCCGGTCGGCGCGATCCTCTTCATCGGGTCGTACATCCTGGGCGCCGGAACGCTCCGCGACATCTCGCTCGCGCTGTTCATCGGCATCATCGTCGGCACCTACTCGACGATCTTCATCGCGTCGCCGATGTACGCGCACCTGCGAGAGAACGAGCCGAAGATCAAGCAGGCCGACGCCAAGAAGCAGGCCGCTGCCGCCAAGCGTCAGCGCGAGGTCGACGCGACGGCGGGCGTCTGATGCCGGCGGAGATCGTCGACATCGACGTGGCCGAGGCCCGTCGGCGGATCGACGCCGGCGCGCGCCTGTTCGACGTGCGCGAGCAGGGGGAGTGGGACGAGGTCCACGCTCCCGAGGCGACCCTCGTGCCGATGTCCGAGTTGGTCGCGCGGTGGAAGGAGATCGACGGCGGCGACGAGCCCGCGATCATCGTCTGCCACTCCGGCGGACGCTCCGCGCGGGTCGTGGCGGCACTCGAGCAGTCCGGGGTCCCCGCGGTGAACCTCGTCGGCGGCATGGTCGCGTGGGAGCAGTCGGGCGCCCCCGTGGTGCGCGACGCCCAGGGCGAACCGCGTCACGAGCACTGACCGGACACGCGTAGTCTTGTCGGATCGAGCTCGGACGGGCATCCCGGGAGGCGCAGCATGACGGACACGCGTGAGTCCACGCCGCAGGACGCCTCTGCGCCGCGGGCAGGGCAGGACACCGGCTCCGCGAGCCGCCCCGGCTCCGCACCCCGGCCGACGAGTCCGCTCGGGCCGAACACGACCGGCAACCTCGGTTCGCTCCGGTCGCTGCTGCCGCGGCTGTTCTCGCGCGCCCAGCCCGCCGGTGCCGTCGACACCCTGATCCGTACCGTCCGGTCGCACCACCCCAAGGCCGACGTGACGCTCATCGAGCGCGCCTACTCGGTGGCGGAACGCGCGCACGACGGGCAGAAGCGCAAGTCGGGCGAGCCCTACATCACGCACCCGGTCGCGGTGGCGCAGATCCTCGCCGACCTCGGGATCGGGCCGATCACCATCGCCGCGGCGCTCCTGCACGACACCGTCGAGGACACCGACTACCAGCTCGACCAGCTGCGCGAGGACTTCGGCGACGAGATCGCCATGCTCGTCGACGGCGTCACGAAGCTCGACAAGGTCAAGTACGGCGACAGCGCCCAGGCCGAGACCGTCCGCAAGATGGTCATCGCGATGTCGAAGGACATCCGCGTCCTGGTCATCAAGCTCGCCGACCGGCTGCACAACGCCCGCACGTGGGGCTTCGTCGAGTCGACCTCCGCCACGCGCAAGGCGAAGGAGACCCTCGAGATCTACGCGCCGCTCGCGCACCGGCTCGGCATCCAGATGATCAAGCTGGAGCTCGAGGACCTCTCGTTCGCGGTGCTCCACCCCAAGCTGTACGTCGAGATCGACAGCCTGGTGAAGGAACGCCAGCCGAAGCGCGAGCAGTTCGTCCAGAACGTCATCGGCACGCTCAAGAAGGACCTCAAGGCCGCCAAGGTCCGCGGCGAGGTCATGGGCCGCCCGAAGCAGTACTACTCGATCTACCAGAAGATGATCGTCCGCGGGCGCGAGTTCGACGAGATCTACGACCTGGTCGGCATCCGCGTCCTCGTCCCGACCGTGCGCGACTGCTACGCGATGCTCGGTTCCGTGCACGCGCGGTGGACGCCGCTGCCGGGTCGGTTCAAGGACTACATCGCGACGCCGAAGTTCAACCTGTACCAGTCGCTGCACACCACCGTCCTGGGGCCGCAGGGCCGTGCGGTCGAGATCCAGATCCGCACCCACGAGATGCACCAGCGGGCCGAGTTCGGTGTCGCCGCCCACTGGAAGTACAAGCAGCGCGCGGCCGGCCGTGACGTCGACTCCTCGTCGGCGACCGACCAGGACATGGCGTGGCTGGCGCACATCACCGACTGGCAGGCCGAGACGAGCGACCCGGGGGAGTTCCTCGACTCGCTCCGGTACGAGATCGGTGCGAAGGAGACCTACGTCTTCACGCCCCAGGGCAAGGTCATCGGGCTGCCGTCCGGTGCGACCCCCGTCGACTTCGCGTACGCCGTGCACACCGAGATCGGCCACCGCACGATGGGCGCCAAGGTCAACGGGCGTCTCGTGCCCCTCGAGAGCGCCCTGTCGAGTGGCGACGTCGTCGAGATCTTCACCTCGAAGAACCCCGACTCCGGCCCCAGCCAGGACTGGCTGACCTTCGTCCGGAGCCCCCGCGCCCGGAACAAGATCAAGCAGTGGTTCACCAAGGAACGCCGTGAAGAGGCGATCGAGCAGGGCCGCGACGCGATCGCGCGGGCCATGCGGAAGCAGAACCTGCCGCTCCAGCGCATCATGAGCCAGGACTCGATCTCCGAGGTCGCGTCGTCGATGCGCTACGACGACATCTCCGCGCTGTACGCGGCCGTCGGCGAGGGGCACGTCTCCACGCAGTCGGTGATCGAGAAGGTCCTCGGGAACGTCCAGACCGAGACCGAGACGGAAGAGCCGGAGCTCAGCTTCCCCCGCCAGGTCACGAGCCGGCAGCTGCGCAACAGCGACAGCGGCGTCCTCGTGCGTGGCGCGCCGGACATCCTCGTCAAGCTCGCGAAGTGCTGCACGCCGGTCCCGGGCGACCAGATCGTCGGGTTCATCACCCGCGGCCAGGGCGTCTCGGTGCACCAGGCCTCGTGCACGAACGTCAAGTCGCTCATGAACGAGCCCGACCGGATGATCGAGGTGGAGTGGGCGCCGTCCTCGAAGTCGGTGTTCCTCGTGCAGATCCAGATCGAGGCGCTCGATCGGTCGGGGCTCCTCAGCGACGTGACCCGGGTGCTGACGGACCACCACGTGAACATCCTGTCCGCGACGGTCTCGACGTCGTCCGACCGGCTCGCGCTGAGCCGCTTCGTGTTCGAGATGGGCGACACGACCCACCTCGACCGTGTGCTCAACGCCGTGCGACGGATCGACGCGGTCTACGACGTCTACCGGGTCAGCGCGGGCTGACCCGAGACCCGGTCGACCAGACCGGGTCAGCGCGGGCCGACCGAGTCCCCGGCCGCGTCGAGCACGGCCCGCAACCGCCGCTCCGCCTGCCGGGCCATCGGGATCGTCCCGAGCGTCGCGAGGGACCCGGTGACCGCGTCGACCGACACCGCACCGATCGCCAAGAGCCCGGCAACGGCCGCGGCGTCCGACGGGTCGAACCCACCGGGCCGGTCCCCGGGGCTGCGCAGCAGGTCGACGACCGTGCGCAGCGGCGTGGTGACGCGGAGGCCACCGAGCACGACGACGTCCTCGTCCGTGATCACGACCTCGCGGACGCGCAGCGCGCCGTCGACGTGCACGCGGACCCGGAGCGGGACACAGGCCTCGAGCGGGGTCGGTGCACGCGAGACGGCACCCCAGACCCACGCGGCAGTCCGGGTGCTCGCGATGAGGCGGGCGTCACGGAGTGCCCACGCCGCGGCTGCCGCCCGGAGCGCCGGGGTCTGCGGTTCGGCGGGGGAGGCCCAGCACGCCCCGACGGCCACGAGCTCGCCGGCGAGGACCGCTGCGCGCAGCTCGGCCTCGGGCCAGTCGTCACTCGTCAGCAGCCGGGTTCGGGACACCCGGACATCCTGCCCGACGCGCACGGCGCGTCGACGCGCCCTGTGGAGAGCGACGGACGTGCGGCCGCGACGCGACCACCTGTGGGCCAGGAGGTACGGGTCGGCCCCGCACCGCGCCTCCTGTCCGTCAGCACGTGCCGTCGAGCGCCGACGTCGTCAGCGCAGCACGTCGGCCCGGTGCACGAGCGCCGCGGCGCCGATCAGGGGACCGTCCTGCGACAGCCCCGTCGGGACGATCCGCACCTTGGTCACGAAGCCGAACTCGACGCGCTCCGCCACCGCCTCGCGCGCGTACTCGAAGAGGTCGGGCGTGACGTGCGAGAACCCGCCGCCGATGGCCACGACCTCGAGGTCGACGAGGCTCGTGGCCGCCGCGATGGCCTGTCCGAGGGCGCGACCGCTGCGCTTGACGGCCGCGACGGCGATCTCGTCGCCCGCCGCGTAGGCCGCCGAGAGTTCCTCGCCGGTGCTGCCCGTGAACCCCTGCCGCTGCGCCCACGCGACGGTCTTCGGGCCGCTGGCGATCGCCTCGAGGCAGCCGGTGCCGCCGCACGCGCAGTGGTCGTCGAAGCCGCCGCACTCGACGTGGCCGATGTGCCCGGCGTTGCCCGTCGGGCCGCTGACGGTCCGGCCGTGCAGGATCAGGCCGCCGCCGACGCCGGTGGACACGATCATGCCCATCACGTGGTCGGAGCCCTGGGCCGCACCGACCCAGTGCTCGGCGAGCGTGATCGCCAGGCCGTCCATGCGGAGCGTCACCGGGACGCCGGCGGGGACGTGCGCGGCGACGCGGTCCCGGAGCGGGTACCCGCGCCAGACCGGCATGTTGAGCGGGGACACGAGTCCGTGCTCCTCGTCGACCGGACCGGCCGAGCCGATGCCGACACCGACGAGCGTGGCGTCCGTCGGCAGCGCGGCGAGGGCGGCCGTCACGACCTCGTCGACCGCGGCCTGCAGCTCGTCGGACGTCCGGCCGGGCCCGGTCGGGCTGCGGAACCGCGTGGCGGGGAGGACGACGCCGGCGTCGGTGACGAGGGCCGCCTCGACCTTCGTACCGCCGAGGTCGACGGCGAGGGCGAGGGGGGTGGACTGGGTCGTGGACATGCGCGCTCCGATGCGGCGGTCTGGAGGCGCGGTGCCGGTCCCGCACGCGTCGTCGCGTCCGGTGGGGCGCCGGCCCCTGGTGGTGGGTCGGGTGGTGCTGGAGGTCGCGGGGGCTCGCGCCCCGGACCGTCAGTAGGACGTGGTGTCGTCGCCGACGGCCGACGCGGTGCCGGTCTCGGCGCGGTGCGCGACCTCGTCGAGGATGCGTGCCGAGGCGCTCGTGCCGATGCGGTCCGCGCCGGCCTCGACCATCTCGAGCAGCGTGTCGAGCCCGCGGACGCCGCCGGAGGCCTTCACGCCGGTGTCGGGGCCGACCGTGGCGCGCATGAGGGCGATGTGCTCCGCGGTGGCGCCGCCGCCGGCGAACCCGGTGGAGGTCTTCACGAAGGCGGCACCGGCGGACCGTGCGGCACGCGACGCGGCGACGATCTCGTCGTCGGTGAGGAAGGCGGTCTCGAGGATGACCTTGACGACGGTGGTGCCCGCGGCGTCGACCACGGCGCGGACGTCGGCCTCGACGCGCTCCCAGTCGCCGGACTTCGCGGCGCCGATGTTCTGCACCATGTCGAGCTCGAACGCACCGTCGGCGAGGGCCTGCAGCGACTCGGCGACCTTGGCCGCGGTGGACGTGGTGCCGTGCGGGAACCCGATGACCGTGCCGACGCCGACCCCGGTGCCGGTCAGGCGCTCGACGGCGTGCGCGACGTCGCTCGGGCGGACGCACACGCTGAACACGCGGTACGCGGCGGCCTCGTCGAGCTGGGCGTCGACGTCCGAACGCGTGAGTTCGGGCTTGAGGATCGCGTGGTCGATGAGACCACGGACGGCATCGGCGGTGACGGAGAACGCTGCTTTGTCCACCCGGCAAGCCTACCCGGAGCCGAGCCGCGTACCGTGCCCCGCATGCGCGTCCTCGTCACCGGGGCCACCGGCTACATCGGCGGTCGTCTCGTCCCACGTCTCCTCGAAGCCGGTCACACCGTCCGCGTCTTCGTCCGCACGCCCCGGAAGCTGCAGGACGTCCCCTGGCACGACGACGTCGAGATCACCGCCGGCGACCTGCAGGACGCCGACGCGGTGCGCCGGGCCGTCGCCGACATCGAGGCCGTCTACTACCTCGCCCACGCGATGGGGGCGGACGGCGACTTCGAGCGGGCCGAGCGGGACGCCGCCGAGACCATGGCGCGCGAGGCATCGGCCGCCGGCGTGCGGCGGTTCGTGTACCTCGGCGGCCTGCACCCCGACGGCGAGCTCTCGAAGCACCTCCGCAGCCGCAAGGAGGTCGGGGACGTCCTGCTCCACTCCGGCGTCCCGACGATCGCGTACCAGGCCGGCGTGGTGATCGGGTCCGGGAGCACCTCGTTCGAGATGATCCGCCACGTCACCGACGTCCTGCCGTGGATGCCGGCGCCGCGGTGGGTCCGGAACCGCATCCAGCCGATCGCCGTCCGTGACGTCCTCTACTACCTCGTCAAGGCGCTCGACATCCCCGCCGACGTCAACCGCACGTTCGACATCGGCGGCCCGGACGTCCTCCGCTACGGGCAGATGCTCAACGGGTACGCCGTGGAGGCGAAGCTCCCGCAGCGCCCGATCTCGCCCCTGCCCGTCCTCACCCCGGGGCTCGCGGCGCACTGGTTCAACATCGTGACGCCGATCCCGCGGAAGCTCGCGAAGCCGATCATCGAGTCGCTCCAGTTCGAGTGCGTCCAGCGCGAGCACGACATCGACGACGTGGTGCCGCGGCCGGAGGGCGGGCTGACCGGGTACCGCCGCGCGGTCCGTCTCGCCCTGAGCCGCATGCGCACCGGCGAGGTCGAGACCAGTTGGCGGAACGCGACGCTCGCGGCCACCCCCGCGGACCCGCTGCCGAGCGACCCGGACTGGGCCGGCCACACCGTCTACGTCGACGACCGCAAGCGCCACTCGGCCGCATCTGCGGACGACGTCTGGCGGGTCGTCGAGTCGATCGGCGGCGAGAACGGGTGGTACTCGTTCCCGCTCGCCTGGGTGGCCCGCGGGTGGATGGACAAGCTCGCCGGGGGAGTCGGCCTGAACCGCGGTCGCCGCGACCAGAAGCGCCTCGAACAGGGCGACGCCCTCGACTGGTGGCGCGTGGAGCGACTCGAGCGCGGGCGCTACCTGCGACTGCGCGCCGAGTTCAAGTCCCCGGGCCGCGCCTGGCTCGAGATGACCGTGACCCCCGCGGACGACGGCGGCAGCGACTACCGGCAGCGGGCGATCTACTTCCCCCAGGGGCTCGCCGGCCGCCTGTACTGGTACTCGATCCTGCCGTTCCACGGCGTGATCTTCCCCGGGATGGTCGAGCGCATCACGGCGGCCGCCGAGCGGGAGTCCGAGCACACCGAGTCGACGGGGCGGAACTGGACCCAGCAGAATGGGAACCCGGAACCCGCACACGAGGAGGCAGCATGACCGAGGAACGCACGAGCGTCCTGTTCCTGGGCGACAGCATCACCGAGCAGGGGTCGTGGGACGCCTGGCTGCCCGACGAGCGGACCGTCAACCAGGGCATCGGCGGTGACACGACCGACGGGGTCCTCGCACGCCTGGACGCCGTCGTGGCCGAGCAGCCCGAGGTCATCGTCCTGCTCATCGGCACGAACGACTTCGGCAACCACCGCAAGAGCGTCGAGCACGTCGTCCGCGGGGTCGAGTCCGTGCTCGTGACCCTCCGCCGCGAGCTCCCGGGCGTCCGCCTGCTCCTCGTCTCCATCCTGCCGCGGCAGGCGGAGTACACGGCGAAGATCGAGGAGGCGAACCGGCACCTCCGCCAGTTCGTCGCCACCTGCCACGCCCAGTACCTCGACGCGTGGCCGGCCCTCGCCGACGGCGACCACCTCGACGACCGGTTCACCGACGACGGCCTGCACCTCACCGAGGACGGCTACCGGGCCTACGTCGCCGAGCTCGTGCCCGCGCTCGAACGGGTGCGCGAGCTCCCGCCGATGTCCCGGTCCATCCAGGCGATCGACCTCGACGGGGCCACCGCCTGATGGCAGGACGGAAGGGCCGACCACCGGCCGGATCGTCGCTGCACGGCGTGCCGGTGGGCGGGGCGGAGCCGACGCGGTCTGGCTCGGCGTCTGGCCGAGGGGCAGGGCGCGAGCTGCCGCCGTTCACCCGGCCCGCCCTCGCCCCGTCGCTGATCGCGGCGATCGTGCTCCTCGCCTGCGTCGCGATCGTCGACTCGTCCGGCTTCGTGTTCGCCCGCTGGGGTGTCACCGTGCTCAGCCTCATCGTCCTCGTCTTCGCCGTGCGGGGGCGGACGTGGTGGGCGGCGCTCCTGCTGGCCGCGATCGCCGTCTGCTGGAACCCGCTCGCGGTCGTGCCGATCCCCGGCGAGGTGTGGGCGGCACTGCAGCTCGTCGCGGCCGCCCTGTTCATCGTCGTCGGCATCGTCGTGAAGGTGCCGCGCGAGGCGGAGGCGAGCAGCGCCTCCAGGCCCTAGCCCGGGCGACCGACGAGCGGACCGAGCGTCCGCGCGGACGGTAGGATGAGTCGCCGGGCAAACGGGTCCGGCGCACTGATCCGAAGGGTGTGGATGAGCAACGAGACCGAGCCGGTGACCGAGAGTCCTCTGCTGAACCCTCGACCGTCCTCCGGCGGTCTCGAACGTCCCGACGTCGTCGTGCGGAAGGGACGCCTGACGCTCGTCAACGGGCACCTGACGCCGCAGCAGTCGATGATCGAGGACCTCCTGTTCCTCGACGACGCCCTTACCGCCGGTGACGTCGACCACCTGCTCATCCGCGGCAACGACCAGCGGCCGGTGATCGCCCTCGACGAGCGCGACCGGCAGCGGGCGGAGAGCGCCGTGATGGCCGCCGCCGCGAACGAGCCCTTCTACGCGAAGCCCCCGGGGAAGCCCGCGGTGCTCGTCATCGACGACGGCCTCGGGTCCGTCGACGAGCCCGTCCTGCGCGTGTTCCGGCCGCGCCTCGAGCCGCTCGGACGCCTGCGCTACGGCGCCGAGACGAGCGTGCAGCTCGAGTTCTGGCGGGTCACCGACACCGAGGTCCTCGCGCCGGTCGAGAACGCCCTGATGCGCCGCAGCCTGCCCGTCGACGAGTTCGTGCTCGTCGACATCGAGCGGTACGGCCGCACCTGGCGCACGGTCGAGCACATGTTCGACGACCACGTGTCCGACATCCGGTTCCCGATCGACATCGTGTTCTCGTGGGTCGACGGCAACGCCATCGAGTACCAGCGGGCACGACAGGCAGCGCAGTCCGGCGCCGTCCTCGGCGAGGGCGACGACGCCCCCGCCCGCTTCCGCCAGATCGACGAGCTGAAGTACGCGCTCCGGTCGGTGCACACGTTCGCGCCGTGGATCCGGCAGATCTACATCGCCACGGACTCCCCGGCGCCCGCCTGGCTCGCCGACCACCCCAAGGTGCGCATCGTCCGCTCCGAGGAGTTCTTCGCCGACCCCTCCGTCCTGCCGACGCACAACTCGCAGGCCGTCGAGTCGCAGCTGCACCACATCCCGGGCATCAGCGAGCACTTCATCTACTCGAACGACGACATGTTCTTCGGCCGCCTGGTCGACCCCTCGGTGTTCTTCAGCCCGGGCTCGGTGACGAAGTTCATCCTCGCGACGACGCGGATCGGCCTCGGGTCGAACAACCCGGCACGCAGCGGGTTCGAGAACTCCGCCCGGGTCAACCGCCGACTCCTGCAGCAGCGGTTCGGTGCGGTGACGACCCGGCACCTCGAGCACGCGCCGACCCCGCTGCGTGCCTCGATCATGACCGAGATGGAGCACGAGTTCGCCGACGAGTTCGCGGCCACCGCGGCCTCACGGTTCCGTGCTGCCGAGAACATCTCGGTGACGAACTCGCTGTACCACTACTACTCGCTGCTGACCGGCCGGGCGATCGTGCAGGAGAACGCCGAGGTGCGGTACATCGACACGACGATGCAGTCCGGTCTGCGAGCGCTCGGCGACCTGCTCAAGAAGCGGAACGCGGACTTCTTCTGCCTGAACGACGGGAGCTTCCCCGAGGTCAGCGACGAGGAGCGGACGCAGCGGGTGACGGACTTCCTCGAGAAGTACTTCCCGTTCCCGGCGCCGTGGGAGCGCCCCGCGGGCTGAGGCCGGGCGCGCGCGGGCCCCGCGCCCGGAGGCCCCGCGCCCGCACATGGTGAGCAGAAATGGTCGGGTCCACAGCGCGGACCCGACCATTCCTGCTCACGAAGTGCGGCGGCCTACCGGTGGACGGGGGAGACCGGCACGGAGTCGAGCGTGAACACCGGGATGCTCGACGTCACCGGCGCGGGCTCCGCAGCCGCCGGGATCGTCACGCCGGCCGCAGCGAGCCGAGCCTCGGTCTGGGCGGACGACACCGGCTCACCAACCGTGGCGTAGTGCCCGATCGGCACGACCGAGTGCACCACGTTGTGGCCGTAGACGTGCACGAGGTTGAACGACTGCGCGCCGTCCTGCCCTCGGGTACCGCCCTGGTACTCGGTGAGGTCCTGCGTGTAGCACGTGGCGCTCGCGACCGACACCGGGATGCCCGCGAAGACGGCGCTCGTCGAGTAGTGCAGGTGGCCGGCGATGATGGCGATGACGTCACTGCCTTCGACGACCTCGGCCAGGGCGTCCTGGTCGCGGAGCTCGACGAGGACGGCGAGGTCCTGCACGCTCGGCACCGGCGGGTGGTGCATCGCCAGGATGGTGCCGTGCGGCGCCTGCTCCGACAGGACCTCGGCCAGCCAGTCGAGCTGCTCGGGGGAGACCTCGCCGTGGTGAGCGCCGGGCACGCTCGTGTCGAGGGTGATCACCCGGAGGCCGTTCACGTCGTAGACGAAGTCGACCGGACGATCGGTCGGCTGGAGCCCGAACAGCTCCTGCCGGAAGGCGCCGCGCTCGTCGTGGTTGCCCATCGCCCAGATGACCTGTGCGCCGATCCGCCGCGCGGCCGGCTCGACGATGTCGCGGATGCGGGCGTACGCGCCGGGTTCGCCCTTGTCGGCGACGTCGCCCGTGACGACGATGGCCTCGGGACGCGTCCCCGACGACTCGATGTCGGCGATGATCTGGCCGAGCCGCGCAGCTGAGTCGACGTCACCGTAGAGGTCGCCGTCACCCGCCACGAGATGGGTGTCGCTGAGGTGGAGCAGGAAGTGGTTCGGCCTGGGGTGTTCGGCCGTCCGGCTGTCCATCGGGGTCTCATTCCGTTGGTCGGGTGCGTGGTGCAACACAGTGCCACACCGTCCTGGACGAGTCCAGCACGTGTCGGTGAATCGAACGTGAACGCGGCACGGCGTGTTCCCGCACGCACGACGAAACCCCCGCCACCGAGGTGACGGGGGTTCCGATGCGCGGGGTGCCTAGTGCTTCGACTCGACCGCGGGCGCTTCGTGTCCGGCTTCGAGGTCCGGGCCGTGGTGCGCAGCATGCGCAGCCTCGAGCTCGGCCTTGGACACCGGGGTGATCCGGTCCTCGAAGAAGAAGCGCGACATGCTGGCGCGGGCCTTCTGCAGGCTCGAGATCTTGCCTCGGGCGTTCGGACGGATCATGAGCGGCTTGTACTCGTTGAACTGCAGGAGCTTCCAACGCTCGTACTCGTCGAGCTGCTCGTGCACCTCGATGTACTCGCCGTGGGGGAGTCGCACGATGCGTCCGGACTCGTACCCGTGCAGGACGATCTCGCGGTCCTTCTTCTGCAGGGCGAGGCACACGCGCTTCGTGATCCAGAAGGCGACGAACGGGCCGAGGACCGTCGTGGCCTGGATCACGTGGATGACGTGGTCGATCGACACGTAGAAGTGGGTCGCGATGATGTCCGACGACGCGGCGGCCCAGAGGCTCGCGTAGAGCGTGATGCCGGCGGCACCGAACGCCGTGCGGGTCGGGGCGTTGCGCGGGCGGTCGAGGATGTGGTGCTCACGCTTGTCGCCGGTGACCCAACCCTCGATGAAGGGGTAGATGAAGATGGCGAGGATGAGGAACACCAGCACCGCGATCGGCACGAGGATGTTGAACGACACCGTGTAGCCGAACCACACGACCTCCCAGTGCGGCGGCACCAGACGGAGCGCGCCGTCGGCGAAGCCGATGTACCAGTCGGGCTGGGTACCGGCGGACACCGGGGAGGGGTCGTACGGGCCGTAGTTCCAGATCGGGTTGATCGTGAACAGCGACGCGATGAGGGCGAGGATGCCCGCGACGATGAAGAAGAACCCACCGGCCTTCGCCGCGAACGCCGGGAGGATCGGCACGCCGACGACGTTCTCGTTCGTCTTGCCGGGGCCGGCGAACTGCGTGTGCTTGTTGATGACGACCAGCACGAGGTGGACGCCGAGCACCGCGACGAGGATCGCCGGGAGCAGCAGGATGTGCAGCGTGTAGAGGCGGCCGACGATGTCGGTACCCGGGAACTCGCCACCGAAGAGCAGGTAGGCGATCCAGACGCCGATGACCGGCACACCCTCGATCATGCCGACGATGATCCGCAGACCGTTGCCGGAGAGCAGGTCGTCGGGGAGCGAGTAGCCCGTGAAGCCCTCGGCCATGGCCAGGACCCACAGGATGAAGCCGAACACCCAGTTGAGCTCACGCGGCTTGCGGAAGGCACCGGTGAAGAACACGCGGGCCATGTGCAGCATGATCGAGGCCACGAACAGCAGGGCCGCCCAGTGGTGGATCTGCCGGACGAAGAGCCCGCCGCGGATGTCGAACGAGATGTTGAGCGTCGACTGCAGTGCGGTCGACATCTCGATGCCCTTCAGCGGGACGTACGAGCCGTGGTAGACCACCTCGGCCATGGACGCCTGGAAGAAGAACGTGAGGAAGGTACCGGACAGCAGGACGACGACGAAGCTGTACAGCGCCACCTCGCCGAGCATGAAGCTCCAGTGGTCGGGGAAGATCTTGCGCCCGACCTCCTTCACGAGGCCCGAGATGCTCGTGCGCTCGTCGATGTAGTTGGCGACCCCGCCGATGATGCGGGATCCGCGCTCCGGTGCCGGCTTGGTGGTCGACGACGCGGGTGCGTTGGTGGTCGTGCTGCTCATCAGCGTTCACGCTCCCAGAAGGACGGGCCGACGGGCTCGTGGAAGTCGCTCTGCGCAACCAGGTAGCCGTCGTCGTCGATCGCGATCGGAAGTTGGGGGAGGGGGCGTGCCGCCGGCCCGAAGATGACCTCGCAGTTGTTCGAGACATCGAAGGTCGACTGGTGGCACGGGCAGAGCAGGTGGTGCGTCTGCTGTTCGTACAGGGCGACCGGGCATCCGACGTGGGTGCAGATCTTCGAGTACGCGACGATGCCGTCGTAGCCCCAGTTCTCGTGGCCCTTGGAGGGGTTGAGGTCCTTGGGGTCGAGGCGCATGAGGAGGACGGAGGCCTTGGCCTTCTCCTCGAGCATGTCCTCCTTGTCGAGCATGCCGTCCGGGATGACGTGGAACACCGAACCGATGGTCACGTCGGACGCCTTGATCGGCAGACCCGTCGGGTCCTTCGTCAGGCGCGTGCCCTTCGCCCACATGGTGTGGCGGAGGAGTTCGTTCGGGTCGGCCGCGGGCGCGAGGTCGCGCACGAGGACGATGCCCGGGAGCGGGAAGGCCGCCAGGGCGCCGATCATCGAGTTGCGGATCAGCTTGCGACGGCTGAAACCGGACTCCTTGTCGGCGAGCTGGAACGCCTCGACCGCCTTGGCGCGGGTCGCGTCGGTGCCGCGGGTGCCGTGGCGGAGCTCGGTGATCTCGCGGTCCACCACGAGCGACTTCGACCAGTACACGGCGCCGAGGCCCAGCGCGAGCAGGGCGAGGGCGATCGAGAGGCCGAGCCAGAGGTTGGCCGTCCGGACGGTCCCGAAGTCGTCGGAGTCGATCGGGAAGGCGACGTAGGCCGCGATCGCGAGGACACTGCCCACGATCGACAGGTAGAAGAACGTGGCGACCTGACGCTCGGCCAGGCGCTGCTTCTTCGGGTCGACGTCGGTGCGGCGTGCGCGGTGCGGCGGCTCGCCCGGGTTCTCGAACGGGTCCGTCGGCAGGACCGCGATCCCGGCCGAGGTGGTGGTCGTGCCGTGCTTCTCGACAGCCGAGGACGAGTTCAGTGCCTCGTCGTCGTGCTCTGCCATGGTGTTCCCTTCAGTGTCGTTCGACACGGACGATCAGTTGGACTTCGCGGTCAGCCAGACGGTCATCGCGACGACCGCGCCGAGTCCGAAGATCCAGATGAACAGACCCTCTGCCACCGGGCCGAGGGAGCCGAGTGCGAACCCGCCGGGCGACTTGTTGTCCTGCACGTACTTGAGGTACGTGATGATGTCGGCCTTCTGCTCGGGGGTGAGGTTCAGGTCGTTGAACACCGGCATGTTCTGCGGGCCAGTGACCATGGCCTCGTAGATGTGCTTGCCGGACACCGACTGCAGGTTCGGCGCGTACTTGCCCTCGGTCAGGGCACCGCCGGCGCCGGCCACGTTGTGGCACATGGCGCAGTTGATGCGGAAGAGCTCCGCACCTTCGGCGGCGTCGCCGTCCTCGCCGTTGGTCAGGCTCTCGGAGGGGACCGCGGGGCCGGGGCCGAGCGACGCGACGTACTCGGCGAGTGCGTCGATCTGCTCGTCCGTGAACTGCGCGGGCTTCTCTTCGGCCTGGGGGCCCTGGGCGGCCATCGGCATGCGGCCGGTGCCGACCTGGAAGTCGACCGACGCGGCACCGACACCGATGAGGGACGGACCCTCGCTGGTGCCCTGCGCGGAGAGGCCGTGGCAGGTGGCGCAGTTCGAGGCGAAGAGCTTCTGGCCCTCGTTCACCTTCGACTGGCTCGAGGCCGCCACGGTGCTCGTGCTGTCGTCGGCGTTCGCCGTGGAGCTGAACAGCGCGTACGCACCGCCGGTGGTCATGAGACCGACGACGATGAGCGACACGGTCGCCATCGGGGAACGGCGGCCCTTCTTGGACTTGGTTCTGTTGAACATGCGGTGGGGGCTATCCAGTTCCTACTTGAGAAGGTAGATGACGGCGAAGAGGCCGATCCAGACGACGTCGACGAAGTGCCAGTAGTACGACACGACGATCGCGGTGGTCGCTTCCTTGTGACCGAAGTTCTTGGCGGCGAACCCGCGGCCGAGCGTCAGCAGGAAGGCGATGAGGCCACCCGTGACGTGCAGACCGTGGAACCCGGTGGTCATGTAGAAGGCCGAACCGTAGGCGCTGGAGGAGAGCGTCACGCCCTCGTGCCAGAGGTTCGCGTACTCGAAGATCTGGCCGCAGACGAAGATCGCGCCCATGCAGTACGTGACGAAGAACCACTCCGTCATGCCCCAGTCCTTGGGGTTCCAGCTCGTCCGGTGCACCTGGAAGCGCTCGGCCGCGAAGACCGCGAACTGGCAGGCGAAGCTGGACAGCACCAGGATGATCGTGTTCACCGAGGCGAAGGGCACCTCGAGCTTGGCGGTCTCGGTCGCCCAGAGTTCGGGCGAGGTGCTGCGCAACGTGAAGTAGATCGCGAACAGGCCGGCGAAGAACATGACCTCGCTGCCCAGCCACACGATCGTCCCCACGGCAACGGCGTTCGGCCTGTTCAGGACCGGACCGCTGGCGGATCTGGAGAGAGGGGTGCTAGTCACAGACTCCATTATGGCCGAAACCACGGACAGTGTTTTCGCAGCCAACTGGCGGGTCTCTCGAATTCACTACGATCAGAGCATGCTCGACGCTCTCACCTGGCCTGCCGTGATCAGCGCGCTCATGGCGCGCGAAGACCTGACGATCAGCCAGTCCACATGGGCCATGCAGGAGATCGTGGCAGGTCGGGCCACCCCGGCGCAGATCGCCGCCTTCGTCGTGGCCCTCCGCGCGAAGGGCGAGACCGTCGACGAGGTCGTCGGTTTCCGCGACGCGATCCTCGACGCGGCCGTCCCGCTCGACGTCGACCCGATGGCACTGGACATCGTGGGCACCGGCGGCGACGTCGTCGGCACGGTGAACGTCTCGACGATGAGCGCGATCGTGATCGCCGCCGCGGGTGTCCCCGTCGTGAAGCACGGCAACAAGGCGAGCTCCTCGAAGTCCGGGTCGAGCGACGTCCTCGCCGCACTCGGACTCGACCTGACGATGGACGCCGCGCGTGTCGCGGACACGTTCCGGCGTGTCGGACTGACCTTCGCGTTCGCGAGCGCCTTCCACCCCGGGTTCGCGCACGCCGGACCCGTCCGCCGCGAGATCGGCGTCCCGACGGTGTTCAACTTCCTCGGTCCGCTCGTCAACCCCGCACGGTGCGAGGCGAACGCCGTGGGCGTGGCGCAGCTCGAGCTCGTCCCGATCATCACGGGCGTGTTCCAGACCCGCGGGGCGACCGCGCTCGTGTTCCGCGGCGACGACGGCCTCGACGAGCTGACGACGACCGGGCACAGCCACATCTGGGAGGTCACCGGCGGCCGCGTCACCGAGCACGACCTCGACCCGCGCGACCTCGGGATCGCCCGGGCCCGGATCGAGGACCTGCTCGGCGGCGACCCGGAGCACAACGCCGCCGTGGTGCACCGCGTCCTCGCGGGGGAGACCGGTCCGGTGCGCGACATCGTCCTGCTCAACGCCGCCGCCGGCCTGGTGTCCTTCCGCCTGGCGGAGGACCCGGCCGAGGTCGACCGCCCGATCCTGCAGCGCTTCCGCGAGCAGCTGGTCGTCGCGGCCGACGCGATCGACTCGGGCGCCGCCGCGCGCAAGCTGGCCGACTGGGTGGGCGCGACGCCCGTCGCGTGAGCGCAGACGCAACACAGCGGAGGCGCGGTGCCGGTCTGTGGGACCGGCACCGCGCCTCCAGGCGGTCACCTCAGGACAGGACTACTGGACGTCCTCGTCGACCCAGTCGAACGTCTTCGTGACGGCCTTCTTCCAGAGGCGCAGGGTGCGCTCGCGCTCGGCTTCGTCGAGCTGCGGCTCCCAGCGCTTGTCCTCCTGCCAGTTGGCACGGAGCTCGTCGAGGTTCGCCCAGAACCCGACCGCGAGCCCGGCCGCGTAGGCCGCGCCGAGCGCCGTCGTCTCCGCGACGACCGGACGGACCACCGGCACGTTCAGGATGTCCGCCTGGAACTGCATGAGCGCGTCGTTGGCGGTCATGCCGCCGTCGACCTTGAGCTCGGTGAGGTCCACACCGGAGTCCGCGTTGACGGCGTCGAGGACCTCGCGGGTCTGCAGCGCCGTCGCCTCGAGGGCGGCACGGGCGATGTGGCCCTTGTTCACGTAGCGGGTGAGGCCGACGATCGCACCGCGGGCATCCGGACGCCAGTACGGCGCGAAGAGCCCCGAGAACGCCGGGACGAAGTAGACGCCGCCGTTGTCCTCGACGGTCTTGGCGAGGGCCTCGACCTCCGGGGCGCTGCCGATCAGGCCGAGGTTGTCGCGGAGCCACTGGATGAGCGAGCCCGTGACGGCGATCGAACCCTCGAGCGCGTAGTGCGTCTCCTGGTCGCCGAGCTTGTAGCCGACGGTCGTGAGCAGCCCGTTCTCCGAGCGGACGATCTCCGTGCCCGTGTTGAAGATGAGGAAGTTGCCCGTGCCGTAGGTGTTCTTCGACTCGCCCTGGTCGAACGCCGCCTGGCCGAACGTCGCGGCCTGCTGGTCGCCGAGGATGCCGGCGATCGGGACCTCGCGCAGGAGGTTCGAGGACTCGACGTGGCCGTAGACCTCGGAGGAGCTGACGATCTCGGGGAGCATCGACTTCGGCACACCGAAGTCGGCGAGGATGTCGTCGCGCCACTCGAGCGTCTCGAGGTCCATGAACAGCGTGCGGGACGCGTTCGTGACGTCGGTCTTGTGGACGCCGCCGTCGACGCCACCGGTCAGGTTCCAGAGGACCCAGGTGTCGGTGGTGCCGAAGAGCAGGTCGCCCGCCTCGGCCTTCTCGCGCGCACCCTCGACGTTCTCGAGGATCCAGACGATCTTGGTGCCGGCGAAGTACGTCGCCAGCGGCAGACCGACGACCGACTTGTAGCGGTCGGTGTCGCCGTCGGCGAGCTTGTCGACGATCGACTGCGTGCGGGTGTCCTGCCAGACGATCGCGTTGTAGACCGGCTTGCCGGTGTTCTTGTCCCAGACCACCGCGGTCTCGCGCTGGTTGGTGATGCCGACCGCCGCGACGTCGTGGCGGGTGATGTCGGCGCGGGACAGGGCCTGGCCGATGACCTCACGGGTGTTGTCCCAGATCTCCGACGGGTCGTGCTCGACCCACCCGGCACGCGGGAAGATCTGCTCGTGCTCCTTCTGTCCGACGGACACGATCGAGCCGGAGTGGTCGAAGACGATCGCTCGGGTGGAGGTCGTGCCCTGGTCGATGGCGACGATGTAGTCGGCCATTGGTGCTCCTTACGCTGGTGCTCGGGTGGGTGTGGTGCAGACGATCAAGAAACGATCGGCAGCAGGAAGGTGGAGAGGCCGGCCGCGAGGGCGCCACCGACGAGGGGGCCGACGACGGGCACCCAGGCGTAGGCCCAGTCGCTCGAGCCCTTGCCCTTGATCGGCAGGAAGGCGTGCGCGATGCGCGGACCGAGGTCACGTGCCGGGTTGATGGCGTAGCCCGTCGGGCCACCGAGGCTGACGCCGATCGCGATCACGAGGAAGGCGACCGGGACGGCGCCGAGCTCCGCCGGGGTCTTGCCGTTGGTGAAGGCGAGCACGACGAAGACGAGCACGAAGGTGCCGATGATCTCGGTGACGACGTTCCAGCCGTACGAGCGGATCGCCGGACCGGTGGAGAAGACGCCGAGCTTCGCAGCCGCGTCGGGTTCCTCGTCGAAGTGCTGCTTGTAGGCCAGCCAGACGATGACCGCACCGATGATCGCACCGATCAGCTGGGCGAGCCAGTAGAGGAACATCTCACCGACGGTGATCTTGCCGAGGATGGCGAGCGCGAGGCTCACCGCCGGGTTGAGCTGGCCTCCGGAGCTGTACGACACGGTGACACCGGCGAAGACCGCGAAGCCCCAGCCGATCGTCACCATGAGGAAGCCGGCTCCGAAGCCCTTGGACTTCGTCAGCGAGACAGCGGCGACGACGCCGCCACCCAGGATGATGAGCATCGCCGTGCCGACGAGCTCGGAGAGGAAATTGACGCCGATGCCGTCCATCGGTGACCTCCAGTGCGTGAGGGTGGGGGTCCGGTGGTACAGCGCCGGCACTCCCCGTTGAGTGATTGGGGCCGAGCATACTGACGGGCATCGGCGGATGGCGATGCATTCGTGAGGGAAGTGCGCGATTGTGCACGAACGTGCATGCACGGTGTGCGCCCGCGCATCCGAGGCCGGTGGGCCGCCCCCGGGTCGGTGCACGAACGTGCACACGGGGGGAACGCTCGCCCGGGGCGGCGATGTAGATTGAGGGCACTCCGGTCGACGACGGCGGTGCTGCCTCGCGATCGCCCGCACTCCGTGGAGGTCAGCATGAAGAAGCTCATCAACGATCCGCAGGCCGTGGTCGACGAGACCGTGCGCGGGTTCGCCCGTGCCCACGCCGGCCACGTCGTGCTGGTCGAGGACCCGATCCACATCCACCGCGCGGACGCCCCGGTGTCCGGCAAGGTCGGGATCGTCAGCGGCGGTGGCAGCGGACACGAGCCGCTGCACGCCGGGTTCGTCGGGTACGGCATGCTCGACGCCGCGGTGCCGGGGCCGGTGTTCACGAGTCCCACACCGGACCCGATCGTCGCCGCGACGAAGGCCGTCGACGGGGGAGCGGGTGTGCTCCACATCGTGAAGAACTACACCGGCGACGTCCTCAACTTCGAGACCGCCGCCGAACTCGCCAGCATGGACGACGTCCGGGTCGAGTCCGTCGTGGTGGACGACGACGTCGCCGTGCAGGACTCGCTCTACACGGCCGGCCGACGCGGGGTCGCCGGCACCGTCGTCGTCGAGAAGTGCGCGGGCGCCGCAGCCGAGCGGGGGGACGACCTCGACGCCGTCGCCGCCGTCGCCCGGCACGTGAACGACGTCACGCGCTCGATGGGGCTCGCGCTCGCCTCCGGCACCGTCCCGCACGCCGGCGAGCCGTCGTTCACCCTCGCCGACGACGAGGTCGAGCTCGGCATCGGCATCCACGGCGAGCCCGGCCGCGAACGCATCCCGATGGCCCCGGCCGACGAGCTCGTGGACCGCGTGCTCGAACCGATCCTCACCGACCTCGCCGCTCCCGCCGGGTCGAAGCTCCTGCTCCTCGTGAACGGCATGGGCGGCACGCCCCTCTCCGAGCTCTACATCGCCTACCGACGCGCCGCCGAGGTCCTCACCGACCGCGGGTTCGACGTCACGCGTAGCCTGGTCGGCGACTATGTGACATCCCTCGAGATGCAGGGGTTCTCGCTCACCGTCACGGTGCTCGACGACGAACTCACCGCCCTCTGGGACGCACCGGTGGAGACCCCGGCACTGCGCTGGGGACGCTGAACCCACCGCACCACGACCCGGCCCGTGAACGGAGCCGGACGCAGGAAGGAACACGAATTGGCGCTCGACACCGCATGGGCCATCGACTGGGTCCGACGCACCGCCGCGACGATCGACGAGCACCGGGCCGAGCTCGTCACGCTCGACCGTGAGATCGGCGACGGCGACCACGGTGAGAATCTCGACCGCGGCTTCCGTGCCGTGCTCGAGGCCGTGGACGCCGGTTCGTTCGACACCCCCGGAGCCGTGCTGAAGGTCGTCGCGACGAAGCTCATCTCGACGGTCGGCGGTGCCGCGGGTCCGCTGTTCGGGACCGCGTACCTCAAGGCCGCACAGGCCGCCGGGGACGCAGCGGAGCTCGACGCCGACACGCTCGTCCAGGTGCTGACCGCTGCCCGTGACGGCATCGTGTCCCGGGGCAAGGCTGCCGTCGGCGACAAGACCATGGTCGACGCCTGGTCGCCCGCGGTCGACGCCGCCGGTGCCGCGGCCGCCGCCGGGGACAGCCCCGAGCAGGTGCTCGCCGCAGCCGCCGACGCGGCCGTGACCGGCGCGGAGTCGACCGACCCGCTGGTCGCCCACAAGGGCCGCGCGAGCTACCTCGGCGAACGTGCCGTCGGGCACCGCGACCCGGGCGCGCAGTCCACCGTGTACATCCTCCGCGCAGCCGTGGACGCCGCGTGACCGTCGGGATCCTGATCGTCTCGCACAGCGCGGCGATCGCGACCGGCACCGTCGAGCTCGCCCGGCAGATGGCGGCGGACGTCCCGCTCGTGGCCGCCGGCGGCACCGACGACGGCGGCATCGGCACCTCGTTCGAGGCCATCACGGCCGGCATCGAGGAACTCGCCGACGCCGAGGCAGTGGTCGTCCTGTGCGACCTCGGCTCCGCCTACCTGACCACCGACACGGCGCTCGACTTCCTCGACGACGACGTCCGCGCGCGCGTGCACGTCTCGCAGGCCCCGCTGGTCGAGGGTGCGGTCGCCGCGGCCGTCGCCGCACAGACCGGTGGCGACGTCGATGCGGTCCTGGCCGCTGCCGCGTCTGCCGCAGGCTCCGAGGCGGACGCGAGTCGTGCCTCCAGTCCGTCCGGCGACGGTCCAGGAGGCGCGGCGCCGGTCTCCGGGACCGGCTCCGTCGACGACGTGGCCGCGTCCGAGACGGTGGAACTCGTGAACGAGAGCGGCCTGCACGCCCGGCCGGCCGCGGAGTTCGTGAAGACGGCCGCCAAGTTCGACGCCGAGGTCCGGGTCAACGGGGTGGACGCGAAGAGCCTGCTCGCGATCATGGCGCTCGCACTGCCCAGGGGGGCGTCGGTGACCATCGAGGGGACCGGAGCCGACGCGCAGGACGCGGTCGACGCGCTCGTGGCCCTCGTGCGGTCCGGCTTCGGCGAGTAGGGCGCTGCGCCTCCCGCGGGTCAGGCGATCGAGACGGTGCCGGCGAGGTCGAGGTCGGACGGTCCGCCGGTGACCCCGGCGTCGGCGAGCAGCGTGGCGCCGAACACCGCGCTCCAGAACGTCCGTGCGTCGCGTCCGACGCCGCTCCGGCTCGTCCAGCCGTGTTCGGTAACGACCCGTTCGAGGTAGCGCTCCGACTGCCGGAACAGCACCTGCAGGAGCAGTCGCACACGGTCGCGTTGCGCGGAGTCGTCGCCCGCGCTCGCGAGGGCCCGCACGACGAGCGGCGTCGACGGCATCGCGAGGGCCGTGCGGGCGAGGACCTGCCGGAACGTCTCCGCGCTCGTGGCGCGGCGCCCGGCTGCTTGCAACCGGGTCGTGTCGCGCAGGAACAGCGCGAACGCGGCGTCGAGCACCAGTCGGTCCTTGGATCCGTAGTGGTGCGTGATCTGGTTCGGGTACACGCCCGCGGCCCGGGCGATCTCGCTCACGGTCACCGTCCGGTGCTCGGTCGGGCCGCCGGTCCCGCTGAGCAAGCCGGCGGTCGCGGCGAGGATCCGCGCCCGGGTGGCTGCCCCGCGCGGGGTGCCCGGAGCGTCGCTCGTGGTTGCCATGCCGGAATTGTACGTGGTACAACTCAACTTGTTCAACGTACAAGAAGGAGTCTCCCGTGCACATCTCCATCACCGGCTACGGAGCGGTGTCGCCGTTCGGCCACGGCGTCGACACGCTCTGGGACGCCCTGGTCGCCGGCCGCTCCGGCGTGCACGACCTCGAGCGGACCGGCACGCACTGGGACCAGGTCCCGATCCGGGTCGGCGCAGCCGCCGCACTCGACGCGGACGGAGCACTCGGGCGGGTCCGGGCGAACCGGCTCGACCGCAGCCAGCAGCTCGCGCTCGTCGCGGCGGAGGAGGCCTGGGCGGACGCCGGTGCCCCGACGATCGAGGGGGACCGGCTCGCCGTCGTCGTCGGCACCGGGATCGGGGGAGTGGAGACGCTCCTCGACGCCCACGACGTGCTCGGCACCGCTGGAGCGCGTCGCGTGTCACCCCGCACCGTCCCGATGCTCATGGCGAACGCCGCCGCGGCGCAGATCAGCATCGCGTTCGGTGCACGGGCCGGGGCGTACACGACCGTGTCCGCCTGCGCCTCAGGGGCCGAGGCGATCGCGACGGCCGCGCGGTTGATCGTCACGGGGGAGGCCGACGTCGTCATCGCCGGTGGGACCGAGGCGGCCGTGACGCCGGTGACCATGGCGTCCTTCGCGCAGTCGCAGGCCCTCGCGAAGCCCGGCGACGACGACCCGACGACGCTCTCCCGCCCGTTCGACGCGTCCCGCCGCGGGTTCGTGCTCGGCGAGGGTGCCGGGTTCGTCGTGCTCGAGCGGGCCGACCACGCCGCTGCCCGCACCCAGCGTTCGCACGGGACCCTCGCCGGCTGGGGCATCACCTCGGACGCGTTCCACATCACCGCGCCCCTGGCGGACGGGTCCGAGCAGGAGCGGGCGATGACCGCGGCGATCCGGATGGCCGGGTTGGCTGGCGACGACATCGACCACGTCAACGCGCACGCGACCAGCACGCCCGTCGGGGACGTCGGCGAAGCCGCTGCGATCGCTCGCGCGGTCGGCACCGGGGCGGTCGTGACCGCGCCGAAGGGGGCCATCGGGCACATGTTCGGGGCAGCCGGGGCCGTCGAGTCGATCCTGGCCGTGCGGGCGATCGAGACCGGGCTCGTGCCGGCGACGCTGAACCTGGAGCACCTCGACCCGGCGGTCGAGCTCGACGTGGTCGCCGGGGCCGCGCGGGAGGTGCCGATCCGGACGGCGCTGAACAACTCGTTCGGCTTCGGTGGGCAGAACGCGTCGCTGGTGTTCACCGCGGCGTGACCGGGCGCCCGGTCGGCAGGGTGCGGGCGTAGTCGACCGTGGGGTACGGCGTGAAGCCGAGTGACTCGTAGAGCGCTCGCGCCGCGGCGTGGAAGGCGTCCCCGCCCGTGCCGATGTGCACCACCTCGACCCCGCGTTCGCCGAGTTCGCGGAGGACGGTCGTGCACAGTGCCCGTGCGACTCCTCGTCGTCTGGCACGCGGGTGGACGGCGACCATCTCCAGCCGGCCGGACGCGCCGTTCGTGACGTGCCACCCGACGTACCCGAGGGGCCCGTCGTCGTCCTCCGCCAGCGTGATGAACCGGTCTTCGGCAGGGTCGAGCAGCGCGGGCACCTCGTGCCGGTAGTCGTCCTCCCAGTGCGCGTGGTCGTGTGCCGTGACCTCCGGGCGCAGTCGGACCAGGTCGCCGGCGAGGAGCGGGCGGAACGTCTCGATCGTCAGTTCGGTGAGCGTGGGCAGATCGTCGGGCGTGCAGGCGCGGATGTGCATGGTGTGCCTCTTCTCTGAGCAGTCTGAAGGCGCCACACCGTGCTCGGTGTGGCGGTACGTGACGGCGAGGCCGTCTCCTTCAGTGGCGGGTGCGCCAGCTCGCGAAGCAGTCCATGGCCACCACGCTACCCACCGTTCCCGCCGCAGCGCCGCACGGGCCTGGGTAGCGTCGACCAGGACGGAAGGACGGACACGATGCGACCACTGATCCTCTCGGGTGGCCCGGCGGTCGGGAAGACGACCTGCGGTCGTGCCCTCGCTGCCGCGGAACCGCGCGGCGCGTACATCGACGGTGACGACGTCCGCCAGCTCGTCATCGCCGGGGATGCGACGCTCTGGTCCGGATCGGAGGGCCGTGCTCAGCACGCACTCGCCGCGCGCAACGTGAGTGCCCTGGCCCGGAACCTGCTCGCTGCGGGCTTTGCCGTCACCGCGTCGGACGTCCTCACCGCGGAGACGCTCGCCGTGTACCGCGCCGAACTCCCGGAGTGCTTCGTCGTGCACCTGGCGATCACCCTCGAGGGGGCCCGAGCGCGAGCCGCCACACGACCGGTGTCCATCACCGACGACGAGTTCGAACTGCTCCACCGGATGACCGCGGTCCCGCCGGCGGTGGACCTCGTCCTCGACGTCACCGACATGGCCGAAGCCGACCAGGTCGCTGCGCTCCACCGTGCATGGTCGACTGCGAGCGTGCGGTGAGGTGGAGTGCTCCGCCCGGGCTCGGTAGGGTCCACGCATGGCACTGGTGCTGATGTGCGGTCTCTCGTTCTCGGGCAAGAGCACGCTGGCGGCTCGGTTGTCCGACGCGCTGGACGGAGCGCTGCTGGGCCTCGACCGGATCAACGAGGAGCGCGGCCTCGACGGCGGCCAGGGCATCCCCCGGAGGAGTGGGCCACGACGAACGCCATCGCGCACGAGCGGGCGGGCGAATCGCTCGCGTCCGGCCGCGACGTGATCGTGGACGACACGGGCTCTCCGCGCTTCGTCCGAGATGCCTGGCGTGCCACCGCGGCCGCCGCCGGGGCACCGTTCGCCCTCGTCTGGGTGCGGATCGCCCCGGAGCTGCAACGGCGACGCGTCCTCGCGAACCGGACCGAGCCGGCACGACCCGACGTCACCGACGCCGTGCTCGCAGAGCACGCCGCGAGCTTCGAACCGCCCGAGACGGAAGAGCCGGTGATCGTCGACGGTGCTCGTACGGCAGACGCGTCGACGGTCGCTGCCGTCGTCGACGCGATCAGGTCGCGGTAGCGGAAGGCGGCCGCGAGACGGCGGACCCCTCCCGCCATGACCAGGATACGGCCGGACCGGGGGCTTGCCGCAAGACCCCCGTCGTGCCCCACAATCGACCCTCGTGTCAACGCCGTACCCCGTCTTCGACCTCCCCGAACGCCTCGCCGACAAAGCCGATCCGGCCCTGATCGCCGACGACGAGCGGCACTTCGCCGCGATCGCCGCGACCCTCGACGCCTCGACCACGACGCTCACCCGACGCCTCGACGAGCTCCGCCGGACCCGAGCGGGCGGCGGGGAGTACACGGTGGAGCGCGATGCCGAGGTGCGCCGGGTCACCCGCGAGCTCACGGCACTCCGGCGGTACGGGCTCGACCTGTGCATCGGGAGGATGGTGTTCGCCGACCGCCCGCACCCGGTCTACGTCGGCCGCTCGGGGCTCACCGACGACGACCTCGAGCGGCTGCTCGTCGACTGGCGCTCGGCGACCGCGGAACCGTTCTTCGCGGCGTCGCACGGCGATCCTCGTGGCCTGGTGAGCCGGCGACGCTACCGCTGGCAGCGCGGTCGGATCGTGGACTACTGGGACGAGGCCTTCACCGACGAGGGCCTGCTGCACACCGCGGCCCTGGACGACCAGTCGGCGTTCGTCGCGAGTCTCGGCACCAGCCGCAGCCCGCGGATGCGGGACGTGCTCGGGACGATCCAGTCCGACCAGGACGCCGTGATCCGCGCGGACTCCGCCGGAGCACTCGTGGTGGACGGCGGTCCGGGGACCGGCAAGACCGTCGTCGCGCTGCACCGGGCGGCGTACCTGCTGTACGCCGACCCACGCGTGTCGCCGCGGCACGGGGGTGTGCTGTTCGTCGGGCCGACGCACGGGCACCTCGACTACGTCGGGGACGTGCTGCCGGCGCTGGGCGAGGACGGTGTGCACCTCGCGACCGTGACGGACCTGGTGCCCGAGGGCGCCGACGTCCCCGACGAGGCCGATCCGGACGTCGCGGCGATCAAGGCGGGTGCGGCGCTGACCCGGGCGGTCGAGCGTGCGGTCCGCGGGTACGAGCAGCCGCCGGAGCGCACGGTCGTCGTCGAGACGGACTGGGCGGACGTGCCGATCACGCCCGACGACTGGGCCGACGCGTTCGACGCGGCGGACCCGGGCGACCCGCACAACGCCGCACGCTCCGACGTCTGGGAGGCGCTGCTCGAGATCGTGACCAACCGCCTGGCGGGAGCGGCCCCACCCAGGGCGATCCGCGCCTCCGTGGACGACAGCGACGTCCTGCGTGACGCGTTCCGCCGGGCGTGGCCCGTGCTCGACCCGGACGGTGTGGTCGCGGACCTGCTCGCGGTGCCCGACCACCTGGCGCGGTGCGCGCCCGACCTCACCGCAGCCGACCGCGCACGCCTGCACCGCCCGGACGCCCGCGCGTGGACCCGGTCAGACCTCCCCGTGCTCGACGCCGCCCGTCGGCGGATCGGGGACCCGGCAGCTCCGGCCCGGGAGCGGCGTGCTGCGGCCGCCAGGGCCGCCGAACGCGAGCGGATGGACCGGGTGATCGAGGACCTCGTCGCGAACGACGACTCCGAGCTGCAGCTCATGAGCATGCTGCGCGGAGCGGACGCGCGGAACAGCCTCGACGACGACGCGGTGACGGCGGCACCGGACGCCGATGCCCTGGCGGGACCGTTCGCGCACGTCGTCGTCGACGAGGCTCAGGAGCTCACGGACGCGGAGTGGCTGATGCTGCTGCGGCGCTGCCCGAGCCGGAGTCTCACGGTCGTGGGGGACCGGACCCAGGCACGGGAGCCGTTCGCCGAGTCGTGGGAGGACCGGCTCGCCCGGATCGGGCTCCGGGAAGTCCGGACCGCGCGCCTACGGATCAACTACCGCACGCCGTCCGAGGTGATGGCGGTCGCCGAACCCGTCATCCGCGCAGCCGTGCCGGACGCGAACGTGCCGACCTCGATCCGCGACTCCGGCGTGCCGGTGCAGTACGGGTCCGCCGACGAGCGGGACGTGGTCCTGGACACGTGGGCCGCGGCGAGCGCCGACGGGATCGCGTGCGTGGTCGGCGACGCCGGGTACGCGGGGACGGACCGGATCCGTTCCCTGTCCCCGGAGGCGACGAAGGGTCTCGAGTTCGACCTCGTCGTCCTGGTGGACCCGGAGCGGTGGCGCCCGGTCGACCGGTACGTGGCGATGACCCGGGCGACCCAACGACTGGTCGTGCTCAGCTCGGCGTGAGTTCCTGCAGGCCGGTGACGCGCAGGAGGTCGAGCTTCGCCGCGTCCTCGGTGCCGGGGACGGCCGTGTAGACGACGATGCGGAGGTCCCCGCCCGGCACGCTCAGGACGTCGCAGTCGATCTCGATCGGGCCGACGGGGGAGTGCACGCGCTTGCGGCTCGCCCGGTGCTCGGCGACGCGTCCGGTGTCCCAGCGGCGCTCGAACTCGGGGGACTCGCGACGGAGGCGTGCCACCAGCTCGGCGAGGTCCCGGTCGGCGGGGTACCGACCCACGGCGGCGCGGAGGTCGGCGGCGAGGTCGCTGGAGAACTCCTCCTGGTGCTCGTCGTCCCATTCGACCTCGTCGTGGCCGTGCATGAAGTGTCGCCACACGAGGTTCCGGTCGATGCCCGTGTACCGGGAGGGGTCACCGGTGAGCGCTGCCCAGAGGTCGTTCCACAGGACGATGTCGTGCGCGGCGGTGAACACGGCGAGGGGGACGTCGCCGAGGCGGTCGACGATGCGCTGCACGCCCGGGGTGACGTGCCGGGGGACGACCCGGCGCGACGGCGGCGCGGACCCTGCGACGCGGCAGAGGTGGTCGCGTTCCTCCTCGGAGAGACGGAGCGCGGTGGCGAGTGCGCCGAGCAACTGCGGCGACGGGTTCGTCGCGCGTCCCTGTTCGAGGCGGACGACGTAGTCGACGCTCACGCCGGCGAGCGCAGCGAGCTCCTCGCGACGGAGACCCGGCGTCCGTCGACCGGGCCCGGCCGGCAGGCCGACCGCTTCGGGACGGACCCGGTCGCGCCAGGAACGCAGCACACTCGCGAACTCGCTCATGCCCACCATCCTCGACCCGCGCCTCCCGGCCTGCCTGGTACTGGTGGTCCCACTGTCGAGCGGTGCCTGGGGGACCCGGCCACGCAGGCGGAGGCTGGGCGCATGACAACGACACTCATCACCGGAGCCAACCGCAGTCTCGGGCTCGAGACCGTCCGTCGCCTCGTCGAGGCCGGGCACACCGTGTACGCCGGCATGCGCGATCCGGCCACGGGGGACGCGGCGCGTGCCCTCGGCGCGCACGTCGTCCAGCTGGACGTCACCGACCAGTCCTCGGTCGAGCGCGCGGTCGCCGGACTGCCCGGACTCGACGTACTCGTGAACAACGCGGGCATCCTCGGGACGTCGTTCGGGGTCGACGACCTCGACGCCGCTGCGATCGGAGCCGTGCTCGACACGAACGTGACCGGCGTCGTGCGCGTGACGCAGGCGGCGCTGCCGCTGCTGCGGGAGTCGGCGAACCCGGTCATCGTGAACGTTGCCTCGGGTGTGGGCTTCCCGCGGTGGCTGACGACTCCGGGGCGGGATGAGTACCCGGTGCCGGCGGTGCCGTACGCGGCGTCGAAGGCGGCGCTCATCGCCCTGACCGTGCAGTACGCGAAGATCCTGCCCGGGTTCCGGGTGAACGCGAGCGACCCCGGGTACACGGCGACGGAGTTCAACGGGTTCGGCGGGCACCAGACCGTGACCGAGGGGACGGACGCCACGGTGGCGCTGGCGACGCTCGGCGCGGACGGCCCCACGGGGGAGTTCCACGACCGCGACGGGCGCGTCGCGTACTGAGCGGGGCGGGCGGGGCGGGGCGGGGCGCCGCGGGGCGGCCCGCGGCCGCTTCGTGAGCAGAAGATGTCGGGTCGGCCGGATGGACCCGACACCTTCTGCTCACGAAGTGCGTCCGCACCGCGGGCGAGACGGCCTGGAGGCACGGCTCGCGTCCGACGGGCGAGCTCGCTCCGTCCCGTGGCCGGGTCGCAGAGCGCCCGGTTCAGTCGTGCACGTCGGCACCGAACCCCGGCCCTGGACGCATCATCCAGCCCGCTGCATCGGGGAGCGGGCGGAAGCCGAACCGCTCGTACAACCCGTGGGCGTCGGCGGTGAAGAGTGCGAACCGCTTCAGTCCGAGTGGCTCGATGGCCTCGGTGACTCCCTGCACGAGGGCGACCCCGACACCGCTGCCTCGCGCCTCCGGGTCGACGAAGACGTCGGCGAGCCAGCCGAACGTCACACCGTCGGTGATCACACGGGCGTACCCGAGCTGCTGACCGCTGGTGTCGTCGTAGACGCCGAAGTTCCGGGAGCCGGCGATGATCGTGTCCTGCGTGGCACGGTCACGGCCCCGGGCCCAGTAGGACTCCTCGCTCAGCCAGCGGTGGACACGGGGGACGTCGAGGTCGGCGGGGTCGGCTGAGAAGCGCAGTCCGTTCATGCAGCCAGTGAAGCGGCGGCGGCGTCCGGGCCGCAACGGCCGATCCACGATCTGTGGACGGCGCTCACGCGGGGCACCGTCTGTCAGGATGGCCGGATGCGCGCAGTCCAGTACGACGAGTTCGGTTCCGTCCCCGCGGTCGTGGATGTCCCGGACCCGGTCGCCCCGATCGACGGGGTGGTCGTCCGGGTCGCCGCGACCGGGGTCTGCCGGAGCGACTGGCACGCGTGGAAGGGGCACGACGACTCGGTGCGCCTGCCGCACGTCCCCGGGCACGAGTTCGCCGGCGTGGTGTCGTCCGTCGGGCCCGACGTCCGCGGGTTCGCCGTGGGGGACCGGGTGACCGCGCCGTTCGTCTTCGCGTGCGGCGAGTGCGAGCAGTGCCTGGACGGTGCGACGCAGGTGTGCACCCGGCAGCAGCAGCCCGGCTTCACGCTGCCCGGTTCGTACGCCGAGGCCGTGGTGGTCCCGCACGCGGACGTCAACCTCGTCGCGCTGCCGGACGCCGTCGGGTTCGCCGAGGCCGCCGGACTCGGATGCCGCTTCGGGACCGCGTACCACGCACTGCACGCCCGGGGACGGGTGGCCGCCGGCGAGTGGGTGGCCGTCTTCGGCTGCGGGGGAGTCGGACTGTCGACCGTCATCGTCGCGGTCGCCGCCGGAGCGGAGGTCGTCGCGGTGGACGTCTCGCCCGCGGCGCTCGCACGTGCGGAAGCCCTCGGTGCGCTTCCGGTGCCGATGGACGACGCGGTCGGGGAGGCCGTCCGAGCCGTCACGGGCGGCGGAGCCCACGTGTCCGTGGACGCCTTCGGCAGCCGCGCCACGTCGGTCGCCGCGGTCGCCGCGCTCCGGCCTCGGGGTCGGCACGTCCAGGTCGGACTGCTGCTCGACGACGAGGCCGTGCCGGCGATCCCGATGGGCCGCGTCATCGGCGACGAACTCGAGCTGCTCGGCAGTCACGGGATCTCGGTGGGGGAGTACGCCGCGATGCTCGACGACGTCGTCGCCGGTCGCCTCCGCCCGTCCGAGTCGATCGGTCGGACGATCGGGCTCGACGAGCTTCCCGAGGCGATCCTCGCGATGAACCGGCCGGCGACCTCCGCGGGCATGACGGTCGCGGTGTTCTGAGCGCTGGCGACCGCGTTCAGCCGGCGATCGCGCTCAGCCGGCGATCCGGAGCGATCGGACGTCCTCGACGATCTGCTCGGGCGACCCCGGGGTGTCGTCCGGCCAGTGGGGCGCATGTGCTGCCGCGGCACGCAGCCACTCGACCACGGCGACCCGCACGGCGTCGGACGCCTCGCGGAGGTCGTGTCCGTACTGCATGCGGAGCTGCTCGTCGGTCCACGGCACGCCGACGCCGATCGTGTCGAGCGGGTGCGGGGGCCGCTCGGGCAGGTCCTCCCACTCAGCCAAGGTCGTCGACGCCGCGCCGCCCTCCGCCGCGGGAGCGGGCGTCCCGAGGACGGCGTCCGGATCCGCGAACGCTTCCCGCGCCTCGACCACCACCCGTTCGATGGTCGTCGGGATCGCGAGCCCGTTCGCGTCGAACCTGGCCGCCGTCTCGAACCAGTGGTCGGCCGCCTCCCGCAGGCCAGTAGCGGCGACCACGAGTCGCTGATCCGCGATCTCGGCCACCGACTCCGCGTCGGTCCGCATCGTGATGAACGCCGTCGAGTAGCCCAGCGCGCTCATGAGGTCCGACGCCTCGGCGCGGAGGATCGGTCGTGCGCCGTCCTCGACGGCCGCGACGACGTCCTCGTCCCACGACCAACCTCGGAGGCGCATCCGGAACGCCACCGCCGACCGGTCCAGGTGCACGAGGTCCCGGCGCACCCGTCGGAGGTTCCGGCCGATCTGCTCGTCGTACGCACCCATGCCGGGAACGCTAGCGCTTCGGTCGGTACACGTCCGCCTTCGCGCCGCCGTCGAACACCGTCGAACTGATCAGCGACAGGTCGAGTTCGTCCTGCAGCCCCGAGAAGATCCCGCCACCCGCCCCGAGGACCACCGGCAGGACCACCAGGCGGTACTCGTCGACGAGGCCAGCGGCCACGAGGCTCCGGCAGAAGTCCGTCCCGCCCTGTGCGAGGACCTCAGCGCCGTCCTCGGCCCGCAGCCGGTCGACCTCGGCCACGAGGTCGCCGTTCGCCACCCGGGCACCGGTCCAGGTCGCCGCCGCGGGGGAGTCGGCCCCACCCGTGTCGACCGTGGCGGGATCGAACCCGGCCTGGCGGGTGAAGACGACCTTCGGGACGGTGTTCATCGCACCGGCGACGGGTGTCGTCGCGTTCGCCCAGAAGCCGGCGATGGACTCGAACGTCCGACGACCGAACGCGTGCACACCGGCGCCGGACACGGTGTCGAGCACCCATGCGGCCGAGTCCGGACTGCCGGCGCGGAACATCCAGTCGGACTCCGTACGTGCACCTGCGACGAAACCGTCGAGGGACATCGACATCTTGAGGACGAGCTTCCGCATCGGACACCGCCGCTTCCGAGCACCGCTCGGTACTCATGACCGCGATGCTAGAGGGGAGTGGCGTCAACCACCAGAGTGCGGCCGCAGCGCGGCCGGATGGTTCTGAGTTGACATAATATAAATTATCGGCGCACAGTGAGTGGGGCCAGGAGGCGCGGATCACCGCAGCTCGTCGGCTCACGCCAGCCGCGCCTCCCGTCCCTCCTGCAGCAGCGACGACCGTCATCCGCACGGCATCGACCGCTTCGGTCGCGCGGCGCGAGGCGTCATCCCCAGGACCGATGACTTCCTCCGTGGTGTCGGTGACCATCGATATCATGCATATCAGTTCGGTAGCGATCTCCAGGAGGCAGGCATGACACCGTCGCGCCCACAGCTCGTCGTCCACGACGACGCCGTCCGCGCGAACACCGCCGTGTTCGCCGACCGGACGGACGGCGGCGTCATGGCCGTCCTCAAGGCCGACGGGTTCGGCCACGGGGCGATCGCCCGGTCGGTCCTCGCCGCCGGGGCGACGTCGATCGGCGTGACCACCATCGACGAAGCGATCGCCGTCCGGGCAACCGTGACGGACGCGCCGGTGCTCAGCTGGCTCAACCCGGTCGACGCGGACTTCGACGGTGCACTGCTCGCCGACGTCGACATCGCCGTCCCGAGCGCCGAGCTGCTCAGTGCCGTCAGCCGTGCAGCAGTCCGGACCGGACGCCGTGCCCGGGTCCACCTGCACGTCGACGTCGGGATGGCCCGCGACGGTGCCGAGCCCGGATCGTGGCCGTCACTGTGCACCGCCGCACGCGAGCTCGAGCGGCTCGGCACGGTCCGGGTCGTCGGGGTGATGGGCCACATGTCCTGCGCCGACCAGCCCGACGACCCGCAGAACACGCGCGAACGGCTGCTGTTCGACAACGCGGTCCGCACCGCCCGGCGCCGCGGACTGTCCGGCTTCGTCACGCACCTCGCCGCCACGGCAGCGACCGTCACCGGGGTCGGCGGCCGCCACGGTCTGCACCGCATCGGCGCGGGGCTCTTCGGGATCGACCCCTCCCGGACCTCGACGGACCTGCAGCCGACGCTCTCCCTGACGGCTCCGGTCGTCGGTTCCCGGGTGATCGGCCCCGGAGCCGGCGTCGGCTACGGCCTCGACCACGTCGTCGACCGTCGGACCACCCTGGCGCTGCTCCCCCTGGGCTACGGCGACGGACTCCCCCGTGCGGCGTCCGAGCGGGCCGAGGTCCAGGTGCGCGGACGCCGCCGACCGCTCGTCGGCCGGTTCTCGATGGACATGGTCGTCGTGGACACCGGCGACGACCGGCTGGAGC
Organism: Curtobacterium sp. NPDC087082; assembly: GCF_044745045.1. Classification (NCBI taxonomy): domain Bacteria; kingdom Bacillati; phylum Actinomycetota; class Actinomycetes; order Micrococcales; family Microbacteriaceae; genus Curtobacterium; species Curtobacterium sp. NPDC087082. The sequence continues at coordinate 402,373 of NZ_JBIUZN010000004.1, read as the reverse complement.
TCGGCGAGACCGTCACGTTCTTCGGGCGCGGCCTCGACGGCGAGCCGACCGTCCACGACTGGGCGGGCTGGGCCGACACCATCGAGCACGAGATCGTCACCCGGATCGGCACGCGCGCCGCCCGGGTCCACCGCACCGTCACCACCCCGGAGGCCACCGTTGCCTGATCGCCACGACTCCCACACCCCCACGGCCCGGACCCGGATCGCGGTCGTCGGTGGCGGCGCGAACGACGAGCACGAGGTCTCGCTCGCATCCGCGGCTGCGGTCACGCGAGCCGTCCGGGCCCTCGGCTTCGACGCGGTCCCCCTGACGATCGACCGGACGGGCGGCTGGCGGCACACGGACGGTGCCGCGCTGTCCCCCGCGGACGCCGTCGCCGTGCTGACGTCGTGCCGCGCGGCGTTTCCGGTGCTCCACGGTGTCCACGGCGAGGACGGCGCGGTCGCCGGCTTCCTCACGATGATCGGCGTGCCGGTGGTCGGCTCCCCCGTCCGCGCCGGCGCACTCGGCATGGACAAGTGGGTCACGAAGACCGTGGCCGAGGCCGTCGGCGTCCGCACGGCGCCGGGCGTGCTGATCCGCGCTGGAGACGAGATCGGCCCAGTGTCCCTGCGGCCACCCTTCGTCGTGAAGCCGACGACCGGTGGGTCGAGCAACGGCGTGACGGTGGTCCGGACGCCCGACGCGTACGGGGCCGCTGTGGCACATGCCCGGGCTGCAGGCACCGACGTGCTCGCCGAGGCGTTCGTCACCGGGCGCGAGATCGACATCGCCGTGTTCCGCGACGACACCGGGGCGCTCCGCACCGGCGCGACGCTGGAGATCAGCGTCGCCGACGGAGACGTGTTCGGGCGCACCGAGAAGTACGACGGGACCGCACGGTTCACGGTGCCGGCGGCACTGTCAGCCACCGACGAGGCAGCGATCGACCACGCAGCCCGGATCCTCTACGACACGCTCGGGTGCGCGGGTGTCGCGCGGTTCGACTTCTTCCTCACCGACGACGGCGTCGTGCTGAACGAGGTGAACACCGCGCCGGGGTTCACCGAGCAGTCGCAGGTGCCCCGGATGTTCGCGGCGGTCGGCTTGGACTACGTCGAACTCGTGCGTGCCCTGCTGCGGGCGACGGACTCGCACGGCCACAGGGTCGGCCCGTGAACCGCGACACCTGGGGCGACGCGGTCAAGGGCTTGCTGATCGTCCTCGTCGTCTTCTGGCACGTCGTGATGAAGAGCACGCTGCAGGTCGACTGGCACATCGGCCTCCCGATCCCCGGCGCCTGGGGCATGCTCGGCAACGGCATCTGGCCGTTCCTCATGCCGGCGTTCCTCCTGGTGTCGGGCATCTACGCCGCGAACGCGCTGCACCGACCGTGGACCACGGTCGTCGGTCCGCGAGTCGTCCGGTTCCTGTACCTGTACCTGCTCTGGACACTCATCCACGCGGCCGCGATGTGGGCGTTCCCGGACTTCCCCACGCTCGTGCCACGCAGTCTCGGGCAACTCGTCGAGGCGCTCACGATCAGCCCGCCGAACACCTGGTACCTGTACGCCCTCGCGCTGTACTTCCTCGTCGCGAAGGCTCTCCTGCGGGTGCCTGCGTGGATGGTCATCGCGGCCGCGGCGACCCTCTCCGTCGTGGTGGCGGCAGGGTACGTCGAGATCGTGAGCAACCGCGGCTCGCTGCTCTACAACGCGACGTTCTTCCTCCTCGGAGCGCACCTCGGGCCGCGTCTCCGTGGCGCGATCGAACGGGTGACACCACCGGTCCTGATCGGGCTGACGGCCGCCTACGCCGTGGCGTTCGCCCTGATGCTCCTCACGGGATCACGGGAGACGCCCGGCGTGTGGCCGGTCGTCTCGGTGCTCGGGGTGGCGATGGTGCTCGCCGCCGGCCCGTTCCTGGCCAGGGTGCCCCACCTCGGACCGGGCTTGGCCGCCCTGGGCCGACGAACCCTGCCGATCTACCTCCTGCACATGCCCCTGTTGGCCGTCGTCGACGCCGTCGTGACGGGCTGGCTGTCCTCGGCGCGTGTCGGCGTGCAACTCGTCGCGGCCGTCCTCGAGCCGGTCGTCCTCACCAGCGGACTCGTCGCCGGGTGCCTCCTGCTGGCGCGCCTGGTGGACCGAGACGGCGCTCGATGGCTCTTCGAGCTCCCTCGACGACCGGGCGATCGTCCGGTCGCGGCCGTCCGTGGCAGCAGCCTCGGAATCGCCGTGCCGTGGCGCATCACCGCCGCGGTCGCACTCCTCGTCGCGTGCAGCACCGGAGCCACCCGGGCGACCGCGATCGCAGGGTGCGCACCAGACCTCGAGCGAACGGACGTCGCTCGCGCGGGCGAGGTGTCGATCGGTGCCGTCGGCGACGTTCTGCTGCACGACGTCGGACACACGGTCCCGGACGACGGCGGTGCGAGCCACTTCGACGCCGTCCGCCCCTGGTTCACGCAGGACATCGTGACGGGGAACCTCGAGCAACCCATCACCGAGGACACCGGGTACGACAAGTGCGGCGACCGGGGTGACTGCCTCGCCTTCCGGAGCGGCCCGGAGACGGCCGAATACTTCGACGGGTTCGATCTGTTGAACCTCGCGAACAACCACACGAGCGACTTCGGAGCCGAGGGCTACGCGAACACCGCGTCGGCGCTCGCGGCGGTCGGCATCGACACCGTCGGCGCGAGGAACCAGGTCACGTGCGGCGACTTCGGCGGGACGACCGTCGCAGCGATCGGTTTTTCGCCCTACGCCGGCACCAACCGGGTCACGGACCTCCGCCACGTCCGCAAGGTCGTGACGGCTGCGGCGGCGACCGCCGACATCGTCGTCGCCCACGCACACATCGGCGCCGAAGGACCGGAAGCGAACCGCGTCACCGACGGTCCGGAGACGATGTTCGGCGAGGACCGTGGGGACCCACGCGCCTTCGCCCGAGCGGCGATCGACGCTGGAGCAGACCTCGTGATCGGACACGGGCCCCACAGCCTCCGGGGAATCGAGGTCTACCAGGGCCGACTGATCGCCTACAGCTTGGGCAACTTCGGCGGCGGCGGCGTGTTCGGTGCCGAGCAGGCGACTCGGTACGGCGCCTACCTGGACCTGTCACTCCGGCGCGACGGTTCGTTCGCTCGCGGGGCCGTCCGATCGGTGGTGTTCGACCGGTCCGACGGCAGACCCCGCCCCGACCCGGACGGTACGGCGTCGAGGCTCGTGGACGACTTCGGCCAGCGGGACTTCCCCGGGACCGCGCCGACAATCGACGCGGACGGAACCGTGCACGTGCATCGGGCCTCGCGCTGACGTCTCCTCCGCGGGCTGGCTCGCGCTGCCCAGCGGTCGGGTCAGGCCGGGGAGTCTCCGTCGGGAGCACCACTCGTCGGGACGTCGTCCGCGTCGATCTCGAGCGAGGCGTGTTCGCCGCCCTGCTCCTCGAGGTTCTCCTGGTCCGTGTCCGGCTGCTCCGGCTCCTCGCTGTGGGTGGTCTCCTCGGCAGGGTCAGGCTGGCTGTAGCTCATGTGGCGGAAGCTACGCGGGCCGACCTGGGCACGCGTCCGGCGGTCCGGAACACGCGTTGCGTGTTCCCGGAGGAACGGTGCGGGCCCGACCCGCGCCTCCCGTCCGCCGTGGCGTCGCGGCGTGGGGCGCGAGCGCGGACATCGAACGCCAGCGAGGCGGACCGGCATCGCTGCCGACCCGCCTCGCTGGCGCACCGATGCGCGCCGGCTCGGGACGGTGATCCCCGGTCAGACGCCAGCGGCGATGTGGACTCAGGCCTGGGACAGCACGACCGCGGTGAGGATGTAGCCGACGATGCCGATGACGATCGCGATGGCCGACAGGATGATGCCGCCGAGGACGATCCCCCGACCGGACGCGCGTCGGCGAGCCAGGATGCCGAGGACGAGCCCGATGATGCCGGCGATCACACCGATGATCGCCAGGAAGATGCCACCGACGACACCGATGATGCCGAGGACGAGGCTCGCGATGGCGAGTCCGCCACCCGTGCCGGCCGGTGCTGCACCGGGCGTGTTCGCTGCGGGGTAGTTCGGTCCACCGGTCTGGTCGGCCATGAGGTCTCCTTCGTCGTGAACGCTCGTCATGCGACCGGGTAGCCGCGGGCGGGGTGGCCCAAGCATGAGCGTCAGTCAGGACGGTAGACCGTTCGGCCAGCTGGTGTTCAGGTACGCCGCCCGGACCTGTCCCCCGCCTCAGGCTCCGACGTAGGCCGCCAGGTGCTCCCCCGTGATCGTCGACCGAGCCGCGACGAGCTCGGCCGGCGTGCCCTCGAAGACGACGCGGCCGCCGTCGTGGCCGGCGCCGGGCCCGAGGTCGATGAGCCAGTCGGCATGTGCCATCACGGCCTGGTGGTGCTCGATCACGACGACCGTCCGTCCGGCCTCGACCATGCCGTCCAGCAGCCCGAGCAGCTGTTGGACGTCCGCCAGGTGCAGCCCGGTCGTCGGCTCGTCGAGCACGATCACCCCGCCGGGGTCGCCGAGGTGCGTCGCGAGCTTGAGGCGTTGCCGCTCGCCGCCGGACAGGGTCGTCAGCGGCTGGCCGATCGTCAGGTACCCGAGTCCGACGTCGACGAGCCGGGCGAGGATCGCGTGCGCCGCGGGGATCCTCGACTCACCCGTCGCGAAGAACGCCGCGGCGTCGGCCACGGGCATCGCGAGGACCTCGCTGATGTCCTTTCCCCCGAGCCGGTACTCGAGCACCGACTGGTCGAATCGCTTCCCGCCGCACTCGGCGCACGGCGTCGCGATGCCGGCCATCATGCCGAGGTCCGTGTAGATGACCCCAGCGCCGTTGCACGCCGGGCACGCACCCTCGGAGTTGGCGCTGAACAGGGCGGGCTTCACACCGTTGGCCTTCGCGAAGGCCTTGCGGATCGGCTCCAGCAGCCCCGTGTACGTCGCCGGGTTGCTCCGCCGGGAGCCGCGGATCGCGCCCTGGTCGATCGCGACGACACCGTCGCGCGGTGACAGCGACCCGTGGATGAGCGTGCTCTTGCCGGAGCCGGCGACACCCGTCACGACCGTGAGCACCCCGGTCGGCACGTCGACGTCCACACCCTGCAGGTTGTGCGCGTCGGCACCCCGGATCTCGAGGACGCCGGTGCGTTCGCGCACGACGTCCTTCACCGACACCCGGTCGTCGAGGTGGCGACCGGTGACCGTGTCGCTCGTGCGGAGCCCGTCGACCGGCCCCTCGTAGCAGAGCGCCCCACCGTTCGTCCCCGCCCCCGGCCCGAGGTCGACGACGTGGTCCGCGATCGCGATGACCTCGGGCTTGTGCTCGACGACGAGCACTGTGTTGCCCTTGTCGCGGAGTCGGAGCAGGAGCCCGTTCATCCGCTCGATGTCGTGGGGGTGCAACCCGGTGCTCGGTTCGTCGAAGACGTAGGTGACGTCGCTCAAGGACGACCCGAGGTGCTTCACCATCTTGACGCGCTGCCCCTCTCCCCCGGACAGGGTCCCCGTGGGGCGGTCGAGCGAGAGGTACCCGAGGCCGATCTCGACGAAGGAGTCGACCGCGTCCCGCAGGCCGTCGAGCAACGGCCCGACGGTCGGTTCGTCGATCCCCCGCAGCCAGGCGGCGAGGTCGGTGATCTGCATCGCGCAGACGTCCGCGATGCTCTTGCCGGCGATCGTCGACGACCGTGCGACGTCGTTCAGCCGGGTGCCACCGCAGGCCGGACAGGTGGTGAAGGTGACCGCGCGGTCGACGAAGGCCCGGATGTGGGGCTGCATCGCTTCGCGGTCCTTCTGCAGGAACGAACGCCGCACGCGCGGGACGAGCCCCTCGTACGTCATGTTGATGCCGGCGATCTTCTGCTTCGTCGGTTCGCGGTACAGGAAGTCCTGGCGTTCGGCGTCCGTGAAGTCACGGATCGGCGTGTCCTTGTCGAAGTACCCGGACTCGGCGAACATCCGGACGTTCCAGCCGTCCGTGCCGTACCCGGGGATCGTGATCGCCCCGTCCGACAGGGACTTCGTGTCGTCGAACAGCTGCGTGAGGTCGATGTCGGTGACAGTGCCGCGGCCTTCGCAGTCGGCGCACATGCCGCCGAGCCGTGAGAACGAGACCTTCTCCGCCTTGGCGTCCTTGCCCTTCTGCACGGTGATGGCACCCCCGGCCGTGACCGTCGCGAGGTTGAAGGAGAACGCGTTCGGGCCACCGATGTGGGGCGTCCCGAGGCGGCTGAACAGCACGCGGAGCATGGCGTTGGCGTCCGTCACGGTGCCCACCGTCGAGCGGGGATCGGCGCCGATGCGTTCCTGGTCGACGACGATCGCCGTGGTGAGGCCGTCGAGCACGTCGACGTCGGGGCGTGCGAGCGAGGGCATGAAGCCCTGCAGGAACGCGCTGTACGTCTCGTTGATCATGCGCTGCGACTCCGCCGCGATGGTCGCGAAGACCAGTGAGCTCTTGCCCGACCCGGACACGCCGGTGAAGACGGTCAGGCGACGCTTCGGGAGCTCGACGTCGACGTCGCGCAGGTTGTTCTCACGTGCACCACGCACCCGGATGCGGTCGTGGGTGTCAGCGGCGTGCTCGGCACTCGGTTCCATGCCCACAGGGTAGCGGTGACGTGTGACGTTCCACAGGACGGTTCCGCCCCGGAACGAGCCAGCGCGTCAGGACGGCGCGTGCATGCGGACGAGGCCCGGGAGCTCGGCGGGCTCGAACGGCTCGTCGGTGGCGTCGAGCTCGTCGGCCGTCCACCAGCGCGACTGCAGGATGTCCACGCGCTCGTCGTCGGTCCACTCGGCGTCCGACAGCGTGAAGCCGGGCGTCCGGACGACGTAGAACTCCGCGTGGCCGCGGTCGTGGTCGGCCAGGTCCCACTCGACGCTGAAGTCCCACGACCACACCGGCTCCCCCGGGTCGTCGATGACGATGCCGGTCTCCTCGCGCAGCTCGCGGATCGCGGCGTCGCGGTGGTCCTCGCCGGGGTCGACACCGCCGCCGGGCGTGATCCAGCGGTGCGCTCCGTCCGACGACGGGGAGTTGGTGTCCATCAGGAACACCCGACCGTCGGGGTCGAGCAGGATGATCCGGGAGGTGCGGCGCAGGCCGGGCTTCGCAGTCACCCGTCCGACGTTAGCCGACGAAGCCGCTGACGTCGCCGACGAGCTTGGTGTGGTCGGCGGGGATCGGCTCGATCGCGGCCGCGGCGATCTCGGCGGCGAACTCGGAGACGCTGTAGAGCTTGCCGACCTCGGCACGGCGGCCCTCGATCGCGCCCGGGTTGAGGCGGTTGAGGAGCGTGGCGGTGATCGTGCCCTCGATCATGTCGCCGGAGACGACCACGAACTCGATGCCCGCCGCGTCGAGCTGCGGCACGAGTTCGCGGAGGGCGAGCTCGCCGGCCCGCTTGCTCTTGGCGACGGGGACGTACTCGTCCATCGTCTCGGCGGTCTCGACGAAGTGGGCCTGGTGGCTCGTGACGAACACGACGCGCGATCCGGCGGGCATGTGCGGCACGGCGGTCTGCAGCATGTCCACCTGCGCGTCGCGGTTCAGGCGCAGCGCGTAGTCCTCGCCCAGGCCGGACTCCATGCCACCGGAAGCGTTGAGCACGAGCAGGTCGATGCCGCCCCACTCCTGCACGACGGTGTCGACCATCGCCTGGACGGAGTCGTGGTCGGTCAGGTCCGCACCGACGGCGAGTGCCGAGCCGCCCGCGGCGACGATCTTCTCGGCGATCTGCTCGGCACGCTTGGCCTTGTTGCGGTAGTTCACGACGACCTTGGCGCCGGCCTCGGCCAGGTACCCGACGGTGTCGGCGCCGATGCCGCGGGACGACCCCGTGACGAGGGCGCGCTTGTCGGCGAGGGATCCGGGGGCGAGGGGGTTGCTCACAGTCGTGTTCTCCAGGTCTGGTTCGGCGGGTCGGCCGCCGACGAGCCTACCAACCACCGCGCGGGCTCAGCACGGACTTGATATGTTGAACGGAGTTGGACCGGCCGTCGCGACGCAGCGAGCAGCCGCGCGCGACCGAGGGAGGGAGATCGCGTGAACGGGATCGATTGGATCCAGACCGTCATCTGGATCGGACTGGTGCTCCTGCTGGGCGTGGTCGAGATATTCACGCTCGACTTCATCTTCATCATGCTCGCGGCCGGTGCTGCCGGCGGGCTGGTCGCGGCACTGCTCGGCGCACCGTGGTGGCTGTCGGCCATCATCGCCGCGGGCGTCGCCCTGCTGTTGCTGTCGGTCGTCCGGCCGCGGCTCCTGACGGCACTGGGTCGGAACGCCGACCCGCACCGCACCAACGTCGAGGGACTCATCGGGCTGCCGGGCACGGTCGCCGTCGCCTTCACCGCGTCCGCCCCCGGCCAGGTCCGCCTGGCCAACGGCGAGACCTGGAGCGCCCGCATCTCCGCCGACGCCACAGACCGAACACCGCCGCTCGGGACCCCCGTGGTCGTCGAGTCCATCGAGGGGTCGACGGCTGTCGTCCGCCTCGGAGAAAGGGCCACCTCGTGACCATCTCAGCCGGGACGATCGCACTGCTCGTCCTCATCCTCGTCGTCGTCATCTTCGTGATCGTCGTCCTGTCCCGCGCGATCCGCATCGTGCCGCAGGCGACCGCGGGGATCGTCGAACGCCTCGGGAAGTACCACAAGACCCTCAACCCCGGGTTGAACCTGCTGGTGCCGTTCATCGACCGACTCCGGCCGCTGCTCGACATGCGCGAGCAGGTCGTGTCCTTCCCGCCGCAGCCCGTCATCACCGAGGACAACCTGGTGGTCTCGATCGACACGGTCGTCTACTTCCAGGTCACCGACGCCCGCGCCGCCACCTACGAGATCGCCAACTACCTCGGCGCGGTCGAGCAGCTCACGACCACCACGCTCCGCAACGTCGTCGGTGGCCTCAACCTCGAAGAGGCCCTGACCAGCCGCGACAACATCAACGGCCAACTCCGCGTCGTGCTCGACGAGGCGACCGGCAAGTGGGGCATCCGCGTCGGTCGCGTCGAGCTCAAGGCGATCGAGCCGCCCGTGTCGATCCAGGACGCCATGGAGCAGCAGCTGCGTGCCGAGCGCAGCCGTCGTGCCGCCATCCTGCAGGCCGAGGGGACGAAGCAGTCCCAGATCCTCGAGGCCGAGGGGCAGCGGCAGGCCGCCATCCTCGCGGCCGAGGGTGACGCGAAGGCCCAGGTCCTCCGCGCCGAGGGTGAAGCGCAGGCGATCGCCACGGTGTTCGACGCCATCCACACCGGCGACCCGGACGACAAGCTCCTGTCGTACCAGTACCTGCAGACCCTGCCGAAGATCGCCGAGGGCACCGCGAACAAGCTCTGGATGATCCCGAGCGAGTTCACCGAGGCACTGTCCGGCATCGCGAAGGGCTTCACCGCCGGGCGCACCGGCAGCGGACCGATCGCCGGCGGCGGTGCCGGGGGCGACTTCCTGTCGCGGATCTCCAAGCTCGCGAACGAGAGCCTGGCGAACAGCGCGGCCGCCGATGCCGCGGCCGGTTCGGTCCCCCGCCCGGACGCCACGGCGGCGGACATCGTCCCCGAGTCCGAGCTCGACCAGCGTCTCGCCGAGTCGAACAAGAGCGTCGACGCGCACCTCGCGGCGTCGGACGAGGCCGCGGCCGACGAGCTCCGCGACGCAGCGAAGGACGAGCACCACGGGAGCGCGACCGACACAGGACCCGACGCCTCCGGGCACCGCACGAGCGACGGCTCCGGCCGCCGCTGACCGCCACCACGACGACGACGCCCGCCCCGGGAGACCGGGGCGGGCGTCGTCGTCGTGTGCGGGTCAGGCGCCGCGTCGTGCGCGCAGGAACTGCAGTCGCTCCTGCAGGAGCTCCTCGAGCTCTTCACGCGAGCGTCGCTCGAGCAGCATGTCCCAGTGGGTCCTGGGGGCCTTGACGTCCTCTTCGGCGACCTCGACGGGGATGCCGTCGTCACCGAGGAGTCGTCCTTCGCGACCGGAGCGGGGCTCCGACCACGTCTGGGGGACGTCTGCATCCGCCGAGAAGACGATGTCGAACGTCTCCCCCGATTCCGTCTGGTAGACCGCACGCTTGCGGTCCGAGAGCTCGACGCCCTCTTCGCTCTGGAGACTCTGACTCCCGAGCCGCATGCCGCGGAGACTCCGATCAGCCATGTGTGTGCTCCTCTCGCTCGTCTGCCCTCCACAACACTGTCCCACGCGCCTGCACTCCCGGACCGGCGCATTCACAGTCCTCTCCCAGTGCGGGGCCGCGGCCGGGGCGGTCAGGCGCGGCGAGCAGTCCCGCGGCGGCCCCAGGGCGCGCAGGCGAGCAGCGTGAGGAGACCGCCGAGCGAGAGCAGGAGCGCGATCGATCCGGATGCGAGGGTCGCCGGGGTGGTGGTCGTCCCGAGCGGAACGTCCGTGATCATCGACGTCGCGGTATACGCCGGCACCCGGTCGATCGTCCGTCCGGTCGGGGCGATGACCTGCGACGCCCCGACGGTGGAGATGTTCACGAGCGACCGACCCGTCTCGATCGCCCGCATCCGAGCGATCTCGAGCTGCTGCAGGTTCTCGTCGGTGCCGTCGAAGTCCGCGTTGTTCGTCTGCGCCAGGATGACCTGCGCTCCCCCGCGCGCCATGTCGGTGGCGAGTCCGTCGTCGACGATGTCGAAGCAGATCGCGATGCCCGCCCGGACGCCGGCGACCGACAGCACGTTCGGCTTCGTCCCCGGGGTGTAGTCGCGCTGCAGCAGCCCGATGAGCGACGGCGCGAGCTTCGAGAAGAACCAGCGGTCCGGGACGTACTCGCCGAAGGGCACCGGGCGCTTCTTGTCGTAGGACGACTGCCAGCCGTCCTCCGTCCACACGAACGAGGTGTTGTGCAGGACCCCCGAGGACGTCTGCGTGATGGCGCCGGCGACGATCGGCGCGCCGACGGAGTCGACGACCTGGTCGAGGGCCGACGCGATCACCGGCTGCTGGCGCGGATCGAACTCGGCGGAGCCCTCGGGCCAGACCACGAGGTCGACTCCCTTCGCCTCGACGTCGGTCGCCGCGACCTGCGCGCTCAGCACCGCGCCCGGCGCCGCCCGGTCGAAGTACCCGGCGGGGCCGTCGCCCTGCACCGACTCGATCCGGATCGTACCGTCGGTGGCGGTCGGCCACGCGGGCACGGCGAGCACGGCGGCGACGAGCAGTCCCGCCGTCGCCACGCGAACGGGCACCCGGACGGCCCGGCCGGGACCGCGGGGCACGACCAGGGCGAGCGACACGACGACCGCGACGCAGTACACGACGACGAACGTCACCCCGAGCACGCCCACGTAGGCAGCCAGGTGCGTGAACGGGCCTTGCGACTGCGAGAGACCGACCCGCCCCCACGCGAAGCCGCCGTAGGGCCAGCTCCCCGAGAACCACTCGCGTCCGGTCCAGAGCGCGGCGACGACGGCCGGGAGGCCCCACACGCGTCCGGCGGTGGACGGCACGACACGCGCCACCCAGCGGTACGCGAGGGCGATCGCGACGCTGCCGAGGGCGAAGAACGCGGCTTCGAACAGCGCGAGCGCGAACCACGGGACCGGGCCGAGGTAGCGGCCGGCCCACGAGATCGCGGGGATCCAGAAGGCCGCGCCGGAGACGTACCCGAGCCAGGCGGCGCGCCGGGCACGCTGGCCCATCGCGGCGAGCAGCATGCACGCGAGTGCGGGGTAGGCGAGGAACCACCAGCCCGGCGACGGGAAGGCGAGTGCGAACAGCACGCCCCCGATGACGGCGAGCGGGAACGCCTGCGCGAGCGGCAGGGCGGCGAAGTCGGACCGGCGGCCTGCCGGCGGGCGCACGGCGGAACCGCGACCCCCCGCCGCGGACCCACGCCCAGCGGTCGCGTCCTGACCAGAGGCGACGGAGGCAGTGGAGGCGGCGCCCTGCGGGCGCACGTCGGACTCGGGAACCGGCACCGTGCCTCCTGTCAGACCGCCGCGTAGGCGACGATGCCGCGGCGCACCGCGTCCGTCGCCCGCCGTGCGGTCTGGGCGAGGTCGTCGTCGCCGGCGTTCCGGATCTGGTCGAGCAGGTCGATGACCTGCTTCGACCAGCGCACGAAGTCACCGGCCGGCAGGTCGAGCGTGCGCAGCACGTCGTCGAGCGCGGAGCCGGACGCCCAGCGGAACATGCCGACCGCGGCGGCCGGGGTCGGCGGCTGCGACCCGGCGAGGCGGGCGTCGCGCTCGATGTCGTCGAGTCGGGACCAGATCGTGAGGGTCTCGTCGAGTGCCGGACGGAACGCCCCGCGGGGCAGGGCGTGCTCGGTGCCGGGCGCGTCTTCTCGGCGGGGCTGGTAGACGATCGTGGCGGCCATCGCGGCGAGCTGCGCCGGGGTGAGGTCCTTCCAGACGCCCGCCTCGAGGCACTCGGCGACGAGCAGGTCGCGCTCACCGTAGATCCGCTGCAGCCGACGCCCGCCGGCGGCGACCGTGGCCTCGCCGTTGCCGGTGTCGACCAGGTAGCCGAGCTGCAGGAGCACGTTCGTGACCCGGTCGAACGTGGTCGCGACCGCACCCGTGCGGGATCGGATCTGCTGCAGGAGCTTGTCGTTGGCGCGCTTGAGCTTGTACCAGCGCTCGGACCAGCGCGCATGGGCCTCTCGGTCGGGGCAGGCGTGGCAGGGGTGCCGCTGCATGCGCCGTCGGACGTCCGTGATGGCGGCCTGCCGTTCGGCCCGGGCGCCGTGCGAGGCCTCGCGCCCGCCGGGGACGTTCGTCCGCTCGAGGTCGGAGAGTTCACGGCGCAGGGCCGCGTACTCGGTGAAGTCGCCGAGGTGGCACTGCATCGCCTGCTGGTAGCCGTCGAGGGACTCCTGCTGCGACCGGACCTTCCGCGCGAGGTCGACGACCGAACGGTCGGCCTGGAACTGCGCGAACGACGTCTCGAGGACCTCGCGCGTGCGCTGCCGACCGAACTGGTCGATGAGGTTCACGGCCATGTTGTAGGTCGGCTTGAACGACGAGTTCAGCGGGTAGGTGCGGCGGCTCGCGAGCGACGCGACGCCCTGGGGATCGAGGCCGTCCGACCACTGGATGACCGAGTGCCCCTCGACGTCGATGCCACGACGCCCGGCGCGACCGGTGAGCTGCGTGTACTCCCCCGGCGTGATCGGGACGCGGGCCTCGCCGTTGAACTTCTCGAGCTTCTCGAGGACGACCGTGCGGGCCGGCATGTTCACGCCGAGCGCCAGGGTCTCCGTCGCGAACACGACCTTGAGGAGCTTGCGCTGGAAGAGGTCCTCCACCACCTCCTTGAAGGCCGGCAGGAGCCCGGCGTGGTGCGCCGCGACGCCGCGCTCGAGGCCCTCGAGCCACTCCCAGTAGCCGAGCACGGCGAGGTCCTCGTCGAGGAGGGTGCGGCAGTGGTACTCCGCCGTCTCGCGGATCTCGTTGCGTTCCTGCGCCGTCGTCAACGACAGCCCCGACCGGAGGACGTTCCGGACGCCCTGGTCGCACCCGTTCCGGCTGAACACGAAGAAGATCGCGGGCAGGAGCATCCGCTCGTCGAGCATGTGGGCGATGCGCTCGCGGTGCAGCTTCTCGGTGCGCGGACCACGGCGATCGTGGTAGCCCCCGCGCCCCCGGCCGCCGCGGTGTCCGCCGCCGTGCCGTTCGCTGCGCGAGGCACCGCCGACGAGCCGGAGCAGCTCCGGGTTGACGCGGTTCGTCGCCGCGGCACCGCTGGAGTCGAACAGGTCGACCATCTTCGAGCCGACGAGCACGTGCTGTTCGAGCGGCACGGGGCGGTCCTCGGAGACGATGACGTCGGTGTCGCCGCGGACGGTCTGCAGCCAGTCGCCGAACTCTTCCGCGTTGGAGACCGTGGCGCTGAGGGAGACGAGCCGGACCTCGGTCGGGAGGTGCAGGATCACCTCTTCCCAGACGGCACCGCGGAACCGGTCGGCGAGGTAGTGGACCTCGTCGAGGACAACCCACGCGAGGTCGTCGAGCAGATCCGACTCCGCGTAGATCATGTTCCGCAGGACCTCGGTCGTCATCACGACGACGCGTGCCCGCGGGTTCACGTTCGTGTCGCCGGTCAGCAGTCCGACCTCGGACTCGCCGTAGACGTCGACGAGCTCGGCGTACTTCTGGTTGCTCAGCGCCTTCATCGGTGTCGTGTAGAACACCTTCGCCGTCGGCTGCCGCATCGCCAACCAGATCGCGAACTCGGCCACGATCGTCTTGCCGGCACCGGTCGGCGCGGCCACGAGGACGCTGCGCCCCTGGTCGAGCGCGTCGCACGCGGCGAACTGGAACGGGTCGAGGTCGAACCGCAGGTCGGCGCGGAAGAGTTCGAGGTTGCGGGACCGGTTCCGGACCTTCGCCGCCCGGAACCGTTCGGCAGCGCTCGGCTCCGTCGTGCTCACAGGCCGTACTCTTCGTCGAGCTTCGCCTGGCGCTTCGCCACCCGGCGGTCGTGGAGCCAGGCCACCGCGCACGCGGCGACGTACAGCACGATCATCGGCACGGCGAGCAGGAACATCGAGATGACGTCGGCGCTGGGCGTCACGATGGCGCAGAAGACCAGGATGCAGAGGATCGCCACGCGCCAGGACTTGATGATCGAGGACGCGGACAGCACGCCGACGAAGTTGAGCAGCACGAGGAACACCGGCAGGACGAACGCGATGCCGACGGCGACGATGAGCTTGATGACGAAGTCGTAGTAGGCCTTGGCGTCGACGATCGAGGTGTCCTGGCTCGACACGAAGCTGCCGAGGATGCCGACCACGTGCGGCAGGATGTACCACCCGAACCAGCAGCCCGCGAAGAACAGCGGGATCGCGGTGCCGAGGAAGCCCCACACGTACTGCTTCTCACGCCGCACCAGCGCCGGGACGATGAACGCCCAGATCTGGTAGAGCCACACCGGGCTCGCGATGACGATGCCGATCGTGATGGCGATCTGCAGCTTCAGGTCGAACGCGCCCGTGATCATCGGGAAGTTCAGTTCGGCCGTGTGCCCGCCGACCTTGGCGAGCTGGGAGACCGGCGACCGGAGCGCGTCCAGCACGAACGGGGTGAGGAACCACCCACCGACCGCGGCGACGACGATCGCGATCACTGCGCGGAACAGGCGGTTGCGCAGCTCGATGAGGTGCTGCCCGAGCGACATGCGGCCTTCGGCGTCCTTCGTCGGACGCCCGGTCCGCCTCGCTCGCCCGCGCGCGGTCGTCGAAGCCATGGGTCGATCCTACGGGGTCGGGACCGACAGTCGGCCGCGACGTGCGTTCGCACAGGAGGGTCACGGGCCTGGAGGCGCGGGGCGGGCCCGCACCGCGCCTCCCGTCCGTCTGTCGGCACGTCGGCGGCGGGGCCGACGCGTGTCCGGTCCGGCGGTCGCGCGCCGCCGGCGAGCGCGCTCGGTTCGAACCACGGAACCGACGTCGAACCACGTCGCGGTGCCGGTTCCACGTCAGTTTCGTGGTTCGACGTCCGCGACACGCAGCGCCGGTCCGGCGGCCGCGCGCAGCTCAGTCGGCGGCGAGGGCCGCCGCGGCGAAGTCGCGCACCGCGGCCCGTGCAGCCGGCGGGTCGAGCACGACCGCACGACCGGGCAGCCCCGCGACGAGCCGCACCACACCGTCGAAGCCGTTCGACGCCGCCAGCCGGATGCGCACCCGGCCGTCGGTGTCGGGCGCGTCGGCCGTGTCGGCGAGGAAGTCGGCCACGAGCGGCAACGACGAGGAGTCGAGCTCGACGGTGACGATCACGTCCTCGGCCGCCTGCTGGAACAGCGTGTCCGGGATCACCACGTCGTCGATCGACTTCTCCGCCGGGCGGTCGTCGACCCGCACGCCGGACATCCGGTCGAGACGGAACGTGCGGAGGGCCTGTCGGTCGAGGTCCCAGGCCCGCAGGTACCAGTCGGTGTCGATCGACTCCACGCGCAGCGCGTCGACGCGGCGGGTGCTCCCCTGCGTGCGCGGACCGGCGTACTCGAACGCGAGCCCGCGACCGTCGGCCATCGCCTTGCGGATGACCGCGAGGGCGACGTCGTGCAGGTCCTGCCCGACGGCGACGTTCGCGGCCGCGCCACCGGCACCGCGGGACAGCTTCGCCATGAGCGCGCGGATCGCGTCTCGGTCGGCGGCCTCGGGCAGGGCGGACAGGTACTGCAGTCCGGCGATGAGCGCGGACGCCTCGCGCGCCGAGAGCCGCGGGGAGTCGTCGATCGCGACGAGGTTCGTCAGCACGATCATGTCGTTCTGGTCGAAGTCGTCCCACGCGATGTCGAACAGGTCGCCGTGCTGGTACTGCATCGTCTCGCCGGGGACGCCGGACACCGCGATGAGCTCGACGGCACGGCGGATCCGGGTCTCGGGGACGCCGAAGTGCCGAGCGGCCTCGGCGACCGAGACGCGTTCGCGGTCGATCAGGTACGGCACGAGGGCGAGCAGGAACGCGAGCTTGTCCTGCGCTTGGAGTGGTTGCTGCTCAGCCACGGGTGCTCCCGTCCTGGTCGGGGGCGGGCTCGGCGTGGTCGGCGGGTGCCGGTGCGTCGGCGTGGTCGGCGGGTGCCGGTGCGTCGGCGTGGTCGGCGACGAGGGCCCGCAGGCGCTCGGTCACCCGGTCGCGCAGGTCGTCCGGCTCGAGCACGCGAACCTCGGGCCCGAAGGCGGCGAGCTCCTCGGCGAGGATCTGGGGGTCGACGTGGTGCAGCACCAGGACGCCGTCGTCGTCGGTCTCGGTGTCCCGCCGGCGGGCGAGCCGACGTTCGGCGTCCGACCCCGGTGCGACCCGGATCCGGGCGGTGCGCGCCGCCCAGATGCGCTCGAGCTCCGCCAGTGCGCGTTCGCCCGCACCGGCCGGGGCCGGGTGCTGCCCGACCTCGTACTGGGCGACGGGCCCGACGATCCGGGAGAGCAGGTAGTTCTTCTCGCTGTCCGTCGCGAACTCGTGCGCGGCGAGCATCCAGCGGCCGCCGTGCTGGACGAGTGCGACCGGGGCCACCTGACGCCGACGCGGCTCGTGCTGCCCCGGCGTGATGTAGTCGAAGCGGACCGCGGCGGACCGGTCGAGCGCCGAGCGCAGCGGCTCGAAGGCGACGTCACGGGCGCGGAGCCGCGGGGCGTACGCGTCGACGCCGAGGGCTCCGGCGCCGTCGTCCTCGGATCCGGCGGACCGCACCTTGAGCAGGCCGCGACGGGAGTCGGCGGAGAGCGCCCCCTCGCGCCAGGCCATCGCGGCGAGGGACAGGAGCGCGGACTCGTCCGGCGTGAAGCGGACGTCGACGGGCAGGTCGTACTCGCCCTTCGGGATCCGGTAGCGGAGCGTCTGGTTGTTGCCGGCGGCACCCGGGGTCTCGATGGTCTCGAGCGGGATGCCCAGCTCGCGGACGTCGTCCTTGTCGCGCTCGAACTGGCGCTCCAGCGAGGCGTTGTCGCCGCCCGTCGTGAACCGCTGCCGGTAGCCCTGCACGTTGGCCAGGATCTCGGACTTCGTCAGCCCGGACTCCGTCGAGAGCAGCGCGAGCACCAGGCTGAACAGCCGTTCCTCGGCAGGCACACGGGGCACACGGGTCGCTGGCACGAGCCGATCCTACGGCAGCGCGGGTGCACCGGAGTGCACCCGCGCCGCGGTCCGTGGACGGTCCGGGAGGGTCAGGCGGAGATCTTCCCGAGGACGTCGATCACGTACGCGTACGCCGCGCCCTGCTGGTGCACGATCGTGAGCACCTGGTCGCCGACACGGTGCCCGACGATGGCATTCCGGACGCCTTCCTGCACCTGGCCCTTGGTGAGCGGCACGGTCTGGGCGCCCGAGCCGTCGGTCCAGCTGGAGCCGGCCACCGAGGCGTCGGTGCCGTCAGCGGGCCACGACACGGCGGTGTACTTGATGACGGCGGTGTCCGTGTCGGTGAGCTCGGCGCCGTGCCCCTTGCGGAGCAGGTGCGTCTCGTCTGACTTCGGCGCCGACCACGAGGGGATCGTGATGCCGGGCGCACCCGACGGCGCGAGGACGACGGCGGGCATCCCGTCCCCGGCGAGCTGCGGCGTGCCGGTCGCGCGGGCGTCGAAGGCCTTCTTGACGTCGATGACGGCGATGACGGCGTCCTCGGTCTTGGTCGACGAGGTCCCCGTGTCGCCGGTGGTCGAGGAGCTCAGGGCGCTCTTCGGCAGTGCGACGGCGAGGCGGTCACCGACGTGCGCGCACTCGAGGGAGGCACCGAGCGCCCCGTAGTTGTCGGCACCCGCGGTGATCGGGGCGGTCTGGCCGGAGTACCCGCTCGTCTGTGCGACCTCGCCGGTCGCACCGTCGACGAGGGTGTACTCGATCACGACGGGCGTGCCGTCCTCGATCTCGCGGCCCTCGCCCTGGCGGAGGACCGAGACCTGGGTGCCCTTCGTGGTGAGGCCGCTCGGGATGTTGACCTTCGGCTCCTTGCCGAACGCACCCGTGGCGGTGACCGCCTCGGACGCGGCACCGGGAGCGGCGCAGCTCGACGGCGTGGAACCGGCCCCGCTCGCCGCGCACCCGGTGAGTGCTGCGGCGAGGCCGATGGTGACCAGGAGTGCGGGGATGGTGCGCACGGACCCTCTTTCCGTTCGATGCAGGACGGGCACGTCGCGTAGCCTACCGGTCGTCCTCAGCAGCGCCGTCCGCGTCGGACGCGGCGGGTCCGGCCTCGGCTGCGGCGACCTTGCGGGCCTGCGCTGCCGCCTGTCGCGCGACCTTGCGGAGCTTCTTGTCGCTGGCCGACCGCTCGCCGACGGCACCGGGCGTCCAGGCCTCGACGTCCTCGTCGGAGAACTCCGCCTTACCTGCGCGACGCTTCAGGTTCGGCAGCACGACACCGTCGGCCAGCCGGCGTGCCGTGACGAGGAACCCGGTGTGCCCGACCATGCGGTGGTCCGGGCGGACGGCCAGGCCCTCGACGTGCCAGGTGCGGACGAGGGTCTCGCTGGACTGCGGGTCCGTGAAGCGCCCGGTGTCGCGGAGCGCCTCGGCCGTGCGGGACAGCTGCGTGACGGTCGCGACGTAGCAGACGATGAGACCACCGGGGACGAGGGCGTCCGCTGCGGCGTCGACGCACTCCCACGGCGCGAGCATGTCGAGGACGACCCGGTCGACGCTCTGCGGTTCGGCGGCGCCGGGCAGCTCATCGACGAGGTCGCCGACCGTGACCGACCAGTTGTCCGGGACGGCGCCGAGGAAGGTGCCGACGTTGCCACGGGCGATCGCGGCGAACTCCTCGCGGCGCTCGAACGACTGCAGCTGTCCGGTCGGTCCGATCGCCCGCAGGAGGAACAGCGAGAGCGCGCCGGAACCGACACCGGCCTCGACCACGCGGGCGCCCGGGAAGACGTCGGCGAAGGCCACGATCTGGGCGGCGTCCTTCGGGTACACGATGGCGGCACCGCGGGGCATCGACATCACGTAGTCGTTGAGGAGCGGACGCAGCGCGAGGTACTCGTCACCGGTGCTCGCCCGGATCACCGACCCGTCCGGCTGCCCGATGACGTCGTCGTGCCGCAGGACGCCGCGGTGGGTGTGGTACTCCCCCGCGACCTCGAGCGACAGGGTCGTCAGCTTGCCCTTCGGACCGGTCAGCTGCACGCGGTCACCGGCGCGGAAGGGGCCGCGCGGCGGGGTGTGCGGTGCGCCGCCCGCGGTGTGCGGCAGCGACTCGGTGGGGTTCGGGAGCGCGTCCGTCATCGTGCGACCTCCTGGGTGCGGGCGGCGAGGGCCGGGCCGGTCAGCTCGACGAGCCGGTCGACGTCGACGTCCGCGAGGGTGGTGAGGTGGACGTCGCCGCCCGTGATGTCCGACAGCGGGACGATGTGCTCGACGGCCACCGTGACCGCGCCGGAGGCCACGGCCGAGGCCACGCCGGTCGCCGAGTCCTCGATCGCGACGCACGCGGTCGGGTCGACGCCGAGCTGTGCGGCGGCGGACAGGTAGGCGTCGGGGAAGGGCTTCGGCCGCTCGACGTCGTCACCCGCGACGACGACCCGGAACCCGCGGGCACCGAGCGCATCGGCGGCGACGAGCGCCATCTTCCGACGGGACATCGTGACGAGGGCGGTCGGGATGCCGCGGTCGTGCAGGCCCTCGATGAGCTCGCGAGCACCGGGACGCCACGGCAGTTCACCGTCGCGCAGGCGCACCATCACGTACTCGGTCATCCACTGGATGATCTCCTCGACCTCCATCTCGACGCCCTTGTCGCGGAGGATCTCCCCCGAGCGCTCGAGGCCGCTGCCCACCAGGGCGAGACCGTCCTCGTGGGTCCAGACGACGCCGTAGCGGTCGGTGAGCTCGACCTGGGACTGCTGCCAGATCGGCTCGGTGTCGATGATCGTGCCGTCCATGTCCCACAGCACGGCTGCGGGCGGGACGAGGGCGAAGGGTTGCGCGGTCACGGGCGACGAGTCTACCGGGGCGGTCCGCCCGCGTTCCGCTCACCGCGGACGCGTGGACGCACTCCGGTCGAGCGGCCCTATCCTTGTTGCTCGAATGTCCGGTCGCGCGCGACCTGCGAGCCGCCCGCGCCCCGCGCCACCACCAGGAGGTCCCGTCCGTGCCACAGCACTCCCCCTTCAGCGACGGTCGACTGCTCGTCGTCGCCTTCGAGGGCTGGAACGACGCCGGAGAAGCGGCGAGCGGTCTCGCCAGGCGCATCGTCGAGTCGCTCGAGCTCGACGAGCTGCGCGAACTCGACGGTGAGCGGTACGTCGACTACCAGTTCAACCGCCCGAACGTCGGCACGGACGAGAACGGCGGCCGGGGCATCCAGTGGCCGCGGATCGTCCTGCACGGTCCCGGTGCCGAGGGTCGACCCGTGATCGGTGCCACCGGCTCCCCGTCCGAACGCGACGTCTACGTGCTCGTCGGCCCGGAGCCCTCGCGGACCTGGCGCGGCTTCTGCGCGGAGATCATCGACCTCGCGGACGTCTACTCGATCGACGCCGTCGTCTTCGTCGGAGCAATGCTCGCCGACGTCCCGCACACCCGACCCATCTCGGTGTTCGTGTCGAGCGAGAACGCGGGCGTGCGTGCCGCCTTCGACGTCGACCGCTCCTCGTACGAGGGCCCGACCGGGATCCTCGGGGTGCTCGCCGACGCGATGGACAGCGCCGGCCTCACCACGCTGTCGCTCTGGGCCTCGGTGCCGCACTACGTGCACAACTCGCCGTCCCCCAAGGCGACGCTCTCGCTGCTCGACAAGATCGAGGAGCTCACCGACGTCACGGTCCCGCGGGGATCGCTGCTCGACGACGCCACCGAGTGGGAGGAGGGCATCGACGCCCTCGCCGCCGACGACGAGGACATGGCGTCCTACATCGGCCAGCTCGAGCAGGCGCGGGACACGGTCGACTCCCCCGAGGCGTCGGGCGACGCCATCGCGCAGGAGTTCGAGCAGTACCTCCGCCGCCGCGAGCGCAAGGACGGCAAGGACGGCGGGACCGCCGGGGGCGAGGGGTTCCGCCCGCCGCCACCGTCGCAGTAGACGCGACCACACGGACGGACGGGAGGCGGGGGGGCCGGGGGGGCCCCCCCCCCCCCCCCCCGGCGGGGGGGGGGCCCGCCCCCCCCCGCCCCGCCCCCCCCCGGGGGGGCCCCCGGGGCACCACGAGGAGGGCCCCG
>NZ_JBIUZN010000004.1:29362-380754 GCF_044745045.1 Curtobacterium sp. NPDC087082 | reverse complement strand
CCCCGGCGGCCGGGCCCCCGGGGGGGGGGGGGCCCCCCCCCCCCCCCCGGCCCCCGCCCCCCCCCCCCCCCGCCGGGCGGGGGGGGGGGGGCCCGGGGGCCCCCCCGCCTCCCGTCCGTCGTCTGGTCGCGTCCCGTCCCGTCCCGTCCCGTCCGCGCGAGCGGGCACTTTCGGTCACGCTCGGCGCCTGGAGTCGGGCGATTCCGCCCTCTCGGCGAACCTGAGCGGCATGTCCTGCCCGCTCGACGAACGGGGGCGGCCGGTCGCGTCAGCCGAGGCGGATGCCGAGCAGGGCGTCGACCAGGTCCACGAGGTCCGGCGTGACCGCCGTCCCGCCCGCGATCGCCGTGTCGACCGCGGCGACGGCGCCCGGCGTGTCGAGGTCGTCCGCGACACGGGCGCGGACCCGGGCGATGACCTCGGCCGCGTCGTCGGCGTGTCCGGCGTCGCTCCCGGAGGCCCAGGCGTCCCACGTGGCCAGGCGCGTCGTGGCGCTGGTGAGCTCGGTGTCGAACCACTCCCAGTCGTCGGAGTACTTGTGCGACAGCAGCGCGAGGCGGATCGCACGCGGGTCGGCGCCGTCGTCGAGCAGCCCACGGACCGTGACGAGGTTGCCGAGCGACTTCGAGATCTTCTCGCCCTGGTAGGCGATCATCCCGGTGTGCACGAACGCCTGCGCGAGCGGCTGGTGCGC
Organism: Curtobacterium sp. NPDC087082; assembly: GCF_044745045.1. Lineage (NCBI taxonomy): Bacteria > Bacillati > Actinomycetota > Actinomycetes > Micrococcales > Microbacteriaceae > Curtobacterium > Curtobacterium sp. NPDC087082. The sequence continues at coordinate 380,060 of NZ_JBIUZN010000004.1, read as the reverse complement.
GAGCGCTGCGGCGTGCCCGGCGCTCATCTCGTGGTGCGGGAAGACGAGGTCGCTGCCGCCGCCCTGGACGCTGATCGGCAGGCCGAGGCGGTCGCCGGCGATGACGCTGCACTCGATGTGCCACCCGGGGCGCCCGGGGCCGACGGCGGAGTCCCAGCTCGGCTCGCCCGCTCGTGCGGCGCGCCAGAGCAGCGGGTCGAGCGGGTCGCGCTTGCCCGCACGGTCGGGGTCGCCGCCACGCTCGGCCGACAGCGCGAGCATGGTCTCGCGGTCGAGGCCGCTCTCGTCCCCGAGCGACCAGGCCTCGGTCGGGCGGTTCACGTCGAAGTAGAGGTCGTCGCCCGCGGACTCCGGCGTCGGCACCGCGTAGGCGTAGCCGGTCTCCTGCAGGAACGCCACGGCCTCGGCGATGCGTTCGACCTCGTCCGTCACCGCCACGAAGTCGTCCGGCGGCAGGACCCGCAGCGCCTCCATGTCGCACCGGAACAGGTCGATCTGCGAGGCCGCGAGCTCGCGCCAGTCGACGCCGTCCCGCGCCGCCCGTTCGAGGAGCGGGTCGTCGACGTCCGTGGTGTTCTGCGCGTACTCGACCTCGAACCCGGCGTCCCGCCAGACACGACCGAGCGTGTCGAACGAGAGGTAGGTCGCGGCGTGGCCGAGGTGGGTGGCGTCGTACGGGGTGATGCCGCACACGTAGAGCGCCGCACGCTCCTCGCCACCGGTCGGGTCGACGGGCTTGCCGGTCGCCGTGTCGTGCACGACCGGGCGGGGCGCGGTGCCCGGGACATCGGGGACGGACGGGACCTGCCAGGCCCTCACGGCTGGATCACTCCGAGCGACAACAACACGATGAGAACGATACCGAGTGCGATCCGGTAGACGACGAACGGCATGAAGCTGCGCTTGCTGATGTAGTTCATGAACGCCGCGATCACGACGAAGCCGACGACGAAGGCGACCACCGTGGCGATGAGCGTGTCGACCACGCCGAACGGTGCGCCGGTGTCACCGAGGCTCGTGGCGGCCTCGTACAGGCCGGAGAGGAACACGGCGGGCACGGCGAGCAGGAACGCGAACCGGGCGGCCGCCGGGCGGGTGTAGCCGAGCGCGAGCCCCATCGACACGGTCGCGCCGGAACGCGAGACGCCGGGGACGAGGGCGAGCATCTGGGCGAGGCCGATCAGGATCCCGCCGCCGAACGTCATGTGCTCGATGCGCCGGACCTTCTTGCCGACGACGTCGAGCACGCCGAGCACGATGCCGAACACGATGAGGACGATCGCGACGATCCACAGCGACCGGAACGTCGTCTCGATCGAGTCCTTGAGCAGCAGGCCGGCGATGCCGATCGGGATGGTCCCGAGGATCACGAGCCACCCGAGTCGGGCGTCCGGGTCGTTCCGGGGCACGGTCTTCCCCGACAGCGACCGGAACCACCGGCCGACGATCCGGGTGATGTCGCGCCAGAAGTAGATCAGCACGGCGGTCTCGGTGCCGAGCTGCGTCACCGCGGTGAACGCCGCGCCCGGGTCCTGCGCGTCCGGCAGGAACAGCCCGACGATGCGGAGGTGGGCGCTGGACGACACCGGGAGGAACTCGGTGAGCCCCTGGACGAAGCCGAGGAAGATCGCCTCGAGGATGTGCACGGCTCGGGCCTTTCGGGGAGAGTCGGTTCAGGACACCGCCGGACCGGCGACCATGCACAATATCAGTACGTGGCGAGGAGGTCTCCGAGGACCCGCCGCCCGAAGGCCAGCGAGTCGAGCGGCACACGTTCGTCCACGCCGTGGAACATCGCCGGGAAGTCCACGCCCGCCGGCAGCTGCAGCGGCACGAACCCGTAGCCCGCGATCCCCAGCGTCGACAGCGCCTTGTTGTCCGTCCCGCCCGAGAGCAGGTACGGCAGCACCGGAGCACCCGGGTCGTGCCGGCCGAGGACGTCGCGCACGGCGTCGACCAGGGGGCCGCCGAAGTCTTGCTCGAGCCCGATGTCGCGGAAGGACATCACGACCTCGACGTCGTCGCCCGCGAGCTCCCGGACACGCGCCAGCACCGTCTCCTCGTCGCCGGGGAGGCACCGGATGTCCACCAGTGCCTCGGCGTGGTCGGGGATCACGTTGTGCTTGTACCCGGCGGTGAGCACCGTCGGGTTCGTCGTCGTGTGCAGGGCCGCGTGGATGAACCGCGACGCCGACCCCGTGGCCAGCGCCACTTCGTCCGGGCCGGTCACCGTCGGGTCCACCCCGAGGAACCGTGCGACCTCGGCCACCATCGCGTCGGTCGTCGCCGACAGCCGCACCGGCCACTCCTCGCTGCCGATCCGGGCGACCGCCGCGGCGAGCTTCGTCACCGCGTTGTCGTGGATGACGTGCGACCCGTGCGCCGCGGTGCCGGTCGCGACGAGCTTGATCCACATCAGGGCCTTCTCGCCCGTCTGCAGCAGGTACGCACGACGGTCGCCGAGGGTGATCGAGTAGCCGCCGACCTCGCTGATCGCCGCGCTCGCACCCCGGAACACCTCGGGGTGGTTCTCGACGACGTGGTGCGAGCCGAGGACTCCCCCGGCCTCCTCGTCGGCGAAGTACGCGATCACGAGGTCGCGCTCCGGCGCTCCCTGCTGCTCGATGACGTCCGACAGCGACGTGAGCATCATCGCGTCCATGTTCTTCATGTCGACCGCGCCGCGACCCCAGAGCATGCCGTCCCGGACCTCGCCGCCGAACGGGTCGACCGACCAGTTCGCCGGGTCCGCCGGCACCACGTCGAGGTGACCGTGCACGACCAGCGCGGACTTGTCGCGGTTGCGTCCGGGCACCCGCGCCACGACGCTCACCCGGTCGGGTTCGGACTCGAACAGCTGCGGCTCGAGCCCGAGCGCACGGAGCTTCGCCTCGACGTAGTGCGCCGCCTCGGTCTCGCCGCGGGACTTCCCCTCGCCCCAGTTCGTCGTGTCGATGCGGATGAGGTCACGGGCGATCGCCGCGGTGGCCTCGAGGTCGGTCAGCGTGGCCTCCGGGTTCGTCATGGCCCAACGCTACCGGTCCGCGCCGACGGCCCCGGCGTCGGACGTCACAGTAGGACGCGCCCGGGATGCGCCGCTGTGTTCATCGGGCGTTCAGACCCGTGCTAGTGTCTTCTCTCGGCAGGAACGCCGGGGAAACAGCCCGGAACGACGGCCGACAAGTGAAGAAACACCTGTCCGGGTGGCGGAAATGGTAGACGCGCTAGCTTGAGGTGCTAGTGCCCGTATTAGGGCGTGGGGGTTCAAGTCCCCCCTCGGACACAGGAAATGGGATGCCCCCTGGCCTTTCGGCCCGGGGGCATTTCCTGTTCGTGCCTTCCCGGCGAGTGCCGCCGTCGCTTCGCTCGGGGCGTCACCGCCTCGAACGCGCCGGTTCGCTGCGCTCACGGCGGGGTGCGGGCGCCAGTTCGCTGCGCTCACGGCGGGTGCGTCCGGTAGGTGGGTGCGGGCGCGGGCGCGGGCGCGGGCGTGCGACATCGGGGATGTCGCTGGGGCGCGCGTGCAACAGTTGCGAGCGCAGGCGTGCGACATCGTCGGTGTCGTGCGACGTCGGGGATGTCGCTGGGGCGCGCGTGCAACAGTTGCGAGCGCAGGCGTGCGACATCGTCGGTGTCGTGCGACATCGGGGGTGTCGCTGGGGCGCGCGTGCAACGGTTGCGGGCGCGGGCGTGCGACATCGTCGGTGTCGCACGACATCGACGTCGTCGCGCCGAGTCGACCGCCACCGGCCCCACGAGCCAGGAGGCGCGGCGCCGGCCCGGCCCGCACCGACCGGCCGTCAGGAGCGCGGCTCCAGGGCACGGCGCAGCCAGTCGCGGGCACCCGCCGCGTCCTCGAAGCGCCCCTCGTCCTGCGCCTCGGCCGCGGCGTCCAGGACCTCCCGGAACCGCGGCCCCGGCGCGAGCCCCGCCGCGACGAGGTCCCGCCCGGTCACGAGGCGCACCCGGGGTCCCGCGGCCTCGTCCGCACGCATGACCGCGAGCCACGCCCACGCCGGTGACGGCCCCGACGCCGAGCCGCGCCCCTGCGAGTCCGCCTCGCACACCCGGGCCCAGCACTCGGCGGTCGCCATCGACCCGCCGAGACGACGGAGCAGTCGGCGCGCTGCCGGCACCGACGGCGCCGCACCGTCGGTCGAGTGCACCACCATGTGCTCACGCACGATCGTGGCGATGCGCTCGGAGAGGGTGCGCGGCGCGCCGATCCGCCGCAGCAGGTCCCGCGCCGCATGCGCGCCCGAGACCTCGTGCCCGAGGCTGCGGACCCGGACCGTGCCGTCGTCGTCCCGCTCCCGCTGCGTCCCGTCGCCCGCCTTGCCGAGGTCGTGCAGGAGCGCGCCGAGCACCACGACGGTGCGGTCCTCACCGGTGACGCCGTCGGCGGTGCAGGCAGCGGCAGCAGCGTCCGCCGCGAGCCCCAGGTGCACGTGCACGGGGCCCTCGGGGTGCCACCGCGGGTCCTGCGGCACGTCGCGCACCGCGGCGAGCTCCGGGAGGTGCCGCTCCCACCCGGTGTCGTGCAGCACCTGGAGCGCCCGCGACTGGTGGTCGCCCCGCGCCGCCTTCCGGATCTCCGGCCAGACCCGCTCCGCGGCCACGGACGGGAACGCGTCCACCAGCGACCGGGCGACGTCGACCGTCGACGGGTCGAGCACGAGGTCGAAGCGCGCCACGAGCTGCACGGCGCGCAGCACCCGCAGCGGATCGTCCCCGAACCGGTCCGAGGTGTGTCGGAGCACACCCCGGGCAGCGTCGTCGATCCCACCGACCGCATCGACGTACTCGTTCGTCGCCGGGTCCCACGCGACCGCGTTGACCGTGAAGTCGCGACGGACGGGGGACGCGGCGAGCCCGTCGTCGTCGGCGTTCCCCGGCACGACCGCGACGTCGACGTGCACGCCCTCGACCACGACCTTGAGGACCTCGAAGCGCGCCCCCGTGGTGACGACGACGGCTCCCGCCGCGCGCAGCGCGTCGACGACCGAGGCGGTGTCCGTGCCGTGCACCTCGACGTCGACGTCGTGGTCGTCGGCGACGGGGAGCGCGCGCCCGGACGCACGGAACAGCGCGTCGCGGACCACGCCGCCGACGAGGAACGGTCGGCCGCCACCGGCGAGCACGTCCAGGACCGCGGCGACGCTGGTGCCTACGCCCAGCGCTCGGGCGGGGTCGTCCGGTCCGGGGCAGCGGTGCACCCCGGTGGCGCGGCGAACGGCTCGGCAGCGGGGGCAGGAGATGGTGGTGGTCACGTGCGGTGTCTTCCAGGACCTCCGTGCGGCGGCACCGAGGGAGTCAGTCTGCCGCACCACGCGCGTCGGCGCGACCGGACGACGGACGGGAGGCGCGGTGCCAGCCGGCACCGCGCCTCCCGTCCGACAGGAACGCGCGTCTAGGACTTCGACGCCTCGACGAACGTGCGGCGCGGGTCGGTCTCCTTGATGAGGGACGTCGCGTCGCGACCCGACACGGCCCCGGTGACCCACCCGATCACGATGCGCACCTTGCGGTTGAGCGTCGGCATCGCGTACACGTGGTAGGCGCGGTGCGCGAGCCACGCGAGGAGGTTCGTCATCTTGATGCCCTTGATGTTCGCCGCGCCCTTCGCGACACCGTACGACGCGACGGTGCCGATGGACGGGTGGCGGTACTCCTCAAGCGGCTTGCCCGTGATCGTCGCGACCACGTTGTCCGCGGCCACGACGGCCTGGCGGACGGCGTTCTGCGCGTTCGGCGGGTAGTACGCCGGCTGCTTCTCGGCCGTCAGGTCGGGCACCTGCGCGACGTCGCCGAGGCCCCAGACGCCGGGGACGACCTCGTGGGTGTCCTCGCTCTCGACCTGCAGCTTCGCGTTCGCGGCGAGGTGACCCTTCGGGCCGCGCGGCAGGTCGGACGCGTCGAGGAGCGGGTTCGGCTTCACGCCGGCCGTCCAGACGAGGAGGCCGGTGGCGAACTCGTCGCCGTCGGAGAGCTTCACGACGCCGCCCTCGCAGCTCGGCATGGTCGTCTTCAGGCGGACGTCGATGCCGCGGGCTCGCAGCGACTCGAGGGTCCACTTGGACAGCTCCGGACCGACCTCGGGCGCGACGCGGTCGAGCGCGTCGATGAGGACCCAGCGGGGGTGCTCGCCGGCGAGCGACGGGTAGGTCTTGATGGCGGCCTGCGAGACGTCGAACAGTTCGCCGATCGCCTCGACGCCGGTGTACCCGCCGCCGACGAAGATGCTCGTGAGCAGCTTGCGGCGCTCGTCCTCGTCGCGGGTGGCAGCGGCCTTGGCGATGTTGTCGAGGAGCTTCGCGCGCACGTAGGCGGCCTCTTCGACGCTCTTGAAGCCGACGCCGTACTCCTCGAGCCCGGGCGTCGGGAACGTGCGCGTGACGGAGCCGAGCGCGACGACGAGCTGGTCGTAACCGAGCGTGCGGTCGTCGCCGCCGGCCGTGGCGATCGAGACGGTCTTGTCGGCCGAGGAGATCCCGGTGACCTTGCCCTGGATGACCCGGGTCTTGCGGAGCGCACGGCGCAGCTCGAAGGTCACGTCCTTCGGGGCGATGTGGCCACCGGCGACCTCGGGCAGGAACGGCAGGTACGTGTAGTACGTGTTCTGGTCCACCAGCGTGATGCGCATCGGCACGGTCGCTGCGTGCTTCTGGAGCTGCTTGACGGTGGTGTAGCCAGCGGAGCCGCCGCCGAGGACGAGGACGTGAGGGATGGAGTCTGCCATTCCCCCGGTCTACCCGACTTCGGCTTGCGATGTCATGAGGTCCGCGGCCTGTCGCGGAGCCGCCACCACGCGGTCTCGGCGAGTTCGACGCCCGTGTACACCCCGTGGGGCGTCCGGCGGGACTCGGTGAGCGAGAACCGACGGAGCCGGTAGCCCCCGCCGAATCGGTCGATGATCGCCTCGGGCGAGGACTCCGCGTCGCGCTTGACGTACCAGGTGCGGTCGTCGACGGTCTCGATCACGCGGTGCTCACCGGCGGCCGCCGATGCGGGAGCGCAGCACGTCGATGCGCTTCTGGATCTGCTCGATGCTCGCCTGCGCCACGGCCGGGCCACCGCTGATGCGGCGGAGTTCGGCGTGGATGGCCCCGTGCGGTTCGTTCGCGTGTCGGGACCAGATCGAGACGAGCCGGTGCAGCTCGGACCGCTGCTCCTTGATCGTCTGGTACATCGGGCGGTCCTCGGGTGCGGGGGCGGCCGCCTTGGGCATGCCGTCCTTCGGGGTGCGCCCCTTCGCTCGCTTCGCCTGCGTCGCCTGGCGTGCACGGAGCAGGTCGCGCACCTGGTCGGGTTCGAGCAGCCCCGGGATGCCGATGAAGTCGAGTTCCTCGAGCGAGCCCACCTCGCCGCCGCTGCCGAACTCGCCGCCGTCGTAGAGGACACGGTCGAAGGACGCCTGCGAGTCGAGCGCCTCGAACGGCTGGACCTCGAGCAGGCTCTCCGACGCGCGGTCCTCCTTGTTGGCCTCGGCGACCATCGCGTCCTCGGGGTTGTACATCCCGTCGTCGGCGTCCTTCGGGCGGTCGAGGGCGTGGTCGCGCTCGAGCTCGAGGGAGGCCGCCAGCGCCATCAGCCCGGGCACGCTCGGCAGGAACACGCTCGCCGTCTCACCGCGGCGACGGGCCCGGACGAAGCGGCCGATGACCTGGGCGAAGAAGAGCGGGGTGCTCGCGCTCGTGGCGTACACGCCGACGCACAGCCGCGGCACGTCCACGCCCTCGGACACCATGCGGACGGCGACCATCCATCGGGAGGTGTCCTCGGCGAAGGCGCTGATCCGGCTCGACCCCGCCGCTTCGTCGGAGAGGACGACCGTCGGCCGCTCCCCCGTGATCTGCTGCAGGATGCGGGCGTACGCGCGGGCCGTGGTGGTGTCCGTGGCGATGACGAGGCCGCCGGCGTCCGGCACACCACGGCGGACCTCGGTCAGGCGCTTGTCGGCGGCGGAGAGGACGGCCGGCATCCACTCGCCCTCGGGTGAGAGCGCCGTGCGCCAGGCCTGGGCGGTGATGTCCTTCGTGACCTGCTCGCCGAGCGACGCCGACATCTCGTCGCCCATGCGGGTCTTCCAGCGCATCTGCCCGGCGTACGCCATGAAGAGCACCGGGCGGACGACGCCGTCCTTGAGGGCGCGCCCGTAGCCGTAGTTGTAGTCGGAGATCGAGGTGCGGATGCCCTGCTCGTCGGGGGCGTACTGCACGAACGGGATCGGCGCGGTGTCCGAGCGGAACGGGGTGCCGGAGAGGGACAGGCGACGGGTGGCCTTCGAGAACGCCTCTCTGATGCCGTCGCCCCAGGTCAGGGCGTCGCCGCCGTGGTGGACCTCGTCGAGGATCACGAGCGTCTTGCCGCCGGCGGTGATCTTCTGGTGGACCTCGGGGTTCATGCCGACCTGGGCGTAGGTGATCGCCACGCCCTGGTAGTGCCGGCCGAACATGCCGTCGCCGTTCTTGAACATCGGGTCGATCCGGATGCCGACGCGGTCCGCCGAGTCCGCCCACTGCCGCTTGAGGTGCTCCGTCGGGGCCACGACGACGATGCGGTCGACGGTGCCGCGGGCGAGGAGCTCGGTGGCGAGCCGGAGCGCGAACGTGGTCTTGCCGGCGCCGGGCGTCGCGGCCGTGAGGAAGTCCCGCGGCTCGGTCTCGAAGTACTTGGTGAGCGCTTCGACCTGCCAGGCGCGGAGCTTCGACGCGGTGCCCCACGCGGCACGGTCCGGGAAGGCCGGCGACAGGTTCTGCACGGCCGAGTTGCCCGCCGCCTCGGCAGCGGCGACGGCCTCGTCGTGGGCGACGACCGCGTGCTCAGGCGCTGCGGTGCCGTCGTCCCACAGGGCCGCGGGCTGGTCCCCCGCCCCTGGCTGATCGGTGTACTCGGCTGCGCTCACTGCACGAGATTCTACCGTCACCCTTCGTCCTGCCGAGCGTGCGGGACGTGCCCCTCGGGCGTGCCGCGCACCAGGGATGCCGGTCGGAGCACGCCGGCGCCGAAGCGTGCGGCGACCGCGTCGATCGTCGTCTCGGTCTCGCGCCACGGCGCGTCGTCGTCCCAGAGCGCGTTGCTCGCCGCCGCCGGCACGAGGTTCTCGCCACGGACCCCGATGAGCCGGATCCGGTTGCCCGGCCGGTGCAGCACGTCGTACAGCTCGACGGCTTCGCGGTGCAGGCGCTTGGCGACGTCGGTCGGCTCCGCGAGGGTGCGGGACCGGGTCAGCGTGGTGAAGTCGGTGTAGCGGACCTTGAGCGCCACCGTCCGCGCCTGGACGTCGGCGCGTCGGAGTCGCACGGCCACCTTGTCGGCGAGGCGCAGGAGTTCCCGGGCGACGTCGTCGCGCTCGGTGAGGTCGTGGCCGAAGGTGACCTCGTGCCCGATCGACTTCTCGCCGACGCCGCTCTCGACCACACGCGGATCGCGGCCCCACGCGAGGTCGTGCAGGCGCTGACCGCCGGCCGGACCGAGCGCGGAGACGAGCGAGCCCAGTGGCGTCGTCGCGAGGTCCCCCACGGTGCGGATGCCGCGTCGTTCGAGGGTCTCCTGCGTCTTGCCACCGACCCCCCACAGCGCCGACACGGGCTGCGGGTGCAGGAACGCCACGGTGTCGGCAGCCGGCACGACGAGCAGGCCGTCCGGCTTCGACCGACTCGACGCGAGCTTCGCCACGAACTTCGTCGACGCGGCGCCGACGGAGCAGTGCAGGCCCGTCTCGGCGTACACCGCCGCACGGATCGCCCGACCGATCTCCCAGGGGGTGCCGTACAGCCGGATCGCCCCGGCGACGTCGAGGAAGGCCTCGTCGATGCCGAGCTTCTCGACGCGGGGCGTGAAGCGGTCGAAGACGGCCATCACGGCGTCGGACTTCGCGCGGTACTTCTCGAAGTGCGGCTCGACGATGATCGCCGCGGGGCACCGGCGCTTGGCGACGGCCATCGGCATCGCGGAGTTCACGCCGTACTTGCGGGCCTCGTACGTGGCGGCCGTGACGACCGAACGGTCGGAGTCGTGCCCGACGATCACCGGCAGGCCGCGGAGGTCCGGCCGGTCGAGCAGCTCCACCGAGGCGAAGAAGGCGTCCATGTCGACGTGCAGCACGCTCGCCGTCACGTCGTCGACGGGCGCGTCGGACACCAGTCGGTTGCGTCCGTCCTGCTTGCTCACACGGCGATGATGCCAGGACCCACCGACATCGCCCCGACGACCGTCGCGTGGTGGCGGTCGGCGAGCAGCGCGAGCGCCTCGTCGATCCGGCCGAGCGCGTGCGCGGCCGTCGCGATCGCCCGCTCGTCCCGCCGTCCGGAGGCGGCGGCCACCGCCTCGTCGAGCTGGTCGCCGACCCGGACCCAGACCGCCGTCGACGTGACGGACCGCGGCCCGGCCACGATGCCGTCGGCGAGCTGCGCGATCGAGGCGGCGAGGCGGTCGGCCGCACCGCGCAGGGCCGCTGGCGGGTCCTGCGGGGCCGAGCCGAGCCTCCCGGCCGCCTCGCGCGCGAAGGTCGCGGCCGCCTGCAGGGAGGTGCGCGTCCTGGCGTCGGCGCGCGCCGGCCCGCCGGTCGGGAAGCGGACCATCGGACGCAGGACGGCGTCCAGTTGGTAGGTGGCGGCGTCGACCGCGCGCGACCGGGCGCGCAGGTCACGCCGGGCGCGGTCCGCCTCCGTCGTGTCGGCCGCGTCCGCCTCGTCGTCCTCGTCGTCCTCGACCCCCACCAGCGCGAGCACGAATGCGCGGACCGCGACGAGCTGCCGCCGCACCGCGCGCCGGATGACGGCACGGGTGGCGATCGGGAGGACGACCGCGCTGACGAGCACCGCGACCGCGGCACCGAGCAGGTTCTCGGCGAGCCGCATCGGGATGAGGGAGTCCATGAAGGTGCCGGAGAACGCGTACACCTGGCAGAGGACGACGACGAGGCACGCGGCCCAGACCGAGTACACGCCGCCGAAGCCGTACGTGCCGACGGCGAGCAGGACGCACACGAGCACGATCGTCACCCACGGGTGCGTCGTGCCGAGCAGGTGCACGAGGACGATCCCGACCGCTCCCCCGACGACCGTCCCGACGCCGCGGTGGAGGCCCTTCCGGATCCGCTCGTGCGTGGTGTTCGTGCCGGCGAGGACGATCATCACGCCGATGACGCCCCAGTAGAACCGGCTCCCGTCGAGCAGGAGGGCGAGGGGTTCGACGATCGCGACGGCGATGGCGGCGTGGACGGCGGTCCGGAGCGACGCGGTGAGGTGCCAGCGGCGCCACGGCCCCTCGGCGACGGCGTCCGCGACGACCGGCACGGCTCCGGCCGGGCGCCCGCCGGCGAGGATCACCGGCGTGGCGAAGGGCACGCCGGCGCCGTGGCGGGGCAGCTCGTCGCGGAGCTCGCGCCACCGGAGTCCGGCGGACCGCAGGTCGGCGAACTCGGCGGCCATGCGGCGGACGATCGCGGTCGTCCGGGATCCGTCGTCGGCCGCCGAAGCCGTGATCCCGTAGCGGGCGAGGAGGGTGTGCGCTGCCTCCTGGCCGTGGCTGCCGCCGTGCCGGAGGACGAGCGTGACGGCCCGGAGCGCGGCGTGCCGGACGTCCGACGGCGCGCCCTGCTCGACCAGCGCCCCGGCCGCGCGGCCGAGCTCGTCGATCGCGAAGTGCGTGTCGAACACCAGGCGGTGCAGTTCCTCGGCGGTGGTGTCGGCGTCGACCCCGCTCGCGGCGAGCATGCCGTCGACCGTCAGGGCGATCTCGTGGTACCGGTCACGAGCGCGTCCGAGCCGGCGGAGGGCTCGGCGGCGGGCGCGCTGGTCGTCCGCGGCAGCGCCGACGGCTCCGGCGGCCAGGACCGCGGCGGCGGCCTCGAGCACGTCGGACCCCCGGGCGACGAACCCGCGACGGGTCCGGAGCAGCGCCCGGTGCGGATCCGGCCGGAACAGCAGGCGGACGACGATCGTCACGGCGAGGGAGCCCGCGACGACGAGCCCGAGCGGGACGACGCTCGTCTCGGGCAGGGGCAGCAGGAGTCCGCAGAGGTACCCGGCGAACCCGACGATCGCCGCGTCCGCCGCCCACACGCCCCACGAGGCCGCCGCGAACTGCACGAACAGCAGCACCACGATGAGGACGAGTTCGAGGAGCCGGAGCGGCTGCAGGGCGATGCTCCCGGCGAGTGCGACGACGAACGGCACGAGGACCGCCCCGGTGCGCGCGGCGGTCCGGCCCGTGCTCGGGTCGACGATGACCAGGCAGGTGATGAAGGCCGGCATCGCGCCGATCATCACGCCGAGGATCGCCGGCAGGCCGAAGGCCGTCGCGATCGCGTACCCGACGGCCATGCCGGCCGGGACGGCGACGAGCGTGCGGAGGGCACCGTCGGTCTTCACGAGCCCGGGGTCGAGTGCGAGGGCACGGTCCGTCAGTCGCTGGGTGCGGGTCCGTCGCCGCGGGGCGGTCCGGTTCGTGGTCTCGGTCCTCGGCACGCTCCGGCCGCCTCCTGTTCGCTGGGGAGGCCAATGGTACCGCAAGCGAACTAGTTTGGGGGCGCGCGGCGGCGACGCTACGGTGCGAGCGGCCCCAGCACCGACGCCGCGATCGTCCGCGCCGCCGAGTCCCGCGACGACGGGTGGTACTGGCCCGCCCGGACGTCCCGGGCCAGGCGCGCGAGCTCGCCACCGGCCCGGTAGGCGCCACCGCCCACGACCCGCATCGCCTCGTCCACGACGTGCTGCGCCGCGTCGACCGCCCGGGCCTTCGTCCCGACGAGCAACGGGAACCACCGCGGCCCGAGGTCGTCGAGCTCGTCGACCGACCGGGCGAGCGAGGTCACCTGCAGCTCGATCGCGTCGACCGTCCCGCGCATGTCCGCGATCGCCCGGCGCACGTCCGGGTCCGCGGACCGCGGTGTCCCGTCGGGTGCCGTGCGCGACCGCACCGCCGACACCGCGAGGGCCGTCGCACGGGCGGCGATCCCGACGTACACCGACGCCACGAGCAGCTCGAACGCCGCGAAGACGCCGAACACGAGCGGGTCCTGGTTCGGCCCGACCGGCAGGGTCCGCACGATCCGGTCCGCCGGCACGTGCACGCCGTGCAGCTTCGTCGTGCGACTCTGCGTCGCCCGCATCCCGAGGGTGTCCCAGTCGTCGAGGTGCTCGACGTCGCCGTCGGACCGCAGCACGAAACCGTGCACGAGCCGCGGCTCCGGCCCGGACCGGTCCTTGCCGAACACGCTCAGCACGTCCCACGCCGGGGCCAGCGAGGTGAAGACCTTCGTCCCCGTGAAGCGGTAGCCGCCGTCGCCGTCCGGCTCCGCCGTCGTCAGCGAGTCGAAGAGGACGGCGTCGTTGCCCGGCTCGCTCACACCGAACGCGAGCAGGTGGTCGTCCGCCGCGTGGTCGGTGACGGCCTGGAGGAACGACCCACCCCGCGCAGTGACGGCGCGCGCCGCCTGCACCCAGACCTGGTGCATCCCGAGCCCCAGCGCCGTCGCCGGTGCGGCTTCCGCGAGCCGCCGCTGCACCGCGGTCGTCGCGGCGAGCCCGAGCCCGGCACCGCCGCGTTCGACGGGCACCCCGAGCCGCAGGTAGCCGGCCGTCCGGAGTTCGTCGAGGTCCTCGGTGCAGAACGCGTTCGCGGCGTCGTAGCCGGGGGCGCGGGCGGCGATGCGCTCCAGCAGCTCGTCGCCCAGCACCGCCGCGGGGTTGGCCTTCGTCATGCCACGAGACTATGGTCCGAGGGGTGTCAGATCGTCATCCGTGGTCCAGGTACGTCGCGATCGGTGACTCGTTCACCGAGGGGATCGGCGACCCCGACCCCACCGTCCCCGGCGGGAACCGTGGCTGGGCGGACCGGGTGGCCGAGGTCCTGGCCAACCAGTCCGACGACTTCGCCTACGCCAACCTGGCGATCCGCGGGCGACTCCTGCAGCAGATCATCGACGAGCAGGTCGAACCGGCACTCGCCCTCCGTCCCGATCTCGTCACGGTGTCGGCCGGTGGCAACGACATCATCCGGCCGGGCTCCGACCCCGACGAGCTCGCCGAGCGAGTGGACGCGATGGTGTCCCGGCTGCGGAGCGACGGCGCCACCGTGGTGCTCTTCACCGGTCCGGACGTCGGCATGACCCCGGTGCTCGGGATGGTCCGCGGCAAGACGGCGATCTACAACGAGAACCTGCACGCCATCGCGCTGAAGCACGGCGCCCTCGTCGCGAACATGTGGGCGCTCCGGGTCCTCCGCGACCCGAGGATGTGGGCTCCCGACCGGCTGCACCACTCCCCGATGGGCCACGCGACCGTCGCCGCCGCGGTGCTGGACGCGCTCGGCGTCGAGCACGGGCTCGAACCGTTCAACCCCGAGCCGCTCGAGGCCCGTCCGTGGCGGGAGGCCCGCGCCGAGGACCTCGGCTGGGCGCGCGAGTACCTCGTGCCGTGGGTGGTCCGGCGGATCAAGCACACGTCCTCGGGCGACGGCGTGACCCCGAAGCGACCCGAGCTGCAGGACGTCGTCGAGCACAAGTCCGACACCCCGTAGCGCTCGATCAGTCGGCGGGGCGGCGCAGGGTCAGCGGACCGTCGTGCAGCGGCTCGGTCGCCCACGACGCGGTGGCGGTGCCGGCCGCGAGGTCGATGCGCACGTGCGCGAGGTGCGGCGTCTCCACGAACCGGACGTCGACGAGCACGGTGCCGTCCGGTACGACCGCACCGCTCGCGGCGAGGGGACCGTCGACCGCCCACTCCCCCTCGCCGACCGGTACCGAGAGCGTCCCGCCGTCGACCTCGAGGGCCGCGCGCCACCGGTCGCCGTCGCGCGTGAAGCCGATCCGGTCGATGCCGTCACCGCGGAACGGACCGGCGCCGAGGTCGGGGAGGCGACCGCCCTGCACCGGGGGCAGTCCCAGGGAGGCGAGCCGCGCCTCCAGGTCCGCATCCGCGGCCGCGTCGAGGTCCGCAGCGTCGACGGCGGGCAGGAGGTGCTGCCAGGCCGCGTCGAGGACGGCCTGCATGTCGAGGCTCTGGCCGGTGAGCGCGAGGACGACGTCCTGCTCCGGCAGCACGACGCAGAACTGGCCGTAGGCGCCGTCGCCGCGGAAGCCGTGGCGGGCCATCCAGAACTGGAAGCCGTAGCCCTGCGACCAGTCCGGGTTCTCCTCGTCGAGGTTGTCGATCTGCTTGCTCGTGGCGGCGGCGACCCAGTCCTCGTCGAGGATCCGCTCGCCCGCCCACACGCCGCGCTGCAGGTACAGCTGGCCGAGCGCGGCGATCGCCGAGGTCGGGGCGTAGCACCCGCTGAAGCCCAGCTCTGCGTCGGACTCGTCCCGGCGCCACGCCAGGTCGTCGATGCCGAGCGGGTCGAGCAGCCGCGGACGCAGGTAGTCGACCAACGACCCACCGCTGACGCGGCGGACGATGGCGGCGAGCGTGTAGGTGCACGGCTGGTTGTAGGTGAAGAGCGCGCCGGGTTCCTCTTCCGGCGGCAGGAGCAGGAAGCCGCGCACGACGTTCATGCGGTCGAGTTCCCGGGCGCGGTCGATGGTGTCCTCGCGGTGGCCGCTCGCCATCGCGAGCAGGTGCCGGACGCGGATGCGGCGGCTGCGTTCGTCGGTGATCTCGGCGTCGAGCTCCGGGAAGTACGAGAGAGCGGTGGCGTCGAGGTCGATGAGTCCCTCGCGGACGGCGATCCCGACGGCGGCGGCGGTGAAGCTCTTGCTGAGGGAGTAGAGCAGGTGGACGCGGTCCTCGGCGTAGGGCTGCCACCAGCCCTGGGCCGCCACCTGACCGTGGCGGAGCAGCACGATGCTGTGCGGTTCGACGTCGGGCGTCGACTCGAGGGCGTCGAGGAACCGGGCGAGGCCACGGGCGTCGATGCCGAGGGCGGACGGGGTGGACCGGGGGAACGTCGTCGTCACCCGTCCGACACTACGTCGCCGGGGGTCGGCGCGCACAGCCGTTCGGTCCGTGTCCTCGTCGGTCTGTCTGAGAGTCACGGCATCTGCGTCACGGGTGCCGTCCACCGGCGCACGCCAGGATCGATCGGCAGCTGCACAGCACGGACGGCACGACGGCACGAGGGGGTCCGATGACGACGGCGGACCACCCGCGGAGACGCCCGACCACGGCGGTCTGGGCGCTCCTCGTCGCCGTCGCCACCGGCCTGCTCGCGTGGGTCCGCATCGGGAGCCCGGCCCGCGGCGTCGCCTGGGCGGAGGACTCCGGGCGCTTCCTCACCGATCGGCTCACCCTCGGTCCGGTGCGTTCGGTGTGGCACCCTTACGACGGCTACCTGCACGTCCTGCCCCGGCTGGTGGTCGACGCCGCCGTCGCGCTCGGGCGGATCGACCTGTACGCGCTGTCCGTCTCGGCGATGTCGTGCGCGGTCCTCGGCGCGGTGTGCGGCACCGTCTTCGTCCTGGCGCGCGGTGTGGTGCGGGCCTGGCCCCTCCGGGTGCTCGTCGCAGCCGTCCCCGCCCTCGTCCCGCTGGCGCCCGCCGAGATCGCCGGGACCGCGGCGAACCTGCACTGGTACCTGCTGTTCGCGGCGCCGTGGCTGCTCGCCCACCGTCCGCGGAGCTGGTGGTCGTCTGCGTGGGCCGCCGTCGCGGTGGCGGTCGTGACCACGAGCGAGATCCAGGCCGCCGTGTTCCTGCCGCTCCTGCTGCTGGGCCGTCGGCAGCGTCGGGTCATCCCCGTCGCAGCGGTCGCGGTGCTCGGTGTCGCGGCACAGGTCACGGCAGCGCTGACGCACCCCCGTTCCGCCACGCACCAGGGTGGCATCACCTCGTTCCGGGACATGACCGCCGGGTTCGTCGCCCAGGTCGTCGGCGGCAGCGGGAACGCCGACGTGCGTGCGGTCGGGGCGTCCGTCTCCGCCCACGGCTGGTGGGTCGTCACCGTCCCGGCCGTGCTCCTCGTGGTCGCGGTGGTGGCCGCCCTCGTCCTGGCGGACTGGCGGACCCGGTGGATGCTGCTCGCCGTGAGCGTCGGCGCCGGCGTCGTCTGGTACGCGGCGCTCATCGTGAACCGGACGCCCGGCACGACGTGGTCCTCGTTCACCGCCGCGGCGTGGGCAGGCACGGCGCCCCTGCGGTACGCGGCCGCGTCGTCGATGTTCCTGACCGCGGCGGTGGTCCTCGCCGCCGACGTGTTCCTCGCCCGCGCACGGTGGTCGTGGCGGGCAGCGGGCGGGGTGCTCGTCGCCGCCTCGCTCGTCGCGTTCGTGGCCGGGGCCGGGGCGGTGCCGCTCCGGGAGCACGGGCCGCAGTGGTCCGCCGAGATCGAGCACCGAGCGTCGTACTGCGCGGCGCACCCGGGCGACACCGTCCGGGTCGGCGCGATGCCCCGGATCGCGGGGTGGGACGCGACCGTCCCGTGTGCAATGGTCGAGCGCGCCGTCGGCCGGTGAGGGCTCAGGCGCCGCGGCGCGCGTCGGCCGGGTCGCGGGGCGGCGGGCTGGCCGGGTCGCGGGGCAGTGGGCTGGCCGGGTCGCGGGGCGGCGGGCTGGCCGGGTCGCGGGGCAGTGGCACGGCGTCGGGTGTCGGGTCGGTCGTCAGGCGGGCGTGGGTCTCGACGTCGAAGCGGTCGTCGCCGTAGCGGAGCTTCTCGCGTTCCACTCCCTCGGCGCGGAACCCCGCCCGGGTCGCGACCGCGCACGACGCCGGGTTGTTCGTGCGGTGCCCGAGTTCGAGGCGGTGCAGGCCGAGGGCGAAGGCGTCCTCGGCGGCGGCGGCGAGTGCGCGGGTCGCCAGGCCCCGGCCGCGGGCCCCCGGTGTGAGCCAGTACGAGACCCAGGCGTTGCCGTGGGTGTGCTCGATGGCCGTCACCCCGACGCAGCCGACGACGCGCACCCCGGCGCCGCCCGACCCGGCGCCGTCCGACCCGGCGCCGCCCGCCCCGGCGCGCCCGTCCGCCACGTCCACGACGTCCGCGACGATCGCCCAGTACCGGGCGTACCCGTCGAACCGGTACGTCGCCCCGATGAACGCCTCCGCCGCCGCGACGTCGTCGAACCGCACACCGCCGAACTGGCGCGCGAGCTCCGGGTCCGCCGACGCCGCCAGCAGCACCGGCGCGTCGGACGGCCGCCACGGCCGCACGGAGGCCGGCACCGTCACGCGCCCTGGAACGGGTTCGTCCACCGCCACCAGACGCCCGGGTCGTCGATCGGCCGCTCGAGCACGAGCGGCACCGTCACCGGGTCGTGGTCCGTGATGGTGAACCGCACCGTGCCGACGCGCTCCCCCTTCGTGCCGAGGGTGATCTGCTCGAGCTTCGTCCTCGCGGACACCTTCGTCCGGCCCCACACGAGCACCTCGGCCGCGGACCGCGACACCGCGTCCGCCTCGTCCTGCCACGGCGTCGAGAACGTGCCGAAGGTCTGCCCGGCGTGGGCGAGCGTGACGACCTGGAAGTTGTCGGCGACCGACCGGAGCAGCCGCTGGACGTCGACGTCGAGCGAGTCGTGGTCGACGCCGCCGAGCATCGCGCCGACGACCGTGACGTCCTTGCCACCGCGCTCGTACGTCGCCGCGAAGAGCAGGCAGGCGCCGGCCTCGTCGAGCGTGCCGGTCTTGATGCCCTCGACACCGTCGAGTCCGAGGAGCTTGTTCGAGTTCTCGATCGCGCCGGCGCCGGGCACCGTGACCTGCTTCGTGCCGACGACCTCCTTCACCACCGGGTTCGCGAGGGCGAGCTGCCCGAGTTCGACGAGGTCGGTGGCCGTCGAGGTGTTGTGCGCGTCGAGGCCGGTCGGCTCCTCGATCGTGGTGTGGTCGAGTCCGTGCTCGTCGAGCCACTCGTCCGCTGCCTGGCGGTAGGCGTCCATCGACCCGAAGGCCCAGAGCGCCAGCGACCCGGCGTAGTTGTTCGCCGACTTCATGAGCATGACCTGGAGCGTCTGGTACTCCGAGAGCTGGAGGCCGGCGGGCATCGGCGCGACCTCGCCGTTCACCGCGAGGTACTTCGCGTAGAGCGCCTGCATCCCGGGGCTGAAGGTGATCGTCGGGCCGGACTCCCCCGGCTGCAGCGGCTTCTCGTCGAGCACGACGAGCGCCGTGACGACCTTCGAGATGCTCGCGATCGACCGGGGCTTCGTGTCGCCGCTCGTGCGCAGGCTCTCCGGGAAGTCGGTGGCCTCGACCGCGGTGGCGCCGTAGCCGGGGAACGTCAGGTCCGGCACCGACGACGTGGGCGCGGAGTACGTCGTGGTCGAGGCGCTCGCCGGGGCGAACGGCACGACCGCTGCGGCCACGAGGTAGCCGACCGCCAACACGAGCACGGCGACGACCGAGATGGTCACCGGCCTCCGGACGGCGGAACGGGGGCGGCGGACGACTCGTGACACGGGAACCGAGCGTACCGGGGGCGGGTACCCCGTGGCTGCGAGGACGCGCTAGGCGCGCGTCGGTGCGGGGTCGGACTGGAGGCGCGGCTCGCCCCCGACGGCAGCCGTCGCGTCCGACGGGACGCCGGCCCCACCGTCGTCGGGTCCCGTCGGGCGCGCGAAGGTCCACCTCCGCGACAGGTACGCGAAGACGGGGCCGGCGGCGTTCATCACCACGACGGACACCCACGCTGCCCACACGTTGCCCGGTGCGAAGCCGAAGCCGCCGAAGTACGTCGCGAAGAAGGACGCGAACCCGAGGAACATCCCGGGGACCAGCGCGAACGCACGGACCCGGCCGGTACACATCAGCGCGGTGTTGCACACGAGGATCACGACGCCGAGCACCACGTTCCGGGCGAACTGCCCGTCGCCGAGGAGCGTGCCGATCCACTGGTCGACGAGCACGATGACGAGGGCGAACGTCGACCCCACCGGCATCGTCGCCCAGAGCCGGGTGGCGTTCCGGAGCGTGGGCTTCGGCCCGAGCAGGAACATCCCCGCCCAGCTGATGAAGATCGCCCAGGTGGGCAGGCTCAGCGCGGTGCCCCCGATGAACGCGGTGGCGCCGGCCAGGACGGAGGCGACGATCTCGTGCGGGATCCGTTCACGCATTGCTGAGCTCCTTCGATCGGGTGGTGCCGGTGGTGAGGACGGTGGTGCGGGTGGTCTCGGCGACGACACGGCCGCGCTTCACGACGAGGGCGCGGTCCGGACGGTCGAGCAGCACGCCCGCCGGGTCGGTGGTCGAGAGGAGCACGAGGTCGGCGTCGGCACCGGCACGGATGCCGTAGGTCTCGGCGATCCCGACGACCCGTGCAGCCGAGGTCGTCGCCATGTCGAGGACGCGGGCGAGGTCCTCCGGCCCGGACAGGTGCCCGACCTGCGCGAGCAGCAGCCCGATGTCGAGCAGGTCGGCGTTGCCGAACGGGGTGAAGGCGTTCCGCACGTTGTTCGACGAGTACGCGCTCGTGACGCCCGCGGCCCAGAGGTCGCGGACCGGGACGACACCGCGGCGGACGTCGTGGTCGTCGGCGCGACCGCCGAGGTGCAGGTCGGTCGCCGGCAGCGGGACGACCGCGACCCCCGCCTCGGCGAGCCGCGCGAACAGGTCGGCCCGCTCGGTCGAGGGCAGGCTCGCGGACGAGGTCATGTGCCCGAGCGCGACCCGGCCCTGCATCCCGCGGCGGACGACGGCGTCGGCGATGACCCGCGCGAGGGCGAACCGCGGGTCGCTCGTGTCGTCGGCGAAGTCGGCGTGCAGGTCCGCCGGCACGTCGAACTCCTCGGCGAGGTCGAGGACGGTCTCGGCGTGCTCGTGGCACTCGGCGAGGGTCCGCTCGTTGTACGTGCAGCCGCCGATCACGTCCGCGCCGGCACCGAGCGCCTCGCGCAGGAGCGCGAGCGTCCCCGGCGCCTTCGCGATGCCCTCCTGCGGGAACGCGACGATCTGCAGGTCGAGGGCGTCGCGGTACTCGTCGCGGAGCCCCAGCAGGACCTCGACGCCGGTCAACCCGACGATCGGGTCGACGTCGGGGTGTGCGCGGACGAACGTCGTGCCGTTCGTGATCGCCTGGTCGAGCAGGGTGCGCGCGCGGTCCCGGACGGAGCCGTGCGTGAACCCGCGCTTGAGCTCCCCGGTGACGGCGATCGCCCCGGCGAGCGTCCCGTCCGGGTTCGGACGTTCCCGGTCGAGCAGGGCCTTGTCGACGTGCAGGTGCGACTCGACGAACCCGGGCACGACCACGCGGCCGGCGCAGTCGACGACCCGGGTGGCCGGGTCGCCGGGGACGGTGCCGACGGCGGCGGTGACCGCGGTGATCGTGCCGTGTTCGACGACGACGTCGACGAGGCCCGGCTCGTCGACCAGGCGGGCGTTGCGGAGGACCAGGTCCACGACGGACCCCTCTTCTTCATCGGTGGTCGGTTGACGCCACCCACCATTCGCCCGTCGTGTTTCCGGCTCCGTCGCAGCGTGTGACGGGCGTGTAAAAGTTGGTCGTACCAATGAGCCAAGCAGACCAATGGACCCTAGGCTCCTGCCCATGCAACGAGGACGCACCCTGAGCGCCGCCACCGCCGCGCACCTCGCGCGCCTGGTGCTCGAGGACCTCGCGCCGGGCGACAAGCTGCCACCGGAACGGACCCTGGCCGAGGACCTCGCCGTGTCGCGCACGACCGTCCGCGAGGCCATGCAGGAACTCGAACGCCGACGCCTCGTGTCCCGGACGCCCGGTCGCGGGACGGTCGTGCTCCCCCGGTCCGAGGAGGCCACCGCGCTCCTCGAACGCCAGACCGGTGTCGGGCACGCCGAGGACCTCGCGCACCGGGCCGAGAACGTCGCCGAGTTCCGGGCCGTCGTCGAGCCCCAGGTCGCCGCGCTCGCCGCTGCCCGTGCCGGCGAGGCCGACCTGCTCGCGCTCGAACGGATCCTGCAGGCCACGCACGCCGGCCTCAGCCCCGAGGAGTCCCTCGCGCAGGACGTCGCGTTCCACGTGCAGGTCGCCCGTGCCTCCGGCAACCCACTCCTGGTCTCCCTGTGCGAGCTCAGCAGCGGCTGGGTGCAGGACGTCCGCGCCCGGTCCCACGGCACGAGCGAGGGCCGCCGGTCGTCGTTCGTGTGGCACGAGCAGATCCTCGACTGCATCCGCCGACACGACGAGGCGGCCGCCAGCACGGCGATGACCGACCACCTCGCCGACGTCGCCCACCTCGTCGAACGGAAGGCCGACCGATGACGACCCCCGTGATCCCGACCCTCCAGCCCGGAACGGGACCGGTCCGCGCCGACCGCTACCTGCCGGCCGATCCGGACACCGTCCTCTGGGGGCGGCTGCCGAACGCCGACGACCGCCCGGCGATCACCGTCGTGCCGGGCGAGTCGGTGACGATCGACACCGTCAGCCACGAGGGGATCCTCCCCGACCAGGGCAGCGACCCACGTGCCTTCTTCGCCACGCACGGCGTCGCACCGGAGCACGTGCTCGACGACGCCGTCGCGATCGCCCGGACCGGACGCCGCGACCCCGAGGCAGACGGACCGCACGTCGTGTCCGGGCCCGTCGGCGTCGCGGGCGCACGACCGGGGGACGTCCTCACCATGACCGTCGTCGAGACGCTCCCCCGCGTGCACTACGGCGTCGTGTCGAACCGCCACGGCCGGGGCGCGCTGCACGGCGAGTACCCCGTCGACGGCACGACCGTGAGCGTCTTCGCCGACGTCGTCGACTCCCCCGCCGGACTCCGCGGCCGCATCCCCCTGACACCCGCCCGCGAACGGTTCGCCCGGTTCCCGCTCGCCCCGTTCCTCGGGATCATGGGCGTCGCGACCCCCGGGGAGCGCCGGCACTCGGTCCCGCCGGGCCGCCACGGCGGGAACATCGACGTGAACCTCCTGCAGGCGGGCACGCAGCTGCACCTGCCCGTCCTCGTGCCCGGTGCGCTCGCGTACGTCGGCGACCCGCACTTCGCGCAGGGCGACGGCGAGGTGGCGCTCACCGCGATGGAGGCCTCGCTCCGCGCGACGGTCCGGTTCGACCTCACACCGGCCGACGAGGCCGCGAGCCGGTTCGGCGACCTCGTGTGGCCGGTCGCCGAGACCCAGGAGTACCTCGTCCCCACCGGGATGGATCCCGACCTCGACGAGGCCGTCCGGGAGTGCGTCCGGCACGCCGTCGCGATCCTCGGTGCGCGGTGGGGCATGGAGCCGCACCTGGCGTACGCCTACCTCTCCGCCGCGACCGACTTCGACATCTCGCAGGTGGTCGACCTCGTCACCGGTGTCCACGCCCGCATCCGCAAGGCCGACTTCGAGGAGCCCGCCCGATGACCACGCTCCCCGACGCCCCCGAGGGTCTCCTCGAGGCACTCGACGCGTACGAGGCCGCCCTGCTGACGAACGACCTCGACGCCCTCGACGACGCGTTCGTCGACGCACCGGGCACGATGCGCGGCGACGACCGCGGGCTGCTCGTCGGCCACGACGCGATCAGCGCCTTCCGCGGAGCACGCGGCGGGGTCGCGACCAGGACGCTGACGCGGGTCGAGGTCCGGCCCCTCGCCGAGGACCTCGCCCTCGTCGTGTCGGTGTCCCGGTTCGCCGCCGGCGGCCACGGCCTCCAGACCCAGCTGTGGCGCCGCACGACCGCACACGACGACACCGGCCCCGTCGCACGCTGGCACATCGAGGCGGCACACGTGACCGGCCGCCCCCGCGCCTTCGACCCGACCGTCTGGCGGGCCGTCGGCGACCCGCTCGTCGCCCCCAGCGCCTCCGGGCCGCTCGACGGGCGCACGGTCGCGGTGAAGGACCTCTACGCCGTGCCCGGCCAACCCGTCGGTGCCGGCAACCCCACCTTCCTGCGCGAGGCGCCCGTCGAGACGGCCGCGGCACCGGCGGTCGCGGCCCTCCTCGCCGCCGGTGCCGCGATCCGCGGGATCGCACGCACCGACGAGTTCGCGTACAACCTCACCGGACGGAACGAGCACCACGGCACACCGCCGAACGCCGCGGACCCGACGCGGCTGCCAGGAGGCTCGTCCAGCGGCTCCGCGTCGGCCGTCGGTCTCGGGACGGCCGACATCGGGATCGGCACGGACACCGCCGGGTCCGTCCGGGTCCCCGCCTCGTACCAGGGGCTCTGGGGCCTCCGGACGACCCACGGCACGGTCCCCCGCGACGGTCTGCTCCCCCTCGCACCGTCCTTCGACACCGTGGGGTGGCTCACCCGCGACGCCGAGACCCTCCTCGCCGCGTTCGACGCCACCGTGCCCGACCCCGGTCCGGCCCCGGCACCGACACCCCTCGTCGTCCCGGAGGACCTGCTCGCCCTGGTCGACCCCGACACCGCCGCGGCGTTCTCCGCGTTCACCCGGTCCCTCGACGACGAACCCCACCGGGTCCGGCTCGCGGACCTCGGCGTCCCCGCCCCCGACGAGCTCCGCGAACTGCTCCGCCTCGTGCAGGCCGCCGAGGCCGTCGCCGCCCACGGAACCTGGATCGCCGAACACCCCGGCGCGCTGAGCACCGTCGTCGGGGACCGGTTCGCAGCAGCCGCGGCGAACGACCCCGCCGCCACCGCCGACGCGGTCCAGCGCCTCGACGCCGTCCGGCACGCCATCCGCCGGGCGCTGGTCGGCTGGACCCTCGTGTTCCCGACCGTGCCGGGCCCCGCACCGCTCGTGTCCGCCGACGCCGCCGCACTCGAGCGCACGAGGACCGCGACCACGGGGATGACGAGCCTCGCGAGCGTGGGCGGCCTCCCCGCGGTGAGCGCTCCCGCCCTCACCGTCGACGACGCCCCGGTCGGCGTGTGCCTGGTCGGCGCGGTCGGCACCGACCGCGACCTGGTGCGCCGCGCACGGAACCTGACGACCCGCTGAGGCGCGCCGGACGACGGAGGCGGCCCGCGCCTCCCGACCCCTCAGGCCCGCGCGGAAGCGAGCCGCTGCGCGTGTGTGACCGCCCAGAGCCCGACGGCGCTCGCCGCGGCGACGTTCAACGAGTCGACGCCGTGCGCCATCGGGATGCGCACGGTGGTGTCGGCGGACGCGATCGCCGCCGGCGTGAGGCCCTGCCCCTCGGTGCCCATCACGAGCGCCACGCGGTCCGGGACGTCCGCGACGAACGCGTCGAGGTCCACCGAGCGGTCCGTCAGGGCCATCGCGGCGAGGTGGAAGCCCTGCGCCCGGAGCTCCTCGCCGGCGGCCGGCCAGTCGCCGATGCGGGTCCACGGCACCTGCAGCACCGTGCCCATGCTGACGCGGACGCTGCGCCGGTAGAGCGGGTCGGCGCAGCGGGGGCTGACCAGGACGGCGTCGGCCCCGAGGCCGGCGACGCTCCGGAACACCGCGCCGACGTTGGTGTGGTCGACGATGTCCTCGAGCACCACCACGACCCTGGCGTCGCGCACCACGTCCGCGACGCTCGGCAGCTCCGGGCGGTGCATCGCGGCGATGGCGCCGCGGTGCATCCGGAAGCCGGTGAGGTCCTCGAGCAGGTCGTCGGGGCCGACGAACACGGGGCCGTCGTGGTCCGCGACGACCGGGAGCACGCTGTCGAGCCACTTCTCCTGGACCAGCACGCTCCGCGGGACGTGCCCGGCGCGGACCGCCCGCTCGATGACCGTGTTCGACTCGGCGATGTACAGGCCGCCCTCCGGCTCGGACACGCGCCGCAGGGCGACGTCGGTGAGCCGGGCGAAGTCGTCGAGGCGGGGGTCGTCGAGGGAGTCGATGCGGACGGCGTGCACGGGGCTCGTTTCGGGGTCGGTGTGGGGGCCGGTGGCGGCGGGGCACGACCTGGCGTCGTCCACGGGAAGTGACCGGGGCGGTCGGCTGTTGAGGGTACCGTGAACACGATGGCGACGAGCGAACCGACCAGCACCGCGAGCGCGACCGCGTCCGGGCAGGCCCTCGACCGCGCCGTCGAGCTCCTCGCCGGCAAGCGCATCGCCGTGCTCTCCGGCGCCGGGCTCAGCACGGACTCCGGCATCCCCGACTACCGGGGCGCCGGCCGCGTCGTCCGGAAGCCGATGACCTTCCAGGAGTTCCGCGCCGACCCCGCCAAGCGGCAGCGCTACTGGGCCGGCTCGCACCTCGGCTGGCGCACCTTCGCCTCGGCCCGTCCGAACGCCGGGCACCAGGCCCTCGCGGCGCTCGAGCGCGACGGCATCGTCACGGGGGTCGTCACGCAGAACGTCGACGGACTGCACCTCCGCTCCGGATCCCGTCGGGTCGTCGAGATCCACGGGTCGATGGACCGTGCCGTCTGCCTCACCTGCGGGCAGGTGTTCTCGCGCGCCGACCTCGCGACCGTGCTCGACCGGGACAACCCGTGGATCGACGAGCCCGGGTCGGTGCAGCTCCAGCCCGACGGCGACGTCGAGATCACCGACGTCGAGCGCTTCCGGGTGCCGGGCTGCTCGGTGTGCGGCGGGGTGCTGAAGCCCGACGTGGTGTTCTTCGGCGAGTTCGTCCCGGCCGAGAAGTTCCGCGAGGCCGTCTCCATCGTCGCCGAGGCCGACGCGCTCCTCGTCGTCGGCTCGTCCCTCACCGTGAACTCCGGCGTCCGGCTCGTCGACCACGCCGCACGACGCAAGCACCCCGTGGTCATCGTGAACCGCGGCACGACCCGCAGCGACCCCCGGGCAGCGGTCAAGATCGACGCCGGCACGACCGAGACGCTCGAAGCCCTGGCGGCACGTCTGCGATGAGGTGCCGCGCCGCGTCCGGGACGAGGTGCTGCGCCGCGTCTGGGATGAGGTGCCGCGCCGCGTCTGGGATGATCGTGCGGTGACGACGCTCCTGTACCTGGTCCGGCACGGCGAGACCGACTGGAACGCCGAACGGCGCATCCAGGGCTCGACGGACATCCCCCTGAACGACACCGGACGCCGACAGGCCCGCTCCACCGCGACCCTGCTCGACCGCCGGCGGTTCGACGCCGTCGTCGCGTCGCCGCTGTCCCGGGCGTTCGAGACCGGCTCGATCATCGCGGACCACCTCGGTCTCGCAGCACCCGCCACGTACGCAGGGCTGGCCGAACGCTCCTACGGCGAGGCCGAGGGCCTGACCGACGACGAGGTCCGCGAGCGCTACCCGCACGACGACATCCCCGGCCGCGAGTCCCGCAGCGCGTTGCTCGACCGCGTCACCGAGACACTCGCCGAGATCGCGGTCCGGTACGACGCCGGCAGCGTCGTCGTCGCGACCCACGGCGCCGTGATCCGGAGCATCGTCAACGCCGCCGCCCCCGGCACCGCCGACCGGCACAGCACCCCGATCCGGAACGGGTCCGTGCACTCGTTCCGGTGGGACCCCGAGCGCTTCCACGCTGAGCTCGTGCGGTTCGACGACCCGATCGACGGGGTCTCGGACGGGCCCGGCCGGTACGCCTTCGAGTACCAGAACCCGCTCGAGCGCCGCGGGTAGCCGACGGGGCGAGCCGCCGCGCGCTGTCGGTGGTGTCGTACTAGGCTCCGATGCACTCGCAGACCCGAGCGTGTGAGGGGGCTGACATGACCGTCGACGGACCCGGTGGTGGGGGCGCTCGGCCCGGCTGGCCGCAGTCGCCCGATCCGGACGACCTCGATCGTGCCTTCGGCCCGGGCACGGCATCCGTCCCGGTGCGGACCCCGCGGCAGCGTGTCCGACGCAGCGCCCTGGTCGGTGTGGGCGTGATCATCGCGGCCGGTGTGCTCGCCGTCGTGCTCGTCACCATCATCGGCAGCGTGCAGAACGGCGTCGGCGGGGTGTTCCCCCGCCCCGATGCCGCGCTCGACCGGTTCGGCAGCGCCGCGCGGGACCTCGACGGCGTCGAGGGCGTGCGCGACGCGGAACCGAAGAAGACCTCGTTCGCGAGCTACGACGTCGAGTCGACCGTCACGGTGTCGCCGACGCTCTCCGACGAGGAGCGGACCGCGGTCGTCGACGACCTGCGCGCCGCAGCCAAGGCGGCGAGCGGCAACGGCGTCCGGGTGTTCGCCGTGGCGGACCTCGGTGCGCTCGAGATCGGGGTCTCTCCGGACGAGCGGACCACGGAACAGCGTCTGACGCTCGCCCGGCAGCTCGACGCGATCGGCGGTGTCTCGAGCGTGCGGTGCTCCTGGAGCGACGGCGGCCCGTCGGACGAACCGGCCGACCAGGCGATCACGGTCGAGACGATCGGGCGCGGGGCTGCGCTCGACGCCGTGGTGGCGAAGGCGACGCAGGAGGCGCAGGCGGTGTTCCCGGGGGCCACGGTGTCGGCGGAGCGGCCGTCGTCCTGAGGCGGGTCGGTGTGCGCGACCGGTAGCCGACGCCTGCTGGCTCGGGCCGGCCTACTGCCCGGGGGTGGCCCCGCGGGCCGCGACCGCCTGCTCCACTGCGCGGACGACCTGTTCCGCCGAGGTCTCCCACCGGAACCGCCCGGCCTGCACGACCGATGCCCGCGAGGCATCGTCCCACCGTGCCTCGAGCCGGCGCACCGCAGCCGCGACGGCCGACGGCGACGACGGGTCGAAGTACTCCGCGACGTCCCCGCCGATCTCGCGGAAGATCGGGATGTCACTGACGACCACCGGCGTGCCGACGCCCATCGCCTCGACGAGCGGGATGCCGAAGCCCTCGTCGTACGACGCCGTCGCGAGGGCCGTCGCCGACCGCAGCACCGACAGGTACTCGTCGTCGGAGGCGCCGTCGTGGAACACGATCGACCCGGTCGGCGCGAGCCGTTCGAGCCGCGCACGATCGGCGGCGGACACCCGGGACATGCAGTGCAGCACCCAGTCCGCGCCGAGCAGCGGCATCGCGGCGGCCAGGGTCTCGACGTTCTTGTACGGCATGAACGAGCCCATGTACACGAGGGACTTCTCGCGCGGACCGCCCTCGGGCCGAGGGGTCGCGGGGTCGGCGGCGTTGTACGCGACGGTGACGGGGCGCTTCGTCAGCCGGTGCTCGGCGATGAGGCCGGCGGTCGTCTCGGACACCGTCACGACCCCGTCGGCGCCGTTCAGGAGCAGGCGCTGCGGCACCCAGCTGAGGTGGAAGACACGCCAGCCGAGGCGGAGGGGCCACGAGAACTCCCGCGGGGGCGTCCGGTTCCGGTAGTAGATCAGGTCGTGGAGGGTCAGCACGAGGGCGTACTGCCGACCGCGGGACCCCATGGTCTGCATGGGCGAGAAGACGGCGTCGAGCCCGAGGCGGTTGACCTTCCGCGCGACGAGGGGCTCCCCCGGCTCGGTCGGCGCGGGCAGGAGTTCCCACGGCAGGTCGGACGGCAGTGACTCGAGCTGCCGCTCGTCGTGCACGAGCAGGGTGTAGTCGTGTCGCTCGGGCAGGTGGGCGACGACGCCGGCCGTGAACCGGCTGATGCCGTCGTGGCGGCCGATGCGGACGTAGCGGCAGTCGATCCCGATGCGCAGGCGGGTCACGACGCGGCACCGTCGGCCGGCGGGGTCGGCGTCGCCCTCGGCTTCGGCGTCTCCTTCGGCTTCGGCGTCTCCTTCGGCTTCGGTGTCTCCTTCGGGGCACGCTTGGAGCCCGGCTGCGCTCCCTTGCGGCCGCGCTTCGGGGCGTCCGCCATCCGTCGCAGCACCGCGGACGCAGCGGCGCCGGGCGTCTCGTAGTGCACGAGGTGCCCGACGTGCGGCACGACGACGAGCTCGGCGTCCGCGAGGCGTGCGGCCAGGGCACGCTGCTCGGGCACCGCCGTGATGTCGTCGCGCTCGGCCGCGATCATGAGCACCGGCACGGTGATGCGATCGGCGTACTCGGCGACGTCGTGCGTGACCGAGGTGCGGAACGCCTCGAGCACGCTCGTGCGGTTCGCGAACGCCGAGAAGTACCGGTCGTGCTGGTCGTGCACCCAGCGCCGGAGGTCACGGTCGTGCGACTTGAGCATCGCCAGGCTCATCACGCGCACGATCGCCGGGTTGCGGAGCAGTCCGAGCCCGAGCGGCTTCGGCAGCACGGCGCCGGCACGGTAGTACCCGATCGCGATCGCCGTGCCGACCGCACGCGGACCCTGCAGCGCCGGGGCGGCGATCGGGTTCACGAGCACGAGCAACCGCGTCGCGAGGCCGGAGGCGACCGTGGCGGCCACGACGATCGACCCGAACGAGTGCCCGAGCACCACGGTGTCTCCACCGAGGCCGAGCGCCGCGTGGAAGCCGCGCAGCCACGCGACGTAGGAGTCGATGTCGGACACGGGCAGCGGATCGGAGCTGCCGAAGCCGGGCAGGTCCGGCACGATCACCCGGACCCCGTCGAGGTGCGCGGCGATCGCCTCGAGGCCGTGGTGGTCGCCACGGAACCCGTGCACGGCGAGGACCGTCTGGGTGGCGTCGGACGGGCCGTACTCCCAGAAGTGGGTGGTGCGGCCGTCGACCTGCACGGAGCGGTGGACGACCGGGGTGGCGGCCATCAGCGACTGGTACGGGGAGAGCACGGGCGGTTGCATCCCCGTCAGTCTACGAATGCGCGCCGGTGCGCCGACGTCACCCACGCTGGAGGGTGGACGACTCGCGGCCGCGACGTGCCTGTGGAGGACGACCCGCGCCTCCAGGCCGTGCATTCTCCGGACAACTCCATGCACCGCGGCCTAGCGTGTCCATGGTGACGTTCACCGCCCCGATCCAGCTCCCCGGCCTGACACTGGACCCGCAGTGGTACAAGCGCTCGGTCTTCTACGAGTGCATGATCCGCTCGTTCGTCGACTCGAACGGCGACGGCATCGGGGACATCCAGGGCGTGATCGGCAAGCTCGACTACCTGCAGTGGCTCGGGGTCGACGCCCTCTGGCTGCCGCCGTTCTTCCAGTCGCCGATGCGCGACGGCGGGTACGACATCGCCGACTACAAGGCGATCCTCCCCGAGTTCGGCACCCTCGACGACTTCCGCGAACTCGTCACCAAGTCGCACGAACGCAACATGCGCATCGTCATCGACATGGTGATCAACCACACCAGCGACCAGCACGAGTGGTTCCAGCAGTCCCGCGAGGACCCGGACGGCCCCTACGGCGACTTCTACGTCTGGCGCGACACGGACACAGACTACGAGAACATCCGCATCATCTTCGTGGACACCGAGGAGTCGAACTGGACCTTCGACCCGGTCCGCCGCCAGTTCTTCTTCCACCGGTTCTTCTCGCACCAGCCGGACCTCAACTTCGAGAACCCGGCCGTCGTCGAGGCCGTGTACGACGTCGTGCGGCACTGGCTGGACCTCGGCGTGGACGGGCTCCGGCTCGACGCGATCCCGTACCTGTTCGAGTCGGAGGACGGCAACGGCGAGGGCGAACCCGAGACGCACGAGTTCATCAAGAAGCTCCGCGCGATGGTGGACGACGAGTACCCCGGGCGCGTCCTGCTCGCCGAGGCGAACCAGTGGCCGCGCGAGACCGCCGCGTTCTTCGGCACCGACGAGGAGCCCGAGTGCCACATGGCGTTCGACTTCCCGGTGATGCCGCGCATCTTCTACTCGCTCCGCGCGCAGCACGCCGCCGAGCTCAAGGCGATCCTGTCCGAGACGCTCGACGTGCCGGCCTCCGCTGCGTGGGGTGTCTTCCTCCGCAACCACGACGAGCTCACGCTGGAGATGGTCAGCGAGGAGTACCGGCAGGCCATGTACGGCTGGTACGGCTACGACCCGCGGATGCGCTCGAACATCGGCATCCGTCGACGCCTCGCTCCCCTGCTCGACAACTCCCGCGCGGAGCTCGAACTCATCCACGCCCTGCTGTTCTCGCTCCCGGGGTCGCCGTTCCTCTACTACGGCGACGAGATCGGGATGGGCGACAACATCTGGCTGCCGGACCGCGACTCCTCGCGCACGCCGATGCAGTGGACGCCGGACCGCAACGCCGGCTTCTCCACCGCGGACCCGGGCAAGCTGTACCTTCCCGTCGTCCAGTCCCTCGTGTACAACTACGCGCAGGTCAACGTCGAGGCGCAGCTCGCCCAGTCCCGGTCGCTGCTGCACTGGGTCCGCAACGTGATCCACGTGCGGAAGGCGCACCCCGTGTTCGGGCTCGGCACGTTGGCCGTGCAGGACACCTCGAACGACTCCGTGCTCGCGTTCGTCCGGTCGTGGGAGGGCTCCGGCTCCGGCCACCAGTTCGGCCCCTCCGCCGAGGACGTCCTCTGCGTCTTCTCCTTCGCCACCAACCCGACGTCGGTCACCATCTCTGCGCCGGAGTACGCCGGGAGGCCGTTGTACGACCTCTTCGGCGGCGGCTCGTTCCCGTCGTTCGACGCGGAGGGCCAGGTCACGCTGACGATGGGGACGCAGTCGTTCTACTGGCTGCACGTGGGTGCGCCGGTCGGGTAGCGGCGTCCTGGAGGCGCGGCTCGGCCCCGGTGGGCGGGTCGCGTCCCCCGTCCGGTCGCGTCGCGCCCGGTGGGCGGGTCGCGTCGCGCCCGGTGGGCGGGTCGCGTCGCGCCCGGTGGGCGGGTCGCGTCTCGGCGTGTCGGTGCGTCCGGTTAGCCTGACCGCGTGACGTTCCCCACAGCGCAGCTCGACTCCCCCGCTCCGGCCCAGGACCTCTCGGGTCGGCCCTGGTGGCACGCACTCGGCGTGTTCGACCTCGAGACCACCGGCGTCGACGTCGAGACCGCCCGGATCGTCACCGCCCACGTCGGCCTGATCGACATGACCGGACGTTCCATCGTCGAGGGCGCCTGGCTCGCCGACCCCGGTGTCGAGATCCCCGAGGGCGCCGCCGCCGTCCACGGCATCACGACCGAGCGCGCTCGCGCCGACGGCCGCCCCGCCGCCGAGGTCGTCGCAGAGATCATCGCCGCGGTCGAGGCCGTCTTCGCCCGGGGCATCCCGCTCGTCATCTACAACGCCCCGTACGACCTCACCGTCCTCGACCGCGAGGCCAAGCGCCACGGCATCGCCTCCCCGGTCATCGGGAACGTCGTCGACCCGCTCGTGATCGACAAGGCGCTCGACACCTACCGCAAGGGCAAGCGCACGCTCGAGGCCGCGTCGGAGCTCTACGGCGTCACCCTCTCCGATGCGCACGACGCCGGAGCCGACGCCATCGCGGCCGGGCGTGTCGCGCAGGCCATCGCGGCGAAGTACCCCGAGGAGCTCGGCGTCTCCGCCGAGGAGCTCCACCGCAAGCAGGTCGGCTGGTGCGCCGAGCAGGCGTCCTCGTTCCAGGACTACATGCGGAAGAAGCGCGACCCGGCCTTCACCGCCGACGGCCGCTGGCCCCACCGCAACGCCGGCTGAGGCGCCGCCGGCCTGGCGTCGAACCACGCTTCCGACGCCGAACCACGCCCGTCGCCTGCCTTCGAACCACGAATCCGACACCGAACCACGCCGCTCGCCTGGTTCCACGCCGGATCCGTGGTTCGACGCGCGCACTGGCCGGCCCGCCCGCGTCCCGCACCGACACCCGCGCCGCTCACGCACGGAGTCCCGCGCCGCTCCCGCACGGCGTCCCGCTCCGCTTCCGCACGACCGCACAACCAAAGCCCGCCCGAACCACGCCATCGCACGGCGCGAATGCACTTGCGTTGTGCGCCGGCAATCCGCACCGCCCGACCCTCCGGCCGCACCAGCGCTACGTCGGCCGCACCGACCGGAGCACACCGCACAGCACCACCGCCCGCGCCACCTCGGCCGAGCGCGGCGCGACTTCGAACCACGCTTCCGACGTCGAACCACGCCGCTCGCCTGGTTCGACGTCGGTTCCGTGGTTCGAACCATCGCCGCGGCCACGCCCGCACCGCCCGGCCGCAACGCGCACCGCCCACCCAACGTGCCACGCCCCGGCCGCACCGGCCGCCCAACGTGCAGCACCGCCCGGCCGCGACGCGCTCCGCCCGCCCGACCTACCGCCACTCCCCGGCCGCCCCGCGCACCGCCGCGCCCGCCCGACCCTGCCGCCACGACCCCGCCAACGACGGAACGGGCGGCCCTCCCGCAGGAGAGCCGCCCGTTCGAGCGTCCGGAGGACTGCTTACTTGCCGAAGCTCTTGAAGCGCTGGTTGAACTTCTCGACGCGACCGGCCGAGTCGAGGATGCGCTGCTTGCCCGTGTAGAACGGGTGCGACGCGGACGAGATCTCGACGTCGATGACCGGGTAGGTAGCACCGTCGAGCTCGATGGTCTTGTCGCTGTTCGCGGTCGAACGCGTCAGGAACGTCTCACCGGAAGCCAGGTCACGGAAGACGATGGCGCGGTACTCGGGGTGGATGTCGGTCTTCATGGAGATTCCTCGGTTGCGATGATGGGGACGTGCGCGGCACTCGTACGAGCACGACGCGGGAAGTCTGCGGCTTGCGCCAGCCGTCTACGTTACCAGACGACCGGCCGGATCGGGAGCAGTGTCACGATGCGCGCGCCGTGTACCGGCCGGCGTCCTTCGACACGGTGAGCTCGATGCCGAACGCCTCGGTCAGGGTCGGGGCGGTCAGGACCTCGTCGATCGGCCCGGCAGCCTGCACGTGCCCGTCCGCGAGCACCAGGGCGTGGGTGAACCCGGCGGGGATCTCCTCCACGTGGTGGGTCACGATGACGATGGCCGGCGAGTCCTCGCTCTGCGCGTAGCCGCCGAGGGTCCGTACGAGGCTCTCACGCGCGCCGAGGTCGAGGGACGCGGCCGGCTCGTCGAGGAACAGGATCTCGGGGTCGGTCATCACCGCACGGGCGATCTGGACGCGCTTCTGCTCGCCGTCGCTGAGCTCGCCGAAGGTCCGGTCGGTGAAGGCACCGAGGCCCCACTCGTCGAGCACGCGCTGGGCGCGGCGGACGTCGAGCTCCTCGTACTCCTCGTTCCAGCGGCCCGTCACCGAGTACGCCGCGGTGAGCACGACGTCGATGACCTTCTCGGTGACCGGGATGCGGCGCGCGAGGGCCGTCGACGCGAAGCCGATGCGCGGACGCAGTTCGAACAGGTCGGCGCCGCCGAGCTCGGTGCCGAGGACCTCGACCTCACCCGAGGTCGGGAAGGTCTGGGCGCCGGCGACCTGCAGCAGCGTCGTCTTGCCGGCACCGTTGGCACCGAGGACGACCCAGCGTTCGTCGTCCTGCACCTCCCACGAGATCCCGTCGAGGATGGTGGCCCCGTTGCGGACCACGGAGACGTCTGACAAGCGCACGACCGAGGGCATGCGACCAGCCTAGGGGTTCTGCCCGAGCACCTCGTCGTAGACCTGGCGTGTCCGCCGGGCGATCGCGTCCCAGGTGAACTCGGTCTCGACGCGGAGGCGTCCGGCACGGCCCATGAGCTTCGCGAGCCCCTCGTCGGCGAGCACCTCGGTGAGGGTCGCGGCGAGATCGGCCACGTAGCGGTCCGGGTCCGTCGGGGTCCCGGTGCCGTCCTGTGCCTGGTCGATCGGCACGATGCGACCGGTCAGTCCGTCCGCCACGACCTCGGGGATGCCCCCGGTGCCGGTGCCGACGACGGGGATCCCGCACGCCATCGCCTCGAGGTTGACGATCCCGAGCGGCTCGTAGATCGACGGGCACACGAACACGGTGCCCGACGACAGCACGTTGACGATCTCCTCGTGCGCGAGCATCCGGTCGATCCAGACCACCCCGTCACGAGCGGAACGCAGCGAGTCGACCAGACCCGTGACCTCGGCCATGATCTCCGGCGTGTCCGGCGCACCGGCGCAGAGCACGATCTGCACGTCCGCCGGCAGCGAGGCCACCGCCCGCAGCAGGTACGGCAGGCCCTTCTGCCGCGTGATGCGTCCGACGAACACGACCGAGCGACGCGACGGGTCGATCCCGAGCGCGCGGACGGCGTCCTCGTCGACGGTGGGCTTCCACTCGTCGATGTCGATGCCGTTGTAGACGACGTGCACCTTCGCGGGGTCGATCGACGGGTACGAGCGGAGGATGTCGGCGCGCATCGCCTTCGACACGGCGATGACACCGTCGGCGTGCTCGAACGCCTCGCGCTCCATCCAGCTCGACAGCCGGTACCCGCCGCCGAGCTGTTCGGCCTTCCACGGGCGGAGCGGCTCGAGGCTGTGCGCCGTGACGACGTGCGGGATGCCGTAGGTCAGCTGCGCGATGCGTCCCGCCGAGTTCGCGTACCAGGTGTGCGAGTGCACGACGTCGGCGCCCTCGACGTCCGCGGCGATCGCGACGTCGGTGCCGAGTGCCTGCAGCGCGCCGTTCGCCTGCTCGAGGCCGCCGGGCGTGCGGTAGGCCCACACGTCGGCCTCGTCGCGGAACGCCCCGAAGGCGCGGACGCGCACCTCGGTGTCGGTGTCGGACCGCAGCGCCGCGGTCAGTTCGGCCACGTGGACACCCGCACCGCCGTAGACCTCCGGCGGATACTCCCTGGTCAGCAGATCGACTCGCACGCGTTCAACGTAACGGGTTCCCAGTGCTGACGCCTACTGTGAGCGGCATGGCACCAAAGAAGGTCTTCGGCATCGTGCTCGCCGGCGGCGAGGGGAAACGGCTCATGCCGCTCACGGCCGACCGTGCGAAACCCGCTGTCCCGTTCGGCGGGAACTTCCGTCTCATCGACTTCGCGCTCTCCAACCTCGTCAACTCCGGACTGCAGAAGATCGTCGTCCTGACGCAGTACAAGTCGCACAGTCTCGACCGCCACGTCGCCGAGACCTGGCGCATGGAGGGCCTGCTCGGGTCCTACGTCGCCTCGGTGCCGGCGCAGCAGCGGCTCGGCAAGCGCTGGTTCGCCGGGTCGGCCGACGCGATCCTGCAGTCGCTCAACCTGCTCCGCGACGAACGCCCCGACATCGTCGTCGTGGTCGGCGCCGACCACGTGTACCGGATGGACTTCCACCAGATGGTCGAGGCGCACATCGCGTCGGGCCGCAGTGCCACGGTCGCCGCGATCCGCCAGCCGATCGGCCTCGCCGACCAGTTCGGCGTGATCCAGGTCGCCGACGACGACCCGACGAAGATCGAGGCGTTCCTCGAGAAGCCGAAGGACGCCGTCGGGCTCGCGGACTCCCCCGGCGAGATCCTCGCGTCGATGGGCAACTACGTCTTCGACGCCGACGCGCTGGTCGACGCCGTCCTCCGTGACGGCCAGATCGAGGCGTCGGACCACGACATGGGCGGCGACATCGTCCCGGACTTCGTCGCGCGTGGCGACGCGGGCGTCTACGACCTCAAGCGCAACGACGTCCCCGGGTCGAACGAGCGCGACCGGTACTACTGGCGCGACGTCGGGACGATCGACTCGTTCTACGACGCGCACATGGACCTCATCGCACCGGTGCCGGTCTTCAACCTGTACAACCAGGACTGGCCGATCTTCAACCAGCAGACGAACCTGCCCCCGGCGAAGTTCGTCCGCGACGCGAACGGCAACACCGGCTCGACGGTCGACTCCCTCGTGTCGCTCGGCTGTCTCGTGTCCGGCGCCCAGGTCGAGCGCAGCATGATCGGCCCCTGGTGCGGCATCGACTCCGGCGCGAAGGTCCTCGACTCGATCGTCTTCGAACGCGCTTCGATCGGCGCCGGCTCCGTCGTGAACCGCGCCATCCTCGACAAGGACGTGGTGATCGCCCCCGGCGCCCAGGTCGGCATCGACCGCGAAGCGGACGAAGCGCGCGGCTTCACGGTCACCGAGTCCGGCATCACAGTGGTGGGCAAGGGCGTGCGCGTCGACGCGTAGCGTCGCGCGGGCAAGAACGGACGGTCCAGGAGGCGCGGCTGGCGTCATGAACGCCGGCCGCGCCTCCTGAGTCGGTACCGTTGGTGCGTGCCACGTTTCCTCGTCGTCCTCGATGCCGATTCCACGCTCCTCGAGGACGAGGTCATCGAACTCCTGGCCGACACGGCGGGGACCCGGCCACAGGTCCAGGCGATCACGGAGCGCGCCATGCGCGGCGAGATCGACTTCGCCGAGAGCCTCCGGGAGCGTGTCGCGACCCTGGCGGGCCTCCAGGACGACGTCTTCCGGGGTGCACAGCAGGCGGTCCGCGTGACGCGTGGCGCCGACCAGCTCGTCCGCGGCGTGCACGCCGCGGGCGGGACCGTCGGCGTCGTGTCGGGCGGCTTCCACGAGGTCCTCGACCCGTTCGCCGAGCAGCTCGCACTCGACCACTGCCGGGCGAACCGGCTCGAGGTGGTGGACGGCGTCCTCACCGGGCGGGTCCTCGGCGACGTCGTGGACGCGCACGCCAAGGCCGTCGCACTGCGCGAGTGGGCCGCGGCCGACGACGTGCCGATCGTCCGCACCGTCGCGATCGGCGACGGCGCCAACGACCTCGAGATGATGCGTGTGGCCGGACTGTCGGTCGCGTTCGACGCGAAGCCGCTCGTCCGCGAGCAGGCCGACGTCGCGGTCGTCGACCGTGACCTGTCGAGCGTGCTCGCGACGCTCGGCCTGCGCGGCTGACGCGCCGCGCCCGCCGGGCCGAGACTCGGCCCCGCGGACGGTTTCGCGGCCGCTTCGCCACGAAGGTGTCCGCCGAGCCGAGACTCGGCGGGCGCGCCCCGGCCTAGTGCCCCATCCCGAGGCCGCCGTCGACCGGGATGACCGCGCCGGAGATGTACCCGGCCCCGTCGCCGGCCAGGAAGAGCGTGGCGTCCGCGACGTCGTCGACGGTGCCGTACCGCGCCGCCGGGATCTGCTTCTTGAACTCGGCCTGCAGTTCTTCGGGCAGCGCTGCCGTCATGTCCGTCTGGATGAACCCGGGCGCGACGACGTTGGCGGTGATGCCGCGGGAGCCGAGCTCGCGCGTGATCGACCGGGCCATGCCGACGAGGGCGGCCTTCGACGAGGCGTAGTTGACCTGGCCGACCTGGCCGTAGGCGCCGACGACGCTCGACATGAGCACGATGCGGCCGAACTTCGCCTTCATCATGCCCTTGGTGGCGCGCTTGACGACCCGGAACGTCCCCGTGAGGTTCGTGTCGACCACGCTCGTGAAGTCCTCCTCCGACATGCGGAGCAGCAGCTGGTCGTTCGTGATCCCGGCGTTCGCGACGAGGACCTCGATCGGGCCGAGCTCGGCCTCGACCTGCGAGAAGGCAGCGTCGACCGAGGCCGTGTCGGTGATGTCGGCCTGCACTGTGAGCGCGCCCTCGGGGCCGCCCTGGCCGCTGCGGGACGTGACCGCGACGCGGTGGCCGGCGGCGACGAAGCGCTCCGCGAGGGCATGGCCGATGCCGCGGTTGCCGCCGGTGACGAGGACGGTACGGGGGGTGCTCATGGTCGCTCCGTTCGGGGTGGGTTGCACGGCGCGCCGGGCCCGGACCGGGTCGGACACGCCCGGAAGAGCGTACCGGAGCCGATACGCGCACCGTGTCCGCGCGCGGCGGAACCATCCGGGCCCGCGCGGAGTTAGGCTTTCCCTCGGGCAGAGGAAAGAACATCGGATGAAGACGACGCACAGCATCACCACCCTCCCGGACTCTCCGGAGCAGGATCGTGCGCACCGCCTGTCCCGGTACGTCTGGCAGATGGCCCTCCGCGTCGTGTTCTTCATCGGTGCGGTCGTCGTGTGGTCGATCTGGCACACGTGGATCGCCGTCATCCCGATCGTCCTCGCCGGCGTGATCCCGTGGGTCGCCGTCATCATCGCCAACGCGGGCAGCCGTGCCGAGAGCGACATCGTGACGCCTGCCGGTGCGATCCAGCTCTACGACGCCGTGGACCCGCGACTCCGCGAACAGCAGGAGGACGCCCGGGCCGAGGCGTACCGCGCCGAGCAGGACCGGCTGCGCGAGCAGGCGCAGGACGCGCAGGCCGAGTGGCAGCGCAACGGTGACCGCTCGCGTGTCTGGGGACGTCGCTGATGGGGGCCACGTTCGACCTCTTCACCGAACCCGGCTCGACCCCCGTGTGCTCGCGTGCCGGCTGCGTGTCGACCGCCTCGTGGCGCGTCAACTGGCGCAACCCGCGGATCCACGCGACCGACCGGGTGAAGATCTGGGCCGCGTGCGACGAGCACCGTGACTTCCTCGCCGACTACCTCCGGTCCCGGTCGTTCCCCGTCCGGGTCACGGGCATGCACGAGGACGTGGACCGCCTCGACGACGAACGCGACCCGGCCGACGCCCCGAAGAACGACGTCGGTGCACGCGCAGCCGGTGACCGTCGGTGAACCAGCAGTTCGACCCGAGCTCCCGGTACGGCCGACGGCACGCGCAGAAGCTCGAGCGCGCCGCAGCCGCCTCCGCTGCCGACGGCACCACCCGGACCGCCGAGCGTGATCC
Organism: Curtobacterium sp. NPDC087082; assembly: GCF_044745045.1. Lineage (NCBI taxonomy): Bacteria > Bacillati > Actinomycetota > Actinomycetes > Micrococcales > Microbacteriaceae > Curtobacterium > Curtobacterium sp. NPDC087082. Next base: position 340,034 of record NZ_JBIUZN010000004.1, on the reverse strand, counting down.
GGACGAGCCCTTCGTCGGCTGGCGCTTCGTCCGGAGCCGGCGGTGGCTCGGCTACTTCGCCATCGCGGTGGCGTTCGCGATCGTGTGCGCGCTGTTCGGCATGTGGCAGTGGGACCGCCGGAACGAGGCCGTCCGCCAGAACGAGCAGGTGGCGCAGAACTACGAGCACACCCCGGTCCCCCTCGACGAGGCGCTCCCGACGGCGTCGAGCTGGAACGACGGCAAGACCTGGCTCCGCGTGAGCGTCACCGGCCGCTACGACACCGATGACCAGCTACTTGTCCGGAACCGTGTGCACAACGGCCAGCCCGGCTTCGAGGTCCTCACGCCGCTCGTCACGGCCGACGGTCGTGCGTTCGTCGTCGACCGCGGCTGGGTCCCCACCGGCAACGCACAGGACGCCCCCGACCACGTGCCCGCTCCCCCGTCCGGCGAGGTCTCGGCGATCGTCCGCCTGCAGCCGAGCGAACCGCGCATCCCCGGCCGCACCGACCCGGCCCACACCGACCAGGTGCAGTCCGTGACGCTGTCCGACGTCGGCAAGAAGGTCGACACGCCCATCTACACCGGGGCGTACGGGCAGCTCGCGTCCGAGTCCCCCGCCCCGACCGAGGCTCGCCCGCTCGGATGGGAACGCCCGACGGCCGACACGGGGCTGCACCTCAGCTACTTCATCCAGTGGTTCATGTTCGCGGTCGGCGGGTTCGGGTTCCTCGCCTACCTGATGGTGCAGGAGTTCCGGAACCTGAACCAGGACGACCCCGAGGAGCGCGAGCGCGCCCTCGAGCGCCAGCGCCGCAAGGACGCGAAGCCGAAGACGGACGCGCAGATCGAGGACGAGCTGCTGAACGCGGGTCGCTGACGCCAGCACAGGGCTGACGCCGCCCAGGACGGACTGGAGGCGCGGTGCCAGCTGGCACCGCGCCTCCGGTCCGTCGACGGGTCGCGCCCGTCGGCGGTGCGGGTCAGGCGAGCTCGATGAGCTCCGCGTAGTCCTTGTTCCAGTGGTCCTCGGTGCCGTCCGGCAGGAGCAGCACCCGCTCGGGGTTGAGCGCCTCGACCGCACCGGCGTCGTGCGACACCAGCACCACGGCACCCTCGTAGCCGGCCAGCGCGCCGAGGATCTCCTCGCGCGAGGCCGGGTCGAGGTTGTTCGTCGGCTCGTCGAGCAGCAGCACGTTCGCGCCCGACACGACGATCATCGCGAGCGAGAGCCGCGTCTTCTCACCGCCGGAGAGGACACCGGCCTTCTTGTAGCCGTCGTCACCGGTGAACAGGAACGAGCCGAGGACCCGTCGCGCCTCGGTCTCGTTGAGGTCGTTCGACGCGGACACCATGTTCTCGATCACGGTGCGGTTCACGTCGATGTTCTCGTGCTCCTGCGCGTAGTACCCGATCCGCAGGCCGTGCCCGGGCAGGATCTCCCCCGTGTCCGGCTGGTCGGCGCCCGCGAGGATGCGCAGCAACGTCGTCTTGCCGGCACCGTTGAACCCGAGGATCACGACGCGCGAGCCCCGGTCGATGGCGAGGTCCACGCCGGCGAAGATCTCGAGCGACCCGTAGGACTTCGACAGCCCCTCGGCCATGAGCGGGGTGCGGCCACAGGGCGTCGGGGTCGGGAAGCGCAGCTTCGCGACGCGGTCGACTGCGCGCTCGTCCTCGAGCCCGGCGAGGAGCTTCTCCGCACGCGCGACCATCTGGTGCGCCGCGGCGGCCTTCGTGGCCTTCGCACCGAAGCGGGCAGCCTGGTCCTTGAGCGTGGCGGCCTTCTTCTCGGCGTTCGCGCGCTCCTTGCGGCGGCGCTCCTCGTCGGCGGCACGCTGCCGCTGGTAGAGCTTCCACCCCATGTTGTAGACGTCGATCGACTGGCGGTTGGCGTCGAGGTAGAAGACGCGGTTGACGACCTCGTCCACGAGCTCGACGTCGTGGGAGATGACGATCACACCGCCCGGGTACGTCTTGAGGTGTTCGCGCAGCCAGATGATCGAGTCGGCGTCGAGGTGGTTCGTCGGCTCGTCGAGGATCATCGTCTCGGCGTCCGAGAACAGGATCCGGGCGAGCTCGATGCGACGGCGCTGACCACCCGACAGCGTCTTGAGCTGCTGGTCGAGGATGCGGTCCGGCAGCTTGAGGTTCGACGCGATCGACGCTGCCTCGGCCTCGGCCGCGTAGCCGCCGAGCGCGTTGAACTGGTCGTCCAGCCGGCTGTACCGCCGCATGGCCTTCTCGGCGACGGCGGTGTCCGTGCTGGCCATGTCGAGCGTGGCCTGGCGGATGCCCTCGACGAGCTCGCCGAGCCCACGGGCGTCGAGGATGCGCTTGCGGGCGGTGTCCTCCGGGTTGCCGGAGCGGGGGTCCTGCGGCAGGTACCCGATCTCGCCGGAGCGGTCGATCTTGCCCCCGGTCGGCTGGGTCTCACCCGCCAGGGCCTTGGTCATCGTGGTCTTCCCCGCGCCGTTCCGGCCGACGAGGCCGATCTTGTCGCCCTTCTCGACGCGGAAGGACACGTTCTCCATCAGGAGGCGAGCCCCGACGCGGATCTCGAGGTCGTGCACGGCAAGCACAGCAGACGTCCAATCAGTTGGTGGATGTGCACAACGGTGTGTGCGGGAGGTGCACCGCTACGCTGACGGGACCGATGGTCCCGAACGGGACCAGCAGTCCATTCTAGGAGAATCCATGACGAACGCCACCGGGTTCGCTCGCCGCGCAGTCCTCGCCGACCGTCTGCGCACCCACGGCCTGGCCACGAACGCCGCCCTGGTCGCCGGCGGAGCACTCTTCACCGCCGCCATGGCGCAGGTCGAGGTGCCGATGTGGCCGGTGCCGATCACGGGCCAGACCCTGGCGGTCGTGCTCGTCGGCGCGACCCTCGGTGCCCGCCGCGGCATGCTGTCGCTGCTCGTCTACGCGGTCGCCGGACTCGCCGGTGCGCCGTTCTTCGCCGACTTCACGGGTGGCCTCGGCGCCCTCGCCGTGCCGAGCTTCGGCTACGTCATCGGCTTCATCCCCGCCGCCGGCGTCATCGGCTGGCTCGCCCGTCGCGACTGGGACCGCCACGTGGGCCGTGCCGCGGTGGCGATGCTCGTCGCCAGCGCTATCCCGTTCGTCACGGGCCTCCCCTACCTGGCCGTCGTGCTCGGACAGCTCGGCGCGCCGAACGACCTGCAGTCGGTCCTCGCGGCCGGGCTCTACCCCTTCATCGTGGGTGGCATCGCGAAGGCCCTCATCGCCGCGGGCATCGTGCCGCTGGCGTGGAAGGCCCTCGGCCGCCGCTGAGTCCCGTCGCAGAAGGGCCCCGCACCGGACGGTGCGGGGCCCTTCTGCGTGCGCGGGGGCGCGCGGGGCGCGCGGGGGCGTGCGGGCGGGGGCGCGCGCGAGCGGGCAGGACACGCCGCGGGCTGCCCGCCGAGCGGGCGAAACCGGCCGCTCCAGAGCGGCGAGCGTGACGTTTTTGGCCCGCTCGGGGCGCGCCCGACACCCGACGCACAGACGGACGGGAGGCGGGGGGGCCCCCCCCCCCCCCCCCCCCCGCGCGGCGGGGGGGGGGGGGCCCCGCCGCCCCCGCGCCTCCCGTCCGTCAGGGGGTCGCGACTAGATCGAGAACCCGAGCGCGCGCATCATCTCGCGCCCGTCGTCGGTGATCCGCTCCGGGCCCCACGGCGGCATCCAGACCCAGTTGATCCGGAACGCGTCGACGATGCCGTCCAGCGCGTTCGCCGTGTCGCCCTCGATGACGTCGGTCAGGGGGCAGCCCGCGCTCGTCAGGGTCATGCTGATCACGAGCGCGGTCGCCTCGTCGTCCCAGGCGAGGTCGTAGATGAGCCCGAGATCGACGATGTTCACGCCGAGTTCCGGGTCCTGGACCTCCTTGAGGCCCTCGACGACCTCGTCGAACTTCTCCGGTGCGAGTGCGGTGATCATCAGTTCCCTGCCGCAGCGGCTGCGGCCTGCACGTAGCGGTCGTAGCCCTCGTTCTCGAGGCGCTCCGCGAGCTCGGGGCCACCCTGCTCGGCGACCTTGCCCGCGACGAACACGTGCACGAAGTCCGGCTTGATGTAGCGGAGGATGCGCGTGTAGTGGGTGATGAGCAGCACGCCGAGCCCGGTCGCGGCCTTGGCACGGTTGACGCCCTCGGACACGATCTTCAGCGCGTCGACGTCGAGGCCGGAGTCGGTCTCGTCGAGCACGGCGAACTTCGGCTTGAGGAGCTCGAGCTGCATGATCTCGTGGCGCTTCTTCTCACCGCCGGAGAAGCCCTCGTTGACGTTGCGCTCGGCGAAGGCCGAGTCCATCTTGAGGTCGGCCATCGACTGGCGGAGGTCCTTGACCCAGCTGCGGAGCGCCGGGGCCTCGCCGTCGATCGCGGTCTTGGCGGTGCGGAGGAAGTTCGACACCGTCACGCCGGGGATCTCCACCGGGTACTGCATGGCGAGGAACATGCCGGCACGGGCACGCTCGTCGACGCTCATCGCGAGGACGTCCTCGCCGTCGAGCGTGATCGAGCCACCGACGACGTTGTACCGGGGGTGGCCGGCGATCGTGTAGGCGAGGGTGGACTTGCCCGAGCCGTTCGGCCCCATGATCGCGTGGATCTCGCCCTCGTTGATGGTGAGGTCGACGCCCTTGAGGATCTCCTTGACACCCTGGTCGGTGTCGATCGAGACCTGCAGGTCGCGGATTTCGAGAGTGGACATTGCGTTCCTTCGGTTGCAGCTGGTGTGCGGCGTCAGCCGCGGGAAGTGAGTGGAGGCCGGGGACGGCCGGGTCGGAGCGGTCTCAGTCGACCGGGACGGGGTCGTGCACGTCGACGTAGACCTCGCCGTCACGGATCTCGACTCGGAAGACCGGGACGGGTTCGTACGCCGGGAAGTTCTGCGGCTTGCCGGTGGCCAGCGAGAAGCGGGACCCGTGGGCCCAGCACTCGAGCGTGTCGCCCTCGACGAACCCCTCCGCCAGGGAGATGTCCCCGTGGGTGCAGGTGTCGCCGATCGCGTGCACGGTGCCGGCGGAGTCCTTGACGATGGCGACCGCGGTGCCGTCGACCACGGCGCGCATCGGGCTGTCCACCTGGATGTCCGCCTCGGCACAGACCTTCGTCGACATCAGGCGGAGGCCTCCGGTGCGGCCTCGGCGATGACCGAGCGCCCCTCGGCGAGCTCCTGCTCGACCGCGGCGATGAGGCGTTCCTCGAGCTCGGGCGCACCGATCTTCTGGATGACCTCGACGAGGAAGCCGAGCACGACGAGACGACGTGCCTCTTCCTCGGGGATGCCGCGGGACTGCAGGTAGAACAGCTGCTCGTCGTCGAAGCGGCCGGTCGCACTCGCGTGGCCGGCGCCCTCGATGTTGCCCGTCTCGATCTCGAGGTTCGGGATGCTGTCCGCACGCGTGCCGTCGGTGAGGACGAGGTTGCGGTTCTGCTCGTACGAGTCCGTGCCGTCGCCGGCACGCCCGATGAGCACGTCGCCGATCCAGACCGTGTGCGCGCCCTGACCCTGCAGCGCGCCCTTGTAGTTGACCCGGCCGCGCGTGTTGGGCGCGTCGTGGTTCACGTAGACCTGCTGCTCGATGTACTGACCGGCGTCGGCGAAGTACACGCCGTACATCTCGGTGTCGGCACCCTGCGCACCGAGGTGCGTCGAGGGGTTGACCCGGATGACGTCGCCGCCGAGCGAGACCACGACGTGCTTGAGGAAGGCGTCGCGGCCGACCTCGGCGAAGTGGGTCGACACGTGCACCGCGTCGTCGTCCCAGTCCTGCAGGCTGACGACGGTCAGGCGGGCGCCGTCGCGGACGACGATCTCGACGTTCTCGCTGAGGAGCGCCGAGCCGCGGTTGTCGAGCACGACGATGCCCTGCGCGTGCGCCTCGGCCGTGATGACCGTGTGCGCGGCGCGGGGCTGCGTGCCGAAGTCGGAACGCGTGATCGTGATGAACTCGTGCGCCTCGGTGGCCTTGACCGTGACGGCCAGGACCGCGTCGCGAGCGGTCCAGGCGGCTGCGGCGGCGCGGTCCTCGGGCAGGCCGGCGGTGCCGACGCGGGGGTCGTCGCTGCGAGCCCACTCGACGTCGGCGCCGTCGGACTGGCGGGCGAGGAACGGGTAGGCGGATCCGTCGAGGCCACCGTCGAGCAGGGGCTGGAGCTTCGCGAGGGGCGCGAACTTCCAGTTCACCTCTCGCCCGGTGACGGTCGGGAACGCGTCGACGTCACCGGACTGGAACCGCTCGGAGCGGGTCTGCACCGGGATCGTCTTGTCGGGCGCGTCCCAGCCGCCGTCGGAGTGTGCTCCGGCGCCGTGCTGCGTGGTCGCCGCGGGCTCGATCGGCTGGTCGATGTGGGGAGGGGTGGTGCTGGACATCTAGCCGACGGATCCTTCCATGCTCATCTCGATGAGCTTGTTGAGTTCGAGTGCGTACTCCATCGGGAGCTCGCGGGCGATCGGCTCGATGAAGCCGCGGACGATCATCGCCATCGCCTCGTCCTCGGGCATGCCGCGCGACATGAGGTAGAACAGCTGCTCCTCGCTCACGCGGGAGACCGTGGCCTCGTGCCCGAGCTGGACGTCGTCGACGCGGATGTCGATCGCCGGGTAGGTGTCCGACCGGCTGATGGTGTCCACCAGTAGCGCGTCGCACCGCACGGTGTTCGCCGCGTGGTGGGCTGCCGGGTCGACCCGGACCTCACCGCGGTACCCCGCGCGACCGCCGCCACGGGCGATCGACTTCGAGACGATCGAGGACGTCGTGTACGGCGCCATGTGGATCATCTTCGCGCCGGCGTCCTGGTGCTGGCCGGGACCGGCGAAGGCGACGGAGAGCGTCTCGCCCTTGGCGTGCTCACCCGCGAGGTAGATCGAGGGGTACTTCATCGTCACCTTGGAGCCGATGTTGCCGTCGATCCACTCCATCGTGGCGCCCTCGTGCGCGATCGCACGCTTGGTGACGAGGTTGTAGACGTTGTTCGACCAGTTCTGGATCGTCGTGTAGCGCACGCGTGCGTTCTTCTTCACGATGATCTCGACGACGGCCGAGTGCAGGGAGTCCGACTTGTAGATCGGGGCGGTGCAGCCCTCGATGTAGTGGACGTAGGAGTCCTCGTCCGCGATGATCAGCGTCCGCTCGAACTGGCCCATGTTCTCGGTGTTGATCCGGAAGTAGGCCTGCAGCGGGATCTCGACGTGGACGCCCTTCGGGACGTAGACGAACGAGCCGCCGGACCACACGGCCGTGTTCAGCGCGGCGAACTTGTTGTCGCCGGCCGGGATCACGGTGCCGAAGTACTCCTCGAAGATCTCGGGGTGCTCGCGCAGCGCCGTGTCGGTGTCCATGAAGATGACACCCTGCTGTTCCAGGTCCTCGCGGATCTGGTGGTACACGACCTCGGACTCGTACTGCGCGGCGACGCCGGCGACGAGGCGCTGGCGCTCGGCCTCGGGGATGCCGAGCTTCTCGTAGGTCGCGCGGATGTCCTCGGGGAGGTCTTCCCACGACTGCGCCTGCTTCTCGGTGGAGCGGACGAAGTACTTGATGTTGTCGAAGTCGATGCCCGTCAGGTCGGCACCCCACGTCGGCATCGGCTTGCGGCCGAAGAGCTGCAGGCCCTTGAGCCGGTTCTTGAGCATCCACTCGGGCTCGGACTTGAGGTTCGAGATGTCGGTCACGACCTCTTCCGAGATGCCGCGGCGAGCAGAGGCGCCGGCCGAGTCGGAGTCGGACCAGCCGAACTCGTATTGGCCGAGCCCTTCGAGCTCGGGACGGTCGATGAGCACGTCGGACATGGTCTCCTCGTTTCCTTCTCGCGGCAGCGTCTTCGGGTGTCAACCCGTGGCGTCTGGACGCCATTCCACCGCAGACCCCCGACACGCTCGTCGCGCGCACGGTGGACACGGTGTTGCTCCCTCGCAACGTCGATGGTTCCACACAGCCCTGAGTGTCGACGTCCGGGGTGTGAACGGCGATCTCGGACCATTCGGAGCCGGCGCCTGCCTAGACTTGACTGCTGCTGAACCCTCGAATCCTACAGGTTCGCTGCACGGAACAACAGGAAGGCACCACGCTCGTGACTCGCGTCGCATCCCCCGTCGACCAGGACGTCCGCCGTGCGCGGTGGTGGTCGCTCCCCCGTGTCGTCGACCAGCGTGTCGTCGTCCTCGCCTGGGCGTCGTTCGTCGTCGAGGTGATCCTGATCGGCACGGGCGGCCTCGTCCGCCTCACCGCATCGGGTCTCGGGTGCCCGACCTGGCCGAAGTGCACGGCGGACTCCCTCGTCTCGACGCCCGAGATGGGCATCCACGGCGTCATCGAGTTCGGCAACCGACTGCTCACCTTCGTGCTCGTCGTCGTCGCGATCGCCATGTTCCTGCTCGTCGTCCGGATGCGCCGCACGCGCCCCGAACTGTTCTGGCTCGCGTTCGCCCAGGGCGCAGCGATCCCGGTGCAGGCCGTGATCGGCGGCATGAGCGTCTGGACCAACCTCAACCCGTTCGTCGTCGGGCTGCACTTCGTCGTCTCCGCCGCACTCACGGCGGTCACCGCCGCACTCGTCTACCGCGCCATGCGTGGTCCGCGCACCGCCGAGCGGCTCGTCCCCGGCTGGTACACGGGCGTCGTGCGCGGCACCATCGCCGCGGTCGTCGTCACCGTGCTCGTCGGCATCCTCACCACGGGCAGCGGCCCGCACGCCGGCGCCGACGAGGCGGTCGACGGCGGACGACTGCACCGCACGGGCTTCGACCCCGCCGTGATGGAGCACCTGCACGCGATCCCCGCCTACGTGCTGTTCGCCCTGACCCTCGTCCTCGTGGTCGGCGCGGTCCGCCTGCGCCTGTCGAGCAAGTGGGCGCTGCTGCTCCTGGTGGTCGAGTTCGTCCAGATCGCCGTCGGGCTCACCCAGGCGCGCACGGGGCTGCCGGTCGGTCTCGTGGGGACGCACATGGTCCTCGCGGGCCTGCTCGTTGGTGCCACCACGATCGTGACGCTCTCCACGCGCGGCACCGCCGGTCGCCAGGCCGTCCGCGAGCCGATCGCGGGCTGACGCGCGGCGCAACGCACGCGGTCCCCGACACCCCACGAGTCGATCGACTCGTGGGGTGTCGTTCGTCGTGCGGAACGCAATCGGCTGAGGGACTGGAGGCGCGGTGCGGGTCCGCCACGCGCCTCCAGGCCGGTGGGTGGTCGCGCCCGGTGCCTCCTGCGGACCCGGAACGACCACCCCGACGTCGTACGACGACGGCCGCGTCGCGCGCCAGCGCGTTCGACAACCCGCGTCCGCAACGAACGACATCGTCGCTGTCGTACGACAGCGACGATGTCGCACGGGGTCCGCAGCCGAGACAGCCGAGACGGCCGCGCCCGCCCAGCGCTAGAAGGTGAAGACCTGCGGCAGCAGCGGGTCGATGCCCACGGCGATGAACAGCAGCGTCAGGTACGTGATCGAGCTGTGGAAGACGCGCATCGGCTGCACGTGCTCCACGTGCTGGATCGCCCGCGAGTACAGCCGGTGCGACTCGACGACGAACCAGATGCCACCGGCCAGCGCGACCACCGTGTAGAGCGGCCCCATGTGCGCGACCGGGATGAGCAGCAGTGAGCAGACGAGCGTCGCCCACGCGTACAGGACGACCTGGAGACCGACCACCGTGCGACCGCGGACGACCGCGAGCATCGGTACGTCGGCGGCGTCGTAGTCGTCGCGGTACTTCATCGACAGCGGCCAGTAGTGCGGCGGCGTCCAGAGGAAGATCACCATGAAGAGGATGACCGGCGCCCAGGTCAGCGACCCGGTGACGCCCGCCCAGCCGATCAGCACGGGCATGCAGCCGGCCGAACCGCCCCAGACGATGTTCTGCGGGGTGCGGCGCTTGAGCCACAGCGTGTAGACGAAGACGTAGATGAGGATCGCGATGACGCTCAGGGCGGCCGCGAGCCAGTTCACCAGGAACCCGAGGACCGCGGTCGACGCGACGCCGAGCACCCACGAGAAGACGAGTGCCTCACGGTCGGAGAGCTCACCGGTCACCAGCGGCCGGGTGCTCGTGCGCTTCATGAGCCGGTCGATGTCACGGTCGATGTAGCAGTTGAAGGCCGAGGCCGACCCGGCTGACATCGCGCCACCGAGCATCGTCCAGAAGACGAGCCACAGGTCCGGCACCCCGCGCTCGGCGAGGAACATCGTCGGCGCCGTCGTGACGAGCAGCAGCTCCATGACCCGCGGCTTCGTCAGTGAGACGTAGGCACGCACCTTGCGCGACAGCGTCGAGCGGGGTCGATCGGTGTCGGGCCGGGTCACGGTGGCAGTCGGCAAGGGAACCTCAGTCTGTTCGCGTCAGCTCACACGCTCGGTGGACGGCTCCGTCGTCGTCGGGGCGTGCGTCGACCCGGAATGCGCACGGGTCCCCGACAGTTTACGTGATGGAGGCGCCGCGATGATGCCCCGCCCCGCCATCCGGACCGAAGTCACCCACCGACACGCCCGGCCGACGGCGGGTCCCCGCGACGACGAGTGAACAACCGGCGTCACCTGAACCCCTTCTGAGTGCATGGTCACTATGCTGGAGTCGCCCTCCCGCAGTGCGTGCCCCGATGACGTCGGCCGCGAAGAGCCGGTCGGCCGCCGCGAGACGGCGACCCGACGAAGGCCCCGGGATGGCGATCATGTCCGTGCGATGGCACGAGCCCTCGCACATGTCGCATCAAGAAGGGTCAACATCCAAGTGGCTGAATTCACCTGGGACGCCATCGACAGGAAGGCCGTCGACACGGCCCGCGTACTCGCCGCCGATTCGGTCGAGGCCGCCGGCAACGGTCACCCCGGCACCGCGATGAGCCTCGCGCCGGTCGCCCACCTGCTCTTCCAGAAGGTGATGCGTCGCGACCCCAGCGACTCCACCTGGATCGGCCGCGACCGCTTCATCCTCTCCGCCGGTCACGCCTCGATCCTCCAGTACGTGCAGTTCTACCTGCACGGCTACGGCCTCGAGCTCGAGGACCTCCAGCACCTCCGCAAGTGGGGCTCGAAGACCCCGGGTCACCCGGAGTACGGCCACACCGACGGCGTCGAGATCACCACCGGCCCGCTCGGTCAGGGCCTCGCCTCGGCCGTGGGCTTCGGCTACGCGCAGCGCTTCGAGCGCGGCCTCTTCGACCCGGAGACCGCCGACGGCGAGTCGCCGTTCGACCACTTCACCTACGTGATCGCCGGTGACGGCGACATGCAGGAAGGCGTCACGAACGAGGCCGCGAGCCTCGCCGGCCGCCAGCAGCTCGGTCGCCTGGTCGTCTTCTACGACTCGAACCAGATCTCGATCGAGGACGACACCGACATCTCCTTCTCGGAGAGCGTCCCGGACCGCTACGAGGCGCTCGGCTGGCACGTCCAGACCGTCGACTGGAAGAAGACGGGCGAGTACTCGGAAGACGTCGAGTCCCTCTTCGCCGCGGTCGAGGCCGCCAAGGCCGTCACCGACAAGCCGTCGCTCATCGTCCTCAAGACGATCATCGGCTGGCCGTCGCCGACCAAGCAGAACTCCGGGAAGATCCACGGCTCCGCCCTCGGTGGCGAGGAGCTCAAGGGCCTCAAGGAGGTCCTCGGCTTCGACCCCGAGCAGACCTTCCACGTCGACCCCGAGGTGCTCGAGTACACCCGCGGTGCCGTCGCCAAGGGCCAGGCGGAGCACGCCGAGTGGCAGAAGACCTTCGACGCGTGGGCCGCGGCCAACCCCGAGAAGAAGACGCTCCTCGACCGCATCAACGCCGGCGAGCTCCCCGAGGGCCTCGAAGAAGCCCTCCCGGTCTTCCCGACCGAGAAGGCCGTCTCGACCCGTGCCGCCTCCGGCAAGGTCATCAACGCCATCGCGCCGCTCATGCCCGAGTTCTGGGGCGGCTCGGCCGACCTCGCCGAGTCGAACCTGACCACGATCGAGGGCGCCAAGTCCTTCGGTCCGGTCGAGGCCTCGACCAAGGCGTGGAGCACCGACCCGTACGGCCGCGTGCTGCACTTCGGCATCCGCGAGCACGCGATGGGCTCGATCCTGTCCGGCATCGTCCTGCACGGGAACACCCGCCCCTTCGGCGGCACGTTCCTCATCTTCAGCGACTACATGCGTCCGGCGGTCCGTCTCGCCGCGCTCATGCAGGCACCGGCGATCTACGTCTGGACGCACGACTCCGTCGCCCTCGGTGAGGACGGCCCGACGCACCAGCCGATCGAGCAGCTCAGCGCCCTCCGCGCGATCCCGGGTCTGGACGTCGTCCGCCCGGCCGACGCCAACGAGGTCGCCTACGCCTGGCTCGAGATGCTCAAGCACAAGGACCGCCCGGCCGGCATCGCGCTGAGCCGTCAGAACCTCCCCGTCTTCGAGCGTGGCGAGGGCGACGCCTCCGGTGAGGTCTTCGCCTCGGCGAAGAACGTCGCCAAGGGCGCGTACATCCTGGCCGAGGCGCCGAACGGCACCCCCGACGTGATCCTCATCGCGACCGGTTCCGAGGTCCAGATCGCCGTCGAGGCACGTGAGCAGCTCAAGGGCGAGGGCATCAACGCCCGCGTCGTGAGCGCCCCGTCGCTCGAGTGGTTCCGCGCCCAGTCCGAGAACTACCAGGACCAGGTGCTGCCGAAGAACGTCACCGCGCGCGTTTCGGTCGAGGCCGGGATCGCCATGAGCTGGCGCGACATCATCGGCGACAAGGGCCGCAGCGTCTCGATCGAGCACTTCGGTGCCTCGGCCGACTACCAGACGCTGTTCAAGGAGTTCGGCTTCACGACGGAGCACGTCGTGGCCGCCGCGAAGGAATCCCTCGCGGCTTCCTGACCCCCCGAGGGCCGGGTCCGGTTCGCCGGATCCGGCCCTTCTTCCGGGAGGCGCGGCTCGGCCCCGCCACGCGCCTCCCGGTCCCCCAGACCCAGGCCACCAGGCCGATGAAGGAAAGAAGAGAAACACATGGCTGAGAACACCCCCACCGCCGCGCTCTCCGCGGTCGGCGTGAGCATCTGGCTCGACGACCTGTCCCGCGAGCTCCTCGAGACCGGCAAGCTCGAGTCCCTCATCGCCGAGAAGAACGTCGTCGGCGTCACGACGAACCCGACGATCTTCGCCTCGGCCCTCGCCAAGGGCGAGCGCTACGACGCACAGGTCAAGGAGCTGGCCGCCGCCGGCACCGAGGTCACCGACGCGATCTTCGAGATCACCACGCAGGACGTCGCCAACGCGTCCGACGTCTTCAAGCCGATCTACGACTCGACCAAGGGCTTCGACGGCCGCGTGTCGATCGAGGTCGAGCCGGGCCTCGCGCACGAGACCCAGAAGACCATCGAGCAGGCCAAGTTCCTGTTCGACAAGGTCGGCAAGGAGAACGTCCTCATCAAGATCCCGGCAACGGTCGAGGGCCTCGAGGCCATCACCGAGGTCATCGCCGCCGGCATCTCGGTCAACGTCACCCTGATCTTCTCGCTCGAGCGCTACCGCGCCGTCATCGACGCCTACCTCGGTGGCCTCGAGAAGGCCAAGGCCGCCGGCCACGACCTCTCGAAGATCCACTCGGTCGCGTCCTTCTTCGTGTCGCGCGTCGACTCCGAGATCGACAAGCGTCTCGACGCCGTCGGCACGGACGAGGCGAAGGCCCTCAAGTCGAAGGCCGGCATCGCCAACGCGCAGCTCGCCTACCAGGTCTGGACCGAGGCGTTCGCCTCCGAGCGCGCCCTCGGCCTGCTCGAGGCCGGTGCGAACACCCAGCGTCCGCTCTGGGCCTCGACCGGTGTCAAGGACCCGTCGCTCCCCGACACGCTCTACGTGACCGAGCTGGCCGCGCCGAGCACCGTCAACACCATGCCGGGCAAGACGCTCGACGCCACGTTCGACCACGGCGAGATCCACGGCGACGCCATCGCCGGGTCGTTCGACGCCGCGCAGCAGGTCCTCGACCAGCTCGCCGCCCAGGGCATCGACTACGACGACGTCGTGGCGCTGCTCGAGAAGGAGGGCGTCGACAAGTTCAACGTCTCGTGGGGCGAGCTCGTCGACACCGTCAAGAACGCACTCGAGGGCGCCAAGTAGTGACGGTTTCCATCGCCGCCAGCGGTGACGCGGCGCGGGCCATCGACCAGGTGGTCCCGCGTCTCGTCACCGATCTGGTGGCGTCGGGCATCACCGCCCAGGACCCCGAGCTCTGGGGTCCCGACGCCGAGGCCGAGGCGTCGAAGCGCCTCGGCTGGGTAGAGGCCGTCTCGGTCTCCCGCCCGCTCGTCGCCGAGGTGGCGGCGCTGCGCGAGTCACTCCTCGCCGAGGGGGTCGACCACGTCGTCCTCGCCGGCATGGGCGGCTCGTCGCTCGCGCCCGAGGTCATCACCCGGACCGCCGGCGTGCCGCTCACGGTCCTCGACTCCACCGACCCGGCGCAGGTCCGCGCCGCCGTGGAGCACCAGCTGGACCGCACCGTGCTCGTCGTGTCCTCGAAGTCGGGTTCGACCCTCGAGACCGACTCGCAGCGCCGTGTCTACGAGCAGGCCTTCCGCGACGCCGGCATCGACCCGGCGAAGCGCATCGTCGTCGTCACCGACCCGGGCTCCCCGCTCGAGGCCGTCGCGACGGACGCCGGGTACCGCGTCTTCACCGCTGACCCGAACGTCGGCGGCCGCTACTCCGCACTGACCGCGTTCGGCCTCGTGCCGTCCGGCCTCGCCGGTGCCGACATCGCGGAGCTCCTCGACGAGGCCGACGCCATCTCGGCGCTGCTCTCGGTCGACATCGACGAGAACCCGGGCCTCGTGCTCGGCGCCGTCCTCGGGGGCACCGCGCCCCTCCGCTCCACGATCGGCATCGTCGCGGACGGCACCCACATCGTCGGGTTCGGCGACTGGGCGGAACAGCTGATCGCGGAGTCCACCGGCAAGGACGGCCGCGGCTTGCTGCCGGTCGTGCTCGACGTCGACTCCCCCGAGGTGACCGCTGGACTGCCCGACCTGCAGGTGATCCGACTCGTCGGCTCCCGCGACGACGAGCGCCACGTCGCCGAGGGCGAGGTCGAGATCACCGGCACGCTCGGCGGCCAGCTCCTCGTGTGGGAGTACGCCGTGGCCGTCGCCGGTCGCCTGCTCGGCATCGACCCGTTCGACCAGCCCGACGTCGAGGCCGCCAAGTCCGCGGCCCGCGCCCTCCTGGACGACCGCCCGGCACCGACCGAACCGGCCTTCACCGAGGACGGCACCGCCGTCCACGCGACCGAGGGCCTGGCGGTCGGGACGACGATCGCGGAAGCCGTGTCGCGCCTCCTGGACCACGTCGGCCCCACCGACTACCTGGCCGTGCAGGCGTACGTGGACCGCACCGCGCACCCGGACCTCGAATCGCTGCGCGACGCCTTCGCGGCGCGCACCGGCCGACCCGTCACGTTCGGCTACGGACCGCGCTTCCTGCACTCGACCGGCCAGTACCACAAGGGCGGCCCGGCGAACGGCGTGTTCCTGCAGATCGTGGCCGACGAGCCCGACGACCTGGCCATCCCCGGTCGTCCGTTCACGTTCGGCCAGCTCATCCAGGCCCAGGCCTCCGGCGACGCGAGTGTCCTCGCGCAGCACGGCCGCCCGGTCCTGACCCTCACGACGACGGACGTCGCAGCTGCCACCGCAGCGCTGACGGCCGCCGTCACCCTCTGACTCTCGAAGGAGTTCACCGACTCATGTCACCGGTGGCAATCACCCCGGAGCACAACCCGCTCCGGCTGCCGACGGATCGTCGACTGAACCGGATCGCGGGACCCAGCACCCTCATCATCTTCGGCGTGACGGGCGACCTGTCCCGCAAGAAGCTGATGCCCGCGGTCTACGACCTGGCGAACCGAGGGCTCCTGCCCCCGGGGTTCGCCCTCGTCGGGTTCGCTCGACGTGACTGGGAGGACCAAGACTTCTCCCAGCTCGTCCACGACGCGGTCCAGGAGCACTCGCGCACCCCGTTCGACGAGGACGTCTGGCGTCAGCTCGAACAGGGCATCCGGTTCGTCCAGGGATCGTTCGACGACCCCGAGGCGTTCCGCGAGCTCAAGCGGACCGTCGACACCCTGGACGCGGAGCGCGGGACGCTCGGCAACCACGCGTTCTACCTGTCCATCCCGCCGAAGATGTTCCCCGTGGTCACCGAGCAGCTCAAGCTGTCCGGGCTGACCGAGAAGCGCGAGGACTCGTGGAGCCGCGTGGTCGTCGAGAAGCCCTTCGGCTCCGATCTCCGCACGGCGCGCGAGCTGAACGCGATCGTCGAGAGCGTCTTCGCTCCGGACGACGTGTTCCGCATCGACCACTACCTCGGCAAGGAGACCGTCCAGAACCTCCTGACGCTGCGGTTCGCGAACCAGATGTACGAACCCATCTGGAACTCGAACTACGTGGACCACGTGCAGATCACGATGGCCGAGGACATCGGCGTCGCCGGACGTGCCGCGTACTACGACGGCATCGGTGCGGCGCGCGACGTCATCCAGAACCACCTCCTGCAGCTCCTCGCGCTCACCGCGATGGAGGAGCCGGTCTCGTTCAAGGCGGCGGACCTCCGCGCCGAGAAGGAGAAGGTCCTCTCCGCGGTGCGCCTGCCCGAGGACCTCTCGACCGCCACGGCCCGCGGGCAGTACGCCGGCGGTTGGCAGGGCGGCGAGAAGGTGCTCGGCTTCCTCGAGGAAGCCGGCATGGACCCCGAGTCCGGCACCGAGACCTACGCGGCGATCAAGCTCGACATCGCGACCCGTCGCTGGCAGGGCGTCCCGTTCTACCTCCGCGCCGGCAAGCGTCTCGGTCGCCGCGTGACCGAGATCGCGATCGTGTTCAAGCGTGTCCCCGAGGACGTCTACGGCAACTCGCAGTCGCCCCTCGGCCAGAACGCGCTCGTCATCCGTGTGCAGCCGGACGAGGGCGTCACGCTCCGCTTCGGCTCGAAGGTCCCCGGCGTCGGCACGCAGGTGCGCGACGTGACGATGGACTTCGGCTACGGCCACGCGTTCACCGAGGCCTCGCCCGAAGCGTACGAACGACTCATCCTCGACGTGCTCCTCGGTGACCCGCCCCTGTTCCCCCGTCACCAAGAGGTGGAACTGTCGTGGAAGATCCTCGACCCGATCGAGGAGTTCTGGGCCACGCAGGGCCAGCCCGAGCAGTACCGTCCCGGCACGTGGGGCCCGGCATCCGCCGACGCCCTGCTCGCCCGCGACGGCCGGACCTGGAGGCGTCCATGAAGATCGACCTGCCGAACACCACGGTCTCGAAGATCCAGAAGAAGCTCGTCCACATCCGCGAAGAGGGCGGCGCCGTGGCCCTCGGTCGCGTCCTGACCCTCATCATCTCGACGGCCCTCGGGCACGAGGAAGAGGCGATCGAGGCCGCGAACGAGGCGTCCCGCGAGCACCCGATGCGCGTCATCATCGTGTCGAAGAACGACGGCGACACGAAGTCGCCGGGTCGCCTCGACGCGCAGATCCGCGTCGGCAGCGACGCGGGTGCGAGCGAGGTCATCGTCCTCCGTGCCTACGGCGAGACCGCGACCGACGAGGAGAGCCTGGTCACCGGCCTCCTGCTGCCGGACGCACCCGTCGTGGCCTGGTGGCCGCAGACCGCCCCGGAGCAGCCCTCGGCCTCGGCCCTGGGTCGCATCGCCCAGCGACGGATCACCGACGCGGCCGCGCAGAAGGACCCGAACGGTGCGATCGAGGCCCTCGGTGCCTCGTACGTGCCGGGCGACACCGACTTCGCGTGGACCCGACTGACCCTGTGGCGGAACCAGCTCGCTGCGGCGCTCGACCAGCCGCCGTACGAGCCGATCACCGCCGTCGAGGTCTCGGGGGCGTACGACAGCCCGTCGACGATCCTGCTCGCCGCCTGGCTGCAGCTGCAGCTCGAGGTGCCGGTGGCCGTCGTCACGTCGCCGCGCGCGACCGGGTCGAGCGGCATCCACGGCGTGAAGCTCGTGCGCGAGTCCGGCACCATCGAGCTCGAGCGGTCCCTGGTGGACGTCGCGACGCTCTCGATGCCCGGGCAGCCGACGCACGACCTGTCGCTGCCGCGCCGCAACCTGCGCGACTGCCTGGCCGAGGAACTCCGTAGACTCGACCCGGACGTCCTCTTCGGAGACGTCGTCAAGCACGGGGTCCCCCAGCTGCGCGAGTCCATCGCCGGCTGAGCAAGCCCCACACGACCGGTCGGGCCGACCGTCGTTCGTCCAGCGCGAGCGGCGGCCGGCCCGGACGGTCGGACCGACGGTGGTCGTACGACCGGTCGACCACCACGAACACGGGAGTCACGTGACCAACGAACGGCGGGTGCTGGTGCACCCGGACAAGCAGGCCCTCGGCGCTTCGGTCGCCGCACGCTTCATCACGAAGATCATCGACGTGCTCGACGAGCAGGAGCGCGCGGACATCGCCATCAGCGGTGGCTCCGTGTCGTCCCTCGTCCTCGCCGCGATCGGCCAGTCGCCG
The DNA here is from genome assembly GCF_044745045.1 of Curtobacterium sp. NPDC087082. Classification (NCBI taxonomy): domain Bacteria; kingdom Bacillati; phylum Actinomycetota; class Actinomycetes; order Micrococcales; family Microbacteriaceae; genus Curtobacterium; species Curtobacterium sp. NPDC087082. The sequence continues at coordinate 321,584 of NZ_JBIUZN010000004.1, read as the reverse complement.
GCGCGTGAGAGCGTCGACTGGTCGAAGGTGCACGTGTGGTGGGTCGACGAGCGCTGGGTGCCCGCAGGCGATGCCGATCGCAACATCACCGGCACGCAGACGGACTTCTTCGACCACGTCGACATCCCGGAGTCGAACATCCACCCGATCGCGGCGTCGGACGCTGGCATCTCGATCGAGGACGCTGCGACCCGCTACGAGCAGGAGCTGCACGCTGCCGCGCCGGACGACGCCATCGCGCCCCGGTTCGACATCACGCTCCTCGGGGTCGGACCCGACGGTCACACCGCGTCGCTCTTCCCGGAGTTCCCGCAGCTCACGGTGACCGACCGCATCGTGCTGCCGGTGGACGACTCCCCCAAGCCGCCGCCGCAGCGCCTGACCCTCACCTACCCGGCGATCAACGCGTCGCAGCGGGTCTGGGTCATCCTGTCGGGTGCCGAGAAGGCCTCGGTCCTCGGGCTCGCGCTCGCGGGTGCCTCGGTCGACGAGGTCCCCGTCGGTGGCGTGCAGGGGCGCAAGCGCACCGTGTTCTTCGTGGACCAGGACGCCGCTCGCGACGTCCCCGAGAACCTCATCGCGTCGACGTACTAGACGCGGGTCCCTGACGGACGGGAGGCGCGGTGCCGGCTGGCACCGCGCCTCCCGTCCGTTCGTGGGTGCGGCCGCCGCGCGCCCGCCTGCCCGCCCGCCCGGCCGGCGCCTGCCGCCCGTCCGCCCGCCCGCGAGCGGGCAGAATACGTCACGCTCGGCGCGCCGGAGCGGCGCGTTCCGCCCGCTCGACGGGGCGCCTCCGGCTTGTCCTGCCCACTCGACGCCGCCCCCGCACGCCCCCCCCCCACACGCACGAAGGCCCCCGTACCGGAACGGTACGGGGGCCTTCGGACGTCTCGTGCGACTACTTCGCCGTGCCGCGACGCTGCCGGAGCTGCTGCAACGCGTCCTCGAGGAGCTGCGCCGCCTCTTCTTCGGTGCGGCGCTCCTTCACGTACGCGAGGTGCGTCTTGTACGGCTCGGTCTTGGAGACCACGGGAGGGTTCTCCTTGTCGCGACCAGCCGGGAGCCCGGTCGACGGCGAGTCCACCGTCTCGGGGATCTCGTCATCGGGGAGGCCGGCGGCGAAGTACCGCACGACCTCGTTGCCGAGGGCGTCCCAGTACGAGATCGCCACACGCTCGGCCTGGACCCCGCGGTCCTGCTCCCCCATCGGGCCCGCGCCGACGCGCGAACCCCGGATTGCACTGCCTCCGGATGCCATGGATCAGCTCCCCGCCGTGAACTTGTTGATGAGACCGAGCACGATGATCGACACGATCCAGAGGAGACCGAGGATCACCGTGATGCGGTTGAGGTTGCGCTCGGCGACGCCGGACGCCCCGAGGTTGCTCGTCACGCCGCCGCCGAACATGTCGGAGAGGCCGCCACCGCGACCCTTGTGCAGCAGGATGAGGAGCGTGAGCAGGAGGCTCGTTATCGCGAGCAGGACCTGCAGCACGACGGAGAGAATCGCCACGACGTACCTTTCGTGTCAGTCAGCCATCCGAGTATACCGGCCAGGTGGTCGGCCGAGGTCCCCGGGCTGGGCGTGGCACAGGCCGGCCGCACGATGGCGACCGGCCTGTGTCCGGTGGGTCAGAGTCCGACGTGCTGCCGGAAGCGCGCGATGGCCGCGAACTCCTGCACGTCGAGGGAGGCGCCACCGACGAGCGCGCCGTCGATGTCGGGCTCGCGCAGGAAGCCGGCGATGTTGCCCGACTTCACCGAGCCGCCGTAGAGCACCCGCGTCGCCGCGGCTGCCTCGTCGCCCCAGGCCGCAGCGATCCCGCGACGGATCGCAGCGCATTCGTCCTGCGCCTGCTCGGCGGTCGCGGCCTGGCCGGAGCCGATCGCCCAGACCGGCTCGTACGCCACGACGATCTCGGAGGGCTGCACGGCGTCGAGGACGACCTGCAGCTGCTCGACCGGCACGACACCGGCGCCGCGCTCCTCGCGCTGCTCACCGGTCTCGCCGACGCAGACCACCGGCACGAGACCGTGCTTGACGGCCGCGGCGGTCTTCGCGGCGACGACCTCGTCGGTCTCCGCGTGCAGCGTGCGCCGCTCGGAGTGTCCGACGATGACGTACTGCGCGTCGAGTGCGGCGAGGAACGCCCCGGACACGTCGCCCGTGTAGGCGCCCGAGTCGTACTGGGACAGGTCCTGAGCGCCGAAGCGGATCGGGAGCTTGTCGGCCGAGATGAGCGTCTGCACGCTGCGGAGGTCGGTGAAGGGCGGGAAGACCGCGACCTCGACGTCGTCGAAGTCGTGGCGTGCGTCCTTCAGCGTCCACGCGAGCTTCTGCACGGTGGCGATGGCCTGGAGGTGGTCCAGGTTCATCTTCCAGTTGCCCGCGATGAGCGGCGTCCGGGTCATCGCGACCACCCCAGTGCTTCGAGACCGGGGAGCGACTTGCCCTCGAGGAACTCGAGGCTCGCACCGCCACCGGTCGAGATGTGCCCGAACTGGTCGTCCGAGAAGCCGAGCGACCGGACGGCCGCGGCGGAGTCGCCACCGCCGACCACACCGAGGCCGTCGACCTCGGTCAGTGCCTGGGCGACGGTCTTCGTGCCGGCGGCGAAGGCCGGGAACTCGAACACGCCCATCGGGCCGTTCCAGAACACGGTCTTCGACGAGGACACCGCGGAAGCGAACCGCGCTGCCGTCTCCGGGCCGATGTCGAGGCCGATGCCGTCCGCCCCGAAGGACGACGACTCGATCGCGTCCGCCGCGACGGTCTCGTGCGAGGCGTCGGCCGCGAACCCGGACGCCACGACGACGTCCGTCGGCAGGTCGATCGTCACGCCGAGCTCCTTCGCCCGCGAGAGGTACTCGCGGACGACGTCGAGCTGGTCGGCCTCGAGCAGCGACTTCGCCACCCCGTGGCCCTGGGCCGCGAGGAACGTGAAGAGCATGCCGCCTCCGATGCAGAGCGTGTCCACCTGCGGCAGGAGGTGGTCGATGACGCCGAGCTTGTCGCTGACCTTCGACCCGCCGAGCACGACCGTGTACGGCCGCTCCGGCGTCGTCGTGAGGCGTTCGAGCACGCCGAGCTCGGTCTCGATGAGCGACCCCGCCGCACTGGGCAGCGCGGACGCGAGCTCGTACACCGAGGCCTGCTTGCGGTGCACGACACCGAAGCCGTCGGACACGAAGGCGTCCCCGAGGGCGGCGATGCGGTCCGCGAAGCCACTGCGCACGGCAGCGTCCTTCGAGGTCTCCTCCGGGTTGAACCGGAGGTTCTCGAGCAGCAGGACGTCGCCGTCCCCGAGTTCCCCGGCGGCCGCGGTCGCTTCGTCGCCGACGGTCTCGCCGACGAACGTGACCTCTTTGCCGAGCAGCTCGGAGAGCCGCTGGGCCACCGGCGCGAGCGAGAACTCCGGCTTGGGCTCGCCGTCGGGGCGGCCCAGGTGGGAGATCACGATGACGCGGGCGCCGGCGTTGATGAGGGTGTTCAGGGTGGTCAGCGACGCGCGCACGCGGCCGTCGTCCGTGATCACGCCGTCCTTGAGCGGGACGTTGAGGTCACAACGGACGACGACACGCTTGCCGGCGAGGTCGCCGAGGTCCTCGAGGGTGCGGAGTGCCATGGGTTAGAGGCGCTCGCCCACGTACTCGGTGAGGTCGACGAGGCGGTTCGAGTAGCCCCACTCGTTGTCGTACCACGAGGTGATCTTCACGAGGCCGCCGATGACCTTGGTCAGGCCGGAGTCGTAGATCGACGAGTGCGGGTCCGTGGTGATGTCGGTCGACACCAGCGGGTCCTCGCTGTAGAGCAGGATGCCCTTGAGCGGACCCTCGGCTGCCTCCTTGTAGGCGGCGTTGATCTCGTCGACGGTGACCTCGGACTTGGTCTCGAGCGTGAGGTCGGTGATCGAGCCGGTCGGCACCGGGACGCGGAGCGCGAAGCCGTCGAGCTTGCCGGCGAGCTCCGGCAGGACGAGGCCGATGGCCTTCGCCGCACCCGTGGAGGTCGGGACGATGTTCAGGGCGGCGGCACGCGCACGACGCGGGTCCTTGTGCGGGCCGTCCTGGAGGTTCTGGTCGGCGGTGTAGGCGTGGACCGTGGTCATGAGACCGCGCTCGATGCCGAACTTGTCGTGGAACACCTTGGCGAGCGGCGCGAGGCTGTTCGTGGTGCAGGACGCGTTCGAGATGATGTTGTGGTTCGCGGGGTCGTACTGGTCCTCGTTCACTCCGAGCACGATGGTGACGTCGTCACCCGTGGCCGGGGCGGAGATGATGACCTTCTTGGCACCGGCGTCGATGTGCTTCTGCGCATCGGCGGCCTTGGTGAAGAAACCAGTCGACTCGATGACGATGTCGACACCCAGCTCGCCCCAGGGGAGGTTGGCGGGGTCGCGCTCCGCGAGGACCTTGATCGCCTTGCCGTCGACCACGATGTTGTCGCCGTCGAGCTCGACCGTCGCCGGGAGCTTGCCGGTGATGGAGTCGAACTTCAGCAGGTTCGCGAGGGACGCGTTGTCGGTGAGGTCGTTCACCGCCACGATCTCGAGGTCGCTGCCCTTGGCCAGTGCGGCCCGGAAGAAGTTACGGCCGATGCGGCCGAAGCCGTTGATACCGATCTTGACGGTCAATGGATCTCCTGGTGGGTGTGGAGCGCCCGGGGGGCGCTGCTTTCGGAGTCGTGTGGCCCTTCGGGCCCACGTGTGGTGGACGATACGCCCCGTAACGTCGCCGTAACGACCCTAGCAGTCGGACTCTGCCAGACCGCGCGGGATGACGGTCCGTCCGGACGGTCGCGAGCGCCGCCCTGGACCACCCCGACGACGGACGGGAGGCGCGGTGCCAGCTGGCACCGCGCCTCCCGTCCGGAACGTCGTCACGCCCGTCGATCAGGCCCCTTCGAGCTCCTCGGGAACGCTCGCTTCGGTCCCCGGGATCCCGAGGTCGGACGCGCGCTTGTCGGCCATCGCGAGGAGGCGGCGGATGCGCCCGGCGATGGCGTCCTTCGTCATCGGCGGGTCCGCGTGCTGGCCGAGCTCGTCGAGCGACGCGTCGCGGTGCTGCAGCCGCAGCGAGCCGGCGTACTGCAGGTGGTCGGGGACCTCGTCGCCGAGGATCTCGAGCGCACGCTCGACCCGTGCGCACGCGGCGACGGCGGCCTGCGCGGAGCGACGGAGGTTCGCGTCGTCGAAGTTGACGAGACGGTTGGCGGTGGCACGGACCTCGCGGCGCTGGCGCATCTCCTCCCAGTCGGCGGTGGTGCGGGCGGCGCCCATCACGGTCAGCATCTGGCCGATGGCCTCGCCGTCGCGGATGACCACGCGGTGCACGCCGCGGACCTCACGGCCCTTCGCCGCGATGCCGAGCCGCGAGGCAGCGCCGACCAGGGCCATCGCTGCCTCGTTGCCGGGGCAGGTGACCTCGAGTGCGGCGGCACGACCGGGGTCGGTCAGGGTGCCGGCGGCGAGGAACGCTCCACGCCAGATCGCGGCGAGGTCCTCGCGGTTGCCGGTGGTGAGCCGGTTCGGCAGACCGCGCACCGGGCGGCGGCGGGCGTCCATGAGGCCCGTCTGCCGGGCGAGGGTCTCCCCCGCCTCGAGCACGCGCACGAGGTACCGGGTGCCACGACGGGCGGACGCGGACGACCCCACCGACGCCTCGCTCCGCACGCCGTACAGCTCGGCGAGGTCCTTGCGCACACGGTGCACGATGATCCGGGTGTCGAGTTCGACCTCGACGGCGATCCGGCCCGAGATGACGTGCAGGCCACCCGCGAACCGCAGGATGGTCGCGAGCTCGGCAGCGCGGACCGTGTTGCGGTTCACGACGACCCGGGCCAGTTCGTCCTTGACCTCGGCAGTCAACGGCACAGCATCATTCCTAACGTTTCTTCTGGTGGGGTCCGCGTGCCCGGCGCACGTCGTGTGGAGCGGCCGGAGGGACGGTCACTCTCGGCCGAGGTCTCGGTTCTTCACACGCACGGCGACGTCGGGCATCCCGCGGAGGAGGTTCGCCAGCTCGGCGACGATGGCGACCGAACGGTGCTTGCCGCCGGTACAGCCGATGGCGATCGTAGCGTGTCTTTTGTTCTCGCGCTGGTACCCCTCGAACACCGGCTCGAGGACGTCGGCGTAGCGCTCGACGAACGTGCGGGCTCCGGGCTGGGCCAGGACGTAGTCCGAGACGGGTCGGTCGAGGCCCGTGTGCGGGCGGAGTTCCGGGACCCAGTAGGGGTTCGGCAGGAACCGGACGTCGGCCACCATGTCGGCGTCGGCGGGCAGTCCGTACTTGAACCCGAAGCTCATCAGGGTCACCTGGACACCCGTGAAGTGGTCGTCGGCGAACTGCTCGGTCACGGCGTTCGCGAGTTGGTGGATGTTCAGGTCGGAGGTGTCGATGACGAGGTCCGATGCCTCGCGCAGGGCAGCGAGCCGACTGCGTTCGCGGCCGATGCCGTCGAGCAGCGTGTCCTCGCCCTGGAGCGGGTGGGGCCGCCGCACCTGCTCGAAGCGCCGCACGAGGACCGCGTCCGTCGCCTCGAGGAACAGCACCCGGACGCGGGCCGAGGCGCTCTTGCGCACCTGCTCGACCGCCTGCTCGGGGTCGGTGAAGAACCGGCCGCCGCGGACGTCGACCACCGTGGCGATCTTCGGGATCTTCTCACCGGCACGGTCCGCGAGCTCGGTGAGCGGCGCGAGCATCTGCGTCGGGAGGTTGTCGACGACGTACCAGCCGAGGTCCTCGAGCGCCTTCCCCACCGTCGAACGACCGGCTCCGGACATGCCGGTGACGATGAGGATGTCGTGCTGCTGCGGCGATCGTGTCGGCGCTGGGACGCTGTCGGTCATCTGGGAGTGGGCTCCGTCGTGGCGGCCCGGGCGCGTCGCCCGGGGAGGTCTCGGCTGCGGGACAAGGGTATCGCCCGGACGCCGGGCTCGGGGTGCGTCATCCGGTCGGGTGCGGTCCGTCGGTCGGGTGCCGTCCGCCGGTCGGGTGCGGTCCGTCGGTCGGGCGCGGTCCGTCGGTCGGGTCCTGTTTGTCCGTCCGTCGGCCGCACGGGAGGCGCGGTGTGCGTCACGCGGGCAGGTGCGGGCCGTCGTCGGTCACCTCGGGGAGCCGGGCCGGTCCTCCGGAGCGGGTGGCGGCCGCCTGCGTGGCGGCCGCCAGGTCGGGCGCGCTGGCTGGGCCGGGCGCGCTGGCGGTGCCCGGTCCGCCGGCTGCGTCGGCCGCGCTGGCGCTGCCGGGTTCGATCGCCGTGTCCGGCGCACCGGCCCCGTCGGGAGCGCTCGTCGGCGTCGGGGCGCCCGCGGCCTCCGGCGCGCTCGTGGGCGTCGGGGCGCCCGCGGCCTCCGGCGCGCTCGTCGGCGTCTGCGCGAGCTTCGTGACCACGGCCGCCGCCGTCGCCGGCCCGACGCCGTTCACCTCGGCGATCTCCTCCGCCGTCGCCTCGCGCAGCCGCGCCACCGACCCGAAGTGCTTCAGCAGCGCGTTCACCCGGGTGGGTCCGAGACCCGGGATCTCGGACAGCCGCGACCGGACGTCCCGCTTGCGCCGGGTCCGCTGGTGCGTGATCGCGAACCGGTGTGCCTCGTCACGGATGCGCTGGATGAGGAACAGTGCCTCGGAGTTGCGCGGCAGGATCACCGGGAAGTCGTCGTCCGGCAACCAGAGTTCCTCGAGCCGCTTCGCGATGCCCACGAGCGCGATGTCGTGCACCCCGGCCTCGTCCATCGCGCGCTTGGCCGCCTGCACCTGCGGCTGCCCGCCGTCGACGATGAGCAGCTGCGGCCGGTAGGCGAACCGCTTGGTCGGCTTCGACCCCTCGACCACCTCGTCGCTGGTGACGTCGGGGACATCCGGCAGCTCGGCGTCCTCGTCGAGGCGCGCAAGCCGGCGGGACAGCACCTGGTGCATGCTGTCGGTGTCGTCGGTGGTCTCGGCGATCGAGTACCGCCGGTACTGGTCCTTGCGGGGCAACCCGTCCTCGAACACGACCATCGACGCGACGACGTTCGTCCCCTGCAGGTGCGAGATGTCGTAGCACTCCATGCGGAGCGGTGCCTCGGTCATGCCGAGGGCGTCCTGGATGTCCGCCAGCGCCGCGGACCGCGTCGTGTAGTCGGCGGAGCGCTTCGTCTTGTAGAGCATGAGCGCCTGGGCAGCGTTCTGCGCCGCGGTCCGGGCGAGCCCCGCCCGGTCACCCCGCTGCGCGGTGCTGAGCTTGGTGCCCCGACCCCCACGGCGTTCGCTGAGCCACTGCTGCAGCGCGTCGGCGTCCTCCGGCAGTTCCGGCACGACGACCTCGCGCGGGGGCTCCTCGCCGGTCGCGTACTGTCCCTGCACGATCTGCTCGATGAGGTCGCCCGTCGAGATGTCGAGTTCCTTATCGACGACCCACCCGCGTACACCGCGGATGCGCCCGCCGCGCACCGAGAACAGCTGCACCGCCGCGGCGAGCTCGTCCTCGGAGATGCCGAACAGGTCGAGGTCGACCGAGTCGCGGAGCACGACCGCGGACTTCTCGAGCACGGCCTCGAGCGCGCCGACCTGGTCGCGGAACTTCGCGGCCTGCTCGTACTGCATCGCGTCGGCCGAAGCGGCCATGCGCTGCCGCAGCTGGGTGATCACCCGGCGGTCGTAGCTCGCCATGAAGCGCACGAACTCCTCGACCAGCGCGCGGTGCTCGGCGATCGTGACCTTCTGGGAGCACGGACCGCCGCACTTGCCGATCTGCCCCGGGAAGCACGGCTTGCCGGTCTGCATCGCCTTCTTGTACGACGAGTCCGAGCAGGTGCGGATCGGGAACACCTTGATCATCAGGTCGATCGTGTCGTGCACGGCCCAGATCTTCGGGTACGGCCCGAAGTACTTCGCGCCCTTGATCTTCCGGTTCCGGGTGACCATCACCCGGGGCGACTCCTCGCCCAGGGTGATCGCCATGTACGGGTAGGACTTGTCGTCCCGGAACTTGACGTTGAAGGGCGGATCGAACTCCTTGATCCACGTGTACTCGAGCTGCAGCGCCTCGATCTCGGAACCGACCGTCGTCCACTCGACGCTCCGTGCCGTGAGCACCATGCGCCGCGTGCGCTCGTGCAGCGTCGGCAGCGGTGCGAAGTAGTTGCTCAGCCGGGCACGGAGGTTCTTCGCCTTGCCGACGTAGAGCACCCGGCCGGCTTCGTCACGCCAGCGGTAGACGCCCGGATCAGTGGGGATCTCCCCCGCCTTCGGACGCCACGGGACGGTGTCCGCCACCTACCGAGCACCCGCCTTCTGCTTCGCCTTCGGCTGCTTCTGGCTCGCCGTGCGTGCGCCGACCGCCTGTTCCTTGCCGACCCGCGCGTCCTGCGCGTCGAAGATCTCCTTGAGGAAGACCCCGGTGTGGCTCTCGGGCACGTTCGCCACGTGCTCGGGCGTCCCCGTCGCGAGGACCGTCCCGCCGCCGGATCCACCTTCAGGTCCCATGTCGATCAGCCAGTCCGCCGACTTGATGACGTCGAGGTTGTGCTCGATCGTGATGACCGTGTTTCCCTTGTCGACCAGGCTCTGCAGCACGAGGAGCAGCTTGCGGACGTCTTCGAAGTGCAGACCGGTGGTCGGTTCGTCGAGGACGTAGACCGTCCGGCCGTTCGACCGGCGCTGGAGCTCGGTGGCGAGCTTGACGCGCTGCGCCTCGCCCCCGGAGAGGGTCGTCGCGCTCTGTCCGAGCCGGACGTAGCCCAGCCCGACGTCGACGAGGGTCGCCATGTACCGGTGGATCGCGGAGATCGGCTCGAAGAACTCGGCTGCCTCGCTGATCGGCATGTCGAGGACCTCGGAGATGTCCTTGCCCTTGTAGTGCACCTGCAGCGTCTCGCGGTTGTACCGCGCACCGCCGCAGACCTCGCACGCGACGTAGACGTCGGGGAGGAAGTTCATCTCGATCTTGATCGTGCCGTCACCGGAGCAGTTCTCGCAGCGACCGCCCTTGACGTTGAAGCTGAAGCGACCGGGCTGGTAGCCGCGCGCCTTCGCCTCGGGCGTCTCGGCGAAGAGCTGTCGGATCCGGTCGAACACGCCCGTGTAGGTCGCCGGGTTGGACCGCGGGGTCCGACCGATCGGCGCCTGGTCGACGTGCACGACCTTGTCGAGCTGGTCGAGCCCCTTCACGCGGGTGTGCTTGCCCGCGATGTGCCGTGCGCCGTTGAGCTGGTTGGCGAGCACCTTGTAGAGGATGTCGTTGACGAGCGTCGACTTGCCCGAGCCGCTCACCCCGGTGACCGCGGTGAACACCCCGAGCGGGAAGTCCGCGTCGATCGACTTGAGGTTGTTCGCCCGCGCACCCTGCACGCTGATCGTGCGCTTGAGGTTGACCTTGCGACGCTCGGCCGGGACCTCGATCGCACGTCGACCCGCGAGGTAGTCGCCCGTGATCGATTCGCGGTTCTCGATGATCCCCTCGTACGAGCCGGAGTGGACGACGTTGCCGCCGTTCACACCCGCGCCGGGACCGATGTCGACGACCCAGTCCGCCGTGCGGATCGTGTCCTCGTCGTGCTCGACGACGATGAGCGTGTTGCCGAGGTCCTTGAGCTTCACCAGGGTGTCGATCAACCGCCGGTTGTCGCGCTGGTGCAGCCCGATGCTCGGCTCGTCGAGGACGTAGAGCACGCCGGTCAGTCCGGACCCGATCTGGGTGGCCAGACGGATGCGCTGCGCCTCGCCGCCGGACAGCCCGCCGGCGCCACGCGAGAGCGTCAGGTAGTTCAGACCGACCTCGAGCAGGAACTCGAGCCGCGCCCGGATCTCGCGCAGGACCGCCGCCGCGATGTGCGCCTCGCGCTCGGTGAGGGTGAGGCTCTCCATGAAGCCGTACGCGTTGTCGAGCGACATGTCCGTCACGTCGGCGATGCTGCGGCCGTCCACCGTCACCGCGAGCACCTCGGGCTTGAGGCGCGTGCCGTCGCAGACCGGGCAGGGGACCTCGCGCAGGTAGCCCTGGAAGCGCTGCCGCTGCGAGTCCGACTCGGCCTCGGCGAACTTGCGCTCGATGTAGGGCATGACGCCCTCGAACCCGCTCGTGTACCGCATCTCGCGGCCGAACCGGTTGCGCCAGGACACCGACACCTGGAAGTCCTTGCCGGTGAGGATCGCTGCCTGCACCGAGGCGTCGAGACGGTTCCACGGGGTGTCCAGGTCGAACCCGAGGTCCTTGCCGAGGCCGGCGAGGAGCTTCTCGAAGTAGGAGTAGAGCCCGCTCGTCCCCGTCCACGGCAGCAGGACGCCGTCGCGCAGGGACGCCTCGGGGTCGCCGAGGACGAGGTCCGGGTCGACCGACATGCGGGTACCGAGGCCGGAGCACTCGGGGCACGCACCGAACGGCGCGTTGAACGAGAACGTGCGCGGCTCGATCTCGGTGAGCGCCAGCGGGTGGTTGTTCGGGCAGGAGAGGTTCTCGGAGTAGGTCCGGACCGCACCGGGTCCCTCGGCGTCGACGAGGTCGATCGCGACCGTGCCGTCGGTCAGGCGCAGTGCCGTCTCGAGCGAGTCGGTCAGACGCCCGAGGATGTCCTCGTTCGCGACGAGACGGTCGACGATGACCGAGATGTCGTGCTTGACCTGCTTCTTGAGCTTGGGCGGGTCGCTGAGCTGGATGCGCTCCCCGTCGACGATCGCGCGGGCGTAGCCGGACGCCGCCAGTTCTTGGAAGAGGTCGACGAACTCGCCCTTCTTCTTGGAGATGACGGGCGCGAGCACCTGGAACCGCGTGCCCGACTCGAACTCCATGAGCTGGTCGGCGATCTGCTGCACGCTCTGCTTGCTGATCACCTCACCGCAGACGGGGCAGTGCGGGATGCCGATGCGCGCCCACAGCAGACGCATGTAGTCGTAGACCTCGGTGATGGTGCCGACCGTCGATCGCGGGTTGCGGTTCGTCGACTTCTGGTCGATCGAGACCGCGGGCGAGAGCCCTTCGATGAAGTCGACGTCCGGGCGGTCGACCTGCCCGAGGAACTGGCGCGCGTACGCAGACAGCGACTCGACGTAGCGGCGCTGTCCCTCGGCGAAGATCGTGTCGAACGCCAGCGAGGACTTGCCGGATCCGGACAGACCCGTGAACACGACGAGCGAGTCGCGTGGGATCTCGAGGTCGACGTCGCGCAGGTTGTGCACGCGGGCACCGCGCACGCTGAGCGTGGAGGTGCTGTGCGGTGCCGTGCCGCCGGGGATGTGGAGGTCTACGGGCTCGCCGAAGGCATTCCGGCCCGACGTCGAGGTTCCGCGGTCAGAGGTGATGGTCATCGTTGTCGATTCTACGAAGCGGCACCGACATTCGGCCGCGATGGACGGTCAGACGAGTGCGTCGAGAGCGAACGCGACCCCGGCGGCACGCTCGCTCGCCACCCAGAGCCGGGCGGCCTCGGCCCGGTCGTGGGCCCGCGGTTCGGCCCGGACGACCGCTGCCGGCCCCCGGAGCTGCATCCAGCCCGACGGCCCCCAGTACTCGCCGGACCGGACGCCGTCGGCGATCGCCGCGTGCACGAGCGGGTCGGCGCCGGCGTCCTTGCCCTGGGCGTACAGCCGCTGCGCCGGACGGGTCCACGCCGGCTCCGATCGGGACGATGCGACGTCGGGACGCTCGGGTGACAGCAGGTCGAGCGAGAACCCGGGATGCGCGACGACGCTGGAGACCGGTGACCCGGCATCGGCGAGGCGTTCGGCGAGCTCGAAGCCGAAGAGCATGACCGCGAGCTTGCTCCGCCCGTACTGGCGGTAACTCGAGTAGTGGCTCGCGCCGAGCGGGTCCGACGGGTCGAGCCGTGCCCACCGGTGTGCGATCGACCCGAGGTGCACCACGCGCCCCGCGCGGCGGTCGAGCAATGGGAGCGTCAGCGCCGTCCAGGCGAAGTGCCCGAGGTGGTTCGTGCCCACCTGCAGCTCGGTGCCCTGGGCCGTCCGCTGCATCGTGCTCGCGCCCACCACGCCGGCGTTGTTCACGATCGCGTCGACACCCTCCGGCTGCAGCGCCGCGAGCTCGTCGGCGGCTGCCCGCACGCTGTCGAGGTCGGCGAGGTCGAGGTGCACGTGCGCGAGGTCGGCGCCGTCCACGTGGCGACGGATGCTCCGCTCGGCCGCCGCAGCGCGCTCGCGGCTGCGGGTCGCGAGGACGACGCGGTGACCGGCGGCGGCGAGCTGCTCCGCGGCGAAGTACCCGAGGCCGGCACTCGCACCGGTGACGACGACGGTGCGACGAGACCCGTCGCGCGCGGCGCGCGCGCCGGCGTCAGCTGACATGGCCCGCCGACTCCATCTGGCGGAGCGCCTTCTTGAGGTCCTGCACCTCGTCGCGGAGCCGTGCGGCGAGTTCGAACTTCAGCTCGGCCGCCGCCTGCAGCATCTGCTCGTTGAGGTCGCCGATGGTCGCTTCGAGCTGCATCGCCCCCTCGCCGGCGATCCCGCCGCGCTTGAGGTTCGGCGTCGGCGAGCGTCGGCCGTCCGCTCCGGGGCGACCTTCGAGCAGCGCCTTCGTGTCGTCGTTCTCACGCGCCAGGATCTCGGTGATGTCGGCGATCTTCTTGCGCAGCGGCTGCGGGTCGATGCCGCGCTCGGTGTTGTAGGCCACCTGCTTCTCGCGGCGACGGTCGGTCTCCTCGATCGCGGTCTTCATCGAGTCGGTCATCTTGTCGGCGTACATCAGCACCTGGCCCGACACGTTGCGGGCGGCACGACCGATCGTCTGGATGAGCGACGTCGACGAGCGCAGGAAGCCTTCCTTGTCGGCGTCGAGGATCGCCACGAGGGAGACCTCGGGCAGGTCGAGCCCCTCGCGCAGGAGGTTGATGCCGACGAGCACGTCGTAGACGCCCTGGCGCAGTTCGGTCAGCAGCTCGACGCGCTTGAGGGTGTCCACGTCGGAGTGCAGGTACCGGACCCGGACGCCGGCGTTGCCGAGGAAGTCGGTGAGTTCCTCGGCCATGCGCTTGGTCAACGTCGTGACGAGGACGCGCTCGTCCTTCTCGACGCGCTGGTTGATCTCCTCGAGCAGGTCGTCGATCTGGCCGTCACTCGGCTTCACGACGATCTCGGGGTCGACCAGGCCCGTCGGGCGGATGATCTGCTCGACGACGCTGTCGGTCACGCCGAGCTCGTACCGGCCCGGGGTCGCCGACAGGTAGACCTTCTGGCCGGAGCGCTCGAGGAACTCTTCCCAGGTGAGCGGTCGGTTGTCGAGGGCGCTCGGCAGACGGAAGCCGTGCTCGACCAGCGTGCGCTTGCGGGAGGCGTCCCCTTCGTACATCGCGCCGATCTGGGGCACGGTGACGTGCGACTCGTCGATCACGATGAGGAGGTCGTCCGGGAAGAAGTCGAGCAGGCAGTGCGGCGGTTCCCCCGCGGCACGGCCGTCCATGTGGCGCGAGTAGTTCTCGATGCCGGAGCAGAAGCCGATCTGCTCCATCATCTCGATGTCGAACGTGGTGCGCATCCGGAGCCGCTGGGCCTCGAGCAGCTTGCCCTGCCCCTCGAGCTCGGCCAGGCGCTCGGCGAGTTCGTCCTTGATCGTGGCGATCGCCCGGTGCATGACCTCGGTGTCGGCGACGTAGTGCGACGCCGGGAAGATCGACACGGCGGGCATGTCCTCGATCACGTTGCCGGTGAGCGGGTGCAGGTACGACAGGGCCTCGACCTCGTCGCCGAACATCTCGATGCGGATCGCGTGCTCTTCGTACATCGGGATGATCTCGAGCGTGTCGCCGCGGACCCGGAAGGTCCCTCGTGCGAAGTCGACGTCGTTCCGCTGGTACTGCATCGCGACGAACTTGCGGACGAGCTGGTCGCGGGAGATGGTCTGGCCGACGTGCAGCGCGACCGAGGCGTTCATGTACTGCTCCGGCGTCCCCAGGCCGTAGATGCAGGACACCGTCGAGACCACCACGACGTCGCGCCGGCTGAGCAGCGAGTTCGTCGTCGAGTGCCGGAGCCGCTCGACCTCGGCGTTGACCGAGGAGTCCTTCTCGATGAAGGTGTCCGTCTGCGGGACGTACGCCTCGGGCTGGTAGTAGTCGTAGTACGAGACGAAGTACTCGACGGCGTTGTTCGGCAGCAGGCTCCGGAACTCGTTCGCGAGCTGGGCCGCCAGGGTCTTGTTGTGCGCGAGCACGAGCGTCGGCCGCTGCACCTGCTCGATGAGCCACGCGGTCGTCGCCGACTTGCCCGTACCGGTCGCACCGAGCAGCACGACGTCGGTCTCACCGGCGTTGATGCGACCGGCCAGTTCGGCGATCGCCGCGGGCTGGTCGCCGCTCGGCGAGTACTCGCTGATGACCTCGAACGGGCGGACCGCGCGCGTGGGCTCGATTGACACTGCCATGCCCACCACGGTAGTCGGCACCCCTGACACCGGAGCCGTCTGCTCGCCCTCGGCGTATCGTCCACGCCAAGCACGCTCCGAGACCGCTGATAGGGACCCGGCATAGCCTCCGATCCGTTCAGCAACCCGACTCGCTCTCACTCCCCGAAGAGGCCCCCATGACGACGGCGACCCCCGCCGCACCGACGAAGGGCACCCCGTTCCGCGGACGCATCCGCGGACGAGTGCTCATCCTGCTGTGCTGCATGTACGCGATCTCGTACATCGACCGCACCAACATCTCCACGGCGCTCCCGCACATCACCGAGGACTTCGGCTTCAACGAGACGACCGCCGGGCTCATCGTCTCCGCCTTCGCACTCCCCTACGCGCTGCTGCAGGTCTTCGGCGGCACGATCGCCGAGAAGTTCGGTCCCCGGAAGGCCTTGTTCGTCATCACCGTGATCTGGGGGGTCGCCACCCTCTGGACCGGGTTCTCGGTCGGCTTCTGGACGCTCTTCGCCGCCCGCGCGCTCCTCGGCCTGAGCGAGGCCGCCGCGTTCCCCGCCGCCACCCAGGCCATGAGCCGCTGGATCCCCCGCGACCGCAACGGCTTCGCACAGGGCGTCGTGCACTCCGCGGCGCGCCTCGGCAACGCCCTCGCACCGCTCCTCGTCGCCTGGGTCATCGGTGCGACCGGCAGCTGGCGGTGGGCCTTCTTCGCGACGGCGGTCCTGTCGATCGCGTGGGCGATCGTCTGGTTCGTCTGGTTCCGCGACAAGCCCGAGGACACCGCCGGCATCCAGCAGGTCGAGCTCGACGAGCTCCCGCCCGTCGAGACCCGCGCCACCCGGCCACCCGTCCCGTGGCGCACGCTGGCCCGGCAGATCTCCCCGGTGACCTTCGTCGACTTCGGGTACGGCTGGGTGCTCTGGGTGTTCCTCACCTGGATCCCGACGTTCCTCAGCGACACCTACGGCCTGCCGATCAGCCAGTTCGCCCTCTTCACCACGCTCGTGCTCCTCGCGGGCGTCGTCGGCGACACCGTCGGCGGGATGCTCAGCGACCGGATCATCCACCGCGGCGGCGACAGCCGGAACGCCCGGAGGATCGTCCTCGTCATCGGCCTCGGTGGCTCCCTCGTCTGTCTCGTCCCCCTCGTGATCGGGCAGGGCCTGGTCGTCGCGACGATCTCGCTCGCCCTCTCGTTCTTCTTCCTGGAGCTCTGCAACGCCAACCTCTGGGCCATCCCGATGGACGTCGCCCCGCAGTGGTCCGGCACCGCGTCGGGGTTCATGAACACCGGCTTCGGCATCGCCGGCGTGATCTCGCCGATCGTGTTCGGCGCGCTGATCGACGCCTCCGGCTGGCAGCTGCCCTTCGCGCTCTCCTGCGCGCTGCTCGCCGCCGCGGCCGTGGTCGCGTGGTTCATGAAGCCGAAGCGGCTCACGATGACGGACGGCGTCCTCGAGATCGGCGTCCCGAAGGCCGAGCAGCACGCCGGCTGATCCGCGTCGCGACGACCGCGACACGCTGCGGACGGGAGGCGCGGTGCCAGCCCGACCCGCGCCTCCCGTCCGGAACTGCGCACGACGGGAGGCGCGGTGCCAGCCCGACCCGCGCCTCCAGTCCCCGCGCGGTGCGGGCGACGCCCCATCGGCGGACGCGCTCAGCGCGTCGACCGCCGCCCGACGTCGTCCGTCTCCCCCACGAGCGCATCGTCCGGCTCGACCGGCTCGACCGGCTCGACCCGCGGTTCCGGGGCGACCACCGGCACGGCACCAGCACCCGCACCCCGAGCAGCCGCCTCCCGCTTCCGCGCCCGCGCCGCCCGCTGCCCACGCGACGACAACGACGGCCGCCCCGTGAGCGGCACGCTCAACGGCGTCCACCGGAACAGCTCCGTCACGGCCACCGACAGCACGAGCACGAGCACGTAGGTGACCAGCGTGAGCCAGGGCTGGGGCACGACCCGTTCGAGCCAGCTGTCGCCGTACAGCAGGATCCAGATCGCGAACGGGTGGCTGAGGAAGATGCCGAACGACCGGTCCGAGCCGTAGTCGACGACGCGGGCGAGCGCGCTCCCGGGCCGGCGCCGATCCGCCCAGCGCGCGCCGATCGCCAGGAACCCGACGAACACGGCGCTGCTCCAGAGCACCTGGACGGGCTGCAGGGGCGTGCCGGCGGCGTAGAGCGACTGCCCGAAACCGACCTGCAGCCACCACACGCTGAGGGTGAGCGCGCCGACGCCCGCGAAGCCCCAGAGGACGGCGCGGCGGTGCACCCGGATGAACCGGAGGAAGGCATCCGCGTGGTCGGCGGCGATCGCGCCGGAGACGATGAAGAACACGTACGAGAAGAAGAACTGCTTCTGGTAGCCGTGCATCCACGCGTCGCTGGCGGGGAAGTACTTGTACCCGGCGAAGACCACGAGCTGGAACACGAGCGTCACGGCGAGGACCGCGACGTGGTGGCCGCGCGTCCTCCGGACCAGCCACGCGATGACCGGCAGGAGCAGGTACACCTGCATCGTCACGAGCAGGAAGTAGAGGTGGTACCAGGAGACGCCGGTGACGATGCCCTCGGCGTACGTGCGCACGAGGTCGGGCACGTCGCCCCGGCGAGTGGCGCTGAGGAGCCAGGACGACGCCACGTAGACGAAGGACCACGCCAGGTAGGGCACGCCGACGAGCAGGAAGCGCTTCGGCCAGAACTGCGCCATCGGCCGCGGTCGGAGCGTGTAGCTGTAGACGAGCACGAAGGCCGTCAGCGAGAAGAAGACCAGGCGGGTGAAGTGGAGCAGGCCGAGCAGGGCGTTCAGCGGGACGTCGTCGGCGGCGACCGTGTGACTCGTGGTGTGGACGCCGATGACGCAGGCGAAGGTCAGGATGCGGAGGACGTCGACCTCGTAGAGGTGCCGCGGCTTCCCCTCGGCGGTGCGGGTCGGCGTCTGCACCCGACGGTCGGCAACGCCGGCGGTGGGCGTGGCAGCGTCGGCGCCGGGCGTGGCGGCGTCGGTCACGGGTGTTCGGCCATCGTCCGCACCTTCGCCCGCTGGACCTTGCCGGTCGGCGCGCGCGGCAGGTCGGGCACGACGACGATCTCGACCGGACGGCGGAACCGTGTGAGGTGCGCCTCGGCTCGCGCGGTGAGGTCGGCGACCAGGGCCTCGGCGTCCACGGCCTCGTCCGGCTGCGGGATCACGTAGGCGATCGGTACCGCGCCGAGGACCTCGTGCGGCCGCCCGACGACCACGGCCTCGAGCACGCGGTCGTCGCCGAGCAGCACGTCCTCCACCTCGGAGGGGTACACCTTCTCGCCGCCCCGGTTGATGACGTCGTCCGAGCGACCGGCGAGCGACACCCAGCCGTCCGCCGAGACCGATCCGACGTCGCCCGTGCTCAACCAGCCGTCCGCGTCGAAGCGCTCGGCTGCGCGACCGAAGAGGTAGCGGTGGACGATGCCCTCACCGCGGATCCAGAGGGCCCCGACCTCGTCGGCGGGCAGCACCGCGCCGTCCTCGCCCCGGACCTGCACCTCGGACCCGACCGGCACGCCGACGGTCCCGACGCGTGCGGGGGCACCGAGCGGCGTGGCGGTGATCTGCGACGCCCCCTCGGTCATCCCCCAGCTGACGACGAGCGGGACGTCGACGAGCGCCTGCCGCACCGGATCGGGCAGCGGAGCGGAGGCGCTGCGGACGAACCGGAGCCCTTCGGGGAAGTCGAGCGGACCGGTCTTGGCGAGGACCGCGAGGATCGCCGGGACCGCGTTCAGCCAGGTGATCCGGCGGTCGGCGAGCAGTTCCCAGAAGCCGGTGCGACGGAACCGCCGGTCGAGCACGAGGGTCCCGCCGGCCACGAGGGTCGCCAGCAACCCGACGACCTCGGCGTTCACGTGGAAGAGCGGGAGGGAGTTGAACCCGCGGTCCTCCGGCGTGAGGCGGTTGTGCTGCGCCACGGCCCGGGCCACGAACAGCAGCTGCGACTCGGGCAGTTCGACGCCCTTCGGGGTGCCGGTGGAGCCGGAGGTGAAGAGCACGACGGACCCCTCGCCGGGTGCGTCCGCGTTCTCCGACGGCAGGTCGCCGTCGCGGACGGATGCCGGGAGGAACGTGGCCGCGTCGATCCCGCTCGCCGGCGCCCCGGGGACGGTCGCGTCCACGGCGCGGTCCGACACCACGAGCGAGGCGCCGCCGATCAGGTCGGCGAGACGGCCGGGTTCCGAGGTCGGCTGTCCGGTGTCGACGGGGATCGCCCGCCGACCGGTCGCGAGGGCGGCGAGGTGCACGACCGCGAACGCGAGCGGGTCGGCGAGGTCGATCAGGACCGCCCCGGACGGCGCGACCCCGATCGCGTCGAAGGTCGACGACCACGCCGACACCGCGTCTTCGAGCGCGCGGTAGGTCAGGACGCGGTCACCGCGCGCGTCCTCGAGGTAGCTGCGCTCCCCGTCCTGCGCCGCGCGGGCACGGATGGTCGAGCGCAGGTCGGGTCGTTCGCCTGCTTGCTGCACGGACTCAGAGTATTGCGGGATCCTATGACCGGTCCGAGGGGAAGCGGTGGAGCAGCCACTGCCACAGCGCCTCCATCCGCGGGAGCCCGTCGCGGCCGATCGGGGTCGTGTCCTTGATCGTGCGCGAGTGCGACTCGGCCGGCGACCCCACCGCGATGTCGGTGAGGATCGCGTGCGGGTCCTCGTCGGGTCCGGGCGGCGCGGTGTCGGTCCGGAACGGTCCGTCGGGACCGTCGAGCCCGAGCACTTTCCAGGAGCCGCGGATCCGCGGGCCGAAGACGTCGCGCACGTCGTCGATCGCGTACATCCGGGCGACCGGTGTCCGCCCCGGGCGGTCCATCCAGGCCGCGTGCTCGCTGCCCAACGACTCGACGGGCGAGGAGAACATCAGCGCGCCCTGCACCGGCCGGATGTGCGCGATGTACGCCGCCTCGCCGCCGCCCTGCGAGTGCCCGGCCACCACGATGTCCTGCCAGGCGATGTCCGAGTCGCCCTGGACGAACCGTCCCCACCCGCCGTCCGGGTCGTGGTCGTCGAGGTAGGCGATCGCGTCGCGGAACCGCGAGACGATCGAGCCGGCCGGCTGCACCGAGCTGAACCGTGACGGCCGGGTGCCGTCGAACCGGTTCCGCTGCACCTGCCCGTAGCAGTGCGGATCCGCCTCGCACGTCCCTGACAGCGTCTTGCCGAGGTTCCAGTAGTCGAGCCCGAGCACGTGGTACCCGTCGCGCAGCGCCGCGGACAGGAACAGCTGGTAGTCGGCGGGCCGGGCGCGGGTCGCCGGCAGGAACAGCAGCAGCGGGCCGCCGGAGTCGGTGCGTGCCGCGAAGTCGTCACGGTTCGGCTCGAGCCGCTGCCCGTTGATCGTGCCGAGGCGGAAGCGGTGGAACTCCCCCACCGGACCGTGCTCGTCGCCGCGCGGTCGGTCGGCTGCGGACACCCGGCCGTGCTCCGCCACCCGATCGCCACCGAGGACGTTCGCCGCGACGAGCGACGCGGCGCCGATCGCCACGAGGAGGACGGCCGCGAGGACCAGGAGCACCCGGTGCTTCATCGGCCGATGCGCTCCCAGACCTCGTCGGCGGATCGGATCGTGTCGGCGAGGGTGCCGGTGGCGTCCACCACGTGGTCGGCCAGCGCCAGTCGGTCGGCGTCGCTCGCCTGTGCGGCGACGCGGCGCTCGGCTTCGTCGCGGGGCATGCCGCGGTGCTCCACGAGCCGCTCGATCCGCTGGGCAGCGGGTGCGTCGACCACCACGACCGCGTCGAACCGCAGCGGCCGGCTCCCCCGGGCTTCGGCGAGGAGCGGCACGTCGTAGACCACGACGGCGTCCGGGTCCGCTGCCTCGGCTGCGTCGAATGCCGCCTGGGCGAGACGCCAGACCTCGGGGTGGGTGATCCCCTCGAGGTCCTTCCGCGCCGCGGCGTCGGCGAACACGATCGCGCCGAGTGCCGGCCGGTCGAGCGAACCGTCGGGTGCGATCACGCCCGGGCCGAACCGCTCGGCGACCTGCGCGAGGCCCGGGCTGCCGGGAGCGACGGCGTCGCGCGCGAGCCGGTCGGCGTCCACCACGACCGCACCGTGCTCGGCCCAGCGGCCGGAGACGGTGGACTTGCCCGCGGCGATGCCGCCCGTGAGACCGATGATGCGCACACCGACAGGCTACCGACCCGCACCGGCGAGACCCCCGACGACCGTGCTCGGCACCGGGTCGAGACGGTGCTGCGGGCGCCGACGCTTCCGTGGTCGTCCGGTCAGGACCCGACTGAGCGGCGTCCACCGGAGCGCACTGACGAGCAGGACGGTCAGGACGACCGTGGCCGTCCACCCCACGACGATGCCGAACTCGAGGCCCACAGCCGGGAGCACACTCGCGGTGAGTTCGACGACCGCACGGAGGACGAGGGCGTGCGCGAGGTACAGCCCGAACCCGAGGTCCTGCATCGACCGCCCGATCCGGGCGACGACGCCGGAGGTCGGGTTCGTGCGGGTGGCCACCACGCAGACGCACAGTGACAGCAGCGACACCGTGATGACCCACACCTGACGGAGGACCAGCGGGACGAGTTCGGCGGCGCCCGACAGCGCACCGGACCTCGACTGGAACGCGGCCACGGCGAAGCCGATGCCGACGACCCCGACAGCCAGGCCGACGAATGGGAGGGCGCGCACCGCCCACCGACGGACCAGCGCGATCCTCGGAGCGAGCACGGCGGCGCCGACGATGTAGAGCGGGTACCCGAGCACGGTCTTGTAGAGCAGCGTCCGCTCGAGACCGCCGTGGTGCTCGGGCACGACCGTCGCGATCTGCGCGAGCGCCGCGGCGAGGAGGAGCGGCAGCACGAGCCGTCCCGGCGTCCGGGCGAGCGCACGGATGATCGGTGCACCGATCGTCAGCTGCACGGTGACCAGCACGAAGTAGAGGTGCGGTGCGGCGCTGCCCGAGGCGAGGCGCCAGAGCAGCTCCCCGACCGATTCGTCCGGCAGCGCACCGACGACCGCATCGACACCGACCGTGATGACCGACCACGCGACGAACGGCGTCAGGATCACCACCAACCGGCGCGAGAGCGACGAGGACGACACCGACCGAGCGATGAGGACGACGGCGATCGTCACGAAGAGGTAGCGGCCGTTCGGGGCCAGAGCGAGCAGGGCGGACTGCAGCGTGCCGGGTGGGACGACGTCGGAGACTGCTTCGCCCGTGTGGTCGAACACGATGCAGGCGAACATGATCGCTCGCGCAGCGTTCAGGAAGGCGAGGTGAGCAGTCTGCTGTTTCACACGTGGCATTCCACCGTTATACATGACGGCGCACGCTCCGGCGAGCAGTCTTCATGCACGGGTGACGAGCGCCGGCGCCCGGGTCACACGCCGTTGCATCGGCCGACCGGTCAGGCTCCAGCTCAACGGCGTCCGCCGGACGACGACCACGAACCCGAGCGTCCCTACGACCACACCGACCGAGAGCACGAGGGTGAGCAGGGCGAACGGCACGGGTCCGGAGACCGGAGCGAGCGCAGTGGCCAGCCCGTGCAGGAACAGCTCGTGCGCGAGGAAGAGACCGTACCCGAGATCCTGCATGCGTTCGCCAGCACGCTTCGCCATCTCGGACCATCGCCCGGTCGACGCGACCAGCTGCATGCACGTCGCGACGACGGCGAGACCGAAGAGCACGTTCCACACGGACCGGAGCTCGCGGAGCAGGAGGTCGGTGCCGAAGGCCCCTGGATCCTGCGTCGAGGTCGCGATGCCGATGTACCCGGCACCGAACACCGCGAGCCCCACGATCAGGTGCACGACGTGCGCGCGGAACCACGTCGTCGCCAGCTCGAGGTTGGCCGCGAGGACCGCGCCGCCGATCACCCAGAGCGGGTACGCGACGCAGAGCCAGCCCACCGGGAAACCCGTCGGCGCAATCACCAGATCGAGTGCGACGACAGCGAGCTGCGCCACAGCGGCGAGCACGACGAGCACGGCCTGCGCGCGTCGCCCCAGGCGTGCGAGGAACTGGATGAGCGGCGCCAGGAGCGTCAACTGGATCGTGACGATCACGAAGTACAGGTGTGGCGCCGCCGAGCCGGTCAGGATCGACAGCACGACGCTACCGACCCCACCCACACCGGGACCGTTCGCCACGACCTCGACGCCGGTGTACAGCACAGACCAGACCAGGAACGGCCACGCGATGACGATCACGCGCTTGACCGCCGACGACGACGACGCGGACCGCGCGATCAGGAACGCGGTGATGGTGATGAACAGGAAGCGCCCCTCCGGCGAGAGGGAGAGGACGACCTCGGCGATCGGGTCATCGGCTGTGCGCGCGCGAGCAAAGCCCTCCGCGTGGTTCCAGACCACTGCCAGGAACATGACGATCCGGAGTGGTGAGAGGAAGTGGATCCGCGGCTTGCTGCTCGTCGATGCACTCATTGCGCGCCTCCATCACCCCATGTGCGCGAGCGCAACCTGTGCATGTACAGAATACAATATACCACAAGTTCGAGGTGGCGCCGAAACGGCCGGAAGCCCGGCACCCCTTCTCAGGGATGCCGGGCTTCCGGTACGGCTGCGCCGCTCGATCAGTTGGTCGAGCTGAGCTTCTCGCGGAGCGCTGCGAGCGAAGCGTCGTCGGCCAGGGTGCCCTGACCGTTCGACTCGGTCGCGAACGTCGAGGACGACGACGACGAAGCGGTCGCCGGGAGGTCGAAGCCACCCTGCGCCTCGTCGGCGATGGTCTTCGCGACCTGCGCCTTGTGGGCTTCCCAACGCGACTGGGCGGCAGCGTACTGACGCTCCCACTCCTCGCGCTGGGTGTCGAAGCCCTCGAGCCACTCGTTCGTCTCCGGGTCGAAGCCGTCCGGGTACTTGTAGTCGCCCTTGTCGTCGTACTCGGTCGGCATGCCGTAGAGCGCCGGGTCGAACTCGGACCCTTCCGGGTCCACGCCCTCGTTCGCCTGCTTGAGGCTGAGCGAGATGCGACGACGGTCGAGGTCGATGTCGATGATCTTGACGAAGACCTCGTCGTTGACCGAGACGACCTGCTCGGCGAGCTCGACGTGCTTGTTCGAGAGCTCCGAGATGTGCACGAGGCCCTCGATGCCGTCGGCAACGCGGACGAAGGCACCGAACGGCACGAGCTTCGTGACCTTGCCCGGTGCGATCTGGCCGATCGCGTGGGTGCGGGCGAAGACCTGCCACGGGTCTTCCTGCGTGGCCTTGAGCGAGAGCGACACGCGCTCGCGGTCCAGGTCCACCTCGAGGATCTCGACGGTGACTTCCTGACCGACCTCGACGACCTCGCTGGCGTGCTC
The DNA here is from genome assembly GCF_044745045.1 of Curtobacterium sp. NPDC087082. Lineage (NCBI taxonomy): Bacteria > Bacillati > Actinomycetota > Actinomycetes > Micrococcales > Microbacteriaceae > Curtobacterium > Curtobacterium sp. NPDC087082. The sequence continues at coordinate 296,924 of NZ_JBIUZN010000004.1, read as the reverse complement.
GATGTGCTTCCAGCTGAGCTCGGAGACGTGGACGAGACCGTCGACGCCGCCGAGGTCGACGAACGCACCGAAGTTGACGATCGACGACACGATGCCCTTGCGGACCTGGCCCTTGTGGAGGTTGTTGAGGAACGTGGTCCGGGACTCGGACTGCGTCTGCTCGAGCAGCGCGCGGCGCGAGAGGACGACGTTGTTCCGGTTCTTGTCGAGCTCGAGGATCTTCGCCTCGAGCTCCTGACCGAGGTACGGCGTGAGGTCGCGGACGCGACGCAGCTCGATGAGCGACGCCGGGAGGAAGCCGCGGAGGCCGATGTCGACGATCAGACCGCCCTTGACGACCTCGATGACCGTACCGGTCACGACGCCGTCGGACTCCTTGATCTTCTCGACGTCGCCCCAGGCGCGCTCGTACTGCGCACGCTTCTTCGACAGGATGAGGCGACCTTCCTTGTCCTCCTTCTGGAGAACCAGGGCCTCGACCTCGTCGCCGACCTCGACGACCTCGTTGGGGTCGACGTCGTGCTTGATGGAGAGTTCGCGCGAGGGGATGACACCCTCGGTCTTGTAACCGACGTCGAGGAGGACCTCGTCGCGGTCGATCTTCACGACGGTGCCGGAGATGAGGTCTCCGTCGTTGAAGAACTTCAGGGTCTTCTCGACCTCGGCCAGGAAGTCATCAGCCGAGCCGATGTCGTTGATGGCGACCTGCTTGGGAGCCTTGGTCGTGGTGGTTGTCATGTAGAGATTGCTCCGAACGGACATGAGTCGGGCCGAGACGGCGAGGGAGCGACCCCCTGGTCCGAACCGGATGCCGGTTCGAGCCGTCCTGGCGATGTGTTTGGTGAGCGCGGATTGCGCCGCACAAGTCTAACCGCAGCGAGCGAGCGCCCACAACCGGGCGTGTCGGATCGTGTCGGCCCCGATCGATCAGCCGAGCAGGGCGCTGCGGAGCGTGTCCAGACCGATGCTGCCGAGCGCGAGGGCCCGGTGGTGGAACGCCTTGAGGTCGAACGACGCACCCTCGCGGGCGGCCACCTCGTCGCGGATGGACTCCCAGACGCGCTGACCGACCTTGTACGACGGCGCCTGCCCGGGCCAGCCGAAGTACCGGGCCACCTCGAACTGCACGAACTCGTCGGACATGTTCACGTTCTGGCGCATGAAGTCGAGGGCGTACTCCCACGTCCAGGCGCCACCGTCGGGGTTCGTCTTCTGCAGGTGGACGCCGATGTCGAGCACCACCCGGGCTGCACGCATGCGCTGCCCGTCGAGCATGCCGAGCCGGTCACCGTCGTCGTCGAGGAAGCCGAGCTGCTCCATGAGGCGCTCGGCGTAGAGCGCCCAGCCCTCGACGTGCCCCGAGGACCCGGACAGCTGCCGACGCCAGGTGTTCAGCTCGCCGCGGTTGTAGACGCCCTGGCTGATCTGGAGGTGGTGGCCGGGGACGCCCTCGTGGTAGACCGTCGTCTTCTCGCGCCAGGTGCCGAACTCGGTGACGCCCTGCGGCACGGACCACCACATGCGGCCGGCGCGCGAGAAGTCGTCGGACGGGCCGGTGTAGTAGATCCCGCCCTCTTGTGTGGGGGCGATCCGGCACTCGAGGCGCTTGATCGGGTCGGCGATGTCGAAGTACTTGCCGTCCATCGCCCGGATCGACTCGTCGCTCGTCTCCTGCATCCACCGCTGCAGGGCGTCGGTGCCGTGCAGCACCCGCGCCGGGTCGGCGTCGAGGACCTCGATCGCCCGGGCGACGCTCGCACCGGACTCGATGCGGTCGGCGATGCGCTCCTGCTCGTCACGCATCCGCGCGAGTTCCTCGATCCCCCACTGGTACGTCTCGTCGAGGTCGACGACCGCACCGAGGAACCGCCGGGAGTGCAGCTCGTACGCCTCGCGCCCGACGGCGTCGACCGGCGTCGCGAGCGGCATCAGCTCGTGCTCGAGGAACTGCCCGAACGACCGGTACGCAGCAGCGGCGACCTCGGCCCCGCGGGCGAGCTCGGCCCGGAGCGGCTCAGGCACCGGACCGCCGTCGTCGAACGCGGCGCCGTCGACCAGCTGCCGGAAGACGCCGTCCGCCGCGCCGGTGCGGGTGGCCTGCTCGGCGATGAGCGCGACCTGGCGACGAGCGGGCGTGACGTCCTCGCGCGTTCCCTCGAGCAGGGTCTCGCGGATGCCCTCGATCGCGTCGGGGAGCGCGTGCAGCCGACTCGCGATGTCCTGCCAGTCGGACTCGGTCGCGGTCGGCATGAGGTCGAGGACGTCGCGCACGGACTGCGCCGGGCTGGCGATGACGTTGAGGTCGCGGAGGTGGAGCTTGCGGTCGAAGGACTCTTGGACGAGGTCGAGCTCGGCGCCGAGGTCGGTCTTCGTCACCTCGTCGACGGCGTCCACCGCGTCGGCGGCGTCCAGCGCACGCTTCGCGGCGCGCGCCGCGTCCGCCATGGCCGCCGCACCGGCGGGCGACGTGTCGCCGTACTCCCCCGTGCGCCCCGGGACGCCGATGTACGTGGCGACGGTCGGGTCGAGGTCGACGAGGGTGGACACCCAGTCCTCGGCGACGCGGTCGACGGCGGAGGGCTGGCGGACGGGACGGTCATCGGTCATGCTCACGACCCTATCCACGACGGCTCACGACGAGGAACCTGCGGGACTGGAGGCGCGGTGCGGGCCGGCGCCGCGCCTCCTGTCCAGCAGGCGGTCGCGCCTCAGTGCGCAGCGGCTTCCCAGTTCGGGCCGACGCCCACGGACACGTCCAGTGGGACGGTCAGCTCGGCCGCGCCGCCCATGCGGGTGCGGAGGATCTCCTCGACCCGCTCCTGCTCGCCGGGCGCGACCTCGAGGATGAGCTCGTCGTGCACCTGCAGCAGCAGGTGCGACGCGAGCCCGCCGTCGCGGAGGTCGGCGGCGACGCCGAGCATCGCGATCTTCATGATGTCGGCCGCCGAGCCCTGGATCGGCGCGTTCAGCGCCGCGCGCTCGGCGTTCTCGCGGAGGACGCGGTTCGGGCTCTTCAGGTCGGGGAACGGGCGACGGCGACCGAAGATGGTCTCGGTGTAGCCGTCCTCGCGCGCCTGCTCGACGACACCGCGCAGGTAGTCGCGCACCGCGCCGAACCGGGCGAAGTACTCGTTCATGAGGGTGCGCGCCTCGGACTGCTCGATGCGGAGCTGCTTCGACAGGCCGAACGGGCTGAGGCCGTACGCGAGGCCGTACGACATCGCCTTGACCTTCGTGCGCATCTCGGGCGTGACGTCGGCCGGCTCGACCGAGAACACCCGGGCGCCGACGAACCGGTGCAGGTCCTCGCCCTCGTTGAAGGCCTGGATGAGACCCGGGTCACCGGACAGGTGCGCCATGATGCGCATCTCGATCTGCGAGTAGTCGGCCGTGATGAGCGTCGTGTAGGGCTCGGCGACGGCGAACGCCGACCGGACCCGCCGCCCCACCGCGGTCTTCACCGGGATGTTCTGCAGGTTCGGGTCGGTCGACGAGATGCGGCCGGTGCTGCTGCCGGTCTGCTCGTACCGGGTGTGGATGCGTCCGTCGACGATCGCGGCGTCGAGCGTGTCCACGATCTGCCGGAGCTTCGTGGCGTCGCGGTGCTGGAGCAGCAGGCCGAGGAACGGGTGCGGGTGCTGTTCCTGCAGGTCGGCGAGGCTCGCGGCGTCGGTCGAGAACCCGGTCTTCGTCTTGCGGGTCTTCGGCATCGCGAGCTCGGTGAAGAGGACCTCCTGCAGCTGCTTCGGCGACCCGAGGTTCACCTCGTGCCCGATCTCGGCGAAGGCCTGCTGCGCGAGTTCGGCCGCGCGCTCCCCCAGGTCGTGCGACAGCCCGGTGAGCACCGGACGGTCGATCGCGACACCCGTGGTCTCCATGCCGGCGAGGACCGGGACGAGCGGGAGCTCGATGTCGTCGAGGACGGTGAGCGAGGACTCGTCGAGACGGGCGCGCAGTGCGGTGGTGACCCGGAGCACGAACCACGCGTGCACGCCGACGTTCACCGGGTCGGTCTCGGGGACGAGCTGGTTCGGGTCGGCCGTGGGGAGCTCTTCGCCGAGTTCCTGGTAGACGAGGTCGGCGAGGGGCTGCCCCTGCTTGCCCGGCTGCGCGAGCCACCCGGTCAGGCGGGCGTCGCCGGCGATGCCGTTCACCTCGAAGCCGACCGTGGCGAGTGCCTTGATCGCGGTCTTGGCGTCGTGGAAGTGCTTCGGGGCGTCGGAGGCGAACCACGCCGACAGCTGCTCGTAGTCCTTCGCGCCGCTGCCGCCCGGGACGAGGACGGCGTCGTCGTGCGTGGCGATGCCGATCGCGCTGAGGCGGCCGTCGATGACCTCGACCGCGACGCCGTAGCCGTTCGCCGCCTCGGCCGCGTTGCGCCGCTCGAGCCAGTAGCCGAGCTCCTCGTCGATGAGGGTCTTGACCGCGGGCGGCGTCGGCGCACCGCTGTCGACCGAGCCCTCGACCGCGCTGGACTCCGACGGCTCGCCGGAGCCCGCGACCTTGAACACACGGTCGAGCAGCGTGCGGAACTGCAGCTTCGCGAAGAGCTCGCGCACCGCGGCCTCGTCGAGGGGACGGAGTGCGACGTCAGCCGGCCCGACGGGCAGTTCCACGTCGTTCACGAGCCGGTTGAGCTTCCGGTTGCGGATCGCCCGGTCCTTCTGCTCGCGCAGGTTGTTGCCGACGACGCCCTTGATCTCGTCGGCGTGCTCGAGGACGCCGTCGAGGGAGCCGTACGCCGTGATCCACTTCACCGCGGTCTTCTCGCCGACCTTGTCGATGCCGATGAGGTTGTCGCTGGTCTCGCCGACGAGGGCCGCGATGTCGGGGTACTGGTGCGGCTCGATGCCGTACCGCTCGTACACCTTGTCGCGGTCGTACCGGGTGAGCTCGGAGACGCCGCGGACCGACGGGTACAGCAGCGTGACGTCGTCGTTCACGAGCTGGATCGAGTCGCGGTCGCCGGACACCACGTAGACCTGGTAGCCCTGTTCGGAGCCCTGGCGGGCGAAGGTGGCGAGGATGTCGTCGGCCTCGTAGTCCTCTTTCGTGACGGTGGTGATGCCCATCGCCTCGAGCGCCTGCTGGAGGAGCGGGATCTGGCCCTTGAACTCGGCCGGGGTCTCGGAGCGGGTGCCCTTGTAGTCCTCGTACTCACGCGTGCGGAACGAGAAGCGCGAGATGTCGAACGCGACCGCGAGGTGGGTCGGCTTCTCGCGCTGGAGGAGCATGAGCAGCATCGAGATGAAGCCGTGGATGGCGTTCGTGTGCTGCCCGTCACGGTTCACGAAACTGTCGACCGGCAGCGCGTAGAAGGCCCGGAAGGCGAGCGAGTGGCCGTCGATGACCATGAGGGTAGGCTTTGCGGAGTCCGACACCCGGACAGCCTACCGACGCCATCCGACACGGGAGTCCGCCAGCGTGACCGACCGAGCTGCCACCACCGGGACCGTCGACGAGCGCCTCGCCGACCGGGGGATGGGCGAGCTCGCCGAGAAGATGGGCATGGTCATCACGGAGCTCACGGCCGAGCGCGCGGTGGGCACCATCCCGGTCGAGGGCAACCGTCAGCCCGTCGGACTCCTGCACGGCGGCGCCTACGTCGTCCTGGCCGAGAGCCTCGGGTCGATGGCCGCGAACGTGCACGCCGGTCCCGGCCGGTACGCGGTCGGCATCGAGCTGAACGCCTCGCACTCCCGGAGCGCCACGAGCGGCCTGGTCACCGGTACCTGCACGGCACTGCACCTGGGCAACACGCTCACCACGCACGAGATCGTCCTCACCGACGACCAGGGGCGGCGCTGCTCCACCGTGCGCATCACCAACATGATCCGCGAAGCCCGCTGACCCCGGCGGGCGTCACGAAGGAGTGACCCGTGCCCGCCACCGACTGGAGGATCGAACTGATCCTCGTCCCCGTCAGCGACGTCGACCGATCCCGCGAGTTCTACGAACGGATCGGCTTCTCGATCGACCACGACCAGCGCGTCTCCGACGAGCTCCGCTTCGTGCAGGCCACCCCGCCCGGGTCCGCCTGCTCCATCGCGTTCGGTGAGGGCATCATGTCCCCGGACGTCGTCCCCGGCTCGCTCAAGTCGATCCAGGTCGTCGTCCCGGACGCCGACGAGGCCCTCGCGCACCTGCAGGGGCTCGGCGTCGACGCGATCGGGGTGGACGAGATGGCGTGGGGACGCTTCGTGTTCTTCACCGATCCCGACCGGAACGCGTGGACGCTGCAGCAGCTCCCGGCGCGCGGATGACCGGTCAGTCCTCGGGCGGGCGCTGCAGCAGCAGTCGGGCGTCGCCGAACCCGAGGCGGCGGTAGAGCGTCTCGCCCTCGACGCTCGAGTGCACCGACGTCCGCTCCGCACCGAGCTCGTCGGCGGCGTCGAGCAACGCGGTCACGAGGCGCTTCGCGACGCCGGCGCCCCGCAGGTCGGGGTGGACGTAGACGGTCTGCACGTCAGCGGTCAGCCGTCGCCCGGGTCGGTCCGGCGTCGGGGGCCGTGCGACGAGCCCGAGCCACGCCATGCCGAGCACCCGGCCGTCGCGTTCGGCCACGACGCAGCGGTGCGTGTCGGGGTGGGCGGCGGCGAACGCCGACATCGCCTCGCGGTACTCGTCCGGGGTCACGTCCGGCGTCGCACCGCCTTCGTCGACGCTCCACCGCCATCGCAGGTCGGCCATCGCCGGCATGTCGTCGGCCCTGGAGGCACGGATCACCACGTCGTCCATGGCTCCACCCTGCCAGGTGGTCGGCCTGGTGCGCGCCCGGGTCGCTACTTCTTGGCGCTGAGCTGCTCGATGATCGCCTTGGCGACGTCGTGCATGGTCAGGCGGCGGTCCATCGAGGCCTTCTGGATCCAGCGGAAGGCCTCGGGCTCGGTGAGGCCCATCTTCTCGTTGAGCAGGCCCTTGGCGCGGTCGACGAGCTTGCGGGTCTCGAAGCGCTCGACGAGGTCGGCGACCTCGGCCTCGAGCGTGATGATCTGCTGGTGCCGCGAGAGGGCGATCTCGATCGCGGGCAGGAGGTCGTTCGGCGTGAACGGCTTGACGACGTAGGCGAGGGCGCCGGCCTCGGTCGCACGCTCGACGAGGTCCTTCTGGCTGAACGCCGTGAGGAGGACCACGGGGGCGATGTGGTTCTTCGAGAGCTTCTCGGCGGCGGAGATGCCGTCGAGCTGCGGCATCTTGACGTCCATCACGACGAGATCGGGACGGAGGTCGGTCGCGAGCTGCACGGCGGTCTCGCCGTCACCCGCTTCGCCGACGACGTCGAACCCGTTGTCGCGGAGGATCTCGACGATGTCGAGGCGGATGAGCGACTCGTCCTCGGCGACGACGACGCGACGGGGTGCTGTTGCAGTTGCTTCTGTGTCACTCACACGCAGAAGCCTACTAGACCTCGGAAGTGCCAGTTGTACGAGTGGCGGGACTCGAACCCGCACGCCGTGAAGCAGAGCATTTTGAGTGCCCCGTGTCTACCATTCCACCACACTCGCGTAGGGGATCAGGCTAGCAGGACGCCCGCTCGCGGACGCGCACCGGCCGGCACCGTGACGCTCGCGGGCAGGCGCACGTCGAACACCGCGCCGCCGAGTTCTCCGTCGGCCCCGTGCGCGAGCGAACCGCCGTGCGCGACGGCGATCCCGCGCGCGATCGGCAGCCCGAGGCCGGCGCCGCCGGAGCGGGTGTCCCGAGCGTCCTCGAGCCGGACGAGTCGGTCGAACACGCGCTCGCGGTCGGCTGCCGGGATCCCGGGGCCGTCGTCCTCGACACGGAGCAGCATGCCGCCCGGTCCATTGCTGAGCGCGAGCCGGACCGTGCCGGTGCCCCCGGTGGCCCTCGCGGCGTTGTCGACCAGGTTGCCGAGCACCTGGGCGAGCCGGTCCGGGTCCACGTCGGCGTCGACCGGGTGCTCGGGGACCTCGACGCGCAGCTCCACGCCGGGCAACCGGATGCGGAGCCGCTCGGCCTCGGTGTCGAGCCAGCCGACGAGGTCCGTCCGGCGCCGGTCGAGGGCGATCCCCCGGTCCAGCCGCGCCATCGTCAGCATGTCGTCGACGAGCCGAGCCGCCCGGTCAGCCTGCCGCACGACGTGCACCGCGAGCAGCTCGTTCGTCTCCGGGTCGTCCGGACCGTTGCGCACGAGGGTGTCCGCCGCGGCCCGGACACCGGCGACCGGGGTCCGCAGCTCGTGGGCGGCGTCCGACAGGAACGCGCGCACCCGTTCCTCGGCGGCGACGGCCTGCGCCTCCGCGCCCTCGACCGCGTCGAGCATCTCGTCGAGGGCGAGCGCCACCCGGCCGATCTCCGTGTCCGTGCGGGACGGCCGGAGTCGGCGTCCGCGGTCCCCCGCGGTGATGGACCGGGCCGCGGCGGTCATCTCGTCGAGCGGGCGCAGCGAGCGTCGGACGACGAGCACGACACCCACGACGGCGACGCCGAGGAAGGCGGCGGACGCACCGCCCATCACCCAGCCGAGCTGCGCCAGGGTCTCCTGCACGTCGCGCGTGCCGGCGGTCAGCGTGATGCGGGTGCCGTCCTCGAGGTCCGAGCGGAGGGTCAGCACACCGTCGTCCTCGTGCACCGACGACGACGTGATGGTGGCGCCGGCACTGTCGGACGAGCCGGTGGTCGACGGAGCCGCCGAGGACCGGGCCGCCGGTCCGGGCAGGCCTGTCGGGTCGGGTGGCCCCTTCCGCAACTGCTCGGGGCTGGGGCCGGCCTCGACCGCGGCGCCGTCGGGTTCGACGATCCGCACGGAGAGCCCCTGCGCCGACAACCGGTCGGCGAGGTCGCTCGCGTCGAGCACCCCGACGAGCGCGGCCGCAGCGGACGCCCGGTCACGCAGGCGGTCCTCGACCTGGGCGGTCAGTCGGGCGCCGAGGACGGCCTCGACCGCGACGACGAGGGCCGTCAGCAGGACCGCGAGGAGCACCAGGATCGCGACCACGGTCCGCAGCCGGAGCGAGGTGGTCCGTAGGCGTCCGTCGCGCATCACGCCGCACCCCGGTCCACCGCGAGCCGGTACCCGAGGCCCCGGACGGTGTGCACGAGCCGCGGCCCGTGCGCCTCCATCTTCCGCCGCAGTGCGCTGAGGTGCACCTCGACCAGGTTGGGTGCGATGTCCTCGTAGCCCCAGACCTGGGTCGTGATCTGCCCCTTCGACACCGTCCGTCCGCGGCTCTCGGCGAGGAACCGGAGGAGTCGGAACTCGGTCGCGGTCAGGTCGAGCAGCACGCCGGCACGACGGACCGTGGAGCCGTCGGGGTCGAGCACGAGGTCGCCCACCTCGATCACGGACGGCACCCGTCCTCGGCGCCGGAGCACCGCCGTCACCCGGGCGACGAGTTCGGCCATCGCGAAGGGCTTCACGACGTAGTCGTCCGCCCCCTCGGCGAACCCGCGCAGTCGGTCGTCGAGCTCGTCCCGCGCGGTGGTCATCACGACGGCGGCGTCCGACCGGGCCCGGATGCGGGCGGCGAGCAGGATCCCGCTCGGCCCGGGGAGCATCCAGTCGAGCAGGACGAGGTCCGGGGCGGTGCGGTCGAGGTCGGCGGCGATGGAACGGCCGTCCGCGACCTCGGCGACGGAGAACCCCTCGGCGCGGAGGGTCGTCACGACGGCGGTGCGGAGGGAGTCGTCGTCCTCGACGACCAGGATGCGGGCGGGTGCGGTCACGGCGGACACCGTAGGTCGGCTCCGCCAGCACGGAGCATGGAACGGCCTGGAGAAACCCTGTGCTCCACGAATGCTTCAGTCCTGCTTCAGATTCGAACCCGAGCGTCGTCCTCGTCGGCGGACCGACCCGGTCGACCGACGGACGAACAGGAGAACACCATGGAGAACGAACAGGGCACGAAGCGTCGCCGGACCCTCCGCGCGGTCGGGATCGGATCCGCAGCGGCGGCCGTGCTGGTCCTCGGCGGGATCGGGGTGAGCGCAGCAGTGGCGGCCCCCGCCACGCCGAGCGCAGCGGCGACCGGAGCACCCTCCGGAGCACCGAGCGGGGCACCGACCGGCGCGCCCACGGGCGGTCCGGCCTCGGGCCCCGCGGGGAAGGGCGACTCGACGGGCACCGCCCCCGGCTGCGTCGCCGGCCCGCTCGCCGACGGGAAGGCGCCGACCCCGCCGACGGACGGCACGGCTCCGACCCCGCCGAAGGACGGGAAGGCACCCGAGCCCCCGAAGGACGGCACGGCACCCACCCCGCCGAAGGACGGAACGGCACCGAAGCCGCCGAAGGACGGGAAGGTTCCGACCCCGCCGAAGGACGGCGAGGTACCGACCCCACCGGCCGCACCCGACGCGGGCGCCACCTCGACACCGGAGCCGACGACCGGGTCCTGACCACCCCGCACCCGCCGCGGGAGGCGCGCGCCGTCGGCCGACGGACCGACGTGTGCCGTGCCTCCCGAGCCGGCGGAGCCGTCCGCTCAGGGACGCTCGATCGCCTCGATCGCCGCCACCACGCCCGACCGACGCGGCGACCGACGCGGCAACGCCGCGAGCAGCGCCCGCAGCACCTGCTCGTCCGCCGCGCCGTCCGCGGTGCGCGCCCACGCCTGCAGCGCGTCCACCCCGCCGTCCTGGAGGAGCGACTCACGGAACCGGGACCGGACGCGGTCACGCAGGTCGTCGACCCCGGGCGACGCGGACCCCGGCAGGACCGGTCCGGTGTACCGGTCGACGGCCTGGAGGCGCGCCCCGCGGTCGAGCGCGGACAGGACCGTCTCGACGTCGGTCCGGATCCCCTCCAGGCGGTACGGCCTGGACGTCAGGTGCGCGTCGAGCGCGTGGTGGGCGAGGACACGGCGGAGCCGAACCACCTCGGCCCGCAGCGTCTGGACTGCGCGCTGGTCGCCGTAGACGGCCACCGCGAGGTCCGCGGCGGCCAGCCCCTGCGGGTTCGCGGCGAGCACCGCGAGGATCTCCGAGTGCCGCTCCGACAACGCGACCGACCGCGATCCGACGTGCAGCGTCGCGGTGTCGGACCCGAGCAGGGTGAGCTCGGCGGACGGGGCCGCAGCCGGACGGTGTGCGGTCCGGGCCGAGAGCGCCGCCAGTGCGAGTTCGGCCTCGGCCGCCGCGGCCGTCGCCGTCAGGAGCGGCAGCGTGTGGCGTTCGACGGCGCGGTCGTCGCCCGTGATGTCGAGCGCGCCGACCACCGTGCCCGCAGCGTCGCGGAGCGGGACCGCCGTGCAGGAGAACCCCTTCACGGCCGTCGCGTAGTGCTCCTCGGCGTGGATCTGCACGGCGCGTCCGAGCCGGAGCGCGGTCCCCGGAGCACTCGTCCCGGCGCGTTCCTCCGCCCAGTCGGCACCGGGGACGAACCCCATGCCCTTCGCGGCGCGCCGGGCGGATCGTGCGCCGTCCACCCAGACGAGCCGACCCGATGCGTCCGCGAGGGCGACGACGCACCCCGCCGACCGGACGTCGTCGAGCAGCAGTCGTCGGACGACCGGCAGCGCGGTGCCGAGCGGACCGGCACGGCGGAGGGCGTCGAGTTCGTCCTCGCCGATCGAGGGCGTCGGCACGGTCTCGGGGTCGACGCGGGCCGAGCGACGCCATGATGCGGCGACGAGCGGGCGGAGACCGGACGGTTCGCGCATGCGCCCTCCTGTCCGGTCCCCGTCGCGTCGTCGCGAGCGGTGCGGTCAGCCTACGTCCGGCACCCCGCTCGGGCCAGGGCCGGCGCTGACCAGGCCCAGATCCGCGAGCTCGGCGTCGTCCAGCATCCGGGAGCGGGTGAGGAACCGCTTGCCCTCCGGTACCTCGAGGGAGAAGCCCGCGCCACGACCGTCCACGACGTCGATCGTGAGGTGGGTGTACTTCCAGTACTCGAACTGCGACCGCGACATGTACACCTCGACGGGCGCGATGCCGTCGACCTCGAGCGCGCCGAGGAGCACGTCGCCCGAGCCGGTCATGAACATGCCGACGGGGTAGCACATCGGGCTGGAACCGTCGCAGCACCCGCCGGACTGGTGGAACATGAGCGGGCCGTGCCGCGCGGCGAGGGAGCGCAGGAGCTCCCCCGCCGCCGGCGTCACCGCCACGCGGGCGGTGGCGGGCCGGTCGTCGGTGTCGGGCATCAGAAGAAGCCCATCGGGCCCTCGGCGTAGGACACCAGCAGGTTCTTCGTCTGCTGGTAGTGCTCCAGCATCATCTTGTGGTTCTCCCGTCCGATGCCGGACTGCTTGTAGCCGCCGAACGCCGCCCCGGCGGGGTACTGGTGGTAGGTGTTCTCCCACACGCGCCCGGCCTGGATGTCACGGCCGGCGCGGTAGAGCGTGGTGGCCTCGCGGCTCCACACCCCGGCGCCGAGGCCGTACAGCGTGTCGTTGGCGATCGAGATCGCGTCGTCGTAGCCGCTGAAGCTCGTCAGCGCGAGGACCGGGCCGAAGATCTCCTCCTGGAAGATCCGCATCGAGTTGTCCCCCTCGAACACCGTCGGCGTGACGTAGTACCCGCCGGACAGCTCCCCGCCGAGGTCCGCCCGCTCGCCACCGGTGAGGAGCTTCGCGCCCTCCTGCTTCCCGATGTCGATGTAGCTCAGGATCTTCTCGAGCTGGTCGTTCGACGCCTGCGCGCCGATCATCGTCGACAGGTCGAGCGGGTGCCCCTGCTTGACGGCGCGCACCCGGTCGAGGCCGTCCGCGACGAAGCCGTCGTAGATCTCCCTCGCCACGAGTGCCCGCGACGGGCAGGTGCAGACCTCGCCCTGGTTGAGGTTGAAGAACGCGAAGCCCTCGAGTGCCTTGTCGTAGAAGGCGTCCTGCTGCTGGGCGACGTCGGCGAAGAAGACGTTCGGGCTCTTGCCGCCGAGTTCGAGCGTCACGGGGATGAGGTTCTGCGACGCGTACTGCATGATGAGCCGGCCCGTGGTCGTCTCCCCCGTGAAGGCGACCTTGCGGATGTCCGGGTGCTGCGCGAGCGGTGCACCGACCTCGATGCCGAAGCCGTTCACGACGTTGAGGACACCGGCCGGGAGCAGGTCCCCGATCAGGTCGACGAGCACGTGGATGGACGCCGGCGTCTGCTCGGCCGGCTTCAGGACGACGCAGTTGCCCGCCGCCAGTGCCGGAGCGAGCTTCCACACCGCCATCAGGATGGGGAAGTTCCACGGGATGATCTGCCCGACGACGCCGAGCGGTTCGTGGAAGTGGTAGGCCACGGTGTCGTGGTCGATCTCCCCCGTCGAGCCCTCCTGCGCGCGGATCGCCCCGGCGAAGTAGCGGAAGTGGTCGATCGCCAGCGGGATGTCCGCGCCGATCGTCTCGCGGATGGGCTTGCCGTTCTCCCACGTCTCCGCGACCGCCAGGGCCTCGAGGTTCTGCTCCATCCGATCCGCGATCTTGTTGAGGATGCCGGCGCGTTCGGCGACGCTCGTCCGACCCCAGGCCGGGAACGCCTTCCACGCGGCCTCGACCGCACGGTCGACGTCGGTGGAGTCGCCGCGGGCGATCTCGGTGAACACCTTGCCGGTGACGGGGGTGGGGTTCTCGAAGTACTGTCCCCCGGCCGGCGGGACGTACGCGCCGCCGATGTAGTGGTCGTACCGGGAGCGGTACGAGACGAGGGACCCCTCCTCGCCGGGTGCGGCGTAGGTGGATGGTGACGGTGCGATGGTCATGGTGGACACCTTTCGACGACTCTGTCGGGGCGCTGGGTCCGCGCCTGCCCGAACGCTACGGCGGCGCAGGTTGCATCCGGTTGCACCCCTTCGCGGCGCTTCGCCCCCCGCGCGACGAACCGACCGCTGCCGGCCGAGGTAGCGTCGGAGCGAGCAGACCTGACAGGGAGGAGTGCTCGTGGACTCTCGTGCCGTCCGCACGTTCCGCGTGTTCGTCATCGTCACCGCGGTCGTCGCCATCGCGCTCGGCATCGTCGCGATCGTCTGGCCACGGCCGTCGCTCGTCGTCGTCGCACTGCTGTTCGGCGTGTACCTCGTCGTGGCCGGCGCACTGCGGGTGTTCGCCGCGGTGCGGGGGCACGGCACGCCGCCGGTGTGGCGCTGGACCTCCGGCGTCGTCGGCGGCCTGGTCGGGGTCGCCGGACTCGTGACGCTGCTGGACCCCGCCGTCCCGCTCGTCGTCTACGCGGTGCTCGCCGGCGTCGGCTTCATCGTCGAGGGGATCGCGTCGTTGATCGGCGGCTTCGTGGGACACCCGGGGTCGTCGCGGGTCCCGTCGATCGTGAGCGGGGTGCTCTCGATCCTCGGGGGCGTGGTCGTGCTGGTCGCGCCGGGGCTCGCGCTGACCGTGTTCATGGTCTTCTCGGGCATCGCGCTCATCGTCGTCGGCGCCGCGGCCCTGCTGCTGCTCCCGCCCCGGGCGGCCGTCCGTCGCTAGCCCGGGCGGGCCGGACGCGGCCTCGTCGGTCGTAGGAGGGCTACGCGCTGCCCGTCCCGAACAGCAGCCCGAGCCCGTAGGTGACCGCTGCCGCACCGAACCCGATCGCGAGCTGCCGGAGCGCTCGACGCAGCGGCGACGCACCGCTCAGCACGCCCACCACCGCGCCCGTGCCGAGCAGGGCGATCCCCACGAGGAGCGCCGCGACCGCGATCGCCGCCCACCCCTCGAGGCCGAACAGGTACGGGAGCACCGGGATGATCGCCCCCGACGCGAAGAAGCAGAAGCTCGAGACCGCCGCGCTCATGCCGTTGCCGATGGCCTCGTGGTCGTCCACCGGTGCCGTGCCCGTCACCGCGGCACCGCCGAGGACGTCGTCGGCGTGCTGCTGGGCCTCGGCCTCGGACATGCCCCGAGCCCGGTACACGAGGGCGAGCTCGTTCGCGTCGACGTCGAGGTCCGCGACCGCCCGGCCGGCTTCGGGATGCGGGGCCGATGCCGTGAGGAGCTCCCGCTGCGACCGCACCGAGACGTACTCCCCCGCCCCCATCGACAGCGCGCCGGCGAGGAGGCCCGCGATGCCGCTCAGGAGGACGAAGTGCCGGTCCGCCCCGGACGCGCTGACGCCGATGATGAGCGCCAGGTTCGACACGAGGCCGTCGTTCGCGCCGAACACCGCGGCTCGGAAGGTGCCGGACAGACGCATCCGCCCGCGGTTGGCGAGCCCGCGGACGACCTCGCCGTGGATCCGTTCGTCGGCCGCCATGCTCGCGGTCGCGTCGGCGTCGTCGGCGTACGGCGAGCGGTCCTCGGCGCGCTGCATGAGCGCGAGGACGAACACCGACCCGAACCGCTTCGCCAGCGACGCGAGCACCCGGGTGCGGAGGCTCCCGCGCTGCGGCCGCCCGACGTCGTCGCCGAGCAGGTCGAGCCAGTGCTGCTCGTGCCGCCCCTCGGCCTCGGCCAGGGCGGACAGGATCTCGCGTTCCTCACCGTGTCGCCGGGCGGCGAGGTTCCGGTAGACGGCGGCTTCCGCCCGTTCGTCCGCCAGGTAGCGGCGCCAGCGTCGGACGTCGGTGCGCTGGGCGGTGGGTCGGGACTGGAGGCTCACACCGGCCATCCTGCCCGTTCGCGCGACCGCGTGGTCGCGCGGCCGCGGGGCGGAACGCGACAGGGCGCGGACCGGAGGCTGCGTGCGTCGCCGCACCGCGCCTCCCGTCCGCGCCCTGTCGGGACGCGACGCGACGTCAGTCGCGCACGTAGGCCGGAGCGGCCTCGGCGTGGGCGTCACCCACGCGGTGCACGCGCAGGTCGTTCGTCGACCCCTCGATGCCGGGAGGGGAACCGGCCGTCACGATGACGCGGTCCCCGGGGGCGGCGAGGCCGTTCTCGAGGAGGACGTCGTCCACCTGCGAGAAGAGCTCGTCGGTGTGGGTCTTGCGCTCGACGAGGAACGAGCGGACACCCCAGGTGAGGGCCATGCGGCGACGCGTCGCCTCGTTCGGGGTGAACGCGATGATCGGCAGGCCGTGGCGCAGACGCGACATGCGGCGGGCCGAGTCGCCGGACTCGGTGAACACGCAGAGGTACGAGGCCTCGGTGAACTCCGCGATCTCGACCGCGGCGAGCGTGATCGCCCCGCCGAGGGTGCGCGGCTTGGTGCCGAGCGGCGCGATGCGCTCGAGGCCGTGGTCCTCGGTGGACTCGACGATGCGGGCCATCGTGCGGACCGTCTGCACCGGGTACTCGCCGACGCTGGTCTCGCCCGAGAGCATGACCGCGTCCGCGCCGTCGAGCACGGCGTTCGCGACGTCGGACGTCTCGGCGCGGGTCGGGATCGGCGACGAGATCATCGACTCGAGCATCTGGGTCGCGACGATGACCGGCTTCGCCATGCGGCGGGCGAGCTCGACGGCGCGCTTCTGCACGATCGGGACGGCCTCGAGCGGGAGCTCCACACCGAGGTCACCGCGGGCGACCATGATGCTGTCGAACGCGTCGATGATCTCCTCGAGCGCGTCGACGGCCTGCGGCTTCTCGATCTTCGCGATCACGGGGAGGCGCTTGCCCTCTTCGTCCATGATCTCGTGTGCACGCTCGACGTCGGCGGCGTTGCGCACGAACGACAGCGCGATGAGGTCGGCGCCCTGGCGGATGCCCCAGCGGAGGTCCGCCTCGTCCTTCTCGCTGAGGGCGGGGACGTTCACGGCGACGCCGGGCAGGTTGATGCCCTTGTTGTTGGACACGGTGCCGCCGACGACGACCTCGGTGCGGACGCGCACGCCGTCGGTGTCGAGCACGCGGAGGCGGACCCGGCCGTCGTCGATGAGCAGCGGGTCACCGGGCTTGACGTCCTGCGGGAGGCCCTTGAAGGTCGTGCCGCAGATCTCCTTCGAGCCGGGGACGTCCTCGGTGGTGATGGTGAACACGTCGCCGACCGCGAGGTCGTGCGGGCCGTCGGCGAACTTCGCGAGGCGGATCTTCGGACCCTGCAGGTCGACGAGGATCGCGACGGGCTTGCCGAGCTCCTCGGCCGCGCGACGGACGTTCTCGTAGTTGGCCTCGTGGACGCTGTAGTCACCGTGGCTGAGGTTGAGGCGGGCGACGTCGACGCCTGCCTCGATGATCTCCTTGACGGTCTCGTACTCCGACGTTGCCGGTCCGAGCGTCGAAACGATCTTTGCGCGTCTCAATGGATTCCTTCGTGGTGGTGGATGGTGCTTGGGTTTCCGCGCTGTGGGGCCGCGCGGAACGAAGCGAGGCCACCAGCACCCTATCGAGTGCCGGTGGCCTGTCGCTCACTGCTGGGTGGGCATCGGGTGGACGTCCATCGTCAGACCGAGATCGCCCGGTCGGTCGCCTTGACCGGAGCCGGGAGGATCGTCGAGCCCTCGAGGTACTCGTCGACCTTCGCGGCGGCGGCCCGGCCCTCGGCGATCGCCCACACGATGAGCGACTGCCCACGACCGGCGTCGCCCGCGACGAAGACGCCCGGCTCGTTGGTCGTGTAGTCGGCCTGGCGGGCGACGGCACCGGAGACCGTCACGGGCAGTCCGAGCTGCGGCGCCAGCGTGTCGGTCTCGGGACCGGTGAAGCCCATGGCGACGAGGACGAGGTCCGCGGGGATCTCGCGCTC
The DNA here is from genome assembly GCF_044745045.1 of Curtobacterium sp. NPDC087082. Classification (NCBI taxonomy): domain Bacteria; kingdom Bacillati; phylum Actinomycetota; class Actinomycetes; order Micrococcales; family Microbacteriaceae; genus Curtobacterium; species Curtobacterium sp. NPDC087082. Next base: position 279,428 of record NZ_JBIUZN010000004.1, on the reverse strand, counting down.
ACTGCCGGCCTTCGGGACCCGGCGGCCGTCGAGGTACTCGGTCTCGGCGACGCGGAGCGCCCGGACCTCGCCGGCCTCGTTCGCGAGGAACTCGACGGTGGACGCGAGGTAGTGGCGTTCGCCGCCCTCTTCATGGGCGCTCGTGACCTCGAACACGGTCGGGAACATCGGCCACGGCTGCTCGGACGGACGCTCCAGCGGCGGCTGCTTGCCGATCGCGAGGTTCGTCACGCTGAGCGCACCCTGCCGGTGGGCGGTCCCGATGCAGTCCGCACCGGTGTCGCCGCCGCCGATGACGACGACGTGCTTGCCCTCGGCCGTGACCTGGTTGTCGACGGTCGTGCCGGCGTTCGCCTTGTTCTGCTGCACGAGGTAGTCCATCGCGAAGTGCACGCCGGCGAGGTCGCGCCCCGGGATCGGCAGGTCGCGCGGGACCGTGGCGCCGGTGGCGACGACGACCGCGTCGTACCGGGACTTCAGGTCGTCCCAGGTGATGTCGCGCCCGATCTCGACGCCCGCACGGAAGCGGGTGCCCTCGGCCTGCATCTGGGCGAGCCGCGCGTCGATCTGACGCTTCTCCATCTTGAAGTCCGGGATGCCGTAGCGGAGCAGACCACCGATGCGGTCGTCGCGCTCGTACACCGCGACGGTGTGGCCGGCGCGGGTCAGCTGCTGTGCGGCGGCGAGCCCGGCAGGACCGGACCCGACGACCGCGACGGTCTTGCCGGTCAGGCGCTCCGGCGGGTGGGGCGTGACCCAGCCGTTCTGGAACGCCTCGTCGATGATCGAGACCTCGACCTGCTTGATCGTCACCGGTGGCTGGTTGATGCCGAGCACGCAGGACGCCTCGCACGGAGCCGGGCAGAGCCGACCCGTGAACTCCGGGAAGTTGTTCGTCGCGTGGAGTCGCTCGATCGCCTGCCGGCCCTCGCCGCGCCAGGTGAGGTCGTTCCACTCGGGGATGAGGTTGCCGAGCGGGCACCCCTGGTGGCAGAACGGGACGCCGCAGTCCATGCAGCGTCCGGCCTGTCGCTTGAGCGCGCCGGACTCCTGCTGCTCGTAGACCTCTTTCCAGTCCATGAGCCGCACGGGTACGGGTCGTCGGGCCGGGAGCTCGCGCTCCTGGACCTTCAGGAATCCCTTGGGGTCAGCCACCGGTCACCTCCAGAATGCGGTTCCAGACGACGTCGCCGTCCGGGTCGAGGCCCTCGTCGACGGCCTGCTGTCGGGTCTCGAGCACGGCCGCGTAGTCCCGCGGCAGCACCTTGACGAAGTCGCTCAGGTCACCGGACTCGAGCAGTTCGCTCGCGAGGGTCGACCCGGTCTCGGCGGCGTGCCGCGCGAGCAGGTCGTTCACGATCTCGACGTCGGCGCTGTCGAGCGGCTCGAGCCGGAGTTCACCGGACGCGAGCGAGTCGGTGTTCACGTGCTCTTCCCGCAGGCCGCGGACGTACGCGGTCCCGCCGGACATGCCGGCACCGAGGTTCCGACCCGTCTCGCCGAGGATCAGGGCGAGCCCACCGGTCATGTACTCGAGCGCGTGGTCCCCCACGCCCTCGACGACGGCGGTCGCACCGGAGTTGCGCACCAGGAAGCGTTCGCCCACGATGCCGCGGATGAACATGCTGCCCTGGGTCGCGCCGTAGCCGATGACGTTGCCGGCGATGACGTTCTGCGCGGGGTCGAAGCCACTGCCCGCGTCGGGACGCACGACGATCTCGCCGCCGGACAGCCCCTTGCCGACGTAGTCGTTGCTGTCCCCGACCAGGCGGAGCGTGATGCCCGCCGGCAGGAACGCACCGAGCGACTGCCCGGCGGAACCGCGCAACGTCACGTCGATCGACCCCGACGGCAGGCCGTTCTCGCCGTGGCGGAGCGTGACCTCGTGGCCGAGCATCGTGCCGACCGCGCGCTCCGTGTTCCGGATCGGCAGGTCGAGCGCGATCGTCCCGCCGTGCTCGAGGACGTCGGCCGTCTGCTGGATGAGCTGCACGTCGAAGTGCTGCTCCAGCTCGTGGTCCTGGTCGCGCTGGTGCCGGCGGGGCTCGTCGGCGTCGAACCGCGGTCCCTTGAGCACGGGCTCGAGGTCGAGGCCGGACGCCTTCCAGTGCTCGACCGCGCGGTCGACGTCGAGGGCGTCGGCGTGGCCGATCGCCTCTTCGAGGGACCGGAAGCCGAGCTCGGCGAGGAGCTCGCGGACCTCTTGCGCGATGAACTCGAAGAAGTTCACGACGAACTCCGGCTTGCCGCTGAATCGCTTGCGGAGCTCGGGGTTCTGGGTCGCGACGCCGACCGGGCACGTGTCGAGGTGGCACACCCGCATGAGGATGCAGCCCTCGACCACGAGCGGCGCGGTCGCGAAGCCGTACTCCTCGGCGCCGAGCAGCGCGGCCACGACGACGTCACGGCCGGTCTTCATCTGCCCGTCGACCTGCACGACGACGCGGTCGCGCATGCCGTTGAGCATGAGCGTCTGCTGCGTCTCGGCGAGGCCGATCTCCCACGGGGTGCCCGCGTGCTTGAGCGAGTTCAGCGGCGACGCACCGGTGCCGCCGTCGTGCCCGGAGACCAGGACGACGTCGGCGAGGGCCTTCGTCACACCGGCGGCCACCGCCCCGATGCCCGACTGGCTCACGAGCTTCACGTGGACGCGTGCGGACGGGTTCGCCCGCTTGACGTCGAAGATCAGCTGCTTGAGGTCCTCGATCGAGTAGATGTCGTGGTGCGGCGGTGGCGAGATCAGGCCGACACCCGCGGTCGCGTGCCGGGTGCGGGCCACCCACGGGTACACCTTGGTCGGGGGCAGCTGCCCGCCCTCGCCCGGCTTCGCACCCTGCGCCATCTTCAGCTGGATGTCGGTCGCGTGCGTCAGGTACATGCTCGTGACACCGAACCGCCCGGACGCGACCTGCTTGATCGCGCTCCGACGCTCGGGGTCGAGCAGGCGGTCGACGTCCTCGCCGCCCTCGCCCGTGTTCGACCGGCCGCCGAGACGGTTCATCGCGATCGCGAGCGTCTCGTGGGCTTCCTTCGAGATGGACCCGTAGGACATCGCACCGGTGTTGAACCGCTTGACGATCGACTCGATCGGCTCGACCTCGTCCAGCGGGACCGGCTTGCGGCCACCCTGCGCGAAGCGGAAGAGGCCGCGGAGCGTCATCAGCTGCTCGGACTGGTCGTCGACCGCCTGCGAGTACTCGCGGAAGATGTCGTAGCGACGGGAGCGCGTCGCGTGCTGCAGCCGGAACACGGTGTCCGGGTTGAAGAGGTGCGGCGGGCCTTCGCGACGCCACTGGTACTCGCCGCCGGTCTGCAGGCGCTCGTGCGAGAGGACCGCGCCGTCCTGCGGGTACGCCTGGGCGTGCCGCTCGGCGTTCTCCTTCGCGATGACCTCGATGCCGACGCCGCCGAGGATCGACGAGGTCCCGGTGAAGTACCGGTCGACGAACTCCTGGCTGAGCCCGACGGCCTCGAACGCCTGCGCGCCGGCGTAGCTCGACACCGTCGAGATGCCCATCTTCGACATGATCTTCAGCACGCCCTTGCCGAGCGCCTTGATCACGTTCTTGACGGCCTGCTCCGGCGTGATGCCGCTGATCATGCCCTGGCGGACGAGGATCTCGCAGGTCTCCATCGCGAGGTACGGGTTGATGGCCGAGGCGCCGTAGCCGATGAGGGTCGCGACGTGGTGGACCTCGCGCACGTCACCGGCCTCGACGATGAGCCCGACCTTCATGCGCTGCTCGGTGCGGATCAGGTGGTGGTGCACGGCGGCGAGCAGCAGCAGGCTGGGCACCGGTGCCTGTTCGGCGTTGCCGTCGCGGTCGGACAGCACGATGAACTGCTTGCCGGCTTCGATCGCCGCGTCGACCTCGTCGCAGACCGCGGCGATGCGCTTCTGCATGGCCTTCTTGCCGGCGTCGACGCGGTACAGGCCCTTGATCGTCACGGTCAGGTGGCGACCGGACTCGGTCTCGAAGTGCTGGATCTTGGCGAGCTCGTCGTTGTCGATCACGGGGAAGTCGAGCGTGATCTGCTTCGCGTGCTCGGGGCCGGCGCTCAGGAGGTTGCGCTCCGGGCCGAGTCCCATGCCCATCGAGGTGATGACCTGCTCGCGGATCGAGTCGAGCGGCGGGTTCGTCACCTGGGCGAACTGCTGGGTGAAGTAGTCGAAGAGCAGCCGGGGACGCTGGGACAGCACCGCGATCGGCGTGTCCGAGCCCATCGCCCCGAGCGGCTCCGCTCCGGTCTGCGCCATCGGACGCAGCAGGATGCGGACCTCTTCCTCGGTGTAGCCGAAGGCGCGCTGCCGACGGGTCACCGAAGCGGGCGTGTGCACGATGTGCTCACGGTCCGGCAGGTCACCGAGGTTGATCCGGCCGCCGTCGAGCCACTCGCCCCACGGGCCGGACGTGGCCAGCTCGCGCTTGACCTCGTCGTCCTCGATGATGCGACCGGCCTCGGTGTCGACGAGGAACATCCGGCCGGGACGGAGCCGGCCCTTGCGCACGACCTTGTCGGCCGGCACGTCGATGACGCCCGTCTCGGAGCCCATGACGATCAGGCCGTCGTCGGTCACCAGGAAGCGACCGGGGCGCAGGCCGTTGCGGTCGAGGGTGGCACCGACGAGCGTGCCGTCGGTGAACGTGATGGCTGCCGGGCCGTCCCACGGCTCCATGAGCATCGAGTGGTACTCGTAGAACGCCCGGAGCTCGGGGTCCATCCCGACCTGGTTCTCCCACGCTTCGGGGACCATCATCGACACCGCGTGCGGCAGCGACCGGCCGGTGAGCGTCAGGAGCTCGAGCACCTCGTCGAAGGACGCCGAGTCGCTGGCGCCCGGGCTGACGATCGGCAGCAGGGGCGCCATGTCGCCGAGCAGTTCGCTCTGCAGCTGCGACTGCCGTGCCCGCATCCAGTTGCGGTTGCCACGGACGGTGTTGATCTCACCGTTGTGCGCGAGCGTGCGGAACGGCTGCGCGAGCGGCCACGAGGGGAACGTGTTCGTGGAGTAGCGGGAGTGCACGATCGCGAGCTTCGACGCGAAGCGCTCGTCGCTGAGGTCCGGGTAGAACGGCTCGAGCTGGAGCGTCGTGACCATGCCCTTGTAGACCATGGTCCGGCTCGACAGCGACATGAAGTAGACCTCGGTGTCGTGCTCGGCACGCTTCCGGAGGCGGAAGGCCTGGCGGTCGAGCGCGACGCCGCTCCACGACGCGCCGTGCACGTCGTGCCGGATCGAGGCGACGAAGAGCTGCTCGAACGCGGGCATCGCCGCACGGGCCAGGGTGCCGAGGACCTCGGGTCGGACGGGGACCTCGCGCCAGCCCAGGACCCGCAGGCCCTCTTCACGCGCCAGTCGCTCGACGGCACCCTTCACCGCGTGCCGGTCGTCCTCGTCGACGGGCAGGTACGCGGTACCGACCGCGTACTCCCCCGCTGCTGGAAGATCGAAGGACACCTCGGCGCGGAAGAACTCGTCGGGCACCTGGCAGAGGATGCCCGCACCGTCACCGGTCCCGGCGTCCGAACCGACCGCGCCCCGGTGTTCGAGGTTGCGCAGCGCACCGAGGGCGGCGTCGACGATGTCGTGCCCGGCCGTGCCGCGGAGCGTCGCGACCATCGCCAGGCCGCACGCGTCCTTCTCGTTCGCCGGGTCGTACATGCCGGTGGCGTCCGGGATCGCGGAGAACCGACGGTGCGGCGGCACGAGTGCCGCCGGGGACTGGGGTGGCTGGAGCGCCATGGGGAACCGTCCTCACGAGGAAGTGGAACAGGGACAGCGGTGGCCCGGTGGTGCGTTCCGCCCAGATGGGCGGGACTGGTGCCCGTGCCCGCCGTCAGTGAGTTGCCCTGGCGGCGTGCGAGGTGTCGGACCCGCTTGTGGTGGGTCCGGGAGGTGCTGCTGACACTCGTGACCGATCGGGATCGGTCACGCAGGAGGGGTGCTTCCTACGCGCGGCCAGCGGTGCTGCTGGTGACCGGATCGGAGTCGGTGACGGCCGCCGGAGCGTCGTCGTCGGACTCTGACCAGGTGTCGTCCGAGTCTACCCCGGACTTCGAGCGGGGCTCGCGACCGGGCAGGTACGGACTCGGCTCCTTGCCGAGGTGCCGCTTGGACTGGACGAGGAAGATGATGATGCCCAGCAGGATCGCCGCGAAGGACATCCACACGTTCGTCCGGATGCCGAAGAACGTCTCGCTCGTGTCGACGCGGATGGACTCGAGGACCGAGCGACCGATGCCGTACCAGATCAGGTAGAGCGACAGGACCTTGCCCCACTGCAGGCGGAACTTCTTGTCGAGCAGCAGGATCACGACGACGCCGACGACGTTCCAGATGATCTCGTAGAGGAACGTCGGGTGGAAGAGCGTGCCCTCGGGCAGACCCTTCGGGAACGCCGCGTTCGACGACTCGATCTGCAGGCCCCACGGCAGGCTGGTCGGCATGCCGAAGAGCTCGTGGTTGAAGTAGTTGCCGAGGCGACCGAACGCCTGGGCGAGCAGCACGCCCGGCACGACGGCGTCGATGAACGCGGTGAACCGCAGGCCGACCTGGCGGCAGCCGATGTAGGCGCCGACCGAACCGAGGATGAGCGCGCCGAAGATCGCGAGGCCGCCCTCCCAGATGTAGAGGAAGGACAGCGGGTCGCGCCCAGGACCGAAGTAGTCGCTGACGTGGGTGAACACGTGGAACAGGCGACCGCCGATGATCCCGGCGGGGACGGCCCAGATCGCGATGTCGATGATGATCCAGCGCTCGACGCCGCGCGCGTTGAGCCGGCGGTTCGCGAGGATGACGGCGGCGACGATCCCGAGCAGGATGCAGATCGCGTAGGCGTGGATGCGGAAGTCGAGCGGCAGCGACCAACCGAACGCGTCGCGCAGCCAGGCGGTCAGGTCGAAGTACTGCCACGCGGTGCTCGGGCTCGGGATGCTCAGGAGGGGCATGGAGGTGCTGTCGCCTTTCGGTGCTGGCTGGGCGCGGTGCCGACGTGCCGTCGGCCCCGCTCACTGTAGCGCGGGAGGTGCGTGCGTCAGGAACCGAGGGCCCGGTCCTGTGGAAACTGTGACCGACGGGAGGCGCGGTGCGGGGCGGACGCGTCGCTCACCCGCACCGCGGTGCAGGTGGGCCGACGGGGTCGCCGGCACCGCGCCTCCTGGACGTCAGCGGCGCTGCGCGCCCGAGGTGAGGTCGGCTGCCCGGTCGGCCACGCCCTGCACGCCGAGGTCCGCCAGGGCCCGGACGAAGGCGGAGCCGATGATGGCGCCGTCGGCGTACTCGAGGACCTCGCCGACCTGCTCCGCCGTCGAGATGCCGAGACCGACGCACGTGCGCTCGACCCCGGCGTCGCGGAGCCGCGACACGACGGTGCGCGCTGCGACGTCGACGCCCTCGCGCGCGCCGGTGACGCCCATGGTGGAGACGGCGTAGACGAACCCGCGGCTGGACCGGACCGCCTGCTGCATGCGCGTGTCCGACGAGGAAGGGGCTGCGAGGAACACGCGGTCCAGGCCGGTGCGCTCCGACTCGCGGATCCACTCGGCGCCCTCGTCGGGGATGAGGTCCGGCGTGATGAGCCCGGCGGCACCCGCGGCGACGAGGTCGTCGGCGAACCGCTCGACGCCGTACCGGAGCACCGGGTTCCAGTAGGTCATCACGAGCACGGGCACGTTCGCCCGCTCGGTGATCTGGTGCACGGCGTCGAAGACCTGCGCGACGCGGAAGCCGTTCGCCAGGCTCTCCTCTGCCGCCCGCTGGATGACCGGGCCGTCCATCACCGGGTCGGAGTACGGCAGGCCGAGCTCGATGACGTCGACGCCGTTCTCGGCCAGGGCCACGGCGGCGTCGACGCTCGTCTGCACGTCGGGGTAGCCGGCGGGCAGGTAGCCGACGACGGCCCCCGCGCGCTCGGCGTTGGCGGTGTCGATCGTCGTCGCGACCGTCTGGTTCGTGGTCACAGCTGCACCGCGTTCTCGTCGAGGATGCCGAAGTAGCGACTGGCGGACGCGACGTCCTTGTCGCCCCGGCCGGACAGGTTCACGAGGATGACGCCCTCTGGACCGAGCTCCGTGCCGAGCTTGATCGCCCCGGCGAGGGCGTGCGACGACTCGATCGCCGGCAGGATGCCCTCGGTGCGGCTCAGCAGGCGGAAGGCCTCCATCGCCTCGTCGTCGGTGATCGGCTCGTACTTCGCACGCCCGATCGAGGCGAGGTAGGCGTGCTCCGGCCCGACGCTCGGGTAGTCGAGCCCGGCGGAGATGCTGTGGCTCTCGATCGTCTGGCCGTCCTCGTCCTGCATGAGGTAGGACTTCGTGCCCTGGAGGACGCCCTCGCGACCGAGCGTGATGCTCGCGGCGTGCCGACCGGTCTCGACGCCGTCGCCACCGGCCTCGAAGCCGTGCAGCGCGACGGACTCGTCGTCGAGGAAGGCCTCGAAGATGCCCATGGCGTTCGAGCCGCCGCCGACGCACGCGGCGACCGCGTCCGGCAGGCGCCCGACCCGGTCGAGGACCTGCTGGCGGGCCTCTTCGCCGATGACCTTGTGGAACTCGCGCACCATCTCGGGGAACGGGTGCGGGCCGGCGACCGTGCCGAGCAGGTAGTGCGTGGAGTCGACGTTGGCGACCCAGTCGCGCAGGGCGTCGTTGATCGCGTCCTTCAGCGTGCGGGAGCCGGTCTCGACCGGGATCACCTCGGCACCGAGCAGGCGCATCCGGGCGACGTTCAGCGCCTGGCGCTCGGTGTCGACGGCGCCCATGTAGACGACGCAGTCCATGCCGAACAGCGCCGCCGCGGTGGCCGTCGCGACGCCGTGCTGGCCGGCGCCGGTCTCGGCGATGAGGCGCGTCTTGCCGAGGCGCTTGGCCACGAGGGCCTGACCGAGCACGTTGTTGATCTTGTGCGAGCCGGTGTGGTTGAGGTCCTCGCGCTTGAGGATGATCCGGGCACCGCCGGCGTGCTTGGCGAACCGGGGCACCTCGGTGATGATCGAGGGCCGCCCGGTGTAGTCGCGCTGGAGCGTGTCGAGCTCGTCGCGGAAGGCCGGGTCCGCCCAGGCCTCGCGGAACGCCGCTTCGAGTTCGTCGAGCGCGAGGACGAGCGACTCGGGGACGAACCGCCCGCCGAAGTCGCCGAAGTACGGTCCGTGCAGGTCGCGGAGTGAGGTCACGATGGGTCTCCCGGGACACGCCCGGTGAACCGGGCTGGGATGGATGCTGTCGTCGCTCAGTCGCGGTCGGCGGCTGCGATGAACGACGCGAGTGTGGCAGCGGGGTCGTCGCCCGTCACGAGCGCCTCCCCCACCAGGACGACGTCGGCGCCGGCGGCACGGTAGTGCGCGACGTCGGCCGGACCGGCGACCGCGGACTCGGCGACGCGCACGACCCCGTCGGGGATCCGGTCGGCGAGCGAACCGAACAGGTCTCGGTCGAGCGAGAAGTCGGTCAGGTCGCGGGCGTTCACCCCGAGGATCCGGGCTCCGGCGTCGAGGCCGCGCGAGACCTCGTCCGCCGAGTGCGCCTCGACCAGGACGCGCATGCCGAGTTCTTCCGCCAGGGTGTGGAGCTCGACCAGCTGCTGCTGCTCGAGCGCCGCCACGATGAGCAGGACGACGTCGGCACCGGACGCCCGGGCCTCGATCACCTGGTACGGGTCGGCGATGAAGTCCTTGCGGAGGACGGGGACGCCCACCCGGGCCTTGACCGCTTCGAGGTCGGCGAGGCTGCCGAGGAACTTGCGCCCCTCGGTCAGGACGCTGATCGTCGAGGCTCCGCCGCGCTCGTAGTCGGCGGCGAGGGACGCGGGGTCCTCGATCGGGGCCATGGACCCGCGGGACGGGCTGGCACGCTTGACCTCGGCGAGGATCTTCACCCGGTCGCCGGGGGCCAGGAACGTGAGGGCGTCGAGCGGGGACGCGACGCGGTCCAGGTCGCGTTCGACGTCCGCATAGGGACGGTCGACGCGACGGGCCGCGGCGTCCTCGAGCGCGCCCGCGACGAGGGTCTCGAGCACGTTCGGCATGCCGGACCTACTCGGAGTGGTGCTTGGGGACGAACTTCGGGCCGTCGACGCCGTAGCCCGCCTTCTTCATGACGCCACCGACGATGAGGCCGATGAGCACCACGCCGGCGGAGGCCCAGACGCCCCACGGCTGGTCGAACCAGAAGAACAGCGTGCCGGCCGCGAATCCGATCAGCATGATCACGACGGCGGTCCAGGCTGCCGGCGAGTGGCCTTCGCCGAGTTCTGCGGGCTCAGTGTTGCTCACGGTGCTCCTCGTTCTGCTTCGACGCCGTCGTTCGACCGGCGTCCGTTCGATCCTACCGTGTCGTCCGGGGCCGCTCCGGCAGCGCCCGCGGTCGCGTCGTCGGGCCCTGCGGCTGCGCTGTCGGGGCCGGCGACCGCGTCCGAGGTCGGGTCGACACCGGCGCTCAGGTCGTCCCAGTCCACCACGGCGTCACGTTCGACCGGCGCCACCGCACGGGCATCCGCCGCCGCGCCCGCGGTGGCCGCACCGTACTTCCGGCTCGGCCCCGGCCAGGACCGCTGCACGACGAGCACGACGACCCCGAGCGCCATCGCGAGCACGCCGCCGACGATGCCGACGACCGGCCACGCCGACACGTCCACGCTCGACACGGCCCGGCGGACGGCGGACAGGTCCGCGACGCCCGCGACCTCGCCCACGGCACCCTTCGCTGCGGCGACCGGGTCGGCCAGGGCGGTGATGCCGGACACCACCACGCCGACGCCGAGCAGGATCTCGACGGCGGCGAGCACGATCCGGACGACCCGCCCGGCGATGGTCATCGCCAGGAAGAGCGCGAGGCTGGCGATCGCCAGGGCGGTGTACTGCGGGACCGCGGCCGCACCGTCGGCGTCCACCTTCGCGGCGACGGCAGCGCCCGCGTGGAGGTGGACCGTGAACCAGGTCTGCGTCCACGAGAGCATGATGATGCCCGCGACGCCGAGGCCGGCGACGACGACGAGCGGCCGGGAGCGGCGGGCCGTCACGAGTGCACCCCACGCATCCGGTTCGCGGTCGCGATGGCCCGCAGCGGTGCCGCGGCCTTGTTCACGGCCTCGATGTGCTCGGTCTCGGGGTCGGAGTCGGCCACGAGCCCGGCCCCGGCCTGCACGCGTGCCACACCGTCCTTGATGAGGGCGCTGCGGATCGCGATCGCGAGGTCGGCGTCGCCGGCGAAGTCGAAGTAGCCGACCACGCCCGCGTAGGCACCGCGCTTCGCGGGTTCGAGCTCGTCGATGATCTCGAGCGCCCGCGGCTTCGGCGCCCCGGAGAGGGTGCCGGCCGGGAAGGTAGCCCGGAACACGTCGATCGCCGAGGCCCCGGGCCGCACGGCGCCCTCGACGCTCGACACCAGGTGCATGATGTGGCTGAACCGCTCGACCGTCATGAACTCGGTCACGGCGACCGTGCCCGGCTCGCAGACCTTCTGCAGGTCGTTGCGCGCCAGGTCGACGAGCATGAGGTGCTCGGCGCGCTCCTTCGGGTCCTCGAGCAGGTCCTCGCCGAGACGGACGTCCGCCTCGGGTGTGGCGCCGCGCGGACGCGACCCGGCGATCGGGTGGGTGATCGCCCGGCCGTCCTGCACCTTGACCAGGGCCTCGGGCGAGGCACCGACGATCCAGAAGCGCTCGTCCGCGGTGTCCGCCAGCGACAGGAAGTACATGTACGGGCTCGGGTTGAGCGTCCGCAGCACGCGGTAGACGTCGAGGGGATCCGCGGTGACCTCGTGGTCGAAGCGCTGCGAGATGACGACCTGGAAGACGTCCCCGTCGCGGATGAAGCCCTTCGACCGCTCGACGGCCGCCATGTAGTCCGCGGGGGTGGACCGGTGGGTCGGGGTCGGCTCGGCGATGTCGAACGCCTCGGCGACGGTCGCGGCGGAGGGCTGCACGAGGTCGGCCTGCATCCGGTCGAGTCGCGCCTGGGCGTCCGCCCACAGCGCCTCGGCGTCGTCGACACTGTCGTTCAGCACGCTGGCGACGAGCAGGACGAGCCCGGTGCGGTGGTCGAGCGCGGCGAGCTCGGACACGAACGCGAGGGCCTGCCCCGGCACGTCGAAGTCGGCCGGCGGCACGTTCGGCAGGTGCTCGAGCTGACGGACGGCCTCCCAGCCGATGAACCCGACGGTGCCACCGACGAGCGGCGGGGTGCCGGGGATCCGCGGGGTCGCCCAGCGCTCGTGCAGCCGCGCCAGGACCTCGAGCGGCGCGCCGTCGAGCGAGTCGACGGCGCGGGACGCCGGGATGCCGGTGTCGATCCACGCGGCACGGTCGCCGTCCTGGGTGAGCACGCCGAAGCTGCGCACCCCGACGAAGGACCAGCGCGACCAGAGGCCGCCCTGCCCGGCGGACTCGAGCAGGAAGGTACCGGGCCGGCGGTCGGCGAGCTTCCGGTAGACACCGACCGGCGTCTCGCTGTCGGCGTAGAGCGCGCGCACGACGGGGACGACGCGGTGGGCGTCGAGCAGGGCGTCGAACTCCGGACGGGAGGTCGTGTGCGGCGTGTCGGAGAGCGTCGCGGTGCTCATCGGGTCTCCTCCACGGCCCCACCAGCGAGAGCGGACGGCGCACCGGCGAGAGCGGACGCGGCGCCGTCGGGCGCGGACGCCGTCACGGGCTCGAGGGGGTCGACGTCGAAGCAGCGGTGCGCGCCGGTGTGGCACGCGGCGCCGACCTGTTCGACGGTCACGAGGAGCGTGTCCGCGTCGCAGTCGAACGCCGCACCGCGCACGTACTGCGCGTGCCCCGAGGTGTCGCCCTTGCGCCAGTACTCGTTCCGGGACCGCGACCAGAAGGTCACCCGTCCCTCGGTCAGGGTGCGGCGGAGGGCTTCTCGGTCCATGTAGCCGAGCATGAGGACGTCCTTCGACGACTCCTCTTGCACGATGGCGGGGAGCAGCCCGTCCGCACCGAACCGCGCGCGGTCGAGGACCGCGTCCGTGCTGGTGCTGGTGCTGTCGGTCATGAGACTCCTAGCCTACGGCGGCGGATCAGCGGACGGCGTGCCCGGTCGCGCGCAACGCGGCCTTCACGTCACCGATGGTCATCTCGCCGCGGTGGAAGACGCTGGCGGCGAGGACGGCATCCGCGCCCGCCTCGATCGCGGGGGCGAAGTGCTCGAGCCGACCCGCGCCTCCCGAAGCGATGACCGGGACCGACGCGACCGCGCGCACCGCTGCCACGAGCTCGACGTCGAACCCGTTCTTCGTGCCGTCCGCGTCGATCGAGTTGACGAGGAGCTCCCCCGCGCCGCGCTCGACGGCCTCGCGCGCCCAGGCGAGCGCGTCGAGGTCGGACTCGGTCCGCCCGCCGTGGGTCGTCACGACGAAGCCCGACGGCATCCGGTCCGACCGCTTGATGTCCAGGGAGAGCACGACGGCCTGCGCGCCGAACCGGTCCGCGATCTCGCCGACGAGGTCCGGCCGCGCGATCGCGGCGCTGTTCACGCCGATCTTGTCCGCACCGCACTGCTGTAGCCGCGACACGTCGTCGACGCTCCGGACGCCGCCACCGACGGTGAGCGGGATGAACACCTGCTCGGCCGTGCGCGTCACCGTGTCGTACATCGTCGCGCGGTTCTCGACCGTGGCACCCACGTCGAGGAAGGTCAGCTCGTCCGCGCCCTGCTCGTAGTAGCGCGCGGCGAGCTCGACCGGGTCACCGGCGTCCTGCAGGTCCAGGAAGTTGACGCCCTTGACGACCCGGCCGCCCTTGACGTCCAGGCAGGGGATGACCCGGACGGAGACCCCGGTCACAGTCGTGCGGCGTGGATCGGGCTGACGAGGATGGCGCGCGCGCCGAGGTCGTACAGCGCGTCCATGATGAGGTTCGCGTCGTCGCGCGGGATCATCACGCGGACGGCCGACCAGTCGCGACCGTGCAGCGGCGAGACCGTCGGCGACTCGATGCCCGACGCGACGGCGGTCGCCTGCTCGAGGAGCCCGGTGGGGATGTCGTAGTCGAGCATCACGTAGCCGCGCGCGACGAGCACGCCCTGCAGTCGGCGTCGCAGGACGTCGATGCCGGGGATCGTCTCGTCGGTGGAGATGAGGAGCGCGGTCGACTCGAGGATGACCGGCCCGAAGATCTCGAGCCCGGCCGCCCGGAGCGTGCTGCCCGTCGAGACCACGTCGGCCACGGCGTCGGCGACACCGAGGCGCACGGCGCTCTCGACCGCGCCGTCGAGCTTGACGAGCGTCGCGGTGACGCCGTGCTTCGCGAGGAACTCCCCCACGAGCCCGGGGTAGCTCGTCGCCACCCGCACACCGTCGAGGTCCTGCAGCGTGCTGAACCGGCCGGGCGTACCGGCGAACCGGAACGTCGAGTCGGCGAACCCGAGCGCGTCGACCTCGTGCGCGGCGGATCCGGAGTCGAGCAGCAGGTCGCGGCCGGTGATGCCGACGTCGAGCGCGCCGGAACCCACGTACGTGGCGATGTCGCGCGGGCGGAGGAAGAAGAACTCGACGCCGTTGCGTTCGTCGAGCAGGTGGAGCGCCTTCGGGTCGCGGCGGCCGGCGTACCCGGCCTCGCGCAGCATGTCGGACGCGGTCTCGGACAGGGAGCCCTTGTTGGGCACGGCGATGCGGAGCATCAGGGGGTCTGCTTTCTGGTGGAGGGTCGGCGGCTGATCAGCGGATCAGAGATGTCGCCAGACGTCCGCCGGGGTGAGCCCCTTCGCCACCATGAGCACCTGCAGGTGGTACACGAGCTGCGAGATCTCCTCGGAGGTGCGCTCGTCGCCCTCGTACTCGGCCGCCATCCAGACCTCGGCCGCTTCTTCCACGATCTTCTTGCCGATCTGGTGCACGCCGGCGTCCAGTTCGGCGACGGTGCCGGAGCCCTCGGGGCGCGTGCGCGCCTTCTCGGTGAGCTCCTGGAACAGGTCGTCGAACGTCTTCACGCGCACCAGGCTACCGTCCCCCGCCGACACGGCCGACGTACCGTCCGGACGGGAGGCGCGGCTCGTGTCCGCCACGCCCGTCACCTCGGGCACCGGTCCGGTCACGAGCGTGCTGCCGCGGCCGCCTCGCGCAGGTCCGCGATGCGCGCGGCCGGCTCGCCGCCGTACACCGCGGAGCCCGCCACGAGGGTGTCGGCACCGCTGCGGACCGCCTCGGGCACCGTGTCGACCGCGATCCCGCCGTCGACCTCGAGCCAGACGTCGAGCCCCGATGCGTCGACCGCCGCACGGGCGTCGGCGAGCTTCGGCATCACCGAGCGCATGAACGCCTGGCCGCCGAACCCGGGCTCGACCGTCATGAGCAGGATCATGTCGTAGGCGTCGAGGTGGTGGAGCACCTGGGTGATCGGGGTGCCGGGCTTCACCGCGACGGCTGCCCGGGCGCCGTTCGAGCGGATCGCCGCGGCGGTCGCCACCGGGTCGTCGGCGGCCTCGAAGTGGAAGGTCACGCTCGACGCACCCGTCTCGGCGTACTTCGGCGCCTCGGTGTCGGCGTTCGTGATCATGAGATGGACGTCGAGCGGCACCGGGGAGACCTCCTGCAGGCGCTGCACGATCGGCAGGCCCAGCGTGAGGTTCGGCACGAAGTGGTTGTCCATCACGTCGACGTGCACCAGGTCGGCGGTCTCGATGCGGTGGAGCTCGCGTTCGAGGTTCGCGAAGTCGGCGGACAGGATGCTCGGCGAGATGCGGATCGTCACCCGTCGAGCCTACCGGGGTGCGTCCGTCAGCCCGCTCCGCACCGGCTTCAGTTCGCGCCGACCGCGCGGGAGCCGAGGTCCGAGCGGAGCATCGTCTCCAGCGCGGCGTCCACCAGCCGCTCCCCCTCGGCGCGGTCGATCCGACGCGAGACCACGAGCGCGGCGATCCCCTGCATGGTGGCGGCGAACAGGAGCTTGAACAGGTGCCGGGCGTCGCCGTCGCCGCCGTCCGCCAGCGCGCTCCCCATCGCGCCGTCGAGCACGGCGAACAGCGACGAGGCGGCGGCCTGCACCGACTCGGCCCGGGTGGTCGTCTTCGCCTGGAACATCAGGTCCATCAGCGCGGCGTCGTCGATCGCGAAGTCGACGTACGCGAGGGCGACCCGGCGGAAGCGGTCGTCCAGGTCACCGGCACCGGCCAGCGCTCGGCGCACCGCGGCGGCCAGCCGGTCGAAGCCGAGCTCGGCCACGGCGTCGAGGAGCGCCTGGCGATCGACGAAGTGGCTCCGCGGCGCTCCGTGGCTCACACCGGCGCGGCGCGCGAGGTCACGCAGGGACAGCCCGTCGACACCGTCCTCACGCAGGACCGTCACGGCCTCGTCGAGCAGGACGGCGCGGAGGTTCCCGTGGTGGAAGGGACGATCCGGCATGACTCCACCCTACCCCGCGACTAGGCATTGCCTATTTTCTAGTCAGTGCCTAGATTGGAACCATGACACCCCAACAGCACCTGCTCGTCTTCGGCGCGACGGGCCAGACCGGCCAGCACTTCACGCAGTTCGCCCTCGACGCCGGACACCGGGTGCGCGCCGTCGCCCGCACGCCGGCCAAGCTCACGATCCAGCACGACGACCTCGAGGTCGTACCGGGCTCCGTCCCCGACGACCTCGACCTCGACGCACTGCTGGACGGTGTGACCGCCGTCGTCGTGATGCTCGGGGACGTCGACGCGCAGCGTGGCCGTCTGGTCAACACGCCCTTCGTCCGGGCGCTCGTGCCGGCGATGCGTCGGAGCGGTGCCACCCGCCTGCTCTACCAGGCGGGCGGGTTGAGCGCGCCTCCCGGCCGGCGGCTCGCACCGGTGCTGCGGCTCGTGCGGGCGACGCTCGCCCGCGCGTACCGCGGTCAGCACGCCGACAACGAGGCGGTGATGCGCTACCTCGACGCCGAGGCGCGGGACATCGCCTGGACGGTGCACCGGGCCGGCATCGGCTCGGACGGCCCCGCGAAGGGCGAGCTCCGCCGCTCGGCGCGGTGGATCAGCATCGCGACCTTCCGCGACTGCGCCGCGTACAACCTGCGGGCGCTGTTCGACGAGGACGCCGTGCACACCTGCGACGGGAGCGCGTACCGCCGGTCTCGCTGAGCCGGCGGCCTGCTGCTGGGCTCTCGTGCTACGCGACGCGCCGGAACAGCGCGATGAACATCGCGTCCGTCCCGATCCGGTGCGGCCAGAGCTGCACCGTGTCCCCGTCGGCCACCCGCGGGTCCCGCGCAGCCACGGACCGCACGACGGACGCGGTGTCGAGCTGCTCGAGCTCGCCACCGTGCCGCGCCATCAGGGCGTCGACCTGGCCGCGGGTCTCCGCCAGGTGCGGCGAGCACGTCACGTACGCGAGGGTCCCGCCCGGTGCGAGCACCCGCACGGCGGCGTCGAGCAGCTCGGCCTGCAGCGCGGCAAGCTCGGGGACGTCCTCGGGCTGCTTGCGCCACCGGGCCTCCGGACGACGCCGGAGCGCTCCGAGTCCGGTGCACGGCGCGTCGAGCAGGATCCGGTCGAACGTCACCCCGGCGCCGTCGCGACCGAAGCGCCGACCGTCGCCCTCGACCACGGTCACGCCGTCACCGGCGCCCGCGAGGGCCTTCCGCACGAGTCCGGCACGCGCCGGCACGAGTTCGTTCGCCACGAGGGTCGCCCCGCCCTGTGCGGCCTCGGCCGCGAGGAGCGCCGCCTTGCCACCGGGCCCGGCGCAGAGGTCGAGCCACCGCTCCCCCGGCCGGATCGCCGACGACCGGCTGAGCGCCAGTGCCGCGAGCTGGGAGCCCTCGTCCTGCACGCGGAGCCGTCCGGCGGTGACGCCCGGCACGCGGGCCGGGTCGCCGGAGATCCCGCGGATGCCGACGGGCGAGACCGGCAGGTCCGCCTCGGGGTCCGCGAGCGGTTCGGGAGGCGCGACCTGCGTCTCGTCGTCGGCGTCCGTCTCGTGTTCGGTCGCGGTCGCGGCGTGGGCCCGGGCAGCGGCGACGTCCTCGTCGGTGGCCAGCCCGGGCAGCGCGGCGAGCTGCACCCGGGGTGCGGCGTTGTCGGCCGCCAGGAGCGCGGCGAGCTCGTCCCGCGAGCGTTCGGCAGCGAGGGCGTCCCGCAGCGCGGACACCACCCACGTGGGGTGCGACCACCGGGTGGCGAGCAGTGCGTCCCCACCGCGGCCCTCGGTGATGAGCGCGTCCCACTCGTCGTCGGTGCGTGCGGCGACCTTGCGCAGCACGGCGTTGACGAAGCCGGTGGCGCGGCGGGCACCGACCTCGCGGGCGAGCTCGACCGTGGCGTCGACGGCGGCGTGCGTCGGGGTGCGCATCCCGAGCAGCTGGTGGGCGCCGAGCCGGAGGACGTCGAGCACGTCGGACTCGACGTTGTCGATGCGACGACCGGAGGCGAGGGCGATGATCGCGTCGTACCGGCCGAGCATCCGGATCGACCCGTAGGTCAGCTCGGTGGCGAACCCGGCATCGCGCGCGGAGAGCCCGGCGCGGCGGATCCGGGTCGGGAGCAGGAGGTTGGCGTAGGCGTCGTCGACCTGCACCGCCCGCAGCACGTCGAAGGCCACACGGCGGGCACTCGTCTGCCGCGGTCCGTGGTGCCGGCGCTGCCCGGTGTTCGCGGCGCTCACGCCAGGACCTTCCCGTCGAGGGAGCCGAGGCCCCGGGCCCAGGCGGCGGCGTCCATCGCCTTCTTGCCGGCGGGTTGCACCTCGGTGAGCACGAGCGGGTCGTCGGCGGTCCCGACGAGCAGCCGACCGCCCTGGACGCTGAGCGTACCGGGGGCGAGCGACGGGGCGGGGTCTGCCACGCCTCCTGGCAGTCGGTTGCTGCGGAGCAGCTTGACGCGGGTCTCGCCGAGGTGGGCGTACGCGCCGGGCTCGGGCGTGACGCCGCGCAGGCGTGCGTGCACGACGGTGGCCGGTGCGGCGAAGTCGATGCGACCGTCATCGATGGTCAGCTTCGGGGCGAGGGTGGGCTCGCCGGTCTGCTCCACGGCGACCGCGGTGCCCGCGGCGATGTCGTCGACGACGCGGACGACGGTCTCGGCGCCGGTCTCGGCCATCGCGGCGAGGACCTCGCCGGAGGTCGCCTCGGGGTCGATGTCGAACGGGTCGCTCGCGTACACCGGACCGGCGTCGAGCGCCTCGACGAGCTGGAACACCGTCGCGGCGGTGCGGGTGTCGCCGGCCATCACCGCGCGCTGGACGGGGGCGGCGCCGCGGTACTGCGGCAGGTCCGAGAAGTGCAGGTTCACCCAGCCGAGCCGCGGGGCGTCGAGCGCCGGGCGTCGGAGCAGGGCGCCGTACGCGACGATGACGCCGAGGTCGACCCCGAGGTCGGCGATGCGGGCGGTGACCTCGTCGTCGACCCGCGACGCCTCGATCACCGGGAGGCCGAGCTCCTGTGCGACCTGGGCGACGGGGGTCGGGGTGAGGACGCGCTTCCGGCCCTGCGGGGTCGCCGGACGGGTGAGCACCGCGGCGATCTCGTGCTCGGACGCCGCGAGGCGGCGGAGGGTGGGGACGGCCGCAGCGGGGCTGCCGGCGACGACGAGACGCATGGGTTCGATCCTCCCATGTTCCCCACGTGCTCCGCGTCCGACGGCAGCTCGGATCGTGTCAGGACCACTGGTCGCGGAGCACCGGCGCGGCCGTGGCGGCACCCGACGTCCGGCGAGCACGGACCAGCAGCACGAGCGACTCCGGCGAGTCGATCTCGTGGAGGCGGCACGGACCGACCCGGCGGCTCCAGTCGGCGGCGAACGCCTCGGCATCGGCACGGCGACGTCCCACGGCCGCCGGCACGGCGAAGTACCGGTCGCCCGGGGTGACCGCGCGGGCCACGGCCAGTGCCACGACGAGCAACGGTGCCCGCCGCACGGTCGCGCGCTCGGTGCGGCTGACCTGCAGCAGGAAGCGCGGGGTCCGCACCGGGCCGAAGAACTCGGCGAGCGCGCCGGTGACGACGCGGCGGTCCTCGGGGCGTGCGCCGAGCACCTCCATCGTGAAGCTCTGCGGCACCTTCCCCGCCATCTGCGCGGTGACGCGGACGTCCCCCTCGCCGAACGCCGGGACCCGACCGGCCCGGTGCAGTGCGTCGACGACGACCCGGACGGCTCTGCGGTAGGCGCCGACGGTGCTGAACCGCTGGCGGAGGGCGAGGCCGAGCTGTCGGGCGACGGGCCAGACGAGCAGGACGGCGAGACCGATGACGACGAGGAGCCCGAGCACGCCGGGCACCGAGCCGAGCCGCCAGAGGGCGACGATGCCCCGAGCGGACTCGGCGAGCAGCCAGAGGACCGCGCCGAGGACGACGGCGAGCACGAACTCCGCGGTCGGTCCGGTGCGGAACGGCTGCGTCCGTGGTTCCTCGACGACGGTCGCCGTGCTCTCGCGGTCGGCGTAGGGCTCGCCCACGCGCCAGGCGGCCCAGCTGTCGGCCCGGGTGGGGAGTTCGGCGGCGATGGTCTCGTCGAGGGCCCGGACGGTCTGCCGCTCGTCCTTGGCGACGAGTCCGGCGAGCCGGCGGGCCTGTCCGTCGGTGAGCGCGATCGACGTGCCGCGGACCACCTGCGCAGAGTCCGAGCGGAGCAGTCCCCAGATCTGTTCGTGCTTCCGGCGCATCCGGGAGACGTCCGGGGCGGCGTCGAGCGGGACGTCGGCCGGGACGACGGCGGTGACGGTCCAGTTGTGGGCGACCTTGCGGGGCCACGCCGGGTCGAGGCGGAGCGTGCGACCGCGGAGCTGCTGGGTCGCCGACGAGGTCGCGACGGCGGTGAGGTCGATGAGCGTGTTCACGGCGGGGCAGTCCCAACCCTCGCCGAGGAGGCCACGGGTACCGACGACGAGTCGGGTGGTGCCGTCCGTGAGCAGGGCGGAGACGGCGGCCAGCACGGCGGCCGATCCGGCACCGGGGGTCTCGACGCTGAGCACGTGCGGGTCGTCGGGCACCGGCTCCGTGCTGCAGGTCGTGCCGAGGCGCTGCTCGAGTGCGGGGAGCAGGACGTCGGCGTCCCGGGTGGCGATCCGGAGGTGGCGTGCGGTGACGAGCACGGGGCGCAGCGGCACGGGGTGGTCCTCCGTCGCGACCGTGGCGAAGGTCCGGAGTGCGCCCGCGGCGGGGACGGCGCTCCCCCGGGTGTTGCCGTGGGTGGCGTGGTCGGTCACCACGACCGCCCGGACCCGGTCGGCGGCGTCCTGGGAGAGTTCGAGGTGGAGCAGGTCGACGACGGCGCGGTCCTTCGCGGCGGACGATGCGAGCACCGTGTCGATCGGGTCTCGGCTCCGTCGGACGCCGCGGTCGGTCAGGGTGAAGCCGAAGTCCACGATCGAGCGCTTGATGCGCTGCCACTGCTCCGCGCGGTCGGGGTCGGGCAGCAGTCGGTCGAGGGCGTAGCGGGCGAGGACCCGGATCCGCCCCTCGGCGTCGGGGGCGCGTCGGACGTCGTCGGGCAGGAGTGCGAGCAGCGGGTGGTCGGGGCGGAACTCGGCGAGGGTGCGTGCGGCGGCCTCGGCGACGGGGAAGTCGGCGGCGAAGGCTGCGGCGAGCCGTTCCTCGGCGGTGGCGGGCCGCGTGCCGGGGTCTGGTTCGGGGACCGCGCCGGTGCTGGTCTCCGGTTGCAGCGTCGTCTCGAGCCAGTCGATCCCGTCGGGTTCGGCGAGCGCCCCGCGGATCAGCGCGGCGAGTCGGCGTTCGTGGTCGCGCAGGAAGGCGAGCTCGTCCGGGGTCGGCTCGACGAACCAGACGTGGTCGCGGTAGGGCGCGAGGTTGCCCTCCTTCACGACGGCGGGTGTCGGCACTTCGTGGTCGACGTCGCCGAGCAGTGCAGTGTAGGTGTCGTGGGCGTCGCGGTCGTCGGTGGACGGCAGGGTCGCGGTCAGGCCGATGACGACCGGTTCGCGGCCGGACGCGCGGATGCGGCCGAGCAGGTAGGCGACCACCAACGCCCAGTGGTCGAGGAGGTGGTGGCACTCGTCGAGGACGACGGTCTCGACGCCGTGTGCCACGAGCCGGTCGACGAGTGCGCGGGCGTTCGGGTGCAGGGCCTCGGCGAGGCGCTCGGGGTCCTCGCGCGCGAGCCGCTTCCGGATCGCGCGCGAACGGCGACGGACGCCCTTCCGGAACGCTGCCGGGTTGCTGGTGCGGAGGTCGTCGATCCACCGTGCCGCGGCCGCGTCGTCCCGTCCCCCGTCGACGAGTTCGCGACGCCAGTCCGCGGTGGCGAGGTCGGTGAGCGGACTGCCGGTGTCGAGGACGGAGAGCATCTGGTAGGTCAGCGCGGTGAGGTCGCCGGGGCGGTCCGGGTCCTCGGACACCGTCGCGTCGCCGTGCAGGGCCGACGCCGATCGGGCCCACTGCGAGCGGATCGTCGCGGTCGGCGCGAGCACGAGGGCGCGCGCACCGTGGCGTCCGGCGAGGAGCAGCCCGAGCAGGGTCTTGCCGGCACCCGGCGGCGCGACGACGTGGACGGGGTCGCCGGGTTCGACCGGCACCCGGTCGAGGACGTCGCGTTGGTACGTGCGCAGCGTGCCCTGGTAGCGCCAGCTGGCGAGCGGGAGCGTGCGGGCCCCCGGGCGGTCGTTCGTGCGGTCGTTCGTGCGTTCCCCCGTCGTCACCGTCCGAGTCTCCCACGGGTACCGTCGCCAGCAGCCGAACGAGGAGGTTCCACATGTCCGACGTCACCACGTCCACCAACCGCTACGCGGGCTCGAGCATCCAGGCGATCGCACTCGTCGTCGGGGTCGTCTTCCTGCTCGTCGGGATCGCCGGGTTCGTCCCCGGGCTGACGACGGGCGACCTCGGCGGGGCGGGGCACGGCTCGATGGCGATGCTGCTCGGACTGTTCCAGGTGTCGGTGCTCCACAACGTCGTGCACCTGCTGTTCGGGGTCGTCGGACTGCTCGCGGCGCGGTACGCGACCGGGTCCCGCATGTACCTCGTGATCGGTGGCGTCGTCTACTTCGTGCTGTGGGTGTACGGGCTGTTCACCGCCGGACACGACTTCGGGGCGAACTTCGTGCCGCTGAACTGGGCGGACAACTGGCTGCACCTGGTGCTGGCGATCGGGATGGTGGCGCTCGGCGTGGTCTTCCCGCGCGAGCGCCACACCGCCGTCAGCGCGGGCTGACCGCGTCGCCGCTCGGACCCGCGGCCGCTCGCGCCGCCGCTCGCGCCTCGGTGAAGGCCGTCACGCACCGCCGGACCTGCTCCTCGGTGTGCGCCGCCGAGAGCTGCACCCGGATCCGTGCCCGGCCCTTCGGGACCACCGGGTAGCTGAACGCCGTCACGTAGATCCCGCGCCCCTGCATCTCGTCGGCGATCCGCGCGGTCAGGGCCGCGTCGTGGAACATCACCGGGACGATCGGGTGCTCCCCCGGCAACAGCTCGAACCCGGCGTCGGTCATGAGCGACCGGAAGCGTGCCGCGTTCGCCCGCAGCCGCTCGCGCGCGTCGTCCGACCGCTCGATGAGGTCGAGCGCTGCGACCGTCCCCGCGGCGATCACCGGCGCGAGCGAGTTCGAGAACAGGTACGGACGGGACCGCTGCCGCAGCAGGTCGACGATCTCCTGGCGGCTGGCGACGTACCCGCCGCTCGCACCCCCGAGTGCCTTGCCGAACGTGCCCGTGTACACGTCGACCCGGTCCGCGACGCCGCACAGCTCGGGCGTCCCCCGGCCGTGCTCGCCGACGAACCCGACGGCGTGCGAGTCGTCGACGATGACGAGGGCGTCGTACCGGTCCGCGAGGTCGCAGATCTCGGCGAGCGGGGCGATCGAGCCGTCCATCGAGAAGACGCCGTCGGTGACGATCGCGCGGAACCGGGCGTCCCCGGCGGCGACGAGCTGCGCCTCGAGGTCCTGCACGTCGCGGTTGCGGTACCGGTACCGCTGCGCCTTCGACAGCCGCACGCCGTCGATGATCGAGGCGTGGTTCAGCTCGTCCGAGATGATCGCGTCCTCCGGCCCGAGGAGCACCTCGAACAGGCCGCCGTTCGCGTCGAAGCACGACGAGTACAGGATCGTGGCCTCGGTGCCGAGGAACGCCGACACGCGACGCTCGAGGTCGAGGTGGAGGTCCTGCGTGCCGCAGATGAACCGGACGCTCGCCATGCCGTAGCCCCACCGGTCGAGGGCGTCCTTCGCCGCGTCGACGAGATCGGTGGAGTCGGCCAGCCCGAGGTAGTTGTTCGCGCAGAAGTTCAGCAGCGGAGCACCGTCCGCCTCGATCGCCGCACGCTGCGGACCGGCGATGCCGCGCTCCCGCTTCGTGAGCCCGGCGGCCTCGATGCCCGCCAGCTCGGCCGTCAGGTGGTCCTTGATCGCGCCGTACATCAGATCTCCGTCCAGTCGATGACGACCTTGCCGCCGTCCGCGCTCGCCGCCGCGGCGAACGCTGCCTCCCAGTCACGCGCCGCGAAGCGCCCCGAGACGATCGAGGCGATGCGGTCGCGCAGCACCTCGCTCGTCTGCAGCATCGAGCTCATGGTCTGCCACGTCTCGAACATCTCGCGGCCGTAGATGCCCTTGACCGTGAGCATGTGCGTCACGACCTTGCCCCAGTCGACCGCGATCTCGCCGGTCGGGAGTCCGAGCATGGCGATCCGCCCGCCGTGGTTCATGTTGTCGACCATCGCCGGGAGGGCGGTCGGCGCGCCGGACATCTCGAAGCCGACGTCGAACCCCTCGCGCATGCCGAGCTGCTCCTGCGCCGCCCGGATCGGGTCACCGGCGGCACCGACGTCGACGCCGAGGTCGGCGCCCATCGCCGTCGCCATCGCCAGGCGCTCCGCACTGAGGTCGGTGCCGACCACGAACCGGGCACCGGCGTGCCGAGCGACCGCGATCGCCATGAGGCCGATCGGCCCGCAGCCGGTGACGAGCACGTCCTCGCCGACGACGGGGGACGCGAGCGCCGTGTGCACCGCGTTGCCGAGCGGGTCGAACAGGGCGCCGACCTCGGGGTCGACGTCGGCGTGGTGCACCCACACGTTCGCGCCGGGCAGCGTCAGGTACTCCGCGAAGGCGCCGTCCCGCTGCACGCCGAGGCCCTTCGTGCGGATGCACATCTGGCGTCGGCCGGCCCGGCAGTTCCGGCACGTGCCGCACACGATGTGGCCCTCGCCGGAGACCCGGTCCCCCACCGCGACGTCACGCACGGCGGAGCCGACCTCGACCACCTCGCCGAAGAACTCGTGTCCGGGGACCAGCGGGGCCGTGACCGCCGAGGCCGCCCAGTCGTCCCACCGCCGGATGTGCAGGTCGGTCCCGCAGATCCCGGTGCGGAGGACCCGGATGAGGACCTCGTCCTCCGTCGGGACCGGTACCGGCCGCTCGGTCATGATCAGTCCCGGAGCAGCGTCCGGCTTGTACAGCGCCCTCATCGGCGTCATCCGCGTCACCTCGTCGTGCGTGATGTGTGTCGTCGGCGGCTCGTGACCGCCGTCGTCCACCCTGGCACAGGTCGCGCGCGCGGGCCGCGCATGTCGCATGCACGGCGTGGGCGCGGGCGCCCGGGCGGCCGGTGCGTGCGCATGCTTCGACGAAACACGCGTCGATCGAGCGGCGGAACGTCGGAACATGCGCACGCAGACGGTGCGTGCGCATGTGGCGACAGAACACGCGTCGATCGACGGGCGGAATGTCGGAACATGCGCGCGCGGGCAACGCGCGGCAGGCGGCACGCGGCAGGCGCCCTGGAGGCACGGCGCACGACCGGCGCGACGGCCCGCGCCCGGCAGCGCGCGGCCGGCCGGGTCAGACCTCGCTGAAGGGCTCCGCGTCGTCGAGCCGCACCCGGAGCGCCGGCGCCGCCCGACGTCGGTTCCCCCCGGGCAGCACCCGCCGCGTGGACGCGCGCCGGATCACCTCAGCCTTGAGGGTCGCCGCCACCTCGGCACCGTGCGCGTACGGGAAGCGCACGATCGCACGGACGGTGCCCGGGAGCGCGTCGTCCTCGACCGGCACCGGACCGAGCACGGCGCCGACCGTGAGACCGTCGAGCGCCTCGACCGCGGCCGTCACCGCCTCGTCCGTGCCCGTCAGCGTCGCGATCCGCACGGCCGGTGGGAAGTGCAGCTCGCGGCGGTCGGCGAGCTCGTCGTGCGCCGGACCGTCGAGCCGCCACAGCGCCATGGCCGTCGCGAGCTTCCCGCCGATGCCGACGAGGTACGCCTCGGCGCCCGGGGCTCCCTTGGCGGCGGCGTTCGTCCAGAAGCGCAGGACGTCCTCCTGCACGCGGAGCCCCTCGCGCGCGAGCATGCGCTCCCCGTCGAGCAGGAGCACGCACACGTACCCGCCCGGGACGCTCGGCTCGGCACCGCGGGTGGCGACCACGACCGAGGGGCGCGCCGGGACCTCGTCGAGCGGACGGGAGCCGTCGGCCACCACGATGCGGGTGCCCGGGAACGCCCGACCGAGCTCGTCCGCGGTGCGCTGCGCCCCCTGCCCGACCGGCTTCACCGTGCCGTTCCCGCACGTCGGGCAGCGGAACCCGACCGCCAGCGCGCCGCAGAACCGGCACTGCGGCGTCGCGCCCCGGTGCGGGCTGCCGAGCGGACCGCCGCAGATCCGGCAGTGCGCCCGCTCACCGCACTCGGCGCAGACGAGTCCGGTGCCGAACCCCGGACTGGCGACCTGCACGAGGACGGCTCCGTGCTGGCTGGCCTCGCGCGCGGCACGCCACGCCGAGCTCGGGATGCGGGCCTGTGCCGCGTACCCCTCGGCACCGGTCTGCTGGACGGTCGGGATGACCTTGGGTGTCTTCACCCGGTACGGCGTGACCTCCTGCAGCCAGTGCAGCTCGACGAGCCGTTGCACGTCGGTGCTCCGGGCGTGCGACAGGAACAGCAGCGCGGCCCCGGACTGCGCGGCCCGGACGAGGGCGACGTCCCGGGTGTGCACGTACGGGGCACGCGGCTCGATGAACGAGGCGTCCCCGTCGTCCCACATGGCGATGAGTCCGAGCTCGGTCGCGGGCGCGTACACCGCCGTGCGGTTGCCGATCGCGACGACCGCGTGGGTCCTCGCCTGCAGCAGGGCCTTCGCCCGCTGCCCGTTCGTCTGCTTGGCGTCGAACCGGACGACCCGTTCCGGCGGCAGCACCGCGAGGAGCGCACGCTCGAGGTCGGTGACGTCGCGGAAGTCCGGCACGGCGATCACGGCCGACTGCTCCGCGGCGACCGTGTGCGCCGCCGCCTGGGCGAGCGTGGCGGCCCATCCGGGGACCCAGACCGGCGCGTCGGCGGCACCGAGCGCTGTCGGGTGGGGGACGGCGGCGACCGCAGCGCGACCGTGGTCGGCGACCAGCGCCTCCAGGACGCCGTCGGCGTAGCCGGTGACGGGCGGCGGCTCGACCGCCGGCGGCGACCACGCGGTGTCGCGCGCCAGCCAGGCCTTCTCGGCACGGACCTGGCGCGTCGGCACGGCGAGCCGGAGCACGTCGGACGCCACCCCCGCGGCACGGTCGGCCACGGCGCGCGCGAGCGACCAGATCTCCGGCGCGAGCACCGGCACCGGGGAGACGACCGTCTCGATGGCACTGAGCTCACCCGGGTACTCACCCTCGGTGACGATCTCGACCACGTAGGCGTCGGACATGCGCGCACCGGTGCGGAGCGGCACCTTGACCCGCACCCCCGGCACGCAGTCATCCTCGAGCCCGTCCGGCACCCGGTAGTCGAACAGACGGTCCAACTGCGGGAGCGGCGAGTCGAGGACGACGCGCGCGACGGTGGTCACGCCGAGGCCTCAGACGGCAGCGGCGACGAGTCCTGCGGCGGCGCGGAGTTCCTCGACGCGGTCGAGCTGCTCCCAGGTGAACCCGGGGAGCTCGCGGCCGAAGTGCCCGTACGTCGCGGTCTTCGCGTAGATCGGACGGAGCAGGTCGAGGTCGCGGATGATCGCGGCCGGCCGGAGGTCGAAGACCTGCAGGATCGCGGCCTCGATCGTGGCGTCGTCGACGTGTCCGGTGCCGAACGACTCGACGTAGAGCCCGACGGGCTTCGCGCGGCCGATCGCGTAGGCGACCTGCACCTCGAGCCGGTCGGCGAGGCCCGCGGCGACCGCGTTCTTCGCGACCCAGCGCAGCGCGTAGGCGGCCGAGCGGTCGACCTTCGAGGGGTCCTTGCCGCTGAAGGCGCCGCCACCGTGGCGGGAGGCACCGCCGTAGGTGTCGACGATGACCTTGCGTCCGGTGAGGCCGGCGTCGCCCTGGGGGCCGCCGATCTCGAACCGGCCGGTCGGGTTCACGATGACGTCGACGTGCGACGAGTCGAGGTCGACCTGGGCGAGCACCGGACGGATCACGTGCTCGGTCACCGCGGCGGTGAGCTCGTCGAGCGTGACGGACGGCGAGTGCTGCGTGGAGAGCACGACGGTCTCGACGGTCTTCGGCACGACGCCGTCGTACCCGACCGTGACCTGGGTCTTGCCGTCGGGACGCAGGAACGACAGCTCGCCGGACTTGCGGACCGCGGCCAGTCGCTCGGCCAGGCGGTGCGCCAGCCAGATCGCGACCGGCATGTACTCGGGGGTCTCGTTCGTCGCGAAGCCGAACATGATGCCCTGGTCGCCGGCGCCCTGGCGGTCGAGCGGGTCCACGCCGGCACCGGAGCGCGCGTCGAGGGACTCGTCGACACCTTGGGCGATGTCGGGCGACTGCGCACCGATCGAGACCTCGACGCCGCAGGTGTGGCCGTCGAAGGAGACCTCGGACGAGTTGTAGCCGATGCCCGTGATGACGTCACGGACGAGCTTCGGGATCTCGACGTAGCCCGAGGTCGTGACCTCGCCGGCGACGTGCACGAGTCCGGTGGTGACCATCGTCTCCACCGCGACGCGTGCGTGCGGGTCGACGGTCAACAGCGCGTCGAGGATCGTGTCCGAGATCTGGTCGCAGATCTTGTCGGGGTGCCCCTCCGTCACCGACTCGGACGTGAAGAGGCGCAGGCTGCTGCTCGTCACCGCGGTCAGTCGGTGGGCTGCTGCTGCTTGGTGACGGTGAGCTTGTCCTCGTTGATCTCGTGCAGTGCGACGGACAGCGGCTTGTCGTCGATCGTCGAGTCGACCAGCGGGCCGACGTTGTCGAACAGCGAACCCTCGTGCAGGTCGGCGTAGTAGTCGTTGATCTGTCGCGCGCGCTTCGAGGCGAAGATGACGAGCGCGTACTTCGACTCCACCTTGGCGAGCAGGTCGTCGATGGGCGGGTCGATGATGCCCTGGGGGTTGGCCATGGTGTCTCCAGTCGACGGAACGGGGGGACGCCCGGTCAGGGCGCAGTGAACAAGTCTACGACCTCACGCGCCGCGGTGCCGACATCGGAGTTCACGATGCGCACGTCGAACTCGTCCTGGGCGGCGAGTTCGACCTTGGCGGTGTCGAGCCGGCGTGCCTGTTCCTCGGCCGATTCGGTGCCCCGGCCGATCAGCCGACGCACGAGTTCCTCCCACGACGGGGGCAGCAGGAAGACGAGCACCGCGTCGGGCATGGCGTCCCGGACCTGGCGTGCGCCCTGCAGGTCGATCTCGAGCATCACCTTGTCGCCGGCGTCGAGCGCGCGGTCGATCGGCGGCCGGGGCGTGCCGTACCGGTACGAGTTGTGGACGGTGGCCCACTCGAGGAGTTCGCGGTCGCGGATCATCCGGTCGAACTCGGCGTCGTCCACGAAGTAGTAGTGCACGCCGTCGACCTCGCCCGGACGGGGCTTGCGGGTCGTCGCCGACACGCTGAGGTTGACGTCCGGGTACTGCTCGCGGATGTACGCGCTGACCGTGCCCTTGCCGACCGCGGTGGGGCCGGCCAGGACGACGAGCTTCGACGACCCGCGCTTGCGACCGCGGGCCGCGAGCCAGTCGGCGAGCTCCGACCGCTGCCGGGTGCCGAGGCCGCCGAGGCGCTTCGACGGCGCGATCCGCAGCTCGCCCATGATCGACTCCGCCCGTGCCGGTCCGATGCCGGGGAGGCTCGTGAGCAGGTCCCGCACCCGCAGGGACTTCTCGGCCGGTGCGTCGGCGTCCGACCAGGCGGTGCGGGCGACCTCGAGTGCGGAGCGCTCCCCCGACGCGACGGCGGCCTTGACCGCGGCCCGGGCACGACGGGCGGCCACCGCAGCGGCAGCCGCGGCGACCCGGTCGACCTCGGGTGGGTTCCGGTGTGCGGGCAGGCCGTCGCGGTCCGTCGTCATGCGGCGGCCCCCAGCGCGGCGCGGATCCGGTCCGCACGGTCGGTCACGAGGGCGGCGACGCCGTCGGGACCGTCGGTGAGCAGACCGCGCGACTCGCTGACGAGCACCTGCTCGGCGCGGGCGCCGTACAGCGCGCGGAGGTCCTCGATGCGGGCGCCCTGGGCACCGAAGCCCGGGGCGAGGATCGGCGCGGTGCCGATGGTGTCCGCGTCGATGCCGAAGTCGTCGAGGTCGAGGGTCGCGCCGAGCACGAGCCCGACGTCGCCGAGGGGCTGGTCGCCGCCTCTCCGGTTGTCGTCTGCCACGTCCAAGACGATACCGGCAGCGACGCTCCGCCCCGAACGAGGTCCCTCGGCGAGCACCGCGGTCTGCAGCACGCGCGCCTCGGGGTTGCTCGTGGCGGCGAGCACGAAGACCCCGGCACCGTTCCGGCGCGCCACGTCGACCGTTCCCGCGAGGGAGCCGTAGCCGAGGTACGGCGACACCGTCATGGCGTCGGCGGCGAACGGACCGTCGCGGTCCAGCCACGCGAGCGCGTAGTCGTCCCCCGTCGACCCGATGTCGCCGCGCTTGACGTCGGCGACGACCAGGAGGCCCGCATCGCGTGCCCGACGGATCGTCGCGTCGAGCGCACGGTAGCCCGCCACCCCCGCGGCCTCGAAGAAGGCGATCTGCGGCTTCACGACCGCGGCGCGGCCGGCGGCCGCGTCGACCAGGGTCGCGCCGAACGCGGTCAGGCCCTGCTCGTCGCGGCCGAGCCCCCACGCCGCCAGGGTGGGGGCGTGGGGGTCGATGCCGACGCAGAGGGCGGAACGCGACCCGATGGCGGACGCGAGCCGGACGCCGAAGGAGGCCGCGCCTCCCGTGCCCGGGTCGCTCACCAGGTGTCGCGCTCGAGCGCGTAGTCCTGCAGGCTCCGCACGCTGTGCGGCGACCCGATCGTCTCGATCGCCGCGACCGCGGCCCCGAGCTGCGCGATGGTCGTGAACAGCGGCTTGTCCGCCGCGACCGTCGCCGCACGGATCTCGTACCCGTCCGCACGACCGGCAGCACCCGACGGCGTGTTGATGACGATGTCGACCTCGTTCCGGGCCAGCAGGTCGACGACGCTCTCGCCGCCCTCGCTGTACTTGCCGACGAGCGTGACCTCGATGCCGTTGCGGCGCAGGATCTCCGCCGTGCCCTCGGTCGCCGTGATCGTGAAGCCGAGCTGCTGCAGCCGGTGCACCGGGAGCACGATGGCGCGCTTGTCGGTGTCGGCGACGCTCACGAACACGGTGCCGCTCGTCGGCAGACCGCCGTACGCGGCTTCCTGCGACTTGAGGAACGCCCTCGGGAAGTCGCGGTCGATGCCCATGACCTCGCCGGTGGAACGCATCTCCGGGCTGAGCACCGAGTCGACGACCTGGCCGTCGTGGGTGCGGAACCGGCGGAAGGGCAGCACGGCCTCCTTCACGGCGATCGGAGACTGGATCGGCACGAACGCGCCGTCACGGGCGGGCAGGAGCCCCTCGGCGACGAGCGTGTCGATCGTCGTGCCGGTCATGATCCGCGACGCCGCCTTGGCCAGCGGGATGCCGAGCGCCTTCGAGACGAACGGGACCGTGCGGCTGGCGCGCGGGTTCGCCTCGAGGACGTAGAGCACGCCCGCGCCGATGGCGAACTGCACGTTGAGCAGGCCCTGGACGCCGATGCCGCGCGCGATCTTCTCGGTCGCGTCGACGACGCCCTGGATCTCGGCACGGCCGAGGCCGACCGGCGGCAGGGTGCAGGCCGAGTCGCCGGAGTGGATGCCGGCCTCTTCGAGGTGCTCCATGATCCCGCCGATGTAGAGCCGCTCGCCGTCGAAGAGCGCGTCGACGTCGATCTCCACCGCGTCGTCGAGGAAGCGGTCGACCAGCAGCGGGAGCTCCGGGCCGATGATCGCCTGATCGGCCATCCGGTCGAAGTAGTCCGCGAGCGACGGGGAGTCGTACAGGATCTCCATGCCGCGGCCGCCGAGCACGAAGGACGGGCGGACGAGGACGGGGTACCCGATCTCCTCGGCCACCGCGGTCGCGCTGGCGAGGTCGTGGGCGGTGCCGTTCCGGGGCGCGAGCAGGCCGGCGGCGTCGAGGATGGCGGAGAACTGGCCGCGCTCCTCGGCGGAGTCGATCGCGCTCGGGCTGGTGCCGAGGATCGGGATGCCCGCCGCCTCGAGCGGCTTCGCGAGCCCGAGGGCCGTCTGGCCGCCGAGCTGCACGACCACGCCGACGAGCTCGCCGGAGGCCGCCTCGGCCTCGATGACCTCGAGGACGTCCTCGGTGGTCAGCGGCTCGAAGTACAGGCGGTCCGAGGTGTCGTAGTCGGTCGAGACCGTCTCCGGGTTGCAGTTGATCATGATCGTCTCGAACCCGGCGGCACTCAGCGCGAAGGACGCGTGCACGCAGGAGTAGTCGAACTCGACGCCCTGCCCGATGCGGTTCGGACCGGAGCCGAGGATGACGACCTTCTTGCGGTCGCTCGGGGCGACCTCGGTCTCGGCGTCGTACGACGAGTAGTGGTACGGCGTGAGGGCCGGGAACTCGCCGGCACAGGTGTCGACGGTCTTGAACACCGGGCGGATGCCCTCGGCGTGACGGGCGTCACGGGCCTGCTGCTCGGTGATCCCGCGCAGCGACGCGATCTGCGCGTCGCTGAAGCCGTGCTCCTTGGCCCAGCGGAGGGTGTCGGCGTCGAGGGTCTCGGCGTTCTCGACCTCCAGAGCGACTTCGTTGATCAACACGATCTGGTCGATGAACCACGGGTCGATCTTCGTGGCCTCGAAGACCTCGTCGGCGGTGGCGCCCGCGACGAGCGCCTGCTGCACGGTGACGATGCGACCGTCGGTCGGGATCGTCGACTTCTGCAGCAGGGCGTCCTTGTCGAGCTCGGCCGCCGGGGTGTCCCAGTGGAACGACGAGCCGCGCTTCTCGAGCGAGCGGAGCGACTTCTGCAGCGCCGTCGCGTAGTTGCGGCCGATCGCCATCGCCTCGCCGACGCTCTTCATCGTCGTGGTGAGTGTGGCGTCCGCCGCGGGGAACTTCTCGAACGCGAACCGCGGGGTCTTCACGACCACGTAGTCGAGCGTCGGCTCGAAGCTGGCCGGGGTGACGCGGGTGATGTCGTTCTCGATCTCGTCGAGGCGGTACCCGATCGCGAGCTTCGCGGCGATCTTCGCGATCGGGAAGCCCGTCGCCTTCGACGCGAGCGCCGAGGAGCGGGAGACGCGCGGGTTCATCTCGATGACGATGACGCGGCCGTTCGACGGGTCGACGGCGAACTGGATGTTGCAGCCGCCGGTGTCGACGCCGACGCGACGGATGATGTCGATGCCGATGTCGCGCATGTTCTGGTACTCGCGGTCGGTCAGCGTCAGCGCGGGGGCGACGGTGATCGAGTCGCCGGTGTGGACGCCCACGGGGTCGACGTTCTCGATCGAGCAGATCACGACGGTGTTGTCGTAGTTGTCGCGCATCAGCTCGAGCTCGTACTCCTTCCAGCCGAGGATCGACTCCTCGAGCAGGACCTCGGTCGTCGGGCTGGACTGCAGCCCGTCGCCGACGAAGCGGACGAGTTCTTCCTCGTTGTAGGCGAAGCCGGAGCCGAGGCCGCCCATGGTGAAGGACGGACGGACGACGAGCGGGTAGCCGAGGTCCTGCGCGTACTCCTTCGCCTCTTCCAAGGTGTGCGCGATGTGGCTGCGCGCGACGTCGGCACCGGACTCAAGGACGAGCTCCTTGAAGAGCTGGCGGTCCTCACCGCGCTGGATGGCGTCGACCTTCGCGCCGATCAGCTCGACGCCGTACTTGTCGAGGATGCCCTCGGCGTCGAGCTTGATCGCGGCGTTCAGGGCGGTCTGGCCGCCGAGGGTCGGCAGCACGGCGTCCGGCTGCTCGATCTTGATGATCTCCTCGAGCGAGGCGCTCGTGATCGGCTCGATGTACGTCGCGTCGGCGAAGTCCGGGTCGGTCATGATCGTCGCCGGGTTCGGGTTGACGAGGATCACCCGGACGCCCTCGGCACGGAGGACGCGGCACGCCTGGGTGCCGGAGTAGTCGAACTCGGCGGCCTGCCCGATGACGATCGGGCCGGAGCCGATGACGAGGACGGAGTTGATGTCTGCGCGCTTCGGCATCAGTTGGCTTCCTTGGTGATGTCTGCTGCGGGGGTCGTGGCGTCGGCGGTCGCCGCGTCCAGCGGCTCCCCGTCGCGACGCTCGCGCACCAGGTCCGCGAACCGGTCGAAGAGGTACATGGAGTCGTGCGGGCCGGCCGCTGCCTCGGGGTGGTACTGCACGCTGAACGCGGGCACGTCGAGCGCGCGGAGGCCCTCGACCACCTGGTCGTTCAGGGAGTAGTGCGAGACCTCGACGCGACCGAAGCCGGCCGGCGACTCGACGACCTCGCCGAGGGGCGCGTCGACCGCGAAGCCGTGGTTCTGGCTCGTGATCTCGACCTTGCCGGTCACGGTGTCGAGCACCGGCTGGTTGATGCCGCGGTGCCCGAACGGGAGCTTGTAGGTACCGAACCCGAGGGCGCGTCCGAGCAGCTGGTTGCCGAAGCAGATGCCGAAGAACGGGCGCCCGGTCTTCAGGCTGCCCTGGAGCAGCTCGACCTGGGCGTCCGACGCGGCGGGGTCGCCGGGGCCGTTCGAGTAGAAGAGCGCGTCCGGCGCGAGGGCCTCGAGCTCGTCGGCGGTGATGTCCTGCGGCACGACGTGCACCTCGAAGCCGCGCTCGGCGAGGTACCGCGTGGTCGAGGCCTTCACACCCAGGTCGAGCACGGCAAGCGTGCCGATCTGCTCGCCGACCGCGGGGACCACGTAGGTCTCGGGCGTCGACACGATCGACGAGAAGCTCGCGCCCGCCATCGTGGCCTGCGCGCGGACCGCGTCGAGCTGCTCCGACTCGGACAGCGCGGCGTCGGCGCCGCTGAACACGCCGCCCTTCATGGCGCCCGCGTCGCGGATCCGGCGGGTGAGCGCCCGGGTGTCGATCCCGGAGATGCCGACGATGCCGTCGCGCACGAGGTGGTCGTCGAGCGACGCGTTCGCGCGGTGGTTCGACACGACGCGGCTGGGGTCGCGCACGACGTAGCCGGCGACCCAGATGCGACGGGACTCGGGGTCCTCGTCGTTCACACCCGTGTTGCCGATGTGCGGCGCGGTCTGCACCACGATCTGTCCGGCGTAGGAGGGGTCGGTGAGCGTCTCCTGGTACCCGGTCATGCCGGTCGCGAAGACCACCTCGCCGAGCGTGCGCCCGCGGGCGCCGTAGGCCCAGCCGTCGTACCGGGTGCCGTCCTCGAGGACCAGTACGGCCCGTTCGCGTGTCATCAGTTCGTCCCTTCGCCCGCGGTGTGCGGGTGTTCGTGCTTCGTCGACAGTCCCTGCAGGGCGGCCAGTGCTGCGCCGTCGCCCTCCGGGAACCGGAAGTAGGTGTCGAGGTCCGACGCACCTGCGGCGCCGGTCGCCGTCCATCGCAGACGGACCAGTCCCCCGGGCTCGACCACGCGGTCGATGGCCCACGTGGCGCGGTCGGCGCCGCGGACGGCGGAGGCTTCGATCCAGCGGTCCGGGGTGCCGGCGTGGTGGAGCACCACGCCGGTGTCGTGGACGGTCACGCCGCCGCGGCCCCGGAAGCCGAGTCCGCCAGCGGTGATCCGCTCGAGCGGTTGGTCGGCGCGGGTCGTCGCGACGGTGAAGCCGTCCCACGATCCGGCCGCCGGTCCGACGTCGGTCGGCACCGGGACGGGAGGCACGGATTCCGCCTGCTTCCTCGCCCGCGTCCGCCAGGTACGTGCCATGGCGACGAACAGCGCGACGACGAGGGCGAGGATGATCGCGCCTTCGAGCCAGCGCAGCGCGTCACCGCTCATGCCGTCGCCTCCGTCCGCGCGGCGCGCGCGTGTCCGGCGACCGTCTCGGCGTCGACGAGCTCCCCCGACAGGAGCGTCGGGTACCCGTGGTGGAAGGTCGCGACGACCCGGCCCGGGAGCCGCATGCCGAGGTACGGCGAGTTCTGCGACTGCCCGGCGAGGTCGGCGACGGAGAACTCGCGGACGGCCGCCGGGTCGTACAGGGTGATCTCGGCCGGTGCTCCCTCGGCGATCCGCTGCCCGTGCCCCTCGACCTGGCCGATGCGCGCGGGCGCCTCGGACAGGACGCGCGCGACGTCGGCCCAGTCGAGCCGGCCGTCGTCGACCACGGCGGCCTGCACGACGCTCAGCGCGGACTCGAGGCCGACCATGCCGTTCGCCGCCGCGGGCCACTCGCAGCACTTCGCCTCGGCCGTGTGCGGCGCGTGGTCGGTCGCGACGATGTCGATCGTGCCGTCGGCCAGGGCGGCCCGGAGCGCGTCGACGTCCTCGCGGGAGCGCAGCGGCGGGTTGACCTTGTACCGGGCGTCGTAGCCGGGAGCGCCGTCGTGCCCGGCGATGAGGTCCTCGGTCAGCACCAGGTGGTGCGGCGTGACCTCGGCGGTGACGTCGATGCCGCGGGACTTGGCCCAGCGGATCACCTCGACGCTGCCGGCGGTCGAGACGTGGCACACGTGCAGCCGGGCCCCGACGTGGTCGGCGAGCAGCACGTCGCGGGCGATGATCGCCTCTTCCGCGACCGCCGGCCAACCGGCGAGCCCGAGCTCCGACGACAGCCGACCCTCGTTCATCTGGGCGCCGATGGTCAGCCTCGGCTCCTGCGCGTGCTGCGCGAGCACCCCGCCGAAGCCCTTGATGTACTCGAGCGCCCGGCGCATGAGGAGCGGGTCGGACACGCACGAGCCGTCGTCCGAGAAGACCCGGACCTTCGCCCGGCTCGTCGCCATCGCGCCGATCTCGGACAGGTGGGTGCCCTGGAGTCCCTGGGAGACCGCGCCGATCGGGCGCACCGTGACGTACCCGGCGTCGTCGCCGAGTGCCTGCACCTGCTCGACCACCCCGGCGGTGTCCGCCACCGGCGACGAGTTCGCCATCGCGTTGACGGCGGTGAAGCCGCCCGCGGCCGCGGCACGCGAGCCGGTGAGGACCGTCTCCGACTCCTCGAAGCCGGGCTCGCGCAGGTGGGTGTGGAGGTCCACGAGACCGGGCAGGGCGATCAGACCGTCCGCGTCGACGACCGTGGCGCCGGCCGCGTCGAGACCGGAGCCGACCGCGGTGATGCGCCGCGCCTCCAGGCGGATGTCGGCACGCGTGCCGTCGACCAGCTGCGCGCCGCGGATGAGGTGGGCGGTCATGCGACGGTCTCCTTCGTTGCTGCGGTCGCTTCGGACCCGGTCAGGGCCAGGTAGAGCACGGCCATCCGGACCGACACGCCGTTCTCGACCTGCTCGACGACCGTCGAACGGGGGTCGTCGGCGGCGACGCCGGCGATCTCGAGCCCGCGGTTCATCGGGCCGGGGTGCATGATCAGCGTGCGCTCGTCGAGCCGGGCGAACCGGCTCGCCGTGAGGCCCCAGTGCCGGGTGTACTCGCGCGGGTTCGGGAAGAACGCGTCGTTCATCCGCTCCTGCTGGATGCGCAGGGTCATCACGACGTCCGGGTCCTCGGCGAGGGCGACGTCGAGGTCGTGGTGCACCGCGGCGCCGAACGGCGTGCTCGCGACCGGGAGCAGGGTCGGCGGCGCGGCGAACGTGACGCTCGCGCCGAGGGTCTGCAGGAGCCAGGCGTTGCTCCGAGCGACCCGGCTGTGCAGCACGTCGCCGACGATGAGCACACGGACCCCGTCGAGGCCCTGGCCCCGACTGCCGGCACCGTGCAGGCGCCGACGCATCGTGAACGCGTCGAGCAGGGCCTGCGTGGGGTGCTCGTGCGTGCCGTCACCGGCGTTGACGACCGGGACGTCGATCCAGTCGGCGTCGGCGAGGACCCGCGGCGCACCGGACGCGCCGTGGCGCATCACGATGCCGTCGATGCCCATCGCGCCGAGGGTCTGCACGGTGTCCTTGAGGGACTCGCCCTTGGAGACGCTCGAGCCCTTCGCCGCGAAGTTGAGGACGTCGGCGGAGAGGCGCTTGGCGGCCGCCTCGAACGAGATCCGGGTGCGCGTGGAGTCCTCGAAGAAGAGGTTCACGACGGTCTTGCCGCGCAGCGCGGGGAGCTTGCGGACCTCGCGCGTGTTGACCTCGGCCATCTCCTCGGCGACGTCGAGGATGTGGATCGCCTCGGTGCGGGAGAGGTCGGCGGTGGAGAGGAGGTGCTTCACGCTGCACCCCCGTCGCCCTGCTCGATGACGACCTCGTCGGTGCCGTCGGTCTCGGTCAGCCGGAGCGTCACCCGCTCGTCGGAGGCCGTCGGCAGGTTCTTGCCGACGTGGTCCGCGCGGATCGGGAGCTCGCGGTGGCCCCGGTCGACGAGCACGGCGAGCCGGACCGCCCGCGGGCGACCGATGCCCTGGAGCGCGTCGAGCGCCGCCCGGACCGTGCGACCGGAGTACAGGACGTCGTCGACGAGGACGACGACCTTGCCGTCGATGCCGCTCGCCGGGATGGTCGTCCGGTGCGGCGCGCGGCCGATGCCGTGGCCGAGGTCGTCCCGGTGCATCGTGACGTCGAGCGTGCCGACGCGGTGCGACCTGCTGGCGCCCGCGCCGGTCGCTGCCGGTTCGCTCGTCCGCTCGGGCTCGATGTCCGCCCACTCGGGCTCGATGTCCGCCAGGATGCGGTCGAGCCGCTCGGCCAGGACGGCACCCCGTGTCGGGATGCCCAGGAGCACGAGGTCCGAGGCACCGTGGTTGGCCTCGAGGATCTCGTGCGCGATGCGTGTCAGAGCACGCGTGATGTCGGAGTGCTGCAGGACCGTTCTGGTGCCCACGCCGACCTCCTTCCCCGCCTCACCGGACGGCATTAAAGGATGCTGACGTGGTCAACCCTACCGGGACTCCTGGTCCTCTGCGACCGTCCGACCGGACGGTGCACCGCTCGCCTTCTCGCCCGGTGCGCGGCCGCCGGCGACGGCCCCGAGCACACCGTTGACGAACCCGGCGGACTCCTCCGTCGAGAGCGACTGGGCCAGCTCGACCGCCTCGGCGATCGCGACCGCGTCGGGGACCTCGGGGTTGAACCGGAGCTCCCAGACGCCCATGCGCAGGATGCAGCGGTCGAGGACCGGCATGCGGGCGATGGACCAGCCCTGGGCGTGCTCGACGATCACGGCGTCGATCTCGTGGCGGGCGTCGTCGACACCCGTGACGATCTGGCGGGCGTAGTCCCAGCTGGAGGCACGCTCCGGCTGGTCGAGGTGCCGGACGGTCTCGGTCGCGAGGACGTCCGCGATCGGGAGCTCACGCACCTCGGCCACGTACAGCATGTCGAGGGCGCGCTTGCGGGCCTTCGAACGAGCACTCATACGGGCGTCGCCTAGGAGTTGACGCGGCCGAGGAAGCTGCCGTCGCGCGTGTCGATCTTCACCGTGGTGCCGCTCTCGAGGTAGAGCGGGACCTGGATGCGGTGGCCGGTCGCGATGATCGTCGCGTCCTTCGTGCCACCGGACGAGCGGTCGCCCTGCAGGCCGGGCTCGGTCTCGACCTCGGTCACGATCGACGTCGGGAGCTCGACGTAGAGCGGGTTGCCCTCGTTCATCGCGATGGTGACCATCGCGGACTCGAGCAGGTAGTTCTTCGCGTCGCCGACGACCGTCGCCGAGACCGGGATCTGGTCGTAGGTGTCGGTGTCCATGAACACGTAGGAGTCGCCGTCCTCGTAGAGGAACTGGTAGTCACGGCGGTCGACCGTC
The DNA here is from genome assembly GCF_044745045.1 of Curtobacterium sp. NPDC087082. Lineage (NCBI taxonomy): Bacteria > Bacillati > Actinomycetota > Actinomycetes > Micrococcales > Microbacteriaceae > Curtobacterium > Curtobacterium sp. NPDC087082. The sequence goes on along the minus strand of NZ_JBIUZN010000004.1, from coordinate 239,549 downwards.
GCGGTGTCGATCTTCGCGCCCGCGTTGAAGGTGCGGTCGACGACCTTGCCCGACACGACGTTCTTCAGCTTGGTGCGGACGAACGCGCCGCCCTTGCCCGGCTTGACGTGCTGGAACTCGACGACCGACCAGAGCTGCCCGTCGATGATGAGAACGGCGCCGTTCTTGATGTCAGTGGTACTGGCCATGAGTCTTCGATGTCCCGTTCGATCGTGTTGTGAAGGTCTGCGGACCGCGCTGGGTCCCGGACGAGTGTAGCGGACGGGTCGTGGCGTCCCCGCGCAGTGCTCGTGCGGTCACTCTCGTCGTCGCGCGCGGATCGCGTCGACCGCCGCCCAGGCGAGCAGCACCACCGCCGCTCCCCCGAGCAGCGCTCCGGCCACCCCGGTCGAGATGACCGCCGTCGGCCGGGCCGGCAGCGCGAGGTACACGATCGACAGGATGCCGGCCCCGGCGCCGAGCAGCACGAGCAGCACCCGCCGGACCACCCCGTTCAGCGTCCGTCGGTCCCGCCGGTCCGCGAACAGCCGGATGTTGACCGACAGCTTGCCGGTCTCGATCGCCTCGCCGATGCGGTCCACCCGGCGCGGCAGCCGGCGTGCGGCCGTCACCGCGCCGAACAGCTCGCGCACCGCCACGTCCCGGAGCTTGCCCGGCCGCAGCTGGTCGCGGATCTGTTCGGAGGCGAGTCCGCGTGACTCCTCGAGCAGGTCGAACGAGGGGGCGAGCGTGCGCAGCGTCCCCTCGAAGATCGCCAGGGCGCGCGCGGCCGCGACGAAGTCCGGCGGCGCCTTCAACCGGTACCGCCCGAACACCGCGACGGCGTCGTCCACCGTGTCGACGCCGATCCGGGCACCCGGACCGAGCTCGTCCGCGACGAAGCGCGCGATGTCCCGGCGGAAGTCGGGTTCGTCCTGGGCGTCCCGGACCGGTGCCATCCGGAGCACCGCGTCGGCGATCCGCGACGTGTCGTCCTGGATGTACGCGGCGAGCAGCTCCTGCACGATGTCCCGCAGGCCGGGGTCGAGCCTGCCCACCGATCCGAAGTCGATGAGCGCCGGCCGGCCGTCGGGCAGCAGCAGGACGTTCCCGGGGTGGAGGTCACCGTGGTACACCCCGTCGAACACCACCTGCCGGAGGAACGCACGGAGGATCGACCGCATCGGCTGGTCGAGGTCGCGGTCGCTGCGCTCGGCCCGGATCGCGCTGAGGGTGTCCCCCTCGAGGAACTCCATCACGAGGACGCGCCGACCGGAGAGCTCCGGGTACGGGTCCGGGAAGCGCACCTCGTCGGGGCGGGCGCTCCGGCGCTGGGCAGCCCGCAGTGCCTCGAGGTTCCGGAGCTCCGAGCTGAAGTCGACCTGCCGCACGAGGTCGTCGGCGTACTGCTGGGCCACGTCCTGCACGCCGACCTGACGGGCCTCGACGGACCAGCGCGCCATGAACCGCACGACGCGGAGGGCGATGTCGACGTCGCGCCGCACGGCCTGGTCGATGCCGGGCCGCTGCACCTTGACGGCGACGCTCGTGCCGTCGGCGAGACGGGCTCGGTGGACCTGTGCGATCGATGCCGCGGCCACCGGGACCGGGTCGAAGGCCGCGAAGACCTCGTCCACGGGGGCGCCGAGTTCGCGTTCGAGCAGCGCTGCGACCTCGTCCGCGGGTGCCGGGGAGACGTTCCGCTGCAGGTGCGCGAGCCCCTCGGTCCACTCCTCGGGGAGCAGGTCGTCGCGGGTGGAGAGGAGCTGTCCCATCTTCACGAACCCGCCACCGGCCTCCTCGAGCGCACGGCGGAGGTGCTCGGCCTGGCTTCGGCGGAGGTCCGAGGTCGCCGGGTCGTGCGAGAAGTCCAGGCGCCGGAACGGGACGAGGCCGTGCCGGCGTGCGATCGACAGCAGCTCGGTGAACCGGCGGGCACGGGACCGGACGGTCCCGGGGTCGGTCGCGTCCGGTGTGGACAGGTCGCTCAGGCGTGGCGGGGTGGGCACGGTTCCAGTCTGCTCCCCCGCCCTGCGTGGTCGGTTCCTCCACAGCCTGGAGGCGCGGCTCGCCGTCCCCAGGTCGGCCGACGCCCGTCCTGCGGCCGCCTCCACTGCGTCAGGCTGCGGTCATGGAGACAGCACTCGTCACGGCGCTCATCGCCGCTGCCGCGGCGATCGTGGCCGCCGTCGCACCGAGACGCAATCTGAGTACGACATCTCGAGAACTGTGCTCGAGCGGTTGATGAACGTACCGTGGGCGCCGAAGCCCGACAGGAACCTCGCTCGACGGGCGCTTCGGCGGCACCGGTTCGAGCGAGTCCGTGACCGAGAACAGGACGCCGACTGATGCCGCTCTTCCGCCCGCTGCCCGACGCACCGCGATTCAAGATGGACGGCACCGACGAGGACGACGCGATCCTCGATGCCTGGGTGGACGGTGCCTCCCTCGCCGAGTGGTACGAGGTGGAACGGACCGGCATCGTCACCGTCTCGATGCGGGTGAAGTGGTGGTGGCGACGGACCCGCCGCGTCCTCCGCTGAGCTAGACCCCGACCTCCTGGTAGGCGGTGAAGAGCAGGTGGTCCTCGGGTCCCTCGAGCGTGACCGGCTTGCCGACACCGTCGAGGATGATGAACCGGAGCATGCCGGCGCGGGCCTTCTTGTCACGACGCATCGTGGCGAGGAGACCCTCCCAGCGGCCGATGCCGTAGGTCGTGGGCAGCTCGAGCGACTCGAGGATCGCGCGGTGCCGGTCCACCGTGGCGTCGTCGAGGTGTCCGGTGAGGCGCGCGAGCTCGGCGGCGAAGACCATCCCGACCGCGACGGCCGCTCCGTGTCGCCACTGGTACCGCTCGGCGTGCTCGATGGCATGCCCGAGGGTGTGCCCGTAGTTCAGGATCTCGCGGCGGCCCTGCTCGGTGAAGTCGTCCGAGACGACCTGCGCCTTGAGCTCGATCGCGAGCTCGACGACGCGACGGAACTCCGGCGTGGTCGGGTCGGTGACGCGGTCGACGTCGGCCTCGATGATGTCGAGGATCTCCGGGACGGCGATGAAGCCGGCCTTCACGATCTCGGCGAAGCCCGTGAGGATCTCGTTGCGGGGCAGCGTGGCGACGAGGTCGATGTCGGCGACGACCGCGCGGGGCGGGTAGAAGGCGCCGACGAGGTTCTTGCCCTCGTTGGTGTTGATGCCGGTCTTGCCGCCGACGCTGGCGTCCACCATGCCGAGCACGCTCGTGGGGATCGCGACGTACGGCACCCCGCGCAGCCAGGTCGCCGCGACGAACCCGGCGAGGTCGGTCACCGCACCGCCGCCGAGCCCGATGACGGCGTCGGTGCGGGTGAAGTCGGACTGCCCCATGATCTGCCAGCAGAAGGCGGCGACCTCGACGCGCTTGGCGCCCTCGGCGTCCGGGACCTCGGCGATGAGGGCCTCGAGGCCGGCGTCGACGAGCAGGTCGCGCAGCGCGTTCGCCCGGGCGCCGAGCGTCGGGGCGTGCACGATGAGGACCTTGGCGACACGGGGGCCGAGGAGCGCCGGCACCGAGCCGAGCAGGCCGTTGCCGACCGCCACGACGTAGCCGTCCGCGCCGCCGACGCGGATCTCGGTGGTGCCCTCGGGGAGGACGGACTGGGTCGGGTCGGTCACGCTGTTCCTTCGCTCGTGGGTGCACCGGTGCTGGCCGGAGGGGTCTCGTTGCGCAGCCACGCGACGACGTCGTCGACGACGCGCGACATCGGCCGGCGCGAGGTGTCGAACACCGCGTGCGCGAGCTCGGCGTAGGTCGCCGCTCGCGCGTCCATGATCGTCTGCCACGCGTCGATGCCGCCGTTCGCCAGGAGCGGGCGGTCGCTGCCGGCGATCCGGTCGGCGACGGCCTCGGGCGAGACGGTCAGCAGGACGATGCGCGCCCCGGCCATGGCCTCGCGCGTGGCGACGTGGGTGACGGCGCCGCCACCGACGGCGATGACGCCCCCGGTCGACAGCGCTGCCCGGACGGCTGCCGCCTCGAGTTCACGGAAGGCGGCCTCGCCACGGTCCGCGAAGATCCCGGGGATCGGACCGTGCTCGCGGACGATCACCCGGTCGGTGTCGGTGAACGGGACGCCGAGCGCCTTCGCCACGCGCTTGCCGACGCTGGACTTGCCGGCGCCCATCGGCCCGATGATGACCACCGGGGCTGCGGGACCGGCCGACGGCGACGCCGCCGCCGGCTCGGGTGTGTGCGTCACCAGGCCGAGGAGTGCTCGGCGGCCTCGGTGCTGCGGGTGCGCAGCGTCTCCGGGATCGACGCGAGGTACGCGTCGAGGTTCCGCTTCGTCTCGACGACGTTGTCGCCACCGAACTTCTCGAGCACGGCGTCGGCGAGGACGAGCGCGACCATGGCCTCGGCCACGACACCGGCGGCCGGCACGGCACAGACGTCGGAGCGCTGGTGGTGCGCCGAGGCGTCCTCACCCGTGGCCACGTCGATGGTGTGCAGCGCGTGCGGGACGGTCGCGATCGGCTTCATGCCGGCGCGGACGCGCAGCACGGTGCCCGTGGACATGCCACCCTCGGTGCCGCCGGCGCGGTCGGACGTGCGGTAGATCTCGCCGTCTTCGCGGAAGAGCTCGTCGTGCGCCTCGGACCCGCGGCGGGCAGCGGTCGCGAAGCCGTCGCCGACCTCGACGCCCTTGATCGCCTGGATGCCCATGATCGCCGCGGCGAGACGGGCGTCGAGCCGGCGGTCCCACTGCACGTGCGATCCGAGTCCGGGCGGGACGCCGTAGAACAGCACCTCGACGACGCCGCCGAGGGTGTCGCCGTCCTTCTTCGCGGCTTCGACCTCGGTCACCATGCGGGCGGAGGTCTCGGCGTCGAAGCACCGCAGCTGGTCGTCGTCGAGGCGGTCGACGTCGTCCGGCAGGGGCAGCGCGGTGCCGTCGGGGACGCGGACGGTGCCGACCTGCAGCGTGTGCGCGACCGATCGGATGCCGAGCTCGGCCAGGAAGGACTTCGCGACGGCGCCGAGCGCGACACGGGCCGCGGTCTCGCGCGCGCTCGCGCGTTCGAGGATCGGGCGGGCCTCGTCGAAGCCGTACTTCTGCATGCCGACGAGGTCGGCGTGGCCGGGACGCGGGCGGGTGAGCGGGGCGCTCCGACCACGGGAGAGGTCGGTCTGCTCGACGGGCTCGGGGTTCATGACCTCGACCCACTTCGGCCACTCGGTGTTGCCGATGCGGATCGCGATCGGGCTGCCGAGGGAGTAGCCGTGCCGGACGCCGCCGGAGACGTGCAGTTCGTCCTGCTCGAACTTCATGCGGGAGCCGCGGCCGTAGCCGAGCTTGCGTCGCGCGAGATCGGTACGGATGGACTCGAACGACACCGGGACACCCGCGGGCAGGCCCTCGAGCATCGCGATCAGTTCGGGTCCGTGGGACTCACCAGCAGTCAACCAACGAAGCATGGTGTCCATCTTCCCACAGCCCGGGCCCCGTGCGACGCCGCTCGACTACTGGTAGTCGGGGTGTGCCCGGAGCCACGCCTGGAACTGGTCGACGGCGACGAGGTGCTGCGCGTACGTGTCGGAGAACACCGTCTCGCCGGTCTCGAGGTTCACCGTCACGAAGTACAGCCACTTCCCCTGCGCCATGTTCGTGACGGCCTTGATCGCGATGTCGCCGGGGTTCGAGATCGGTGCCGGCGGCAGGCCGTCGTGCACGTAGGTGTTGTACTTGTTCGACGCGTCCTTGCGCTCGGCGTCGGTCGTCGTCACCCGGTGGGTGTTGCCCGTGCCGTAGGCGACCGTCGCGTCGGACTGCAGCGGCATGTCGATGTCGAGCCGGTTCTGGAACACCCGCGCGACCTTCGGGTAGTCGGCGGCGAGGCCGGCCTCCTTCTGCACGAGCGAGGCGAAGACGATCACGCGCTCCTGGTCGGCCTCGGCCACGCCTGCCGCCGAGAGGTGCTCCTTCATCGTGTCGACCATCGACTTGAAGTACTCCGTCGCGCTCCACCCCGGGTTGATCGGGTAGGTCGCCGGGAACAGCCAGCCCTCGAGCGTGGTCGTGTTCGCCGGCAGGTCGTACGCGGAGAGGTCCTTCGCCGCGGCGGAGACCTCGGCGGCGGAGAGTCCCGCCTTCGAGACCATGCCGGCCTCGATGTCCTTGAGCGCCGTGCCCTCGGGGATCACGATCGAGGCCTGGACGCGGTTGTCCTTGTCCTGCAGCGCCGCGAGGGCTGCCTTCGAGCTCATCTTCTTCTTGAGCGCGTACGACCCCGGCTGGAACTGGACGTCCGGCGAGGCGAGCAGGAGCTTGTAGAAGACCTTCGAGTCCTTCACGACACCGCTGCGCTGCAGGGTCGCGGCGACGTTCTCGCCGATGTCGCCCTGCTTGATGGTGATCGTCACCTTGCTGGTGCCGTCGCCGGAGTAGTCGTCGGGCTCCTGCGAACCGCTGATGGCGGCGACGAGCTGCTGGACCTTGGGGGCCGCGAAGGAGTACGCGGACACCCCGACCGCGAGGACCACCGCGACGATGACGATGCCCGCGATGAGCGGGCCGCGACGACGCTTCGGACGCGGCTCACGCGGGCCGCGTGGCGACCTGGAGGCGCCCCCACGTCCACCGCGACCGCCGCGTCCACCGTCTCCCGCGCCTCCGGGGCCGTTGCCGGGCTGGTCGGGACCACCTGCGCCGGCACCCGCGCCGGCGGCCGTGGCCGCGCCGGCGTCACCGCCGCGTGCCGCGGCACGAGCGTCGCCGTCGACGTGGAGTTCGCCGGTGAGGAGCGCGTGCACGTCCGGGTGCAGCTCGTCGGGTGACGACGCCACCGGGGCGTCCGCGGCGGCGGCGCGACGGTCGTCGTCGGCTCGGCCGGGGTCGGGACGGTCGGTGCTCGACCCGACCGCGTCGGTGCTGGGCGGGCTCGCGTCCGCGGGGCCCGCATCGGCGCGCGCCCGCGCGGCTTCGGCGGCGCGTGCTTCGCGTCGGGACATCGGTCGACCGGTCGCGTCCGGGGCGCCGTTCCGCGCACCGGTGGTCTCGCCCGCGTCACCGCGTGCGTCGGGGGTCTCCGCACGGTCGGAAGTCGTCTTCCGCCGCTCGGCGTCGTTGCCGGGCGCGATGATCGCGTTCCAGTCCAGGTCGTCTGCCAACGGTCCTCGGGTCTCTCGGTCGGGAACTCCGCCTGGGCTCGGGGTGCTGGGCGACGGTGTGGCAGCCGCGTTCAGGCGAGCACTGCGGTGGTCCGCAGTTTCAGGGGAGCGTGGCCCCGGGTGGGGCACTGGCCGCACGCTCGTGGTCGAGCGCGTGTTGCAGAATGATAACAGCGGCCGCTTGGTCGATCACGGCGCGGGACTTCTTCGTGTTCTTGCCGGCCTGGTGCAGGCCGCGCTGGGCCGTCACGGTCGAGAGTCGTTCGTCGACCAGGCGCACCCGACGGTGTTCCGCCAGGCGCCCGGCGAACTCCCGGGCGTCCGCCGTGGACGGGGTGTCCCCGCCCGACATCGAGAGCGGCAGCCCGACGACGATCTCGAGGACGTCGTACTCCTCCGCGATCTCGAGGATCCGCCGGACGTCCGTGGCGTCGTGCCGGGCGACGGTCTCGACGGGCGTCGCGAGGAGCCCGTCACGGTCGCACACGGCGACCCCGATCCGGGCGCGGCCGACGTCGACACCGAGCCGGCGCCCGGAACGGATCGCCACGATCAGGCCGCGAGCCGGTCGGTGACCGCGCGGAGGGCCGCCGGGAGCGCGGACGCGTCGGTGCCACCGCCCTGCGCGAGGTCCGGCTTGCCGCCGCCACCACCACCGAGGACGCCGGCGGCCTCCTTCGCGAGCGGTCCCGCCTGCACACCGGCGGCGCGGGCGGCGTCGTTCGTCGCGACGATGACCACCGGCTTGTCGTTGATGACCGCGCCGAGCACCACGACGGCGGCCCCGTCGCCGAGCTGGCTGCGGACACCGGTCGCGAGCGCGCGGAGGTCGTCACCGGACTGGAGTCCCTGGACGGACTCGGCCACGACGGTCGTCGCACCCACCGTCGTCGCTTGACGTGCGATCGCCGGGACGCGCTGCTGGAGGTTGGCGGACTCGAACTCGGCGACGCGCTTCTGCGCCGTCCGCAGGTCCTCCATCAGGGACTGCACACGGGTCGGCAGGTCCTCTCGGGGGGCCTTGAGTGCGCTCGACAGCTGGGACACGATGGTCCGCTCGACGGCGAGGTCGCGGAAGCCCTCGAGCCCGACGAGCGCCTCGACGCGGCGGTTGGTCGAACCGACGCTCGACTCCCCCACGAGGTTGACGAGCCCGACCTGGGCGCTGGACGCCACGTGCGTGCCACCGCAGAGCTCACGGGACCACGGGCCGCCGATGTCGACCATGCGGACCTCGGAGCCGTACTTCTCGCCGAACAGCGCCTGCGCGCCGAGCGACTTCGCCTCGTCGAGCGGGAGCACGCGCGTCGAGACCTCGAGGTCGGAGCGGATCGCGTTGTTCACGACCTCCTCGATCTCGGAACGGGTCTCGAGCGAGACCGGCTGCGACCACGAGAAGTCGAGCCGCATGTAGCCCGACTTGTTGTACGAGCCGGCCTGGAGTGCCTCCGGGCCGAGGATGTCGCGCAGTGCGGCGTTCACGAGGTGCGTCGCGGAGTGCGCCTGGGTCGCACCGCGGCGGTACTCGGCGTCGACCACGGTCGTCGCCGGCGCACCGACACCGACCTCGCCCGAGCGCACCTGGACCGTGTGGCTCCACAGACCGGCGACGGGACGCTGGACGTCGAGCACCTCGAGGTCGAAGCCGTTGCCGACGATCGAGCCCTGGTCGGCGTCCTGACCACCGGACTCGGCGTAGAGGGAGGTCTCGCCGAGGATGACCTCGGCGATGTCGCCCGCGACCGCACGGTCGACGCTCACGCCGCCCACGATGATGCCGAGGATGTTCGTCTCGGCCTCGAGCGCGTCGTAGCCGAGGAAGACGGTCTCGCCCTTCGCCCGGAACGCGCTGTAGACGCTGAGGTCGGCGAGTGCGGTCTTCTTGCTCTTGGCGTCCGCCTTCGCCCGCGCCCGCTGCTCGGACATCAGGGTCTCGAACGCGGACCGGTCGACCTGGACGCCGGCTTCCTCAGCCATCTCCATCGTGAGGTCGATCGGGAAGCCGAAGGTGTCGTGCAGCAGGAACGCCGTGTCCCCGCCGATCGCGGGCGCGCCGTCCTGCTTCGCGCGCTCGACCGCGACGTCGAGGATCGTCGTGCCCTGCGCGAGCGTGCGGAGGAAGGTCTCCTCTTCCGCGTAGGCGATGCGTGCGATGCGGTCGTAGTCGCTGCCGACCTCGGGGTAGGCGTCGCGCATGGCGTCGCGCGACGCGGGGAAGAGCCGGGGGAAGGTCGCACCCTCGACGCCGAGCAGGCGCATCGCGCGCACGGTGCGGCGGAGCAGGCGGCGGAGGATGTAGCCGCGGCCCTCGTTCGACGGGGAGACGCCGTCGGCGATGAGCATGAGCGCCGACCGGACGTGGTCCGCGATGACGCGCATGCGGACGTCGTCCTCGTGCACGGCGCCGTACCGACGACCGGAGATCGCCGCCGCCTCGTCGAGGACCGGGCGCACCTGGTCGATCTCGTACATGTTGTCGACGCCCTGCTTGATGAAGGCGACGCGCTCGAGCCCCATGCCGGTGTCGATGTTCTTGTTCGGCAGCTCGCCCGTGATCTCGAAGTCGTACTTCGAACGGACGTCGGCGATCTGGTACTGCATGAACACGAGGTTCCAGATCTCGACGTAGCGGTCGTCGTCGGTCGCCGGACCGCCGTCGATGCCGTACTCCGGACCGCGGTCGAAGAAGATCTCGGAGCAGGGCCCCGCCGGCCCGGGCTGCCCGGTCGACCAGTAGTTGGTGTCCTTGCCGAGCCGCTGGATCCGCTCGTCGGGGAGCGAGGAGTGCTGCTTCCAGAAGGCGATCGCCTCGTCGTCGTCCTCGTACACGGTGACCCAGAGGTCGTCGGGCGAGAAGCCGAGCCCACCGTCCGGCTCGGGCGTCGTCAGGAACTGCCAGGCGTACTCGATCGCCTGCTCCTTGAAGTAGTCGCCGAACGAGAAGTTGCCGTTCATCTGGAAGAACGTGCCGTGCCGCGGGGTCTTGCCGACCTCTTCGATGTCGTTCGTGCGGATGCACTTCTGGACACTCGTGGCGCGGGGGTACGGCGCGGGGACGAGCCCGGTCAGGTACGGGATGAACGGCACCATGCCGGCGACCGTGAACAGGAGCGAGGGGTCGTCCGAGACGAGCGAGGCGGACGGGACGACGGTGTGGCCGCGGTCACCGAAGAACTGGAGCCAACGGCGGCGGATCTCTGCGGTCTGCATGGTGCTTCCTGGTTTCAGGTCGTGTGCGTGGGAGGGGTCGTCGGTCAGACGTCGGTGCGGAGCTCGGCCTCGCGAGAGCGGTAGCCCTCGGCGACGGCACCACGGAAGGCTTCCGCGCGAGCGTTCACGTCGGCGAAGAACCGCGCGCCACCGGGGGTGTTCGCGACCTTGTGCGCGACGGCGAACCCGATGACGACGCCGACGGCGACGAAGAACAGCTGCTTCACGGTGCCTCTCCCTCTCGTGCACGCGAGCGGTGCGTGCCCAGACGATCTTACCGACGACACCGGCCACCGACGCCGAACGGCGGGCCGACCTCGTGAGAGGACGACCCGCCGTTCGGGTGTGATCAGTGGATCAGCGAGCTGCGTAGTACTCGACGACGAGCTGCACTTCACAGGTCACGGGGACCTCGGCACGCTTCGGGCGACGGACCAGGCGGGCCTGGAGCTTGTCGATCTCGACCTCGAGGTAGCCCGGGACCTTCGGCAGGACTTCCTGGTGCCCACCGGCGGCGGCGACCTGGAAGGGCTCGAGGGACTCGGAGCGCTGCTTCACGTGGATGAGCTGCCCCTCCTTCACGCGGAAGGACGGACGGTCGACGAGCTTGCCGTCGACCAGGATGTGACGGTGCACGATCAGCTGACGGGCCTGCGCGGTGGTGCGGGCGAAGCCGGCACGGAGCACGAGGGCGTCGAGGCGCTGCTCGAGGAGCTCGACCAGGTTCTCACCGGTCAGGCCCTTCGTCTTGCGGGCCTCTTCGAAGACGATGCGGAGCTGCTTCTCGCGGATGCCGTACTGGGCGCGCAGACGCTGCTTCTCACGGAGGCGGACGGCGTAGTCGCTGTCCGCACGACGGCGGGTGCGGCCGTGCTCACCGGGGCCGTAGGGGCGCTTCTCGAGGTAACGGGCCGCCTTCGGCGTCAGCGGGATGCCGAGCGCGCGCGAGAGGCGGGTCTTGCTGCGGGTACGTGACTTGGTAGACACAGGGTCCTTTTCTCTGTCTGAACTGAATGACTCGAGGGGATCCGTCCGACCGTGGGCAACGAGACACACGGAAGGGATCGGTCCCGACGACGGGATCCAGAGGGATGAGCCTGTGGGATCGGACGGCTACAGTCCGAACCTCTGCCCCCGTACCACCGGAGTGGCACTCTGTCCTCGACGCAGCCGTGCTCGAGGACCAGGACGTAGGCCCGGCAATGCTAGCAGGAACTCGGGGCGGCCACTACTCGCCGCGGGTGATCTTCCGGAGGCGCTCGAGTCGCGGCCCGACCTCGCGCTCGAAGCCGTTCGCCGTCGGGGTGTAGTACTCGGTGCCCTCGAGCGCGTCGGGCAGGTACTGCTGCTCGGCGACACCGTGCTCGGCGTCGTGCGAGTAGACGTAGCCCTTGCCGTGGCCGAGCCGCTTCGCGCCGGGGTAGTGGGCGTCGCGGAGGTGCATCGGCACGACCCCGAGCCGCCCGGCCTTGACGTCCGCGATCGCGGCGTTCACCCCGTTGTAGGCCGCGTTCGACTTCGGCGCGGTCGCCAGGTAGACGACCGCCTCGGCCAGGGGGATCCGGCCCTCGGGCATGCCGATGAGCTGGACGGCCTGTGCGGCCGCGACCGCGATGGGCAGGGCCTGGGGATCGGCCATGCCGATGTCCTCGGACGCCGAGATGATGATGCGACGGGCGATGAACCGCGGGTCCTCGCCCGCCTCGATCATGCGCGCCAGGTAGTGGAGTGCGGCGTCGACGTCGCTCCCCCGGACGGACTTGATGAACGCGCTGATGACGTCGTAGTGCTCGTCGCCCTGGCGGTCGTAGCGGAGCAGTGCCCGGTCGACCGCTGCGGCGACGGTGTCGGCGTCGACGACCGGGACGGTGTCGACGCCGTCGAGGGTTCCGTCCGCGTCGTCGTCGGCCTGCGCTGCGACGGCCGAGGACGCCGCGGCCTCGAGCGCGGTGAGTGCCCGACGGGCGTCGCCGGAGGACAGCCGCACGATGGCGCTGCGGGCCTCGTCGCCGAGGACGACCGATCCGCCGAGGCCCCGCGGGTCCTCGACCGCGCGGTCGACGAGCATGCCGAGGTCCTCGTCGGTGAGGGGCTTGAGCGTGAGCAGCAGGGAGCGGGACAGCAGCGGCGAGATGACCGAGAACGACGGGTTCTCGGTCGTCGCCGCGATGAGGATGACCCAGCCGTTCTCGACGCCGGGCAGCAGGGCGTCCTGCTGGGCCTTGCTGAAGCGGTGGATCTCGTCGAGGAAGAGGACCGTGGTCGAGCCGTAGAGGTCGCGGTGCGTGAGCGCCTTCTCCATGACCTCGCGCACGTCCTTCACGCCGGCGGTCACGGCCGACAGCTCGACGAACTCGCGACCGGACTGCCGCGCGATCGCCTGCGCCAGGGTCGTCTTGCCGGTGCCGGGCGGTCCCCACAGGATCACCGAGACGCCGCCGGGGTTCTCGCGCGTGCCCGTCGCGAGCTGCACGAGGGGGCTGCCGCGGCCGAGCAGGTGCTGCTGGCCGGCGACCTCGTCGAGGCTGGTCGGCCGCATCCGCACCGCGAGCGGGACGGACCCCTGCGCCAGCCCGGCGCGACCGCCGGTGGTGGGCGCGCGCATGCCCGAACGGTCCGCTGCCATGTGACCAATCGTAGGCCGACCCACCGACAGGGGCGTGCCTCCAGGCCTCCGACAGGGCCGTTTACAGTACGCTCGTCGCACACTCGACGAGAGGTACGACCAGCACCGTGGCACCGAAGAACCAGGCGCGTGACAACCGGGAGGCGCGCGAGCGCCTCCGCCTCTACACGGCACGGCAGGGCCTGCACGAACGGCAGCGGCGCCGCCGGGTGCGGGACAACGTCGTCGGCGCCGGTGTCCTCGTCCTCGTCGCGGCGTTGGCGACCGGTTCGCAGCTCGCCTTCGCCGGGTCGCAGGGTGGCGGGGCGGACGCGAGCGCGAGTGCCTCCGCGACCGCGACACCGACCCCGTCCGCGAGTGCCACCGCCGCGAACACGGGCGACGTCCCGAGCAAGTCCATCGCGAAGGACTCCACCTGGACCGGATCGCTCACCCTGAACAAGGACGTGAAGCTCGGCATCGAGCTGGACGGCGAGAAGGCACCCCAGGCCGCGAGCGTCGAGATCAAGCTCATCCAGGAGCAGTTCTACAACGGCACCACCTGCCACCGACTCGCCGACAGCACCGGGTTCGAGTTCCTGCAGTGCGGCTCCGCGAACGGCGACGGCACGGGTGACGCCGGCTTCCAGTACGGCCCGCTCGAGAACGTCCCGAGCGACGGCAAGTACACCAAGGGGACCATCGCGATCGCCCGCAGCTCGTCGGCGTACTCGCAGACCACGCAGTTCTTCATCGTCTACGGCGACACCACGCTGGACGGCTCCACCGGCGGCTACACCGTCGTCGGGAAGGTCACCAGCGGCCTCGACGAACTCGAGTCGAAGATCACGTCGAAGGGCATCTCCTCCGCCGGCAGCGACGGCACCGGCGAGCCGAAGGTGGCGACCACGATCACCGGCGCGACGATCGAGCAGGAGAAGTAGTCCACAGGCGCGCCGACCCGGCGGGTCGCAGATGCTCTCCGTGCAATAGGCTGACGACCTGACCGTGCCGACGGCGACGTCGGTGATGCACGACCACGATCGAGGCGAGACCTGTGGGACCTGACGAAGCAACGACCTGGGGGCGGGTCGACGAGAACGGGACGGTGTACGTCCGGTACGAGGACACCGAGAAAGCCGTCGGTGAGTACCCGGACGCGACACCCGACGAAGCCCTCGCCTACTTCGCGCGGAAGTACGCCGACCTCGAGGGGCAGGTGAAGATCGCCGAGCAGCGCGTCCAGCGTGGTGCCTCGGCGAACGACGTCGCCCGCACGGTGGAGCACCTGCAGGCCCTCGTGGCCGAGGCCCGCGTCGTCGGCGACCTCAAGTCGCTCGAGACCCGCGTCGCCGCCCTGACCGAGCAGCTCGGCTCCCTGACGAAGGAGCAGGCCGAGCAGGCACAGCAGGCCCTTGCGGACGCCCTGGCGCACCGCACCGCCCTGGTGGAAGAAGCCGAGGCCCTCGCCGCGGTCGACCCGGCACGGGCGCAGTGGAAGCAGATCACCGCGCAGCTCGACGACGTCTTCGCGCGGTGGCAGCAGCACCAGCACGACGGCCCGCGCATCCCCAAGAACGAGGCGAACGAGCTCTGGAAGCGTTTCCGCGCGGCCCGCTCGACCGTCGACCAGCACCGTCGCGCGTTCTACTCCGAGCTCGACGCGCAGCACCGCGACGCCCGCAACCGCAAGCAGGAGCTCGTCCAGCAGGCCGAGGCGCTCGCTCCCCGCGGCTCCGACGCGATCCCGGCGTACCGCGAACTGCTCGACGACTGGAAGGGCGCGGGGCGAGCCGGCAAGCGGCACGACGACGCACTCTGGGCGCGCTTCAAGGCCGCGGGTGACGTGCTGTTCGAGCAGCGCCACGCCGAAGCCGCTGCCGAGAACGTCGAGTACTCGGCCAACCTCGAAGCGAAGCAGGCCCTCCTGACCGAGGCCGAGCCGCTCCTGAAGGTCACCGACCGGGCTGCCGCACGCAAGACCCTCACGGGCATCCAGCGCCGGTGGGACGAGATCGGCAAGGTCCCCCGCGGCGACGTCCGGCGCATCGAGGACCGTCTCCGCGCGGTCGAGGACCATGTGCGCAGCCTCGAGGACGAGCACTGGAAGGCGTCCGACCCGGAGCGCAAGGCCCGTCAGACCGGTCTCGCGAGCCAGCTCGAGGACGCGATCGGCAAGCTCGAAGCGGAGCTCGCCGATGCCCAGGCCTCGGGCGATGCCCGCAAGATCAAGGACGCGCAGGAAGCGCTCGACGCCCGCAAGATCTGGCTCGACGCCCTCGGCGGCTGATCCGCCCAGTACGACGAAGCCCCCGCGACCGTTCGGTCGCGGGGGCTTCGTCGTCGGTACCTGGTCAGACGACGGCGGGGAGCCCCAGCAGCGTCCGGATGTCGCGGTCGTCCTGCCGCATCTGCTCGGCGAGCTCGTCCATCGAGTCGAACTTCACCATGCCCCGCACGTACGAGACGAACAGCACCGAGATCGTGTCGCCGTAGAGGTCGATGTCCACGTCGAGCAGGTGCGCCTCGATCTGCTTCGCCGGCACGCCCTCGAACGTCGGGTTGTTGCCGACCGAGACGGCAGCCGGGTACACCGTGCCGTCGTGCAGCACCCGTGCGGCGTAGACGCCGTCGGCGGGGACGAAGCCCTCGGACGCCGGGTCGAGGTTCGCCGTCGGGTAGCCCATCGCCCGACCGCGCTCGTTCCCGTGCACGACGACGCTCCGCACCGCGTGTTCACGGCCGAGCAGGCGCGCGGCCTCGGCGACGCGGCCGTCCCCGAGGAGCTCGCGGATCCACGTCGAGGACACCCGTCGCTCACCGTCCGGCCGGACGTCGTCGACCAGGTCGACGTCGTCGATGAGCTCGACGGTGAAGCCGTGCTGCTCCCCCAGCTCGCGCAGGAGGGCGACGTCGCCGGCGCCCTTCGCCCCGAACCGGAAGTCGCTGCCGACGAACACGAGCTGGGCGTGCAGGGTGTCGACGAGGATCTCGGACACGAAGGCCTCTGGAGCCTTCGACTGGAGCTCGTGGTCGAACCGGAGCAGCAGGGTGGCGTCGACCCCGACGTCGTCGAGCAGCTCGCGCCGCTGGGCGATGCTCGTCAGGGCGGGCGGCACCTTGCCCGGGTCGATCACGTCGAGCGGGTGGCGGTCGAACGTCACGACCGTGGACACGAGGCCGTGCTCGCGCGCCGCACGCTCGAGGTGCGCGATGACCGCACGGTGCCCGACGTGGACCCCGTCGAACTTCCCGATGGTGACCGCGCTCGGCCCGAAGCCCTGCGCCACGTCGGCGGTGTCGTCGTAGTACTGCACGTCGGTCCCTACTCGCCGGCCGGTACGGCGGACGGGGTCGTCTCGGTCGCGGTGGCGGTGCGGTGGTGCTTGCGGAGCCACCAGAGTCCGGCCACCGGCAGCACCAGCGGCGCGAAGGCGTAGCCCATGCCGTAGTACGACCAGATGGTGTCGTCGGGGAACAGCTGCCGGTCGAAGAGCGACAGCGTGCCGATCACGAGCACGCCGGTCATCTCGAAGACGATCGTGACGCAGGCCACGCGGTACCAGAACCGACCCGGCACGATGAGGGCGATCATCGCGACGATGTACACGACCGCGGCGACGGCGCTGAGGGTGTACGCGAACGGTGCGAACGAGAACTTCTCGATGATCTGCACGACGCTGCGTCCCGTCGCTGCGAGCGCGAGGATGCCGTAGACGGCGATGAGGACGCGGCCGATGCCGGTCGCGAGGGAGGATCTGGTCGCCATTGCACCGATTCTACCGACGGCGGGCGGCCACGATGACGCACCACGACGAACGCGCAGTCGTCGAGGGCGCGCGAGCGGGTCAGTTCAGGGCGAACCAGATCTGGTACATCCGGTAGACCATCACCGCGACGGTGAACGCACCGGCCCCGAGGACCACCGTGCTCCACTTCGTCCGGTCGATGAGCGCCCAGACGATGGTGGCCGGCGGGACGAGGAGCACCGAGACCGCGTACACGCCGAACTCGAGCGCGTTGCCGACCGGCGGGCTGCCCGTGGCCGGCAGGACGAGGGAGATCACACCCTGGGCGAGGAGCAGCAGCTCGATGAGCGCGAGCGACCCGACCGTGTAGTCGTTCGGCTTCCAACCGATGAACCCCACGACGACCGCGAAGAGCCCGGCGAGCACGGCGATGACGAGCTGCACCCACATGAACCACTCGATCACGCGCCCACCCCCGATGCCGTCGGGAAGTTGGTGATGACGCGCAGCAGTCCGCGTCGCACCGAGACGAGCCCGACGAGCCGGTCCCCCTCGGTGGCGACGGCCGCGACCGGGCCGTCGGTGTCCGGGTGGTCCGCCGCGACGCGCTTGCCGTCGGCGAGGTCCTTCGCCGCGGCCGGGTCGAGCGGCACGGACGGGAACAGGGTGCGGGCGACGTCGACCGGTCGGGCGAGTGCGGCCCGGACGTCGACCGACTCGTCCTCGAGGTCGATCGCGTCGTCGACGCTGAAGGGGCCGACCTCGGTGCGGCGGAGCGCGGTGAGGTGGGCGCCGGTGCCGAGTGCGGCGCCGACGTCACGCGCCAGCGCGCGCACGTAGGTGCCGGACGAGCACGACACGACGACGTCGAGGTCGATCACTGCCACGTCCTCGCCGTCGACCGAGACGACGCGGTCACCCCGGCCGGTGACGTCGAACCGCGACACCGTCACGGTCCGGGACTGCAGGACGACCGCTTCACCCTTGCGCGCGAGGTCGTAGGCGCGGCGGCCGTCGACCTTGATGGCGCTGACGGTCGACGGCACCTGCGAGATCTGTCCGCGCTGCGCGGCGACGGCCCGCTCGACCGCGGCCTCGGACACGTCCGCCGAGGACGTGCCCACGGCCGCGGTGGGGGTCCCGTCGGCGTCGTCCGAGTCGGTCGAGACCCCGAGACGGATCGTGGCGGTGTAGGTCTTGCCGAGTCCGACGAGGTGCGTCAGGAGCCGGGTCGACGGGCCGATCCCGAGCAGGAGCAGGCCGGTCGCCATCGGGTCGAGCGTGCCGGCGTGGCCGACCTTCTTCAGACCCAGCCGACGTCGGGCGATGGAGACGACCCGGTGGCTGGAGATCCCCTGCGGCTTGTCGACGAGGAGGATGCCGTCGGGCGCGGTTTCGAGCACCAGAGGAGATTACCAGCGCTCCGGCGACTCAGCAGGCGTCGTTCCACTCGCGACGCGGGTGCTCGGGCTCGGTGACGTCCAGCACCGCGGACGCGGCGATCTTGACGTCCGCGCGGCGCTCGAGGCGCCCGGACTCCTGCTCCACCCACAGCGACCAGCGCCAGAGTCGGTGGGCACCGTGTGCCAGCACCCCGTGTCCGTGCACCACGAGGATGCCGGGGCCCTCGCCGGTGGACCGGAACGGCGCGACGAGGTCGGCCCGCAACGCGTCAACGTCGCTCGACGGTGCGGCGGCGGCCATCGCGGACACCCCGTGCTGCTGGAAGCCGTCGACCAGCCCGGAGGCCACGCGTTCGAGGTCGACGCCGTCCTGTCCGTCGATGCCGACGACCGTCCGGTTCGTGCCGACCTGTGCGATCACCTCGGCCGCGATCGCGGCCATGGTGTCGGTCTCCTGGGGTGCCCAACGTGCCATGCACCCACCGTAGGCTGTCGTGGTGAACGCGAGTCGTGCCTCCAGTCCGAATGTGGACAACCCGACCCGTCCACAGGACGCGACCCGACGAACGGACATCGCGACGCCGCTCATCGCGTGGTTCCGCGCCGAGGCGCGCGACCTGCCGTGGCGGCGTCCCGGGTTCCCCGCGTGGGGCACGCTGGTCAGCGAGATCATGCTGCAGCAGACGCAGGTCGCGCGCGTCGTCCCCCGCCTGGAGGCATGGCTCACCCGCTGGCCGACGCCTGCGGACCTCGCGGCCTCACCCCCGGCGGACGCGGTGCGTGCCTGGGACCGGCTCGGCTACCCGAGACGGGCGCTCGCGCTGCACGCGGCCGCGACGGCGATCGCCGAGCAGCACGACAACGTGGTGCCCCGGGACGTGGACGCGCTGCTCGCGCTGCCCGGGATCGGGGACTACACGGCCCGAGCGGTCGCCGTGTTCGCGTACGGCGACCGGCACCCGGTCGTCGACGTGAACGTCCGGCGCGTCCTCGCCCGCGCCCTGCTCGGCCAGGGCGAACCGGGCCCCGCGAAGGCGAAGCAGGACCTCCCGCTGATGGAGTCGGTGCTGCCGGACGACCGTGACGACGCCGCAGCGACGAACGCCGCGGTGATGGAGCTCGGCGCGCTCGTCTGCGTCGCACGCTCCCCCGCGTGCGACGCGTGCCCGATCGCCGACCGCTGCGCGTGGCGGGCCGCCGGCTACCCGGAGCACGACGGCCCACGCGCGCCGAAGCAGGCGAAGTTCGCCGGCAGCGACCGGCAGGTGCGCGGGCTCATCATGGCGGAGCTCCGCGCGAGCGACGTCCCCGTCACGCGCGACGAGATCGAACCGGTGTGGCCCGATGCCGAGCAGCGGGACCGGGCGCTCGCGTCGCTCCTGCGCGACGGACTGGCCGTCGGGGACGACGCGAGCGGCTACCGGCTGCCCGAGGGCTGATCGGACGGGTCAGGCGCGCGCCGCGTCGGCGTCGTCCTCGTCCTCGTCCTCGTCCTCGTCCTCGTCGTGCTTGTACGGGTCGGCGTCGCCGGCGTAGGTCGCGCCGGCCGCGGCTGCACGGACCTGCTCGTCGCGCACCTGGGCCTGCACGAGCAGGTCCTCCATGTGCGCCGAGGTCTCCGGCAGGGCGTCGGCGATGAACTCGAGCGACGGGGTCAGACGAGCGGTGATGTTCTTGCCGACCTCGGACCGGAGCATCCCGGTCGCGGCCTTGAGCGCCGCGGCGGAGTCGGCACGCTCCTCGTCGGTGCCGTACACGGTGTAGAAGATCGACGCGTGCTGCAGGTCACCGGTCACACGGACGTCGGTGATCGTCACGAACCCGAGTCGCGGGTCGCGAAGGCCCTTGTCGAGTCGGCGTGCGACGACTTCCTTGATGCGGTCCGCCATCTTGCGTGCGCGCTGCGGATCGGCCATGGGTGCCTCCTGTGGAGATGTCTTGCTCTGGAACGGGGCTGGGCCCCGACCTCCCGTGAAGGAAGCCGGGGCCCAGGGTAGTCACGCGATCAGTCGCGCGGCTTCTCGACGAGCTCGGTGGTCTCGATCTCGTCGCCGATCTGGATGTCGTTGAACTTGCCCAGACCGATACCGGCTTCGAAGTCCGTGCGGACCTCGGTCACGTCGTCCTTGAAGCGACGCAGCGACTCGATGGCCAGACCATCGGCGAGCACCACGCCTTCGCGGATGACGCGCGCCTTGGCGTTGCGCGTGATCGTGCCGGAGCGGACGATGACACCCGCGATGTTGCCGAACTTCGAGGAACGGAACACCTCGCGGATCTCGGCGACACCCGACTGGACCTCTTCGTACTCGGGCTTGAGCATGCCCTTGAGGGACTGCTCGATGTCCTCGAGTGCGTTGTAGATGACCGAGTAGAAGCGCACGTCGATGCCTTCGCGCGCTGCACGCTCGCGGGCCTTGACGTCCGGGCGGACGTTGAAGCCGACGACGATCGCGTTGTCGATCGTGGCCAGGTCGATGTCCGACTCCGTGATCGCACCGACGCCGCGGTGCAGGATCCGGAGCTGGACGCTGTCGTCGACCTCGATGTCCAGGAGCGACTGCTCGAGTGCCTCGACGGCACCGGAGACGTCACCCTTGATGATGAGGTTGAGCGAGTCGACCTTGCCCTCTTCGAGTGCACGGGTGAAGTCCTCGAGCGAGATGCGCTTGCGGGCCTTGGCCAGCTGGGCGTTGCGCTCGGCGGCTTCACGCTTCTCGGCGATCTGACGTGCCGTGCGGTCCTCTTCGGTCACGAGGAACGTGTCACCGGCGCGGGGCACCGAGGACAGACCCTGCACCTGGACCGGACGGCTCGGCGTCGCGGCCTTGACCGCCACGCCGTTCTCGTCCGTCATCGCACGGACGCGGCCGTAGGCCGTCCCCGCCACGATGGCGTCGCCGACGTGCAGCGTCCCGGACTGGATGAGCACGGTCGCAACCGAACCACGGCCCTTGTCGAGGCGTGCTTCGATCGCCACACCGCGGGCGTCCTTGTCGGGGTTCGCACGCAGGTCGAGACCGGCGTCGGCCGTGAGCAGCACGGCGTCCAGGAGGTCCTGGATGCCGATGTTCTGACGAGCCGACACGTCGACGAACATGACGTCGCCGCCGTACTCCTCGGCCACCAGGTTGTACTCGGTGAGCTGCTGGCGGACCTTGGCCGGGTTCGCGCCTTCCTTGTCGATCTTGTTCACCGCGACCACGATCGGCACACCGGCCGACTGCGCGTGGTTCAGTGCCTCGATCGTCTGGGGCATGATGCCGTCGTCCGCCGCGACCACGAGGATCGCGATGTCCGTCACCTGGGCACCACGGGCACGCATGGCCGTGAAGGCCTCGTGACCCGGGGTGTCGATGAAGGTGATCGGGCGCTCGATGCCCTCGTGCTCGGTGACGATCTGGTACGCACCGATGTGCTGGGTGATGCCACCGGCTTCGCCCTCGACGACCTTCGAGTTGCGGATCGCGTCGAGCAGGCGGGTCTTGCCGTGGTCGACGTGACCCATGACGGTGACCACCGGGGGCCGCTGCTGCAGCACCGAGTCGTCCTCGTCGTCCAGCTCGGCTTCGAGGTCGATGTCGAAGCCCTCGAGGAGCTCCTTGTCCTCGTCTTCCGGCGAGACGATCTGGATCTTGTAGCCCAGCTCCTCGCCGAGGACCTCGAACGTGGCCTCGTCCAGCGACTCGGTCGCGGTCGCCATCTCACCGAGGTGGAACAGCACCGTCACCAGGTTGCCGGGGCTCGCGTCGATCTTGTCGGCGAAGTCCGAGATGCTCGCACCGCGACGCAGACGGACGACCGTGTTGCCGTCGCCACGAGGGACCTGCACACCGCCGAGCGACGGCGCCTGCCGCATCTCGTACTCGGCGCGCTTCGTCCGCTTCGACTTGCGGGCACGGCTCTTGCCGCCACCGCGACCGAACGCACCAGCGGTACCGCCACCGGGGCCACGACCGCGGCCACCGCCACCGGCGGGACGCGGGCCGCTGAAGGCCGGACGAGGGAAGCCGCCACCGGCACCACCGGCACCGCCCGGACGACCACCGGGGCCGCCACGACCGCCGCCACCCTGGCCCGGGCGCTGCCCGAAGCCGTTCGGACGGCCTGCCTGGCCGGGACCACCGGGACGCGGAGCGCCCGGACGGGGAGCACCCGGACGCGGCGGGGCCGGACGCGGGATGCCGTTGCCGCCACCGGCGCCGGCGGCGGGGCGTTGGCCCATGCCCTGGTTGGACGAGTACGGGTTGTTGCCCGGACGCGGCGGGCGCGAGCCCATGCCCTGGCTCGACGCGTAGGGGTTGTTGCCGGGACGTGCGCCCGGCTTCGGGCCACCCGGCTTGGGGCCGGCTGCGGCACCGGGCTTCGGTGCGCCGCCGGGCTTGACGGCGTCGTCCTTCGGCTCGGCTGCTGCGTCGGGGCCGGCGTCGCCGGACTTCTCGGCAGCGGCCTTCTCGGCAGCGGCGGCCTTGCGAGCAGCCTCGGCCTCGGCCTGTCGCTGGGCGACGGACTTCGGGGCGGCCGGCGTCGGCACGTCGGCGGCGGGCGCCTGCACCTCGGGCTCGGGCTCGGGGGTGGGTGCCGGACGGGCCGGACCCGGGCGGGGGCCGCCGGGCTTCGGTGCGCCCGACTTCGGCGCCGCGGTCTTGGCCGGCGCGCTCGGGGTCTGTGCCGCAGCGGGCTTCGACGCCGAGGCGCCGTCAGCCTGCAGCGCAGCACGGAGCTTGCGCGCGACGGGGGGTTCGACACTGGAGCTCGGGCCCTTGACGAACTCGCCGAGTTCCTTGAGCTTCTCCATTGCGGTCTTGCTGTCGACACCGAGTTCGGATGCGATCTCGTGTACGCGTGGTTTTGCCACTGTTCTCCTTCACGGGTCCCACCCCGTGGAGGGGCAGGACTCAATGGATGACGGGTCTCATTTCGAGCCGCTCATCAGTTGTCCATAAGCCGTTCAGCCTGTTCTGTCATGTCCTGGTCGCGTGCCTGTGGTTCGGGGCGCCGGAGCGCTTCGAGGTAGTCACGCACCGCGGACGTGTCCGGTTCATGATCGAGCCGGAGCGCCCGGCGGTACGCCTTGCGCTTGACGGCCTGATCATGTGCTTCGACGGTCGGGGTGAGCCACGCTCCCCGCCCCGGCATGACTGCCTTCGGGTCCGCCACGACACGACCGTCGCTCAGGGCGACGACACGGAGGAGGGAGGACCGGGGAGCACGACGGCGACTGCCGATGCATGTTCTGACGGGAACCACCTTACTCCTCCCTCTCGACGACCGCGATCCGGCACGCCCGGACCGGACGTGCCACGAGCGAAACCGTCAGTCCTCGCCGTCCAGGATCGAGTCCGGCTGGATGTCGATCCGGGCGCCCGTGAGCTTCGCGGCGAGGCGGGCGTTCTGCCCTTCCTTGCCGATCGCGAGCGACAGCTGGTAGTCCGGCACGAGGGCGCGGACGGCCTTCGTCGAGGCGTCGAGCACGAAGGCGCTCGTCACCTTGGCCGGCGACAGGGCGCTGGCCACGAACGACGCCAGGTCGGACGAGTAGTCGACGATGTCGATCTTCTCGGCGCCGAGCTCCGTCGTCACGGCACGGACGCGGGCACCGAGCTCGCCGATGCACGCACCCTTCGCGTTCACACCGGGCTCGTTCGCCTTGACCGCGATCTTCGTGCGGTGGCCGGCCTCGCGCGCGAGGGAGGTGATCTCCACGACGCCGGACGCGATTTCCGGGACCTCGAGGGCGAACAGCTTGCGGACCAGGCCGGGGTGGGTGCGCGAAACCGTGATCTGCGGACCCTTCATGCCGCGGCCGACGCTCGTCACGTAGACGCGCAGCCGTGCACCGTGCTTGTAGTCCTCGCCGGGCACCTGCTCCTCCGGCGGCAGGATCGCCTCGACCGTGCCGAGGTCGACGTGCACCATCTTCGGGTTCGGGCCCTGCTGGACGATGCCCGCGACGATGTCGCCTTCCTTGCCGCGGAACTCGCCGAGGATCTTGTCGTCGCCGATGTCGCGCAGGCGCTGGTTGATGACCTGCTTGGCGGCGAACGCGGCGATGCGACCGAAGTCGCTGGGCTGGTCGACGGCCTCGCCGATCACGGTGCCCTCGTCGTCGCGCTCGGGCACGTAGACCGAGACCTCGCCCGACTTGCGGTCGAGCTCGACGCGGACGTCCGCGTCGACGGGCTCCTCGTTCTCGGTGCGGTGCTTCTGGTACGCCGTCAGGATGGCCTGTTCGATGATCTGGACGAGTTCGTCGAACGGGATCTCCCGCTCACGCTCCATGAGTCGCAGGACTGCGAGATCGATCTTCACCGAGGGCCTCCGTATTCAGATGAGTCGCTCCCGCGGATGGAACCGCGCGGAAGTCGGCGACCAGACTACCGCACTGCGGGTCACGGACCCGGCCGGACGACGGACGGGAGGGACGGTGCCAGCTGGCACCGTGCCTCCCGTCCGCCGTGTCGTCACGTCGAGGACGTGACCCGCTAGATCGCGCGGACCGCCTCGAGCAGCTCGGCGACCGGCACGTCGCGGCGTTCGCCGCTCGCCCGGTTCCACAGCTCGACGACGCCGTCGGCGGCGCCGCGACCGGCGACGACGACGATCGGCATGCCGAGGAGTTCAGCGTCGCGCAGCTTCACGCCGGGCGAGACCTTCGGACGGTCGTCGTAGAGGACCTCGAACCGCTCACCCTCGAGCTCGGCGACGATCGACGTGGCCAGGTCGTAGGCGACCTCGTCCTTGCCGGTCGCGACGACGTGCACGTCGAACGGTGCGACGTTCTTCGGCCAGGCGAGGCCCTTCTCGTCGTTGTGCGCCTCGGCGAGGATCGCGAGGATGCGCGTCACGCCGATGCCGTACGAGCCCATCGTGACCGTGGCGAGCTTGCCGTTCTCGTCCTGCACCTTGAGGCCGAGCGCCTCGGCGTACTTGCGGCCGAGCTGGAAGACGTGGCCGATCTCCATGCCGCGCGCGGTCTCGAGCGGGCCGGAGCCGTCGGGGGCCGGGTCGCCGGCGCGGACGTCGGACACCTCGGCGACGCCGTCGGCCACGAAGTCACGACCGGCGACGAGGCCGGAGACGTGCACGCCGCGCTCGTTCGCGCCCGTGATCCACGCGGTGCCGTCGACCACGCGGGGGTCGACGAAGTAGCGGATGCCCGTCGTGCTCTCGGCACCGAGGACCTGCGGGCCGATGTAGCCCTTGACCAGGCTCTTGTGCTTGCGGAAGTCGTCGTCACCGGCGGGCTCGACCTCGGCCGGGGCGAAGGCCACCTCGGCGCGCTTCAGGTCGACGTCACGGTCACCGGGGAGCCCGACGACGACGATCTCGCGCGTGCCGTCGAGGTGCGTCAGGGCGAGCACGACGTTCTTCAGCGTGTCGGCGGCCGTCCAAGGGGCGCCCTCGCGCGGGGCGACCTCGTTCGCGTGCGCCACGAGCGTCTCGATCGTCGGGGTGTCCGACGCGGGCAGGAGCACGGGTTCGGGCTGCCCCTCGATCGGCAGGGCGTCCGGCACCGGGGTGACGTAGGCCTCGACGTTGGCCGCGTAGCCGCCGGCACTGCGGACGAAGGTGTCCTCGCCGACGCCGATCGGGTGCAGGAACTCCTCGGACTTCGACCCGCCCATCGCGCCGGCGTCCGCCTTGACGATGACGTACTCGAGACCGAGTCGGGCGAAGATCTTCTCGTAGGCGTCGCGCATGACCTGGTAGCTGCGCTCGAGGCCCTCGTCGGTGAGGTCGAACGAGTACGCGTCCTTCATGGTGAACTCGCGGCCGCGCAGGAGTCCGGCGCGGGGGCGTGCCTCGTCGCGGTACTTGTCCTGGATCTGGAACAGCGTGACGGGGAGGTCCTTGTACGAGCCGTAGAGGTCCTTCACCAGGAGCGCGAACATCTCCTCGTGCGTGGGCGCGAGCAGGTAGTCGGCGCCCTTGCGGTCCTGCAGGCGGAACATGCCGTCGCCGTACTCGGTCCAGCGGTTCGTCGCCTCGTACGGCTCGCGCGGCAGGAGCGCCGGGAGCAGGACCTCCTGCGCGCCGGCGGCGACCATCTCGTCGCGGATGATCGCCTCGATGCGGGCGCGGACCTTCAGACCGAGCGGCAACCACGCGAAGATCCCCGGGGACTGGCGACGGACGTAGCCGGCGCGGACGAGGAGCTTCGCGCTCGTCACCTCGGCGTCGGAGGGGTCGTCGCGGAGCGTACGGAGGAACAGATGCGAAAGCCGTGTGACCACGGGGCAAGCCTAGCGGCGCGTGGGAGTGGGTGCGGCGCGCGTCTGCGGTCGGGAGGCGCGGTGCGGGCTGGCACCGTGCCTCCCGTCCTGCGTCCGGTCCGGTGTGCGGCACTTCGTGAGCAGAAGAGGTCGGGTGCGTTCGCGCGACCCGACCTCTTCTGCTCACGAAAGCGCTGCGCGCGCCTGCGCGCGCCCGCGCGCGCCTACGACGTGACGACGAGCGGCTTGCCGGTGCCGGCCGCCGGCCCCATCTCGTCGGCGAGACGGTTCGCCTCGGTGATCAGGGTCTCGACGATCTCGGCTTCCGGAACCGTCTTGATGACCTCGCCCTTGACGAAGATCTGCCCCTTGCCGTTGCCGGACGCGACGCCGAGGTCGGCCTCACGCGCCTCGCCCGGGCCGTTCACGACACAGCCCATGACGGCGACGCGGAGCGGCACGGTCATGCCCTCGAGCCCCTTCGTCACGTCGTTCGCCAGCTGGTAGACGTCGACCTGGGCCCGGCCGCAGCTGGGGCACGAGACGATCTCGAGCTTGCGCTCGCGGAGGTTGAGCGACTGCAGGATCTGCAGGCCGACCTTGACCTCTTGCGCGGGCGGGGCGGAGAGGGACACGCGGATGGTGTCGCCGATGCCCTCGGCCAGCAGGATGCCGAACGCCGTGGCGCTCTTGATGGTGCCCTGGAACTCCGGGCCGGCCTCGGTCACGCCGAGGTGCAGCGGCCAGTCCCCCGCCGCGGCGAGCTGCCGGTAGGCCTTCACCATGACGATCGGGTCGTTGTGCTTGACCGAGATCTTGAAGTCGTGGAAGTCGTGCTCCTCGAACAGGGAGGCTTCCCACACGGCGGACTCGACGAGCGCCTCGGGCGTGGCCTTGCCGTACTTCTGCAGCAGGCTCGGCTCGAGGGAACCGGCGTTGACGCCGATGCGGAGCGAGACGCCGGCGTCCTTCGCGGCCTTGGCGATGGCGCCGACCTGGTCGTCGAACTTCCGGATGTTGCCCGGGTTCACGCGGACCGCGGCGCAGCCGGCGTCGATGGCCTGGAAGACGTACTTCGGCTGGAAGTGGATGTCGGCGATCACCGGGATCTGCGACTTCTTCGCGATGATCGGCAGCGCGTCGGCGTCGTCCTGGCTCGGCACCGCCACGCGGACGATGTCGCAACCGGACGCCGTGAGCTCGGCGATCTGCTGGAGGGTCGCGTTGATGTTCGTCGTCGGCGTCGTGGTCATCGACTGGACGGACACGGGCGCGTCGCCGCCCACGAGCACCTTGCCGACCCGGATCTGCCGGGACTTGCGGCGCGGGCTCAGAGTTTCGGGGACTTTCGGCAGACCGAGGTTCACTGCAGGCACGAGGTGCACTCTACGCGCTCCCGGTGACGCCCAGCCCCGCGCACGCGTGATGCTCAGATGACGGTGATGAGCGGCGCGTAGAGCCGCATCGCCGCGAGGGCGCGCTCGTGGTCCTCGTCGCTCGCCCCGGCGCACGCGTCCGCCACGACGGTCACCGTCGCGCCGGCGTCCGCGGCCGCCAGCGCGGTCGACAGGACGCAGCAGTCGGTGGACACCCCGACCAGGACGAGGTGCGGGTGGTCACCGGTGACGGCCTGGAGGCGCGTCCCCCACTTGCCGAAGGTCGTCTCGGTGACGACGGGGTCGCGTCGGTCCGCCGCGGCGGTCGCGAACGGTTCGGTCAGGTCCCAGAGCGGATCGGTGTGCGGCACGAGCGCGAACGACCAGTCCCGGTAGTAGGGCACCCAGGCACCCCGCGGGTGCTCCGGAGCGACGAAGCGGGTGAACACCGTGCGGCCGGTGAACCGCGGGAGCAGGCGCTCGATCCCGGCGGCGGCGTGGTCGAAGCGCCCGGTGGCCCAGGGGCTCTCGCCCGTGAAGACCTCCTGCATGTCGACGACGACGAGCCACGCGTCCTCCGGTACCCCGGCGACGGCGGCCTCGACCGCGCTCATGCCTGCTCCTGCCGGCGGACCGAGCCGCGGGCGAACAGCAGGGTGCCGAGGAACCCGACGACGAGCGCCACGAGCACCCCGAGGTTCGCGTACGCCCAAGCGCCGGTTCGCCCGCCGAGACCGAACGGCTCGAGCAGGTACCCCTGCCAGTTGAGCCAGGACGGCACGCCGTACGTGTTCGTCACCAGGCCCCAGCCGAGCGCGGTCCCCACGACGACGAGGCCGACGGCGAGCCAGCGCACGTCGCCGTACCGGCCACGGCGGTCCTCCAGCTCCCGCTCGGCGTACGGAGCCCGGCGGATCACGACGTCGGCGACGAAGATCCCGCACCACGCGGCGATCGGCACGCCGAGCGTCACGAGGAACGCCTGGAACGGCTGGATGAACGAGTCGGCGAAGAACACAACGTAGACGGCGCCCGCCACCATGAACACGCCGTCGACCCCGGCCGCGACGGGCCTCGGGATGCGGATGCCGGCGCTCAGCAGAGCCAGTCCGGAGCTGTAGATGTCGAGCACCGCACCGCCGACGAGTCCGAGGACCGCGACGAGGGCGAACGGGATGAGGAACCACACCGGCAGCACGGTCGTCAGCGCACCGATCGGGTCGGCGGCGATCGCCGTGTTGAGGTCCTTCGACGAGCCGGCGAGCAGGACGCCGAGCACGACGAGCACGATCGGCGCGAGCGCCCCGCCGAACGTGGTCCACCAGACGACCCCGCGGGTCGAGGCCGACCGTGGCAGGTAGCGCGAGTAGTCCGCGGCGGCGTTCACCCAACCGAGGCCGAACCCGGTCATCACGAGCACGAGGGCGCCGACGACGTTCTGCGCGCTCCCGGCCGGCAGCGCGGCGATCGCACCGAGGTCGATCGAGGGCAGCGCGAGCACCACGTAGACGATCGTCAGCACCGCGGTGATGACCGTGATCCACGTCTGCAGTCGCATGATCACGTCGAACCCGGCGATGCCCGCACCGACGACGAGTGCGGCGACGACCACGAGTGCGACGAGCTTCGTCAGGACGCCGCCGTCCCACCCGAGCTCCCGGAACACCGTCGACGTGGCCAGGACCGCCGCCGACGCGAGCGCGGTCTCCCACCCGACGGTGAGGATCCAGCTGAGGAACGCCGGCAGCCGGTTCCCCCGGACGCCGAACGCCGCGCGGCCGAGCACCATCGTCGGTGCCGAGCCCCGTTTGCCGGCGATGGCGACGATCCCGCACAGCAGGAACGAGAACGCGACCCCGATGACGGAGACGATCGTGGCCTGCCAGAAGGAGATGCCGAACCCGAGGACGAACGAGCCGTACGACAGGCCGAGCACAGAGATGTTCGCGGCGAACCACGGCCAGAAGAGGTCCCTCGGACGTCCCTTCCGGTCGGACTCGGCGATGACGTCGGTGCCCTGCCGCTCGACCGTGCGGACTTCCGGAGCTGTGCTCATGTGCGAAAGCGTAGTGCGCGGCCGAGACCTCGTCGCTACCCGAACAGGTTCACGGGGCGCACGATGTCGGCGTAGATGAGCAGGGCGCTCATGCCGGCGAGCAGGACCACGACGACCATCGTCAGCGGCATCGTCTTCGCGAGGTCGATCGGCCCCGGGTCCGCCTTGCCGACCAGCGTGAAGGAGCGGCGCTTCACGGCCTCCCACAGGGCGCCGGCGATGTGGCCGCCGTCCAGCGGCAGGAGCGGCACCATGTTCAGGACGAACAGGCCGATGTTCAGCGAGGCGAGCAGTCCGAGGATCGTGTACGCCTTGTCGACCACCGGCACGCCGCTCATCGACGAGACCTCGCCGATCGCGCGGCCGACGCCGACGACCGACACCGGGCTGTCCTGCGACCGCTCCTGCGAGCCGAACGCCGCGTTCCACACCGCGACGAGCCGCTGCGGCAGGTCGATGATGAGGTGCGCCGACGCCGAGATCTGCGCCCCGGTGGCCGGCAGCACCGCGGCCGGCGACTGCCGGACGAGCGACTGGCCGATGCTCACGCCGACGACGCCGACCTGCTGTGTCTTCGTGCTGCCGTCGTCGTTCTTCGCGACCGTGCCGTCGGCGGTGTAGACGTCCCGCGTGGCGGTCGTCGGCGTGATGTGCAGCGTCTTCTCGGCCCCGTCGCGGGACACCACGACGGTGACGTCCTCGCCGGCGGACCGCTGGAAGACCTCGGAGACCTGGGCGATCGTCGGGTCCTGCTTCCCGTCGACCGAGAGCACGACGTCGCCCGACCGGATGCCGGCCTGCTTCGCCGGCGACACGGCGTCCCCGGAGGTGCACGTCGTCGCCTGGCTCGTCGGCAGCACGCAGTCGACGCTCGACGTGAACGTGGTCGTCGGCGCACCGAACCCGACGAGCAGCACCCCGAACAGCACGATGCCGATCACGAGGTTCATCGCCGGACCGGCGACCATCACGATGATCCGCTTCCACGGGGTCAACCGGTAGAACGCACGCGAGTCGTCGCCGCCGGAGTCCGCGATCTGCTCGGCGCTCGCCTGCCGGGCGTCCTGCACGAAGGCGCCGTACATGCCCGTGTTCGTGATCGCACTCGGTCGCCCGGACGCCCGCGGCTTGAGCATGCCGACCATCGAGATGTAGCCGCCGAGCAGGATCGGGCGGATGCCGTACTCGGTCTCGCCCCGCCTGAACGACCAGATCGCCTTGCCGAAGCCCAGCGAGTACTGGGTCACCTTGACGTTGAACAGCTTCGCGAAGGACAGGTGCCCCAGCTCGTGGAGTCCGATCGAGACCAGCAGGCCGATGATGAAGACGACCACGCCGAGGACGAAGAGCAGGACGGTTTCGACGGTCACCGGGAAAGGGTACGGGACGGTTCCCATGACCGAGCCGAGCGCGCCCTGGGAGGTGCGCCGCGCCTCCTGGACCGCCCGGTCCGTCTGCTCCCGCAGCCGTGCTGACGGACGGGAGGCGCGACTCGCCTCAGCGGGAGAGCATGCGGTCGGCCGCGGTGCGCGCCCAGCGCTCCGCTGCCAGCACGCCCTCGAGGGAGGGCTCCCCCGCCGTGTGCTCGTCGACCACGCGCTCGACCGTGTCGACGATGTCGAGGAAACCGATCGCTCCCGCGTGGAACGCGGCCACGGCCTGCTCGTTCGCCGCGTTGAACACGGCCGGGAACGTCCCCCCGAGCTGCCCGACGCGCTTCGCGAGGGCGACCGCACCGAAGGCCTCGTCGTCGAGGGGCTCGAACGTCCAGGTGCTCGCCGACGTCCAGTCGAGCGGCACCCCGACGCCCGGGACCCGGTCGGGCCACGCGAGACCGAGGGCGATGGGCAGCCGCATGTCCGGCGGCGACGCCTGTGCGATCGTCGAGCCGTCGACGAACTCGACCATCGAGTGCACGATCGACTGCGCGTGCACCGTCACGTCGATGCGGTCGTAGGGGACGCCGAAGAGCAGGTGGGCCTCGATGACCTCGAGGCCCTTGTTGACGAGCGTCGCGGAGTTCGTCGTGACCACGAGGCCCATGTCCCACGTCGGGTGGGCGAGCGCCTCGGCCGGGGTGACGTCCGTGAGGTCCGCGCGCGAGCGCCCGCGGAACGGGCCGCCGCTCGCGGTGAGCACGAGCCGGCGGACCTCGTCCGTCGTGCCGGAGCGGAGCGCCTGGGCGATGGCGGAGTGCTCGCTGTCGACCGGGACGATCTGGCCGGGTGCCGCGGCGGCCTGCACGAGCGGGCCACCCACGATGAGGCTCTCCTTGTTCGCCAACGCCAGCGTGGCGCCGGACTCGAGCGCGGCCAGGGTGGGGCCGAGGCCGACCGACCCGGTGATGCCGTTGAGGACGACGTCGGCCTCGACGCTGCGGACCAGGCGTTCGGTGTCCGCGGCGCCGAACGCGGTGTCACGGACGCCGAAGCGTGCGGCCTGCTCGGCGACCACGGTGCGGTTGCTGCCGGCGGTGAGGCCGACGACCTCGAAGCGGTCGGGGTTGCGGGCGACGACGTCGAGTGCCTGGGTGCCGATCGAGCCGGTGCTGCCGAGGATCGCGATGCGCCGCTTCTGGCGCACGGTCAGCCCTTGGCGAGGATGTCGACGACGAAGACGAGCGTGGCGTTCTTCGGGATGCCCGAGCCCTCCTGCGGGTTCGCGCCGTAGCCGTCCTCCGGCGTGACGACGATGAGGACCTGCGAGCCGACCTTCTGGCCGACCAGCCCGGTCACGAAGCCCTTGATGAGCGAGCCCTCGGAGATGGTGAAGGTCGTCGGGACGCCCTTCGACCACGAGGAGTCGAACTCCTTGCCGGTGTCGTAGACGACGCCCTTGTACTGCACGAGCGCGGTGTCGCCGTCGGCGATCGTGTCGCCGGTGCCCTGCTTGATGACCTCGGGCGTGGTCTTCGACGGTGCCGCGACGCCCTCGGGGATGGTGATCTCCGGCTCGCCGTCCGCCTTGTCCTGCACGGTCGGGAGCTTCGGGTCCTGCTCCTGGGCCTTCCCGGTGGCCTTCGTCGGGGTCTGCGCCACGACGTCGGCGACGACGACGATCTCGCCGCCGGTGTTGAAGCCGAGCGCCGACGACTGACCGACCGCCGCGATGCGGTCACCGACCTTCGAGCACGCCAGGAGGGCGCCGAAGCCCGAACCGCCCACCGAGAGGACCTGCGGGTTGCCCTGGTCGAAGCCGACCGTGCCGAGCTTCTTCGCGTCCGACGCCTGGTACACGCTGTAGGAGACCTGCGCGTAGTCGCCCTCGTCCAGCGAGGCACCCTTGCCGCGTACGACCGTGCTCGCCTGGGGCTTGCTCGCGGTGAGGCCGCCCGTGAACTTCACCGTCGGTGCCGTGCTGCCGCCGAACGCGCCGGACACCCTGATCGCCTTCGACGCCGAACCCGGGTCGGGGCAGGACGTGATGGCTGCGGCGGTCGCGCTCGACGACGCACTCGGGGTGGCGGTCGAGTCGCTCGACCCGGATCCGGAGCACGCGGCGAGTCCCAGCACGACGGCGGGGACGAGGGCGATCGGGAGGAGACGCAGACGCTTCACGAGGACCTAGTCTGCCGCACGGACCTTGGTGTGCGGGACGTGGTGCACAGGAAAGGCCACCGAGCGTGCGATGAAGCAGAGGCTGTTCGCGGTGGCGTGGGCGGCCTCGGCGTCGGCGACGCGGTCCGCCTCGAGGATGGTGACCACCGGGCGCAGCGTCGCCTCGGTGAGCTCCCCGGAGCCGTCGCGGTTGAGGTTGAGGCTGGCCGTGGCGCGGTCCTCGTAGTCGACGACGGTGAAGCCCTCGGTCACGGCGACGTGGAGGTAGCTCAGCATGTGGCACTGGGCGAGGGACGCGACGACGAGCTCCTCGGGGTTCCAGCGGTCGCGGTCCCCGCGGAACGTCGGGTCGGCGGAGCCCTCGATGCCGTGCTTGCCCGCGGCGCTGACGTCGTGGTCGCGCCCGTAGTCGCGGTAGCCGCTCGTTCCGGTGCCGCGGTCGCCGGTCCAGTGGACGGAGACCTCGTAGGAGTGGTCGGACACGGTGGGCTCCTCGAAGATCAGTACGATTGCGGCATGACGGTGCTCTCCGACGTCCACACTGACCGCCATCCTCTCACCGCCGAGGGGTCCGTCGAACTGGCGGTCCTCGACCGCAACGGGTTCGACGAGAGCCGCCACGTCGGTGCCGGGGTCGTCGTCGCCGCGGACGGCACCGTGATCGACGCCGTCGGTGACGTGCAGGCCAGCGTCTACCCCCGCTCCACGATGAAGCCCTTCCAGGCGCTCGCGGTCCGTCGTGCCGGAGCCGTGTTCTCCGACGAGGAGCTCGTCCTCACCACCGCGAGCCACGCCGGCACCCCCGCGCACCAGGCCATCGCGCTGCACATGCTCGAGTCGTACGACCACGTCGAGTCGGACCTCGGCTGCCCGCCGGACATGCCGTTCGACCGCGCCACCGCCCGCACCATGACCGAGCCGAGGCGCCTCGCGATGAACTGCTCCGGCAAGCACGCGGGCATGCTCGCGGCGTGCCGGGTGAACGGCTGGGACGAGGAGACCTACCTCGAGATGGCGCACCCGCTGCAGCAGCGCGTCCGCGAGACCGTCGAGGAGTTCACCCACGAGACCGTCGACGTCGTCGGGACCGACGGGTGCGGGGCCCCGGTGTTCCCCCTGACGCTGGCCGGACTCGCCCGGGGCTTCGCCGGTGTCGTCGCGCGGGCCGAGTCCGACACGGCAGCGCTCACCGACGCGGTACTCGACCACCCGTGGGCCATCGACGGCATCGGACGGGCGAACACGGTGACGATCGAGCGACTCCGGGTGCTGGCGAAGCTCGGCGCCGAGGGCGTCATGGTGATGGGGCTGCCCGGTGGCGCAGCGGTCGCGGTCAAGACCCTCGACGGCGCGCAGCGGTCCGGGACGCTCGCGGCCCTCACGCTGCTCGAGCGCAACGGCATCCTGGACGCGGCGGGGGTCGCGGACGTCATGGCGGCCACGGGCGAGCAGGTGCTCGGCGGCGGGGTGCCGGTGGGGACGCTGCGGGCGGGGTCCGGGCTGCGCTGAGGGCGGGTTCGCGAGGTGGCCCTGTGCCGGGGTCATCCGGGTTCGTCCTGCAGTTGCGGCAGTGCCGGTGCCACGGGGGTACCCCGCCGTTCGTGCGGGTGTCGGACGGTGCATTCGTGGCGGGTGACCTCGACGGCGACGTCCCAGTGCCGGGGCAGGACGCTGAGGCCGGGTACGAGGACCACGGTCGTGCGGGTCGGTGGGCACGCCCGGTCCGGGCGGTCGGGGTTCGCTGCGTGGGCTGGGCGGTCGGGGTTCGCTGTGTGGGCTGGGCGGTCGACCACGACGGCGGCCGTGCCGGAGGGCATCGCCGGACAGTGATCGCTGCCCGCAGCCACCACCGCGCGCGCTTCGGCACCGCACGCGGCTCGGACCTCGTCGTCCGGACCGGCCGCGGCGCGGACCTGCGCCGCGACGGCCCGGAACACCGCCAGCGCGAGCACGCCGGACCCGATCACGACGATGTGGGGCCGCGAGCGGTCGTCGACGGAGAGCTCACGGCCGTTCGACGCCGTGCCGAGGACGATGGGCCGCCGGTGCGTCCCCGTCCCGACGGTCTCGTCCTCGGCGCCCGGCGGTCCGGACGACGTCGGCACCAGGACCGCCACGTCCGCCCCGCACTCGGCGCCGCGGGAGCGACGGACCCTGGTCGCGCGGACCACGAGGACGTCGAGCACCGCGCAACACCCCGCCGCTCCGAGGAGCACCGCGCGCGACGGCCACTCGACCGGCACGACGAGCCCCACCACGAGCAGCACCACCGCTGCGCCGACCAGGGTGCAGCGGGCGGTGAAGGGGGTCATGCCTCCAGAGCACCACACGACCCCGGGGCCACCGCCGCTCAGCCACCGAACTGTGGAGAGCGCTGACGATCACACCGTTGTGGAGGACTCCCCCGCCCTCACTGGACGAGGAAGAACTGCTCCCCGATGTCCACCCGCGCGCCGCGCTCGACCCGGTAGCGGCGGCCCGGCTCGCAGCGACGGATCGACCCGTCGATGTGCCGGACGACGGTCCCGTTGCCCGAGAACCGGTCGGACACCCACAGGTCGTCGCCGTCGCGCCCCAGCTCGAGGTGGGTCTTCGACACGGACTTGCCCGGGTCGTGGACGGTCAGCAGGTCGTCGAACCGTTCCCCGGGCTGGGGGCGCGGGAGTCGTCCGACGAGGCCGGTGCCGTGCACGCCGAAGCGCTCCCCGGTGCTGAAGTGCAGCACGAAGGGCGCGTGGGTCGGGGTCGCGGAGACGATGCGGGTCTCGTCGACGTCGTCCTCGAGGTCGCCGTCGGCGCTCGTCGGAGCGTCGGTCGTCGACGGAGCCGGGCGCGCGGCGCCGTCCACCCCGGGCAGCGGCGGCAGCGGCGCGGCCATCGGTACTCCGATCGCGCCGCTGTCCTGTGCTGAGGGTGCGGAGGACGGGACGGTCGCGGAACCGGGAGCGGGCGGGACGAAGGGTGTGCCGACGGCTGGTGACTCGGGCTCCGGGGCCGCGTGCAGACCGCGCGGTCGGGGCGGGGTGTCGCCGGCGGGTGCACCGTCGCCGCCACCGTTCACCCACGAGGGGAGGACACCGGCGGAGCCCTCGGCGCCGTCGTCGGCGACCGCAGGCTCCGGCAGCGCATCGCCGTCACGCACGACGTCCGGAGCAGCGTCGTCCGACACCTCGTCGACCTCGTCGTCGGTGACCTCGTCGTCCGGAGCGTCCGCCGCGTCGTCCGGAGCGTCAACCGCGTCGTCGGGAGTCTCGGCGGCGTCGTCCGCCGCCCAGTCGGGTCGGTCCATCGGGAGCGGCACGATGGGTCCGGTGAACGCCGCGGTCACGGCTGGCCGCACGGCGCCGCACTCGGCACAGAAGATGTCGTCGGGCTCGAGACGGTGCCCGCACACGTGGCACGTCGTCGCCTGCGAGCCCGGAGTGACCAGCGGCGCCGGTCGCGGCGGGCGTCGGTCGACCAAGGGCTCGACGACCGCGGTGTCACCGGGCTGCGGCGGAGAGACGACCGCGTCCGGAGCACCGGCGGTGTCGGGAGTCGCGTCCGCGGCGTCCGCAGCGGAGTCGTTCGCAGCCGTGGATCGTCCGACCCACCACGAGGGCCCGGACGGCGCCGGTGCAGCGGCCTGCTCTGCTGGCGGCGCCCAGCGCTGGGCGGCTGGGCGCTCGGCGATGCGGGTGACCTCGGGGTCCTCCCCCTCTGGCGACGAGTCGGACTTCGCGTCGGCGTCGGACGGGTACGCGTCCGGGTCGAGCGGCGGCTCGGGCGGCTGCGGGGTGAACGGCACCTCCGGCGCACGCGGAGCGATCGGCTCGTCGGTCTGGGACGGCTCCGACGGCTCCGCCGGACGGGCGGGCTCCGACGGGCCGACCCCACCCGGCTGCTGCCCGGACCAGTCGGTGAGCCCGGAGCCGCTCCCGTGCACGTGGCTCGGTGCCGTCCGGGGCGTGAAGTCGTCGGGACGCTCGACCGGTACGGCCGCGGGCTGCTGCTCGCCACCACGCTCCGCACCCGTCAGCCAGGCACGGGTCGCGGGGTCGAGGGTCGATTCGGGCAGCCAGGCCTCGGCCGCCGGGTCCTGGCGGCGTCCGTGCAGGTCCGGCTGCTGGAGCGGCGGCGGCGGCGCCTGCTCGACGGGGGGCGTCGCGACCGGGCGCCGACTCGCCGCAGCGGTCACGGCGCGTCCGCACTCACCGCAGAAGATGGCTCCGTCCGGGAGCGTCGATCCGCAGTGTTCGCATCTGATCACGTGTTCCGCCTGTCCTCACTCGGCCGTCCACGACGCTCGCCGGCCTGCACGCCATCGTAGTCGCGCCCCCCAGCGGCTCCCTGGCCACCTGTGGAGCGTCGGCCCCGGGCGGTCACCGCGGAGGCGACCGATGCCCGCGCAGACCGCGAGGCGTCGACGACGCGGAGCGAGCGCAGCGACACCGCCGCGCGGATCCGTTCCTTGCGGGTCCGACCGGCCCGCAGGCTCGTGATCGCGTCGTCCGTCGCCGACCACATCCGGTCGGCAGCGGTGCCGTCGGCCTCGCTCGGCCCGAAGACGGACCGGTCGGCCAACGCCGCGAGTCCGGTGCCGCCCTCCCCCGGAGCTCCCACGACGGCCTCGCGGCGGGTCGCCGCCCGAGCGACGTCGTGACCCCGGTCGACCAGGGCGTCGCGGTACTCGTCCCACGCCCCGACGATCCGGGCACGTGGCGTCGGGGCTCGGCGCCGGCGACGACGACGGATCCGCTTGAGCAGCACGATGACGCCGAACGGCAGCAGCACGAGCGCGGCGAGCCCCAGCACCCCGAGGGCCCACGGCAGCACGGCGAGCAGGATCTGCAACCAGAGCGGCTGCACCGGCGGCGTGTTGCGGTCGCTCTGCGGCGGCGCCTGCTGCGACTGGTCCTGCTGCTCGGCCGGGGGCGGCGGCACGACCGTCTCCGGGCGCGTGACCGGCTGCGGCGTCTGCTGCTGCTCGTCCGGGATCTCACGGACGGCGGGGTTCGGGTCGATCATGACCCACCCCCACTGCGCCGTGTCGACCTCGACCCGCGCGGTGACGTCGGACCCGCGGAACGTCGTCGTCCCGCCCGAGGTCGCGCTCCGGCCCGCTCCGCCGCCCGCGTCGCCGCCGGCGGTGAACCCCAGGACCACGCGCGCCGGGAAGCCGAGCTGGTCCGCCATCAGCGCCGCCGCGGCGGCGTACTGCTCCTGGTCGCCGATCATCAGCGGCGACGTCAGGAGTTCCTGGATGCGATCGGCACCGTGCCCGGAACGACTCGCTCGGTCGTCGCCGACGCCGTGGCTGACGTACCCGTTGCGCTTGAGCGCCTGCACCATCGCCACGAGCTTGGCGCCGTCGGTGTCGGCATCGCCGGCGTAGGTGTCCACGGTGTCCCGCACCGCGTCGGGGACCGACCGCGGCGTCGGCACCGAGGCCCTCCCCGGGCGTGCGGACGCGAGCTGCTCGTCCGTCGGTTGGTCCGGCACGACGGCGGTCAGGTCGTACCGGGTGCCGTCACCGACGCCACCGACGACCGCTCCGGTCGCGGTGGAGCCGTTGTAGAAGAACGCGCCGCGCTCCTTCTCGGCGCCGGACCCGGTGAACTCGACCCGTTCGAGGTCGCCCACCGTCGGCAGCCACACCCCGCTGTACCCGTCGACCCGGACACCGACGCGCACGGTCGTCCCCTCGACGCCCCGGACGTCGACCGAGGTCGGGACGCGCTCGAAGGTCCCGGACGCCGTCGATCCGTCCGACCCGCCGACGCGGTAGACGACCCCGTCGTAGGTGTCGAGCGTGGCGATCCGGACGAACCCGTTCTCCGGCAGCCCCGTGACCGTGAGCTGCGGCGTGTTCGACGCGGTGTCCTCCTCGTAGGCGCGGAAGCCGCTGAGCGGACTGACGTAGTCCCGCGGGTCGAACGGCTTCACCACGTCGGTCCGGGCGACGGTGCGGCCGACGGACGGCGGTGCGACGAGCCCCAGTCCGGTCGCGACGACCGCCGCGGCGACGATGGTCCCCGTCCCGACGAGCGCCGGCCGGATCACCGAACGCGCCACCGGCACCCGGGACCCGATGGTCGTCGCGACGGCCACGGCACGCCGTGCGTGCCGCACCGTCAGCGCCCACACCAGCGCGATCCCGGTGAGCGCGACGGCCGTCACGACCGACGTGTCGAGCCGACCGGGTCCGACGACCACACCGGCCGCGAAGACCACCAGCGCCGGGATGCTGGCGAGTTCCTGCCTGGAGGCGCGGGTCGCCACGCTCACGCCGGTCACCGTGGCGACGAGCAACGTCGCGAAGTACGGCACGAGCAACGACTCGTAGGAGCCGACCGGCAGGCTGATGGTCACCAGCTGCTTCCAGCCGAGGGCGACGCCGGCGAACAGGTCGACGAGTCCCTGGCCGGTCGGCAGGATCCCGTTCGCCTCGCCCGGCACCGCTGCCGGTACGCCGGTGAGGGCGAACGCCGCGACCGTGGCGACGGCGACGACCGCGGTCGGCAGCCGGAACACCGTGCCCAGGAGCGCGACGAGCGTGCCGAACACCACCGCGGTGACGGCGGCGACGATCATCGCGTCGTCGCGGTAGACGGGCCACCAGGCGACGCTCGCGACGGCGAGGACCAGCCACACGGCGAGCGTGCCACCCACGAGCCGGAAGGGCGAGAGGCGGCGAGCGACACGGCGGGCATCGCGCCGGACCGTCTTCCGTGCCCGGGTGTCCGGGCCCGCTGCGACGCTCATGCGGCCGACGCCGATCGGTGCAGCGCGTGGCGGAGGTCGTCGAGGTAGCCGATCGTCATCACCGTCAGGCCCGCCACACGCAGGAACCGGGGCTGGGCCTCGGGCTCGCAGATCACGGCGACGACCTCGACGCCGACCGGGAACCGCGTGGCGGCCAATCGCAGCGCCGGCAACTCGACCGTCGAGCCGACCACCAGGAAGGCCACGGAGATGCCCGCGGTGTCGGTGCCGACGATGCGCGCGACCTCGGCGATCGGCAGGCAGGCGTCGGCGAGTCCGACGGACGCGAAGTCGTCGAGCAGGCGGGTGGGCGTCACGGTGGGCAGCGGGTGCACGGCGTACACGGGGCGCTTGGCGAACTCCGGCGTCCGCTCCGACACCACCACGGTGACCTCGCGGCCGTCGCGGATCGCGCGTGCGCCGAGCGACGCTGCCGCGCTCACCGCGAGCTCGAACTCCTCGTCGTCGGCGAACTCCGCACGCGAGAGG
Source organism: Curtobacterium sp. NPDC087082 (assembly GCF_044745045.1). Lineage (NCBI taxonomy): Bacteria > Bacillati > Actinomycetota > Actinomycetes > Micrococcales > Microbacteriaceae > Curtobacterium > Curtobacterium sp. NPDC087082. Next base: position 199,021 of record NZ_JBIUZN010000004.1, on the reverse strand, counting down.
CCGAGGGCGACCACGAGGTGCGACCGCCGGGTGTCCTCGAACTGCCGCACCATCAGCGCACCGGACTTCGCCGTGGACTTCCAGTGGATCGTGCGGGGATCGTCACCGGGCATGTACTCCCGGATGGCGTGGAAGGCGATGTCGGACGGCGACAGGTCGGTCGTCGCCTGCCCCTCGAGGTCCCGCACCAGGCCGGTGCTCGTCGACGGGATCGCGATCGTCCGCGGGTGCACGATGACCTGCTCCCGGGCCGTCCAGACGATCTCGCGCCGGACCAGGCCGACCGGGTCCGCTCGCACACCGGTCACCGGACCGACGTCGAGCACGCCGCGCCGGACCGTCGGCACCGGGACCTCGCGCTCGAACGTGCCGCGCGGGCCGATCGACGGGATCGCCACGTCCACCAGCCCGGACCCGACCGGCACCTCGACCGTCGTCGGGACCGAGGGGAACCGCACCGGGTTCTCCGCCGTGACCACCACGCCGGCGGCATCGCCCACCGCCACCCGGTGCTGCGGCAGGCGCATCCGGATCACGAGCCGAGAACGGCCGATGAGCGCGACCGCAGCGACGACGACGAGGAGCGCCCCCGCGAAGCCCACGACGACGACCTCGCGCAGGCCGAACCGGTAGCCGAGCACGAACGCGACCAGCGTGAGCGCCGCGACCGTCCACCCGAGGCCGGTGACCACGGACGAGACCTCTGCCCACCCACGCTTGACGAGCCTCCAGGCCGTCGACCAGGCCCTGGCGAGACCGACGACCGCGTCCGCTGCCACGCCGTCCCGGTCGCCCACCAGGCGCGTCCGGACGTTCGTGAGGCCGGCGACCGTCCCGGTGCGCTCGTAGGCCGTCGAGCCGCGACGCGACCGCGTCGAGGACGGACGGCGCGAGCGCGTCGAGACGGGCCGGCGGTCGGTCACGACCCGGCCCGGTCCGCCGGCGGCGGGGTCTCGACCAGCAGCTGTGCGATGACGCTCGTGGCGCTGACGCCGTCGAACTCCGCCTCGGCGTCGAGGACCAGGCGGTGCGCGAGGATCGGCACCGCGAGTGCCTTCACGTCGTCCGGCGTGACGTAGTGGCGCCCGGCCAACGCCGCGAAGACGCGGGAGGCGCGCATGAGGCCCATCGCACCGCGGACGCTGACGCCGAGCCGGACCTCGCTCGCCGAGCGGGTCGCGTCGACCAGTCGGGCCACGTAGTCGGCGATGACCGGGTCGACGTGGACCGAGCGCGCCAGCGTCGCCATCTCGGTGATCGTGGCCGCGGGCACGACACTCGCGAGCGGCACCGAACTCGACGGCGCCGACGACGTCTCGAGGATCTTCACCGTCGCGGCGTGGTCCGGGTACCCGATCGACGCCTTCATGAGGAAGCGGTCGAGCTGGGCCTCCGGCAGGCGGTACGTGCCGGCCTGCTCGACGGGGTTCTGGGTCGCGATCACCATGAACGGCGCCGCGAGTCGGTGGTTCACGCCGTCGACCGTGACGGCGGACTCCTCCATCGCCTCGAGCAGTGCCGACTGGGTCTTCGGGCTCGCACGGTTGATCTCGTCAGCCAGCACGATGTTCGAGAAGATCGGGCCCCGGTGGAAGTCGAACTCCTGGGTCTTCTGGTCGTAGACGCTGATGCCCGTGATGTCGCCCGGCAGCAGGTCCGGCGTGAACTGGATGCGGTTCGTCGAGCCCTGCACGCTCTGGGCCATCGCCCGCGCCAGGCTCGTCTTGCCCGTGCCGGGGACGTCCTCGAGCAGGAGGTGCCCCTCGCTGAGCATCGCCGTGACCGCGAGGCGGATCACGAACGTCTTCCCGAGGAGCACCTGCTCGACGTTGGTCACGATGCGGCCTGCGACGTCGGCGAACCAGGTGGCCTGCTCCGGGGTCATGCTCATGCGGTGTCGTTCCTCGTTCTCGGGGATGGTCAGTTGCCGTCGGGGGAAGTGATCGGGCGAGCGCTACTGGGCAGCGTAGGGCGTGTCCCGTGAGTTGCTCAGTTGCCCGCCGCGTTTCCGGAGTCAGCGGGCGCCGGAGCGACGGCCGCCAACGGTGAGTAGTCGCCGTTCGTCGTCAGCGTCCCGTTGTCGTTGAAGGTCACCTCTGCGCGGACTCGGACCGACTTCGCGGTGAAGAGCAGATCGTCCGGCGGCTGTGGAGCGGCAGCACCCGCGTCCCACGAGTCCGTCCGCGGGAAGCCGCTGCCGTCGTCGGTCGAGTACCAGTAGGCGGTGTACCGCACGGACACCGCCGAGGACGTCGGCCCGCTCACCGTGATCGGCTTGGTCAGCTGCGCGCTCGTCACCGAGGACGTCGCGTCGAGCGCGGCGATGTTCGCGGTGTACGAGGAGCCGTCGTCCGTCGTGCAGAAGTTCGAGCCGGGGCTCCCGCACGCGCGCAGTGTCATCGCGACCGCGACGTTCCGGGCACCGTCACCGGGCACCCCGCTCCACCGTTGTCCGGGCTGCAGCGTGATCGGAGCGCCGCCCACCTCCAGCTGGTAATGGTCGACCGGGGTCGTCGGAGCGGCGACGACCACGTCCGGGGTCGAGGAGCTGTCCGACGTGAGGAACACCGCAGGGGTCGAGGTACCCGAAGGACGTTCGTACGTCTGGGTGGTCGTCGTCTGCGCGTTGCAGAAGTAGCCGTTCCAGACGGTCACCGAGTAGGTCGCCGTCCCGCCGCCGACGCCGGAGTCACTCGCGGGACTCGTCTGGCCGAGCGAGCCTCGGGCGGTGCAGTCGCTCTGCGCGCCACGGAACGCGTTGTAGGAGCCGCTCGTCCCGCCGGCGAGGTCGGCGGCGCTCCACGTGACGGTGACCGACGACTTGCCGTCCCGGTCCGGGTTCTTCCCCGCCACGGCGGAGACGTTGGTCGGTTTGCCCGGCACGCCCACGGCGGAGCCGGTCGCCGAAGCCGAGTTCCACTGCACCACGGTCCCGTTGCGGTCGGCGCCGTTCCGGGCGGACACCGTCACCGTGTACTGCGCCCCGCTCTGCGCCCCCGTGAAGGACGTGTTCGTGGCCGTGCCCGTGCTGCGGGTCGTCGACAGGTCCGGCCCCTCGATCGAGACGACGTAGTTGTCCACGGCGCTGCCGTTGTTCGGCGCCGCGACCGCGTTCCAGGTCACGTCGAGCTGGTTCGGCGTGCTCTTGCTCGGGGTGACGCTGATGCCGGTGGGCGGCGCGGGGACGAAGTCGGCGCTGATCGGCGCGGAGTTCGCGGAGGCGGCCGAGTCGCCGACGGCGTTCGTGGCCACGACGGAGAACTGGTACGAGCCCTTCGGGTCGAGCCCCTTGATCGTGCAGACCGTCGCCGTACCGCAGTCCTTCGACACCCCGTTCGTACCCTGCAGTCGGTAGCCGGTGATGGGTGAGTTGTTCGCCTGCGGCGTCGACCACGTCAGTGTCGCCTGCCCGCCTTCGTACGAGCCGGTGCGGGTGGGGGCCCCCGGAGCGTCCGGAACGTCCTGCACCGAGATCGTCACGTCGCCCCACACGTACCGGTCCGGATCGTCGGTGGCGTCGGCGACCTGGTACTGCAGGTGCGTGTCGACGGGCTTCGCACTGTCGGAGACACTGACCTGCAGCCGCGACTTGTCGGCGCTCGGCGTGACGGTCACGCCGCCGGGAAGCCCACCGCCGAGGCCGCGGATGTTCACGACGCGCAACCGCTGGCCAGGGAACGGGTTCGTGGGCTGGTCGTTGGCGAGGACGTCGATCGTGGTCGTCTGGCCACGCTTCGTGACCGACTTGTCCGCCCCCGGCTGCACGAGCGGCCGCGTCGAGGCGACGACGTCGACGCTCACGACCCCGGACCGGCCGGCGTTGGCGTCGTCGGCGACCCCGATGCCGATCGAGGCGGTCGTGTTCTTCTTCGCGGTGTCGGCGACCTTGATCGTCAGGTTCTGCCCGCTGATCGTGGCGGTGGTGCCGTCGCTCGGCTTGCTGACGACGGAGTACTTGAGCTCGGGGAGGTCCTGCGGGTACGGGTAGTCGGTCAGCTTGCTGAGGTCGATCGTGCGCGACTCCCCCGGCTGCATGTCGACGGCGGAGCCGGTGAACGCCGGCGGCTGGTTGGACCGGGGCGTGACCTTGACCGGCAGCACGAGCGTCGCGACGCGTCCCTTGCCGCCGTTGGCGTTCGAGCCATCGGTGACCTCGAACGAGATGGAGGCGTTGCCGTAGTAGAGCTTCGACGAGGTGAACTGCAGCGTCGAGGAGTCGACGACGAGGCTCTGCCCGTTCGCGTGCGTCGCCTTCACCGTGCCGCGGTCGGTGATCTTCGCGGTCTGCCCGTTCGCGGTGACCACGTACTTCGACAGCGGGATCCGGACCGTCGCCTCACTCTTCACCGTGATGGCACCGGCGGTCCGGTTGACCTGCGGCAGGGCGTCGTCGAAGCCGGGCACGTGGATGAACCCGTAGGAGACGATGTCCGGGTGGTCGACGCGGGCGACCGAGAACGGGATCACCTGCGAGTCGTCGGAGAGCCGGACGACGATGCGCCCGTCGTCGGTGGTGCGGGCGTTGTCGCCGTAGCCGTCGACGACCCCGACCTTCAGGTCGGCCGTGGTCCCCTCGGCGAAGAAGACGTTCTCGAGGACGTCGACCGTGACGCTCTGCCGGTGCAGGATGTCCTGCAGGTCGAGCGTGGTGTCGTCGACCTCGGGCCGCAGCGGCTGGGCGTCGGGGTCGACCGTGACGGTGAGGAAGGCCGTGCTCGCCCCGCCGTTCTCGTTCGTCACCGTGTAGAGCACCGCGTAGTCGCCGTTCTTCGCGGTCTTCGGCGGTGTGACCCGGATCTGCTGCTTCTGCAGGATCTTGGCGGAGACCGACTCGGCGGTGGGCTCGGCCTTCGTGACGGTGAGCTGCCCACCCTCGGGGTCGGAGTCGTTCTGCAGGACCCGCACGGTCACCGAGCCGCCGGGCCGGATGGTCACGTGGTCGGCTTCGGCGACGGGGTTCGACGCCTGTTCCGCGCGGGGCGCGATGCCGACACGCACGGTGCCGGTCGCACGGGCGCCGAGCGCGTCGACGACCGTGTACGTGAACTCGTCGGTGCCGGCGGAGTAGTCGCCGGCCTCGTACGTCAGCGAGTCGGACGACACGTCGGCGACGGAGCCCTTGTCGGGGTTCGACGCGACACCGACGAGCTGCACCGAGTCACCGTCGGGGTCGATCCCGTTCAACGGGATGGACACCCGGACGGACTGCCCGGCCACGACCCGCGCGGTCACCGTCTGCGGGACGGGCGGGTTGTTCGTCGCGGCGTCCTGCTCGCGCACCGAGATCGAGACGGTCGCGTCGGCGTACTGGCCGTCGGGCCCGGCGACCCGGTACACGGCGGTGTAGTTGCCCGGGGTCTTCGGGGCGAGGTACCGCAGGTGGTCGCCCGAGACGAACAGCAGGCCACCGTCGCCGGGGACGTTCTGCACGAGGTCGGGCTGCAGCGTGAGCGGCTCCCCCTCGGGCTGGGTGTCGTTGTCGAGCACGTCGATGTTCGCCACGTCGCCGACCCGCACGGTCGCGGTGTCCGGCTGCGCCACGGGCGGCTGGATCCGGTCCGGCTTGGGGATCTCGACGACCGTGATCGTGCCGGTCGCCGAGGCGAGTCCGTTCGTCTCGGTGTAGCCGAAGGAGACCGGACCGTCGAGCGGCGCGGTGAGCGTGACCCGGACGGTGTGCTGGTCGAGGATGCTCGCCTCGACGCCGGAACCACGGCCCGGACCGTCGAGCGCGGTCACGAGCAGCACGCCGCCGGCCGGGTCGATGTCGGTGGCGGTGACGTCGGTGTCCTTCGTCGACAGGGTGTTGACGAACACGGTCTTCGGCGTCGTGATCGGCGCGGTCGAGGCGTCCGGCGGGGCGAGGATCGTGACGCGCACTATGCCGCTCGTCGTCTTCGTGCCGTCGGTCACGGTGTACTCGAGCTGGTGGTCCCCCGCGCCGGCGCCCTGCACGCGGAACGTGCCGGAGTCGTAGCTCGGGGTGACGGTGAGGCCGGTCGACGACGACACGCTCGTGAGCGTGACGGTGCCGTTCCCGCCGCGGACGTGGTCGAGCGGGTCCACCGTGAACGCCTTGCCCGCGTACCCCTGCACGGGGAACGGGTCGGCGTAGAGCGGCACGCTCCCCTGCTTCGCCACGTGGACCGTGACCGAGCCCCGACCGTCCGCACGCCCGTCGCTCACGACGAGCTGCACGGCGCGGTCACCGGTCCGCGCGCTCGCGTTCCGGTAGTCGAGCAGCCCGTCGGGCGTCGTCGACACGCGGTCCCCGTCGGCCGCGGTCGCCGACTTGAGGTACACCGGGTCGCCGTCGGGGTCGACCCAGTCGCCGAGCACGTTCGAGACGACGTGCCCGTTCTGCACGACGTCGGCCGAGGTGTCGCGGACCTGTCGGGGCGGGTCGTTCTCGGAGTCGGGGCGGACGGTCACCCGGACGGTGGCGGTGTCCGACCCGCCGTTGCCGTCCGTGATCGTGTACGGGAAGGAGACGGTCCCGGTGGCGCGGCCGGACAGCGTGATCTGGAGGCGCTGGCCGTCGCCGACGATCGCGACGTCGCCGACGGCGTCGTCGATCTTCCCGACCTCGCTCACGACGATCGGGTCGCCGTTCGGGTCGTAGTCGTTCAGCAGGACCGGGAGGCTCGTGGTGCGTCCCGGACGAGCGCCCAGGTCGTCGTCGACCGCCACCGGCGGCTTCTGGTCCTTCTCGACCTCGGGGTCGTCGTCGGACACCTGCTCCTGCTGCTGGTCCTCGTCCTTCTTGATGAGGTCGGCCCAGTTGTCGATGAGCTGTCCGCTCCGGTCGATCGCCCAGGAGCGCCCGCTCTGCGGGTCGTTCGCGACGACCGTCTCGCCGTTGTGCAGGATCTGCAGGTCCCCGGTGCCCGCGGTGCTCGCGAGTCGCTGCAGCCCGGACCCCTTGCAGGTGTCGATCGCCTGCCCGCCGGCCCACGCCGCGTACGTGCAGGAGCCGACGACCATCGGTCGTGCAGCACGACCGGAGACCTGCATCGCAGTGCTGCTGACGTCGCCGGATGCCGAGACACGGACGAGTCCGGCGGTGCCGGCGACGACGACCTCGGACGAGCTGTCCGTCGAGTGCTGCAGGGCGGGCGCACTGCCGACGCGGTCACCGAGGTCGACCGTGCGACCGTCCACCGACATCCGGCCCGAGCTGCGGTCGAGCACGGCGAGGTGGTCGCCGAAGGACGCGACCTGGAAGTCGTCGGCGCGGTCCATCTTCACCGTCCACCGCTTCGCGACCGTCGGCGTGGTGCCGACGTCGACGAGTGCGGCGGTGCCGGTCTTCGGCGAGTACACGGCGACGTGGTCGTCCGAGGCGTCGAAGACGGCGTCGGCGCCGAGCGTCAGGTCGGCCTTCGTCGACGCGTCGAACTCGCCGAGGTCCTTCGCCGGGGTCGCCCAGAGCTCGCCGGTGTCCCCGTTGCCGATGACCGCCGTGGAACCCGCGAAGAAGACCTGCGGCGTCCCGGCCGGCAGCGTGACCGGGTCGGCCACCGTGGCGTCGGCCACGTCGACCTTCGCGACCGTGCCCTTCGTCTCGTCGACGCTGTAGACCGTGGAGCCGCGCTGCAGGACGGACAGGTCGTCGCTCGCGGTCTCGACGGCGGTGTTGAGCTGCAGGACCCCGGTGTTCGCCCGGCCGACCGCACCGTACTCGGCGGACGGCACCCACACTGTGCCGTCACCGAGGTCGACCCGCTGCGTGTGGTACCCGGTCGACGCGATGGCCGCGGTGGCGACGACCGCGCCGACGACGACCGAGGCGCCGACCGTCACCGCTGCGGACCGGTGCTTGGCGAGGAACGCCCGGATCACCCGGCGCTCCCGATCGTGGCGCACTTCTGGGCGCTCGCGACCCCGGTCTTGCCGTCGCGGTTGACCGCGACGGCGATGCACTCCTCGTCGCCCTTCTGACCCGAGACGACGAAGCTGGTGCCGGTCTGCTGGCTCGCCGCACCGTTCGACGAGATGACGTAGGTGTCCCCCGTGCGCAGGCCCGGGTCGGCCCAGGTGAAGGTCACGGACGACGGGGACGGCTCGGCGCGCACGTCGGCGACCACCGGGATCGCGCCGGAGCCGAGGCGACCGATGACGAGCACGGTGGCGACGGCGAGTGCGGCGACCACCACGACCGCGATCGAGGTCGCCCAGACCAACGTCGACCGTGTGCGGCGGCGGGCGCGCGTGACGGAGCCGGTGCGGTGGACGGTGCCGACGCTCTGCGCTGCGGCCCCCGCCGATCCGCCCTGCAGCGCCTTGCGCGTGCGACGACGTGCACCCACGCGGGTGGGGGGCTGGAGCTCGCGGATCATCGTCCGGTCACCGTGCGGGGTCGGCGTCGCGACGGCCCACGCCTCGACCGCGACGTCCGCCGAGGTCTGCGGGATGCCGAGCTCGGCCTCGACCTGCTGGAACCCACGGACGAGCTCCATGACGGTGGACGGCCGACCGGCGACCTTGCGCGACATCGCGGATGCGAGCAGCCGCTCGAGCGACGGCGGGACGTCGGTCCGCCCGGTGGGCTTCACACCGCCCTTGTCGATGCGCCCCATGAGGTCGGCCGCGCCGTTCTTGCCGCCTCGGACCTCGAAGGGGCTCCGGCCCGCGAGCAGGGAGAAGACCGTCGCCGCCAGCGAGTAGACCTCGGACTGGATCGTGCCGCGGGACTCGTCGATGAGCACCTCGGGCGCGGACCACGGGATCGACATGCCGATCGGCTCGTCGGGGTCGGCCTCGCCGATGGTCGCCGCGATGCCGAAGTCGGACAGCACCGGGTTGCCGTACGCCGTGAGCAGGATGTTCGACGGCTTGATGTCGCGGTGCAGCACGCCTTCGCGGTGCGCGGTCTCGAGCGCGGATCCGATGCGGATGCCGATCGCGAGGACCTCGGACACGGGGATCGGCTCGCGGCGGTACCGCTCGCTGAGGGATGACGAGCAGAGCTCCATCACCAGGTACGGGCGGCCGTCGGAGGCCACGCTCGCCTGGAACACCGTGAGGATCGACGGGTGCGTGCTGAGTCGCGCCATCAGGTTCGCCTCGGCCTGGAACATCTGCCGGACGCGGTCGTCCACGACCTCGTCGAGCAGGACCTTCACGGCGACCTGCCGGCGCGGCATGTCCTGCTCGTAGAGGAAGACGTCCGCGAAGCCACCGGAACCGAGGACGTGCACGGGGCTGAAGCCCGCGATGACGGGCGGGGTGGACGGCAGGCGTCGCGCCATCGTCCCCTCCTCCCCGGCCGAGCGGCCAGCTCTCTCGTCACGGCCATGCCATTGTACGAACCGTGGGTGACCGACATTCCGCACACTGCGCGCAGCCCGAGGTCACCCGTCCCCCAGTTCGGGGGGCACTCAGTGCCGCGGCAGCGTGTCCTCCACGTCGCCGTCGTCCGGGGCGTCGTCCACCTGGAGGACGACGACCGTCACGTTGTCCCGACCGCCCGCGACGACCGCGTCGCCCACCAGACGCTCGGCGAGGTCCTGCGCCGCCGGCACGCGTGCGGCGATCCGGGCGATCCCGGCGTCGCCGAGTTCCTTCGTGAGCCCGTCCGAGCACACGATGTACCGGTCCCCCGCACGGAGCGGCAGGGTCCACCAGTCCGGCTCCGGCGGTTCGCCGAAGCCCACGGCCCGTGTGATCACGTTGCTGTCCGGGTGCCGCTCGGCATCCTCGGCCCGGAGGAGGCCGGCGTCGACCATCTCCTGCACGACCGAGTGGTCGACGGTGACGCGTCGGAGGACGCCGCCCTCGATCCGGTAGGTCCGGGAGTCGCCGACGTTGAAGACGAGCGCGGCCGGCTGTCCCTGCGCGGCGACGAGCGCGATGCCGGTGACGGTCGTCCCGGCGCCGATCGCGTTGCCGCCCGCTGCGCGCTCGATGTCGGCGGTGGCGAGCAGCAGCGCCCGCTGGATGGACTGCCGCGTCGTGAACGCGCTCTCCGTCGCCTGCTCGAGGCGGCGGACCACGGCATCGCTCGCACGGTCGCCCGCGAGGTGGCCGCCCATCCCGTCGGCGACGACGAAGAACGGCGCCCCGACGATGTAGCTGTCCTCGTTGTGGTCACGGCGCCGACCGACGTCGGTCGCGGCTCCCCACGAGAGCGTCAGGGTGGCGCCGTCGGCACCGGGGACGTCGATGGCGTGCGCAGTCGCTGCTCGGCCGAGTTCGGTCACGTTTCAGGATCGCTCTCTGGGGGTTCGGGGCGTGCCGGCGGGTGGGTCGGTCGGCCACGTGGGAAGGGGTGGGAGGTCCCTCGACGACGGTGCGACCCGCAGGTGTGGCGAGAGGACCTCGATCACGTTGCCGTCACCGATCTCGACAACCGTACCCGTCAGCACGACGTTCGACGCACCCGCCGGCATCCGGAACGGTGCCGACCCGGCGGGCCGCACGACGGTCCCGTTGGTGGACCGGAGGTCGTCGACCACGGCGGCTTCGCCCTCGGCGTGCAGCATCACGTGCGACGACGACACCTGGCCGCTCGACGACGGGACGGACACCAGTTCGGGAGCCGGACCGCGCAGGATCCGCGGCAGCGCGGGCCGCCGGCCGACGATGACGGGGTGGTCGAGTCGGATGACGCGGTCGCCGATCCGCACGGACGGCACCCTGGTCGTCGGTGCGGGGACGTCGGACGGGAGGCGCGGCTCGCCCCCGACGGGCGTCCCGCCCTGGGTGGTGGGGTGCGTCCGGGCCCCGACCACGGTGTCGTCGATCGAGCTGCCCTCCGGGCGCGGCGCGCGACCGGGCCGCAGCACCGTGTCGTCGAGGGAACCGGTCGCCGGAGCGACCCGCGCACCCGGCACGGGCGGCACCGGACGGATCACCGTGTCGTCGACGTCCTGCGCTTCCGAGACGCCGTGCACCACCGGCGCGGGCGGCAACGGCGGCACCGGACGGATCACCGTGTCGTCGGCCGAGTCGGTGGCCGGAGCGCCCGGGACTCGGAATGCGTCGGGGACAGGCGGGACCGGACGGATCACGGTGTCGCCCAACAGGTCGTCCACCGACGCGTGCACCGGTTCGTGGGACGCGGCGGCGCGGGGTCGACGGACGACCGTGTCGTCGATGTCGTCGTCGCGCACCCGAGCCCTCCAAGCGTGGTCGAGACAACCGTAGACGATCCTGTCCGCCGACCGTCATCCTCGGTCCCACGCGGGACCGCTCCCCGCCCGGACCGAGCGCAGCACCAGGCCCGCCAACGGATCGTCCGCCCGGGTGTCGAGGGCGTGCTGCGCCCGCGTCTGCGCCCGCGCGGCGGACCCGAGCGCCCAGGAGCACCACGCTGCGACGGCCAACGCCCCCGCGGCGCCGGCAGCCGAGTCGGCCGACGGGTCCTCCGCACGCCAGTGCCGCCAGGCATCGGCGCACCGGTCACCCGCGGTCCGGAGTCGCGCTCGGTCCGGCTCGGGACCGAACCCGCACAACGCCGGCGGTGTCGGATCGGAGAAGGGGTCGAAGGCGGTCACCGCGCGGGGTTCGATCGGCCCGGGCGCGGCGAGGAACCGGATCACCGCGAGCCGGGTCGACAGTGCCCCGCACGCCGTGACGACGGCGATCGACGCACCACGCGACGATGGTGCGTCGCCGGGCGCGACGAGGGCCGCGCAGGCGGCGGGGAGGGTGACGGCGGCCGCGATCTCGCGCGGGTAGCGCACTGCGGCGTCGGGGTGGCTTCGTGTCGTGACGGGGATCATGCACGTCATCGAAACGCACGCCGCGCCTCCTGGACCCGCCGTCGTGGGCACCTGTGGAACGCGACCCGCCTCACCCGTCCTGTGGAGGACGAGCGGGGCGGGACCGGGATCAGACCGTCGCGGGCTCGAGGCTCTCCGCGACGAGGTCCCACGAGCCGTCGTGCTCCTCGAGGACGACGCCGAGCGCGCGGGCCCAGTCGAGCAGCTCGGCCGTCGTCGTGACCGCCGCGCCCGTCCGGGCGAGGAGCGCGACCAGGCGGCCCTTCGCGGTCTTGTTCCAGTGGTTCAACGCCTTGCGCCGACCGGAACCGTCGACGCTCACGACGCGCGGGACGACCGCGCCGGCGACGGGCCCGAGTTGCCGGTACCCCTCGGAACGCAGGTCGAGCACGAGCCCGTCCGCCGTGTGCGCCGCGAGCACCCGCGCGGACGGCTCCGGCCAGTGCGACGCGAGCCGGACGGACCCGAGCCGCGAGTCGTGGGAGAGCCGGTAGGCCGGGATGCGATCGCCGCCGCGGACGGGGCCGAACATCGCGGACTGCACGACCACGTGCTCGAACCACCACGCACGCGTCGCAGCGTCCGCGTCGAGGGAGCCGAGCGGGTCGTAGAGCACACCCGTGTACCGGTCGATCGCCGGCATCGTGCCCGACGTGTCGAGCTCGAGGTTGCGGAACCGCTCCCCGATCGACTTCGGGCCGAGCTTCAGGGCCGTCCGGGCCGAGGACTCCTCGGAACTGACGGAACGGGCCGCGGTGATCACCGCGGCCCGTTCAGCAGCCAGTTCCGGGAACGACAGCGCACGCAGGTCGAGCGTGCGGTCCGTGTCCCCGCCCTCCCGCTTCGTCTCCGAAGGCGGGAGGAGGACGGTCAGTCCGGTCAGGACGCCAGCGCGGCCTGCCGCGCCACGATCGTGACCGTGTCGTGCTCGACCGACAGGAAGCCGTCCTCGGCGTCCGCCGCCACCGTCGAGCCGTCGGCTCGGGTGATGCGGACCTGTCCCTGCGCGAGGGTCGCGAGCAGCGGCTCGTGTCCCGCGAGGATACCGATCTGGCCCTCCGTCGTGCGAGCGACGACCATGGTGGCGTCGCCCGACCAGACCTCACGGTCGGCCGAGACGACGCTCACGGTGAGTGCCGCCATGTCAGCGGTTCTCCTTCTGGATCTGCGCCCACTTCTCTTCGACGTCGTTGATGCCACCGACGTTGAAGAAGGCCTGCACGGCCACGTGGTCGAACTCGCCGTCGGCGATGGCGCGGAAGGACTCGATGGTGTCCTTCAGCGGAACGGTCGAACCCTCGACGCCCGTGAACTTCTTCGCCATGTACGTGTTCTGCGAGAGGAACTGCTGGATACGACGAGCGCGCTCGACCGTGATCTTGTCCTCTTCGGAGAGCTCGTCGACACCGAGGATGGCGATGATCTCCTGCAGTTCCTTGTTCTTCTGGAGGATCTGCTTGACGCGCGTGGCCGTCTCGTAGTGGTCGGCACCCAGGTAACGGGGGTCCATGATCCGCGAGGTCGACGTCAGCGGGTCGATCGCCGGGTAGAGACCCTGCGAAGCGATCTCACGCGACAGCTCGGTCGTGGCGTCGAGGTGCGCGAACGTGGTCGCCGGCGCCGGGTCGGTGTAGTCGTCAGCCGGCACGTAGATCGCCTGCAGCGAGGTGATCGAGTGACCACGCGTCGAGGTGATGCGCTCCTGGAGCACACCCATCTCGTCGGCGAGGTTGGGCTGGTAGCCCACCGCGGACGGCATGCGACCGAGCAGCGTGGAGACCTCGGAGCCGGCCTGCGTGAAGCGGAAGATGTTGTCGATGAAGAGGAGCACGTCCTGCTTCTGGACATCGCGGAAGTACTCCGCCATCGTCAGCGCCGACAGGGCCACGCGCAGACGCGTTCCCGGCGGCTCGTCCATCTGGCCGAACACGAGGGCGGTCTTGTCGAAGACGCCCGCCTCTTCCATCTCGCCGATGAGGTCGTTGCCCTCACGGGTGCGCTCGCCGACACCGGCGAACACCGACACACCACCGTGGTCCTGCGCGACGCGCTGGATCATCTCCTGGATGAGGACCGTCTTGCCGACGCCCGCACCACCGAAGAGGCCGATCTTGCCACCCTGCACGTACGGGGTGAGGAGGTCGATCGACTTGATGCCGGTCTCGAACATGGAGGTCTTCGACTCGAGCTGGTCGAAGGCCGGGGCCTTGCGGTGGATCGGCCAGCGCTCGGTGATCTCGAGCTTCTCGTCGGTGTTGAGCACGTTGCCCAGCACGTCGAAGACCTTGCCCTTGGTGACGTCGCCGACGGGGACCGAGATCGGAGCGCCCGAGTCACGGACCTCCTGGCCACGGACCAGACCGTCGGTCGGCTTCAGGGAGATGGCGCGGACGAGGTCGTCGCCGAGGTGCTGCGCGACCTCGAGGCCGATCTCCTGCGACGAGTCACCGATGGTGATGGTCGTGAACAGGAGGTTGTACATCTCGGGGATGGCGTCGTGCGGGAACTCGATGTCGACGACGGGGCCCGTGACACGGGCGATCCGGCCGACACCGGGCGCCGACGACGTCTCGACCGCGGTGGTTGCGGTGTCGGTCATGGCTGGTGCCTTCCTGAGGGTGGGTAACTGTCCGCGAACGACGCGGACTACTTCTTCTTCGACGAGAGGGCGTCGGCGCCGCCGACGATCTCGGAGATCTGCTGGGTGATCTCGGCCTGTCGGGCGTTGTTCGCGAGACGCGTGAAGTCGCGGATGAGCGAGTCGGCGTTGTCGCTCGCCGCCTTCATCGCCTTCTGCCGGGCGGCGTGCTCGGAAGCAGCCGACTGCAGCATGGCGTTGAAGATGCGGCTCTCGATGTAGACCGGGAGCAGCGCGTCGAGCACCGCGTCAGCGTCCGGCTCGAACTCGTAGAGCGGGAGCGGCTCGTCGTTCGACGGCGCCTCGACCCCCTCGACGACCTCGAGCGGGAGCAGCCGGACGACCTGCGGCTCCTGCGTGGCGAGGCTCAGGAAGCGGTTGAAGACGATGTGGATCTCGTCCACGCCACCCTCGGCCGTGTCCTGCAGGAACTTCGCCACGACGGCGTCACCGATCGACTTCGCGGTCGAGAACTCCGGCTGGTCGGTGTTGCCGACCCACTGCTGCTCCGACGCGCGCTCACGGAACGCGAAGTACCCGACGGACTTGCGCCCGACCAGGTAGAACACGACGTCCTTGCCCTCGCTGCGGAGCAGGGAGGCGAGCTCCTCGCCCTGCTTGAGGACGTTCGTGCTGAACGCACCGTTCAGCCCGCGGTCCGACGTGAACAGCACGACGGCTGCACGCGTCGACGACTCCGGCTCGGTGGTCAGCACGTGGTCGACGTTCGAGAACGTCGCCACGGCCGACACCGCGCGCGTCACGGCCCGCGAGTACGGACCCGACGCGGCCATGCGGGCCTGCGCCTTCTGGATCCGCGACGCCGAGATCAACTCCATCGCGCGAGTGACCTTCTTCGTGGTCTTCGCGGACTTGATTCGCTGTCGGTAGACCCGGACCTGCGCTGCCATCTAGCGACGACCCTTGACGATCTGCTCCTGGTCGACGTCGTCGGCCGAGGCGGCCTCGAACTGCTCGGACCCGAGCGTCTTGCCGTCGCTCGTCTGGAAGCTCTTGGAGAACTCGTCGATCTGCTTGGTCATCTCGGCGACGGTGTCGTCGCTGAGCTGGTTCGTCTCGCGGAGCGTCGTCAGGACGTCCGAGTTGCGACGCAGGTGGTCGAGCAGCTCCGACTCGAAGCGCAGGACGTCGGCCACGGGGACCTCGTCGAGCTTGCCGTTCGTGCCGGCCCAGATCGAGACGACCTGCTCCTCGACCGGGTACGGCGAGTACTGCGGCTGCTTGAGGAGCTCGGTCAGACGGGCACCGCGCTCCAGCTGACGACGCGACGCCTGGTCGAGGTCGGACGCGAACATCGCGAAGGCCTCGAGCGAGCGGTACTGCGCGAGCTCGAGCTTGAGCGTGCCGGAGACCTTCTTGATCGACTTGACCTGCGCGTCACCACCGACGCGGGACACCGAGATGCCCACGTCGACGGCCGGACGCTGGTTCGCGTTGAACAGGTCCGACTGCAGGAAGATCTGGCCGTCGGTGATGGAGATGACGTTGGTCGGGATGTACGCCGAGACGTCGTTCGCCTTCGTCTCGATGATCGGGAGACCCGTCATCGAACCGGCGCCGAGCTCGTCGGACAGCTTTGCGCAACGCTCCAGCAGGCGGGAGTGCAGGTAGAAGACGTCACCCGGGTAGGCCTCGCGGCCCGGCGGACGACGCAGGAGGAGCGACACCGCACGGTAGGCCTCGGCCTGCTTCGACAGGTCGTCGAAGATGATCAGGACGTGCTTGCCCTGGTACATCCAGTGCTGGCCGATGGCCGAGCCGGTGTACGGGGCGAGGTACTTGAAGCCGGCCGGGTCGGAGGCCGGGGCGGCGACGATGGTGGTGTACTCCATCGCGCCGGCGTCCTCGAGCGCACCCTTGACGGAGGCGATCGTGGAGCCCTTCTGACCGATGGCGACGTAGATGCAGCGGACCTGCTTGTCCTCGTCGCCCGACTCCCAGTTGGCCTTCTGGTTGATGATCGTGTCGATCGCGATGGCCGTCTTGCCGGTCTGGCGGTCGCCGATGATCAGCTGACGCTGACCGCGGCCGACGGGGATCATCGCGTCGATGGCCTTGATGCCGGTCTGGAGCGGCTCGTGCACCGACTTGCGGGACATGACGCCGGGCGCCTGCAGCTCGAGGGCACGACGACCCTCGGCCGGGATCTCGCCGAGACCGTCGATCGGGGCGCCGAGCGGGTCGACGACGCGACCGAGGAAGCCGTCGCCGACGGGAGCCGAGAGGACCTCGCCCGTGCGGGTGACTTCCTGGCCCTCTTCGACACCGGCGAACTCGCCGAGCACGATGGCGCCGATCTCGTCCTCGTCGAGGTTCTGCGCGAGGCCGAGGGTGCCGTCCTCGAAGCGGATGAGCTCGTTCGCCATGACGCCGGGGAGGCCCTCGACGTGCGCGATGCCGTCGCCGGCGTCGATGACGTGCCCGACCTCGGCCGTGGAGGCCTTCGTCGGCTCGTAGTTCGAGACGAAGTCCTTCAGGGCATCACGGATCTCATCGGGGCTGATGGTGATGTCTGCCATGGGATTTTCCTTGTTGGTTTCCGGGGCCCTTCGGCTCCGAGAGGGTGACGCTGCCTGACTCGGCAGTTCCCGTTGTGGACTTGGGAGGAGCGGCTTCGACGGTACGCCTAGCCGGCGAGCTGGAGCCGGAGCTCCGAGAGCCGCGTGGACACGGTGCCGTCGATGACGTCGCCGCCGATCTGCACCCGGACCCCGCCGACGACCGAGGGGTCGACCACGTGGTTGATGCTGATGCCCTTGCCGTGCTGCTCCGCGAGGGCACGGGCGACGCGAGCCGCCTGGCCGTCCGTGAGCGGCGTCGCGGTGATGACCGTCGCGACGAGCTTGCCGGCCTGCTCGGCCACGATGCGCGAGGCGTCGCGGACGAGTTCACCGATGCGACGACCACGCGGCTGCTGCACCAGGTGCGACAGGATCACGATGGTCTGCTCCGATGCCTTGCCGCCGAGCAGCCGCTCGACGAGGGCGCTCTTCTCCGACGGGCTGCCGAGCTTGGTGCCCAGCGCCAGCTCGAGGTCGGCGTCCGAACGGACGGCGGTCTCGAAGGAGAACAGTTCGGCTTCGATCGGCGTGCCGGACGCTGCCGTGGCGGCGACGGCGCGGATGCCCGCGTCCTCGATGCCGACGAGCAGGTCCTGGTGCGAGGACCAGCGCGAGCCGGCCACCGCGGTCAGGACCGCACGCGTCGCGGCCGACTGGCCGGCGAAGACGCGGTCGAGGACCACCTTCTTGCCGGCCGGGTCGGCCGTCGGGTCGGACAGCAGACCGAGCAGCTGCGGCGCACCGGCGATCGCACGCCCTGCGGCGAGGATCTCGGCACCGGCGGCGAGGTCGGCCGCACCGCCGAGGTCGGCGAGCACCGCCCTCGTCGACGCCAGTGCTTCCCTGGTGGCGCTGCGCATGCTCAGCGCTCCCCGGCCGACGATGCCGACGAACCCTGCGAGGCTTCGAGGTCAGCGAGGAACCGGTCCACGACCGCGGTCGACTTGGCGTCGTCCTTGAGCGACTCCCCGATCACGCCGGAGGCGAGGTCGAGGGCGAGGGTGCCCACCTCGGTCCGGAGCGACTGGAGCGCGCTCTGACGCTCGGCCTCGATCTGGGCCTGCGCGTTGGCGGTGATGCGTGCTGCATCGGCCTGCGCCTGCTCGCGGAGCTCGTTGCCGATCGCGTTGGCGTCGGAACGGGCCTGCTCACGGATGCGCGATGCCTCGGCACGGGCCTCGGCGAGCTGCTTGTTGTACTCGTCGAGCGCGGCAGCGGCCTGCTCCTGAGCAGCCTCCGCCTTCTTGATGCCACCCTCGATGGCCTCGGTGCGCTCGTCGAGCATCTTCGTGATCCGCGGGATGATGACCCGCCAGAAGACCAGCAGGATGACGACGAACGCCACCGCGGACCACACGATGTCGTACAGCGGCGGTACGAGGGGATTGTGCGTCTCCTCGGCCGCGATGATGAGTGCGTTCTGCATCGAGAGGCCTTAGTTGGTGAAGATGAAGTACGTCGCGATACCGATGAAGGCGAGGGCCTCGGTGAAGGCGATACCGATGTACATGAGGGTCGTCAGGCGGCCCTGGAGCTCCGGCTGGCGAGCGACGGACTCGATCGTCTTGCCGACGACGATGCCCACGCCGATGGCCGGGCCGATCGCCGCGAGGCCGTAGCCCACCGTCGCGATGTTGCCGGAGATTTCCGCGAGAACGGTCGTTGCGTCCACGTGTTTTCCTTTCAGGATGCGGCCCGGCGGATGCCGTGCCGTATTGGGGGTCAGTTCAGGTCGTTGGTCAGTGCTCGTCAGCCAGCGCGAGCTGGATGTACACAGCGGTCAGCAGCATGAAGACGTACGCCTGCAGCAGCGCGACCAGGATCTCGAAGAAACTGAACGCGATGCCGAACGCGAGCGTCCCGACTCCGAACGCCTTGAAACCGAGCGAGGCGTCGAAGAAGAAGAACTGCGTGGCAGCGAAGAAGAGGACGAGCAGCAGGTGGCCGACGACCATGTTCATCAGGAGTCGCAGGGTCAGCGTCACCGGACGGAGCACGAAGGTCGAGACGAGCTCGATCGGCGTCACGATGATGTACAGGTACCACGGGACCCCAGGCGGGAACAGCGAGTTCCGGAGGAAGGTGCCCGGGTGCTTGCGCAGACCCGCGTAGATGAACGCCACGTAGGCGACGATCGCGAGGATCATCGGGTACGCGATACGGCTGGTGCCCTGCAGGTTGAGCCCCGGGATCAGACCCGTGAGGTTCAGGAACAGCACGGAGAAGAAGATCGTGGCCAGCAGCGGGAGGAACCGCTTGCCGTCCTTCTCACCCAGGTTGTCGAAGGTGTTCCGACGGACGACGTCGAACGCGTACTCGATGAGCGCCTGGCCGCGGCCGGGGACGAGCTTGAGCGAACGGGTCCCGATGATGCCGATCAGCAGCAGGACCGCGACGGCGATGAACCGGATGATGACGAGTCGGTCGATCTCGAAGGGCGTCCCGGCGAAGAAGATCGCATCCGGGAAGAACTCGTTGATCGACGGACCATGGAACTCGGCGGCCTTGCTGCTCCCCGCCGCAACGGTGTTACCCGCAGCGGTGAGGGACAGGGGAAGAGCGTGGGATAGCAGCGCTGTCTCCTGTGTCGGCGCGCGCACGCATGGCACGCGATGGTGGACGTTGTGGAGGCTCGTCCGCTCCGAGCAATGCTCCGGACGCGGACTCCGAGAAGCCTATCAGGTGCGAGAGGCTTCCCGGGCTCTCAGTTGCGGGGCGCGTCCTTCTCAGGAGACGCGGAGTCTCCGGGAAGGCTGACCCCGATCGGGATCCGGGCCTTCGCGACCGCGACCACGTCGATCACGAGCGAGCCGACGACACCGACGATGATCGCGATCGCGAGCACCGGGAAGTCCACCCAGGCGCGGTCGCGCAGCAGGACGAGCACGACGATGAACACGACGAACTTGAGCAGCCACGTGCCCATCACGATCCCGAAGAACGCGCCGGAGATCATCTGCCCCTTGGAGACGCGCAGCGCCACCAGCACGCTCACAGCGGTCAGCCCGAGGAACACGACGCTGAGGACGGCTCCGAGCAGGCCACCGGCGAGCCCGGGACCGCCGGCGACGAGCAGCCCGACGACTCCCCCGACGACGGCGAGTCCGACGGCCAGGAGCGCGCCCCAGGTGATGATGCGGCGGAACACCGGCCGGACGTGGTCGAGCGCGTTCGGTGCGGTCACGAGTTGTCTCCTGGGATCGAGCGGTCGTTGGCGGCCCGGTCGAGCGGGTCGAGGCTGGCGTCCACCACGGCGGTGGACCGGGTGGCGACCTGTGCGGCGAACTCGGCGCGTTTGCGGCCGAGCGGGGCGAAGGTGGCAACGGCGCAGACGATGAAGCCGACGGCGACGAAGACGACCACCCAGTACCAGTCCACGAAGAGGAACAGCAGGCAGCCGATCGCCACGGTGGCCGTCCACGCGTAGAAGATGAGCACGGCGTGGAAGTGCGAGTGCCCCATGTCCAGCAGGCGGTGGTGCAGGTGCTTCCGGTCGGCCGAGAACGGCGACTTGCCCGCACTGAGCCGACGCGTGACCGCGAGCCCGAAGTCGAGGATCGGCACGATGAGGATCGCGAACGGCAGCAGGATCGGGATGAACGCCGGCAGCAGCGCCTGGCGTGTCTGCACCGCAGCCGGGTCGATGTTGCCCGTGACCGAGACCGCGCTGGTGGCCATCAGGAAGCCCACGAGCAGGGCGCCGGCATCCCCCATGAAGAGCTTCGCGGGGTGCCAGTTGAGGATGAGGAAGCCGAAGCAGGCACCGACGAGCACGGCGGTGAGCAGTGACGGCAGGTTGAAGAAGAACTCCGTCTGCACGACCACGCGGTTGATGAAGAACGTGTAGAGGAAGAACACGCCGCCGGCGATGATCGCCACCCCGGCGACGAGGCCGTCGAGGCCGTCGATGAAGTTCACCGCGTTCATGACGAGCACCACCGCCAGCACGGTGAAGATCAGGCTCATGTAGGACGACCCGACCCCGAGGGTGTTGCCGATCGGCAGCGACACGATCGCCACGCCCTGCCAGGCGAGGATCCCCGCCGCGATGATCTGCCCCGCGAGCTTCGTCATCCAGTCGAGGTCCCAGATGTCGTCGGCGACGCCGAGGACCACGATGATGGTCGCTCCCCCGAGCACCGCCAGCACACGACCCGGCTCGGAGAACACCAACCGGAAGTAGTCGGTACCGGCGATCGACGGGAAGAGGAACCACGCCGCGAGCAGGGACACGATGACGCCGATGTACATCGCGATGCCGCCGAGCCGGGGCGTCGGCGTGCGGTGCACGTCCCGCTCACGGACCTTCGGGTACCACTTGTACTTCAGCCCCAGCTTCCAGACGATCCAGCTGACGCAGAAGCTCACCACGGCCGCGATGGCCCCGGCGAGCAGGTAGTACTTCATCCGACGAGGTCGGCTCCGACGACCCTGGTGATCTCCTCGTCCGGGATCACACCGTGGCGGACGATCCGGAGCTTGCCGCCGTCGGAGAGCCCCGTGGCGTCGACGATCGTCGAACCGGTCGACTCCGCGAACCCCTCGTGCGGCTCGAGCGAGCCCCCGTCGAGGTACACCGCGACGCTGTCGCCGAGCATCGCCTCGGCCTGGTCGGCGTCCATCGCGGCCGGGTCCCCCGTGGTGTTCGCCGAGGACACCGCGAGCGGACCGACCTCCTGCAGGAGTTCGAGCGCGATCCGCGAGTCCGGCATCCGGAGCGCCACGGTGCCCCGTGTCTCGCCGAGGTCCCAGTCGAGGGACGGCTGCGCACGGAGGATCACGGTGAGGCCGCCGGGCCAGAACTCATCGACGAGGTCGCGCACCTGCTGCGGGATGTCGCTCGCGAGTGCGTCCAGGGTCGGCGGTCCGGGGATGAGCACCGGCGGCGGCGACTGCCGGGTGCGTCCTTTCGCGTCGAGCAGTCGCTGGACGGCGGTCGCGCTGAAGGCGTCCGCGGCCACGCCGTAGACGGTGTCGGTGGGGACCACGACGAGCTCTCCGCGCCCGAGTGCGGCACGTGCGAGCCGCATCCCGGTCAGGAGCCCGTCGGAGTCGGTGCAGTCGTATCGGGATGCCATGACTCGACGATGATAGTGCGACACAATGGGTGGCATCGTGAACGAGTCCCCTGCGCCCCGCCTCCTGTTCCTCTTCGACATGGACGAGGTCCTCGTCCGGTACGACTGGCAGGTGCGGATGGCCGCACTCGCCGAGTTCACCGGGCACGAGTTCGCGGAGCTCCGTCGCCGCTGGTGGGACTGCGGCAACGAGCAGCGCGCTGAGGCCGGCGGGTACGCCGACGGCGACGAGTACCTCGCCGCCTTCGCCGAGGCCATGGGCTGCGACGTCCCCGAGACCGAGTGGGCGCGGATCCGCGGCGCCGCGATGACCGAGCTGCCCGACCGGATCGAGGCGGTGCGCGTCGCGAGCGAGCACGGTCGCGTCGGCCTCCTGACGAACAACGGGCCGCTGGCCGGCCGGTGGATCCACCGCTGGGCGCCGTCCCTCGCGCCCGTCTTCGGCGAGCACCTCGACACCACGAGCAACTTCGGGGCGCGCAAGCCCGAGCCGGAGGTCTACCGGCGCGCGCTCGAGCACCACGACGTGCCCGCCGAGCGCACGTTCTTCGCGGACGACATGCCGATCAACGTCGAGGGCGCGCAGAGTGTCGGCATCCACGCGGTGCTCGTCGAGGAGCACACCGACCTGCGCGAAGCCGTCCTCGCCTTCGTCGCGGAACAGCACGCCGCCGCGCCCGTCGCGGAGCAGCCAGACCGCGCGAACGTCCCATCACGCGTGCGGTAGGAAGCAGAAACGTGCGTACCGGGCAGGAACGAACGACCAGGTACGCGCGGAACGGCCCGCCATGCGCGGAACGGCACCGACTCACGGCGGCGGGCTGACCGGCGGAGGTGATCCGCGCCTCCGGGCCCGGACCGCTGCGCGATCCTTCCCATCACGCGTGCGGTAGGAAGCGGAATCGCGCCTACCGGGCAGGAACGGACGACCAGGTACGCGCGGAACCGCCCACCATGCGCGGAGCGGCCCACAGGACCACGCACGCACACCGCCCAGGAGGCGCGGCTCGACCCCGCCTAGCGCGTCGCCGTGGTCGTGCGGTCGCGTCCCGTCAGGTCGACGTGCGTCTCCGGGGAACGGAACCCCCGGCGCGCCAGGACCTCGCGCACGCCGGCGCCCTGCGGCTCGGCGTGCTCGATGACGAGGACTCCCCCGGGGACGAGCAGGCGCCACGCGGTGTCGGCCAGGGCACGCACCGCGTCGAGTCCGTCCGGACCGCCGTAGAGCGCCACGGCCGGGTCGTGGTCGCGGACCTCGGGGTCGATCGGCACCGCGTCGTCGGGCACGTACGGCGGGTTCGAGACGACGACCGACACCGTGCCGTCGAGCTCGGGCAGTGCGTCGGCGAGGTCGCCCTCGACGAGGCGGACCGTCCCGCCGTACGCGTCGATGTTGCGCCGCGTCCACGGGAGCGCCTCGGGCGACCGTTCGACCGCGTACACGACCGCGTTCGGCACCTCGGTGTCCATGGCGATGGCGATCGCACCGCTGCCGGACCCGAGGTCGACGGCGACCGGCGACGGCACGGGCACCGCGCGGAGTGCGTCGATGCCGAACTGCACGACGCCCTCGGTCTCGGGCCGCGGGACGAACACGCCGGGGCCGACGGCCAGGGTCAGCGCCCGGAAGTACGCCTCGCCGGTGATGTGCTGGAGCGGCTCGCGGGTGACGCGGCGGGCGACGGCGTGCCGGAAGCGCTCGACGTGCTCGGCGGCGATCGCGCCGCCGGTCATCGCCCGGGCCTGCACGGCGCCGCGCGAGGTGTCGGTCGCCCAGGCGAGCAACAGCTCGGCGTCCACCTGCGGGGTCGGGACGCCGGCCGCGTCGAACGCCGCGACCGCCTCGCGCAGGAGGCGGTCCGCGGCGAACGCGACGGGCGTGTCGGAGGCGGGTCGCGCCTCCAGGCCGTCCGAGGGGACGTCGCTCACGCGTCCTGGTCGCCGATGGCGGCCAGTCGTGCCTCTTCGTCCGCCTGGATGGCGGACTGGATGACAGGCTCGAGCGCACCGTTCATGACGCGGTCCAGGTCGTACGCCTTGTACCCGGTGCGGTGGTCCGCGATGCGGTTCTCCGGAAAGTTGTACGTACGGATGCGCTCCGAACGGTCCATGCCGCGGATCTGCGACTTGCGCGCGTCCGATGCGATGGCGTCGAGCTCCTCCTGCTGGCGCGCGAGGATGCGGGCACGCAGGACGCGCATGCCGGCCTCGCGGTTCTGCAGCTGCGACTTCTCGTTCTGCATCGCGACCGTGATGCCCGTGGGCAGGTGGGTGATGCGGACCGCGGAGTCCGTCGTGTTGACGGACTGTCCCCCGGGCCCGGAGGACCGGTAGACGTCGATCTTGAGGTCGTTCTGGTTGATCTGGACCTCTTCGGGCTCGTCGACCTCGGGGAAGACGAGGACACCGGTCGTCGAGGTGTGGATGCGCCCCTGCGACTCGGTCGCCGGCACACGCTGCACGCGGTGCACGCCGCCCTCGTAC
This sequence comes from Curtobacterium sp. NPDC087082, assembly GCF_044745045.1. Lineage (NCBI taxonomy): Bacteria > Bacillati > Actinomycetota > Actinomycetes > Micrococcales > Microbacteriaceae > Curtobacterium > Curtobacterium sp. NPDC087082. Next base: position 174,513 of record NZ_JBIUZN010000004.1, on the reverse strand, counting down.
TTGAGGTGCGCCCAGACGCCCTGGGACGGATCGGTCGCGTTCGACTTGATCGCGACCTGGACGTCCTTGTAGCCACCGAGGTCGGACTCGGTGCGCTCGAGCATCTCGATCTTCCAGCCCTTGGACTCGGCGTAGTGCGAGTACATGCGCAGGAGGTCGGCCGCGAAGAGCGCCGATTCCTCGCCGCCCTCGCCGCCCTTGATCTCCATGATCACGTCGCGCCCGTCGTCGGGGTCGCGCGGGATGAGCAGCCGGCGGAGACGCTCCTGGCGCTCCGACAGCTGCTCCTCGAGCGCCGGGACCTCGTCCGCGAACGCCTCGTCCTCACGCGCGAGCTCCTGGGCGGCGGCGAGGTCGTCCCCCGCCGCCTTCCAGGACTCGTACGCGGACTTGATCTGGTTGAGCTCGGCGTACCGCCGGTTCACCTTCTTCGCCCGGGCCGCATCGGCGTGGAGCGCGGGGTCCGACAGCTGCTGCGTCAGGTCCTCGTGTTCCGCCAGCAGCCCTGCCACCGACTCGAACACGCGTTACTCCTGGTGACCGTTGTGGTGCCCACCGGTCGTGGGGACCGACTTCTGCACCTGGACCAGGAACTCGACGTTCGACTGCGTCTCCTTGAGGTTCCGCAGCACGATCTCGAGGGCCTGCTGCGGGTCGAGCCCGGCGAGGGCACGGCGCAGGCGCCACGTGATCTTGACCTCGTCGGCGGAGAGCAGCTGCTCCTCGCGACGGGTGCCGGACGCGTTGACGTCGACGGCCGGGAAGATCCGCTTGTCGGCCAGGTGACGGTTGAGGCGGAGCTCCATGTTGCCGGTGCCCTTGAACTCCTCGAAGATCACCTCGTCCATCTTCGACCCGGTCTCGACGAGCGCCGTCGCGAGGATGGTCAGCGAGCCGCCGTCCTCGATGTTGCGCGCGGCGCCGAAGAAGCGCTTCGGCGGGTAGAGGGCCGACGAGTCGACGCCACCGGAGAGCACGCGACCGGAGGCCGGCGTCGCCAGGTTGTAGGCGCGGCCCAGACGGGTGATCGAGTCGAGGAGCAGGACCACGTCGTGGCCGAGCTCGACCAGGCGCTTCGCACGCTCGATGGCGAGCTCGGCGACCGTGGTGTGGTCTTCTGCCGGACGGTCGAAGGTCGAGGCGATGACCTCGCCCTTCACCGTGCGCTGCATGTCGGTGACCTCTTCGGGCCGCTCGTCCACGAGGACGACCATGAGGTGCGCCTCGGGGTTGTTCTTGGCGATCGCGTTGGCGATGGCCTGCAGCACAACCGTCTTGCCGGCCTTCGGCGGGGAGACGATCAGGCCGCGCTGGCCCTTGCCGATCGGCGACACGAGGTCGATGATCCGCGTGCTGAGCTTCGACGGCTCGGTCTCGAGGCGGAGACGCTCGTTCGGGTACAGCGGGGTGAGGTCCTGGAAGTCGACGCGCGCGGCGGCCTCGTCAGCCGTCTGCCCGTTGACCGAGTCGACCTTCACGAGCGCGTTGTACTTCTGGCGGCTCTGCTGTTCGTTGTCGCGCGGCTGCTTGATCGCACCGACGACCGCGTCGCCCTTGCGCAGGTGGTACTTCTTCACCTGGCCGAGGGAGACGTAGACGTCGTTCGGGCCCGGCAGGTAGCCGGTCGTGCGCACGAAGGCGTAGTTGTCGAGGACGTCGAGGATGCCCGCGATCGGGATGAGGACGTCGTCCTCGGTGATCTCCGGCTCGAACTCGTCGTTCTGCCCGCCGCGGCCGCGCTTGCGGTCACGCTGGCGACGGCTGCGGCCGCCCTCGGTCTCGTCGGCGTTCTGCTGGGCCTGCTGCTGCTTCTGCTGACCCTGCTGGCCCTGCTGCTTCTGCTGGCCGTTCTGCTGCTGGCCGTTCTGCTTCTGCTCGTTCTTGTCGTCCTGCTGGGCGTTCTTCTGGTCGCCCTGCTGGCCCTGGCCGTTCTGGCCGTTCTGGCCGTTCTTCTGGGCCGCGTCGGTCTTCGGGGCGTTGTCGCGACCGTTCTGGTCGCCGCCCTGCTCGCCGTTCTCGGCGTTCTGGCCACGGCCACGACCGCGACCACGGCTGCGACGACCGCGACGCGAGCCGCCCTCGCCCTGCTGGTCGTTCTGGTCGCCCGACTCGGTGCCGTGCGCGGACTGCTCCTGCTGGTCGCCCGCGGCGTCCTGCTGGGCCGGCTGCTCGGCCTGGTCCGGCGTCTGCTCGGTGCGCTCGGCCTGCTGGCCGTTCTGCTGGTCGCGCTGCCCGCGGCCACGACGCTGGCCGCCGGTCTGCGCGGCTTCCTGGGCGTCCTTTTCGGCGCGGACCTGGTCGAGCCCGGCGAGGAGGTCCTCGGTGCCGGTCTGACCGTGGTTGGTGTGCTCGGCGGCCGAGGTCGGCGCCGCGCTCACGGTGCCGCCGGACGAGGCACGGCGCGAACGGCGGGCCCGCGAGGACGCCGGCTGCTCGGCCGGGGCCTCGGTGGCTGCCGGTGCGTCGGCGACGGCCTCAGCGGCGGGTGCTGCGGGTGCCTCGGTCGGCTCCGGCAGCGTCGGCTGCTCGGCCACGGGGGCCTCGACCGCGGGTGCGGCCGGCTCGGCGGGAGCGTCGTCCGTCACGGGACGCTTGTCCTCGATCGAGGCGATGAGGTCACCCTTGCGGAGCTTCGAGAGCCCCGTGATGCCGAGGGAGGAGGCGATGCGCTGGAGTTCCGGGAGCCGGAGGGCGCGCAGATCGCTGGGGATCTCCACCTGGGTGGAGTCGTTGACGTTCGTCAAGGTCGGTGTTTCCTTTCGAACCGCAGAACGCGGAGAGTTTCCACCGTCCCGGATGCACGGGTATGCATCGACCGCCGTTCAGACGACGGACCGGGATTCGGTGATCAGAAAGAGATTGCCCCCGCGCACCGGACCCAGCATGGCGAGGAAGTTCCTGCTGCCTACGCGGGTTCGGCTTGGAGCGCCGAGTGCGGCACCACTGTAGCACCACCGAGGTCGACGGCCAGCATGAGCGGCCGCCAGTCGGATTCCCCGTGTCGCGACACGAGGTCGGCCGCGGTGAGTCGCTGCGCGGGGTCGCTGCCGAGGACCAGGAGGCTCGGGCCGGCTCCGGAGACGACCGCCGCCAGGCCGTGCTGCCGCAGCAGGCCGATGAGGGCGTCGGTCTCCGGCATGGCGCTGGCACGGTAGGCCTGGTGCAACCGGTCCTCGGTCGCCGCCAGGAGCAGCTCGGGGCTCTGGATGAGCGCGGCGACGAGCAGGGCGGAGCGGGACACGTTGAACGCGGCGTCCTCGTGCGGGACGCTCGCCGGCTGCAGGGATCGCGCGAGCTTCGTCGAGAGCGTCGAGGTCGGCACGAAGACCACCGGCGAGACACCGCGGTGGACGAGCAGGCGCTTGTACGCCGGGCCCTCCGCGGTCATCCACGCGATGGTCAACCCGCCGAAGAGCGCCGGCGCGACGTTGTCGGGGTGCCCCTCCATCTCGGTCGCGAGCGTGAGCAGGGTCGAGGCGTCGAGGTCGACGACGCCTTCGAGCAACCCGCGCGCGGCCATCAGCCCGGCGACGATCGCGGCCGCCGAGGACCCCATGCCGCGGCCGTGCGGGATGGCGTTCACCGCGTGCAGCTCGAGGCCGGGCTGCTGTGCGACGCCGGCGTGCTCGAGCCCGCGGCGGACGGCGCGGACGACGAGGTTCGTGTCGTCGGTGGCGACCTCACCCGCGCCGACACCGTCGACCGTGACGGTCGCGCCGGGCTCGGGCCGGACCCGGACGACGACCTCGTCGTAGAGCGACAGGGCGAGGCCGAGGGAGTCGAACCCCGGTCCGAGGTTCGCGGAGGTCGCCGGGACCCGTACGCGGACCGCCCGTCCGGCCGGTACAGCGATCTGGGCGGTCATGCCCTCCCCCGGTCCGGACGAGCGGTCGGGGCTCACTCGGCGCCGACCAGTCCGAGCACGTCGGCGACCGACTTGGTGTCGACCGGGACGCTCGTCGGGGTGACCTCGCCGCCGTCCTGCGTGCGGAGGGCCCACTGCGGGTCCTTGAGGCCGTGGCCGGTCACCGTGATGACGACCTTCGCGCCCTTCGGCACGACGCCGGCGTCGGCACGCTCGAGGAGCCCGGCGACGCCGATGGCCGAGGCGGGCTCGACGAAGACGCCGACCTCGGCGGAGAGGATGCGGTGCGCGGCGAGGATCGCCTCGTCGGTGATGGCACCGAAGTAGCCGTCGGTCTCGTCACGGGCCTCGAGCGCGAACTCCCACGAGGCCGGGTTGCCGATGCGGATCGCGGACGCGATGGTGTCCGGGTTGCGGACGACCTCGCCGCGGACGATCGGGGCCGAGCCCGCGGCCTGGAAGCCGAACATGCGCGGGAGCCTGGACGACCGACCGGCGGCCACGTCCTCGCGGTAGCCGCGGGAGTACGCCGTGTAGTTGCCCGCGTTGCCGACCGGCAGGAAGTGGAAGTCGGGCGCGTCACCGAGGACGTCGACGACCTCGAACGCGGCGGTCTTCTGCCCCTCGATGCGGTCGTTGTTGACCGAGTTCACCAGGTGCACCGGGTAGTTCGCGGCGAGGTCGCGCGCGATGTCGAGGCAGTCGTCGAAGTTGCCCTGCACCTGCAGCAGCTGGGCGTCGTGGGCGACGGCCTGGCTGAGCTTGCCCATGGCGATCTTGCCCTCGGGCACGAGCACCGCGGCGGTGATGCCCGCGTGCGTGGCGTACGCGGCGGCGGAGGCGCTGGTGTTGCCGGTCGAGGCGCAGATGACGGCCTTCGCGCCGTGCTCGACGGCCTTCGAGATCGCCATGGTCATGCCGCGGTCCTTGAACGACCCGGTCGGGTTCATGCCCTCGAACTTGACGTAGACCTCGGCCCCCGTGCGCTCGGACAGGCGGCGCGCCGGGATGAGCGGGGTCCCGCCCTCACCGAGCGTGACGACGGGCGTCGCCTCGGTGACGTCGAGACGGTCGGCGTACTCGCGCAGGACACCCTGCCACTGGTGGGCCATGAGGCTCCCCTTCTTGTCGGTTCTGGAGTTCGGTCGGGCGCGGCTCAGGCGCCGACGACGCGGAGGACGCTCGTGACCTCGGCGACGACGTCCTCGTTGCGGAGGGCGACCACCGTCGCGGCGAGGTCGGACTCGCGCGCCAGGTGCGTGCCGATGACGAGGGTCGCGGTCGCGTCGGACCCGGTGGCGACGGTCTGCTCGACGGTCTCGACGCTGACGCCGTGCTTCGCGAGGACGCCGGCGACGGTCGACAGGACACCCGGGGCGTCCGTGACGTGCAGCGTGATCTGGTAGCGCGTGCGGACGGTGCCGATCGGGAACACCGGCAGCGCGGACTGGGTCGACTCGGCGATGCCGGGGCCACCGATGACGTGTCGGCGCGCGGCGGACACCAGGTCGCCGAGGACGGCCGAGGCGGTCTCGACCCCGCCGGCACCGGCGCCGTAGAACATCAGGTCGCCGGCGGCCTCGGCCTCGACGAACACGGCGTTCTTCGCCCCGTGCACGCTCGCGAGCGGGTGTGACTCCGGCACCAGGGCCGGGTACACGCGGGCGCTGACGCCCTCGGTGCCCTGCTCGTCGGTCAGGCGCTCGGCCGTCGCGAGGATCTTCACGACGTACCCGGCCTTGCGCGCGGCCCGGACCTGCTCGATCGTCACCGAGGTGATGCCCTCGCGGTGGACGGCGGCGAGCGGCACCGAGGTGTGGAACGCGAGCGACGCCAGGATCGCGGCCTTCTGCGCGGCGTCGTAGCCCTCGATGTCGGCGGTCGGGTCGGCCTCGGCGTACCCGAGCTCGGTGGCGGTCGCGAGGGCGTCCTCGAACGTCGAGCCCTCGCGGTCCATCAGGTCGAGGATGAAGTTGGTCGTGCCGTTGACGATGCCCATGATGCGCTCGATGCGGTCACCGGCGAGGGAGTCGTGCAGCGGTCGGATGATCGGGATCGCGCCGGCGACGGCGGCCTCGTAGTAGAGCTGTGCGCCCACCTGCTCGGCGACCGCGAAGAGCTCCGGGCCGTGGGTCGCCAGGAGGGCCTTGTTGCCGGTGACGACGTCGGCGCCGGACTGCAGCGCCTGGAGCACGAGCGTCCGTGCCGGCTCGATGCCGCCGATCAGCTCGACGACGATGTCCGCGCCGAGGATGAGCGACGCCGCGTCCGTCGTGAAGAGCTCCTTCGGCAGGTCGACGTCGCGCGGGGCGTCGAGGTCGCGCACCGCGATCCCGACGAGCTCGAGGCCGGCCCCGGCGCGCGAGGCGAGCTCGTCGCCGTGTTCGAGGAGCAGCCGCGCCACCTGGGAACCGACCGAGCCGGCTCCGAGCAGCGCGACGCGGACGTTGCGGTATTCGATCATCTGGTGCGGGTCCTGTTCGTGGGGAGTCGGGTCGTCCGAGGGGCTCAGGCCCCCGGGACCACCCCGGTGTCGCGGGCGAGGAGGTCGTCGATCGACTCGCCACGCACGAGGATACGGGGTACGCCGTCGGCGACCGCCACGACCGGCGGGCGTCCGACGTGGTTGTAGTTGCTCGCCAGGCTCCAGCAGTACGCACCGGTGGCGGCCACGGCGAGGAGGTCCCCGCGGTGCACGTCACCGGGCAGGTACTCGTCGTTCACCACGATGTCGCCGGACTCGCAGTGCTTCCCGACCACGCGGGTGAGGACCGCGGGGGCGTCGGACGTCCGGGCGAGCCGAGCCGTGTAGTCGGCGCCGTAGAGCGCGGGTCGGGCGTTGTCGCTCATGCCGCCGTCGACCGACACGTACGTCCGGGTGGCGGGCTCCTGCTCGTCGTCCGAGAGCGTCACGGGCTTGATGGTGCCGACGCGGTAGAGCGTGATGCCCGCGGGCCCGACGATGTACCGGCCGGGCTCGACCGCGATCTCGGGGACCGGGATGTCCCGCTCGGCGCAGGCCTCGGCCACGATGGTCGCGAGCGCGTCGGCGACGTCCTCCGGCTCGAACGCCGAGTCGGCCTCGGTGTAGTCGATGCCCCAGCCGCCGCCGAGGTTGAGCTCCGGCACCGGACCGGTCGCCACGAGCGTGGCGTGCACGTCCATCAGGCGACGCGCGGCCTCGCGGAAGCCGGACTCGTCGAAGATCTGCGAGCCGATGTGCGAGTGCAGGCCGACGAAGGCGAGCGAGGGCTCGGCGCGCACGGCCTCGGCAGCGGTGACGGCCTCGGTCAGGGGGATGCCGAACTTCTGGTCCTCGCGCGCGGTGGCGAGGTACTCGTGCGTCGACGCGTGCACCCCGCTGTTGATCCGGATGCGCACGCGCTGCACGACCCCGGCGTCGGCCGCGGCACGGGCGACGCGCTGCACTTCCTCGTGGCTGTCGAGGACGATGGTGCCGACGCCGACCTCGACCGCGCGGGCGATCTCGGCGTCCGACTTGTCGTTGCCGTGGAAGCCGAGCAGCGCCGGGTCGACTCCCCCGGCGAGGGCCACCGCGAGCTCGCCGCCGGTGCACACGTCGACGCGGAGGTCGGCCTCGACCATCCACGCCGCGACCTGCGTCGTCAGGAACGCCTTGCCGGCGTAGTAGACGTGCGCCCGGGTGCCGATCCGCTCGAACGCCTCGGTGAAGGCGTTCCGCACCCGCACCGCCCGGGACTGCACGTCGCGTTCGTCGACCACGTACAGCGGCGTGCCGAACTGCGCGACCAGGTCGGACGCGGCGATCCCGCCGACGACGAGCTCGCCGTCGTCGGTCCGGGTCGCGGAGGCGGGCCAGATCCGCGCGGTCAGCGCGGAGGCGTCCGTCGGGAACCGCAGGTGCTGCGGGGCAAGGGGGTTCTCGCTCACGGGACCCGATCCTACCGAGCCGAGCCGCGCCTCCCGGCCGTGTGACGCAGCCATGTGCTCAACCGCACGAACCGACCGTCTGCAGCCCCGCCTCGTTGAGCGGCAGCGAGTCGGCCGTGACGCGCACCGTCGCCTCGGAGGCGGTGACGTCGAGCGACCGCACGAGGAGCCCCGACGGCAGGAACTGCGCCGTGCAGACCTCGACGGGGACGTTCGTGACGCCCGGGATCGAGTCCACCTTGAGGCCGAGTGACGAGTTCGTGATCCGCACCGTCTTCGGCGTGATCGTGATGCCCTTGCCGTCGTCCTGCGCGGCGACGTCGCCCTTCGCCGCGTAGGTGATGTCGTAGCCGAGGACCGCCGTCTTGCCGGAGAGCTCTACGCCACCGTCGACCAGGCTGAGCCGGTCGAACAGCGGGCTGTACTTCGACAGGTCCTTCACGGACGCGGCCGCGAGCCGGACGTGGCCGTCGACGTCGCGCACGTCGCCCTTCCCGTCGACGGGCACGTCACGCGCGGTGACGTCGGCGGCGAGCGGGATGCCGTCGATCGTGAGCTTCTCGGAGGAGATCTCGACCTCGTCGAGCTGCCCGCCGATCAGCTGCGGGATGACGATGCCCTTCGCGTGCGCCTCGACCTCCCCGGTGGCGCCGGACGGCAGCGACTGCTCGACCTGCTGGGCGATGATGCGGTCGACGACCCCGCGGAGGACGAACTCGGCGATCACGACGAGCGCGGCGAGGACGACCACGACGACGATCAGCACGACGGGCCAACGACGGCGATTCCGGGGGGTCACGGTGGCGGCGGACATGCGTCCCACCTTGCCAGGTGGCCCCGGCAGCGAGCCTGGAGGCGCTACGTGCGCCCGGCGCGCCGGGCCCGGCGTGCGCCCGGCGCGCCGGCCGCGGCGTCCGCGCGGTCGCGCCGGCCGCGTGCGCCCAGCGCCCGCCGCACAACGAAAGTCGCCCCGAACCACGGCATTCCGCAGTTCGGGGCGACTTTGGTTGTGCGCAGCGCTCCGCGCCGGCCGGACGACGTCCGCTACATGCGCTCCGGCGCCGTCACGCCGAGCAGGCCCAGCCCGTTGCGGACGACCTGGCCGGTGGCGTCGTTCAGCCAGAGGCGCGTGCGGTGCAGGTCGGTCACGGCCTCGTCCCCGAGGGGCGTGACCCGGCAGGCGTCGTACCAGCGGTGGTAGAGCCCGGCGAGCTGCTCGATGTACCGCGCCACACGGTGCGGCTCGCGCAGCTCGGCAGCCTGGCGCACCACTCGCGGGTACTCCGCCAGGGCGCCGAGCAGGGCCCCCTCGGTGTCGTGCGTCAGGAGCGAGGCGTCGAAGGCCGACCGGTCCACCCCGGCGTTCGCGGCGTTGCGGGCCACGGACTGCGTGCGGGCGTGGGCGTACTGCACGTAGAAGACGGGGTTGTCGTTCGTGCGCTTCGTGAGCAGGTCGAGGTCGATGTCGATCGCGGTGTCGCTGGCGAACCGGACGAGCGAGTACCGGCCGGCGTCCACGCCCACGGCGTCGACGAGGTCCTCCATCGTGACGATCGTGCCGTTGCGCTTCGACATGCGCATCGGTTCGCCGTCCTTGAGCAGGTTGACCATCTGCCCGATGAGGATCTCGAGGTTCTTGCCCGGCTCGTCCCCGAACGCGGCGCACATCGCCATCATCCGGCCGACGTAGCCGTGGTGGTCCGCGCCGAGCATGATGAGGTTCCGCTCGAAGCCGCGCTCGCGCTTGTCGAGGTAGTACGCCAGGTCGCCGGCGATGTAGGCGGGCTCGCCGTCCGACTTGATGACGACGCGGTCGCGGTCGTCGCCGAAGTCGGTGGTCCGGAGCCACTCGGCACCCTCGGCCTCGTACATCACGCCCGCCGAGCGCAGTCGCTCGATGGCGCGCTCGACGGCCTTCGACTCGTGCAGGGCGTTCTCGTGGAAGTACACGTCGAAGTCGACGCCGAAGTCGTGCAGCGACGACTTGATGTCGGCGAACATGAAGTCGACGCCCTCGCGCCGGAAGAGCTCCTGCGCCTCGTCGCGCGGCAGGTCCTTCACGTCGACCGACGGGTCGAGCGTCGCGATCACGCGCGCCGCGATCTCGGCGATGTACGCGCCGCCGTAGCCGTCCTCGGGCGTGGGCTCACCGAGCGCCGACGCGACGAGGGAGCGGGCGAAGCGGTCGATCTGCGCGCCGTGGTCGTTGAAGTAGTACTCGCGGGTGACGAGGCCGCCCTGCGCCTGGAACACCCGCGCGAGGCTGTCGCCCACTGCAGCCCAGCGCACGCCCCCCATGTGGATCGGCCCGGTCGGGTTCGCGGACACGAACTCGAGGTTGATCCGCACGCCGTCGTACAGGTCGCCGTGCCCGAAGGACTCGCCGCCCTCGACGATCGTGCGCGCGATCTCGCCGGCAGCGGCGGCCTCGAGCGTGATGTTGATGAAGCCGGGGCCGGCGACGTCGACCGAGTCCACGCCGTCGAGCTCGGTCAGCTCGCCGGCGATCTCCGTCGCGAGCTCGCGCGGGTTCGTGCCGAGCCGCTTCGCGAGCTGCATCGCCGCGTTCGAGGCCCAGTCGCCGTGCGCGCGGTTCTTCGGACGTTCGAGTGCCGCGTGGGACTCCTCGACGGTCACGGTGTCGGACGCGCCTCGTCGCTCGACGATCCCGGTCAGGATCGACAGGTACGCGGCGGAGAGTTCGGCAGGAGTCACGAGGGTCGAGTCTACCGGGACGCACAGGTCCTCCCCGGTCGATGCACCATCATGTCGGGATGACCACCCGCAGCCGCGTCCGGGCGATCAGCGTCGCCCTCCTCACCGTGTCCGCGTCCGTCGCCCTGGTGGCGTGCTCCGGCGGCGGCTCGGACGGCGCCACGCCGAGCGCCACGGCGGGTCCGATCGGGAAACGGGTCGCACAGACGTGCACCGAGCTCCTGCCCGCCGACGCCCTGTCCGTCTACGGGAAGACGTTCACCCTCGACGACGACTTCACGCCGGAGAAGGGGACCCCGGCGGCGCGCATCGCCGAGCAGCGCGGCCGCGTGTGCCACTGGAGCGCGACCGACGACGCCTCGACGACGATCACGGTCGCCGTCGCCGACCTGCCTGAGAAGTCGCTCACGAACCTCAAGGACGCGCTCTACGAACGGGGCGGATCCGTGCCGACCTACCGGGTCGAGGGGTACTTCTCGCTCACCGACGGCGTCGGGCGCGCGGACGCCTTCGCCGACCCGTACTGGATCACCGCGACCTCCACCCTCTTCACCGAGCCCGGCGGCGCGCAGCCGGTCGTCGACGCGGTGCGGAGCATCGTGCAGCCGAGCGCGTCCGCGACGCCGGCCGGCTGACCCGACACGGGTCGGACGGGAGGCGCGGTGCGGGCCCGACCCGCGCCTCCCGTCACGACACGCGTGGTCTCGGACAGCCGTGCGGACCTGCTACGGTTGGTTCCACCCAGGGCCCCCATAGCTCAGGGGATAGAGCACTGCCCTCCGGAGGCAGGGGCGGAGGTTCGAATCCTCCTGGGGGCACAGGAAATACCCGCGGAAGCAGGCGACTTCGCTTCGCTCAGGCGGCTGCCCGCGATGTCGGCTTCGCCGACCTTCCCTCTGGGAGCAGTCGGGGCGGGGCCATCAGGGGCGCACAACGCGGTAGCGTCGGGCGCATGACGATGGTGTTTCCGGAACCTGGTGTTGCGCCGCTGCGAGGCGGGCCGAGGCTCGGGTGGGGCGTGATCGGTCCCGGCGAGATCGCGGGCGACTTCACGTCGACGCTCCACGCGAACTCCGACCAGCGCGTCGTCGCCGTCGGCTCCCGCTCCCCCGAACGCGCCGCCGCCTTCGCCCGGCGACACGGGATCCCCGGCGTGCACGGCTCGTACGAAGCCCTCGTCGCCGACCCCGCCGTCGACGTCGTCTACGTCGCCTCACCGCACCCGCAGCACCTCGGCCACGCGCTCCTCGCGATCGCCGCGGGCAAGCACGTCCTCGTCGAGAAGCCGATGACCACGTCGGAGGCGGACACCCGCACCCTCGCCGAGGCCGCCCGCAGCGCCGGGGTGTTCGCGATGGAGGCGATGTGGACCCGGTACCTCCCGGGGACCACCGTCGTCGCACGGCTCCTCGCGGACGGCGCCCTCGGCGACGTCCGGCTCGCGTCCGTCGACGTCGGCTGGCCGCACGACCCCGACCCCGCCGACCGCATGTTCGACCCCGCCGCCGGCGGCGGCGCCCTCCTCGATGCCGGTGTCTACGGGCACTGGTTCGCACGGTTCGCCACCGGCGCCCCGGTGACCAGCAGCACGACGGGAGCGGTCTCCGGACGCGGGGTGGACCTCCAGTCCGTCACCGTGTCGACGTCGGCCGGCGGCGCGCAGGCCGTGGTGACCACGACGATGACGGCGTGGACGCCCGGACTCGCGGTCATCGCGGGGAGCACGGCCACCGTGCGGTACACCGACCACTTCGTGTTCCCGGCGTCCTTCGCGCTGCACCACGGCGCGGAGGCGGCGCACTGGGAGGACGAGAGCGGCCTCCGTGGCAGACAGGGCCTCGTCTGGCAGACCGCGGCGCTCGCGCAGTACGTCGCCGAGGGGCGCACGGAGTCGCCGCTGCACTCGCTCGACGACTCGATCGGCCTCGCCGCGACGCTCGACGCGGCGCGGTCCGCGCTCGGTCCCCGGGCGGACGCCCCCGGTGTTTCCGAACGCGCCACGTCCACCCCCTAGGATCACGGGCCGGTCGACCCCGCACGCGACCGGGAAGAGGACTCGATGACCGCAGCCACCGGGAACCCGCAGCACGAACTCGCCCGGGGCGCCGACGCCCCGGCACCACGGACCCTGCTCGACGTCCTCACCGCGACCGCCGCCGAGCACCCCGACGCCACCGCGCTCGAGGACCCGGCCGGCACGATCGACTACGCGACGCTCGTGCGACTGGTGCACGAGCAGGCCGACGACCTCGCGCGACGCGGGGTCCGACGGGGCGACCGGGTGGGCGTCCGGATCCCGTCCGGCGGGCGCGACCTGTACGTGTCGATCCTCGCGGTCCTCGCGGCCGGTGCGGCGTACGTCCCGGTGGACGCCGACGACCCCGAGGAACGCGCCACGCTCGTGTTCGGCGAGGCCGGCGTCGTCGGCGTGATCGGAGTGGGCGGCGTCCTGCGTGACCGCGACGGCGCGGAACTCCCGGTGACCGACCCCGCGGCGAGCGCCGAGCTCCCCCGGCAGGACGACGACGCGTGGATCATCTTCACGTCCGGGTCGACCGGCGTGCCCAAGGGCGTCGCCGTGACGCACCGGTCCGCTGCGGCGTTCGTGGACGCCGAGGCGCGGATGTTCCTGCGGGCCGCGCCGATCGGTCCGGGCGACCGGGTGCTGGCGGGTCTGAGCGTGGCGTTCGACGCGTCGTGCGAGGAGATGTGGTTGGCGTGGGGCCACGGTGCGTGCCTGGTGCCGGCGCCGCGGTCGCTCGTGCGCACCGGGGTGGACCTGGGGCCGTGGCTCATCGCGCACGGGATCACGGTGGTGTCGACGGTGCCGACGCTCGCGGCGCTGTGGCCGGACGACGCGCTGGAGCAGGTGCGGTTGGTCATCTTCGGTGGTGAGGCCTGCCCGCCGGAGCTCGCTGCGCGGATCGCGAGCCGCGAGCGGGAGGTGTGGAACACGTACGGTCCGACCGAGGCGACGGTGGTGGCGTGCGGTGCCCTGCTCGACGGGAGCACGCCGATCCGGATCGGGTTGCCGTTGGACGGCTGGGACCTCGCGGTCGTGGACGCGGCGGGTGCCCGGGTGGAGCCGGGGGGCGTCGGGGAGCTCGTCATCGGCGGCGTCGGGCTCGGGCGGTACCTGGACCCGGCGAAGGACGCCGAGAAGTACGCGCCGTTCCCGGAGCTCGGGTGGGAGCGGGCGTACCGGAGCGGGGACCTGGTGCGGTACGACCCCGAGGGACTCGTGTTCCAGGGTCGTGCGGACGACCAGGTGAAGCTCGGCGGTCGTCGCATCGAGCTCGGGGAGATCGACGCGGCGCTGCAGGGCCTGCCGGACGTGGCCGGGGGTGCAGCCGTGGTGCAGCGGACGCCGGCGGGCAACCAGGTGCTGGTCGGGTACGTCGCGCCGGCCGCGGGTGCGACGGTGGACGTGGCGGCGGCGAACGCTCGGCTGCGTGAGGAGCTCCCGGCGGCGCTCGTGCCCCTGCTCGCAGTGGTGGACTCGCTGCCGACGCGGACCTCGGGCAAGGTCGACCGTGCCGCGCTCCCGTGGCCGTTGCCGGGGTCGTCGGACACGACGATGCTCCCGGACACGGTGGCGTGGATCGCCGAGCGGTGGTCCGCGATCCTCGGGGTGCCGGTGGCCAGCGTCGACGACGACTTCTTCGCGCACGGCGGGGGGTCGCTGACGGCGGCGCAGCTCGTGTCGGCGATCCGTGAGCGCTTCCCGACGACGACGGTGGCCGACGTGTACGACCACCCGCGGATCGGGGCGCTGGCGGACGCGCTCGACGACTCCGGCCCGGTGACGTCGGTGCCGCGTGACGTCCGGCCGGTCCCGCCGGCGACGGGTGTGGTGATGACGGTGCTCGGGCTGCCCCTGCAGGTGCTCCGTGGTCTGCGGGTGCTGACGTGGACGGCGCTCGTGGCGGCGGTGCTGCACGCGACGACGCTGCCGTCCGTCCCGGTCCTGCCCTGGCCGGCGCTCGTCGTGGCGCTCGTCCTGTTCGTCACCCCGGCGGGGAAGATGGCCGTGACGGTCGTCCTCGTCCGGGCCCTCCTCGTCGGGGTGCGTCCGGGTGACCACCCCCGTGGCGGGTCGGTGCACGTGCGGGTCTGGCTCGCGGAGCGGATCGCCGAGGCGGTGGACGGCCCCTCGACGGCCGGTGCGCCCTGGATCAGCTACTACGCCAGGGCCTTGGGCGCGACGATCGGCAAGGACGTGGACCTGCACGCGCTGCCGCCGGTGACCGGGATGCTGACGGTCGGCAAGCGGACGTCGATCGAGCCCGAGGTCGACCTCGCCGGACACTGGGTCGACGGCGACGTGTTCCGGCTCGGCCGGGTCCGGATCGACGCGGACGCCGTGGTGCACAGCCGGACGACGCTGCTGCCTGGTGCGCACGTGGGCGTCGGTGCCGAGGTGGAGGCCGGTTCCGCGGTCGCCGACCGGGTCCCCGACGGGGAGCGGTGGGCGGGGTCGCCGGCGGAACGCGTCGGGTCGGCTCGGCACGACCGGGAGGCGCGACCCCCGTCCCGACGCCGGTGGCTGCTGGCGTACGGGGCCGGGTCCCTGGCCGTGGCCGGGTTGCCGGTGATCGGTGTCGCCGCGGGGGTGGGGCTGGTGTGGCTCCTCGTCGGACCGGTCGCGTCCCTCCAGCGGGCCGTGCTGCTCGCGCTGGCGTGGGTACCGGTGGGGACGGTCGTCGCGGGGCTCGTGTACGCGGCACTCGTCGTGGCCGCGGTGCGGTTGCTCGGGATCGGTCTGCACGAGGGTCGGCACCCGGTGCGCTCCCGGATCGGCTGGCAGGTGTGGACGACCGAGCGGATCCTCGACGGCGCCCGGACGCTGCTGTTCCCGGTGTACGCGTCGCTCGTGACCCCGCTCTGGCTCCGGCTGCTCGGGGCGCGGGTGGGACGGAACACCGAGATCTCGACGGTCCTGCTCATCCCGGCGCTCACGCAGATCGCCTCGGGGGCGTTCCTCGCCGACGACACGATGGTGGCGACGTACGAGCTCGGCGGCGGTCGGGTGCGGATCGGTCGGTCGAAGGTGGGACGGCGGGCGTTCCTCGGCAACAGCGGGATGACGGGCGCCGGACGTTCGGTGCCGCGCGAGGCCCTGGTCGCGGTGCTGTCCGCCGTCCCGAAGAAGGCGAAGCGCGGATCGTCGTGGCTCGGCTCTCCCCCGGTGCGGCTCCGGCGCGCCACGGCGGAGTTCGACGAGGAGCGCACGTTCCGGCCGCCGCGGTCCCTCAAGGTCGCTCGAGGCTGCTGGGAACTCCTCCGCCTGGTCGCCCCGATGGTGTCCGCGGGGATCGCGCTCGGCGTGGTCGGCACGCTGCTCGCGCTCTGGACGGCCGTGGGCATCGGGTGGACGGTGCTGCTCGCCGGGCCGGTGCTCATCGTCGCCGGTGCCGTCGCAGCGGTGGTGTCGACGATCGCGAAGTGGTCCTTCGTCGGCCGGATCGACGCCCGCGAGCACCCGCTCTGGTCGTCGTTCGTGTGGCGGAACGAGGTGCAGGACACGTTCGTCGAGACGGTCGCCCGGCCGTGGTTCGCCGAGCAGGCGACGGGGACCCCGGCCCTCGCTGCGTGGCTCCGCAGTCTCGGGGCGACGATCGGCCGCGGCACCTGGCTCGAGACGTACTGGCTCCCGGAGGCCGACCTCGTGACGATCGGGTCCGGAGCCGCCGTGGCCCGCGGCACGGTCGTGCAGACGCACCTGTTCCACGACCGGGTGATGCAGCTCGACGAGGTCCGTCTCGACCCGGGCGCGACGCTCGGGCCGCACAGCGTGGTGCTGCCGGCGGCGGGCATCGGACCGGGCGCCACCGTCGGGCCGGCGTCCCTCGTGATGCGCGGCGAGCAGGTGCCCGGCGGGACGCACTGGTCCGGCAACCCGATCGCTCCGTGGACATCGGCGCCGCCGGTGCCGGCGCGGTCGTCCGTCGAGCACGTCGCCGTGGCAGACTCGACGGCACCGTGAAGCCCGCCTCGACGAACCCAGACGCCGACCCGTACACCCCGCACAGCGGCGACCGACGGTGGAGCACCCACCACTACGACCTCCGTCTGGAGTACCGCGTCGCGACGAACCGCCTCGACGGCACCGCGACGATCGCCGGCCGGGCGCACGAGGACCTCGACCGTGTCGTCCTCGACCTGCACGGCATGACGGTCGACCGGGTGGACGTCGACGGCAAGCGGGCGAAGAAGCACACGACCGCGACGCACAAGCTCACCGTGACCCCGGCCGAGCCCGTCGCCGCCGGCACGGAGTTCACCGTCCACGTGCGGTACCGCGGCACACCGCACCCGCTCCGCAGCCCGTGGGGCCAGATCGGCTGGGAGGAGCTGACCGACGGCGTCATCGTCGCCGCGCAGCCCACCGGCGCCCCGTCGTGGTTCCCGTGCAACGACCGACCGGACGACAAGGCCACCTACCGGTTCGAGATCACCGCCGAGGCCGCGTACGACGTCGTCGCGAACGGCGAGCTGCTCGGCAAGGAGCGCGCCCGCGCCGGCACGACGTGGACGTACGCCACGACCGAGCCGATGGCGACGTACCTCGCGACGGTGCAGATCGGGCGCTACCGCACGACGAAGCTCCGCGGCTCGGACACCCCCGTCACGCTGCACCACCCCGCCGACCTCGGCACGGCCGCGAAGACGGACTTCGGGCGGGTGCCGGACATGCTCGCCCTGTACGCGGACCGGTTCGGGCCGTACCCGTTCGCGTCGTACGGCGTCGTGGTGACCGACGACGAGCTCGAGATCCCGCTCGAGGCGCACGGCCTGGCGGTCTTCGGCCGGAACCACGTCGACGGCGAGCACGGCACCGACCGGCTCATCGCACACGAGCTCGCGCACCAGTGGTTCGGCAACTCGGTGACGGTCACCAGGTGGAAGGACATCTGGTTGCACGAGGGCTTCGCCTGCTACGCCGAGTGGCTCTGGTCGGAGCACCGCGGCGGCGAGTCGGCGGACACCCTCGCGGCGACGTACCGCGACGGGCTCCTGGAGCAGCCCGAGGACCTCGTCGTGGCCGACCCGGGCCCGAAGGACATGTTCGACGACCGGGTCTACAAGCGCGGCGCCCTGGCCCTGCACGCCGTCCGTCGGTCGGTCGGAGACGACGCGTTCTTCGCCGGGCTCCGGACGATCACCGAGCGACACCGGTACGGGTCGGTCGCACCGGAGGACGTGCACGCCGCGTTCGCCGACGCAGCCGGGACCGCCGTCGACGCGGTCCGGGCCGTGACGGCTCCCTGGCTCGACGAGCCCACCGTCCCCGAGCTGTAGGGAACCGCCGGCGGCGTCGCGCGCGTCAGCTCGCGGTCTCGACCAGGTCCGGGGCGCCGCCGACGTCGGCCGTATCCGGGGCGCCGTTCACTTCGGCCCACACCGCGTCGAGGGACAGCCCGACGACCCCGGCGACGGACGCGATCGTCGAGAACGCCGGCGTCGCGATGCGGCCGGTCTCGATCTTCCGCAGCGTCTCCGGCGAGATCCCGGCCCGCAGCGCCGTGTCGAGCATCGAGCGCTCCCCGCGGGCACGGCGGAGCAGCGCTCCGAGGCGCCGACCACGGGCGACCTCGGCGGGGCTGAGCGGGAGACGGACCATGTGCCCACACTAATACCGGTCTTCCAGTACCGGTATGATCATCCCATGATCGAGATCCTCACCCCGGCCGAGGTCGACCGGGCCCGCGCCACCGGAGCGCTCGTCGGCACGATCCTGCAGACCCTGCGCGAGCGCACCCGCGTCGGCACGAACCTGCTCGAGATCGACCGGTGGACGAAGGCGATGATCGAGGACGCCGGCGCCGAGTCCTGCTACGTCGACTACGCCCCGTCGTTCGGACGCGGGCCGTTCGGCCACCACGTGTGCACCGCCGTCAACGACGCCGTCCTGCACGGCCTCCCCCACGACCGGACCCTGCAGGACGGCGATCTGCTGACGCTCGACCTGGCCGTGTCACTCGACGGCATCGCCGCCGACGCCGCCGTCAGCTTCGCGGTCGGCACAGCGGACCCGGCCGACCTGGCCCTCATCGACGCCACCGAGCGCGCCCTCGCCGCAGCGATCGAGACCGCCGGCCCCGGGGTCCGCACGGGCGACCTGTCGCACGCCATCGGCACGGTGCTCGAGGGCGCCGGCTACCCCGTCAACGTCGAGTTCGGCGGCCACGGCATCGGCTCGACGATGCACCAGGACCCGCACGTGTCGAACACCGGGCGACCCGGACGCGGCTACACCCTCCGCCCCGGGCTGCTCCTCGCGCTCGAGCCGTGGGTGATGGCGGACACCGACGTGCTCGTCACCGACCCGGACGGCTGGACGCTCCGCAGTGCCACGGGAGCACGCACCGCGCACACCGAGCACACGGTGGCGATCACCGAGGACGGCGTCGAGGTCCTCACGCTCCCACGCTGACCGGAGCCCCGCCCGCCGCGACCGCGAGCACCACGTCGACCGCGGGGAACAGCACCGTGACCGGCTGCGACACCCCGTCCAGGACCGCCGTGCCCCTGCCCAGGTCGACGTCGACGCGGGTGGGGTCCACCCGGAGTCCACGGCCGTCACGCTTCAGGACGGCCTCCTTCACCGCCCAGCACGCAGCCCGGGCAGTGTCGTCGCCGGACCGGGCGAGCTCCCCGGGCGTGAACGCGTCGAGCCGGGCTGCCGCGACCCGCGACACGCGCTCGAGGTCGACGCCGATCCCGGGTGGTCCGACGGCCAGTGCGACGAGGTCGGTGGTCCGTGCGAGGCTCACGCCGACGGCGGAGCCGTCGACCTCGGCCCAGGGGCGGCCGTGGTCCGTCGCAGCGCAGTGCGGGCAGACGCGCCCCGCGCGCACGGCGGAGACGTCGACACCCGCCGCCGACGCGACGGCGGTGAGCAGCGCCTCCCGGTCCGCGTCAGGACTGCCGCCGGACCGCCGGATCGTCACCACGACGGTCTGGAGGCGCGGGAGACTCACGCAGGCGAGCCTACGTCGGGTGGTTCAGGCGTGGGTGAGCGCGATGAGCGCGACGTTCATCGTGCTGTAGAGCCCTTCGGACCGGGTCGCCTGGCGCACCCGTCCGCGGAGGACCTCGTAGCGGCCGTCGTGCTCGCGCACGAAGCCGATGACACCGCTCGCCGGCGTCGACACACGGTGGTAGCCGTCCTCGAGTGGGACGACCTCGGTGCTGGTTGTTCGTTCCATTGCAGTTCCCCTGTCTCGTTCGTCGTCGAACGCTCCCCGAGCATACCCCGGTCTGGGGTACAACACCTGCACAGGCCCGGGGTTCCACGAGGGTTCGCCCGGAGTCTGTCCGAGAGCTGCGCGGCGTGGATAGACTCCGGGCAACAGCGCTCCGGGGCGCGGTTCCGGGGGTACTCGGACCGTGACCACGGCGACGGACGGAGGACGGATGCGAGCGGTCCAGGGCGGATCGGCCACGGGCAGGACGAGGACCGACAGGGGGACGCCGGGGCTGGTGGGACGCATCGCTGCGGCACTCCTGGCCGTGTTCCTCGTGCTGGCGCCGGCGGCGACGGCGCGAGCGACCGCACCGGTCGACCTCGGTGGCGCGTACGTCCTCGACGAAGCCGACGTGCTCAGCTCCTCGCAGCAGTCCCGGATCGAGAACGCCGTGCAGCAGCTCTACACGGACACGAAGACCCAGCTCTACGTCGTCTTCGTCCCGACGTTCACGAACCCGTCGGACCACACCGAGTGGGGCGCCGCGACGATGTCGGCGAACCAGATCGACGCCGACGGCATCCTGCTGTCGGTCGCCGTCGACGACCGGAACTACGACGTCCAGCAGACGAACGAGACGAGCATCTCGGAGTCCGACGTCCAGTCCGCGGTGGACGACGACCTGCTGCCGGCCCTCAAGCAGAGCGACTGGTCCGGTGCCGCGCTGGCCTTCGCGAACGGCCTCGCCGACACCCAGGCGCCGCCGGACCTCACCTGGCTGTGGATCCTCCTCGCCGTCCTGGTCGTCGCGGTCGTCGTCGTGGTGCTCGTCATCCGGACGCGGAACAAGCGCCGGACGGCCGCCGCGACGAAGGCGCAGGAAGCGTCCCTCGCCGACCTCGAGCGGACCGCCGGTGGCGCCCTCGTGACGATCGACGACGAGCTGCGCACCGCCGAGCAAGAGGTCGGGTTCGCCACCGCGCAGTTCGGGGCCGACGCCGCGAAGCCCTTCGCCGAGGCGGTCGCCGCGGCGCAGCAAGCCGTGCGCAAGGCCTTCACGTTCCAGCAGCAGCTCGACGACGAGATCCCGGACTCCCCGCAGCAGCGCGCCGACTGGGCGAACCAGATCATCGCCATCTGCGAGCAGGCGCACGCCTCGATCGAGGAGCAGACGGAGTCGTTCGACAAGCTCCGCTCGCTCGAGGACGGCGTCGAGGAAGCCGCTGCCGCGCTCGCGCAGGCCGTCGCCACCGCCCCGGCATCGGTCCAGCAGGCGAGCGCCGCGCTGGACCGGGTCCGCTCGGCGTACACCGGCCGGACCCTCGCGACCGTGTCGGACAGCGTCGACCAGGCCGAGCAGGTCCTCGCCTACGCGACCGAACGGTCCCAGGCGGCCACCGCCGCGATCGCCGCGGGCGACAAGGGCGAGGCGGTCGTCGCCGTGCGCGACGCCCAGCACGCCCTCGCGCAGGTGCAGCAGCTCACGTCGAGCGCGAGCGCTGCCGAGGCGAGCTTCGCCGAGGCCACCGCACGCGCCGAAGCGATGCGCGTCGACATCGAGGGCGACGTCGCCGCGGCGCGCACCCTCACCGTCGGCGGACCGGAACTCGCCGCCGCGGTCACCCGTGCCGAGACCGTGCTGCGGCAGGGCTTCGACCCGAAGGACCCGATCACCGCGGTCGACGCCCTCACCAAGGCGAACACCGAGATCGACCAGGCCATCGCCGCGGCCCGTGGCGCCGAGGAACAGCAGCGTCGAGCATCCCGTGCGCTCGACGACGCGCTCCGCGACGCCCGGAACCGGATCAGCCAGGCGCGCGAGTTCATCTCCCTGCACCGCGGCGGGGTCGGACCGACGGCGCGGACGCGGCTGTCCGAGGCGCAACGAGCACTCGACGACGCCGTCCAGCTCGCCACGACGGACCCGGGGCAGGCGCTCCAGGCAGCGCGTGCGGCCGAGCAGTACGCGGCGGCCGCGATGGACGCCGCGAACGACGACATGGGCGGCTGGGGCGGTGGCGGCGGCTTCGGCGGCGGTGGCGGCAACGGCGCGCAGCTCGGCGGCCTCGTCACCGGCATCGTGCTCGGTGGCCTGCTCGGCGGACGCGGCGGCAGCTACGGCGGCGGCTCCTTCGGGGGTGGCGGCTTCGGCGGAGGCGGCGGCTTCGGGGGCGGCGGCGGCTTCGGCGGGGGCGGCGGAGGCGGCGGGGGCGGTTTCTCCGGCGGCGGCCGCTTCTAGCCCGGGCACCACAGACCAACAGCACCACACCAGTCCTTCCACGAAAGGGAACAGCAATGGCAAAGCAGACGATCTTCGGGCGGATCTCGACCCTCGTCCGGGCGAACATCAACCAGCTCATCGACGACGCCGAGGATCCCCAGAAGATGCTCGACCAGCTCGTGCGGGACTACACGAACAACATCGCGGACGCCAAGACGGCGATCGCGCAGACGATCGGCAACGTCCGACTGCTCGAGCAGGACCACGAGGAGGACAAGCGAGCAGCGGTGGAGTGGGGCCAGAAGGCCGCCAACGCCTCCTCCGCTGCGGACAAGTACCGCACCGAGGGCAAGACGGCCGAGGCGGACAAGTTCGACAACCTCGCCAAGATCGCGATCGGCAAGCAGATCGCGGCCGAGCAGGAGGTCAAGGACGCCGAGCCGAACCTCGCCTCGCAGAACGAGGCGGTGGAGAAGCTCAAGTCGGGCCTCGCCGGCATGGAGCAGAAGCTCGAGGAGCTCCGCTCGAAGCGCGACAACCTCGTCGCCCGGTCGAAGACGGCCGAGGCGCAGTCCAAGGTCAACGACGCGCTCGGCAACATCGACGTGCTCGACCCGACGAGCGACCTCGGCCGCTTCGAGGAGAAGGTGCGCCGCGAAGAGGCGAAGGTCCTCGGCCAGCAGGAGCTGCAGTCGTCGAGCCTCGACTCGCAGTTCGAGAGCCTCGAGGACGTGGGCAAGGACGCCGAGGTCGAGGCACGACTCGCCGCCCTGAAGTCCGGCGGTTCGTCGAGCATCTGACGCGCTCCTCGGACGACGCCGGACCCCGCCTGACAGACTGGCACGATGCAGTTCCTCGTGGTCGGTCAGTGGCAGGGTTCGGCGTCGTCCCGTGCGATGCGCCTCGGGGACGGAGCCGCAGCGATCGCGGCCGACCTCCCGCGCGCGTCAACCACCGTGGTCGACGTCCCGGCGGGCGCCGGCGATCGTCTCGAGACGGCCGTCGCCCGGTACACCTCGGTGCTCTCGGTGGCCGAACGCGTCGCCGAGGAGACCACGGTGTCGAGCGAGCCGGTCCTCGTCGTCGGCGGTGACGGTGCGAGCGTGCTCGGCGCCACGGTCGGGCTCGGACCGGACACCGCCTTCGTGCGGATCGCGGGGTCGAGCGGCTTCCGGGCACTCAACCGCGCCCAGCCCGTCGCCGCCGAGACCGCCGTGCTCCGCATCCTCGTGGACCGCCCCGACGACCTGTTCCCGGCCCTCCCGACCCTGGCGGCCTCGTCCGTCGTCGTCGCCGGGGTGCGCGGGGTCGAGGACGCCGAGGCAGGTGCCCTCGACCGTGCCGGGATCGTGCACCTCGACGTCGACGCCGCCACCCCGGACGCGATCGCGGCAGCGGTGGACGCCACCGGTGCCCAGGCGGTGTTCGTGCACGTCGACCTGGACGTCCTCGACCCGTCCGAGGTCGACGGGCTGCTCGAGCCCGTCCCGTTCGGGTTGGACGGCGCCGGACTCGTCGAGCGCATCCAGGCCGCCACGCGCGGACGACGGCTGGCGGGGGCGGCCCTCACCGGGTTCGCGCCGGTCGACCCGGACCGCGCGGTCGACGACCTCGGCGTCATCCTGCGTGCGGTCGGCGCACTGACGAGCGCGTCCCGCACCGTCTGACGGTACCGGCACTCCCCCGCGAACCCGTTCTCCACGGGTACGCACCGCGCCCGGCATGACCCATGCCGATCCGCGTACGCTCGGCGACATGACGGACTACGACCTCATCGTGATCGGCGCCGGCGCAGTCGGCGAGAACGTGGCGGACTACGCCAAGAAGCGCGGCCTGTCGGTCGCCATCGTGGAGGCCGAGCTCGTCGGCGGCGAGTGCTCCTACTGGGCGTGCATGCCGTCCAAGGCCCTGCTGCGCAGCGGGCACGCGCTCGCCGCGGCGAAGCGACTCGACGGTGCGAAGCAGGCGGTCACGGGCGACCTCGACGCGGCGCACGTGCTCGCCCGACGGAACTCCTTCACCTCGGACTGGAAGGACGACGGCCAGGTCTCGTGGCTCGAGTCCGCCGACATCGACCTCATCCGCGGCCACGCCCGGATCACCGGCGAGAAGACGATCGAGGTCGACGGCACGACGTACACGGCAGCCGCGGCGATCGCGGTCGTCACGGGCTCGCTGCACACCCTCCCCGACGTCCCGGGGCTGGCCGACGCGACGCCGTGGGGCACGCGTGAGGCCACCAGTGCGCAGACGGTGCCCGAGAGCCTGCTCGTCATCGGCGGCGGGGTCTCCGGCTCGGAGCTCGCGACCGCGTGGGCGTCCCTCGGGGCGAAGGTCACGCTCGTTGCACGGCACGGGCTGCTCGGCGGCATGGAGCCGTTCGCGGGAGAGCTCGTCGCCGACTCCCTCCGCGAGCTGGGCGTCGACGTCCGCACCGGCGTGAACCCCACCCGCGTCGACCGCGACGAGCACGGCCTCGTCACGACGACGCTCGACGACGGCTCGACGGTCATCACGAGCGAGGTCCTCGCCGCGACCGGACGCGCCGCGACCACGAAGGACCTCGGCCTCGAGTCCGTCGGGCTGACCGCGGGCGACTGGCTGCAGGTCGACGACACGATGCTCGTGCAGGGCACCGACTGGCTCTACGCCGTCGGCGACGTCAACCACCGCGTGCTCCTCACCCACCAGGGCAAGTACCAGGCGCGTGCCGCGGGCGAAGCGATCGCCGCCCGACACCAGGGCACGCCGCTGCACACCGAACCGTGGGGTGCGCACGTCGCCACCGCCGACCACGCTGCCGTCCCGCAGGTCACCTTCACCGACCCCGAGGTCGCGAGCGTCGGCCTGACCGAGGCCAAGGCCCGCGAGCAGGGGCTGAACGTCCGGGCGGTCGAGTACGAGCTCGGCAACGTCGCCGGCGCCTCGCTGCAGGCGGACGGCTACACCGGGCGGGCGAAGATGGTCGTCGACGAGGACCGCGGGGTCGTCGTCGGCGTGACCTTCGTCGGGCAGGACGTCGCCGAGATGCTGCACGCCGCGACGATCGCCGTCGTGGGCGAGGTGCCGGTCGACCGCCTCTGGCACGCCGTCCCCGCCTACCCGACGATGAACGAGATCTGGCTGCGACTGCTCGAGACCTACGGCCGCCCGGAGTAGCGGTGCGGAACCCCCTGCTCGACTCCCCCGTGTCCCGGGCGGGGTGGGCGTTCGCGACCGCGGTCGGCCTCGCCGTCGGCGTCCCGCTCTCCACCGGGAAGGTGCGGGTCGTCGACGGGCTGATCGTGTGCACCGGGCTGCCGCGGTGGGTGTTCCGCCGCGGTGGCACCTGCGTGGGGTCGGTCTACCTCACGCGGGACAACGACGGCGACCGGGTGCTCCGGCACGAGCGGGTGCACGTCGACCAGTGGCGGCGGTACGGGATGCTCATGCCGATCGTGTACGCGTTGGCCGGGCAGGATCCGCTGCGGAACCGGTTCGAGATCGAGGCCGGCCTCGAGGACGGCAACTACCGCTGACGCGCGGCGCCCGCCCCGAGCGGGCGAAATCCGTCCCGCCCAACGCCGGCGAGCAGCAGGTTCCGCCCGGTCGGCAGACGCGAGCGGCGTGTCGTACCCGCTCGGCTGACCGGCTCCGGCCCAACCCGGTCCGGCTCCGGCCCAACCCGTGCCGAGCGGGCGAAATCCGTCCCGTTCGGCGCCGGCGAGCAGCAGGTTCCGCCCGCTCGGAGTACGCGAGCGGCGTGTCGCGCCCGCCCGGGGAGCGCCCCGCCCGGAAGGAAGTGCATCCGAAGCCACCGCCGGACGGGAGGCTCGGCTCAAGCCCGCCCCGCGCCTCCCGTCCGACGGTCGCACCGCACCGGACGCGCCGCCCCGAGCGGGCAGAATACGTCCGGTTCGGCGCGGGCGAGCGGCAGGTTCCGCCCGGTCGGCAGACGCGAGCGGCGTGTCGTGCCCGCTCGCGGGCGCGCGGCGCGCCCCGGGCGCGCCGCGCGTCAGGCCGCGGGGCGCCGCGGCACCACGAGGGGCGTGCCCGTCTCGGGGTCGGCGACGACCACGCACGGCAGCCCGAACACGTCCTCGACGAGGTCGGCCGTCACCACCGACGCCGGCGGCCCCGACGCCACGATCGACCCGTCACGCATCGCGATCACGTGCGTGGCGTACCGCGCCGCCTGGTTGAGGTCGTGCAGCACCGCGACGACGGTCCGACCGGCCGCGTGCAACGCCGACGCCAGCTCGAGCACGTCGTACTGGTGCGCGATGTCCAGGAACGTGGTGGGCTCGTCGAGCAGGACGATGTCGGTCTCCTGCGCGAGCACCATCGCGATCCACACCCGCTGTCGCTGCCCGCCGGACAGCTCGTCCACGCTGCGGTCGGCGAGCGACACGGTCGACGTCTGCTCGAGCGCGGCCTGCACGGCCCGCCGGTCCGACCCCGACGAGGGGTGCAGCAGGTCCTGGTGCGGGAACCGCCCCCGGGACACCAGGTCGCGCACGGTGATGCCGTCCGGCGCGATCGGGGTCTGCGGGAGCATCCCGACGCGGCGCGCGACGGCCTTCGGGCGGAGGGACGAGATCGGCGACCCGTCGAGGTACACGGTGCCGGCGGTCGGCTTGAGCGTCCGCGCGAACGACTTCAGCAGCGTCGACTTGCCGCACGCGTTCGGTCCGACGATGACGGTGAGTTCACCGTCCGGGATGTCGACGTCGAGCGCGGACACCACGACCCGGTCGTCGTACGCGAGCGTCAGCCCACGGGCCCCGAGCGCGGTCGCCGGGACCGACGAGGCAGCCCAGGCGCCGTCGACGGAACCGGTCAATTCTCGGCCTTGCCGTGCCGCCAGTACCCCATGAACGCGACCTGCTTCCGATCGAGCCCGACACCGCGCACGAGGTGCCGACGGAGTTCCTTGACGCACCCGGCTTCGCCCGCGATCCACGCGTAGACGGGCCGCGGCTCGTCGCCGGCCGGGATGTCCCAGAGCACCTGCTCGTCGACGTCGACGTCCGCGAGCTCCCCCGCGTCGCCGCACGCCGGCCCCGCCGCGACGGTCGACGCCCACGCGTGCACCTGGTCGGTCATCCGGACGCCGTGCGAGGCGCCGTTCCGGGCGATCCAGCGGACCTCGACCCCGGCGGGCGCGGACACCGGCAGCCGATCGGCGTCGGTCGGGACCTCGATGAAGACGTGGCCGACGGTGGCGACGTCGAGCGCCTCGAGGATGGCGCAGATGGCCGGGGCGGCGGTCTCGTCGCCGGCGAGCAGGATCCGGTTCGCGGCGCCGGGGTCGAACTCGGCCGCACCGGTCGGGAGCTCCGCGGGCGACGACGGCACCGCCGGCCCGACGATGCGCAGTTCGTCGCCGACCCGGCACGCCGAGACCCAGCGCGAGGCGGGTCCGGTGTCGCCGTGCGCGACGAAGTCGATGTCGAGCTCACGGGCGTCCGGTCGGAAGGAGCGGACCGTGTAGGTGCGGAGCGGGTTCCGGACCGCGTCGGGCAGGGCACGCCAGGCGCCGTACCAGTCCTCGCCGTCGGGCAGGTCCGTGAAGCCGTGCCCGGGGATCGGCAGCACGATCTTGATGCGCTGGTCGAGGCCGACGGACGAGAACTCGGCGAGGGCGTCGCCCGTCAGGGTCACCCGGACGAAGTGCGGGGTGAGGGACGTGACGGCTGCCACGCGGACGGAGAAGACACGGTACCGGGCTGCCACGACGGCAAGTATGGCATGCCTTACCTAAGAGACCCAAGGGTCCGCACGGTGCGAGGATCGTCCCCGTGCCCGATGCCGACGACGAATTCGCAGACCTGGCCGACCTCGCCCACGCGAGCGGCGTGACGGCGCCGATGCGCGCCTCCAGGCAGGTGGTCCGCACCACCGACGGACAGGAGATCGCCGCGATCCGCTGGGACACGGCGGACGGCCAGGAGGCGCGGATCACCTACCTGCACGGGCTCGGCATCGACGCCCACAGCTTCGACCAGACCGCGCTCGCCGTCGGCGAGCCGGCGGTCGCCGTGGACCTGCCCGGCCACGGCCGGTCCGGGTGGCGCGACGACGCGGACTACGGGGCCGGCGCGACGGCACCGGGCGTGCTCGCGGCCCTCGACGCGCTCGGGGTCCGGCCGGGGATCGTCGTGGGACACTCCCTCGGCGCGATCCTCGCCGCCCGACTGGCGGCGACCGCACCGGAGCGCGTCACCGGACTCGTGCTCGTCGACATGTCGCCGGACTTCGCCCAGCGAGCCGTCGACCGGATCGCCCGCGCGCTCGAGGCCGAGGAGCCGTTCACGTCGCTCGAGCAGGTCGTCGACCGCGCCGTGGAGGCCCGCGTCGGCGACGACCGCGCGGTGCTCCTGCGCGAGGCCCGGCACACCACGCGACTCGGAGCCGACGGGCGGCTCGTGCGGCGCCACCACTTCCCGCACCTCCCCGCCGGACGCACCTCGTCGGTGGGGCGGTTCGCGGACGCGTGGCCGGACCTCGAGGCCCTCGACGTCCCGATCCTGCTCGTCCGCGGCGACCGCGGCTACGTTTCACCGAAGCTGCACGCGCAGTTCGCCGAGCGCCTGCCCGACGCCGAGATCGTCACGGTCGAGGCCCGGCACGCGGTGCAGAACCAGGCGCCCCTCGAACTGGCCACGGCGATCCGGGCATGGGCGGAACGTAACGGTTTGTTGCACCGGATCGAAGAACCGTCGCCGGAGCACCCCGGCCGCCGCTAACCTCGTGCAAGCGCGCGCGACGACCGTCGCCACCGCGCCGGAAGGAACCCACCACCCATGAGTCCGCTCCCCGCCCGCAGCACCTCCCGCCTCGGCCGCGCGGCCCTCGCCGCCACCGCGGTGGCCGTCGCCTCGGCCCTCGTGCTGACCGGCTGCTCCGGATCCTCGAACGAGGACGGCGGCACCGACGCCACCGTCCGCGTCGGTCTCGTCCTCGAACCGACGAGCCTCGACATCCGCACGCAGTCCGGTGCCGCACTCGACCAGGTGCTCATCGACAACGTCTACCAGGGGCTCGTCGGCCGCACGGCGGACGGCGACGTCCGCGACGTGCTGGCGTCGAAGCACGCGGTGTCGGACGACGGCCTGACGTACACGTTCACGCTGCGCGACGGCACCACGTTCCAGGACGGCAAGGACGTCACCGCGGCCGACGTCGTCTGGTCGCTGCAGCAGGTCAAGTCGAACGATTCGTACGTCGACTCCGCGCAGCTCGCGAACGTGACGTCGATCACCTCGCCGTCCTCCGGTGTGGTGGAGCTCAAGCTCGCCAAGCCCGACTCCGACCTGCTCTGGAACCTCACGGGGCGCGCCGGCCTCGTGCTCGAGAAGGCTGCGAAGAACGACCTGTCGGACACCGCCAACGGCACCGGTCCGTACGAGGTGTCGAGCTGGAAGCAGGGCGATTCGCTCACGTTCGAGCGGAACGCCGACTACTGGGGCACGAAGGCGAAGGTCGCCAAGGTCGTCTTCCGCTACATCACGCAGCCGTCCACCGCGGTGAACGCCATGGCGAACGGCGACCTCGACGTGCAGACCGCCGTCGACGGCACGCTCAAGAGCCAGCTGCAGAACAGCTCGGACATCTCGCTGCACACCGGCAAGACGACCGACAAGTACACGCTCGCGTTCAACGACCAGAAGGCACCCTTCACCGACAAGCGGGTGCGCCAGGCGATCCGTCAGGCGATCGACGCGAAGGCGATCATCAAGGCGATCGGCGGCACCGGCGTCGAGCAGGGCGGCCCGATCCCCGAGCTCGACCCCGGCTACCAGGACCTCACCGACATCGACGCGTACGACCCCGCGAACGCGAAGAAGCTCCTCGCCGAGGCCGGCCACCCGAAGCTCGACCTCACGCTGACGTACGCGAACATCTACTCGGCGACGATCGGCGACGTGCTGAAGTCGCAGCTCGCCGACGTCGGCATCACCCTGACGGTCAAGCGCGTCGACTTCGCCACCTGGCTGTCGCAGGTGTTCGAAGCACCGAAGAGCGGCACGCGCGACTTCGACCTGTCGATGGTGAACCACGTCGAGGCGCGCGACTTCGGCAACTGGGCGAACCCGGAGTACTACTTCGGCTACGACAACGCCGAGGTGCAGTCGCTCTACGCCGACTCGATCGCCGCGACGGACGAAGCCGCCAAGGTCGCCGACCTGCAGAAGGCGGCGCGGATCGTCAGCGAGGACGCCGCCGGCGAGTGGCTCTACACGGCGACGTCGATCACGGCGGTACGGAAGGGCGTCACGGGCTTCCCGTACGACGGCACGAACTCGCGCCTCGACCTGTCGAAGCTCGCCGTCAAGTGAAGCGGGCACGGACCACGGCTCCCGTAGCATCGGTGTCGTGACCCGGTTCCTCATCGGGCGGGTACTCCTGCTCGTCGTCGGCCTGCTCGTGGCCAGCGTGATCATCTTCGCGACGCTCCGGGTGCTGCCCGGCGACGTGGCGCAGATCGTCGCGGGCACCCAGGCGTCGCCGGCGCAGGTGGCCGAACTGCGCCAGCAGCTCGGGCTCGACCGACCGGTCGTCGTGCAGTACCTCGACTGGATCGGCGGGCTGTTCCGCGGCGACCTCGGGCGGTCCCTCGTCACCGACGGACGGGTCGCACCCGAGATCGCCCAGAAGCTCAGCGTCACGCTGCCGCTCGCGGCCATGTCGCTCGTCGCCGCGCTCGTCATCGGGGTGCCGCTCGGCGTGCTCGCGGCGGTGCTGCGGCGTCGCCCGGGCGGGGCCGTCATCGCCTTCGTGGCGCAGGCGGTCGCGGCGATCCCGATCGTCTGGGCCGGCATGCTCCTCGTGGCGCTGTTCGCCGTCACACTGCACTGGCTCCCGACGCAGGGCTTCCCGCTCGACGGGTGGGACGAACCCGGTCGGGCGTTCGCCGCGCTCGTGCTGCCCGCGCTGACGATCGGCGCCGTCGAGGGTGCGGTGATCCTGCGCTTCACCCGCTCGGCGACGCTCGGGGTGCTCGACGCCGACCACGTCCGCACGGCGGCTGCGATCGGGCTCACCCGGACGCAGGCGCTCGTCAAGCACGGGCTCCCGTCGGTGGCGCTGACCGTGCTGGCCGTGCTGGGCGTGCAGATCGCCGGGCTCCTGGTCGGGGCCGTCGTCGTCGAACAGCTCTTCTCGCTCCCCGGCGTCGGACGCATGCTCGTCACCGACGTCGGGCGTCGCGACATCACGAAGGTGCAGTCCGAGCTGCTCGTGCTCACCGGACTCGTGCTGCTCGTGGGCTTCGCGGTCGACGTCGTGCACCGCACGCTGGACCCCCGACAGCGCGAGGTGTCCGAGTGATCCGCCGTCTCCTCGCCCGGCCGACCGGGGTCTTCGCCGTGGTCGTCCTCGGCCTGCTCGTCGTCCTCGCCGTGGTGTCGCTCGTGTGGACGCCGCAGGATCCCTTCCGCGCCGACCCCTTCCACCAATGGGAGCCGCCGAGCCCCGCGCACTGGTTCGGCACCGACGCCTCCGGCCGGGACATCGCGAGCTACCTGCTCGCCGGTACCCGCACGACCGTGCTCGTCGCGGTGGGCTCCGGCGTGATCGCGAGCGTCGTCGGCATGGTCCTCACCGCGATCGGCTCGCTCACCGCGCGCTGGGTCCGCGAGGGCACGGCCGTCCTGCTCGACATCCTCGTGGCGTTCCCGACCCTCCTCACCGCGATGCTGCTCACCGCGATCGCCGGCGGGTCGCTCGGCGTCGTGATCGTCAGCGTCGGCCTGTCCTTCGGCGTCACGATCGCCCGGGTGGCCCGGGGGGAGATCCGCCGCATCGCCCGCAGCGACTACGTCACCGCCGCGCGAGCGTCGGGCGTGGGCGGTGCCGGGGTGCTGTTCCGCCACCTCGTGCCGAACGCGGCGCCGCTGTTCACCGTGCAGCTCTCGCTCGCGATGGCCACCGCGGTCCTCGCCGAGGCCGGGCTCTCGTACCTCGGGTACGGCGCCGGCTCGAACACGGCCTCGTGGGGCAGCATGCTCGCCGACCTGCAGACGTACATCGGCGTACACCCGTGGAGCGCCACCTGGCCCGGTGCGGCCATCGCACTGGTCGTCGCGGCACTGTCGCTGCTCGGCGACGCGGTCCGCGACGCGACGGACCCGCGCCTGACGACGAACGACCGCGCGGCCGGTGGTGGCGGACCCGCGCCCCGCACGCCGGACGACCCGGCCACGACGAACACGGGGGTGACCGCATGAGCGACGCGACCACTCCGGGCACCGCAGCCTCCGGGCTCGAGGTGCGGGGGTTGACGGTCCGCATCGACCGTCGGACGATCCTCGACGACGTGACGTTCACCGTGCCTCCTGGCCGCCGCGTCGGCGTGATCGGCGCGTCCGGGTCCGGCAAGTCGATGACCTCGCTCGCCCTGATGGGACTCGAGCCGACCGGAGCGACCGTCACCGGCAGCGTCCGGTTGGACGGCACCGAGCTCGTCGGCCTGCCCGACCGTGCGCGCGCCCGCCACCGCGGCGCCGGCATCGGGATGGTCTTCCAGGAACCCGGCACCGCGCTCGACCCGCTCCGCCGGGTCGGCGCGCAGATCGCCGAACCGCTGCGGCTGCACCGCGGACTCGACCGGCGTGCCGCAGCGGCTGCCGCGCTCGACCTCGCCGTCAGCGTGGGCCTGCCGGATCCGGAGTCGCTGCTGCGGCAGTACCCGCACCAGCTCTCGGGTGGGCAGCGCCAGCGGATCTGCATCGCGATGGCGATGGCCGGTCATCCGTCCTACCTCGTGGCCGACGAACCCACCACGGCGCTCGACGTCACGACCGAGGCGCGGATCCTCGAGCTGTTCGAGGGCCTCACCGCGGGCATGGTCTTCGTCACGCACGACCTCGCGGTGCTCGCCCGGATCGCGGACACGGCCGTCGTGCTCGACGCCGGCCGGGTCGTCGAACACGGGTCGGTCGCAGGACTCCTCGCGGCGCCGCAGCACCCCGCGACGGCCGCCCTCGTCGACGCCGCCCGCGCCACCGCCCGTCGTGCCCCTCGGACCGGAGGCTCCGCATGACCGACGTCCTGCACGCCCGCGACCTGCACCGCACCTACCGACTCCCCCGCCGCGGCCCGTTCGAACCCGGGCCCGTCCGGACCGCGGTGGACGGCGTCGACCTGACGGTCGCGTCCGGCGCACGCCTGGGGATCGTCGGCGAGTCCGGATCGGGCAAGTCGACGCTGGTGCGGCTGCTCGCCGGCCTGGAGGCGCCTTCCGCCGGCACCGTGACCGCCTCCGGTCGTCCGGTGGTGGCGTCCGGGTCCGCGGCCGCGATGCGCTGGTTCCGTCGCGAGACCGGGGTGGTCTTCCAGGACCCGTACGCCTCGCTCGACCCGCGGATGCGCGTGGGCGCGATCGTGGCCGAGCCGCTGCGGGCACTGCGGATCGACGGTTCGCACGACGCGCTCGTCCGGGACGTCCTGGAGCGGGTGGACCTCCCCGCCGACGTCGTCGACCGGTACCCGCACGAGTTCTCCGGCGGCCAACGGCAGCGCATCGCGATCGCCCGGGCCGTCGTGCACTCGCCGCGGATCCTGTTCGGGGACGAGCCGATGAGCGCCCTCGACGTGGTGGTCCGGGCCCGTGTGATCGAGCTGTTCCGGTCGCTCGCGGACGACCTCGGGCTGACGCTGGTGCTGGTGTCGCACGACATCGGCGTGGTGCAGCGGCTGTGCGACACGGTGGCGGTGATGTCCGCGGGGCGGATCGTCGAGCACGGGCCGGTGTCCCTGCTCGATGCGCCGGAGCACCCGGTGACCCGGGCCCTGGTGGAGGCTGCGCCCACGCTGCCGTAGCGCCGGCCGTGTGCGACTCCTGTTCGACTGGGCGGGAGTCCTTGCCCACTGTGCGGGACCCTCGGGAGCATCGACGTGCATCGATCGCTTCTCGAAGGGGAGAACGCATGAGCACGTCGAACGACATCACCAGACGGACGGCACTCGGTCTCGGCATCGTCGCCACCGCATCGGCCGCGAGCGGGGTCCTCGGACCGGGGCACGGCCGACCACACCTCGCCGCCACGGTCACGAAGGAGTTCGCGGCCGACACGACCACGCTGCTGAAGAACCCGCTCAACGGATGGGCGCTGTACGGCTCGTCCACCCCGGCGGCGGACTACTGGACGCAGTACGACGACGTCCCGCTGCCCGACGGCACCACGATCACCGTGTCCGACCACGCCTCGGTGCTGTACATGCGGGTGTCGTGGACGATCCTCGAACCGTCAGAGGGCGTCTACGGATGGGACACGAACGCTGCCTTCGCGGGCATCCTCGCCGAGGCCCGCCGTCGGGGACTCCGGCTGGCGTTCCGCGTGGTGGTCGACAGCCGCGACAAGGCGTCGAACTTCACGCCCGACTGGGTGCGGGCCGCGGGTGCCTCCGGGTACGAGACGCAGACCGGCAGCAAGACGGTCTGGTCGCCCTACCCGGACGACCCGGTGTTCCAGGCGAAGTACGCGGCGTTCGTCGCCGCCTTCGCCGCGCAGTACGACGACCCGGAGACGACGGACTTCATCGACGGGTACGGCCTCGGCAAGTGGGGCGAGGGACACTCGATGCTCTACCGGGACGCCGCGAACCGCGAGCCCGTGTTCGACTGGATCATCGACCTGTACCAGCGGCACTTCACCACGGTGCCGCTGGCGCTGAACTACCACCGGATGATCGGCGGCGGGAAGGACTGGGGTGCGCCGGACCCCGAGAGCGAACGGATGCTCGACGGCGCGTACGAGAAGGGGTACGTCCTCCGCCACGACGCCTTCGGGATGACCACCTACTACTCCGACTGGGAGAGGTCGATGGCAGCGAAGTGGCGGTACCGGCGCCCGATCATCATGGAGGGCGGGTGGGTCACCGCCCAGCACGACGTCACGCAGGACCCCCGCGGCTACGAGACGGTCGCCGACGTGCGGCAGGGCGAGTTCGACGACTCCGTCGAGGCCCACGTCAACATGATGGACTTCCGGAACGGCGAGACACTCTCGTGGTTCGCCGCCGAGACCGCCCCGCTCACGCAGCGCTTCGACGCCGAGGGCGGGTACCGGCTCTACCCGTCGAAGGTCGTCGCCCCGGACGCGCTCCGTGCCGGCGGTACCGCTGCGATCACCCACGAGTGGACGAACCTCGGGTGGGGCTTCCTGCCGACGAACCTCCCGGTCTGGAAGCACAAGTACAAGGCCGCGCTCGCGCTGCTCGGCGCGGACGGAACGCCCGTCCGGGTCGTCGTGGACGCGGCGTCCGAGCCCTCGGACTGGCTGCGGGGCAC
This sequence comes from Curtobacterium sp. NPDC087082, assembly GCF_044745045.1. NCBI lineage: Bacteria > Bacillati > Actinomycetota > Actinomycetes > Micrococcales > Microbacteriaceae > Curtobacterium > Curtobacterium sp. NPDC087082. The sequence continues at coordinate 139,333 of NZ_JBIUZN010000004.1, read as the reverse complement.
GCCCACCGCGTACTCGTACACGCCGTCGGTCGCCGGCGTCGCCCGCGGCTCCTACCGCTGGGGCGTCGCGATCGTGGACACGACCCGGTCGGACACCCCGGCGATCGCGCTCGCGGCGCAGGGGACGACGACGAACGGCTGGCTCGTCGTCGGGGACGTCACGGTCTCCTGAGCCGTCGTGACCGTTCCGGTTCGCGATCCCCCGCGATCGCGAACCGGAACGGTCACGAGCCGGACTCGGTCAGGAATCCCAGCGCCTGTGCGACCAGCCGGCGGTGATCCGGCGAGGCGTACGACGCCCCGGCGTGACCGAGGCCGTCGTAGACCGTGACGCCGCCGCCCGGACGCTCGTGCACCCAGACCAGCGGGTGTCGGACACCGTCGTGCTCGTGGTCGACCAGGACCCGGACCGCCGCCGAGACCCGCTGGTGGGAGTACCGCTCGTCGTCGAGCGAGAAGTCGCCGATGCCCGCCGTGACCGGGTGCTGGTCGTCGACCACGTGCACGGTGCACGGTCCGGACGGCGGGTGCATCGTCGTGCCGCGCACCCACACGCCGCCGAGGGCCCGTTCCCAGTCGTCGTCTCCGGCGAAGGACGTCGACGACACGTGCACGACGAGCATCGGCACGCGGCTCGCGAGCAGCCGACGGAACCCCGGGTCCGCTGCGGGCAACGGCACCGGCAGGCCGTCCCGCGGCAGGCCGAGGTCCACGACCACGAGCGACGGCAGCGGGCCGACCCCGAAGGACTCGAGCGTCCGGTCGACGTCCGACGACGATGACAGCCCGATCCCCACCTGGGCCGCGATCGCCGTCAGCGCCGCGGTCGTCTCGTCGAAGGGGTGCCAGGGGTCCGTCCACCGTCCGACCCCGCCGAGCAGCACCGCACTCACGCGGTGGCCCGGGTGATGCGGACGGTGTGCGACCCCGCGCGGGCGGGCTCGCGTTCGACGAGCAGGACCCGGTGCAGCGCCGCGCCCCAGGCCGCCCGCAGCTTCTCGTCGTCGAGCTCGCGTCGCTCCGTGCGCACCTCGAAGCGCGCGCCGTCGACCGCCACGTGTGCCGGCCCGACGTCCAGACCGCCGGGGGTCACCACCGGTTCGTGGAGCGTCAACAGCACGAGCGTCATGACACCCGGTTCCGCGAACGCCCACTCGTCCTGCAGCTCGACGACCTCGGCGGCCCGGTCGAGCGAGGCGATCCGCACCGCGCGCACCAGCCCGGACGACGCGGGGTACGCCGCGGTCAGGTCCGTGGACAGGGTCGCTCGGTCGCCGTCGTCGGCGAACTCGGTGCCCGTGGCCCGGAACGACTCCCCCTCGTGCTGCTCGACCCCGTTCGGCCACGGCACGCTGTGCCAGCTCGACCGCATGGTCCAGATGCCGTACCGGTGCTCGGGCAGGAACGTCTCACGGCGGTACACCCCGACACCGGCGTCCACGACGACGGGTTCGCCGTCGAGCGAGACGATGACGGACCCCGCGTCGTTGTGGTTGTGGCTGACGGCGTTGTGGCCGCCCTTCGCCGACAGGAAGAAGGCGTCGGAGCGGGCAACGGCCACCTCGGTGCCGGGCAGGTACAGCGACGTGGGCATGCCCGGCGCTGCGGGTCCGGCGTCCTGCCACCCCGGTGCCCGGAGCTCGGCGAGGGTGCGGCGGAAGAGCGCTGCGAGCTGCCCGTCGAACCGCAACGCGTGCCGGCGCCCCATCCACCGGGCGTGCTGCACGACCTCGTCGTCCCCGACGCGTGCACCGAACCGGGCCAACAGGTGCCAGTTCGCGTTCTCGGGCAGCACCGGCGACCCGTCGGAGTGGTTGACCTGGCGGTGGGCGTCGATCTGCATGCCCATCGGGAACCGTGCCGTGGCGGCCACCGGGTCCACCACGAACCCGTCGAAGGCCCCGTCGGTGAGCTGCTCGACGAGGTCGAGGGCCTCGAACAGCGTCGCACCGGCCCACCACCAGTAGGTCGCGCCCTCGTCGCAGCTGCCGTCGGCGTCGTACCCGGCCCGGAACCGGTCGAGGATGACGAGCGCGCGGTCGATCGTCGCCCCGAGTCGCCCGGCGTCGGGCTCCACCACGGCAGCACAGACGAGCACGTTCGACACGATCCACGGCGCCCAGTTGTTGGGCGGCCCGTCGACCCCGTGCCAGAAGTACTCCTCGCGTTCCCACGGGTCCAGGACGCGGCGGCGGACCTCGTGGTGCACGTGGGCGCGGATGCCCGGCGCTTCGCGTTCGAGCCGCTCACCGGCGATCGCGTCGATCGCCGCCAGCATGCCGCCGACGTACGCGTCCGACAGGTCGAGCACGTCCCGGCCCGGCACCGGCAGGAACGGCCGCTCGCCGCTCTCCGGCAGCGCGTAGTGCGACGGCAGGCACCACGCGCGCAGTTCGCAGATCCGCCAGACCTGGTCGGCGAGGACCGTCGCCCACTCGTCCTCGTCGGTCACCGCGAGCGCGAGCGCGGCCGAAGCGGCCGACTCGAGCAGGTTCCGCTGCGCGCGCTCGTACGGCTGCCGGTCGCCGTCCCGGCTGTAGCGCGCCCAGAGCGAGAGGGTCGGGAAGGCGACCGCGGCGGCGTCGCGACGGTCCCTCGCCACCGCGAGCAGCGCCTCCTGGTCCGCCGTCCCCACGTCGGCCCACGCGGCGCGGTCGGTGACGGGAGGCGCGGGTCGCCACGTCCTCGGTCGGAGCGCCCGGCGGGCGGTCGCGGTGAAGCGGTCGGTGAGGGTCTGGGCGTCGACGGTGACGGTCATGGGGGTTCCAGCGGTCAGGCCTGGACGGCGAAGCCGTCGGGGACGATGGGGTCGGTGAAGGCGCCGGTCGCGGCGAAGGCGATGGTCTCGCGCACCGCGTTCTCGGCGAGCCGGCGGAGCTCGTTGCCGAGTGAGCCCGCGATGTGGGGCGTGATGAAGGTGTTCGGCGTCGAGCGGAGGCGCGCGTCCGGCGGCAGGAGCTCGGGTTCGGTGACGTCGAGCACGGCGGCGAGGTCACCGCGGTCGAGTCGGTCGGCGAGGGCGTCCTGGTCGAGGATCGCGCCACGGGCGGTGTTCACGACGGTGGTCCCCGGGCGGAGCAGGCCGATGACGTGCCGGTCGATCATGCCCCGGGTGGACGGCAGCAGCGGCGCGTGCAGCGTGACGATGTCGCTCGTGACGGCGAGCGTGTCGAGGTCGACCACGGTGACACCGAGCAGCGTGGCCTCGTCGTCGTCGAGGTACGGGTCGCTGACGAGCACTCGGACGTCGTGTGCCCGGAGCCGCTCGATCACCGCACGGCCGACGCGGGAGGCACCGACCACGCCGACGGTGATGCCGTGCATACCGACGACCGGCCAGGACCCCTCGACGTCGACGGGCCCGGTGGCGGACCCGAGGGCGGCGGCGGTCGCGAAGGCGCGCTTGGCGGCGAGGACGATCATCGCGACCGTGAACTCGGCGACCGGCACGGCGTTCGCAGCGGCGCTCGAGGTCACCGCGATGCCCCGGGACCAGACGTCGTCGTCCACCACGGGTTTCACCGACCCGGCGGAGTGCGCCACGGCGCGCAGCCGCGGCATCCGGTCGAGGCGGCCCGCGTCGAGCTCCGGACTCCCCCACCCGGTCACGAGGACCTCGACCTCGGTGAGGAGCACGGCGTCACGCGGGTCGTCCGGGTCGAGCGGGCGGTCGGCGATGAGCCGGATCGCCTCGGAGGCGTGGAGTGCGGCGAGGTCCCCGTGGTCGAACACCCGCGCGAAGGTCGTCTCCGGCATCACGAACGCGACCGGTACGCGGCCTGTTCCGGGCGGGGGCACGGGTTCGGACACCCGCGGTACGGCGCGGTGCGTGCGGGGGTGTGACGTCATCGTCGGCGGCTCCTCGTAGGCGGTCGGCGATCACCATGCCAGCGCCGCGCGGTGTTCGATGTCAAGAACGGCCGCGCAAACGATCACGAAGCGAACACCGGCGCGACCGAGGACCCGCGCACGCTCAGCGTCGGCGTCAGGGTCATGTGCCGTCGGGCGAACCCGGTCTGCGCCGTGGCCGAGATCCGCTCGAAGCACATCGTCGCCGCGAACCGGCCGACGTCGTTCTTCGGTGGCGCCACCGCGGTGAGCGGGACCCCGGCGAGCGCGGCGACCTCGTCGTCGTAGGCCACCACGGAGAGGTCGCCCGGGATCGTCAGGCCCATCTCGGTGACGGTCTCGACGAACTCCACGGCGTAGTGGTCCGAGTGCACGAACACCGCGGTGGTGCCCGTGTCGATGCAGCGTCGGACGAACGCCCGTGTGGCCTCGCCGACCGCGTGCGTCTCGTCGATCACCTCGACGGGTGCGTCGGTGCCGAGGCCGAGCTGGCGGACGCTGCGCTCGTAGCCGGTGCGGAGCTGCGGGGTCGTCGGGGTCTCGAACACGGCCATGCCGATCTTCCGGTGCCCGAGCGACGCGAGGTGGCGGAGGGCGATCCCGGCCCCGGCCTCGTGGTCGCTCCGGACGGACTCGAGCTGCGTGCCGACGGGTGCCTCGGTGAGGGAGCGCTCGACGACGACCACGGGCATCGGTGCCCGGTCGAGGAGTTCGAGGGTGTCGACGGCGTCCGCGACGGTGGTCGTCACGAGGAGCCCGTCGACCCCGGCCGCGATGAGCCGTTCGACCTGCTGTCGTTCGCGGTCGGGGTCGTAGCGGGACACCCCGAGGACGACCCGTCCGCCGAGGGCCTCGGTGCGCTCGGCGACGCCCGCGACGATCTTCGGGAAGTAGTAGCCCGGGTCGGGGACGACGAGTCCGAGGGTGAACAGCGCGCCGGGTTCGGTCGCGGTCCGCGTGGTCGGCTCGGGTCGCGGTGCCGGACGGTGCGGTGCGCCGGCGGTGGGCAGTGTCTCGACCGACACCGCGCCGCCGTGCACACGTCGCACGAGTCCGCGGTCGGCGAGTTCGGACAGGTCGCGGCGCACCGTCATCGCCGAGATCCCTTCGCGCGCTGCGAAGTCCGAGGCGGACAGGCTGCCGTGGACACGGAGTTCAGCCAGGATCCGTTCCTGCCGTCTGGTCGGGTGCATCGTCGCTCCCATGTTCGTTTCGTGTGCGGGTGAATACGCCCGCTTGACCGTCATCATACGGACGTCCCAGGATGACGAAACCGCCACCGGAGGTCCGGCCGCGGACCCCAGCCACGTGAGCAAAGGAGCCACATGAGCGCGACGATGGTCGACCCGGGCACCGAGACGCGGACCCCACGGTCCGACGGCGTCCCGGTGGCCCGCAAGGTCCCGTTCACCGCGAGGTTGCGACGGGACTACCCGCTGCTGATCATGGTCGCGCCGGCGGTGGTCCTGCTCCTGCTGTTCGTGTACGTCCCGATGCTCGGGAACGTGATCGCGTTCATGGACTACCAGCCGAACATCCCGATCGCTCAGAGCCCCTGGGTCGGGTTGTCGAACTTCCAGGTGCTCTTCGCGGACCCGGACTTCTGGCGCGCGACGCTCAACACGCTGGAGATCACCTTCATCCAGCTGGTGCTGTTCTTCCCGGTGCCGATCGCCCTTGCGCTGCTCATCCACTCGCTGGTGTGGCCGTGGCTGCGGGCGACCGTGCAGTCGGTCCTCTACCTGCCGCACTTCCTGTCCTGGGTCATCGTCGTCGGGTTCTTCCAGCAGTCGCTCGGCTCGGGCGGTGTCGTGAACCACGCGCTCCGGCAACTCGACGCCGGCACGATCAGCGTGATGAGCGACCCGTCGACGTTCAAGCTGCTGCTGACGAGCCAGGTGATCTGGAAGGACGCCGGCTGGGGGACGATCATCTTCCTCGCGGCCCTCGCGGCGATCGACGACAACCTGTACGAGGCCGCCGCGATCGACGGCTCGGGTGCGTGGAGCCGGTTCTGGCACGTGACGCTGCCCGGCATCCGGCCGATCATCGTGTTGCTGCTCATCCTGCGGCTCGGCGAGGCGCTGTCCGTCGGCTTCGAGCAGATCATCCTGCAACGGAACGCCGTGGGGGCCGATGCCGCCGAAGTGCTCGACACCTACGTCTACTACCACGGCGTCGTCGACGGGAACTGGTCCACGGGCATCGCCGTCGGCCTGATCAAGGGCCTCGTCGGGTTCGTCCTCATCATGGCGGCGAACAAGGCCGCCCACATGCTCGGTGAGCAGGGAGTGTATTCGCGATCATGAGCACCATCGTCCGTCCGGTCTGGGCCGGGAAGCCGAAGCCCGTCGTCCTCGCACTGAAGGCCGTCGCGATCGTCCTGATCCTCGCGGTGGTGCTGTTCCCGTTCCTCATCGTCTTCTCGACGAGCGTGTCGAGCCAGGCCGACGTCACGGCCGCCGGCGGCTACGTCGTCTGGCCGCGCTCCTTCGACCTCTCCGCCTACGTGCAGATCCTGTCCGGCGGGGTCGTCACCCGCGCCGTGGTGGTCACGCTCCTGGTGACGATCGTCGGCACGGCGATCAGCCTCGCGTCGACCGTCCTCGCCGCCTGGGCGCTCAGCCGGCAGGGATCGCTCTTCCAGCGGCCGCTGCTGACGTTCGTCCTCATCACGTTCCTGTTCGCGCCGGGGATGATCCCGCTCTACCTGATGGTCAAGCAGCTCGGGCTCCTCGACAACTACTGGGCGCTGATCCTGCCGAGCGCGTTCAGCGTGTTCAACATGGTCGTCGTCCGCGGCTTCATGATGAGCATCCCGCAGGAGCTCATCGACAGCGCGAAGATCGACGGCGCCGGCGAGTTCCGCATCCTCTGGCAGATGGTGCTGCCGCTGTCGCGCGCGGTGATCGCCGTCGTCGGGCTGTTCTACGCGGTCGGGTACTGGAACGCGTTCTTCAACGCCCTGCTCTACCTGTCGGACTCGACGAAGTGGACGCTCCAGCTGGTGCTCCGGACGTACGTGCTGCAGGGATCGAGCCTGGTGTCCGGCGCCGGGTCGGACGCGACGATGCAGCCGCCGGCGGAGTCGATCCAGATGGCGGTGGTGATGATCGCGATCATCCCGATCCTCGCCGCCTACCCGCTCGTCCAGCGCCACCTCACCAAGGGCGTCCTGACCGGCGCCGTCAAGGGCTGACGCGGCCCCGCCGAACCACCCTCCACCCGAACGCTTCAAGGGAGAAGCCATGACCGACACGACCACCGCCGGCCTCAGCCGACGGACCCTCCTCTCCGGCGCCGCCTTCGGCCTCGTCGCGTTCAGCGCGGCGGGCGGCCTCGCCGGCTGCTCCTCCGGCGGCACCGCCGCGACCATCTCCGACACGGTCGCCGCGCTGCCGACGTACGTGCCGATCACGAAGGGTCCGAAGCCGGACCTGCCCGGCAACGACGTCGTGCAGCCCGTGTACTACTCGTACCCCCAGGACAGCGAACTCTTCACCTCGGTGACCGGGAAGGTGGCCGACGGGTCGAAGACGTCCGGGTTCGTCGTCACGTACACGGCACCACCGCCCGCCGACAACTCGTTCCTCGACTACATCGGTGGTCTGACGAACACCGAGTACGACCTGACGTTCGTCCCCGGCGACTCGTTCGACACGAAGTTCGCCACGATGACGGCGGGCAACGACATCCCGGACATCGTCGAGTTCCTCACCTTCGCGATGCCACCACGGTTCCCGCAGCTGCTCGACGCGAAGTTCTCGGACCTGTCGGAGTACCTGTCCGGCGACGCCGTGAAGGACTACCCGAACCTCGCGAACATCCCCACCGCCTCGTGGCGGAGTGCCCGCATCAACGGGAAGATCTACGGCGTCCCGGAGCACCGTCCGCCGTTCGGCTCGGTCATGGTCTGCCGCCCCGACCTCATCGAACAGCTCACCGGCGCAGCACCCGCGCCGAAGGACAAGGACGAGTTCACCGAGCTCTGCAGGGCGGTCACGGACACCAAGGCCGGCCGGTACGCGATCGCCGGTGGCGGTGGGTCGAGCGGCGTCGACTGGTCGTACGACTTCATCGGCGCGACCTTCGGCGTCCCGAACCAGTGGAAGCAGTCCTCGGGCGGGACGCTCACACACAAGAACGAGACCGGTGCCTGGCTCGAGATGCTCTCGTACATCAAGAAGCTCTGGAACCTCGGGGTCTACCACCCGGACACCCCGAGCCTCGAGAGCGCCAAGGCGAAGACGTACATCAACAACGGCACCGTGCTCATGCACCTCGACGGCATCTCGGCGCTGCTCGACGTCACCATGCCGAAGGGGATCGTGACCGGCGGCATCGTGCCGTTCGGTGCCGACGGCGGAAAGGGCGCGAACTACCAGGGCACGTCGAGCTTCTCGTTCGCCGCACTGAAGAAGACCACCCCGGCGAGGATCCGCTCCCAGCTCCGGCTGCTCGACTACCTGTCGGCACCGTTCGGCTCGCGCGAGGCCTTCACGCTCACCCACGGCAAGAAGAACGTGCACCACACCGGCAGCGGACCGGATGCGGTGCTCACGAAGACCGGCGAGCAGATGATCAACGCCAGCTCGCTGTACCGGCTCGCGGCGGGTCCGCAGGTGCTCAACACCGCGGTCCGGATCGACGAGCAGCTCCGCCAGTCGCACGCGTGGCAGGTCGCCACGCAGGACATGCTCGTGAAGAACCCGGTCGACGGCTTCTACTCCCCCTCGGCCACGTCCACGCAGTCGGCGAACCAGGCGTTCAACAGCGTCTGCAACGACTACGTGCTCGGTCGGACGAACCTCGCCGCCGTCAAGGCCGGGGTGAAGACGTGGACCGCTGCCGCAGGCGACAAGATGCGCAAGGAGTACAGCGAGGCGATGGAGAAGCAGGGCTGAGCCCTGGGCTCCGAAACCGAGCGCCCGGTCAGGCGGTCCAGGCCGCCGGGTGCCGCCGCTGCCAGCGGAGCCGTCGCTCGAGCTGCGCGCCGATCGCCAGGAGCACCCGTTCGCCACCGGGACGCCCGATGAGCTGCACGCCCATCGGCAGTCCCGCGCCGTCCGGGTGCTCCTCGTCCGTCACACCGACGGGCAGCGTGATCGCCGGCAGCCCGGCCACGTTCGCCATCGACGTCCACGGCGAGTAGGCGCACTGGTGGCGGAAGTCCTCCTCCGGGTCGGACCCGTACCAGCCGAGCGGCCGCGGCGTGAGCGCGAGGGTCGGCGTGAGGACGGCGTCGAACCGGTCGAACGCACCGATGAGCGCCGCCGAGAAGGTGTCGAGCGCCGTCATCGCGTCGAGCACCTGCGTGCCGGTCAGCGTGCGGCCGCGGTCGACGAGCCACGACACCAGGGGCGTCAACCCGGACAGGTCGATCCCGGGGACCATCGGCAGCCGGGCGGCGCTCGACTCCCACGCCACCCGGAACGCGTCGGCGTACGGCGCCCGGGGCATCCGGACGTCCTCGACGCCGTGCCCGACCTCGCCGAGCACCCGGACGGCGGTCTCGACGGCGGCGCGCGCCGCGGGGTCGACCACCACGTCGACGGTGTCGTCCCACGGGGAGCCCTCGAGCAGCCCGACGACGAAGCGCCCCTCGCCGCGGACGGCCGCGGCGGTGAACGGCCCCTCGCCGACGTCGGGCGTGACCAGCGCGTACGGGTGCGGCTCCGGGAGCCCGGTCGGCGCCACGAGCGCGTCGAGCAGCATGCCCGCGTCCGCGACGTTCCGCGTGATCGGCCCCGCCACCGACAGCCCGCCGACGCCCGAGCGCCCGGGCATCGACGGCACACGACCACGGCTCGGCTTCAGCCCCACCAACCCGGTCGCCGCCGCCGGGATCCGCACGGAGCCCCCACCGTCCGACCCCACCGCGGCCGGGAGGAGTCCGGCCGCGACCGCGACCGCCGCACCGCTCGACGATCCCCCGGGCGCGCGGCTCGTGTCGTACGGGTTCCGGGTCACGCCGGACCGGGTCTCCGACGACGAGGACATCCCGAACTCGGGCGACGCCGTCTTGCCGAGGCTCACCGCGCCGGCGGCGTCGAGCGCCGCGACGAGCGGGTGGTCGGCTGCCGCGGGGCGGTCGGGCAGACTCGTGGTCCCGTTCCGCGTGGCGACGCCGGCGCGGTCGTACAGGTCCTTGTCGGCGGACGGGAGGCCCCACAGCGGCCTCGACGTCGGCACCCGGTGGCCGAGGTGCTCGGCTCGGTCGCGTGCGGCGTCCGCGGTCACCGTCACGAAGGCGCCGAGACCGGGATCGAGCCGGGCGATCCTCGCCAGGTAGTGGTCGGTCACCTCGAGCGCGGTCGCCTCACCGCGTCGGATCCAGTCCCAGAGTTCCTGCGCGGCGAGGTGGTGGAGTTCGAACACCGCCTCAGCCTAGGTGTGACCGGAATCCTGAACATCCACTCAGTGACGCGTCCCCCGTTCGGGGGGCGGATCCGCGGCTGTCCCAGAGCATTGCTCATCCGATTTCCCTGGGGACTCCTCGGCGCGCGGGCAGTGAGCACGGGGTATGGTTCCGCGTCGCTCACGACCCGCAGGAGGACGCGAGCAGACGGTGATCAGGGACACCCGGAAGAAGGACATGGACAACAGGGAAACGAACCACACGACCAGGACCCGCACCAGGAGGCGAGTCACCGCAGGGATGGCACTCGTCGCGGCCGGTGCCGTCGTCATCGGACTCGCGCAGCAACCGAGCGCGTCCGAAGCGGCGACCACCTCGCTGACCAAGATGCCCACGGGCACGGTGGTGTCGAACGGTCGGACGTGGAAGCAGACGTACGCCGAGGACTTCTCCACCGCTGCACCGCGCGGCAGCGTCCTCAGCAAGTACCCGGGCCTCGGGGCCTACGACGGCTACCGCGACACGAGTGGCCGCGGGCTCTACGCACCGGACAAGGTGCTGAGCGTCAAGGACGGCAAGCTCGACTTCTGGGTGCACTCGGAGAACGGGCAGCCGCTCGTCGCCACGGTGCTGCCGGACGACTACCGCGCTCACACCACGGGTCGGGTGTCCATCCGCTACAAGACGACGGACACCCCGGGCTACAAGTTCGTCGGGATGCTGTGGCCGACGGACGACGACTGGAACAAGGGCGAGATCGACTGGCCCGAGGGTGACCTCGGCAGCACGGCTCGACCCGCGTCGGCGATCCCGGGATCGATGCGGAACGGGATGATGTCGTTCGACGGCAGCGTGCAGAAGCCGACCAAGTCGGCCCAGAGCAGCGGCTACCACGTGGCGACCACCGAGTGGGACCACGGCGTGGTCCGGTTCTACTGGAACAACTCGCTCGTGTCGGTCACCCGCAAGGCGGTCCCGACGGACCCGATGCGGGTCACGCTGCAGGCGGAGACCGCCATCGGCGGCTCCGTGCCGGCGTCCGCGAGCGGACACGTCGACATCGACTGGGTCTCGATCTGGGACTGACGGAGTGAGGGACTGGAGGCGCGGTGCCAGCTGGCACCGCGCCTCCAGTCCGTGGTCCTCGCGTCCACGTCCTTGCATCCTTCGGAGGAACCCCGCGGAGTGCGTCCCTTCGCCGGTCGTCCGTCGGACGCCCCGTTCGTAGCGTCGATGCCATGACGATCACCACCGAAGACCGGCACACCGCCCGCACCGGCACCGCCCGTCGGACCGGGGTCCGCGGGGTCATCACGCGGCACCCGCTGGCCTCCTTCGCCACCCTCGCCCTCGGCCTCAGCTGGCTGGCGTGGATCCCCTACATCTTGTCGCCGCACGGCCTCGGCGTCTGGGACCTCCACTTCCCCGAGTTCCTCGGCACGGCGCAGTTCACCGGCGTCCTGCCGGGAGCGTTGCTCGGCCCCCTCGGCGGTGCCTTCCTCGTGACGGCGATCGCCGACGGCCGCCCCGGACTCCGCCGCTGGGTCGGTCGGCTCTGGCACTGGCGGGTCGCCTGGTACTGGTACGCCCTCGCCCTCGTCGGCGTGCCCGCGATCATCGTCGCCACCGGGCTGCCCTTCGCCGGCGGCCAGGTGCAGGCGCCGAGTGCGCTCGCGCTGCTCGCCCTCGTTCCCGGACTCGTGGTGCAGCTCTTCTCCACCGGGCTGTCCGAGGAGCCCGGCTGGCGCGACTTCGCCCTGCCGCGACTGCAGGAGCGGTTCGGCCCGCTGGGCGCCGCCGCCGTGCTCGGTCCGCTGTGGGCGCTCTGGCATATGCCGCTCTACCTCAGCGACTGGGGCGGGTGGCCGGACGCGCACTGGACGGAGCCGGTCGTGTTCGCCCTGTTCACCATCACCTTCAACGTCGTGATGACGTGGGTGTTCAACCGCACCGGCGAGAGCCTGCCGGTCGCCCTCCTCCTGCACGTCGGCGTGAACAACACCATCTCGACGCTGTGGGCCGACATGTACCCGGGGATGACCGCCGGCACGATGATGCACGGCCTCGCGATCGTGTCGACCGTCGCGGCCCTCGTCCTGCTCGTGGTGACACGGGGGCGGCTCGGCTACCCCGGCGGCGGACGCGGCGGCAGCGGCCGCACCGGCGGCACGCCCCGACTCGTAGGATCGAACGATGGCACCCGCTGACGCGCCCGACCGACGCGACGAACGCGGCGTGCCCACTCCGCACGGACGTTGGACCGACCTGCTCGTCGCCGCCGGCACCGCCGTGGTCACGCTCGGACTCCTGCTCGGCCTGCCGCCACTCGACGCCATGGACCCGGACACCACGGACACGATGGGAGCAGGCCCCGGGTTCCCCGATGTCGGCGGGACCGCGTGGACCCTCCTCGCGATCACCCTGGTCGTCCAGTCGGCCCTGCTGCTCGGCGCCCGCCGGGCACCTCGCTCCGTGCTCCTCGGCGTCGGTGCGCTGCCGATCCTCCTGGCCCTCGTTTCGACGAGCGCCGCGTTCGGCCTCACCGCGCTGCCCGTCGTCGTGGCGGTCGTGCTCGCCACGCTCCGGGTCCCGCTCCCCCGCCTCTGGCCGGCCGTCGCGGGATCGGCGGCGCTCGTGGCGGTCGGCACGGGGATCACGTGGGCCCACGGCTCCGGCGCGATGCGGAGCGGCGTCGTGTCCGGGCTCGGCGCGTCGGCCGGGCAGGGCGTGCTGCAGGCCGTCGGTGCAGTCGGACTCCCCCTCGTGGTGACGCTCATCGTCCGATCCCGCCGCGAGCTCCGGGCCGCACGCCGGGCCGAGTCGGACGCCCGCACCGCAGCAGCCGACGCCCGCACCGCGGCAGCCGACGCCCGGACGGCCGAAGCGGCGGCCCTCGCCCGGGAGCAGGACGCCCGCGTCGAGGCGGCCGTCTCCCGCGAACGCGCCGCGATGGCCCGCGAGCTGCACGACATCGCGGCCCACCACCTGTCCGGGATCGCCCTGATGTCGGCCGTCATCGACCGGCAGATCGACACCGACCCGGACGGCGCGCACGAGGGTGTCCGGCAGGTTCGCGAGCAGAGCACGGCCGTCCTCGAGGACCTCCGCCGCCTCGTCGGACTCCTCCGCGACGACACCCCCGCCGAGACCGTGGTCGAGACCGTCGCCGGCATCGTCGACCTCGTCGAGGCCGCCCGCACGCGCAGCGCGGTCGAGCTCACCGTGCAGCCGGGCGACCACCCGCTGGCGGACGGCATCGGTCCGCTCACCCAGCTCGTCGCCTACCGCACCGTGCAGGAGGCCCTCGCCAACGTCGCGCTCCACGCCGCCGGCGCACCGTGCCGGGTGACCGTCGACGACCGCGATCCCGACCACCTGACGGTCCGCGTCGAGAACGGGGTGCCCACCGCACCGTCCGTCGGCAGCTCGCCGTCGGGTGGGAACGGACTGCGCGGCATGCGCGAGCGGGCAGAACTGGTCGGGGCGCGCCTCCAGGTCGGACCCACCGGTGACGGTGGCTGGACGGTCGAGCTGGTGACGGCTCGGGAGGCGCGACCCGACGCCGACACGTCGGCCGACGCGCCGGAGGTGGCCGGGTGATCCGCGTGCTGGTGGCGGACGACCAGCCGCTGGTCCGCGCCGGTGTCTCCGCCCTGCTGTCCGCAGAGCCCGACATCGAGGTCGTCGGGGTCGCCGCCGACGGCGGTGAGGCCCTCGCGCTCGCCCGGAGCACCCGGCCCGACGTCGCGTGCCTCGACATCCGGATGCCGGTGCGGAACGGCATCGAGGTCACACGCGAACTCTGCGCCCCCGGGGCCGACCCCGCGGTCCCGGTGCTCGTGCTCACCACGTTCGACCTCGACGACCTCGTGTTCGGTGCGCTCGAGGCGGGTGCGTCGGGCTTCCTCCTGAAGGACGCCGAGCCGGACGTGATCGTCGGGGCCGTGCGGCACGTCGCCGCCGGGAACGGCACCATCGACCAGGCGCTCACCCGTCGCGTGCTGCGCGAGTTCGTCGCGCGGCGGAGCCTGCAGCCGGTGTCGGGCGACCGGGCGGACGAGGTCCTCACTGCTCGCGAGCGGGACGTGCTCCTGCTGCTCGCCCAGGGGATGTCGAACGAGGAGATCGCCGCCGCGCTCGTCGTCGAGGTCTCCACGGTGAAGTCGCACCTCGCCCGGATGCTGCCGAAGCTGGGGGTGCGGTCGCGGCTGCAGGCCGTGGTGTGGGCGTACCAGAACCGGATCGTGACGGTGCCGGGGGCGAACGGTTAGCTGCGGCGGCGGTACCGGATGTGGGTCGTCAGCGGCGAGTGCAGGACCTCGACGGGCTCGAAGTCGAACGACTCGGCGCCGTCCGCGAAGATCCGCTCCCCGGAGCCCAGCAGCACCGGGGCGACGTCGAGCGTCAGTTCGTCGAGGACCCCGGCGGCGAGCGCCTGGCGGACCGTCGAGGCGCCGCCGGCGATGTCGACCCCGGCGTCACCGGCCGCCTCGATCGCGCGGGCGTAGGCGGCGTCGAAGCCGTCGGTGACGAAGTGGAAGGTCGTGCCGCCATCGAGTTCGATCGGGTCGTGCGCCGTGTGCGAGAGCACGAAGACGGGTGCGTGGTACGGCGGTTCGTCGCCCCACCAGCCCGTCCAGTCGTCGGGCCGCTCGGTGCTGGGCGGCCCGAACATGTTCTGGCCCATCACGTACGCGCCGCGGGGTCGCATGAGCCAGCCCGCTGCCGTGCGGTCCGCCTCGCCGACGTCGGCGCCGGGCATGTGCCAGGTGTGGAGTTCCCCGCCCCGGCGTCCGAGGGGTTGGTCGAGGCGCTGGTCGGGCCCGGCGACGAAGCCGTCGAGGGAGATCGACATGTGGCAGGTGGTGTCGGTCATCAGGTGCGCTTCCGTTCGAGGGCTCCGGCTCGGTCGTGGGTTCAGGCTCGGACGTGTTCTGCGAGCACGTCCTTCACCGTCGTCCAACCCTCTGCACCGTACCGCTCGTCGTCGACGTGACGCAGCGTGGCCTCGCCGCTGAACATGCTGACGAAGTACTGCATGCCCTGCCACGCCGGGAACGGCTCGTCGTCGCCGGCCTTCGACAGGCGTCGTCCCACCCGGGCCATCGCCGAGAGCGTCGACGCGGTCCCCGCCCACTGCAGTCGGAAGGGGGTGCCGGTGAGCCGGGACATCGTGTCGGCGATGCTCCGCGAGGTCACCCGGTCCCCCGCGACCTCGACGAAGCGCGGTGCACCCGGGTCGAGCGCGACGAGGGCGGTGGTGCGGGCGACGTCGTCCTTCGTGGTGAAGTCGAGCACCTGGTCGGCCGAGGACCAGTAGAGCACCCGCTGTCGGTCGAACAGGATGAGCGGCGCCTGCCCGGTGAGCATGTCCGTGAACGCGCCGTTCAGCACCGAGGTCGCTCGGATGCGTGCGGCGTCGACGTCGGCGGCGAACTCCCGGCGCAGCTCGAAGTTCCGGTTCGTCCCCGGGGTGATGGACCGGTAGTCGGCGGCGTAGTCGGACGGGATGAACCGTTCGACGCCGGCGGCCACCGCTGCCCGGAGCAGGGCGCGCTGCGCGTCGACGATGACCGAGCGCGTGCCGCTGACCGCGGACACCACGACCTCGGCCCCGGCGAGCGCCGACGTCAACGCTGCGTGGTCGCCGTAGTCCGCTCGGACCACCTCGACGTGGTCGTCGTCCTCGGTCGGTGCCGTCGCCGTGGACCCGGGGCGGGTCAGGACGCGGACGTGGGTGTCGTGCCTGCGGAGTGCCCGGACGATGCGTGCGCCGAGGTCACCGGTCGCGCCGGCGACGAGGACGGTGGTGGTCACGCCTTCTCGACGTCGGAGAAGAGCCCGGTGAAGGTCGCTCCGGTGGCGCCGAGCTGGCCGAAGAACGCGCCCGCTTCCTCGCCGGCGACGGCTGCGGACGCGTCGTCGTAGGAGTCGAAGTACAGGTCGAGCGTCCGGTGGGCCGGGGTGGGCGTGCCGTCCTCCTTCGGCCAGACCTTGCCGGCCTCGAGGCGGCGGAGCTGCGGCAGGGCGCCGGCTGCTTCCTCGAGTGCGGGGTACGCCTGCTCGAAGGCGGCGGGGTCGGTCGGGTTGTCGATGATGAGGGTGATCTTGGTCGTCATGGGGCCAGTGTTCTCCCTCGTCGCTGTCGCCGTCCGGAGGGGTCGGATCTCGTCGCTGCGCGCCCGCTCGTCGCCGTCGCGTTCGACTGGTCACCGGATGGTTCGGGGACGTTCCGGTCCGCGATGCGACGCCGACTCGTGCGGTACGGCTGGCCCGAGCGAGCCCTCGGTCGCCCGCCTCCGTGGCCGATCGGCTGACGAGCCGAGCTCGCAGGCCTGTGGCTGGACGCGGCGAGTGTCAGACGCCCACCTGCCCAGGCGGACCGCAGGCTGGCCGACCGGTGGAGCACCTCCCCCTCTCGGTGGATGCGCGGGCTCTCGCGCAGCTGTCAGGCTCCGACCGGCGCAACGCGTCACACCGATGAGGGGATCGAACGTGAACACGAGAACACACGCACTTCGACGCACGGCCTTCGTGAAGACCGCCCGGAACAACTGCAGTTGAGGTGCAACCGATGTTGCTGAAGTTCATCCCGATCCCGATCATCATCCTTGGCTTGATCGGTTTCCTCGCCGACATCAGTTGGTGGTTGCTCGCCATCCTCGGAGCCGCCTCGGCACTTGCCCTCATCGCCGGGGACGCCCTGATCGCTCGACGCAAGCGGCAGACGTCAGCACGCCGTTGAGACAACGAGAGCCCCAACACCCATCGGTGCTGGGGCTCTCGCTTCTCCACACCGCAGCGTTCTCAGCGTGACACTCATCACCAGAACACCCCGCCCCGCCCCGCCTCCCGAACACGCGTGCGGGAGAGGATCGGCTAACGGGGCGCGATGTGCGCGACTGCTCCCGGCCTTGCTCGGTAGCGTAGGAACGGTGCCCCGATCGAAGCTTGCATTGTCTCCGATGACTCAGCGTGAAACACGACTTTCTCGCGCGTGCGTCGCAACGACCGCGCATGTCTCCCAATGACGGTTGCTCTCGGGATCCTGGCGGTGGTGGTTTGTTTCGCGCTCATCGTCGTGCGCGCCACTCGATGGGGCAATGCCGCTCGTGATCGAGTTGAGGGAAAACCGCGGAAGCCCATCACTCCGGGGACCTGGGTCGTGTTCGGGATCGTCCTCGCTCTCGCGGCGACCTCGCTCGTTGTACAGCTTGTGAGCAACTAACGCTTTGCCATCGGCAGCGCGGGTCCGACAGAGAGGACCGGTCATGGACCCGTGGAACGGGGGCACCGACGTCTCGTTGAACGATCGGCTATCGAACGTCCCGTTCGTCGCTTCGCTGTCGCCACTCGCCGCCAGCGTAGTCAAGCGTGTACAGCCCACTGATCGTGAGTGGAGAGATCGCCAGGAACACGATCACTGAGTCGACGAGGAACAGGAGCGCAGCGACACCCAGGAGAACGACCCCTACGAGCACCAACGTCCACAGCGGGAGGCGTCGACCTGATCGCTGAAGAGTCGTCGTGTTGGTGAAGCCATCCGGAGGTGGCCGGTAGCGGATCGGCTTACGTGCCGCTCTGTGGTCAGAGCCACGAGGATCGGCCAAACTGGTCGGGTGCGTCTCGATACCGTACTGACCCAGGCGGACGTCCCCACCGTCCGAGCTGAGGTTGCTGCGCTCCGGCTCCCGGGACGTCGACTGGCGCGAGGCGTGACCACGCGACGCGACGGGCGCGAACGCCCCTCGCAGTTCCAAGCCCTCGTCGACGAGCGGAACAAGAGCTGGACGTTCGACCAGCAGGGGTATGCGCACCGCGACCGCTACGAGGACGGCGTCCTCCACACCGTTGACGGGTCTTCGGAAGTCAGCTTCGCTCGCAGCGGCACGGTTGCCTCTCCCGTCCGCCTGCTCACCCCTGAGTTGCTCCTCCTCTGGGGCTCACCCGCGAGCTACGCCCCGGTGCTCGTCCAGCGCGTCAGGGGTCATTGGCTGCTCTTCACGTTCGAGCACGAGCTCGACCCCGCACAACGCACGACGCTTGTCATCGACGAACGTGACGGAGTTGCATACCGCTCGTACGGAGTGGATCAGGTCACGGTGATCACCGAGCTCCGCATCTTGGAAGACGACGAGTCGATGCCTCCGCGTCCGCGCTTCCCGCGATTGCAGGAGTGGCCCCGGTTCGAGTACTGAGGCCATGCGCCTGTGGCGGCGACCGGTTGCGGATCAGATGTCGAGACCTTGCTCAGGGCCCCACGCTTGTCCGAACCGTCATCCGGATCGCACATGGGTGACAGGATGCTGGTCATGCCGACCATGAGTGCGCTTCTTGTCATCGATCTGCAGCGGGGCGTGATGAGGGACTGTTTCGACGCGGAAGGTGTGCTCGCGCGGACTGCCCGACTCGTTGATCGTGCCCGAGCAAGCGATGTGCCTGTCGTGTGGGTGCAGGATCACGACGACTTCGCGGAGGGGTCCGCAGACTGGCAACTGGCGGCGCCGCTGGAGCGGCGATCGAACGAGCCACTGGTGAAGAAGGAGTACCGGGACTCGTTCTCGGACACGGACCTCGACGAGGTCCTGGATCGCTTGGGCGTGCGGCATCTCGTCGTCGCGGGTGCGCAGAGCGACTACTGCATCCGGACGACGACCCAGGCCGCGGCCGCGCGCGGCTTCGACGTGACGCTGGTGTCCGACGCACACACGACGACGGACGCAGAGCACGACGGTGTCCGCATCAGTGGGGAGCAGATCATCGCCCACACGAACATGTACTTCGGCGGGCTCAGGTACCCCGGCCGGCACTACGCCGCCGAGCGACACGACCGAGTGGAATTCGCGCCCGGTCCCTGACGGATCGGCTACCGGATGAGCTCCTGGATCACGTCGAGGCCGTCGCGGCAGCGCTGGACGTACCCGGCGTACAGGTCCGCACGGTTGTCGAGCGCCCAGCGGGTCACGTCGACGAGGTGCAGAGCGGTCATCATCGCGAGTTCATCCCGCGCCCGGTCCGAGCCGAGACCGGCGGCTTCCACGAAGTCGGCGTACTCCTGCCGATCGACCGATTCGTCGATGAAGCACCACTCGAAGACCCGCCGAGCGTCGGTCCAAGGCGTTGGTCCGGTCTCGGCGCCGCCCCAGTCGATCAGGACGGGCGGGGCCTCCGGGCCGCGGGAGATGAGGTTGCGGGGCGCGAGGTCGCCGTGTGCCAGGCCGTGTTCGTAGGTCCCGCTGGCCAGGTGGGCGAACATGCGATCGACGACTGCTCGTTGCTCGTAGGCGCCGTCTTCGAAGAGCACGTCATCCGGCCCGAGGGAAGTGCGGTTGTAGTCGAGGTGCGCGGCCCACGCGGTGTGGAGGTCCTTCCCGAACCGGGAGTAGAGGGACAGTGGGGCGTCGTGCAGGGGCACCCTAGCGACCGTGCGGGCGTAGGCGCCGAGCCACGACCACGGCCGCAGTACCGCGCGGTCGTCAGGTGCGACGTAGGTCGACAACGAGAACGGAACCCCACCCTCCACTCCGTGAGCGAGAGGTTCGGCAGTGGCGATGCCCGTTCGGGCGGCAGCGTCCGCCGCCCAGGCCTCGACTGGGAACTCATCTGCACGGAGCGGATCGACCGGGTACCGGAGAACGACGGGGTTGCCTCCTGCGCGTTCGACGCGGAACGTGTGGTTGACCGTGCCGCCCGGGAGCGGTTCGAGACGTGTGGGCGTTCCACCGATGCTCCGCATCACCGCGCTGAGCCAGGCGTCGTCGACCATGGTGGTGTCCACCCTCCCATTGTGATGCGGATGGAGCCCGCAGCTGCGGGCCGAGCGGTCGTCCGCCCGCACTCCTCTGGGTGGCGGCTGAGCGCGAGACGGGGACGGCCAGCAAGATGGATCGGACCACGCGAGCGCGGCGGTCGGAGAGGACACCGTGACGAACGACATCAGCGATGCCGGACTGCAGGCAATGATCGACCGAGCCGGGCAGATCACCGCCGACGAGGCAGAGTCGCTCGACATCGCGTGGAAAGCCGACGAGGCGATCCTGCTGCCGGAACCGAGTGCCTCCCTCGCGATCCAGGGAGGCGCTGACGGGCGGATGGTCACGAACGCCGACCTCGTGGCCGCTTGGCAGCACGCGCTCGAGGCCGCTGGCGCAGCGGGACGCGTCGAGGAGATCGAGGCCGCGCAGGAGGCTGGACGCGCGGTGCGA
The DNA here is from genome assembly GCF_044745045.1 of Curtobacterium sp. NPDC087082. Classification (NCBI taxonomy): domain Bacteria; kingdom Bacillati; phylum Actinomycetota; class Actinomycetes; order Micrococcales; family Microbacteriaceae; genus Curtobacterium; species Curtobacterium sp. NPDC087082. The sequence continues at coordinate 118,921 of NZ_JBIUZN010000004.1, read as the reverse complement.
CACTCGGAGGCGCACCTCCGGGATCGTGCGGGCGCCGAGGAAGCAGTCCGATCCGCGGTGCTCGCGAGCGGCGTACGCGACCTCGTCTCGGACGACGAGTACGCCACGCTGACGGCCGTCTGGCGCAAGGTGCTCGGGGAGGTCTGACCCGTCGGCTGCTCGCGCTCCACCGAGAGCCTCACGCCGCCTGGTGTCGATCCGGCGGGTCAGGGGCGAGCGACGCCGCTGAAGTCCGGGGAGCCGTCCGGCGCCGCCGGCACCGGCGTCCCGTCGACGTAGCGCGGCCACGCGAGCGCGCGGGCACCATCCGGTCGACGTTCGTAGAGCAGACCGTCGCTGCCCGTGACCGTCAGCGCCGTTTCATGGGTCGTCGAAGCGCCGTCCGCTCGGGCCGACCGGGCCGCCTCAGCCGGAGGCACCTCGTGGTCGACGAGCCGCCCGGATGCCGCTGGAGGGACGGCAGGTCCGGGCACGCTCGTCCACTCGCCGACGGGCGGAACGGCTGCAGCGTGCCGCTCCGAGCCTGACGTCGCCGTGGGCTCCACCACCGGTGGCGTGGTGGAGGCCGCACCGTCCGGCGTCGAGGACGGTCGTGGCCACACGGCTGCGGACGGCTCGGAGGACCCACCCTGGCCCCCGCGGTCGTGGTCACGCGGTCTGAACAGCGCGTTGCTCAGCGGCACGACGACGGTTCCGAGTAAGTCGAGGATGACCACGACCCACACCAGTCGCCAGAAGCCGCGGGCGAGGGCGAGGTCGGGAGCGAGGAGGGGCACCGACAGCAGCAGGGCGAGCAGCGCGATCACCCCGACGGTCGCCTTCGCGACGAGCTGCAGCAGCGGGGTCGGGTACCGCCGGTGGATGACGAGGAGCAGGTGCACGTGCAGCAGCGCGAAGCGTGCGACGAACACGATGCCGATCCACTGCATGAACCGTTCGCCGACGAGCCAGATCCCGTCCCCTTCGAGGGGGTCGACCGGCACGATCCAGACCTTGGCCAAGCCGGTCACGAGCAAGTACAGCGAGACGACGATGCTCGCGAACGCGAACCTCCCGGACCGCCGCGACGACACGTCGGCGTCGTACCAGGACAGGAGCGCGAACACGACGACCACGACGACGGTCAGCAGGAGTTGCACGGCGACCCGGCCGAAGTCCCCGAGGAGCACCGCGACGATGCCGACCAGGCCGGCAGCGACGACGGCACCGATGATCGTCCGGAACACCAGTGGACGGACCTTCGCCCACCGTGGGTCGATCGTGCCCGTCACGACATCCGTGCTCGCCATGCGCGCCCTCCCTCACGTCGATGTCCCCGAACACTAGCGGCGCTCGACCGTCCGCACAGCACCGTGAACGGGGGCCGCTTCGTCCGCGCACGGCCGTCCGTTCGACCATCGGCCAGCGATCAGATCCCCGTGACGCTGTGCGCTCGGAAGAAGTACCCGTCCTGTCCGGCGGGGTAGGGCTCCACCTCGAACCGCACGGCCTGGCCGGGCCGCAGCGAGAGGAAGCCGGGACCATCCAGGACGGAGAAGTGCACGAACACGTCAGACTCGAGCGCTTCCGAACGGAGGGCGCCCCAGCCGTCGTCGTCACTCCACCGAATACAAACGCCTTCGACGACCTGCACGACCGCAACGTACCGCGTGGAGGCGTCCGGCTGCCGAACGGTTACCGAAGGTCAACCACAGCGGGATCCTCGGTCGAGGCCGTCCACGCCTGTGGGCGACCAATCGCTGCCCCGTCCGCTGGCGCGCGGGTCGGCGACCACGCTGCTGGTGACCTCCGACATCGCCCGCAGCGAAGTGAGGCCTACGGACCCGGCCCGGCTCGAACGGGCAGCCACCCTCGCCGTGCTGCGGGCAGGACGCACCCGTACCGGGTAGATGCGCCTTGGACGGGCTCGCGTGGAGCCTACAGCCACTCAGCGAGCAGTCGTTCTGGGTCCTGTCGGCGGGCATCTGTGCGAACTAGCGGTCGTCGTGACCGTCGTCGCGCTCTGTGCTCGCCCACGCGGACGAGCGGTAGCGGTCCGCCGAGCAGCTGACTCCAGCCCTTTCGACGACCGATCCGCTTGCACGACGACGGAGCGGGTAGCGTCCCCCTGGTGAGCACTCGGTGGATCGGGCTGGCGGCCGTGGTCTGCCTTGCTTGGGGCAGTGTCCTGCTCACGTTCCCCGAGCCGATCGCACGGTTCTCTCGGAAAGTGCAAGGCGAGTTCTGGGGAGGTCAGTTCACCCCGGAGTTGTCGAGGTTCATCGGGTGCGGTTTCGTGCTCGGCGGTGTGGTGGTGGCAGTGTCGCTGCTCGTGCACATCCTTCGTGGTTGAAGGAGCGCCTCTTCGGAGGAGCTCCCACCGAGCCAGGTTGGTCGTCCGAGCAGTCAGCTGTCGAGTGCGACGACCATGACGCCCCACGACGAGCACTTCACAAGACGACCGGGACACCGGATCAGCGCAGGTGCACGAGTCCAGCGCGCGTCGGGAGGAACCCGCAGGCCCCCTCGTAGAACGGCACCATGTCCTCGCCGTAGTCGACGAACAGCCATTCACAGCCGGCAGCACGGACCGCGTCCACCGCGAAGCGGACGACCGCGGTCCCGAGGCCCTGGTGCTGACGAGACGGATGCGTCTTCGTGTCGATGAGGAACGCGTGGTCGGCACCGTCCCACGCGACGTTCACGAATCCGACCAGGGCCCCGTGCGTGTCCCGGGCCGCGACCCAGCCGAGCGAGTGCGGGCGGACCCGATCCCACCAACCGGGCTCGGGCGTCCCTCCGTGCGCCGCGGTGAGGTCCACGAGCTCCTCGTCGCCGATGATCGAGCGCCAGGTCAGGGTCACGTCCAGGTGGTGCATCGTCCCAAGCTCCCACGAGGGAGTCGGCTGCACCAGGGGCGTCAGCATGGACCGGCGTCCGACCGACCACTCCCGGAGCGGCCGTGCGAGGATCGGAGCCGTGGGGGAAACGAGAGTGTTGCCAGCGGACGCGCCCGAGGTCGCGGAACTCGAAGCGCAGGGCTGGAGCGTCACCGCCCGGTCGTTCGGCGCCCAGCTCGACGCCGACCGGATCGACCGGCAGCGGCTGCAGTCGCTCGTGGACCGCACCGCCGGCATCGGGACGACGCGGCCCCTCGGTCCCGACGACGTCGACGCGGTCCTGCGGCTCGACGCGCTGACGGCCCACGACTACCCCGGCGGCGTCGCGACCCAGCACGAGCCGCTCGACCGCGGGGCAGCGACCCCGACGACGTCGAGGCCCGCGTTCGGCTCGGTCACGCCGGCCGGCGAACTCGTCGCGATGACGTTCGTCGACACGGACGGGCCCCACGCCGAGACCCACTTCACGGTCGTGCACCCCGGCCTGCGTGGCCGCGGGCTCGGACAGGCGGTCAAGGCTGCGTCGGTGCTCGCGTTGGCGGACGCGGGCACGACCCGGTTCCGCACCGGCGGTTCCGCGGAGAACACCGCGATCGCGGCGGCGAACGCCGCCCTCGGCTACGTCCGCGACGAGGAGTGGGTGACGCTCGAGCCGCGCCCGCGGTGAGGACGTGCGCACCGTCGGACGGGAGGCGCGGGTCGGGCCCGCACCGCGCCTCCCGTCCGTCAGACCAGCCGCTGGGCGATGCTGCCGACCGGTCCGTCGAGCACGGCCTCGTCCTGGTCCAGCTCAGCTCCGCGACGACGCGTTCGGTTCCCAGAACTGGAGCCGGTTGCCGAACGGGTCGATGACGAGCATCGTCCGTCCCCAATCGTTGGACTCCAGGCCGGGCCGGGATCGCGGATGCCGCTGCGCGAGCAGGACGTCCCGGTAGGCGGCGACGTCGTCGACGACGAGCATGACGGCCCCTCCCGGTGTGGCGTCACCGTGGTGCTCGGTCAGGTGCAGCACCTTGCCGTCGAGCGACACCTGCGCGTACACGGGGAGGTCCGGTTCGAAGCGGTGTTGCCATTCCCACTCGAACCCGAGATAGTCGCAGTAGAAGGCTCGGGCGACCGCGTGGTCGAACACCCGCAACACCGGGATGACCCTCGGCGCGCTGCGCTTCTCCGGGTCCTGCCGGTGGTGCAACGCGGCCAGGGTGTTCCAGTCACGGAGGCCTGCTGCGTGGGCGGCTGCTTCGAGCACCTTCGAGTGCGGGATGTCGGTACCGGTGCTGAGCTCGCGGGCGAGTCGCTTGGCTTCTTCGATCGTGATCACGATGTTCCAATCGCGCGAGGGCCTGGTTCCTGCGTTGCCAGGGATCGCGGAAGGATCGAGATCGACCTGAAGAGGATCGTTCGTCGGTGTTCACCGGATGCAGGGGCTGGCCACCGGAGCCGACGTCAGCCTACCTCCGGGCGTGCTACCGGTCGAGGGTCGCGGAGCGCACGGCGCTCCGGTCGTCCGGTCGGCGTACGCACCATCGGGCGGGAGGCGCGGGTCGGGCCCGCACCGCGCCTCCCGTCCGTCAGACCAAGCGCTGGGTGATGCTGCCGACCGGTCCGTCGAGCACGACGTCGGCGAGCGCGCCGTTCACCAGCGGCATCTGCGGCGGCTGGTGGCCGGTGTCGAAGTCGAGCACCACGGGGATGCCGAGGTCGCCGAGTGCGTGCCGGACGGCCTCGTCCTGGTCCAGCTGGGGCACCGCCGCTCCCTCGGTGCGCCCGATGAGGACGCCGTTCGCGTCGTCGAACCAGCTGGCGAGCCGCAGCGACGTGAGCATCCGCAACGCGGTGACCGCGTTCGACTCCGCGACCTCGAGGTACACGATCGTGCCCTCCGGCGCGTCCCGCCGGGCGAAGCCGGGGACGTCGCCGTAGGGGGTTCCGGCGAGCAGTGACACGGTCTCGAGGCACCCGCCGATGAGGCGTCCGCGGATCGCGACCTGGGACGCGCCGTCGAGGGCGCGCCAGCGGGTCGGGGTGTCGTAGGCGCCGTCGCGGTCGAGGACCTCGTCGGCCCAGGCGCCCCACGGGCGGCTGCGACGACGCGGGGCACTGCGCTGCTCGACCGTGCCGCCGGTTGGGAGCGCTGCGACGTCGGTCCAGCGGGCGAACTCGGCGGGGAGCTCGTACGGCTCGTCCATCAGGTTCGCACCGTGCAGGGTCGCGAGGCCCGTCATCGTCGTGAGCGGGAGGAGCAGGGTCGAGATGTCCGACCAGCCGGCGAACCAGGCGCGCGAGGCGGCGAGGGCGTGCCAGTCGACCGACCCGACGAGTTCGATGGCGAGCTCACCACCCCACGGCGGGAGGACGACGTCGGCGCTCCGGAACGCGTCGTGCAGGTCGGCGACGCGTTCGGCGGTGCTGGCCGGGACGAGCCCCGGGGTGGTGGCGTGCGGCCGCACGTGCACGCTGAGTCCGCGAGCCGTCAGGGCGTCCGCACCGTCCTGCAGTCGGCCGTGCAGGTGCTCGGGGACGCCCATCGACGGCGCGGGGACCTCGACGCGCCCGCCGGCGACGAGGGGCCTCGGGTAGGTGATGCCGGCCATGCTCAGGCGGGGGCCATCCGACCGGCGCCGACCGGCAGCGGTCCGGCGCGGTACACGAGCGACACGTCGGTCGCGGTCACGGTCCTGGTGGCTGCGCCGAAGCGCCACACGCGGTTGTAGAGGTAGACGCCGATCTCCGTGCCGCCGTCGTCCGGGACCGCCCACGTGCCGGTCCCCCACTGCGCCGGGTGCCCGACGCCGTCGATCGTCACGGTCGGTCGAGCGAACCAGGTGAGCATCGGGCGGGTGATCTCGAGTTCCACGCGACGCTTGGTCGTGCCGGACGGCTGTGTCGTTTCCACCGTCGCAGGATACGGGGCCGCCGCGCGCGACAGCCTGCCGGTCGGTCCGGACTCAGCCGTCGCGCATGTGTGCCGCGATCGCCGCGCGGTCGGCGGGGTCGAGCGGCGCCACCGGGTACCGGCTCGTGTCCTCGCGGAACTCGTACCCGTCCCCGGAGGCGCGCGGGATGACGTGCAGGTGTGCGTGGGGGACGCCCTGGTCGGCCGCGGGGCCGCTCGACATCACCAGGTTCGTCCCCTCGACGGCCGCGCCGAGCACCTGGCGCAGTGCACGGTCGGCGCGCTGGGCGACGAGGGCGAGCTCGGTGACCTCGCGGGTGTCGAGCGCGACGAGCTCGCCGCGGACGACGACCTCGAAGGAGTCGGCCGCGAGGGCGGCGCAGAAGTCGCAGTCGTGGTCGTCGGTCGTGCCCTCGACCGTACCGGGACGGATCGCGGTCGCCGGTTCCCGGACCGGCACACCGTCGAGGGGTGTAGGCCAGGAAACACCTTGCAGGGAAGGTCGGTGGACGCTGTGGACACCATGTCAGGGAACCGTGCTCCGCATCGACGGCTGCGGACGGCCGTCGCGGTCCTCGGCGCCGTCGCGCTCGCAGCGGGGATCGCGGCCTTGCTGCTCCCGCACGCGACGCTCGTCGCCGTGGTCTGGGTGTTCGGCATCTACCTGGTCGTCGCCGGGGGCACGCTCCTCGTGCGCGCCGTCCCGGGCGGGGCGCCGGCCTGGCGACGCGTTGCGCTGGTCGTCGTCGGCGTGCTCGTCGTCGTCGCGGGCGTCTTCGCCATCGTGCACCCGCCCGTCGGCGCTCGGTGGCTGGCATTCGCCATCGGGTTCGCGTGGCTGCTCGAGGGCATCACCCTGCTCTACGCGCCGGACACCGGCCACCGAGCGCTCACGGTCGTCGCGGCCGCACTGAGCTTCGTGAGCGGACTCGTCCTCATCACGCTGCCGGCACTCGGCGCGGTGTTCGTCGTCGCGGTGGTCGGCGGCGTCCTCATCGTCTCCGGCATCGTCCAGCTCGTCATCGCCTTCACGTGGGGGAACATCCCCGGCACGAGGAACACCGAGAAGACACAGAACACCGGGAACACAGGGAGCACGGGCACATGAGCACGGCAGCCATCGGACGCATCGTCGTCGGGTACGACGGATCGGAGCCGGCCGACGCCGCGCTCGAGCGCAGCCTCGGCCTCGCCGCACGACTCGGCAGCCCGGTCGAGGTCGTGACGTCCTGGCGGTGGCCGATCACCTGGAGCACCCTGCCGGTCGCGAACAGCTGGTCCCCCCTGCACGACGCCGAGGAGATCCGGCAGCAGGCCGTCGACCTCGTCGAGCGACACGGCCCGCTCCCCGTCGAGGTCACGACCCGCTCGGCGGAGGGCGGTACGCCGGAGGTGCTCCTCGACGCCGCGTCCGACGCCGGGCTGCTCGTCGTCGGCAGCCGCGGACGCGGTGGGTTCCGGGGGCTGCTGCTCGGCTCGGTGAGCGCCGCCTGCATCCAGCACGCGACGTGCCCCGTGCTCGTGGACCGGGGGCGAGCGGCGACCGGGACGGACGACAGCGGTGCGTCCGGTTCCGGCGGGGCCGTCGTGGTGGGCGTCGACGGCTCCCCGGAGTCCGGCCGCGCCCTGCGGTTCGCGATCACCCTGGCCCGCGGCCTCGGGCTCCCCGTCCGGACGATCACGACGTGGCAGTGGCCGGAGGCCCTCAACCGCGACGAACCCCCGTTCGACCACTGGTCCCCCGAGCAGGACGCCCTCGCGACCGCCTCCCCCGCGCTCGAGGCCGCCGAGGACCTCATCGACGACGACGTCGACGTCACGTCCGACCTCGTCGAGGGCCGCCCCGCCGAGGTCCTGCTCGACGCCAGCCGTGACGCCGCACTCCTCGTGCTCGGCAGTCGTGGCCTCGGTGGGTTCCGCGGGCTGCTCGTCGGCTCGGTCACCCAGGAGTGCGCACAGCACGCGTCCTGCCCGGTGGTGGTCCACCGTTCGTGACGGACCCCGCCGGTAGGTTGACAGCGTGACGACCATCGACCTCAACAGCGACCTCGGCGAGGGCTTCGGCGCCTGGACGATGGGCGACGACCGGGCGATGCTCGACGTGGTCTCGTCGGCGAACGTCGCCTGCGGGTTCCACGCCGGCGACCCCGCGATCATGCTCGACACCTGCCGCCTCGCCGCCGAGCGGGGCGTCGCGGTCGGGGCGCACGTCGCCTACCGCGACCTCGTCGGGTTCGGTCGTCGCGCGGTCGAGGTCACACCCGAGACGCTCTACGCCGACGTCGTCCACCAGCTCGGCGCCCTGCTCGCCACGGCCCGGGTCGCCGGCACCGCGGTGACGTACGTGAAGCCCCACGGCGCCCTGTACAACACCGCGTGCGCCGACCCGGTCCAGGCCGAGGTCGTCGCCCGCGCCACGGCCGACGTGGACCCGTCCCTCGCGGTCCTCGCGCTGCCGGACTCGGAGCTCCTCCGCGCAGCGGCCGCCCACGGACTCCGCGCCGTGTCCGAGGTCTTCGCCGACCGGGCGTACGAACCCGACGGGTCCCTCGTCCCGCGCAGCCGTCCGGGCGCCGTCCTGCACGACCCGACAGCGGTCGCCGACCGGGTCCTCCGGATGGTCACCAACGGCACCGTGACCGCAGTGGACGGCTCGGTCGTCCCGGTCCGGGCGGACTCGGTGTGCGTGCACGGCGACTCCCCCGACGCCGTCGCGATGGCCCGGGCGATCCGCGCGCTCCTCGACCAGCACGGGGTCGCGACCACCCCGTTCGCCCCCACACCGTGAGCGCGCCGGCCGAGCACGCCGGCCCCGCCCTCGACGTGCGTCGCGCGGGTACCCGCGCGGTGCTCGTGACCTTCGGCACGCTCGCCGAGGTCACCGCGTTCCGCGCCGGACTCGAGGCCGAACCCGTGCCGGGCGTGACCGAACTCGTGTCCGGCGCCCGCACGCTGCTCGTCCGCTTCGACCCGGAACGAACCGATCCCGCGCGACTCGCACCGCGCCTCCAGGCCGTCGAACCCGTCGTGCCCACCCGAGCCGACGTCGGCGAGGTGACCACGATCCCCGTCGTCTACGACGGCGAGGACCTCGACACCGTCGCCGCACTGGTCGGCACCACAGCCGCCCAGCTCGTCGCCTGGCACACCGGCCAGACCTGGACGAGCGCGTTCTGCGGCTTCGCACCCGGCTTCAGCTACCTCACCGGCACTTCCCCGTCGCTCGACCTGCCCCGACGCACCAGCGCCCGCACGTCCGTGCCCGCCGGCAGCGTCGCCCTCGCCGGCGAGTTCAGCGCCGTCTACCCGCGCGCGTCGCCCGGCGGCTGGCAGCTCATCGGCCGCACCGACGTCCCGATGTGGTCGCTCGACCGCGACCCGCCCGCGCTCGCGCCGGCCGGCACCCGGATCCGGTTCGTCGCCGCCGGCCGCGCATGAGCACCCTCACCGTCCTGCAGGTCGGCCCCGGCACGTCGACGCAGGACCTCGGCCGGCCCGGGTTCAGCGACACGGGCCTCGGCGCCGCGGGTGCCGCCGACCGCGGGGCCGCTGCACTCGCCAACCGGCTGGTCGGCAACCGTCCCGACGCGGCGGTCCTGGAGGCGCTGCTCGGCTCCGTCACGCTCCGCTCGGACGCGCACGTGGTCGCGTCCCTGACCGGCGCACCCTGCCCGGTGGCGGTCGAGGCCGCGGACGGCCGGGTCCGCGGCGGGGCCTGCTTCGAGGTCGTCACGCTCGCACCGGGTGACGTGCTCCGGGTCGGGACGGCCACCGCGGGACTGCGCACGTACCTCGCGGTCCGCGGAGGCCTCGCCGTCCAACCCGTGCTCGGCAGCCGCTCGTGGGACTCCCTCGCGCGCCTCGGTCCGCCTCCCGTCACGGTCGGGGACGTCCTGCCGATCGGGGGCGCCGCGGATGCCTGGCCGCTCGTCGACGCCGTCGCCCCGCCGCGCTGGTCACCACCGGGCGAGGCGGTCGTGCTCGACGTCACCGCCGGACCCCGCGACGACTGGTTCACCCCGGAGTGGCGGACGGTCCTGGCCGGCCAGGTCCACCACGTCACCCCCGACAGTGACCGGGTCGGCGTGCGGACCACCGCTGCCCGGCCGCTCGTCCGCGCCGTGACCCGCGAGCTGCCGAGCGAGGGCGTCGAGACCGGGTCGCTGCAGGTCCCGCCGACGGGCCACCCCGTCCTGTTCCTCGCCGACCACCCCGTCACGGGCGGCTACCCCGTCGTCGCGGTGCTCACCCCCGCGTCGGTCGACCGCGCCGCCCAGCTCCGACCGGGCGACGCGGTCCGCTTCCGCGTCCTCGACTGACTCAGCCGGCGTAGCGCGGATCGGACGCGGGGTCGTACGGCTGCCATCCCCACGAGTCGTCGTCCGACGACGGGGCGGGGTGCTCGTTCTGCCAGAGCGTGTCGACCGCGGACCACTCCGACGCGCTGCACCAGTCCAGCACGTACGCGTCGTGAGCCGTCGGCGCCACGAACAACGACGACCTCGGGATCCGGCCGAGCGACTCCCCCCGTGCGGTCATGCACCCCTGCAGGCGGTCGAAGGCCGCGAGGTACTCGCTCCGGGTGACGACGCCGTCCTCGGTCGCCTGGTCCTGCGCCGCGCTCGCCGCGGGCATCGGGGGTGTGCGCAGCCAGCCGTACGACAGCGTCCACCCGAGGTCCCCGTCCACGCTGAGCCGGATCCGGTGCCCGGCGATCTCCGACGCCGCGTACGAGCCCGTGACGTGCGACCCGGCGGCGCACGACGCTTTGCCCCCGTCGACCCCGGACCCGCGCTCGGTGATCTCGCCGCTCCCGGTGCGACACGTGGCGACCCAGGTGAACGTGTCGGCACGGGCGGGAGCGCGTCCGACCGAGATCGTCTCGTCCGACGACCCGACCCGCCCGACCGGGCTGCCGACGACCCGCAGGTACGTCGCGCCCGACCCTCCGACCACCGTCGCGGCCTGGCTCTGGGCCTCGAGGGCGGCCGGGTCCGGACTCGCCGCCGCGGTGATCGCACCACCGGCGGCGGCGCCACCGAGGACGCACACCACCGCTCCCGCGATCGTCGCCGCCCGCCACCGTCGACGCCGCCGAGGTGTGTGTTCGACCGTGTCGACGAGCAACGCCCGCAGTGCCCGGTCGCGGTCGTCGGTGTCCCTGTTCGTGGAGGTGCTCATGATCGTGCTCCGTTCCGTTCGACGGCCGGCTGTGTCGTGGGCCCGCTCGCGGTGAGTGCCGCGGCGAGCCGGGTCCGTGCGCGGGAGAGGCGCGACTTCACCGTTCCCGGCGCGATGCCGAGTGCAGCGGCGATCTCCCGCTCGCTGTAGCCCTCGAGGACCGACAGCGTGATGATCTCCTGGTCGCGTTGCCCGAGCTGCCGGAGCGCCCGGACGGCGTCCCCGTCATCGTCCCGGTCCGCGTGGTCGGGGACGGGTTCGGGTGGCGGCAACCGGTCGAGCGCGGCCCGGTACCGCCGGGCCGCACGGGTCTGGTTGCGGGCGACGTTCGTGGCCGTGACGAGCAGCCACGGCAGGAGCGACCCGTCGACCAGGCGGACCCGAGCCCGGTTCCGCCAGGCCTCGAGGAACACGATCGCGACCGAGTCGGCCGCGTCCGTGTCGACCGGCACGAGCCGCATGCAGTGTCGCTGCACCCGGTGGCGGTGCCGGTCGAACACCCGCCCGAACGCCTCGCCGTCACCCTCGAGCGCCATCGCCCAGTCCCCGCTGTCCATACCCTGCAGTGTCCGGGACGACCGGATCGGTTCCACCCCGCCGCACCGGTCGACGGCGAGTCCGGAACACCCCGCTGCCGGGTGCGGTTGCATCCGGCAACGACGACGAAAGGTGCACCATGTCGATGACCGTCCTGCTCGAGGTCCAGCTCCGGAGCGACCTCCCCACCGAGACCACCGAGGCCGCGATCCGCGAGACCCTCGCCCAGACCGGTGCGTTCGCCGGCAACGAGTCGCTCGAGGTCCTCGTCGACGACACCGACCCGTCACGGGTGGTCGTCGTCGAGCGCTGGACGACGCCTGAGGCCCACGACGCCTACGTCGCCTGGCGCGGCACGCCGGAGGGTGCGGCGAACGCCCTCGCCGCCGTCGTCGCCGCCCCGCCGGTCACCCGTCGGTTCGGTCGGACGATCACGCTCGACTGACGCGACACCGCTGACCCGGCCCCGCTCCGGTCGATGGTCCGCCGCGGGGATGGGACGATTGGGGCATGACCGCCACGCTCGTCGCCAAGGAACTCTCCGGCGGGTACGCCGCACGCACGCTCTTCGACTCCCTCGACCTCACCGTCGCTCCGGGGGACGTCATCGGCATCGTGGGGGTGAACGGCGCCGGCAAGTCGACCCTGCTCCGACTCCTCGCCGGGGTGGACGAGCCGCTGGCCGGCACCGTGTCGCTCGCACCGACGGACGCGTTCGTCGGCTTCCTGCCGCAGGAGCACGAACGCCTCGCGGGTGAGACCGTCGCCGCGTACATCGCCCGGCGGACCGGGTGCGCTGAAGCCACCGCGTCGATGGACGCCGCAGCCGCTGCGCTCGGCGACCCCGACGCCGGTGACGCCGCGGCGGACGCCTACTCGGCGGCGCTCGACCGCTGGCTCGCGGCAGGCGCGGCCGACCTCGACGACCGCATCCCCGTCGTGCTCGCCGACCTCGGCCTGGCCGTCGGGTCCGACGAGGACGGCGTCGGGCCGGAGTCGCTCATGACCGCGTTGTCCGGCGGGCAGGCAGCCCGCGTCGGGCTCGCCGCACTGCTGCTCTCGCGGTTCGACATCGTGCTGCTCGACGAACCGACGAACGACCTCGACCTGGACGGCCTCGACCGGCTGGAGGGCTTCGTCCGGGGCCTCCGCGGCGGTGTCGTGCTCGTCAGCCACGACCGCGAGTTCCTGGCGCGCTCGGTGACCGCCGTCCTCGAGCTCGACCTCGCGCAGTCCACCAACCGGCTCTTCGGCGGCGGGTACGACTCCTACCTCGAGGAGCGCGAGATCGCGCGGCAGCACAAGCGCGACGCGTACGAGGAGTACGCGTCCACCAAGGCCGACCTCGTGTCCCGAGCCCGGACCCAGCGCGAGTGGTCGAGCCAGGGCGTCCGGAACGCGATGCGGAAGAGTCCCGACAACGACAAGATCCGTCGTCGTGCCGCCTCCGAGTCGAGCGAGAAGCAGGCGCAGAAGGTCCGGCAGATGGAGTCCCGCATCGCCCGGCTGGACGAGGTCGAGGAGCCGCGCAAGGAGTGGCAGCTCGAGTTCACGATCGGCAGCGCGCCCCGGTCCTCGGCGGTCGTCGCGACCCTGTCCGACGCGACGTTCACCCAGGGCGACTTCACGCTCGGGCCGGTCTCCCTGCAGGTCGACGGCGGCGACCGCATCGGCATCACGGGTCCGAACGGTGCCGGCAAGTCCACGCTCCTCCGGGCGCTGCTCGGCAAGCAGGCGCCGACGACGGGCACGGCGTCGCTCGGGTCCAGTGTCGCGGTCGGCGAGATCGACCAGGCTCGCGCGGCCTTCACGGGTGACCAGCCGCTGGCCGACGCGTTCGAGGCGATCGTGCCCGAGTACACGACGGCCGACGTCCGGACCCTGCTCGCGAAGTTCGGGCTGAAGGCGGACCACGTCGGCCGTCCGGCGAACGCGCTCTCCCCCGGTGAGCGGACACGCGCCGGCCTCGCGCTCCTGCAGGCCCGCGGGGTGAACGTGCTCGTGCTCGACGAGCCCACGAACCACCTCGACCTCGCCGCGATCGAGCAGCTCGAACAGGCCCTCGACTCGTACGACGGCACCCTGCTCCTCGTCACCCACGACCGCCGCATGCTCGAGACCGTCCGCCTCGACCGGCAGTGGCGCGTCGAGGCCGGCCGCGTCACCGAGCCCTGACCCGCCCGGCCTCCCCCGTGATCCGTAGGCTCGGACCATGGTCGACCTGCAACTCGCGCTGAACGGGGACACCACCCACCCGGCGATGCCCCGGACCGCCGACGAGATCGCCCGGGACGCCGCGGCCTGCGTCGCCGCCGGCGCCACCCTGCTGCACCTGCACGCGTTCGACGACGACGGGGACGAGTCGCTCGCCGCCGGTCCGGTCGGCAGGATGCTGCGCGCGGTGCGGGCGGCGTGTCCGGGCATCCCGGTCAACGTCACGACGTTCGCGGCGATCGTGCCGGACCCGCGGGAACGCCTCGACCTCGTGTCGTCGTGGACCGAACTGCCCGACCTCGTCGCGGCGAACCAGGGCGAAGCGGGCATCGACGACGTGAGCGAGGTGCTCGCGCGGCGCGGCGTCGGCATCGAGGCGTGCTTGCTCAGTGGCTCCGACGCCGATCGGTTCGTCCGGGCCGGTCGCCACGAGCGGTTCGTCCGGGTGGTCGTCGAGCCCCTCCTGGAGGACGTCGACGACGCGCTCGCGCTCGACGCCGAGCTGGAGTCGATGCTCGACGCCGCCGGTGTCACGCTCCCCCAGCTCCACCACGGCATCGGCGCTGCGTCGTGGCAGGTCAGCCGACGTGCCCTCGCGCGCGGGCACGCGATCCGCACCGGCCTCGAGGACACCTCCGTGCTCGAGGACGGGACCGCGGCGACGTCGAACCGTCAGCTCGCCGCCGCCGCGGCCGCGATGGTCAGCGGCGGAGCGCCAGCCGCTCGATGACCTCGGCGCTCTCCTCCTGCGGGGTCCGGTCCGCCGCGACGGTGATGTGGGCCTCGTCGTCCTGCGGCGGCTCGAGGGTGGCGAGCTGGGACTGCAGGAGCGAGGTCGGCATGAAGTGCCCGGAGCGCTTCGACATCCGGTCCTCGATGAGGGACCCGTCGCCGGCGACGTGCACGAACACCACACCGGGAGCCCGGAGGACGTCGCGGTAGGAGCGCTTCAGCGCCGAGCAGGTCACCACGCCGGGGGTGCCACCGTCGAGGTGCGACCGGATCCACGCCGCGATCACGTCGAGCCAGGGCCAGCGGTCCTCGTCGGTCAGCGGGGTGCCGGCGTGCATCTTGTCGACGTTCGCCTGCGGGTGCATGGCGTCGCCCTCGGCGAAGTCCCACCCGAGCTGCTCGGCGACCATCGCGGCGACGGTCGACTTGCCCGATCCGGAGACCCCCATCACGACGAGGACGCGGGAGTCGAGTGCGGTGTCGTCGCTCAATGGATGAACACCCCCGCCAGCATGACCCCGGCGAGGCCGAACACCGAGATGAGGCACTCGAGCATCGTCCACGTCTTGAAGGTCTGCCCCACCGTGGTGTTGAGGTACCCCTTCACGAGCCAGAACCCGGCGTCGTTCACGTGCGACAGGAAGACCGACCCGGCGCCGATCGCGAGCACGAGCAGCGAGGTCATCGGCGAGGACAGGTCGTGCGCGATCGGCGCCATGATGCCCGCGGCCGTGACGGTGGCGACCGTGGCCGACCCGGTGGCGACGCGCACGAGGGCGGACACCACCCAGGCGACGAGCAGCACCGAGATGCCGGAGTCCTTCACGGCGTCGGCGATCACCCCGCCGATCCCGGTGTCGATGAGCACCTGCTTGAAGCCACCACCGGCGCCGACGATGAGCAGGACGCCCGCGACCGGCGGCAGGGCGCTCTCGAGGGACTTCGACACGGCGGAACGGTCCATGCCGCCGCCGATGGCGAAGAAGATCATCGCGTAGACGGCGGCGATGCCGATCGCGATCATCGGCGACCCGAGGAAGTCGAGCAGGCTGACCCACGAGCCCGAGGCGTCCGGGACGGTGGCCTCGCGGATGGCCTGCGCGAGCATCAGGACGACGGGCAGCAGGATGCCGACGAGCGCGACCGTGAAGGACGGGCTGCGCGGCTCGCTGATGACGCGGGTGAAGTCACTCTTGCCGTGGGGCAGGGATGCGGTGTCCTGCGTGGCGGGGCCGCGCCGCGCCTCCCGACCCGCGTGTGCCGGGTCGTCGCCGACGGGACCCGCGTCGGAACCGCGCGACCCGAACATGTCGGGCGCGGGGATGTCGACCCAGCGGGCCGCGAAGCGGGCGAAGACCGGACCAGCGAGGACGATGACGGGGATCGCGAGCACGATGCCGAACGCGAGCGTCGTGCCGAGGTTCGCACCGACCGTCGAGATGGCGACGAGCGGGCCGGGGTGCGGCGGCACGAACGCGTGCATCGTGGAGAGGCCGACGAGGGCGGGGACGGCGATCTTCATGATCGGGACGGAGCTGCGCTTCGCCACCAGGACGATGATCGGGATGAGCAGGACGAGGCCGACCTCGAAGAACATCGGCAGGCCGATGAGTGCCCCGATCAGGGCCATCGTCCACGGCAGCGCCGCCTTCGACGACCTCCGCACGAGGGTGTCGACCACGCGGTCGGCCGCACCGGAGTCGACGAGCATCTTGCCGAACATCGAGCCGAGGCCGACGAGGATGCCGACGCTCGTCATCGTCGCACCGAAGCCGTTGCCGAAGCTCGTCACCGCCTTGTCCGGAGCGAGACCCGCACCGATCCCGACGCCGAGCGCCCCGATCGTGAGCGCGATGAACGGGTGCACCTTCAGCCAGGTGATGAGGGCGATGATCACGACGATGCCGATGATCGCCGCGATGATCAGCTGCGCGACCGGCCCCGACGGGTCGACGGCTTCGGTGCCGGCTGGTTCCGCCGCCAGGACGGTGACCGCGTGGGCCGCGGCCGCGTGGACCGTGGCCGGATCGGCCGGGAGAGCGTGAGGCATCGGTGCCCCTTCCTGGAGCCGCTGCCGCGCGGCTCCGTCGCCTTCGTGTCGAGGACGGTCTGGCGTGCTGCGCGTCGACCGTCAATAATCTGATTAATCAGACTATACGACGATCCACCGCGCGGCATCCGCCCTCCGGGGCAGTCTGCCGATTCGATGGACACCGTGTCACGCGCCGTGCGTGCCGCGTACTGCACGGAGGAACGATGGCGACCGGCCGCGGACTGCACGCCCAGGTGCTCGAGACGCTCGGGCAGCGGATCGTCGACGGCGTGCTCGCCCCGGGCACCGTCGTCCGGCCCGAGGCCGTCGCGGCGGAGTTCGGCGTGTCGAGGTCGGTCGTCCGCGAGGCGCTGCGCGTCCTGCAGTCGCTCGGGCTCGTCGAACCCCGCCAGCGCGTCGGCACGCTGGTGCTCGACATCGCGTCGTGGGAGCTACTCGCGCCGACCGTGATCCGGTGGCGCGGCGCCTCGCCCTGGTACTTCGCCCAGCAGCGCGAACTGCTCGAGCTGCGCCTCGGCGTCGAGCCCGTCGCCGCATCGCTCACCGCGGGGACACCGGGTGCCGCAGCGGTACTCGCCGCCGCGACCGACATGATCGACGCCTGCGGTCGGGAGGACAGCCGCGCCTACCTCGAGGCCGACGTCCGCTTCCACCGAGCGCTCCTGACCGGTTCCGGCAACGCCGTCTTCGCACACTTCGCCGGGACCGTCGAGGCGCTGCTGCGGACCCGCACCTCGGAGTCGCGGGACACCATCACGCGCTGGACCCGCGATGCGGCGGCACGGCACGAGGCCGTCGGCTTGGCGCTCGTCGCGGGCGACGGCGGGGCCGCGTCGGCTGCGGCGCGCGAGCTGGTGCGGGTGACGCGGGACGAGTTCATCGCGGAGGCGCCGGCGTCCTGACCCGAGTCGCCGGGGTTCCCGGGGTCGCCGGGGTCGCCGGGGTCGCCGGGGTCGCACGACACGCCGTGTGCGCGCGCCGGGAGCGACCGATCGCGCGACCTCGCGTGCCCGAGACGCGACCGACGGACGGACTGGAGGCGCGGTGCGGGGCCGACCCGCGCCTCCCGTCCGACCGTGGCCGGGTCGCAGGACACGCCGCACGCTCTCCGCCGAGGTCGCACGACACGCCGCACGCGCGCGACGGGAGCGGCCGATCGCGCGACCTCGCGTGCCCGGGACGCGACCGACGGACGGACTGGAGGCGCGGTGCGGGGCCGACCCGCGCCTCCCGTCCGACCGTGGCCGGGTCGCAGGACACGCCGCACGTTCTCCGCCGAGGTCGCGCAACACGCCGCGCTCGCACGCCGGAAGCGGCCGATCGTGCGACCTCGACCTCGACCTCGGCCGCGCGCGCTACCCGCGCGCGAAGAGGCGCGGACCGCGCAGGCGCAGCCGCATCGTCACCGTGCCGAGCCACCGGTCGTACTTGTAGCCGACCTTCCCCATGCGGCCGACCTCCTCGAAGCCGAGCCGCTCGTGGAGCCGGATCGACGCCTCGGCCTGGCGGTCGGCGATGACGGCGACGACCTCGCGGACGCCGGCCGAACGGCACTCATCGATCAGCGCCTCCATCAGGGCGCGCCCGAGCCCCTTCCCGCCGGACGCGGCACCGAGGTAGATCGAGTCCTCGACGACGCGGTTCGAACGGTCGCGGGGGTTCCACGGGTCGACGAGCGCGTAGCCGAGCACCTGCCCGGAGGGGTTCTCGGCGACCAGGAACGGCAGACCCCGACGACGGATCTCGTCGTACCGACGCTTCCACGCGGCGAACGTGAACGCCGACGGGTCGAAGGTCACCGAGGAGTTCCGGACGTAGTGCGTGTGGATCTCGCGGACGTCGGGGAGGTCGCTGGGCTCGGCAGCGCGGATCGTGTAGGTGAACGCGGCTTCGGCGGGGACCGGGGCGCGCAGGTGTCGCGGCAGGACCCGCCGTCGCTGGTATTCCTCCTCGAGCACGGGTCCGAGCCTATGCCGCGGGCAGGGTCCAGTCGACCGGTTCGGCGCCCTGGGCGACGAGCAGCTCGTTCACCTGCGAGAAGGGGCGGCTGCCGAAGAACCCGCGCGAGGCGCTGAGCGGGCTCGGGTGGGCGGACGCGACGACCGGGGTGTCCCCGAGGAGCGGCCGGACGGAGGCTGCCTGCGCACCCCAGAGCACGGCGACGAGGGGCTTCCCGCGGGCGACGAGGGCACGGACGGCCTGGTCGGTGACGGCCTCCCAGCCCTTCCCGCGGTGGCTGCCGGCGGCTCCGGCCTCGACGGTGAGGACGCGGTTGAGCAGCAGGACGCCCTGGGCCGACCACGCCCGCAGGTCCCCGTGCGCCGGCGGCGTCACGCCGAGGTCGGCCTCGAGCTCGCGGTAGATGTTCGCCAGGCTGCGCGGGACGGGTCGCACGTGCGGGTCGACCGCGAACGAGAGGCCGATCGGGTGCCCGGGCGTCGGGTACGGGTCCTGTCCGACGACGAGGACCCGGACGTCGTCGAACTGCTCGGCGAAGGCGCGGAGGACGTGCTCCCCGGCCGGGAGGTACTGCCGACCGGCACCGGTCTCGGCACGGAGCCAGTCGCCCATCCGGTGGACGTCGTCCTCGACCGGGGCGAGGGCCTCGGCCCAGCCGGGGTCGACGAGGTCGGCGAGCGGTCGGGCCTGCACGGGGCTAGGCGCCCATCGTGGCGACGGCGACCGAGTCCTCGCCGGCGACGACGCGCCAGACGCTGCCGGTGCCGCGGACCTCGAGCGCGCCCTCGCCCACGACCAGCGTGGTGTCCTCGTCGATCGCCAGGCCCGCGGTCACGAACTCGGCCTCGGCGCTCGCGATGAGCCGGGCGAGCGTGCCGGCCTGGACGGCGTGCACGTCGATCGTCAGGTCGACCAGGCCGAGCCCCTCGCGGAGTTCGACCTCGTCGAGGCCCTCGGAGGCTTCCTCGGGGCAGATCTCGACGCCGCCGATGCGCCAGCCGCCGACGAGGGCACGATCGGCGGCGATCATCGCGCCGGCCGAGTAGCCGAGGTAGGGCAGGCCGTCGGAGACGAGCAAGCGGATCTGGTCGACGAGCGGGGCGACGGCGTCGAGGTAGTCCGGCGTGACCCCACCGCCGACCACGAGGGCGTCGACGTCGCTCAGGACCGTGGTGTCGAACACCTGGCCGGCAGCGATCTCGGTGACGAGGACCTCGGCCGTGCGCGGACCGGCGAGCACCTCGGCGATGTCGGCCGTGCTGGACGGGCTCGCACCGGACCCGTCGGCGACGGAGAGCAGGGCGATGCGCGGGACCGTGCGGCCGACGGCTGCGGAGCGGACCGTGGCCTCGGCGACGAAGGGCGCGGCGGCGTCCGAGGCGGCGAAGGGTCCGCCGCCGACGAGGTGGATGCTCACGACTCGGCCGTCACCGGGGCGAGGGCGCTCCACGGGAAGGTGATCCACCCGTCGACGCGACGCCAGACGTGGTCCGGCTCGAGCACGGTGCCGGGCTTGGAGTAGAGGCAGGCGCTGCGGACGTCGGCGCCGGCGTTCCGGATGATGTCGACCACCAGGCGCAGGGTGCGGCCGGAGTCCGACACGTCGTCGACGACGAGGACGCGCTTGCCGGCGAGGCTCGGGGCGTCGAGCGCCGGCGACAGGATGACCGGCTCCTCGAGGCGCTGCTCGACGTCGGTGTAGAACTCGACGTTGATCGAGCCGCACTCCTTGGTGCCGAGGGCGTAGGCGACCGCGCCGGCGATGATGAGCCCACCGCGGGCCACGGCGACGACGACCTCGGGTTCGAAGCCGGAGGACAGGACGTCCTTGGCGAGCAGGCGTGCTGCGTCACCGAACTCGAGCCATCCGAGCACCTCGGGCCCGCTCGTCACGGTCACGGTCGAGGGAGCCTGGGCGGGTGACCCGGATTCGCTGCTGATCGGCATCCGACAACGGTACCGGCACGGACCCCGCGCCCGCGACCCGCACGTGCGGCCCGGGCGCGTGCGGGTCGGGTGCGGGCCGGGTGCGCGGCACCCGCGGGGATCACACCCGCGGGGTCAGCTTCCCCCGCGCGAGCTTGTGCTGGGCCGACTGCGCCACCGGGCGGATCGTCACGAGGTCGAGGTTCACGTGCGCCGGCAGCTCGACCGCGTGCACGATCGCCTCGGCGACGTCCTCGGCCACGAGGGGCTCCGGCACGTCGTCGTAGACCGCCGCGGCCTTCTCCGCGTCGCCACGGAACCGGGTCAGGGCGAACTCGTCGGTCTTCACGAGGCCCGGCGCGATCTCGACGACCCGGATCGGCTCCCCGTTCAGCTCGAGCCGGAGCGCGGCCACGAGGGCGTGCTCGGCGAACTTCGCGGCGTTGTACCCGCCGCCGTTCTCGTACGCGACGTGCCCGGCCGTGCTCGTCACCGTGACGATGTCGGCGCTCCCGGCGGCCGCCGCACGCCGCCGGAGGTGCGGGAGCAACGCCGCGACGACCCGCTTCGTGCCGATCACGTTCACCTCGAACATGGCACGCCAGTCCTCGACGTCCGACTCCTCGACCGACGCGGACCCGAAGGCGCCGCCGGCGTTGTTCACGAGCACGTCCGCTCCCCCGAGCTCGTCGACACGGGCGGCCAGCGCCTCGACGTCGGAGGCGCTCGTGATGTCCGCCACGAGGACGTCGGCTCCGGTCGACCCGGCGAGCGCCTCCAGCTTCGAGGCACGGCGGGCGACGGCGAGCACGTCCCACCCGTGCGAGCGGAACAGTCGGACGGTCGCTGCTCCGATGCCCGAGCTCGCTCCGGTGACGACTGCGCGACGAGATGCCATGTGCTTCCTCCAGGGACGGGGTGGGACGTCGGGGACGTGTGGGATGTCCCGACAACCGTACCGATCCGGCAAGGTCACGATCGGGTAACGTGACGGGCGATGACGACGGACGCCGCCCCTCCCGCGCCCTCGGCGCCCGCCTCGCAGCTCGAGCCCGGACGTGCGAAGCGCCGTATCCCGATGTGGGACACGGCGCGGTTCCTGGCGGTCACGCTCGTGGTGATCGGCCATGCGATCCAGCGCCAGACGGCGGCGAGCGAGCACGCCCTCGCGCTGTACACCTTCATCTACGCGTTCCACATGCCGGCGTTCGGTGTCATCAGCGGGTACTTCTCCTCCGCCGACACCCCGACCGCGAAGCGCATGCGCCGGACGATCACGGACATCGTCGTGCCGTACATCATCATGCAGACGATCTGGACCGTCGTGCAGGCCCTGGTCGAGGGCGGGAAGAAGTTCAACCCGACGCAGCCGACCTGGACCCTCTGGTTCCTGCTCGCGCTGGGGATCTTCAAGCTGATCCTCCCGTACCTCGCGCAGCTCCGATGGCCGCTGTTCTGGGCCGTCGTGTTCAGCATCGGCGTCGGCTACTTCGACAACGTCGACTCCACGCTCTCCCTGTCGCGGGCGATCAGCCTCCTGCCGTTCTTCCTGCTCGGCTGGCAGGTGAAGCAGTGGGGCGTCTTCGACCGCTGGTACGAGGCTCCGCGGCGGGTCGTGGTCCGGGTGCGCATCGCGGCCGGTGCCGTGTTCGTGGCGTGGGCGGTGGCGTGTGCGATCTGGATCCCGCAGTTCAAGCAGTTCGACCTGCACCACTGGTTCTTCTACGACGACTCGTACTCGGGCCTCGGCGAGGACGCCTGGTGGGCCGGTGCGGTCCGCTTCGGGCTGATGCTGCTGGCGACCCTCCTCACCGCGTCGTTCCTGCTGCTCGTGCCCCGTCGGAACGTCTGGATCACGCAGTTCGGCGCGGCGACGATGTACGTGTACCTGCTGCACACGTTCGTGCTCTACCCGATCCGCGAGTCCGGGGTGCTCGCCGGGCAGCACTCGGCGTGGCCGTACGTCCTGCTCATGGTGGCGATCGCCTGCGCGGTGAGCCTGTTCCTCGCCCAGCCGTTCGTCCGCCGGGGGATGCGCTGGCTCCTCGAACCGAACGTGCGCTGGTTGTTCCGCCGCGAAGAGTGAGACTGCGCCCGCGCGTCCGTACTGTGCGAGCCTCCGCCCACGGTGCGAGGGAACGAGCGTCCCACGGCGCGCGGAACCTCGCACAGTGCGGCGCGGGCCAGGAGGCGCGGGTCGCCTCCGCCTCGGTCGTTACGTCCCGAGGCGGGCGCGCTGGTGCCGACGCGACCACCTGCGTACCGTGACGGGCGACGCACAGCCGCGCCGCGCCTCCTGGGCCGAGCGCTGGGCGACCCGACGACCCGACGACCGCCACCGGACAGGAGCACGAGATGACCCAGAACGACGCCGCCCAGTGGCGGTTCGAGACCACGCAGATCCACGCCGGCGCACAGCCCGACCCGACCACGGGGGCCCGCGCGACACCGATCTACAAGACGACCTCGTACGTCTTCGCGAACTCCGACGAGGCCCGTGACCTCTTCGCCCTGGCCAAGCCGGGCAACATCTACTCGCGCATCATGAACCCGACGAACGACGTCGTGGAGCAGCGGATCGCGGCGCTCGAGGGCGGCTCCGGGGCGCTCCTGGTGTCGAGCGGCCAGGCGGCGGAGACCTACGCGGTGCTCAACATCGCGGGCGCCGGGGACCACATCGTGTCCTCGTCGTCGATCTACGGCGGCACGTACAACCTGTTCAAGTACACGCTCGCGAAGCTCGGCATCGAGACCACGTTCGTCGAGGACCAGGACGACCTCGACGAGTGGCGCCGCGCGGTCCGACCGAACACGAAGCTGTTCTTCGCCGAGACGATCGGCAACCCGAGGATCAACGTGCTCGACATCACCGGTGTCAGCGAGGTCGCCCACGAGTCCGGCGTGCCGCTCATCGTCGACAACACGATCGCGACGCCGTACCTCATCCGTCCGTTCGAGCACGGTGCCGACATCGTCGTGCACTCGGCGACGAAGTTCCTCGGCGGGCACGGCACCGTCATCGGCGGGATCATCGTCGACTCCGGCAAGTTCGCGTGGTCGCAGCACCCGGACAAGTTCCCCGAGTTCAACACGCCGGACCCCTCGTACCACGGCGCGGTCTTCGCCGAGGCCGTCGGCAACGAGCTCGCCTACATCGTCAAGGCCCGGGTGCAGCTGCTCCGCGACCTCGGTGCGTCGAACTCGGCGGACACCGCGTTCGCGCTGCTGCAGGGCATCGAGACGCTGTCGCTCCGCATCGAGCGGCACGTGTCGAACGCGCAGGAGATCGCCGAGTGGCTCGACCGGCACCCGGACGTCGCGACCGTCGCCTACGCCGGGCTGCCGACCTCCCCCTGGTACGCCGCGGCGAACCGCTACGCGCCGAAGGGCGTCGGGGCCGTGCTGTCGTTCGAGCTCAAGGGCGGTGTGCCCGCCGGCAAGGCGTTCGTCGACAACCTGCAGCTGTTCTCGCACCTGGCGAACATCGGCGACGTGCGCTCCCTCGTCATCCACCCGGCGTCGACCACGCACTCGCAGCTCACCCCCGAGCAGCAGCTCACCACCGGGGTCACGCCGGGGCTGGTGCGGCTGTCGGTGGGGATCGAGAACGTCGAGGACCTCAAGGCCGACCTCGAGGCCGGGCTCGCCGCTGCCCGTGCGGTCGCGCAGGAGGGCCAGCGCGCGTAGCGGCCCCGGGCCCGGCGCGGGGGCTGTCGCGGACCCTCGCGCTCGATGCGTGTGCACCATGCGACGTCCCACGAGTCGATCGACTCGTGGGACGTCGTTGGTTGCGCACACATCCGGTGCGTGTGCATGGTGCGACGATCCACGCGTCGAACGACGAGTGCGATGTCGGAACATGCGCACGCACGCAGCCGCACCCGCACGCACGCCGCCGCACCCGCCCGCGCGCACGCACGCAGCCGCGACCACCCGCGACCCGCCGCAGTGGACCCGCGACGCGCCGGACGTGACGTAACACTGGCGGCCCGCGCCGCGCCTCCCGGCAGACTGGACCCGATGGACTGGCAGACGACCCCCGAGGACTCCGTGCCGTCCACCCTCGTGCCCGGAACCGAACTCGGCACGCTCGGCAAGCCTCCGGTGACCGGCGCCTGGCGCCCGGGCGACCACCCCGGCTCCCGGCACTTCGCGTCCCTCGGTGAGCAGTGGGTGCGGGGTGGACGCATCCCCGCCGTGCGCGTGGCGTACGAGACCTGGGGCACGCTCAACGCCGACCGCGACAACGCGGTCCTGGTGTTCCACGCGCTGACCGGCGACTCGCACGTCGCCGGAGCACCCGGTCCCGGCCACCGAACCGCGGGCTGGTGGGGCGACGTCGTCGGCCCCGGCCGGGCGATCGACACCGACCGGTGGTTCGTCGTCGCACCGAACATGCTCGGCGGCTGCCAGGGCACGACCGGGCCGTCGTCGGTGTCGCCGGACGGCCTCGAGTGGGGATCCCGCTTCCCGTTCGTCACCGTGCGCGACCAGGTGGCGGTGCAGGCGCAGCTGGCCGACCGGCTCGGCATCGACGTCTTCGCGGCCGTCGTCGGCGGGTCGATGGGCGGCATGCACGCGCTCGAGTTCGCCGTCACCCACCCTGCACGGGTGTCCCGGCTCGCGGTGCTGGCGAGCACGGCGCAGACCACCGCCGACCAGATCGCCGCGAACTCGCTGCAGCGCGCTGCGATCCAGATGGACCCGGCGTTCGCGGGCGGCGACTACTACGAGGCCGACGCCGGCGAGGGCCCCCACCGCGGGCTGGCGCTGGCTCGGCGGATGGCGTTGATGACCTACCGGGCGTCCGACGAGCTGAACGGCCGGTTCGCCCGCTCGTGGCAGAGCGACGTCTCTCCGCTCGGCGACGACGGCCGCTTCTCGGTCGA
The DNA here is from genome assembly GCF_044745045.1 of Curtobacterium sp. NPDC087082. Taxonomy (NCBI): domain Bacteria; kingdom Bacillati; phylum Actinomycetota; class Actinomycetes; order Micrococcales; family Microbacteriaceae; genus Curtobacterium; species Curtobacterium sp. NPDC087082. Next base: position 93,655 of record NZ_JBIUZN010000004.1, on the reverse strand, counting down.
GAGCTACCTCGACTTCCACGGCAACAAGTTCACCCGTCGGTTCGACGCGAGCTCCTACGTCACGCTCACCCACGCGATGGACTCGCACGACGTCGGAGCCGGTCGGGGCGGGATCGCGGCGGCGCTGGCGCAGGTGACGGCCCGCACGCTCGTGGTCGGGGTGTCGAGCGACCGGCTGTTCCCGATCGAGGACCAGCACCGCATCGCGGCCGGCGTGCCGGACACCCTCGACGGTGACCGTGCGGCCGTGATCGAGAGCGAGTTCGGGCACGACGGGTTCCTGATCGAGCACGAGGCCGTGGGGGCGCACCTCCGGCGGCTCTTGGACGCATAACGCTTGCAATGACGATCGCGGCACCATCCGACACGGGATGGCGCGCCGAACACCCCCCAACGGGTGTCGCGCGTGGAATGATGGCGTGGTGCCCAGCCTGAACCAGGCTCGGTTTTCCCTCAGCCACACCGCCACGACCAGGACACCGATGGACTTCATCGCACAGGAACGCGACCGCTTGCTCCGGTCGACGACCCGTGTCGTCGGCATCGTCTGTGCCCTGGTGTCGGTCGTCGCGGTGATCTGCGCCCTCGCGGTCCCGGTCGTCCCGCTGCTCGGCGGGCTCGCCTGCATCGCGATCATGATCGCCGGCTTCCTGGTCTTCGGGTGGAACGGCTCGGTGTGGTGGACGGCGCTCATCCTCGCCTCGGGCCTCGGCGCGCTCGCACTCCTGCTGCTCGGCGTCGACGAGACGGCGCGTCCGATCATCGCCTCCGCGGTGGTGCCCCTCGCCGCCGGCAGCATCTCGGCACCGCTCATGTCCCAGCGCGGGAAGCCCGTGGGACTCGGGCTGACCATCGTCGCCGGGGCGGCCGTCGTCGTCGCGATCGTCTGGGCGAGCGGCAGCGTCCTCGCCGCCCCGGTCACCGGCGCGCTGCTCGGGTGGGTGCTCATCGCCGTCGTGACGATCTGGATCTCCCGGAGCATCCCCCGCGTCGCCCGCCGGATCTACAGCATAGGCACCGCGCACCGCGCCGAACGCCAGGCGAGCGAGACCGAGGCGCAGCGACGACAGGGTGCGCGGCTCCTGCACGACACCGTGCTCGCCACGCTGACCCTCCTCGCGCACTCCGGCGTGGGCGTCTCCGAGCAGGCGATGCGTGAGCAGGCCGCCGAGGACGCCCGGCTCCTCCGCCACCTCCGCCTCGGTGCGACGCCGCAGCCGCAGCAGTCCGGCGACTACTCGCTCACCCGCGAGGAAGAGTCCCCGCTCGGCCAGACCCTCGAGTCGGTCAAGCAGCGTTTCGGCCGCATGGGCCTCGAGGTGAGCTGGCACGGCACCGGGCAGGTCCTCCTGCCGTCGAACGTGCTCGACGCCTTCCTGCTCGCGCTCGGCGAGTGCCTCGAGAACGTCCGCCGCCACGCCGGCGTCGGCGAGGCGCACGTCACGATCGTGCACGACAACGAGATGGTCCGCGCGATGGTCACCGACTCCGGCGTCGGCTTCGACCTCACCCACGTCAGTGCCGAACGGCTCGGCTTCAAGGAGAGCGTGGTGAACCGCCTCCGCGAGGTCGGCGGCGACGCGAAGCTCTTCTCCGCGCCGGGATCCGGCACGACCGTCGTCCTGGAGGCACCCAGATGAGCCGCGTCCCCGAGGACACCATCAGCCGCGGCCTCCCCGGCGAGACCGTGCAGCCCGCTCCGCGGACCCGACGGGAGGCGCGGGAGCGGTACCGGGGCAGCGAACGTCGGCAGGCGCGCGGCCTCCCCTCCACCTCCACCGGCGCGCGCTCGCTGCGGCAGGCCGCCAAGCCCGGCGCCTCGCTCGGCGCCGGCTACCTCGGACTCGGCGCCGCGGTCCTCACCGGCATCGAAGCCGTCGCGGGGATCGTCTTCTTCCTCATCCGCTGGACGGAGTTCACCGACCCGTGGCTGCCCGCGGCGGCCTGGGCGCTCTACCTCGTCGCCGCCGTCGGGGTCGGGCTCAGCCTGCTCACCTACGGCGAACGACTGACCGGGCTCGCCTTCGCGCTGATCTGCGTCGTCCTCGGCTGCGTCGTGACGCTCGACTTCATCGGCATCTGGCCCGAGCACGACATCGCCCACTCGGCGTCCGCGTCCGTCGCCGCCGGCTTCGCGCTCCTGCCCGTCGCGACCCTGCGCCCGGCCCGCGAGGTCGCCGCCGCCATCGCCGTCCTCGGCCTCGCGTTCGTCGGGATGGCGGTCGCCTCGACGCCGATCACGAGCGACACCCTGCCCGCGATCGTGTCCACCGTGGCGCTCGTGACCGTCCCGCCGTCGATCGCGCTCTTCGTGGTGCACCGGTTCCGCCAGCTCGTGCAGCGTGAACTCGACCGGGTCCTCGTGCAGAGCAACGTGCAGGCACCGCAGTTCGCCGTGGGCATGCTCGCCTCCGACGAACTCGCCCGGCTCGACCTCGCCGCCGAGAAGCTCCTCGACGCCGTCGCCAACGGCAGCGACCCCCTGCCGCTCTCGGACGCGTCCGCCTCGGTCGCCGCCTCGCTCGCCACCGAGCTGCGCCTGCACCTCATCGAGGGCCGCCGCGAGACCTGGCTGTACCACGCGATCACGGAGTCCGACAACCTCGGCCGCTCCGTCAGCGTCGCGGATCCGCAGTCGCTCGCGGGCCACCTCTCCCCCGCGCAGCGCGACGGCCTGCTGCAGACGCTCTGGCAGATGGTCGGCGACGGCAAGCAGACCCAGGCCGGATCACCGGTCGTCTCCGTGACGCTCGGCCCCGTCGGCTCGGACGGGCACCCCGTCACCGACGAGACGATGGACGTCCCGGTCGTCTTCGAGTCGCGCGGTGTCCCCCGGCGTCGACTCGGCCCGACCGCATGGAGCGCCCTGCAGCGGATCGGCCCGTACCAGGACTCCGTCCGCGACGGCGTCCTGCACGTCGTCGCGCACTGCGTCGTCGACCGACATCCGTCGATGTAGTCGTCGCACGGAACCGGCTGGCCCGACTGCCGGACACCCTGACCAGCCTGCCCGTGCCCCGTGGTCCGTCCCCCTAGGATCGGCCCACGACCGCCCCCGAGAAAGGACGCCACCATGGCGACTCCAGAGGAACCGATCCGACTCGCACTCGTCGACGACCACAGGATGCTCCTCGGCGCGCTCACCGAGTGGATCCGGAACGCAGCCGACGACATCACGCTCGTCGCCGCCGTCACCACCTGGCCCGAGCTCCTCACGAGCCCGGCGTTCCCGGTCGACGTCGTGCTGCTCGACCTCGACCTCAAGGACTCGATCCCGGTCTCGTTGAAGATCTCGACGCTCAAGACTGCCGGTGTGAAGACCGTCGTGATGAGCACCTACTCGGAGCCGAACGTCGTCCGCGAGGCCCTCGCCTCCGGCGCCCTCGGCTACCTCGTGAAGAGCGAGGACGCCGAGATGATCGTCGAGGCCATCCGCTCCGCCCAGCGCGGCGAGCAGTACGTCTCCGCCGAGCTCGACCTGGCGATCAACAGCGGTGACGTCGGTGGCGTGCCGAAGCTCAGCGCCCAGGAGCGTCGCGTCATGGCGCTGTACGGCGGCGGCGAGCCGGTGAAGAGCGTCGCGTACCAGCTCGGCATCTCCGAGGAGACCGCGAAGAGCTACCTCAAGCGCATCCGCGAGAAGTACCGCGTCGCGGGCTTCGACGTCGGCACGAAGGTGGCGCTGCGGAAGCGCGCGATCACCGACGGCATCATCGTCCAGGACGGCAGCCCGCTGGGTCTGTAGCGCGCCGCGCGCCGCACGCGCCGCGCGCCGCACGCGTCGCGCCCCGCGCGCTTCGTGAGCAGAAGAGGTCGGGTCCCGTCACAGGACCCGACCTCTTCTGCTCACGATCGACGGTCCACCGCACCGTCGACGGACTGGAGGCGCGGTGCGGGGCCGCCCCGCGCCTCCTGGCCGGTGGGACCCGCGTCAGCCCAGCGGGACGGGCGCGGTGATCGGGCCGGTGGTCGGCGACGACGACCGGAGCGACGCACGGCGGGTGCTGCGGCGCTCGGCGCCGTAGCTCACCATGGTCATGAGGACACCGAGCAGCGCCAACACGATGCCGAGCCACCCCGGCGCCTTGAATCCGAACCCGGCCGCGATGACCGCGCCGCCCAGGGCCGCACCGATCGAGTTGCCGATGTTGAACGCCGAGTGGTTGAGCGCCGCCGCGATGGTCCGTGCGTCCCCGGCGACGTCCATCAGGCGGGACTGCACGGCCGGCGGGATCGCGGACGAGGTCGCACCGAGCAGGAACGCACCGAGGAAGACCCCCCACACCCACTGCGCGGTGAGGACGGTGACGAGCAGGGCGCCGATCAGCGCGAACATGCCGACGTAGATCGTGCGCTTGACGCTGTGGTCGGCCAGGTGCCCGCCGAGCACGCCGCCGATGACCATGCCGATGCCGACGACCACGAGGACGAGCGGCACGAACGACTCCGACAGCCCGGTGACGTTCTGCACGAGCGGCGAGATGTACGAGTAGACCGCGAAGAAGCCGCCGAAGCCGACGGCTCCGAGGCCCATGACCATCCAGACCTGCGGCACGCGGAACGCCCTGAGCTCGCGGCCGATCGTCGCGTGCTCGTCACGGGCGCTGCGCGGCACGAAGGCCCACACCGCGAGGAACGTCAGGGCGAACAGGACGGCGACGACGCCGTACGCGATGCGCCAGCTGGCGACCTGCCCGACCCAGGTGATCGCCGGGACGCCCACGACGTTCGCGACGGACAGGCCGAGCAGCACCATCGCGATGCCCTTGCCGCGCTTGCCAGGCCCCATGATGTCGCCCGCCACGATGGACGCGATGCCGAAGTACGCACCGTGCGGGAGTCCCGCGACGAACCTCGCCACGAGCACGAGGCCGAAGGACGGCAGGATCGCGCTCGCGACCGTCGCCAGGACGAACCCGACGAGCAGCACGAGGATCAGGCCCTTGCGCGGGAACTTCGCCGACATCGCCGCGATCGTGGGGGCACCGACGACGACACCGAGGGCGTACGCGCTCACGAGCCAGCCGGCGTGCGCGATCCCGGCGTCCGGGTCGAGGCCGTACTGGCGCGGCAGGAGTGCCTCGGCGATGTTCGGCAGGAGCCCCATCGCGACGAACTCGGTCGAACCGATGGCGAACCCGCCGAGGGCGAGGGCGATGAGCGCGAGTGCGCGACGCGCAGGCGTGAGCTGGGACATGGTGCCTGTTTCGGGACGGGAGGAGCGGGACGGGTTCCGGACATCGACTCGCGTGAGTCGGCTGGGACCGTCGGTGCGCGTGGTCACCGCACCGTGCCTCCGTCACGTCGACGTCGCTGACGGTGCGACCGGGGACGGGCGGAGGGTGGTCCTGGTTCAGCGGCGAACGTGGACGACCGGCCACCGAAAGCGACCGGTCTCAGCAGTGTAGACCGCTCCAAAGGCCGAACGGAAGTCGCCCGGCCGAATCGATTCGACCCGCGTCAGGCGGCGCGACGCTCCGGCTCCGCGTGGGCCGCGACGACGAGCCCCGGGAGTTCGTCACGGTGGACCCACCCGGCGCCGCACTCGGTGCAGCTCGCCCAGGCGGTGTCGCCGTGTTCGTCCGAGTCGATGACGACCGTCCGCAGGTCGCAGTCGGGGCACCAGCCGTCGTGCATCATCACGTGCTCCTCGTCGTCGTGCGGACGCGTTCCGTCCGACACCGACAGGACACACCCGACCACCGACATCCGTGGGAGGCGCTCGGCGTGTCGCTCAGTCGTCGAGCGCAGCCTCGAGCCGCTCGAGCTTGCCGTCGATCTCGCCGGTGTGCCCCGGGCGGATGTCGGCCTTGAGCACGAGGGACACCCGCGTGCCGTACGCCCCGACGGCCTCGGTGGCGCGCTTCACGACGTCCATGACCTCGTCCCACTCCCCCTCGACCTCGGTGAACATCGACGAGGTGCGGTTCGGCAACCCGCTCTCACGGACGATCCGCACGGCAGCCGCGACGGCGTCGTGCACGGACCCGTCCGAGCTCGCGGAGGGACCACCGGACGGGGCGACGGAGAACGCGACGATCATGCGTCCATCCTGCCCCCTGCCGGGACGACCGGCACAGCGGTGGCACGGGCCCGCACGCCGAGCCGGACGATCGCGACGACGCTCCAGACCAGCACCCCGACCTCGAGCGCGTTCCGGAGCGTGAGGACCACGAGCACCCAGGGCTGCACGGTGAGCACCTGGTCGTAGAACCCGGGGTAGATCACCTGCGTCAGCAGCGCCATCGGGATCGCGGCCACCGCGACGGGCAGGAGGCGCCTCGCGCTCGGACGACCGGCGACGAGCCCCCACACGATCGGCACGGCGAACCACCCGATGTACTGCGGCGACCCGACCTTGTTCGCGGCGACCAGCGCGGCCACCAGGAGCAGTGCCAGCAGCGGCGCGGCCTCGGCCCGGTGCGCGCCGCGGTGCACGGCCCAGAGCGCGAGCAGCACCCCACCGACGACGACCACGGCCATGAGCGGCGTCGACACCGCGGCTGCCGCGTGCGTCCCCGCGCCGGACACCTCGAACGTCAGGATCTGCTGGTCGTAGTAGACCGCGGCACCGGGGACGCCGAGCGCCGCCGCCCACATGAAGGGGGTCGCGAGGGGCGCCTCGATCTGCAGCGCACGGCCGCTCTGCTGCCCCACGAACGAGAACAGGTGCGCCGCTCCCCCGTAGAGGACGTCGACGAGGACGATGAGCGCCGTCAGCACGAGCGCACCGACGAGCACCCCGCGGCGGTGTCCACGGCGGAGCAGCAGGAGCACGCCCACGAGCGCCGCGGGCCACACCTTCGTCCACGCGCCTGCGGTGAACAGCGCCGAGGCGACGGCCGGCCGCGACGCGACGAAGGCCACCCCGACCAGGGCGAGGACGGTCGCGACGGTGTCGATGCGTCCGAGGCCGATCGGCCCGAGGGCGAGCAGGAAGGCGAGCCACCACCACACGACGCGCACGCCGAGCCCACGGAAGCGCCACAGGAACGCGCACGCGACGGCGTCGAGCACGACCATGAGCACGAGCCACCCGGTGCCGATCGACGTCACGCCCCCGACGGCGGCAGCGGCCATCGGGACGATCGCGAGGATCGGGTACACCCAGTCCTCGTCGATCCCGACCCAGAACCCGGACGCGTGCCCGGTCTCGATCCAGCGCCGGTAGGTGATCGTGACGTCGCCGAGCGGCAGGTTCGCCGACACGGAGGTCAGCCACCAGAGGACCGCGTGCACGGCGGCGAACGCCACGACGAACGCCGCGACCTCGGGCCACTGCGAACGCCACCGCGAACGCCACACCGTCCTCTGCACCGGACGAGCGTAGCGGCACGCCGGTCACAGGTTCCCCCGAGCATGACGTGTCACCGTTCCCCTCGTGACCTCCGACACCCCGCGCACGCGCCGCAGAGCCGTCATCTGGATCGCGGTCGTCGCCGCGGTCGTCGTCATCGGCGTCGTCGCCGCGATCGTCGGCACGAACCTGTACACGAGCAGCGAGAACGCCAAGGCCTCCGCCGCCCCGAGCGTCGCCGCGAGCCGCGCCCCGTCGACGCTCGACGCCGCGGACCTGTCCGGCGCCTGGACGGTCGGCGGGGACTCCGAGGCCGGGTACCGCGTCCACGAGGTCCTGAACGGCTCGGACGTCACCGTCACCGGGCGCACCGACAGCGTCACCGGCAGCGCGACCGTCGACGGCACCGCCATCACGAAGGCGACCATCACCGTGCAGGTCGCCGACATCGCCACGGACTCGGCCCAGCGCGACTCGTACTTCCGCGACTCGGCGCTCGACACGTCGGCGTTCCCCACCGCGACCTTCACGCTCACCGAGCCGATCGCGGACGCGGTCCCGTCCGGCTCGGGCACGACGAAGGTCGAGGCCACCGGGGACCTCACCCTGCACGGCGTCACGAAGTCGGTCGCCGCGACGCTCGAGGTCGGGCTGAACGGCGACGGCGTCGACGTCTCCGGCTCGATCCCGATCACCTTCTCGGACTTCGGCGTGCAGGCCCCGAGCCTCGGCTTCGTGCAGGTCGACGACGCGGGTGCGGTCGAGTTCCTCGTGCACGCGACCCCCGCGAGCTGACGCGCACGACGCGCGTCACGCCCCGGACGTGACCACCTGACGGCCAGGAGGCGCGGTGCGGGCCCGCACCGCGCCTCCCGTCCGTCGCCGCTCGCGGCTACCCCCGCGCGTCGCCCTCGACGACGAGGTCGCGCACCACGCCCGGCAGCCGCTCGACCAGCGCTGCCATCGTGAACGGCCCACCCCCGGACGCCCGTCGCGCCGCGATCCCGTGCACCACCGCAGCCGAGGCGGCCAGGTGCGCCAGGTCGGACGGCGACAGCGACGACCCGGCCGCCTCCGCCGCTCCCTGCCGAGCCGCCACGAGCGCCCCCAGCACCCCGCCGAGGACGTCGCCGGCGCCGGCGGCCGCGAGCCACGGTGTCGCCGACGAGGCCACGAGCCGCACCGACCCGTCGGGTGTCGCGACGTGCGTGGCGGACCCCTTCAGGAGCACGACGCTCCCGGTCTGTGCGGCTGCCCGGAGCGCGGCCGCGGCCGGGTCCTGCTCGACGGCCTCCCGCGACTCGTGCAGGACGCCGGCGAGTTCCCCCGCGTGCGGCGTCAGCACCGCCAGGGGCCCGAGCTCGACGAGCGGGATCGCCCCGGCGTCCACCACCACGGGGACCCCGTCGTCCGAGGCGTGCCGGAACCCGTCCGCCGTCACGTCGTCCAGGTCGTCGAGCGAGCCCGCGGAGATCCCGGAGCCGACGAGCCACGCCTGCACCCGTCCGACCCCCGCGACGACCTCGGGACGCCGCGCGAGCACGTGGTCCGACGCGCGGGAGGGTCCGGCGTACCGGACCATCCCGACGCCGGTGTGCACGGCGGCGTCGACGCCCAGCACGGCAGCGCCCGGGTACTGGTCGGAGCCGGTCGCGACGCCGAGGACACCCCGCCGGTACTTGGTGGAATCGCCGTGCGGGGCGGTGGTCCAGGCGGCGGCGTCGGTCGGGGCGAAGGGGACGAAGTCGTTCACGAGACGCCACGTTACGGTGGAGCGCATGAGCCTGTTCCTGCCCGGTCGTGTGGTGGTCTTCGACTACGGCGAGGTGATCAGCCGGACGCCGCACGCCTCGCGGGACGCCCTCGTCGCGGCGACCGGGGTGCCGGCGGACGAGCTCTTCCCCGTCTACCAGGAGCTCCGGCACGACCTGGACCGCGGCGACCTCTCCGTCGTGGACTACTGGCGCGCGATCGCCGAGCGCACCGGCCGGACGTGGCGCATCACCGACATCCACCGGTTCTGGGCGATCGACTTCACCGGCTGGTTCGAGGTCGAGCCGGAGACCCTCGCGATCGTCGAGGAGCTGCACGACGCCGGCACCCGGGTCGCCCTGCTGTCGAACGCCGGGTTCGACTTCGGTGACCCGTACCGCCGGTCCCCGATGGGGTCCCTGTTCGAGACCGTCGTGGTGAGCGCCGAGGAGCACGTCCTGAAGCCGGATGCCTCGATCTACCTGGACACGTGCGCGCGCCTGGGAATCGACGCCGCGCAGATGGTGTTCGTCGACAACAGGGCCGAGAACGCCGCCGGCGCGGAAGCGATCGGGGCGGTCGGCCACCACTACACGTCGTCCGCCGGACTCCGCGCGTTCCTGCAGGAGCTCGCGACCGGGGCGACCGCCGAGAAGGAGCCCGCGTGACGCACGCCCTGTTCGAACCGATCACCATCCGCGACCTGACCGTCCGCAACCGCATCTGGGTCTCCCCGATGTGCCAGTACTCGGTCGAGGCGCAGGACGGCGTGCCGACGCCGTGGCACCTCGTGCACCTCGGCGGCTTCGCCAAGGGCGGTGCCGGCGCGGTCGTGGTCGAGGCCACGGGCGTCGTGCCGGAGGGGCGGATCAGCCCGCAGGACCTCGGGCTGTGGAACGACGAGCAGCGCGACGCGTTCCGGCCGATCGTCGACTTCATCCACTCGCAGGGTGCCGCCGCGGGCGTCCAGCTCGCGCACGCCGGCCGCAAGGCGTCGACGTTCCGCCCGTGGGAGTCAACGCACGGCTCCGTGCCGGCGGACCAGGGCGGCTGGAACACCGTGGCACCGTCCGCGGTCGCCTTCGACGGGTACGCCGAGCCGCGCGAGCTCGCCACCGAGGACATCCGCGTGGTGGCCCTGGCGTTCGCCGCTGCCGCTCGACGTTCGGTCGAGGCCGGCTTCGACCTCGTCGAGATCCACGCCGCGCACGGCTACTTGCTGCACCAGTTCCTGTCGCCGTTGAGCAACCACCGGACCGACTCGTACGGCGGCTCGCTCGAGAACCGCGCCCGCGCCCTGCTCGAGGTGCTGGACGCCGTCCGTGCCGAGGTCGGCGAGGGCTTCCCGGTCGTCGTCCGCTTCTCGGCGACCGACTGGACCCCGGGCGGCCTGACGCTCGAGGAGACCACGCAGGTCGCGCGCTGGGCCGCCGAGCACGGTGCCGACCTCGCGGACGTCTCGACCGGTGGCAACGCCGCGAGCGCCCCGATCCCGGTCGGGCCTGGCTACCAGGTGCCCTTCGCCGACGCGATCAAGCGCGACGCCGGCATCGGCACGATCGCGGTCGGCATGATCTCGGAGGCGTTCCAGGCCGAGCAGATCCTGGCGACCGGCCAGGCGGACGTCGTCATGGTGGGCCGCGAGTTCCTGCGCGACCCGGGCTTCCCGCTCCGTGCCGCCGTCGAGCTCGGCGTCTCCGTGGACTACGAGCCGCAGCAGTACCACCGCGCACGCGTCACGGCGTAGGCCGTTCTGTACGTTCTCTCGGCTTGGCCGCCCGCCAGGCAGTACGATTGCCTCACTGTGGACGATCCCCCGAACAGTTCTTCGCCTCACTCATCCGCCGCTCACTCGGTGAGCTGCACTGCCTCGCGCCCTGCGGGAGGTGAATCATGAGTCCGATCGACATCGTCATGCTGATCGGCGGCATCCTGCTGACACTCGGCACCGGTGTCTTCGTCGCGTCCGAGTTCGCGCTGGTCAACCTCGACCGCGCCGACGTCGAGGCCCGACGAGACCGCGGTGAGACCGGCCTCGCACCTGTCATTGGTGCGTTGAAGGTCACCTCGACGCACCTCTCCAGCGCGCAGCTCGGCATCACGCTGACGACCCTGCTGACCGGCTACCTGCTCGAGCCGTCGATCGCGAAGCTGCTCGAAGCGCCGTTCCTCGCGATGCGGCTGCCCGAGGCGATCGTCGAGACCGTCGGCTCGATCGTGGCGCTCGTCATCGCGACCCTGCTGTCGATGATCCTCGGTGAGCTCGTGCCGAAGAACTTCGCGCTCGCGCTCCCCCTGCAGACCGCGAAGCTCGTCGTGCCGCTGCAGATCGCGTTCACCACGGTGTTCAAGCCGGCCGTCGCGGTGCTGAACGGCACCGCCAACGCCGTGCTCCGGGCGATGGGCATCGAGCCGCAAGAGGAACTGTCCGGTGCGCGCAGCGCCGAGGAGCTCACCTCGCTGCTGCGTCGGTCCGCGTCCGAGGGCTCCCTCGAGCAGGACACCGCGACGCTGCTGGAACGGACGATCTCGTTCTCCGAGCTGAGCGCCAGCGACGTGATGACCCCGCGCCCCCGGCTCTCCACGATCCGCGTGTCCGAGTCCGCCGACGACGTCATCGCGCTCGCCCGGAAGACCGGGTTCAGCCGCTTCCCCGTCATCGAGGAGGACGCGGACGACGTCGTCGGCATCGTGCACGTGAAGCAGGCCGTCGCCGTGCCCCGCGAGAAGCGCCCCGAGGTCCCCGTCGGCGCCCTCATGACCGACGCCGAGCGCGTCCCCGAGACCATGCCCGGCGACACGTTGCTCGCCGAGGTCCGCGGTCGCGGCTACCAGATGGTGATCGTCGTCGACGAGTACGGCGGCACCGCGGGGGTCGTGACGCTCGAGGACCTCATCGAGGAGATCGTCGGCGAGGTGTCCGACGAGCACGACCGTGCACGGATCGACGTCGTCCGGTCGCGCAACTGGCTGACGTTCCCGGGGCTCCTCCGCCCGGACGAGCTCGAGGACCGCGCCGGCGTGAAGGTCCCCGAGGACGGCCCGTACGAGACCGTCGGCGGGTTCATCATGTCGACCCTCGGACGGCTCCCGGCCGTCGGTGACGAGGTGCCGCTCGAGGACGGCGTGTTCCGCGTCGAACGCCTCGACGGGCGCCGCATCGACCGGATCCGCTGGACGCCCACACCGCCGGAGACCCCGGCGACCGGCATCATCATCCCGGCCACGAAGGCCACGGCCTCGAAGGCCTCTGCGAAGGGCGGCACCCGATGAGCTCCGATTGGTGGGGGATCTTCTGGCTCGTCGTCCTCCTGATGGGCAACGCCTACTTCGTCGCGGCCGAGTTCGCCGTCATCTCCGCACGCCGCTCCCAGATCGAGCCGCGCGCGGAAGAGGGCTCGCGCGCCGCACAGATGACGCTCTGGGCGATGGAGCACGCCACCCGCATGCTCGCCACCACCCAGCTCGGCATCACGGTGTGCTCGCTGCTCATCCTCAACGTCTCCGAGCCGGCGATCCACCACCTGCTCGAGGTCCCGCTGCACCTCACGGGCTGGAGCGTCGAGGTCATCGGCGTCGTGGCCTTCGTGTTCACGCTGCTGCTCGTGTCGTTCCTGCACGTGGTGTTCGGCGAGATGGTCCCGAAGAACATCTCGTTCTCGATGCCCGACCGTGCGGCGCTCCTCCTCGTGCCGACGCTCTGGTACATCGGCCACGGCCTGCACTGGGTCGTCGTCGGCCTGAACGAGGTCGCGAACGCCGTGCTCCGGCTCTTCCGGGTCGAGCCGAAGGACGAGGCCGTGAGCGCGTTCACCGTCGAGGAGGTCCAGACCATCGTCGAGCAGTCTCGCCGCGAGGGCACCCTCACCGACGACGGCAAGCTCGCCCTGGCATTCGAGTTCACCGAGAAGAAGGTCAAGGACGTCGCCGTGCCGATGGCCGAGCTCGTCACCCTCCCCGAGGACGCCACCCCGGGTGACGTCGAGCGGGCCGTGGCCCAGCGCGGGTTCTCGCGGTACGTGCTCGTGGCCGAGGACGGCTCCCCCACGGGCTACGTGCACGTGAAGGACGTCATCGACCTCCGACCGGACGAGTACGACGACCCGGTGCCGCCGAAGCGGATCCGGCAGCTCATCTCGCTGTACACGGAGATGGACCTCGAGGACGCCCTCGCGACGATGCGCGCCGCCGGTCGTCACGTGGCGCGGGCGTTCGACGCCGAGGGCCGGACGCTCGGTGTGCTCTTCCTCGAGGACATCCTCGAGGAGCTCGTCGGCACCGTCGAGGACGCGACCCGCCGGCGCTGACGCGCGCACCTGCGGACGGCGCCGCCCCTGCCGCCAAAGCGACAGCCTGCCGCCGAGCGGCACCGCCTCTGCCGCCAAAGCGACAGAACCCCGCGGGAACCCGGCGGCAGCCTGTCGCTTTCGCAGCCCGCGACGGACGGGAGGCGCAGATCCGGACCGGCACCGCGCCTCCCGTCCATCCGTAGCCGCGACCACCCCGCCAAACCGACAGAATGCCGCCGAGCGGCACCGCCTCTGCCGCCAAAGCGACAAAACCGCGCGGCACGACGGCGGCAGCCTGTCGCTTTCGCGAAAGAGTCGGCGGCGGCACCGCCCGCGCGCTACCAGCTGACGGGGAGCGGCTTGCCCTCCTCGTAGCCGGCGGCCGACTGGATGCCGACGAGCGCCCGCTCGGAGAACTCCGCGAGGGACGACGCCCCCGCGTACGTCGCCGAGCTGCGGACACCGGTGGTGATCATGTCGAGCAGGTCCTCGACGCTCGGCCGCTCCGGGTCGAGGTAGATCGTCGACGACGAGATCCCCTCGGCGAAGAGCGCCTTGCGGGCCCGCTCGTAGGGGTCGAGGCGCTCGAAGCGCTCCCGGACGGCCTTGGCACTGGCCATGCCCCAGCTCTCCTTGTACGCCTTGCCCGCGGCGTCACGGCGGAGGACTCCGGGCGCCTCGAGCGTGCCCGCGAACCACGAGCCGATCATCACGGCGGACGCGCCGGCGGCGAGGGCGAGCGCCACGTCGCGCGGGTACCGGACGCCGCCGTCGGCCCACACGTGCGCGCCGAGCGACCGGGCCGCGGCGGCGGTCTCGAGCACGGCGGAGAACTGCGGGCGACCGACGGCGGTCATCATGCGCGTGGTGCACATGGCGCCGGGTCCGACGCCGACCTTGATGATGGTCGCGCCGGCCTCGACGAGGTGGGCGACCGCGTCGGCGGTGACGACGTTGCCCGCGACGAGCGGGATGTCGAGGCCGAGGGCGGCGACGGTGCGGAGGGCGCGGAGCATGCCCTCCTGGTGGCCGTGCGCGGTGTCGAGGACGAGCACGTCGACGCCGGCGGCCGCGAGCGCCTGCGCCTTCGCGGCGACGTCGCCGTTGATGCCGATCGCGGCGGCGACCCGCAGGCGTCCGGACGCGTCGACGGCGGGCCGGTAGATGTCCGAGCGGATCGCGCTGGTCTGGCTGACCGTGCCGACGACCTTGCCGTGCCGCATGACCGGCGCGAAGTCGACCTCGGCCGCGGTCAACACGTCGTACACGTGCCGGGGCGTGCCGGCGTCCTCGGCGTCGATCGCGGTGGAGGCGCCGTGCAGCAGGTCGCCGAGCGTGGCGTCGGGACCCGCGTCGCCCAGGCGCCCGGCGGGGACACAGCCGAGGTACTCGCCGGCGGCGTCGCGGACGACCACGCCCCGTCCGGCGACGGGCAGGAGCTGCTCGAGGGCCTCGGCGACGGTGGTGTGCGCGCCCATGTCGTAGGCGGTGTCGAAGTCGACCGGCTGGTCCTTGACCCAGCGGATCGCGGCGTCGAGGTCCTGCAGGTGCATGTCCTGGGGCAGGACGCCCAGGCCGCCGCGTCGGGCGAGCGTCGCGGCGAGGCGCGGCCCGGTGACCGAGTTCATGTTGGCGCTGACGATCGGGATGGTCGCACCGGACCCGTCGTTCGCCGAGAGGTCCACGTCGAACCGGCTCGTCACCGCCGACCGGCTGGGGACGAGGAAGACGTCGGAGTAGGTCAGGTCGTGTGTCGGCCGCGTCTCGTAGAACCTCATGGGCCCCACTGTACGGCTCCGCAGGGTGGCCGGTCTGGGCGGCTCGGCACGCCTCCGGTGCGACACGCGCGACACCCGGTCGGGAGGCGCGACCCGCCTCCGCCTGACACCGAACGGTCATCTGCGAGCGGCTAGGCTTGGGACCTGTGCGAGGCAGGGTTGCCACGCACGACACACACGAGCATCTATCGACGGAGAGTGGGCGATCGGCTGTGTCGAGCCATCTGACCGGAACGGACGAGACCGCGGGCGAATTCGGGGCGAACGAGTGGCTCGTCGACGAGCTCTACGAGCAGTTCGTCACCGACAAGGAGTCCGTCGACAAGTCCTGGTGGCCGGTCCTCGAGAGCTACCACCGCACGCAGGGTGGTGACGCGTCCGCACCGGCTCCGTCCCCCTCCACCCCCGCTGCTCCGGCCGCCTCCGAGCAGCAGCAGTCCACGACCCAGCAGCCCGCGACCGGTGACGCCCCCGGCGAGGCGAAGTCCGGGCCGATCCAGGCGAAGACCACGTCGCGCCAGCCCACGCCGCAGCCGATCCCGGCCGAGGCCAACGACGAGGCCGACGACCACGAGGAGACCCACGAGGACGTGGCGACCCCGCTCCGGGGCATGGCGAAGACGCTCGCCTCGAACATGGACGCCTCGCTCACGGTCCCGACCGCGACGAGCGTGCGGACGATCCCGGCGAAGCTGATGATCGACAACCGCATCGTCGTGAACAACCACCTGCGTCGGGCCCGCGGCGGCAAGATCTCGTTCACGCACCTCATCGGGTGGGCGATGGTGCAGGCGCTCAAGGACTTCCCGAGTCAGAACGTCTTCTACGAGGAGCGCGACGGCAAGCCCTTCGTGGTGGCCCCCGCGCACGTCAACCTCGGCATCGCGATCGACGTCCCGAAGAAGGACGGCTCGCGCTCCCTGCTCGTCCCGAGCATCAAGCGCGCCGAGACCCTGACGTTCGGCCAGTTCCTCTCCGCCTACGAGGACCTCGTCAAACGTGCCCGTGACAACAAGCTCACGCCGGCCGACTTCCAGGGCACGACGATCTCGCTGACGAACCCGGGCGGCATCGGCACGGTCCACTCGGTGCCGCGCCTGACGAAGGGGCAGGGTGCCATCATCGGCGCCGGTGCCCTCGAGTACCCGGCGCAGTTCCAGGGCTCGGCGGCGAAGACCCTCGTCGAGCTCGGCATCGGCAAGACCATCACGCTGACGAGCACCTACGACCACCGCGTCATCCAGGGTGCGGGGTCGGGCGAGTACCTCAAGAAGGTGCACGAGCGGCTCATCGGCGAGCACGGCTTCTACGAGGGCATCTTCGCGGCGCTCCGGATCCCGTACAAGCCGATCCAGTGGGCGAACGACATCAACGTCGACCTCGCGCACCGGGTGAACAAGACGGCGCGTGTGCAGGAGCTCATCAACAGCTTCCGTGTCCGCGGGCACCTCATGGCGGACATCGACCCGCTCGAGTACCGGCAGCGCACCCACCCCGACCTCGAGATCGAGAGCCACGGGCTGACCTTCTGGGACCTCGACCGCGAGTTCGTCACCGGTGGGCTCGCCGGCACGACGAACGCCCCGCTGCGCGACGTGCTCGGGATCCTCCGCGACGCCTACTGCCGCACGGTCGGCATCGAGTACATGCACATCCAGGACCCGGAACAGCGTCGCTGGGTGCAGGCCCACATCGAGGTCCCGTACTCGAAGCCGTCGAAGGACGACCAGCTCCGGGTCCTCGGCAAGCTCAACGAAGCCGAGGCGTTCGAGACCTTCCTGCAGACGAAGTACGTCGGCCAGAAGCGCTTCTCGCTCGAGGGCGGCGAGTCCACCATCGCGTTCCTCGACTCGCTCATCCAGCGCGCGGCGACCGCCGGCCTCGAAGAGGTCGCGATCGGCATGGCCCACCGCGGGCGGCTCAACGTGCTGACGAACATCGCCGGCAAGACCTACGGCCAGATCTTCCGCGAGTTCGAGGGGTCGTCGCTCCCCGGCGCCGTCTCGGGCCAGGGTTCGGGTGACGTGAAGTACCACGTCGGCACCGAGGGCGTGTTCCGCGCCAGCGACGGCACCGCCATCCCGGTGACGATCGCCGCGAACCCGTCCCACCTCGAGGCCGTCGACGGCGTGCTCGAGGGCATCGTCCGCGCGAAGCAGGACCGGCAGGCCCCCGGCACGTTCGGCGTCCTGCCCGTGCTGGTCCACGGCGACGCCGCGATGGCCGGTCAGGGCGTCGTGGTCGAGACCCTGCAGATGTCGCAGCTGCGCGGCTACCGCACCGGCGGCACCGTGCACCTCGTGATCAACAACCAGGTCGGGTTCACCACCCCGCCGGAGTCGGCCCGCAGCTCGGTGTACTCCACCGACGTCGCGAAGACGATCCAGGCGCCGATCTTCCACGTGAACGGGGACGACCCCGAGGCCGTCGCCCGCGTCGCCGAGCTCGCCTTCGCCTACCGCGAGGAGTTCCACCGCGACGTCGTCATCGACCTCATCTGCTACCGCCGCCGCGGACACAACGAGGGCGACGACCCGTCGATGACGCAGCCGCTCATGTACAACCTCATCGAGGCGAAGCGCTCCGTCCGCACCCTCTACACCGAGGCCCTCGTCGGCCGCGGCGACATCACGCAAGAGGAGTACGACGAGGCGCACCGCGACTTCCAGGACCGCCTGGAACGCGCCTTCGCCGAGACGCACGAGGCGCAGACCGGCACGATCCCGGTCATCACGGTCGACGACGACGGCGCCGTGCAGGGCCTCGAACGACCGGCAGCGCAGCGCGACGACTCCGAGGTCGAGGTGCACGAGACCGCCGTGTCCGAGGAACTCGTCCGGGCCATCGGCGACGCGCACAGCAACCCGCCCGCGGGCTTCCAGGTGCACCCGAAGCTCCAGCAGCTCCTGTCCAAGCGCACCGACATGACCCGCAACGGCGGCGTCGACTGGGCGATGGCGGAGCTCATGGCCATCGGGTCGATCCTCGTCGAGGGCAAGCCGGTCCGGCTCGCCGGGCAGGACGCCCGCCGTGGCACCTTCGTGCAGCGCCAGGCCGTCTTCCACGACCGGGTGAACGGCCAGGAGTGGCTGCCCCTCGCGAACCTCACCGAGGACCAGGCCCGCCTGTACATCTACGACTCGCTGCTCAGCGAGTACGCGGCGATGGCGTTCGAGTACGGGTACTCGGTCGAGCGACCCGAAGCCCTCGTCCTGTGGGAGGCGCAGTTCGGCGACTTCGCGAACGGCGCCCAGACCGTCATCGACGAGTTCATCTCCTCCGCCGAGCAGAAGTGGGGACAGCGCTCGGGCCTCGTGCTCCTGCTCCCCCACGGCTACGAGGGCCAGGGACCGGACCACTCGTCGGCGCGCATCGAGCGGTACCTGCAGCTCTGCGCCGAGGACAACATGGTGGTGGCCCGGCCGTCGACCCCGGCGTCCTACTTCCACCTGCTGCGACGCCAGGCGTGGGAGCGGCCGCAGAAGCCGCTCATCGTGTTCTCCCCGAAGGCGATGCTGCGCCTCCGCCAGGCGACGAGCCCGGTGGACGCGTTCACGAGCGGCACCTTCTCCGAGGTCCTCGACGACGACCGCGTGACCGACAAGTCGGCGGTGCGCCGGGTGGTCCTGCACTCGGGCAAGGTGCACCACGACCTGCGCGCCGAGCTCGACAAGCGCGGCGCCACCGACGTCGCCCTCGTCCGGCTCGAGCAGCTCGCCCCGCTCCCCCTCGAGCAGATCCTCCAGGTGCTCGCGGGCTACCCGGGCGCCGACGTCGTGTGGGCGCAGGAAGAGCCGGAGAACCAGGGCGCCTGGCCGTTCGTGTGCATGAACCTGTCGCCGCACCTCGACGGTCGACCGCTGTCCGTCGCCGCCCGGCCGGCGAGTGCCGCGCCGGCCACGGGGTCGTCGAAGCGCTCCGCACAGGAAGCGACCGACGTCATCACGCGAGCGCTGGGCTGACGCCCGACGCCGGGGTGCGCTACGCGATCTTCGTGTAGCGCACCCCGGCGTCGTGGTACCCACGCTTCTGGTAGAACCGGTGCGCGCTGTCCGTGGCCGCAGCGCTGACGGCGCTGAGGCGACGTGCGCCCTGCTCGACCGCCCATGCTTCGAACGTGCCGATGAGCGCCGAACCGGTGCCGAGCCTCCTGGCCGACTCGTCGACCACCATCAGCAGCAGCTGCGCCGTCGGCTCGTCGCTCGCGTACGCCCACGTGACCTGCGCGCCGGCGACCGCGATCGCACGACCGTCGTCGTCCCGCACCACCCACGTCCGGTGGCCGGCCTCGGGCGTGAGCCGTTCGAGGCGGGCGCGCATGGCGGCGTCGTCGACCTCGTGGCCGAGCAGTCGGACGAGGGCGGCGACGTCGGCGACGTCCGTGTCGGACCAGGTGGTGATCGACTCGACGGAGAGGGTCATGCCCGCGACACTACCGACAGCCCCGTCCGTGTGACGACGGCTGCCAGGACGTTCAGTGCGTGGCCTGCTCCAGGCGGATGCGGGCGAGGATCTCGGTGCGGAGTTCCTCGGGTGCCGTCTCCTTGCACGCGCGACGGACCGTCTCGATGAGGACGACGCCGACGCGGTGCTCGGTCGTGCAGTCCTCGCAGTCGTCCATGTGCTCACGGATGTCCGCCGCGTCCTCGCGGCAGAGCTCCCCGTGCAGGAACTCCTCGAGCTCGGCCTTCGCCTTCGAGCAGTCGCAGCCGCTCATCGCGCTTCCTTCCCTTCGACGCGGCTCGACGCCGCGGCAACCTTCCGGCCTCGTCCGCGCATCGTCGCCGTCGACGCTGCGTCCGGGACGATGCCGGTCTCACGTGCGTGGTCGGCCAGGAGCCCGCGGAGGAGCCGGCGGCCACGGTGGAGGCGGCTCATGACCGTCCCCACGGGGGTCTTCATGATGTCGGCGATCTCCTGGTAGGAGAACCCCTCGACATCGGCGAAGTAGACGGCCATCCGGAAGTCCTCCGGGATGGCCTGCAGCGCGTCCTTCACGGCGGAGGACGGCAGGTGGTCGATGGCGTCGGCCTCGGCGGAGCGCGCCGAGATCGACTGCGTCACGCTCTCCGCGCCGCCGAGCTGCCAGTCCTCGAGCTCGTCGATCGTGCCCTGGTACGGGTTGCGCTGGTTCTTGCGGTACGTGTTGATGAACGTGTTCGTGAGGATGCGGTACAGCCAGGCCTTGAGGTTCGTGCCCTGCTTGAACTGGCGGAACGCGGCGAAGGCCTTGACGAAGGTCTCCTGCACGAGGTCGGACGCGTCGGCCGGGTTGCGGGTCATCCGCATCGCCGCGCCGTACAGCTGGTCCATGAAGGGCAGCGCCTGGTCCTCGAAGAGGGAGCGGAGCTCGGCCTCGGAGACGGTCTTCGCGTCGACGACATCGACCGCGCCGGCCTCGTCGTCGCTGGCCTCGTCCTCGCGGTCGCCGGCCTCGTCCTCGCGCAGTGCTGCTTCTTCGGACACCGCGTCGAGCTGCGCCTCGGTCTCCTCGACCAGGTCGTGCGGTGCTGCGTGCGGTTCGTCGGTCGTCATCGCCGTCGAGTCTAGGCCGACGGTGCTCCCGAGCGTCGTCGGCACGGCGGGCAGAGTCGTCCGCGGTCGTGCGAGTGTCGCTGTCGCCACTGATCCTCCCGGTGCGTTCAGTACCCTTGTGAACCGATGGCAGTCACGACGCATTCCCAGTCCCGGACCGAGCCCTGGATCGCCCCGCTCGCGCGGGGTCCGCTGCACGGCGACGTGTCGCTGCCCGGGTCGAAGTCGCTCACCAACCGCGAACTCGTGCTCGCCGCCCTCGCCGACGGTCCGTCGACCATCCGGCTGCCGCTGCACTCGCGCGACTCGGCGCTCATGGTCGAGGCGCTCCGGCAGCTCGGCGTCGGGATCGACGAGGTCCCGCCGGCGCCCGGTGCGACCGCGAACCCGTACGGCCCCGACCTCCGGATCACACCGGCGCCGATGCACGGCGACGTCCGGGTGGACTGCGGACTCGCCGGCACCGTGATGCGCTTCCTGCCGCCCCTCGCCGCCCTCGCGGTCGGGCCGGTCACAGTCGACGGCGACCCCTACGCGCGCAAGCGGCCGATGCACGCCATCATCCAGGCGCTCGTCGACCTCGGCGTGGACGTCACCGACGACGGCGGCGGCGCGATGCCGTTCTCGTTCACCGGCACCGGCTCGGTCCGCGGCGGATCGCTCTCGATCGACGCCTCGGCCTCGTCGCAGTTCGTCTCCGGGCTCCTGCTCTCCGCCCCGCGCTTCGACGAGGGCCTGCACCTCACGCACGTCGGCGAGCGCCTGCCGAGCATGCCGCACATCGAGATGACCGTCGCCGCCCTCCGTGCCCGCGGTGTCCGGGTCGACGAGCCCTCGGTCGGCGAGTGGGTCGTGCACCCCGGGCCGATCGCCGCCCGCGACGTCACCATCGAACCCGACCTGTCGAACGCCGCGCCGTTCGCCGTGGCGGCGCTCGTCGCCGGCGGCACCGTCCGCATCCGCACCTGGCCGACGGCGACGACCCAGGTCGGTGCCGACCTCGAGCGGCTCCTCCCCCTGTGGGGCGCGACCGTCACGCGGGACGGCGACGACCTCGTCTTCGACGGCGGCGTCGGGGTCCGGGGTGGCGCCTCCCTCCCGGGTCTCGAACTCGACCTCAGCCGCGGCGGCGAGCTCGCGCCTGCCCTGGTCGCGTTGGCGGCCCTGGCCGACGGCCCGTCCGAGATCACCGGGATCGGCCACCTGCGTGGGCACGAGACGGACCGTCTCGCCGCGCTCGCGTCGGACGTCAACCGTTCGGGAGGCGCGGTGCACGAACTCGACGACGGCCTGCGCATCGAGCCTGCCGCGCTCCACGGCGGCGACTGGGCCGCGTACGACGACCACCGGATGGCGACGGCCGGCGCGGTCGTGGGTCTCGTCGTCGACGGCGTCGCCGTCGACGACATCGGCTCGACCGCGAAGACGCTGCCGCAGTTCCCCGAGCTGTGGGCGTCCCTGGTCGCGACCGGGGACACGGGGGTCTGACGCGATGAGCTGGTGGGACGACGTCGACGGTGACGACTCCGACGCGGACGAGCCGTACGGGCAGTACGACGAGTCGAGCGTGCGGGTCCGCCCCAACCCGAAGGGCAACCGCCCCCGCACGAAGGTCCGTCCGACGTACGAGGACGCCCCCACGGGGTGGGTGACGAACGTCGACCGCGGGCGCTTCGGCGTGCTCGTCGGGGACCGGGTCATCACGGCCACGAAGGCCCGCGAGCTGGGGAAGAAGTCCGTCGTCACCGGCGACACGGTCCACCTAGCCGGCGACGTCTCCGGCGAACCGGGCTCCCTCGCGCGCATCGTGAAGGTCGCCGAGCGCACCACGCTGCTGCGCCGGAGCGCCGACGACACCGACGAGGTCGAGCGCGTCATCGTGGCGAACGCCGACCAGATGCTCATCGTCGTGGCCGCCGCCGACCCCGAGCCGCGCACCCGACTGATCGACCGGTACCTCGTGGCGGCGTTCGACGCCGGCCTCGACCCGATCCTCTGCATCACGAAGACCGACCTCGCCGATCCCTCCGAGTTCCTCGCGCACTTCGCCTGCCTCGACCTGCGCATCGTGACGAGCCGCTCCGACGACGTGCCGTTCGACGCCCTGCACGAGGTCCTCGACGACAAGGTGACCGTGACCGTCGGGCACTCGGGCGTCGGGAAGTCGACGCTCGTGAACGCGCTGACCGGGTCGTCCCGGGCCACCGGGGTCGTCAACTCGGTGACCGGTCGGGGACGGCACACCTCGTCGTCGTCGATCGCGCTGCAGGTGCGGGACGGCGGGTGGATCATCGACACCCCGGGTGTCCGGTCGTTCGGGCTCGGACACGTCGACCCGGCGAACGTCTTCCGTGCCTTCGCCTCGCACGCCGTGCCCGTTCGCGAGCCGGTGGACGGGATCCCCCTCTCCCAGGCGCACGACTGGGAGATCGTCGACCGGGTGCAGGCCGGCGAGCTCGGGTCGACCGGGGTCGAGCGGCTCGACTCGTTCCGGGCGCTGCTGACCGGCATGGGCGCCGAGGACCCGGGCACGGAGTAGCGCGGGGCGCCGACGCGCCTCGCGCCTCGCGCCTCGCGCCTCGCGCCTCGCGCAGTGTGCGAGGTTCCGCGCTCGGTGGGACGCCGGCGCCCTCCCACGGTGTGCGGAGGCTCGCACACTCCGGCGCCCGCACCGCACCGTGCGCGGCGGCACCCGGGTCGACAGGTGTGCACCGACGTTGTACAGTTGCCCTTCGTGTCTGAAGTTGCAAAGTACAACTTTGCGCCGACCCCCGCCGTCGACGCCCCGTCCTCCCCCATGACGACAACGACGTCGCACGTGCACACCACCTCCCCCCACACCCACTCGCATGCCGCTCCCCGTGCCTCCAGGGCCCCGCGTCAGCCGAACGGCCCGTCGACGCTCCGTCCGCAGAGCCTCGGTCGCACCCTGCTGAGCTTCGGCTCGCACATCCTCGTGCCCCTCTTCCTCGCGATCGGCATGGGTCTCGCCTACCTCGGCGCCTTCCACGCCCCGACGCCGCACGACCTCCCGGTCGGCATCGTCGGACAGGGTGCGGCGACCCAGGTGTTCGCGCAGACCGTCACGGACGAGTCGGACGGCGCCCTCGTCACCCACGTCGTGTCCTCCACCGCCGAGGCGGAGCGCCAGGTCCGTGACCGCGACCTCGCCGCCGTCTACGCACCGACCGCGACCGGCGCGACGCTCTACGTCTCGACCGCGGCGTCGGAGACCACGGCGACCGCGGCCCAGAAGATCTTCATGCCGATCGCCTACCGGTCGCACCTGCCCTTCACGGTGCAGGACGTCGTGCCCTCCGGCGACGAGGACACCACCGGACAGGGCCTGTTCTTCCTGCTCGTCGCCCTGAGCGTCGGCGGCTACGCGTCCGCGATCGCGGTGGCCGCCTTCGCCACCCGGCTGCGACCGCTGTGGACCGCCGTCACCGGCCTCGCGACGGCCGGAGTGGTCGCGGGCATCGGCATCCTCATCGCCGGTCCGCTGTACGGCATCATCACGACGAACCGGTGGGAGATCTTCCTGTTCGCCTGGATGTACGACGCGATCATCGTCGCGCTCGGGGTCGGCCTACACCCGCTGCTCGGCCGGTGGACGACGCCGATCCTCACGATGCTGTTCGTGATGCTGAACTTCACGTCGTCCGGTGGCATCTTCCAGCCGGCGTTCCAGCCGGGGTTCTTCGCCGGCCTCAACACGTTCTGGAGCGGTGCCGCCTGGCTGCAGGCAGCGCAGGACCTGCAGTACTTCCCGGGCGCCTCGCTCGGTCGGTCGTCGCTCGTGCTGGCGCTGTGGCTCGCCGCGGCCGTGCTGCTCTGCGTCGTCGTGCACGGTCTCGTCGCCCGCCGCGCCCGCATCGCCCGCGAGCGCGAGGTCACCGCCCTCGAGGAGGAAGAGGTCGTGGCGGCGTAGCCCCCGCTACGCTGGCGACCGTGGACCTCAGCGCCGACCTGGACTTCGCCCGCTCCCTCGCCGACACCGCCGACGCGATCAGCCTCGAGCGGTTCCGTGCCGCCGACCTGCACGTGTCGAAGAAGGCCGACAGCACGCACGTCACCGATGCCGACCAGGCGGTCGAACGAGCGCTCCGCGAGCGGCTGGGCGCCGAGCGTCCCGACGACGCCTTCCTCGGCGAGGAGACCACCGCCGACACCGGCGCCGAGGCCGTCAGCGAGGGCCACCGCCAATGGGTGGTCGACCCCATCGACGGCACCGCGAACTACCTCCGCGGCGTCCCGGTCTGGGCCACCCTCATCGCGCTCGCGGTGGACGGGCGCCCGGTCCTCGGCGTCGTGAGCGCACCCGCCCTCGGCAAGCGTTGGTGGGCGGCCGAGGGGCTCGGCGCGCACTCCTTCGACGGTCCCCTGCACGTCTCCGGCGTCGACTCGCTCGCCGAGGCCAGCCTGAGCTACAACAGCATCCAGCAGTGGGACGACGACGACCGCCTGGACGCCCTCGTGACGCTCTCCCGTCGGGTCTGGCGCACCCGGGCCTACGGCGACATGTGGTCGTACATGCTCGTGGCCGAGGGCGTCCTCGACGTCGCCGGCGAGCCCGACCTCAAGCCGTGGGACATGGCGGCGCTCGTGCCGATCGTCGAGGAGGCCGGTGGCCGGTTCACCTCGCTCGACGGCGATCCCGGCCCCTGGCACGGCAGCGCGCTCGCGACGAACGGACTCGTGCACGACGCCGTCGTCGAGGTCATCCGCCGCTGACGGCCCCGAACGCCCGGCGCGTGCAACTGTTGCACGCGCCGCGGTGCGACATCGTCGACGTCGTACGACCGCGGCCTCGTCGCAGTCCCGCGCGCGCAACCGTTGCGGCCGCGCGGAAGCGACACCATCGACGTCGGACGACATCGGCGTTGTCGTTCCGAGTCGGCACGAACACTCGACCGACGACCACCCCGCGGGTCGGCCCTGCGGCGGACACCGGCTGTACCCCGATTCTGTACCGCGGATCGCCGCAGCCGATCCCGGAACGCCCCCCGAGGGGGGCACGTGGCCCCCCGGACTGGGGACACCGCGGGTGGACATCGGATTGCGGAGACCGGCCATCCGAGCCAGAACCTGAGTTATCTTGCTTTCAGGCGACAGGTCAGGTGCCGCTTCGGAGTCCCTAGCTCCGAACGGGATGCCAGACCGGTCGTGCTTCGTCCGAAGACCCTAACCCGAGGGGTGATACAGACGATGACTTCATCGTTCCCGAGCGGAACCGAGTGCACCCTCACTCGTCATCCGCATTCCGTTTCCGACAGCTCCGGCACGCGTTCTTCCCTGCGTGCCCCACGTCCGGCTCTGCGCGCGGTCACCCGCCGTGCCTCCGACCGGTCCCTCTCCTCCGTTGCATCCGCTTCCGGGCCCGGAGGCCGGTGAGTCATGGCACTCACCGGTCGCCGTCTCGAGGTCGACCGGATCGCGACCCTCGCTGTACTCCCTCGTGAGTCCGCGATGGTCGTCGTCGGCGACCCTGGTTCCGGACGCAGCAGCGTCCTCGACGCGGTGTCCAACCGCGTCTCCCTCCCCGTCGTACGCGTCGGAGTGAACGGGAGTGAGTCCCACTGGCCCCTGGCCGGCGTGACCTCGCTCTTCACCGCACTCGACGATCCCCGTGCGACGGCCCACATCGCGCACCTCCTCCAGGGGAGCGCACCCGTCGACCGGCAGACGCCGGGGCTGGCGGCGGCGCACGACTTCCTCGACGCCGTGCACGCCCTCACCCTGCCGCCGACGCTCGTGCTGATCGACGACCTCGACCGCATGGACGTGGAGAGCCAGGAGCTCATCGCGTTCCTCGCGTCGCGGCTCGCCGGCACCGCACTGCGCGTCGTCGCCACGGTCCGCACCGTGCCGCCGGCGGGACCACTCGCGGCCCTGCCGACGCTCCGGATCGAACCGCTGCCCTCGGACGAAGCACTCGTGCTCGCCCGTGACATGGCTCCGGAAGAGGCGAACGAGGGTGTCCTCGCCGTCCTCGCCGAGGAGACCGGTGGCAACCCCGGCGCACTGCGCGAGCAGCTCGCCGTGCTCAGTCGCGAGCAGCTGAACGGCTCCGAGCCGCTCGTGCTGCCGCTCCGACCGACCCCGACCACCGAGGCCATCGCGGCCCTGGTGCTCGGTTCCGCAGCAGGACGCGATCTGGACGTCCTGGCGCGGTTGGCCCTCGTCCCCGTGGCGAAGACCACCGGTTGGGACCGCGACGAGCTCGACGACCTGGCACACGCCGGACTCACCACCGTCAAGGGGCAGACCGTCTCGGTCCGCGATCCCCTGGTCCGTTCCGCGCTGTACTGGCGGATGCCGGCACGGGACCGTCGGGCCGCGCACACGGAACTCGCCGCGGCGAGCGCCGAGTCCGACCCGCGTGCGGCCGCGTGGCACCGCAGCTTCGTCGACGACGTCCCGGACGTGGTCGCGCTGCTCCGTGCGGCCCGCTCGTACGTGGTGGACGGCAACGCCCAGGCCGCGGTCGTGCTCACCGAACGCGCTCTGCACATCGGTTCGGGGCACGAGGACGAGCACGCTGCGCTCCTCGGTGTCGCCGAGGCCCTGCTGGCGAACCGGCTGCTCGGCTTCGCCGCGCGGTACCTCGCCGCGATCCGGCCGTTCCGCTCCACAGCGGACGAGACCCGTCGGCTCCGTCTGTCGTACTCGGTGCAGTACCTCAGCGGCGACGCCGTGCACGCGGACGAGCTCCTCGTGCCGGTCGACCCCGAGAACGCCGCCGAGGCGGACGCGCTCGGTGGGCTCCTCGCGATGGTCGCGTGCTTCCGGGCCGAGGCCTGGGAGCTCGACCACGCCAGGGACCTCCTCGCCCGGGCCGAGCCGCTCAAGCGGTCCGCGTCGCAGCACACCCTGGAGATCACGGAGACCGCGCACGAGCTCATCGCCGCGGTCGACGGGACCCTCCCGGCCGACACGGCGCTGCACGACGGGCTCTCCACCACGACGCTGGTGGGCATGTCCGACCCCGCGCTGCTGCTCCTCGCCCACGCGTTGAGCATCGCCGAGCGGTACCGCAGCGCCCGCCGCGTGTTCGCCCTCGTCCTCGCCCGGGGACAGGAGGCCATGCCGGTCTGGACCGAGGCCGCCCGCTACCTGTCCGCCGAGAACGAGGTGCGCTCCGGGAACTTCCGGCAGGCGCTCCGCGCGATCGACGTGTGGGAAGCCGGATCGTCGGTGGTCGAGCGGCTCCGTGAGCCGTCCCGTGCCATCGCGCTCGCCTGGCGGCACTTCGCCGAGGGGCGCTCCCCCGAGGCACTCGAGGTCCTCGACCGGTGCCTCGCGCAGCGGTCCACGAACCGTCTGTGGGGTGCGACCGCCAAGCTGCACGCCCTGCGCGGTCGGGTCCTGCTGCTCGACGGTCGGCTCGACGAGGCCGCGGCCTCGCTCGAGGCGGCGGACGCCATCGGTCGCTCGCTGCGGAACCCGGCGGTGCTCCGGCACCTCGGCGACCTGGTGGAGGCGTACTCGCGCCTCGACCGGATCGACGACGCCCGGGCGATCGCCGCGCGGCTCGCGGCGGACCACCACGCCCGCCCGTCGCGCTGGGGCGCCCTCGTCCTGGCGCGGAGCCTCGCGCTCGTCGCGGACGACACCACCCGTGACACCGCGCGTCGCCGTGCACTGGAGCTGTTCCAGCCGCACGACTCGCAGTTCGAACGTGCTCGGACCTTCGCGGCGCTCGCTGCCGTGGGGACCCCGACGGAGCGTCCGCGCCTCGGTGCGGCCGCTGCGGCGGCGTACGAGGCGGCGGGGCTCCGGCGTCCGCTGGCCACCCCGGCCGCGACGGTCGCGATGCCGGTCTTCGGCTCGCCGACGTCGCTCCGGTCCGCGCCGGTGCTGTCCGCGCAGATGCCCGGGACGCCGCGCAGCGCGCCGGATGCCTCGGCGGTGCTCACCTCGCTCACCGCGGAGGAGCGCGCCGTCGTGCAGAAGGTGACGGAGGGGTACCGCAACCGCGAGATCGCCTCGTCGCTCTTCATGTCGCAGCGGACGGTGGAGCTGCGACTGACGCAGATCTACCGCAAGGTGGGAGCGCGCTCGCGTTCGCACCTGGTCGCGCTGCTCACGTAGTCGAGACGCGACCCACCACCGGACGGGAGGCGCGGTGCCAGCTGGCACCGCGCCTCCCGTTCGTCGTCGGTGCGGGCCTTGGATGCGGGTTGCGGGACTCCGCACGCCCTGTCCTCCGAACGGGGGACCGCTCGCGGTGAACCGCAAGAGCGGGCGACGACCGTTGCCGTGTCACCGACCGGCGGGTGATGCTTCTCGTGCACCGACCGCCGTGCTCCTCCGGGAGCCCGCCCGTGGTACCCCGTCCGGTACCCGAACCGTCGGCCCACGAACGCCGTCGTCCGTCCTCGCCTGATCCGAGGACGGGCGGCGGCCCGGGCCGGCGGACCGGACGCACGGCAGACCCGACGGCGGTCGGTGCCGCAAGGCTCCTCCCTCCCCCACCCGAGCTGCTCCTCCCACCCGAAGGGAAACCAGATGTGCGGCATCATCGCGGCCCGCGTCACCGACGACGCGTCCCCCTACCTGCTCGACGGACTCGAACGACTCGAGTACCGCGGGTACGACTCGGCGGGCATCGCCGTCCGGACCGCCCACGGCGGCACCGAGACCATCCGGTCCGTGTCGCGCGTCGGTGACCTGCGCACGCTCGTCGCCGCACGCTCCGGCGACGCGCTGACGGGGGTCGGCATCGGGCACACCCGGTGGGCGACGCACGGTGTGGTCCGCGAGGCGAACGCGCACCCGCACGCCGACTGCTCCGGCCGGATCAGCATCGTGCACAACGGCATCGTCGAGAACGCCGACCGGCTCCGTGCGACGCTCGAGCGCCAGGGCCACGTGTTCTCGTCGGACGTCGACTCCGAGGTCATCGCGCACCTCGTCGAGCGGGCGCTCGCGGTGGACCCGGACCTCATGCTCGCGGTGCAGATCGCGACCGCGCAGCTCGAGGGCTCGTGGGCGATCGTGGTGCTCGACGCCCGGGACGGCCGCATGGTCGTCGCCGCCGAGCGCTCCCCCCTCGTCGTCGCACGGTCCGCCCGCGGCGACTTCGTGGCGAGCGACATCGGGGCGATCGCCGAGTGGTGCGAGACCTTCGTGGCACTCCGCGACGGCGACGTCGTCGAACTCGGCGAGGCCTGGACGTGGTCGTCCTCCGGCGTCACGGTCCCCGTGCCCTTCCCGACGCCGTCCCCGTTCGCCGCGACCGCGCTCGACCTCGGCGACCACCCGGACCACATGGCGAAGGAGATCGAGGAGCAGCCCGAGGTCGTCGCCTCGATCCTCGACCGGGTCGCCCGCCGGGCCGCCGACGGCAGCATGTGGGTCGGCCTGGGGCTCCCCGGGTTCCACCGACTGGCGATCGTCGCGTGCGGCACCTCGCTCAACGCCGGGCAGGTGATCGCCACCGCGCTGCGCGGCATCGGCGGCGTGCCGACGGACATCGTCGTCGCGAGCGAGGCCGACCAGGCGGTGCTCGGCCCGGGCACGCTCGTGGTCGCCATCAGCCAGTCCGGCGAGACCGCCGACGTCCTCCGCGCGCTCGACCGCTTCGAGGACCGGCACCCGGTGCTCGCGCTCACGAACAACGTGCACTCGTCCCTGGCCCGCCGGGCGGACGCCGTGCTCGACTGCCACGCCGGCCCGGAGATCGGTGTCGCCGCGACGAAGACGTTCACCGCGCAGGTCGTCGTCGGCGTCGCCGCGGTGATCTCCGCGCTCGTCGCCTCGGGTCGGATCGACGGCGAACGCGCGGCCGCGCTCGTCGGCGAGCTCTCCGACCTCCCCGCCCGCATCGACCACGCCGCCGCGATCGCCGCCGACCGCATCCCGCTGCTCGTCTCGAGCGTCAAGGACGCGACCGGCTTCCTCTTCCTCGGCCGTGGCGCCGGGCTGCCCTACGCGGCCGAGGGCGCGCTCAAGCTCAAGGAGCTCAGCTACCGCTGGGCCGAGGCCTACCCGGCCGGCGAGCTGAAGCACGGCCCGCTCGCCCTCGTCGACGAGGGGACCCCGGTCGTCGTCATCGACCACGGCGACCACCGACTGCAGGCGAACATCGCCGAGGTCCGTGCCCGCGGCGGGTTCGTCATCACGATCGGCGGCGAGGGGTCGGACATCCCCGCACTCGGCCGTCGCATCGTCGGCGACCTCGCCTGGGGTCGCGCGACCGCACCGTGGGGTCCGCTCGAGGCCGTCGTCCCGCTGCAGATGCTCGCCCGCGAACTCGCGCTCCAGCTGGGGTGCGACGTGGACAAGCCGAGGAACCTCGCCAAGTCGGTGACGGTCGAATAGCCAGGCACACGCGCTTCAACCGCCTGACGGTGTTCCTCGCCGTCCTCACGGCGCTCGCCATCGTCGCGACGGTCATCGTGATCGCCGCGACGCTGGTGCCGTCGTTGCTCCCCCAGGGTCTTGCCGGGTTCGTCACGGACGGTGCTGCGATCCTGGTCCCTTGACCACCGCAGCCCCGCCCCTCGTCGTCGTCGCGCTCCTCGTGGGCGCGGTCCTGCCGTTCGTGCCGTTCGTCGGCCGGGTGGCGCGCATCGCCGCGACGATCGCGCACGAGGTCGGGCACGCCGTCGTCGTCGTGCCGTTCGGCGGACGCATCCAGCGCATCGAGCTGCACCCGGACGGCTCGGGCGAGGCCTGGGTCCAGCTCGGCCGGGTCCCCGGTGCGATCCGGTGGCTCGTGCGGATCGTCAACCTGTACGCCGGCTACAGCGCGCCGCTCTGGGCGGGCGTGCTGCTCGTGACCGGGGTGCTGCACGGGTCGAGGTGGGTGCCCGTCGTGGTCCTCGGCGTCGTCGGGCTCGTCGCGCTCGCGTTCGTGCGGAACTGGTTCGGGATCCTCGTGGTCCTCGGCTTCGACGCGCTCGCGCTCTGGGTCGCCCTGCGCCCGTCCGAGGCGACCGTGCTCGTGGTCGCCGCGGTCGGGGCGTTCTTCGTCGTGGACGGGCTGCGCTCGGTGGTGCAGGTCGCCCGGTGGCTCGCGACCGGGGCCCGTGTGCAGACCGACTTCCACATCGCCGCGGCCGAGATGCGGGTGCCGGCGTCGGTGTGGTTCGTGCTGTTCGTCGCGGTGAACGCCGCCGCGGTGTGGCTCGCGCGCGGTCCGCTGCTCGAGGTGTGGGCGACCGTCTCCGACGGCGTGCGCGCGCTGTTCTGACGCGGGCGGCGGTCCGCGGGCGGCGGGCGGCGGCGGCGCGCGGCAGGCGGCGGGCCGACTCGGAACGACATCGTCACTGTCGTACGACCTCGACGTCGTCGCACCCCCGCGCGCGCAACAGTTGCGCACGCGCGGCAACGACGAGCCCGCTGTCGTACGACATCGACGTTGTCGCAACCCCGCGCGCGCAACAACGCTGCGAGGATGACGACGATGCACCTCGACGACGTGACCACCGCCCTCGCCGCGACGACCGCTCCGCACCGCGACCGCTTCCTCGCGTTCGTGCGGACCCACGGCGACGCGGCACTCCGACGCGACGGCGGCCCGGAGCACCTCACCGCGTCGTGCTTCGTGTTCTCGCCCGACCTCGGGAGCGTGCTGCTGTGCCTGCACCGCAAGGGCCGGTTCTGGGTGCAGTTCGGTGGACACCTCGAACCGGGCGACAGCGACCTCGCCGAGGCCGCCCGTCGCGAGGCCCGCGAGGAGTCCGGCATCGCCGACCTCGACCTGCTCGACACCTCCGTGGCCGACCTCGACCGTCACGACCTGCACGGGGGCTTCGCCTGCGCCGCGCACTGGGACGTCGGCTTCGTCGCCGTGGTCGATCCCGCTCGGGCGACCACCGTCAGCGACGAGAGCGACGACGTCCGGTGGTTCGCCCTCGACGCACTGCCCGAGGGCCTCGCGCCCGGGCTGCCCGCACGCCTGGCCGCGGTGGTCGCCACGGTCGCGCACCGCGACTGACACCGGACGGGAGGCACGGGGCGGCGCCGACCCGCGCCTCCAGTCCGATGCGTGCGCACCTTGCGACGTGACACGCGTCGATCGACGGGTGCAGTGTCGCGATCGCCGCGCGAACCGCGCCGCGCGCCGCGCGCCGCCCGCCGCGCTACTCCCAGGGGTGCTGCGCCAGCTCCGCCGGGTCGATGACCCGCCCACCGGCCACCACGAGCGACCGCGGCACGCGGCGCACCAGCGCGTCCATCGGGTTCTCCGCGTCGACCAAGACGACGTCCGCGCGCGCACCGGCGACGATGTCGTGCTCCTCGTCCGTGACGAACCGTGCGCCGTCGCGCGACGCGATCTCGACCACCCGCACCAGGTCCTCGTCCCGCACCACCCCGCCGGCCCGCGCGTACTGCCACGCGATGCCGAGCAGGTCGCCGTCGCCGTAGGGGCTCCACAGGTCACGGATGCCGTCGGTGCCGAAGCCGAACCGCACCCCCGCGTCGTCGAACTCGTGCAGCGGCAGCTGCTTCATGCGCACCGGCGCGACCGTCGTCATCGTGACCCCGAGGCCCGCCATCCGGGCGAGCAGGTCGCGGCGCCGGACCGGGTCGACGTCGACGATCGCGAAGCCGTGCGCGACGTTGACCCTGCCGGGCGCGATGCCGAGCCGCTCGACGCGGTCGAGGACCAGGTCGAACGAGAACGCCCCGAGCTCGGCAGGCTCGTGCAGGTGGACGTCGATCCCGCACCCGGTGTCGGCGGCGATGTCGAACAGGCCGTCGAGGTGCCCGACGGGGTCGCGGTCGATGAGCGACGGGTCGAGGCCGCCGATGTGGTCCGCTCCGCCCTCCGCCGCACGGCGCAGCAGGTCGAGCACGCCGGGGCGCCGGAGCACCCCGTCCTGCGGGAACGCCACGATCGACAGCTCGACCGCGTCGTGGAGCGCGGCACCGGCGGCGCGGACCGCCTCGATGCCCCGGAGTCCGACGCCGAGGTCGACGTCCACGTGGGTGCGCACCCGGGTGGTGCCGGTGCGGAGCGACTCCCGCAGGACCCTGGTCGCGACGGCCTCGCCCGGGATCCCGAGGGCGTCACGTCGGGCGCGCTCGTGGGCGATCCGACCCTGGGTCCCGCCCTCGCCGCCGTACGACTCCCACGGGTGGCCCCACCAGCTCTTGTCGACGTGCGCGTGCGTGTTCACCAGCCCGGGGAGCGCGAGCTGCCCACGACCCTGCACCTCGGTCGCGCTGCCGGCCGGGACGGTGCCCGGGGGTGTGACCGCGGTGGTGCGGGAGCCGGTGACGACGACGTCGGCCCGTTCCCCTCCCCACGGTCGCACGTCGCGGATGATCAGGGTCGCGTCCTCGTCCACCATGCCCCCACCCTGCCAGTCCGGCCGCACCGGGTGTGCGCGGGACCCGCCGTAACGGAACGCCGCAAACGGGAACCGCGGAGGGAAGCCTGCGAGAGTACCGGCACGACGACGGCAGGAGGTGTCCCGTGACGGACGAGGCGCACGGTTTCGCGACCGAGCAGGTGCACGGCGGGTTCCAGCCCGACCAGGGCCACGGAGCGAGGGTCCCCGCGATCCACATGTCCTCGGGCTTCCTGTTCGACGACTTCGACCAGGCCCGCGACCGCTTCGCCGGGACCGATGACGGCTACACCTACACACGGCTCGGCAACCCCACGAACGCCGACGTCGAGCGCCGGGTCGCGCTGCTCGAGCGCGGCGTCGAGGCGATCCTGGTCGGCAGCGGGCAGGCCGCCGCCACCGTCGCGTTCCTCGGCATCCTGCAGGCCGGCGACCACGTCGTCGCGGCGCGCAGCATCTACGAGGGCACCAAGGGCCTGCTCGTGCAGAACCTCGGACGCCTCGGGATCGAGGTCGACTTCGTCGCGGACCAGCGCGACCTCGACGAGTGGGCGCGACTCGTCCGCCCGAACACGAAGGCCTTCTTCGCCGAGACGATCCCGAACCCGAAGAACGACGTCCTCGACATCACCGGCGTCGCCGACACCGCGCACCGTGCGGGTGTGCCGCTCATCGTCGACAACACCCTCGCGACGCCGTACCTCGTGCGTCCGGTCGACCACGGCGCCGACATCGTCGTCCACTCGGCGTCGAAGTTCCTCTCCGGCCACGGTGCCGGGCTCGGCGGCGTGGTCGTCGACGGCGGCACCTTCGACTGGTCGGCCTCCCCGGACCGCTGGGTGCACCTGACCAGCCCGGAACGGTCGCTCGGCGGCGAGAGCTACGTCGAGCGCTACGGCAGCCGCGCGTTCGTCGTCTTCGCACGCGACGTCGTCGCCTCGCGCATCGGCCCGACGCCCTCCCCCTTCAACTCCTTCCTGCTCCGCCAGGGCATCGAGACGCTGTCGCTGCGCGTGGAACGCCACAGCGCGAACGCGCTGGCTGTCGCGTCCTTCCTGGAGCAGCAGCCGGAGGTGACGAGCGTCGACTACGCGGGTCTCGCCTCCAGTCCGTTCCACGACCTCGCCCAGCGCTACCTGCCGCGCGGTGCCGGGTCCGTCTTCGCGTTCACGCTGGACGGCGGCGAAGCCGCCGCGCGGACCTTCATCGACAGCGTCCAGCTGTTCAGCCGGATGACCCACCTCGGTGACGTCCGCTCGCTGATCTTGCACCCCGCCACCACGACGCACGCCGGCAAGACCTCCCAGGAGCGCGCCGACCAGGGCATCGACGACGGCCTCATCCGCCTGTCGGTCGGCATCGAGGACGTCGCGGACCTGGTCCGCGACCTGTCGCGCGGGTTCGCCGCGTTGCGTGGCGCGGGGGTGGGTCAGGAGGCGCGGGTCGACTCCGACTCGGAGCTCGCCTCCCTCGAACACGCCGTTCCCGGCAACCACGTCATCGCGGAGGAACTCTAGGCAATGGCCGGACTGCAGCACTTCGGGTACTTCTTCTCGCGCGGGTTCGGCCCGCAGGCGTGGGGCCGGTCCGACTGGGACTGGGGGCACGACTGGACGAAGCCCGACCTGTACCAGCAGTCCGTCCGCGCCCTCGAGCAGGCCGGCATGGACCTCGTCATCGCCGAGGACGCGATCTCGCTCGGCAACCCGTCGACGCTCGACCTGCGGATCCGGCAGGCGTACGGCGGCCCGAAGCACGACCCGCTCCTGCTCGCGCCGTACCTGTTCGCCGCGACGTCGCACATCGGCATCGCCCCGACCGTGAACGCCGGGTTCACCCCGCCGTACCTCGCCGCACGGCAGTTCGCGACGCTCGCGCACCTCTCCGGCGACCGCTTCGGCGTCAACGTCGTGACGGACACCGGGAGCGCTCGGCACGCCGGGATCGCTCCGCTCCCGCACGACGCCGCGTACGACCGCGCCGAGGAGTGGTTGCAGCTCGTGCGGCGGCTCTGGCACTCGTGGGGCTCCGGGTACGTCGGGGACCGCTCCGACTGGCACTTCGCCGACGGCGACGCCCTCGACGCGTTCCACCACGAGGGTGCGTACTTCACCGCGGACGGCCCGCTCAACGCCCTCCCGCTCGACTCCGACCCGATCGTGGTCTCCCCCGGCGGCTCCGGCCGGGGGCTCGGGTTCGCCGGAACGCACTCGGACGTGCAACTCGCGCTCGCACCGCTGTCCGCGGCGGCCGTGCGGGACTACCGCGCGCGGGTGCTCTCCGCCGCGGCCGACGCCGGACGCACCGCGGACGCGCTGCGGATCCTGTTCGTGCTCAAGCCCGAGATCGTGTCGTCGGCGGCCGAGGCGGACCGCGTCGTCGCCGCCTCCCGGCACCCGTCCGACGACGACCTCCGCACCGCGGCGATCGCGTGGTCGAGCGACTCCGAGACGGACCTGCTCGCGCTCGACCTCGATGCGCCGATCCCGGCGGGGACGTTCGGCGACCACGTCTCGGCCGGAACGATCCGCGGCCTCGTCGGCGACACCCCCGACGCACCGCTGCGCACGCTCCTCGAACGCAAGGCCCGGAAGGGTCGGGTGTCCTCGCGCGAGGGCTTCGTCGGGACCGCCGACGAGTTCGCGGACTTCATCGAGGAGCTCGGCGCGGACGCCGACAACGACGGCATCATCTTCTCGGGCGACCTGCACCCGGCGCAGGTCTACCGGATGCTCGGCGACCTCGTGCCGGTGCTCCGGCGCCGTGGGCTCCTGCGACGGGAGTACGGCGCCGGAGGCATCCGGGAGAACCTGTTCGACTTCTGAGACCGCGCGCCCCGTGGCGCGGGTCCTAGTGGTGGACGGGCTCCACGACGCCGCTCTCCTCGACGTCGCGGACGTCCTCGGCGGTGCGGAGGATCTCGTCGCGGTCGGACGCCGAGTTGATCGCCCAGTAGTAGATCACCAGGGAGAACACCGCCACCACGACGATGTCGATCCACAGCGGGAACACCGGGTGCGTCAGCGGACCGAAGTCGCTGAGGAACACGATGAGCCCCATGCCGATCAGGTACGGCAGCAGCCACTGGGCCGCCTTCCAGTCCCAGCGCGGGCGGACGCTCGAGGCGCCGCGGAACACGTTGTTCAGGATGATCACCACGGCACCGATGAGGATCGCGACCCCGAGCTTCCAGTCGGTGTCCCACCCGGTCCAGAGGATGATGAGGTTCGCGACGACGAACGCGATCGGTGAGAGCAGCGTCGCGGCCGGCATCCGGTAGGGGCGCTCGACCTCGGGGATCCGCTTCCGGAACGCGCCGAGGGCCAACGGTGCACCCGCGTACATCAGGACGGACGCACTCGTGATGAGGCTGACCAGCCCCTGCCACGACGGGAACGGCGCGAAGCACGCGCACCCCACGACGAACGCCACGATGAGGCCGACCCAGGGCACGCCCTGCTTCGTCGTCCACTCGAAGGCCTTCGGGAAGTACCCGTTGCGGCTGAGCCCGTACGAGATGCGGCTCGTGGCCGTCACGTAGATGAGACCGGTGCCGGCGGGCGAGATGATCGCATCGATGAAGATGACCACGGCGAGCCAGGTGATGCCGGCCGCCATCGCGATGTCGGCGAACGGTCCGGTGTACTTCGTGAAGTCCGCGGTCGCCCACGAGCCCTGGATCGCGTCGGAGCGCAGGACGCCGAGGAACACGATCTGGAGCAGCAGGTAGATCACGAGCCCGATGAGCACCGAGCCGATGACGGCGCGCGGGATGTCGCGCTTCGGGTTCTTGGCCTCGCCGGCGAGCTGGTCCGCCTGCTCGAAGCCGAGGAACGCGAAGATGATGCCCGACGTCGACACCGCGGCGAGGATGCCCTTCGCGCCCTCGGGCATGAAGCCGTCCGCCGCGGTGAAGTTCGAGCCGTGGAACCCGCTGAACGCCAGGACGATGATGACCAGCAGGGGGATGGCGACCTTCCACCAGGTCGCCGCGGAGTTCGTGTTCGCGAGGATCTTCACGCTGAGCATGTTGATCACCGTGACGACGGCCATCAGGACGATCGCCACCGCGATCCCGGCGCCGGTCAGCAGCTGCTGGGTCTCCCCCTCGATGACCACGGTGTGCAGCCACGGGTGGGCGAACTGCCAGTGCTGCGCGTACTTGATCATCGCCTCGACCTCGATCGGGGCGACCGTCACGGACTGCAGCCACGAGAACCACCCGAAGGAGGCTCCGGCGATGCCGCCGAAGGCGATGTGGGGGAACCGCGCTGTTCCACCCGCGATCGGGAACATCCCGCCGAGCTCGGCGTGCACGAGTGCGAGGACGAGGATCGCCACGCCACCGATGAGCCACGAGATGATCGCGGCGGGCCCGGCGGTCTTCAGGGCCTCCTGCGAACCGAAGAGCCAGCCGGAGCCGATGATCGACCCCGTCGAGGCCCAGATGAGCCCGATGAAGCCGACGTTGCGCTTGAGGCCGGAGTCCGGCAGCGCCTGTGTCGTTGTAGCCACTGTTGCTCCTGTCGATGAGCGCCGCCCCTCGTACGGGGGCTGCGCTCATCGACTCTGGCACCGTGACAGCACTTTGGTCGGATTGTTTAACACAATGGAAACAAACGTGCTGTACAAGCCCTCAGGCTACTTCTTGTCGTGCTTCTTCTTGCTCTTCTTGTCCGACTTCTTCTTCTCGTCCTGCTTCTTGTCCGACTTCTTGTCGTGCTTCTTCTTCGCGTCCTGCTTCTTGCCGGACTTCTTCTTGTCGGACTTCTGCTTGCCCTTCTTGTCCGGCTCGGGCTCGGGCGACTCCACCCCGTCGACGGGTTCGACGACCACCGCGCTCCCCGTGTCGGCCAGGACGTCGACCTCGTGCTCCTCGAGCGTCGGCGCGAGGGCGTCCTCCACCCGCTCGACGACGATCGACGCGCCGTCCTCGGCGAGCCGGACGAGCGCCTGGGCCGCCCGGACGCGGGTCGTCGTCTTCCGGGCGAGCACGTCGGCGCGGGCACCCTCGAGGAAGGCACGGAGCGACCGTTCGACCACCGAACGACCTCGCGGCGCCGAACGGTCGAGGCGGTCGAGCTCACCGGCAACACCGGAGACGTCGTCCTCGACGTGCTCGTGCCGCACGGACTCGATGAGCGCGGCGATCGCGGCGGCCCCACGCTCGACCGCTGCGGATCGCTGGTCGAGCACGACGAGCATCTCGATCACCGAGCCGTACGTCACCGTCTCGAGGCGGACCGGCTCGGCCCCACGCCCGCGGATGACCAGCCGGGCGTCCGGCGTCGGCAGCCACGCGGCCAGCGCAGCGACGGTCGCGATCGAGGCCACCGCCCGCTCGTAGTCGGCGAGCACCACTCGCTCCTGCTCTCGCAGACGGACTCGGATCGCGATCTCCTGCACCACGTGGACCTCCCGTTCGTGGGCACGGGCGTGTTCCCGCGCCTGCTGCGGATCGTAGTCCTCGCAGGTGGCGGGACAGCGAACGCCCCGGCATCGTCCGGGGACGGTGTCGGGGCGTTCGGTGTGGCAGTGCGTGACAGCGGTGCGGCGTCCGGCGAATGGTGGAGATGGGGGGAATCGAACCCCCGTCCATCGCTGCAATTCGACGTCTTCTACGGGCGTATCCGGATGGTTCGTTCTGCTCGGCCCCGTCCTTTGCTACCGGCTTCTAGGACGACGGGCCCAGTCTCAGTGCAAGTCCCGCACGGCCCTGAGGCGCAACCGTGCAGCAAGTCCTCTGGATGACGCCGGAACTCAGGTTAGAAGACGATCACCTGGCCGACGGACTTCATGTGCTGGGCTGCTTACGCAGCGAGAGCGAAGTCAGTGCGCTTGGAATTGGCACTTGTTGTTTTCCACGGATCGTTGACGAGATGACCGTGGGTCCTCGGCCCGCTTCCCGTCGGCACACAGGCAATGTCGAAACCGATCATCCCCATGCGGGCCGGACGTGCGAACCGCTGTCACGCTCTTGAGTTGCCAATGCTCCGATCGGAGCAGTCCCTCAGTCTAGCCGACCGAGGTGCACCGGCGCTACTCGCCGACGCGGTTCCGGGTGCGCATGGCCCGCTCGGCCTCGCGCTTGTCCGTCTTCTCGCGCAGGGCCTGGCGCTTGTCGAACTCCCGCTTGCCCTTCGCGACCGCGATCTCCACCTTGGCCCGGCCGTCGTGGAAGTAGATCTGCAGCGGCACGAGCGTGTA
Organism: Curtobacterium sp. NPDC087082; assembly: GCF_044745045.1. NCBI lineage: Bacteria > Bacillati > Actinomycetota > Actinomycetes > Micrococcales > Microbacteriaceae > Curtobacterium > Curtobacterium sp. NPDC087082. Next base: position 53,490 of record NZ_JBIUZN010000004.1, on the reverse strand, counting down.
GCCGCCCTGCGCCGTCTTGTGCGAGATCTTCACGATCTGCTGCTTGTGGAGGAGCAGCTTCCGCTTGCGCCGGGGAGCGTGGTTGTTCCACGTGCCCTCGGTGTACTCGGGGATGTGCACGGCGTCGAGCCAGGCTTCGCCGCCGTCGATGAAGGCGTACCCGTCGACGAGCGAGGCGCGCCCTTCGCGGAGGGACTTCACCTCGGTGCCGGACAACACCATGCCGGCCTCGTACGTGTCCTCGATCAGGTAGTCGTGACGCGCGCGACGGTTCGTCGCCACGATCTTCTCGCCGCGTTCCTTCGCCATGCGTGTCTCCTTCCGTGCGGTCGCTGCGGATGCGCAGCCCTACAGACTACCCAACACGCGGCGCCCACCGCACCTTCCCGGCGCGCCGCCCGCGCCGGGCCGGTGTCGGCCGCCGCCGAGACTCGGCCACGCGGACACTTTCGCGGCACCGGAGGCACGAAAGTGTCCGCCGGCCCGAGACTCGGCCAGCACGAGCGCCGGCGCGTCAGACCTTCAGGTAGCGGCGGATCGCGACGAAGGCGGACAGTCCCGCCAGCACGATGCCGATCACGATCACCGACGGCACCACGACGGCCGCGTCCCCCATGCCGATGAACGCCGTGCCCGAGAACCGCTGCGCGAGGTAGTTCCGCACGAAGAACCAGACCACCGCAGTGATCGCGCCACCGGCCAGGACGGCCCCGATGGCAGCGGCGATCACCCCCTCGAGCACGAAGGGTGTCTGGATGAACCGGTTCGACGCCCCCACCAGGCGCATGATGCCGAGCTCTCGCCGTCGACTGAACGCGGACAACCGGATGGTCGTCGCGATGAGCAGCACGGCGGCGACGAGCATGAGCGCCGCGATGCCGATCGCCGTGTACGACGAGGCGTTGAGCAGGTTGAAGATCGGTTGCAGGTACCCGCGCTGGTCGACCACGCTCTGGACGCCGGCGACCTTCGACAGGCTCTCGACGAGGACGTCCGCCTGCGACGGGTTCTTCAGGTTCACCCAGAACGTCTCGTTGAGGTACTCGGGCTTGACGAACTCCGTCGCCGGCGAGTCCTTGAACTGCTGCTTGAACCGGTCGTACGCCTGGTCCTGGTCCTCGTAGTACGTCTTCTCGATGTACGGCTTGAGCGTCGACGAGTCGAGCTGCTCCTGGACCTGCTTGCGCTGGTCGTCGGTGGCCTTGGCCCCCGTGCAGTTACCCGTGGTGTCGGTGTCGGTGCAGAGGTAGACCGCGACCTGCGCCCGGTCGTACCAGTACCCCTTCATCTGGTTGATCTGCATCTGGAGCAGGATCGCGGTGCCGACGAAGGTGAGCGAGATGAAGGTCACGAGGACGACGGACACGACCATGGACGCGTTGCGCCGCAGGCCCGAGCCGACCTCGGACATGACGAGCCCGAGCCTCATCGGATGATCCCCGGGATGGTCTGGATGCCGGTGGTGTTCGAGACGCCCGCGCGCTGGATCGGCACGGCCTGGGTCTGGTAGCCGCCGGACTGCTCGTCGCGCAGGATGGTCCCGTTCGAGAGCTCGATGACGCGGCGCTGCATCTGGTTGACGATGCTGGCGTCGTGGGTCGCCATGAGCACGGTGGTGCCTCCCTGGTTGATGCGTTCGAGGAGCGCCATGATGCCGGCAGAGGTCGTCGGGTCGAGGTTGCCGGTGGGCTCGTCGGCGAGGAGGATCGCCGGCTTGTTGACGACGGCGCGGGCGATCGCCACGCGCTGCTGCTCACCACCGGAGAGTTCGTGCGGCATGCGGGTCGCCTTGCCGGCGAGGCCCACGAGCTTCAGCACGTCGGTGACGGCCTCGCTGATGAAGCCCTTGCTCTTGCCGATCACCTGCAGCGAGAACGCGACGTTGTCGAACACGTTCTTGTTCGGCAGGAGCCGGAAGTCCTGGAAGACCACGCCGAGGTTGCGGCGGAAGTACGGGACCTTGCGCGACGACAGGGCGCCGAGCCGCTGCCCGAGCACGTGGATCTGCCCGCGCGACGGCTTATCCTCCTTCAGCACGAGGCGGAGGAAGCTGGACTTGCCGGACCCGGACGCGCCCACGAGGAAGACGAACTCCCCCTTGAGGATCTCGAGGGAGATGGCGTCGAGGGCGGGGCTCGGGTTGCCCGAGTACACCTTGGTGACCTGGTCGAATTTGATCATGACCGGATCAGGGTAGGTCGCGTCGCCCGGAAATCAACCGAGGCGCGCGGCTCAGGAATCGTCGGATTGCTTGCGCCAGCGGATGCCCGCGTTGATGAACCCGTCGAGGTCACCGTCGAACACGGCTGAGGGGTTGTTCACCTCGTGCTCGCTCCGCAGGTCCTTGACCATCTGGTACGGCGCCAGCACGTACGAGCGGATCTGGTCGCCCCAGCTCGCCGTGATGTTGCCGGCCAGTTCCTTCTTCTTCGCGTTCTCCTCTTCCTTCTTGAGGAGCAGGAGGCGCGACTGCAGCACGCGCATGGCGGCCGCACGGTTCTGGATCTGCGACTTCTCGTTCTGCATCGAGACGACGGTGCCGGTCGGGATGTGGGTCAGACGGACCGCGGAGTCCGTCGTGTTGACCGACTGCCCACCGGGGCCCGACGAGCGGAACACGTCGACGCGGATGTCGTTCTCGGGGATGTCGATCGACTCGGTCTCCGGCATGAGCGGGATGACCTCGACCGCGGCGAACGACGTCTGCCGCTTGCCCGCGGCGCCGAACGGCGACATCCGGACGAGGCGGTGCGTTCCGGCCTCGACCGACAGGGTGCCGAAGGCGTGCGGGGCGTCGACCTCGAACGTGGCGGACTTGATGCCCGCTTCTTCCGCGTAGGACGTGTCCATCACGGTGGTCTTGTAGCCGTGCTGCTCCGAGTAGCGGAGGTACATGCGCAGCAGCATCTCGGCGAAGTCCGCGGCGTCGACACCACCGGCACCGGCACGGATCGTGATGACCGCGGGTCGGTCGTCGTACTCGCCGTCGAGGAGCGTCTGCACCTCGAGGTCGCCCATCGTCTTCTGGATCGCCTTGAGCTCGGCGGCAGCTTCGTCGGCGGAGTCCTGGTCGTCGGCCTCGTTCGCCATCTCGACCAACACCTCGAGGTCGTCGATGCGGCGCTCGGTGTCGGTGATCTTCTTCAGCTCCGACTGCCGGTGCGAGAGCGCGCTCGTCACCTGCTGCGCGTGCTCGACGTCGTCCCAGAGGTCCTGGGCCCCGGCCTGCTCGCTGAGGTCGGCGATCTCACGCTGCAGGCGGTCGACGTCGACCACCGAGCGGATGTTGCCGAAGGTCTCGCGGAGGGCGGAGAGCTGCTCGGTGAAGTCCAGTTCGACCATGATCACCGATCCTACCGGTGCTTCCCAGCCCGGGAGGCGCGGCTCGGCCCCGGTGGACCGGTCAGCGCCCCAGGAGCGGTTCCCTCGACGCCATCCCCGCAGCTCCGGCGCGCGCCACCGCGTCCGGCAGCGCGGCGAGGAACGCGTCGACGTCGGCGTCGGTCGTGGTGTGCCCGAGCGTGATCCGGAGCGCACCGCGGGCGTCCTGCTCCGACAGCCCCATGGCGAGCAGGACGTGCGAGGCCTCGGGCACGCCGGCCTGGCACGCCGAGCCGGTCGACACCGCGACCCCGGCGGCGTCGAGCAGGAAGAGCAGCGAGTCCCCCTCGCAGCCCGGGAACGTGAAGTGCGCGTTGCCGGGGAGTCGGTCGACCGGGTCCCCCATCAGCACCGCGGACGGTACCGCTGCCCGGACCCCGGCGACGAGCCGGTCCCGCAGTGCCCGGACGTCCGCGTGCGGCATCGCGGCCGCGACCCCGAAGGCCGCCGCTGCCGGGGCGTCCTGCGTCCCGCTCCGCACCTGGCGCTGCTGCCCGCCCCCGTGGATGAGCGGCTCGACGGTCGCACGACGGCCGAGCACGAGCGCGCCGATGCCGACCGGGCCGCCGATCTTGTGCGCCGACACGCTCAACGCGTCGAGCCCGGAGGCGGCGAACGACACCGGTACCTGGCCGTACGCGGCGACCGCGTCGCTGTGGACGGGCACGCCCGCGGCGTGCGCGAGCTCGACGATCCGCGACACCGGCGCGATCGTGCCGACCTCGTTGTTCGCCCACAGGAACGTGACCAGGGCGACGTCCGAGGCGTCGGTGAGCCGCGCCTCCAGGGCCACCAGGTCGACGCGACCCTGTGCGTCCAACGGGACCACGTCGACGACCGCGCCCTCGTGGCGCTCGAGCCACTCGACGGTGTCGACCGTCGCGTGGTGCTCCCCGCCGGGGACGACGATGCGCGGGCGCGGACGGTCCTGCTGCCGCGCCCAGAACATGCCCTTCACGGCGAGATTGATGCTCTCGGTGCCGCCGGAGGTGAAGACGACCTCGACCGGGTCGGCGTCGAGCGAGGCGGCGACGGCGGCGCGGCCGTCCTCGAGCAGCATCTTCGCCTGCTGCCCCGCGCTGTGGATCGACGACGGGTTGCCGACGGTGCCGAGCGCGGCGGTGAACGCGGCGAGCGCCTCCGGCAGGATCGGCGTCGTCGCGGCGTGGTCGAGGTAGACCGGCATCTGCACCCCCTGAACGAGCGTTTCCAGGATACTCGTCGGTCCTCGTACCCTTGGTGCCATGCACGAGACGGCGATCGACGAGACCCCGGGGTTCCTCCTGACCGCCGACGTCCCGCGGTTCTCGGTGCGGTCGGCGACGGCGACGGCCGTGTCGGTCGTGGTCGACGGCCGCGGCACGTTCCCGCTGACGCGGTCCGGCGACGTCTGGACGGGTGCCGTGCCGGGAGTCGAACCCGGGGACACGTACCACCTGCTCGTGGACGGTCCCGCCGGTCCGCGCGACGAGTTCGACGCGGAGCGTCCGCTGCTCGACCCGTACGCCCGCGGGATCGTGCGCGGCGCCGGACCACGCTGGACGGGTGTCGTGGTCGACGTCGCGTTCGACTGGGGCGGGGTGGTCAAGCCGACGACGCCGCTCGACCGGGTCGTCGTGTACGAGGCGAACGTCCGGACCCTGACCGCGACGAACCCGGCCGTCCCGGAGGACCTCCGCGGCACGTACGCCGGCGTCGCCCACGAGAGCACCATCGCGCACCTGCACCGGATCGGCGTGACCACGCTCGAGCTGCTGCCCGTGCACGCCTTCGACACCGAACGGTGGCTGCGGGACGCCGGACGCGAGAACGCCTGGGGCTACAACACGCTCGGGTTCTTCGCGCCGCACGCCGCCCATGCCTCCCCCGGTGCACGGGCCGAGGGTGCCTCCGCGGTGCTGCGCGAGTTCAAGGGCATGGTCCGGCTCCTGCACGCCGCCGGGATCCAGGTCGTCCTCGACGTCGTCTACAACCACACCGCGGAAGAGGGCCTCGGCGGCCCGACGACCTCGCTCCGGGGCATCGACGGGGCGAACCGCTACCGGTGGACCGCCGACGGCGCCTCGTACTACGACACCACCGGCTGCGGGAACACCCTCGACACCTCGGTCGAGGCCACGGCCGACCTCATCGTCGACAGCCTGCGCTACTGGGCGCGCGAGGTGCAGGTCGACGGGTTCCGGTTCGACCTGATGGCGGCGCTCGGCCGCGACGCCGACCACGTGTTCGACCCGTCGCACCCGCTGCTCGAGCGGATCCGGAACCACCCGGACCTGCAGGACACCCTGGTCATCGCCGAACCGTGGGACGTCGGACCGGACGGGTGGAAGACGGGCTCGTTCGGCGCGCGGACGAGCGAGTGGAACGACGGCTTCCGGAACACCGTGCGGCAGTTCTGGCTCACCGACATCGCCGAGGAGCGACGCCACGGCGCCCCCGCCACCGGCATCGGCGCGCTCGCCGGGGCCCTGACCGGCTCGCGCCACCTCTTCGACACGGCACGCGGGCCGCTCGCCGGCATCAACTTCGTCACCGCCCACGACGGCTTCACCCTGCTCGACCTGGTGTCGTACGACGGCAAGCACAACGAGGCGAACGGCGAGGAGAACCGCGACGGCTCGAACGACAACCGCTCGTTCAACCACGGCATCGAGGGCGACACCGCCGACCGCGGCGTGCGGGCGGCGCGGGGCCGATCGATGCGGAACCTCGTCGCGACGCTCATGCTCTCCGCGGGCGTGCCGATGCTCACCGCCGGCGACGAGCGGAGCCGGACGCAGCACGGCAACAACAACGCCTACGTGGTGTCCGAGGACCTCACCCCGGTCGACTGGTCGGACGACGAGGACGCCGAGGCGATGACCGAGGCCGTCTCGGCACTCGCACGGCTCCGCGCCGCGCACCCCGCGCTCCGGCCGTCCCGGTTCGGCGTCGAGGGGCAGGAGACGCCCGGCGCGTCCCGGATGTCCTGGTACGGGCCCGACGGCCACCCGATGACGGCCGAGGGGTGGGACCAGCCGATCCACCGCGCGCTGCAGTACTTCGTCGAGTCGACGCCGGAGCACGAGCCGTTCGACCGCGTCCTCGTGGTGGTGCACGGCAGCGGGCGCACGCGGGACATGACGCTGCCCGTGCGCGAGGACGTGCTCGGGTACCGGCTCGCCTGGTCCAGCGAGAAGCACCGCGACCACGAGCGGCTCCGGCCCGCGGGTCAGGTCTTCACGGCGTACGGGCCGGGCATCCACGTGTTCGAGATCGCCTGACGGCGGCCCGTCCAGGAGGCGCGGGTCGGCTCCGGCACGACCGTCGCGCGGTGCTCCTCCACAGCGCCACGGCGCGCCCGGGTCTCCACGGACGGCACGTTCCGGGGAACGCGGAGGCGCTCGCCGGGTAGCGTCGGCTCCGTGGCCACTGCAGACCGACCCCGCCGACCGAAGATCGGGCGCATCCCGATCACCGAGCTCGCCCCCACGACGCCCAACGGGTTCCCCGGCAAGGCGTTCGACGGCGAGGTGATCACGTTCGGTGCGACCGTCTTCCGCGAAGGGCACGGGATCATCGGCGCCGACCTCGTCCTCGAACGACCGGACGGCGGCACCAGGACCGTCCCGATGGTGCTCGTCGCCCCGGGCACCGACCGCTACGAAGCGACCGTCCAGGTCGACCACACCGGCGTCTGGACGTGGCACGTCGAGTCCTACGCCGACGACTGGTCGTCCTGGCTGCACGGTGCCCGCCTGAAGATCGCCGCGGGCGTCGACACCGAGGCCACCCTGCTCGACGGGGCGGCGCTCCTCGACCGACTCGCCGACGAGACCGACTCCCCCGCCGCCACGCGTGCGGCGGCGCGCGTCCGCGACACCGACCTCGACCCGGCCGAACGACTCGCCGCCGTCGACGACCCGCGCATCACGGGCGAGGTCGAAGATGCGCCGCTCACCTCGCTCCGGACGCACTCGCCCACGCAGCTGCTCGACGTCGAGCGCACCCGCGCCGGTGTCGGCGCCTGGTACGAGTTCTTCCCCCGCAGCGAAGGCGCGAAGAAGAACCCCGACGGCTCGTGGAAGAGCGGCGACTTCCGCACCGCGGCACGACGGCTCCCGGGCGTCGCGCGCATGGGCTTCGACGTGGTGTACCTCCCGCCGATCCACCCCATCGGCACGACCGCGCGCAAGGGTCCGAACAACACGCTCACCCCCGGCCCGCACGACCCCGGCAGCCCGTGGGCCATCGGCGGCCCCGACGGCGGGCACGACGCCATCCACCCGGACCTCGGCACCGAGGACGACTTCCGCGACTTCGTCGAGACGGCGAAGAACACCGGGATGGAGGTCGCGCTCGACTTCGCCCTGCAGTGCTCGCCCGACCACCCCTGGGTCACCGAGCACCCCGAGTGGTTCACGGTCCGCGCGGACGGCTCCATCGCCACGGCCGAGAACCCGCCGAAGCGCTACCAGGACATCTACCCGATCCAGTTCGACACCGACCCCGAAGGGCTCGTCGCCGAGGTCCTGCGGGTCCTGCGCCACTGGATCGCCCTCGGCATCCGGATCTTCCGCGTGGACAACCCGCACACCAAGCCGCTCTGGTTCTGGGAGCGGGTCATCCGCGAGATCCGCGACGAGCACCCCGACACGGTGTTCCTCGCCGAGGCGTTCACGCGCCCGGCGATGATGCGCGCCCTCGCCGAGGTCGGGTTCCAGCAGTCGTACTCGTACTTCACGTGGCGGAACTCGAAGGACGAGATCGCCGACTACTTCGACGAGCTCTCGCACGAGACGAGCGCGTACCTGCGTCCGAACCTGTTCGTGAACACGCCCGACATCCTCACCGAGTACCTGCAGTTCGGCGGCCGCGCCGGGTACAAGATCCGTGCGGCGCTCGCGGCCACCGGTGCGCCGACGTGGGGCATGTACTCCGGGTACGAGCTGTTCGAGGACGTCGCACGCCCCGGCTCGGAAGAGAACATCGACAACGAGAAGTACGAGTACAAGCCGCGTGACTTCGCCCTGGCCGAGGCCGAGGGCGCGAGCCTGGCGCCGTACGTCACGATGCTCAACCGCTTCCGGCAGGCACACCCGGCGCTCCGCCAGCTCCGGAACCTGCACGTGCACGACGCCGAGGACCCGGCGATCGTCGTGTACTCCAAGCACCTGCCCGGACGGTTCATCCGCTCCGGGCGCGACGACACCGTGATCGTCGTCGCGAACGTCGACCCCCACTCGGCCCGTGAGACCACGGTCCACCTCGACCTCGCCGCCCTCGGCCTCGACCCGGAGCAGGCGTTCGACGTCCGCGACGTCGTGACCGGCCAGCGCTGGGTCTGGGGATCGTCGAACTACGTCCGCCTGGACGCGTTCCAAGAACCCGTGCACCTGCTCGTCGTGGAGGGACCCCACCGATGACCGACACCCACCCCGAGGACGACGCACCGACGGCAGCGCCGAACGACCGGGGGCAGGGGCCGAGCGTTCCGCCGGTGCCGCCGCCTCCGCCGCCCGTGCTGCCCCGCCGCATGCCGGCCGACACCCCGCGCCCGACGCACCCGGCACAGCACGTCGCACCGGAGCCGCCGGCAGCCGGAGGACCGCATCCGTCCGCCTCCCCGGAACCCGCGGCCCCCCGCTACGAGCCGCGTGTCTCGGCACCCGGCGAGGACCTGCCCGGTGCACCCCCGGCCCGACGGGAAGCGCCGGACCGCGACGTCGCCGAATCGGCCACGCTCGCCGGACACGCGTCCGACGCGGCCCACCCGCGGCACGTCACGGTCGAGGCGGTCGAGTCCGTCGAGCGGTCCGCGGCCGCCGGTGACGGCACGGGAGGCGCGACCGGCGTCACGACGTCGGCCGACACGGACGGCCCCGGCGACGGGGCGGACGCGCCGACCAGCGAAGGCGGCAGCCCGCTCGCCGCGACGAGCGAGGCGGGGTCGACCCGCGCCTCCCGTCCGACCGACACCACGCCGGAGGCGACCGGCCCGCGTCCCGCCCCCGTCGAGGAGTGGCTCCGCCAGCAGGTCGCCGAGGCCCGCTGGTCCCAGCCCCACGACGTCCTCGGACCGCACCCCGTCGACGGCGGCACGAGCGTCCGTGTGGTCCGCCACCTCGCGACCGCCGTGCGGATCGTCCGACCGGACGGGGACGACGTCGAGCTCACGCACGAGGGCGACGGCCTCTGGGCCGGCGCGACCCCCGGCGAGCTCGGACGGTACCGGGTCGAGGCCGACTACGACCCGGACCCGTCGACCGACAGCGACGACATCACCTGGACGACCGACGACGCCTACCGGTTCCCCCCGACGATCGGCGAACTCGACCTGCACCTCTTCGGCGAGGGCCGTGACGAGCAGCTGTGGCACCACCTCGGCGCGCACGTCACCACGGTCGACGGCGTGGACGGCGTCTCGTTCACGCTCTGGGCCCCGCGGGCGACCGCAGCCCGGGTGATCGGTGACTTCGAGGGCTGGGAAGGCCGCACCACCGCGATGCGTCGCCTGACCGACCTCGGTGTCTGGGAGCTGTTCTGGCCCGGCGCCCTCGTCGGTCAGCGGTACAAGTTCCAGCTCCTCACCGACTCCGGCTGGGTGGAGCGGGCCGACCCGTTCGCCCGGCGGACCGAGGTCCCTCCGCTGACCGCCTCCGTGATCGACGAGTCGCACCACGAGTGGTCCGACGGCGACGCGCAGTGGATGGAGCACCGGGCACGGACGACCACGCACGACCGTCCGATGAGCGTCTACGAGGTCCACCTCGGTTCGTGGCGTCCGGGGCTGTCCTACCGCGAGGTCGCCGACCAGCTCATCGGCCACGTCCAGTACACGGGCTTCACCCACGTGCAGTTCCTGCCGCTCGCCGAGCACCCCTTCGGCGGATCGTGGGGCTACCAGGTCACCGGCTACTACGCCCCGACTGCCCGGTTCGGCTCCCCCGATGACCTCCGGTACCTCGTCGACCGGCTGCACTCCGCCGGCATCGGCGTGATCATGGACTGGGTCCCCGGGCACTTCCCGAAGGACGAGTGGGCCCTGGCGAAGTTCGACGGCTACGCGCTGTTCGAGCACCCGGACCCCCGCCGTGGCGAGCAGCTCGACTGGGGCACCTACGTGTTCGACTTCGGTCAGCCGCAGGTCCGCAACTTCCTCGTCGCGAACGCGCTCTACTGGCTCGAGGAGTTCCACATCGACGGGCTCCGCGTGGACGCCGTCGCCTCGATGCTGTACCTCGACTACTCGCGCACCGAGTGGCTGCCGAACATCCACGGCGGGCGCGAGAACCTCGAGGCGATCTCCTTCCTGCAGGAGACGAACGCCACCGCGTACAAGCGCTACCCGGGCATCGTGATGATCGCCGAGGAGAGCACCTCGTGGCCGGGCGTCACGCAGCCGACCAGCGCGGGCGGTCTCGGGTTCGGCCAGAAGTGGAACATGGGCTGGATGCACGACACCCTGCAGTACATCGAGCGCGACCCGGCGTACCGCAGCTACCACCACGACGAGATCACGTTCTCGTTCGTGTACGCGTTCAGCGAGCAGTTCACCCTGCCGATCAGCCACGACGAGGTCGTGCACGGCAAGGGATCGCTCTACGGCAAGATGCCCGGCGACGAGTGGCAGAAGCTCGCGAACGTGCGGGCATACCTCGCGTTCATGTGGGCCCACCCCGGCAAGCAGCTGCTCTTCATGGGGCAGGAGTTCGCCCAGCCCAGCGAGTGGTCCGAGGCGCGCGGGCTGGACTGGTGGCTCCTCGACGACCCGGGGCACCGCGGTGTGCAGGACCTCGTGTCCTCGCTCAACCGGGTGTACCGCGAGACGCCGGCGCTCTGGACGCACGACGCCACGGCCGACGGCTTCGAGTGGATCGAGGGTGGCGACGCACCGCACTCGACGCTCGGGTTCCTGCGGAAGGACGGTGACGCCCGGCTCGCGGTGTTCGTGAACTTCTCCGGCGTGCCGGTCGAGCGACGCTTCGGGTTGCCGGCGGCCGGTGCCTGGCACGAGGTCCTCAACACCGATGCCGCGGAGTACGGCGGGTCGGGCGTGGGGAACCTCGGCGTGGTCACGGCCGAGGACACCCCGTGGGCGGGGCGTCCGGCGTCCGCGCACCTCGTGGTGCCGCCGCTCGGCGCGGTCTGGCTGAAGCTGGCGCGCTAGCCCCGCGCACATCGGACGGGAGCGTGCCCCGCTCAGCGGCGACGCGAAGCGTTGCGCGGGGCACGCCGACCGAGCCTGCGAGGGAGGAGTGCCGACTGGCACCGCGCCTCCCGTCCGTCGTGCGGTCGCGTCCCGGACGCGACCACGACCGCGGCGCAGGACCACGGTGTGGAACCACGAAACCGACGTCGAACCAGGGTGCGACCGTGGTTCGACGTCGGTTTCGTGGTTCGACGCTCGCGCTTGGCGCGCTTGGCGCGTCCCGCGCTGACGCGTCGGCGCTCAGTACAGCGCGCTCGCCAGACGCCGGCGCGCGGCGACCACGCGCGGGTCCTCGGTGCCGATCAGCTCGAAGTACTCGACGAGCCGCACACGGAGCGCCTCGCGCTCGTCCCCGAACACCGTCGGGACGAGGTCGAGCAGCCGGCCGAACGCGTCGTCGACGTGCCCGCCCGAGATGTCGAGGTCGGCGACCGCGAGCTGCGCCTGCACGTCGGAGGGCCCGGCGGCCGCAGCAGCACGGATGTCGTCCGCGGTGCGGCCGTTCAGCCGGTCGAGCAGCGACACCTGTGCGAGCCCGGCGACGGCCATCTGGTCGTGCGGGTCCTGCGCGATCGCGGTCTTGTACTCCTGGATCGCGGTGGCGTAGTCGCCCTGCTCGATCGCGTCGTACGCGGCCTGGTGGTGCGGCGGCAGCGGCTCCGGCTCGGGCTCGCCCTGCTCGACGGCGTCGGCCGCGGCCGCTCCGTCGACCGTGACGCGGCCGGATACACCGTTCTCTGCCGCTGCGGCGAGGACCTGCTCGTAGACGTCGCGGACCTGCGCCTCGGGCAGCGCTCCGACGAAGAGCCCGAGGGGGCGTCCGCCGATGAGCGCGGCCACGGTCGGGATCGACTGCGCCTGGAACGCCTGCACGAGCTGCGGGTTCGTGTCGGCGTCGACCTTGGCGAGCAGCACGCGGCCGTCGTACTCGGCGGTGAGCTGCTCGAGGATCGGCGAGAGCTGCTTGCACGGCCCACACCACTCGGCCCAGATGTCGACGATCACGGGGACGATCGTGGAGAGCTGCAGGACGTCCTGGAAGGTCTGGTCGGTGACGTCGAGGACGAGCGACGGGACGGTCAGGTCGGCACCGGTCTCGCTGCCGGGAGCACCTGCGGCGACGCCGGACCCGGGGCCGCCGGCAGCGGCCCCGCCGGGCTGGGGCGGCCGCTGGGCGCGGTCCACCAGGGACGACAGGTCGACGGCTCCGCGGAGACCGGACGGGGTCGGGGGGACGTTGGTCATTGCACCTCACTCGCTGCTGTCAGGCCCTGCGTGAACCCGAGCAGGACCACTTTGTCATCGGTGCCCACCGGGGGCACGTAGAAGAGCAGCTGCACGCCGTAGGTCGCGCTGATGCCCTTCGTGCTGGAGTCGACACCGGAGAGCGCCTTGACCGCGCCCTCGGTGTTCACCTCGGCGCCGGCCGCGGTGGGCGTGACCTTCTCGACCTCGTTCAGGTCGGCGGACACGAGCGCTCCGGCACCGTCCGTCGCGATCGCCACGGCGCTGTCGTCGGGGACCTCGGACGAGTACTCGATCTTCGCGGTGTCCGGCAGCGACTCGGACTTCTTGTCCTTGTAGGCCTTGCCGATGGTCGACCGGAGGCCGTCGCTGTCCGCCTGGAACAGCGACGCGTACGAGCTGTCCTTGTCCTTCGAGAGGATGTCGCCGTACGCCTTCGCGATCTCGTCGGGTGCGATGGCGAGCAGCTTCGTGTTCGACGCGAGCAGGGCGGCACCGATCGACGTGGGCGCGAGGCTCGGGATCTTCGCCGCGGCCTCGAGCGAGACGTCGTAGGCGACCTTGTAGTCGTCGCGGGCGGAGTCCTGCACGAGCGTCAGCGCCTGCGGGGCCGACTTCGCGTCGCAGTCCTCGGCGACGACCGCGAACACGGTGCGCGGCCACGAGTCGGTCTGCTGCGGCAGCGCCACGCACACCTGCTCCCCCGAGATCGTCGGCGGGGCGTCGACGTCCGAGTCCTTGCCGCGGATCGTGTAGTTCGCCGCGCGCAGGTCGAGGGCCGCACCGGTGAAGCGCTGCTCGGCGAGCTTCGCGTCGCGAGCGTCGTCGGCACGCTTGGCCACGTAGGCGACCCGCTGGACGATCCGGGTGATCTGCTGCTTCGTGGCGGCGGTCGGCTCGGTCTGCGCAGCCGTCCCGGTCGCCGTCGCGGTGGGCGTCGGGCTGGCCGCGGACGTCCCCTGCGGCCAGTAGTCGGACGAACAGCCGGCGAGACCGAGGGCCCCGACGAGCAGGACCGGGATCGCCACGAACGCCCGTCGGCCGCGACGACCGCGGACCGGTACCTGGGCGCCGGCGGCCGCGGCACGGCGCGAGGCACGCACGCGCGGCGGACGGGAGCCCCCGCTGCGGCGGCGCGGTCCGCGACCACGACGCTGGTGCACGAACGCCCAGACGAGCAGGACGATGCCGCCGACCAGGAACACGCCACCGGCGACGAGGAGCGGACCGACCGACGGCGTCGCGGTGTCGCGCGGCCACGTGACCGAGACGTCGCTCGGGGCCGCGGCCGTACCGTCGCCGACGATGATCACGCTGACGTCCTCGGGCAGACGGACCGTGAACTGTCCGGCACTGTCGTACTCCTGGTACCAGAGGTCGCTTCCCGCGGGGTCCGGCACGGTGGACTCGGACCCCGTCGTGCGGCCGACGAGCTTCGCCTGCTCGGCGTCGAACCGCATCGTCGTGTGCTTCGCGTCGCCGATCCAGGCGTCGACGTCGCTCGTCTTGCCGTAGGCCGCGAACACCTTGCCCGAGCCGGAGACGTTGATGCGCTGGTAGCCGGGGTTGGCGTTGAGCGTCGAGCCCGGGATCACGGTCACCGGGGCGGAGCTCTTCGAGGACGATGCCGCGACGAGCGACGACGGTGGCTCGAACACGGTCCGCTGGCCGACCGCGAGGGCGACGAGCAGCAGCCCGATGACGAAACTGACGATCGCCAGGACGAATCGCACGGATCTTCTCCCTACCGCGCCGGGGTGGGGGTGTCGGCGCGCGAATCAGCGCTCCAGGATAGCGAGGGAGTCTGGACGGCGCATCCCCCACCGCTGTCCGCGGTCACAGCCCACCGTCTCCGCACGCCACTACAATCGTGCCGGGCCTTCCCTGTGCCCTCCGCCGAGCACCCAGGAGCGAACACGTGGCGAACGACGAGGCAGAGTTCGGGACCGAGCTGCGTGGGTACCGCCGCGAAGACGTGGACCGCTCGCTGAACGATCTGCGCCGTGAGCTCATCAAGTCGAACAACGACCGGGCCGACGCCGCGAAGGAGATCCGCCTCCTGCAGGCGCGCGTCTCCGAGCTGCAGGGCGAGCTCGACGAGGCCGGCACCCCCACGTACAGCGGCCTCGGCACCCGTCTCGAGTCGACCCTCCGCGTCGCCGAGGAACAGTCCACGCGGCTCATCAGCCAGGCCGACATCGACGCGCAGCGGCTCCGTGCCTCGAGCCGTGCCGAGGCCGACCGCACCCTGCGCGAGGCACAGGACGAAGCCCGCGACACGCTCGAGGACGCCCGCACCCGGTCGACGAACGAGCTCACCCGTGCCCGCGCCGAGTCGGCCGACACCGTCGAACGTGCCCGCGCCGAGGCCGGGCTCCTGACGCAGGACGCCCGCAACGAGGCCGCCGCGATCCGCGGTGCCGCCGTGACCGAGGCGGCCGAGGTCCGCTCGGTCGCGATCCGCGAGACGAACGCGCTGCGCGCCCAGGTCGAGCACGAGGTCGCCGAGCTGCGCGAGATCACCCAGCGCGAGTCCGCCGAGGCCCGTCGCGCCGCCGCCGACCTCGACCGCGAGACCGAGCACCGCCGCAGCGTGTTCGAGGCCGACCACGCCCGCCGTGTCGAGGACCTCGACCGCGACGAGACCACCCGCCGCGACGCCCTCGAGCGCGAGATCGCCGAGGGTCGCGCCGCCTGGCACCGTGAACGCGACGACGAGCAGCAGGCCCACGCGCTCGAGCTCGAGACCGGACGCGCCGACCTCGCCGCCGAGGTCGACCGCCGTCGCGCCGAGCTCGACACCGAGCTCGCCGACCGCCGCCGTGTCCTCGACGAGGAGCTCGCGGCCGCCCGCGCCGAGTGGGACCGCGAGCTCGCCTCGGCCCGCGCCGCGCTCGAGCAGGAGATCGAGGCGGCACGAGCCCAGCTCCGCGTCGACGAGGAGCAGACCCGCACCGAGAACGCCCGGCTGGTGCAGGAGACCGCGGACCGCATCGCCCGTGAACTCGACGAGCACGCGACGCGCATCGAGCGGGAGCGCGCCGAGGCCGAGGCGGCCGCGGAACGCGCCGCCCGCGAGCACGAGAACGAACTCGCCGCCCGCCGCGAACGCGAGCACGCCGAGGTCGACACCGAGATCGCCGACCGCCGCACCGCCGAGCTCGGCGCGCTCGAGGCCGAGCGCACGGCACTCCGGCAGGAGATCGACACGGCCCGTGCCGACCTCACCCGCGAGCGCGACGAGGTCCGTGCCGAGATCGCCCGCGAACGCGACGAGGCCCGCACGACCCTCGAGTCGGAACTCGCCGCCCGACGTGACGACGCCGAGCAGGACTACCTGCAGAAGCACCACGACACCGTCACCGAGACGCAGAAGTACCTCGACGAGGCGAACCTGCAGCTCGCCGAGGCGACGCGCCGCGCGACCGAGGCACGCGAACGGGCCGAGCGCCTCCAGCAGGAGGCCGACGACCTCGAGCGCTCCAGCACCTCGGACGCGCAGGAGCACGCGCGCACGATCGTCGCGGACGCCCAGGACCGCGTGCACAAGATGATCGCCGACGCCGAGGAGCGCACCGCCGGCATCATCGCCGAGTCCGAGGACCGCCTCGCGGCCATCCGGACCGAACGCGACGCCGTCGCCGGCTACCTCGAGAACCTCCGCGGGGTCCTGACCAACGCGACCGGCCTGCTCGGCACGGCACCGTCGGTCGACGCCGCGGAGCCGGCCGAGCTCGTGATCGAGCCCGA
Source organism: Curtobacterium sp. NPDC087082 (assembly GCF_044745045.1). Classification (NCBI taxonomy): domain Bacteria; kingdom Bacillati; phylum Actinomycetota; class Actinomycetes; order Micrococcales; family Microbacteriaceae; genus Curtobacterium; species Curtobacterium sp. NPDC087082. The sequence goes on along the minus strand of NZ_JBIUZN010000004.1, from coordinate 36,923 downwards.
CGACGAGTCGGTCACCGACGACGCGACGGTCACCGACGACGAGGACGCGACCACGCGCTGAGCGTCGGCCGGTCCAGGAGGCGCGACCCGCGCCTCCTGGACCGGCCGGCGTCGTCGACGCGACCCGTTCCCCGCGACCCGGCCCGTCCGTCAGTCGGTGACGTGCGTCGGCAACGGTGCGCTGCCCGGCACGACGAGGTCCGCGATCGCGTCGAGCACGATCCGGACGTACTTCTCCCCCACCCAGAGGTGCTTCGCCCCCTCGACCGGGACGACACGGACGTTCGGCGCGATGGCGAACCGACGTGCCGCCTCGTCCGGCTGCAGGAAGTCGTCGTGCTCGGGGACGAGGGCCACGACGGGGACGGACACCTCCGCCCAGCGGGCGAGTTCGTCGTCGGTGGTGCGGTGCAGCGGCGGCGAGAGCAGGACGACACCGGCGACCCGGCCGGCCTCGACGTGCTCGAGCGCGTGCTTGAGGATCACCTCGGTGCCGAACGACCACCCGACGAGCCACGGTGTCGGCAGACCGCGGTGAACGACGTCCGTGACGGCGGCGCGCAGGTCGAACCCCTCGGAGACGCCGTCGCCGAAGACGCCCTCGGACGTGCCGCGCGGGGACGTCACCGAGCGGAAGTTGAAGCGGAGCACCGCGATGTCCGCGAGGGCCGGGAGCCGGGCCGCCGCCTTCTTCAGGACGTGCGAGTCCATGAAGCCGTGCGCGGTCGGCAGCGGGTGCAGCGTCACGATCGTGCCGCGAGCAGCGTGCTCGAGCGGCTCGGCGAGCTCACCGACCAGGGTGAGGTGGTCGTCCGTGACGAGCTCGATGTCGGTGCGTCGGGCCGGCAGCTCGGTGTTCGACCGGATCTCGGTGGTCATGCGATGCTCCAGCAGTGGTTGTGCCAGTGGCGGCGGGACGCCAGGTCGGCCTCGTCCCCGAGGACACCGTCGGCACGCCAGACGACGACGTGCGCCACGCCGGGCAGCACCGTGCCGCCGCAGCCCGGGCAGATGTACTCCTTCTGCGCCGAGGCGGCGGAGACGGGCTGCACGAGGTACTCACGGCCGCGGCGCACCTCGGTGCGCTTCCACGAGCTCATCATCCGGTCGAGACCGGTCGGCTCGTCGTCCTGCTCGGGACCGCGGCCCCGAGGGCGTCGCGGCCGGTTGCTCCGCGGCACCTGCGTTCAGCCGATCAGTACCAGTTGTTCGCGACGCTGTGGCCCCAGGCACCGCACGGCGTGCCGTAGACGCCGGAGATGTAGTTGAGGCCCCAGGTGATCTGCGTCGCCGGGTTCGTCTGCCAGTCGGCGCCGGCCGTGGCCATCTTGCTGCCGGGGAGCGCCTGCGGGATGCCGTAGGCACCGCTCGGGTTGTACGCGTTCACGCGCCAGCCCGACTCCTTGTTCCAGAGCGAGACGAGGCAGTTGTACTGGTCGGTCCCCCAGCCGCGCGCGGCCACCATCTCCTGCGCGATGGCCTGGGCGCTGCCCGGGTCCGGCGTCGCAGCGGTCGCCGCGAGGGTGTTCGAGGCGCTCACCGAGGCGGTCTCGTCCGTGGCGGTGTCCGCGTCGGCATCCGTGGTGTCGGTCTCGGTCTTCGGCTTCTCGACGACCTTGGGCTTCGGGAGCGTCACGCCGTACGCGTCACGGGAGACGTCGAACGCGGCGTATGTGCCGTGCGCCGTGTACTCCTGCGGGGCCGCCGGCGCCTTGACGAGCACCGGAGCGGAGACCGCTGCCTGGGCCACGTCGGGCTGCAGCGGGTTGAACAGCGAGCCGACGACGATGCCGGACACCGCGAAGAAGGACAGCACCGGCACTGCCGCACGCTTGCGCACGAAGGTGTTCATGCTCTGCGGGGACGACGACGGCTTCGCGGCTGCGGCGACGGCACGGGCACGACGCTGCTTGACGATGCGGGGGTCGGCAGGGGTGGCGGGCACCGCGTGGGCGACCGACGCCTGCGCGTCCGTCGTGTCCGACACGCGGTTCGCCGCGACCGACTTGGGGGCGACGGCCGGAGCGGTCGGCACCGATGCCGTGACCACCGTCGGGTTCGCCGGGAGGACCGAGTTCTCCGCCGTGCGGGTTCGGTTCAGTGCCGCGCGGCGCTCACCGGCGGCCGTGAGGCCGAGGTGCTCGCGGGTATCGCGGTCGGAGCTGATGTCTGCCGTGTGCCTGCCCATGAGTTCGACCAGGATAACGGAACGATCACGGAAAGCGAAGCACCCGCCACCAGCGCGTCGTCAGCGGACAGCGAGCATGACCTCGACGACGGCGTCGAGCAGCGCGTCGACCTGCGCTTCGCGGTAGCCGCCGTGCTTGGGTCGGAAGACGATCGAGCGGACCTCGGTCAGGCTGAGCGGCTTGCCGTCGCGGAAGTATCCCTCGAGCCGCTTCGCGAAGGCGTCGACGTCCTTCGGGTGGTACCCGGTGCCGAGGAAGCTGACGCGACCGAACCGCTGCCCGTCCGGACGCTCGAGACGCGCCACGACGTCGGAGGCCTTCGACCGGGCTTCGGCGTACCAGGCCTTCTGCCCGATGTCCGCGATCTCCCGCTCGCGCTCACGAGCCGCGAAGGCGTCCTCGAGCCGTTCGAGTGCGGCGTCGACGTGTGCGGTGGAGTAGCCGCCCTTGCGCATCGAGAAGGCGGTGGCCCGGATCTTCGCGGCCTCGATCGCCGGAGCGGTGTCGTTCGCCGTGTAGGCGCGGCGGGCGTCCTCGAGGAAGCGCTCGACCTCGTCGACGTCGTATCCGAGGGCGGAGCGGTCTGCGTTCGGGAAGGTGGTGGCCACGGCGACATTCTGCCAGGACCGGACCATGGTGTGACCTGGACGCGCTGGGGCGTGGGCCAGGGGTCCGTTCAGTGGTTGACGACGAGGTACAGCACGTAGGCGACGGCGGCGGACGGCAGGATGCTGTCGATGCGGTCGAGGAGTCCACCGTGCCCGGGCAGGAACGACGAGATGTCCTTGATGCCGAGGTCGCGCTTGATCATCGACTCGGTCAGGTCGCCGAGCGTGGCGGACCCGGAGATGAGCACGCCGAGGATGATGCCCGTCCACCAGGGCAGCCCGAGCATGAGCCACGAGACGAGGATGCCGACGATGATGCTGGCGGCGACCGAGCCGGCGAAGCCCTCCCACGTCTTCTTCGGGCTGATCCGGGGCGCCATCGGGTGCTTGCCGAGGTTGAGCCCGGTGGCGTACGCGCCGGTGTCGACCGCGACGACCACGAGGATGAAGCCGATCACCCAGAGCTGCCCGCTGGGCTGTGCCGCCAGCAGCACGACGCAGGCGCCGAGGAGCGTGATGTAGGCCTGCACGAACAAGCCGTTCGTGAGGTCCCGCACCACGTTCCCCGCGGCCGGCTTCGGACGCGCGATCGCGACCTCGACCAGGCGCCAGAGGCTGATGAACACGATGCCGCCGAGGAGCGTGAACAGCGCCGGGATCTGCCCGCCGATGAACGCCGCCGGCACGATCGCCACACTCACGATGACGCTCGGGATGCGCGGCACGTCGCGCCCGGCGAACCGCATGGCGCTCGCGAGCTCGTAGACACCGACGCCGAGCAGGAACGCTCCGACGACCATGAACGACGGCTTCCAGATGAGCAACGAGCCGAGCATCACGACCGCGAACGCCAGCGCGATCCCGATCGCGGCCGGCAGGTTGCGTCCGGTGCGTGCCGTCAGCGCCTCGTTGCGGGCGCCGAAGTCGGCCTTCCGCTGCCGGAGCTGCGCCTCGAAGTCGGTGCGTGCGGCTCGTGCGCGCGCGTCGAAGTCCTGACGCAGCCCCTTGGCGGAACGCTTCTCTGCTGTGGGGCGGTCACCGCCCTGGTCCGGACGGTGCATCAGACCTCGAGGAGTTCGGCTTCCTTCTTCTTCAGCGAGTCGTCGATCTGGTCGACGTGCTTCTTCGTCAGGGCTTCGAGGTCCTTGTCGCCACGGGAGATCTCGTCGTCGGAGATCTCGCCCTTCAGCGCGTCGAGGTCGTCCTTGGCCTTGCGGCGGATGTTGCGGATGACGACCTTGTGGTCCTCGCCCTTGCTCCGGACGAGCTTGACGAACTCCTTGCGGCGGTCCTGCGTGAGCTCCGGGATCGTCACGCGGACGATGTCACCGTCGTTCGTCGGGCTGGCGCCGAGGTTCGGGAACGTCGCGATCGCGCGCTCGATCTCCTTGAGCGCCGTCTTGTCGTACGGCGTCACGATGAGCGTGCGGGCCTCGGGGGTCTGCAGCGACGCGAGCTGCGCGAGCGGCGTCGGCGTGCCGTAGTACTCGACCGGGATCTTCTGGAAGAGCGCCGCGTTGATGCGGCCGGTGCGGACGGTCGAGAAGTCGTCCTTGGCGACCTCGACCGCCTTCGCCATCTTCTCGGTGGCTTCGGTCAGGACATCACTGATCACGGTGTTACTCCTTCGGTACTGGCGTCGAGTCTAGTCAGCGGACGGGGTCAGTTGCTGACCACCGTGCCGATGCGCTCGCCCCGGATCGCGGCGGCGACGTTGCCGTCGCCCTCCATGCCGAAGACGTGCATCGGCATGCCGTTGTCCATGCAGAGCGAGAACGCGGTGGCGTCGACGACCTTGAGGCCCTTCAGGAGCGCGTCCTGGTAGGTGACGTGGTGGAGCTTCTCCGCCGTGGCGTCCTTCTTGGGGTCCGCCGTGTAGACGCCGTCGACGCCGTTCTTGGCGACGAGGACCTCTTGCGCGTCGATCTCGAGGGCACGCTGCGCGGCGACCGTGTCGGTCGAGAAGTAGGGCAGGCCCGCCCCGGCACCGAAGATGACGATGCGCCCCTTCTCGAGGTGCCGCTCGGCGCGCCGCGGGATGTACGGCTCGGCGACCTGGGTCATGCTGATCGCCGACTGCACGCGCGTGGCGGCTCCGGCCTGCTCGAGGAAGTCCTGCAGCGCGAGGGCGTTCATGACCGTCCCGAGCATGCCCATGTAGTCGGCGCGTCCGCGGTCCATGCCCCGCTGGGAGAGCTCGGCGCCGCGGAAGAAGTTCCCGCCGCCGACGACGATCGCGACCTCGACCTCCTGCGCGGCGACCGCGATCTCCTTCGCGATCGTGCTGATGACGTCCGGGTTCACACCGAGCGAACCGGCACCGAACGCCTCCCCCGACAGCTTCAGCAGGACCCGGCGGCGTCCGGTCTTCTCGTTCGTCATGTGGTCGCACCCTTCGTCGAATGTCTCGTGGGAATCTACCCGGCCGCAGCCGGTCCGGCGGAGGCGGGTCGCGCCTCCAGTCGGTGCTCGCGCGTGTCGGCGCGCGAAAACGGGGCCCGGAACCTGGTGGTTCCGAGCCCCGTCACGGGTTCGTTACGCGCCGACCTTGACGCGGGCGAAGCCCTGGATCGTGATGCCGGCGTTCTCGGCGGCCTTCGCGACGGACAGCTTGTTGTCCTTCGCGTAGTCCTGGTCGAGGAGCGCGACCTGCTTGCGGTAGGCGTTGAGGCGACCCTCGACGATCTTCGGCAGGGCGGCCTCCGGCTTGCCCTCCTCGCGCGTGATCGCCTCGACGGTCGCGCGCTCCTTCTCGATCGCCTCGGCCGGGATCTCGTCCCGCGTGAGGTAGGTCGGGTTCGCGAACGCGACGTGCTGCGCGATGGAACGGGCCTCGGCCGCGTCGGAGCCCGAGTAGGCGATGACGACGGCGATCTGCGGCGGGAGGTCCTGGCTGGTCTTGTGCAGGTAGACCTCGAAGGCGTCGCCCTCGACACGGGTGACCGTGCGGAGCGCGAGCTTCTCACCGAGCGCGGCGGCGGCCTCGTCGATGACCTCGGCGACCGTCTTGCCGTCCAGCGGCGCGGCGTTGCCGGCCTCGACGTCGGTGGCACCGGCGGCGGCGACCGCGGCGACGACCTTGTCGGCGAGGGTGGTGAACTTCTCGTTCTTCGCGACGAAGTCGGTCTCGCTCGCGAGCTCGACGACGGTCGCCGCGCCACCGTCGGTCGACGCGACGACGACACCCTCGGAGGTCGCACGGTCGTCGCGCTTGGCGACGGCCTTCGCGCCCTTGATGCGGAGCAGCTCGACGGCCTTGTCGTAGTCGCCGTCGGCCTCGACGAGCGCGTTCTTCGCGTCCATCATGCCGGCCCCGAGGTCCTCGCGGAGCTTCTTCACGTCAGCAAGGCTGTAGTTGGCCATTGACTGGAGTCCTTTCTGGACTGAGCGTTTGTGGAGAGTGGAGCAGGGGCGCCGGACCGATCGGCCCGACGCCCCCGATGGTCACTCGGCGGGGGTGGTCTCCGCAGCGGCCTCGGCCTCGGCCGTCGGCTCTGCGTTCTTCGCGTCGTCGGCGATCGGCTCGCCGATCTCCTTCGCGGCGACCTGCGCGTCAGCGTCGTTCTCTTCGACCGGGGTCTCGGCCCCGGCGGCGGCGGTCGCAGCGGCCGGCGCGGCGGTCTCGCCACCGAGGAGCTCCTGCTCCCACTCGGCGAGGGGCTCGGCCGCAGCCTCGTCGTCGCCACCGTTGTGGCGGGTCTTCAGGCCCTCGGCCGCGGCGTCGGCGACGATGCGGGTGAGGAGACCGACGGAGCGGATCGCGTCGTCGTTGCCCGGGATCGGGTACGTGATCTCGTCGGGGTCGCAGTTGGTGTCGAGGATGCCGATGATCGGGATACCGAGCTTCTGCGCCTCGTCGACGGCGAGGTGCTCCTTCTTGGTGTCGACGATCCAGAGCGCGCTCGGGGTCCGCGTGAGGTTGCGGATACCACCGAGGGTCTTGTGGAGCTTGTCCAGCTCGCGCTTCTTGATGAGGAGCTCCTTCTTGGTGAAGCCCTTCGTCGTGTCGTCGAAGTCGATCTCCTCGAGCTCCTTCATGCGCGCGAGGCGCTTGGAGACCGTCTGGAAGTTCGTGAGCAGACCGCCGAGCCAACGCTGGTTGACGTAGGGCTGGCCGACGCGGGTCGCCTGCTCGGCGATGGAGCCCTGGGCCTGCTTCTTGGTGCCCACGAAGAGGATCGTGCCACCGTGCGCGACCGTCTCCTTGACGAAGTCATAAGCGCGGTCGATGAAGGCCAGCGACTGCTGCAGGTCGATGATGTGGATGCCGGAGCGCTCGGCGAGGATGAATCGCTTCACCTTCGGGTTCCACCGACGGGTCTGGTGTCCGAAGTGGACGCCGCTGTCGAGCAGCTGGCGGATGGTGACGACGGCCATGTGCCGTCCTCCTTCTGTCTTCTCGGCGCGCAGCCGTGCTCTCGCACGTCGCTGCGGACCTGTTGCGGTTGTGTCGATCACGACCGTCGGTCGTGGTCCCTGGTGCCCTGGCACGCGACCGCCCGCTCGTGAGAGCGAGACCGATGGTCGGGTGCCGCGCCGGTGACGGCGCTGTGGACACGCGAAGTCAGCGCGCCGGAGCGCACTGCTGAGGAGATGCTAGCAGACGGTGGACGCACAGGAGGGGGGGGGGGGGGGGGGGGGGCCCCCCCCCCCCCCCCCCGGGGGGGGGGGGGGGGGGGGGGGGGGGGGGGGGGGGGGGGGGGGGGGGGGGGGGGCCCCCCCCGGGGCGGGGGGGGCGGGCCCCCCCGGGGGGGGGGGCCCCGC